>JBHJGM010000025.1:0-46633 GCA_050331815.1 Opitutales bacterium | reverse complement strand
GGCTCGATTGATTGCGCCCGGCGGAGCCGAGGGCGCACTCAATCAGAAGAGCTGCCGTGGCGGGAGTCAGAAGGACAGCGTGCCTTTTTCGCGGTGGCGGGGCTCGATTGATTGCGCCCGGCGGAGCCGAGGGCGCACTCAATCGTACTTCTTCAGTGCGCGGCGAATGCGTGACAATGCCTGGATGTGAATCTGGCAGATGCGCGCTTCGGTGACGCCGAAGATAGCTGCGATTTCGGCCAGACGCATGCCCTCGAAGTAGTAAAAGGCCAGGACCTTTTGCTGGCGTTCGGGAAGGTTGCGAATTTCGCTGGCGACCAGGCGGGCCAGTTCCTCGCGCTCAACCTTCTCGGAAGAGGGCTTCTCGTTTTGGTCGGAAAAGATGTCGTGGAGCGCGCGGCCGCTGTCGGGCTCGTCGTCGGAGGTCTGGCGATGGTCCAGTGAGACGTGAATGATCGGGCGGGCGCGCTGGCGGAAGCGGTCGTAGTCCTTCTGGTTGAGGCCGAGGCGGTTGGCGATTTCGTCGTCGTCGGGTGCACGACCGAGCTCCTGCTCGAGGTCGATGACGGTCTGGTTGAGCAGGCGGTTTTTCTGGCGCGAGGCCCGCGGGAGGCGGTCGATGCGGCGCAGCTCGTCCAAGATGGCTCCGCGGATGCGCAGTGCGGCGTAGGCTTCGAAAGTTTCGGCGCGGTCCTTGCGGAAGTTGCGCACGGCCGAGACCAGGCCGATAACGCCGACGCTGTGCAGCTCCTCAAAGTCGGCGCAGGGCGGCAGGGAGTTCATCATCCCGCGCACGACCGTCTGGACGAGGGGGAAGTGCTTTTCCAGAAGCTTTTTCTGGGTGGCGTTGCAGGGCTGGGTGGCGGCTTTGGTGGAACGCTTCTTGGAAGCGGTAGGGGCGGTCTTGACCGCAGTGGTGGTGGAGGAGTTTTGCTTCATATCGCGGAACAACTCAGGTTTACGTTGCGTAGCTGAGGTGTAATTCGTCCGCGAAATAGGGGATTTTACTGACTTAACTGATTTTCTTTACTTTTTTTTAGGAATTTCGTGCCGCGAACATGCGAAATCAGATTCGCGATACGCTTTGAGCCCTTTATTGATGGGCGCGGCAGGTGTATGGACCCCTGATGGCGTCGAGCGCGAAAAAAATGCGATTTTTTTTCGGCTTACGGGTTCTGCTGGGACAGAACCATGGCCAGGTGGTCCGCGAAGGCCTTCAGCACGCTGGCCTGGCCAGCGGCGATGCGTGCCCCGTCGGAATCGGCCTGCGGCAAAGGCTGCTGAGCCGAATAGGGCTCGATGACGCCGCCGACGCGGTAGCGCAGGTTGAGAATGGCCAGTTCCTTGTCCTCACGCGGCTCGAAGGCGGAAACCCAGAGCGTCACCTCCTGGTCAGGCTCAACGCCTGAAGGATAGGGCCAGGCAAAGGCACGCAGGGGGGCGTCGCTATTTTCCAGGGAGGCGACCAGTCCTGCGGTGAAGCCCTGCTTGAGCGGGTACGCCCAGCGGAAAAAAGGCAGGTAGACGATCTCGCCGGGGCCCTCGCGGTAGGCCATGCGGCTTTGGTCGAGGTAAGCGGGGAAGCGGGCCATGCGAATGCCCACCACCTGCGTCTCGGGGGCGTCCATGCTGGCCACGCCGGTGGTGCGGGCGATCTCGGTCTCCTCCAGGCCGAGGACGAAGTAGCGAGTGGGGTCAGCGGTGGGCGTAGTGTCCACCAGGCAGCCCGAGAACAGAAAAAGAGCGACGGCGGCCAGCGCCAGGACCAGTGGGTGTTTCATCATTGTTGCGGAAGGGCGCGTCCGGTGAGGAAGGCGTTGGGGTTGCGCTCGAGGAAGTCGGCCAGGGCGCGAATGGCCCGGGCGGCGTTTTCAAACTCGGCGAGGGCGGACTCGATCTGGCCGAGGGTCGGAGAATCGGGGCCGACGGTGCGTTCGAGCGTGGCGAGGGTGCTGTCGGCCTGGGCGAGGGCCTGTTGCATGACCTGGGCGGTGCGGATGAATTCCTGGGTGAGCGGTTCGACGCGTGACTCGAGATTGACAAGCAGGGTGTCGAGATCGCCGAGGGCGATGTTCAGGCGCTCGAGGGCCTGCTTCAGGTTGGGGTCGCCGAGAATCTCGCGCAGGGAGCCGGTGGCGGCGACGAGGTTGTCGCTGATCGCTTTGGTGTCGATCATTCGGAGGTTTTCGTCGGCGGCCTCCAGGACTTGGCTGAGCTGAAAGAAAATGCCTTCGTAATCGAGGGCGGCCAGCTTGGTAGAGATCAGGTCGAGGTTGTCAAAAAGCTGGGCGATGCCGGTGCTGACGGTGGGAATTTCCTTTTCGGGAATGCCGGGGGCGGGCCGCTCCTGCACGGGGATGACGAAGCCGGGCGGATTGGGCACGTAGTCCAGCTCGATGAAGAGGCGCCCGGTCAAAAAGCTCTCCTGCTCGAGCATGGCAACGAGGCCCTGCTCGATCTGCGCGCGGTAGCCCTCGTCGTCGCCCAGATCGACCTCGCTGACACCCAGGGTGTCGAGCTGGCTGAGATTGATCTCAAGGATGACGGGGATGGCGTCGGAAGCGCGGTCCTGATTGGGGGTGCGGATGAGGATGTCGGTAACCTCGCCGATCTTCACGCCCTTGAAGCGCACCGGGGAGCCGATCTCCAGACCGGTGACCGAATCCTCGAAGTAGGCGATGAACTTCTCCTTGCTGTCGAAGTGGTCAGCGGTGCCAAAAAGCAGAACCGCCGCGACGATCAGGACAAGGGCACCCACGATAAAGATGCCGATGGCGGCCGGATTGGTCTTTTTACTCATACTGCGGGAAACGCTTCGCCGTCACGCGGATTGAGGGGGAGTTCGAAGCCGGTGGCAAGAAACGATCGGGATCATTGAAGATCGCGCCTTCTGTCGTGGACCTGCGAATCGGGAGAAAGCTCCCCGGGATCTTCGTCGGCGTCGGGGGGCGGCTCGGAGAGGCGGTTGAAGAACTGCTGGACGCGGGGATCATCGCTGTTTTCGAGCAGTTCGCGGGGGTTGCCGGTGGCGATGGGCCGACGCGTTTCGGCGTCGAGAAAGATGGAGTTGTCGGCGATGGTGAAGATGGACTGCAACTCGTGGGTGACGACCACGATGGTGGTGCCCAGGCTGTCGCGCAATTGGAGGATGAGATCGTCGAGGCGACGGGAGGAGATCGGGTCCAGGCCGGCGGAGGGCTCGTCAAAGAAGAGGATTTCGGGGTCGAGGGCGATGGCGCGGGCCAGGGCCGCGCGCTTGCGCATACCACCGCTGATCTCGCTGGGATAAAAATCCTCAAAACCACGCAGGCCGACCAGCGAGAGCTTCAGGGAGGCGACCTCGCGAATCTCGTCATGGCTCAGCGAGGTGAACTGCTCCAGGGGCAAGCCGATGTTTTCGGCGAGGGTCATGGAGCTCCAGAGGGCTCCCTGCTGATAAAGCACGCCCACGCGCTGGAGCATGGAGGTACGCTCGGCGGGGGTGGCGGCGGTGAAGTCGGTACCGCGGTAGAGGACCTGTCCCTCGGCAGGTTCCTTGAGGCCGATCATGTGCTTCATGAGGGTGCTTTTGCCGCAACCGCTGCCGCCCATGATGATGAAAACCTCGCCCTCGCGGATGGTCGTGCTGATGCCCCGCTGCACCACGAAATTTCCGTAGGCCATGGTGAGGTTACGGATCTCGATGTGCGGTTTGGCCGCCTGGCTGGAAACGGGCTCGGCGGTCATAGGTTCAGGGCGCTCAGGAGCACGGCGAAAAGAGCGTCGGCGGCGATGACGAGGGTGATGCCGGTAACGACCGCGCTGGTGGCGGCATCGCCCACGGCGGCGGAGCTGCCGGCGCACTGCATGCCGCGCAAACAGCCGGTGAAGGCCACGATGAAGCCAAAGACCACGCCCTTGACAACGCCGACCATGAAGTCGGTGAAGCCAACCGCGGACTTGGTCTGGATGAGATAGGTCTCAAAGCCGATGTCGAACAGCCCGGCGGAGACGAGCAGGCCGCCGAGAATGCCAACAAAGTCAGCGTAAATAGTCAGCAGCGGCATCATCAAGACCAGCGCGATGAGCCGGGGCAGGACGAGAAATTCTCCGGGGGAGAGCCCGAGAGTATTGAGTGCATCGATCTCCTCATTGGTTTTCATGGAACCGATCTCGGCGGCGTAGGCAGCCCCGGTGCGCCCGCACATGATGATGGCCGTCATCATCGCGCCCATCTCGCGCGTCATGGTCAGGCCCACGAGGTCAGCGGTAAAGATCTCACCACCGTAAGCCTTGAGGATCTGCGCGGCGACAAAGGCGAGGATGAGCCCGACGAGCAGGCTGATGAGCGTGGTGATCCCGAGGGCCTCCGCGCCCGCCTTTTGGATGGCCTGCCAGACATCTTGCCAGCGGGTGGCGGCGCGCCCGCGCAGGAAATTCAAAAAGTTGAGCATGCACTCGCCCAAAAAGGTGTTGGCCTGGGCAAACTCGCCGGCGATGCGCTGGCCGCGCTGGCCGATAGCCTCCAGCATGGTGGCGTGGTGGCGGTCGGAGTGGCCGGTATCCTTCTCGGGGACGGCCCGGGACATGGCCAGAAGCTTGGCCGCGCCGTCGGGCAGCCGGGAGGAGTCGACCTTGAAATCCATCCCCTGAGCCAAGCGCTCCACTTGCATGGCGAAATTGAGCAGGCCGGTGTCCCAGGCATCAATGCCGCCGTCCTCCAGCTTGAGGGGGACGCTGCGGGCGCGCGTTTCAAGCATGGGCTCAAGCTCGCGGGAAAAGGAATCGAAGTCTGGCGTGCCCTCGCGCAGGGCCCATTGGCCCGAAAAAACGATCGAGAGGGGCCCGTTGTCTCCCCCTTCGATACGCACATGCGCGCCCTTGCCGTTGGACTTCATACTGTCTGCTGGTTTGCCTTGAGCCTCAGCGCTTTGCAACGGCCAAAGGTGAAATCCGTTTGCCCGGCGCGGCACCTGCTGCCAGAGACTGCAACCGCGCCATGCAAACCCAACCCATCGCCCTGCCCGATGCCGACCGCGTGCGGCACGTGATTTTCGATCTGGATGGTACCCTGATTGACCACTTCACCACGATTTACCGCTGCTACTGCCATGCCATCGAAAAGATGGGCCTGCCCGTGGCCAGCTACGAAACAGTGCGGGCCACCGTGGGTGGCTCGGTACCGGTGACGATGGCCCGGTTGATCGGCGAAACGAAGGCGGCGGAAGCGGTGACGTATTACCACGAGTACTTTGCAAAAATTGAGTTGGAAGGCGTGCACCCGATGCCGGGCATGCGCTGGCTGGTCGACGGGCTGCATGCGTTGGGGAAGACGCTGGCCGTGTTCACCAACAAAGAGGGCGCGCCAAGCCGACGCATCATCGCGCACCTGGGTCTGGACACGCACTTTGGGGCGGTGTTCGGCACGCGGGATACGCCTTGGCGCAAACCGCAGCCTGAGGCCACCGCGCACGTGCTTACAGCGCTGGAGGCTCGACCGGAAACGACCGTGCTGATCGGGGATTCGCCCTTCGATATTGCAGCGGCCGCGGTGGGCTCGGTGGCGTCGCTGGTGGTGGCCACAGGCAGCCACACGGCAGCGGAGCTTTCGGTGGCGGAGCCCTCTCCCAGCGCCGTGTACCCGACCTTTTACGAATTGGGAGCGCAGTATTTCAAGCTGACCCCGCCCCCAGAGGAACAGCGCGAACGACTGGAAGATATCCCCATGCCGGCGTCTTGAGGGTAAGGGGCTACGATTACAGAACGCGCGTGTGAATCTGGTGCCGATGGAAACCAGTGATGACGTGCTCAAGCCGAGTCGCGGGAATCCGCTCGAAAAAGCCGGCAAAGCACGCATCGTAATTGCATGGGCACAGCGGGAACGACGCAGGCGGCGCAGGGTGCGCAGACACGGTTGCGTGGCGTACTCGAGCGAATCCGCTTCTTTAACGAGGAAAATCAGTTTTGCATCGGCGAGTTACGCCCGGAACAAGGCGGCCAGACCGTCACCGTGTCCGGGCGCATGCCGAGTGTCCAGTGCGGCGAAACGCTGGACCTCGACGGCGAGTGGACCACGCATGCGCAGTACGGCGATCGCTTTCAGGTAAAAGCGTTCTCTTCAGCGTTGCCGGCGTCGGTTTACGGGATTCGCAAGTATCTGGGTAGCGGCCTGGTCAAGGGCATCGGCAAGGCCTACGCGGACAAAATCGTGGACCACTTCGGCGACCAGACCCTGGAGGTCATTACGCATCAGTCGGGGCGGCTGCGCGAGGTAGAGGGCATCGGCCCCACGCGAGCCAAGCAGATCAAGGCCGCCTGGGACGCCCAGCGCGCCGTGCGCGAGGTGATGCTTTTTTTGCAGACTTACGGGGTGTCACCCGCGCGTTGCGTGAAACTTGTCCAGCAATACGGAGCCGGGGCACGGCGGATTCTGGAGACCGAACCTTATCGCGTGGCCAGCGACATCGATGGGATCGGCTTCAAAACTGCGGACGCCATCGCGTTGAATCTGGGTCTTTCCAGCGAGGGAGCCGCCCGGATTGACGCGGGGATTTTGCACGCACTGGAAAAACTGGAAGGCGAAGGCCACACCGCCTACCCAAACGCCGACCTCGTGGATGAAGCCGCGCGACTGCTCAACGTGACCGCCAGCAAGGTGGACCAACGCCTCGAGGCCCTGCTCGCGGACGGGCAATTGGGCCAGCCTGGCGAAGGGCCTCTGGTGCAGGCACCCGCCTGCCACCGCGCCGAAAACTCGGTGGCCGAGAGCGTCTACCGATTGTTGAAGACGCCCAGCGGACTGCCCTCCATCCTGGTCGACAAAGCGGTCGAGTGGGCGCAGGACAAGGCGGGGTTCGCCTTTGCGCAAGGGCAGAAGGAGGCGGTTCGCACCGCGCTGGTATCCAAATTTTCGATACTAACGGGCGGGCCTGGCACCGGCAAGACGACCATCTTGCAGGCACTCGTGGCGATTCTGCGGGCCAAGCGTGTGCGGGTTGTACTGGCGGCCCCGACCGGACGCGCGGCGCAGCGCCTGAGTGAGTCCGCCGGCATCCCCGCGCGCACGATTCATCGGTTGCTCAGCTACGAAAACCCCGATGGCGACGGCCGCCGCGAGCACAACGCCGACCGTCCCCTGCAGGCGGATTTTCTGATCGTGGACGAGGCCTCAATGCTGGACACGCGGCTGGCGGCCCGGCTCCTGCGTGCGGTGGCCAATCCCTGTTCGGTGCTGTTGGTAGGCGACACCGACCAACTGCCCAGCGTGGGCTCCGGTAATGTATTGGCCGATCTGATACGCAGCGAGCAGGTCCCGACCGTGCGGCTGGACACCATTTTCCGGCAAAAAGGCCGCAGCGCGATCGTGAGCACCGCGCACGCCATCCTGAAGGGGGAGGTCAGCCCCGCCGCCATCTGCGATCACTTCGAGGAGGTGGAAACCGGTGCGGACCTGCACTTCATTCGAGCCGAGTCGCCCGGGAAATGCCTGGAGCGCACCATTGAGCTCTGCCGGGATTGGCTGCCGCGCTGGTATCGCCTCGATCCGATTGGCGATGTGCAAGTGCTCGCGCCGATGCACCGGGGCGAGGCCGGCATCGGCAACTTGAACCAGGCACTGCAGGAGGGGCTCAATCCGAGTGGGCGCTCCATCCGGGTGGGTCAGGCGAGTTATCAGGTTGGCGATAAGGTGATGCAGTTTCGCAACAACTACGATAAGAACATCTTTAATGGGGATCTGGGCATTGTCACGGCGGTCAGCCCCGAAGCCGGCACCCTGGCCGCGCGTTTTGACGACGTGGTGCACGACTTCGACCGGGGCGAGTTGAACGACCTGAACACAGCCTACGCGGTAAGCGTGCACAAGTCGCAGGGAAGTGAATTTCCCGTGGTAGTGATGCCGCTGGTGCGCCAGCACTACATTATGCTGCAGCGCAATCTGCTCTACACGGGTATTACACGCGCGCGAAGAAAGGTTTTTCTGGTGGGGGATCCGTCCGCCTATGCGATGGCTGTGCGTAACCGCGAAACCGCCCAGCGCCAGACCGATCTGCGGCGAAAGCTCCAATCCATGTTTGCGCCTTAGCGCAGGCTCGGACAGATTTTCTTACACGCACATTTTAACGTCCAATCAACCGTTGCCATGCAAAGCCTACCGCCCAGTGCTTCGTCCACTTTTGCGACTTCGCGCGTGTCCCGCGCCCGTTTTTTGAAAGGCCTGGCCAGTCTGCCAGTCGTGGGCGGCATGATGTTCTCGGGCGGCTGCCTGAGCGCGAGCCCGCACAAGAAGGCAGCCGCTGCAAAGGGTCTCCAGCCCATCCTGCCGCTGGAGCCAACCGCGCGCGGATTTGAGCTGCCTGACTTGCCCTACCCGCCGGACGCGTTGCAAGCGGCCATTGACAAGCAGACGATGGAGATTCACCACGGCAAGCATCACGCCGGCTATGTGCGCAAGCTCAACGCAGCGCTGAAGGGTGTTTCTGGCGTGGAGGGCGAGTCCGCTGAGGCCATCCTGATGAAACTGGACCAACTTCCGGAAGGCACGCGCGCGGGGGTACGCAACAACGGTGGCGGCGCGGTCAACCACGCCATCTTTTGGGAGACAATGAGCCCGGACGGCGGCGGCGCACCTGAGGGTGGACTGGCCCAGCGGCTGAATTCGCGATTTGGCTCCATCGACAACTTCAAGCAGGCCTTCAGCGAGGCGGCCAGCTCGTGCTTCGGCAGTGGCTGGAGCTGGCTGGCGATGAAACCGGATGGTACGTTGGCGGTTTACAACCTGCCGAATCAGGACTCGCCTTATATGAAGGGTGACATCCCACTGCTGGGTCTGGATGTGTGGGAGCACGCCTATTACCTGCGCTATCAGAATCGTCGCGGCGACTACGTAAACAACTTCTGGAAGGTGGTCTCCTGGCCGGCGGTGAATGAGCGCTTTCTGGCGGCCTCAAAGGCAGTCGTCGAGGTGGTCTGAGCGCGGCGCGACGAAGGTTGCCGCGCTAGGGCTTTGTCGTACCCAAGCGCCCGCATCTGGATTGCGACGTCGCTACGCTCCTCGCAATGACGGGGGTGTGCGCGCACATCCATAAACGTAAACGCAGCAATCGGCTGAGAACGTCTACATTGCCTCAGCGCTCAGTAGAGCCCATCTGAGGCAAATCCTGCCGGGGCAAACTGCTCCTGCGAAGCCGCCAGGCTTCGGTGCCGGAGCCCCAAGTCACGTAGCGATCACACCACGCCGTGTTTGGCGGGGACTTCCCATCGCTCGCGGGCAGCGAAGTAGCGCCGCTTCATCTCGGCGAAAATGTCCGCATAGGACGGGTCGTCGTGAACGCTGGCCATCTCGGCCGGGTCCTTCGCCAGGTCGAAGAGGTTGTACTCACCGCGCTCGTAAAAGTGTATGAGCTTATGCTCAAGGGTGCGGACGCCGTCATGTGCGGGAACACCATGGTCACCGCTCATGTAATAGTGGTAGTACAGGTCGTCGTGTATGTGCGTGCCATCTTCGATAACGCGCAGCAGGGAAGTGCCGTGAATCTCCTCGGGAACGTCGAGGCCGCAGGCTTCCAGAAAAGTGGGCGCGTAGTCGATATTTTGTACGAGCTGGTCGTAACGCGTACCAGGCGCAATCTTGCCCGGCCACTGCACGATGAGCGGCATGCGCATGGACTCCTCGAACATCCAGCGCTTGTCGTACCAGCCATGCTCGCCCAGGTAAAAGCCCTGATCGGAGCAGTACACCACGATGGTGTTGTCGGCCTCGCCGCTGGCCTCTAGCCAATCCAGCAGGCGCCCCACGTTGTCATCAATGGCCTGGATGCAGCCCAGGTAATCGCTCAAGTAGGCGTGGTAGGCAAAGCGCAGGAACGCGTCGTCGTCGAGCTCGGTGGTGCGCACATACTCGTTGCGCGCGGCGTAGGCTTTTTCCCAGGCGGCGCGCTGGGTGTCGCTCATGCGGTCGAGCTCCCATTCGCCATGTTGCCCGTCCGTATTCACAATGTTGAGACGATGACGATTGGGCCCCGGGTCGATCACCTTGAGGTCGGTGTTCCAGTTCATATGCCGCGCGATCTCCATCTTGTTCTCCTTGAGTTGGGAGGCGCGGTTGGCGTAGTCGTCGCGGATGTTGTCGGGCATCGGAAACTCGACATCGTCGAACTTGTTGTAGTGGCGTGGCGGCGGCATCCAGGGGCGGTGCGGCGCCTTGAACTGGCAGCAGGCCAGCCACGGGCGCTGGCGGTCGCGATGGTCCAGCCAGTTGAGGATGGTGTCGGTGGTAATGTCCTCGGAGTAGCCCTCCTCGCGGACGGTGCCCCCGGGCACCAGGTAGTTGGGGTTGTAGTATTTGCCCTGGCCGGGCAGAACCTTCCACATGTCGAAGTCCTGCGGCTCGGAGTGCAGGTGCCACTTACCGGCAAGGGCGGTCTGATAGCCGGCGGCGCGCATCTGGCGGGCGAAGGTGTTTTGCGCCGGGTCGATGGCGTCGCGTAGGGTGAGGACGCCGTTTTGGAAAGAATGCTTGCCGGTGAGGATGGAGGCACGGCTGGGCGTGCAAATGGAGTTGCAACAAAAGCTCTGGTCGAAGACGCCCCCGGCCGCCGCGATGCGATCGATGTGCGGGGTGTGGTTCAGACGCGAGCCCAGGGCCGAGATGGCCTGGACCGCGTGGTCGTCCGAAAGCAGAAACAGGATGTTAGGGCGCGAGGAGTCAGCAGACATGCACCCAGCAAGGCGGCAGGAGCAGCAGCTGGCAAGTCAGAGGTGCGCGCGACCGGTGATGGTGAATACTTCGCCGGCGGCCAGCTGGCCGGATAGCTTGCTGACGCCCGTCTTCAACGTGCAAGCGCAGTGCCTATTCGGGCGAACCGTAGCGAGCCGAAAAAGTAGGCGTTTATTGGTTTGGGGGCATCCCTACCCTACGTAGACTTCGCCGCCTTTTTGGCGGAATTCGTCGGCTTTTTGCTGGAGGCCTTCGGTGAGGGCGGCGTCGTCGGTGATGCCTTTTTCCTCGGCGTAGCGGCGGACGTCCTCAGTGATTTTCATCGAGCAAAAATTCGGTCCGCACATCGAGCAAAAGTGGGCCGTCTTGGCGCTGTCCTGCGGGAGGGTCTGATCGTGAAACTCGCGGGCCTTTTCCGGGTCGAGCGCGAGGTTGAACTGGTCCTCCCAGCGAAACTCGAAGCGCGCCTTGGAAAGGGCGTTATCGCGCAGTTGGGCGGCGGGGTGGCCCTTGGCGAGGTCGGCGGCGTGGGCGGCGATCTTGTAGGCGATGACGCCGTCGCGAACGTCGTCGCGGTCGGGCAGACCGAGGTGCTCCTTGGGCGTGACGTAGCAAAGCATGGAGGTGCCGTACCAGCCGATCATGGCCGCACCGATGGCGCTGGTGATGTGATCGTAGCCGGGCGCAACGTCGGTGGTGAGTGGCCCGAGCGTGTAAAAGGGCGCTTCGTGACACCACTCGAGCTGCTTCTGCATGTTCTCCTGAATCATGTGCATCGGCACATGACCGGGACCCTCGTTCATGACCTGAACGCCGCGCTCCCAGGCGCGCTGGGTGAGTTCGCCCTGCGTCTTGAGCTCGGCGAACTGGGCTTCATCGTTGGCGTCGGCAATGGAACCGGGGCGCAAACCGTCACCGATGGAGAACGAGACATCATACGCGGCCATGATGTCGCAAATGTCGTCCCAATGCGTGTAGAGAAAGTTTTCCTGGTGATGGGCGAGGCACCACTTGGCCAGGATGGAACCGCCCCGGCTGACAATGCCGGTCATGCGGCGGGCGGTGAGCGGCACGTAGCGCAGGAGCACGCCGGCGTGGATGGTGAAGTAGTCCACGCCCTGTTCGGCCTGCTCGATGAGGGTGTCGCGGAAGATCTCCCAGGTGAGATCTTCGGCGCGGCCATTGACCTTTTCCAGCGCCTGGTAAATCGGAACGGTGCCGACCGGCACGGGGCAGTTGCGCAGAATCCACTCGCGGGTCTGATGGATGTTCTTGCCGGTGGAGAGGTCCATCAACGTGTCGCCACCCCACTTGACCGACCAACGCATCTTTTCGACTTCCTCCTCGATGGAAGAAGCGACGGCGGAGTTGCCGATGTTGGTGTTGATCTTCACCAGGAAGTTGCGTCCGATGATCATGGGCTCGGCCTCCGGGTGGTTGATGTTGGCCGGGATGATGGCCCGACCGCGGGCGACTTCGTCGCGGACAAATTCCGGGGTGATTTCGGCGGGGATGGCGGCCCCCCAGCTTTGGCCGGGATGCTGGTGGCTCAAGGTGTTGCGCGGGTGGTGGCCGTTGCCGTTGGTGCCATTGGCCGCAGGGATGGCTTCCCGGGCCTGCTGGAGCCGGGTGTTCTCGCGGATGGCAATGAACTCCATCTCTGGAGTGATGATGCCCTGGCGAGCGTAGGCGAGCTGCGTAGGCCGCTGACCGGGTTTAGCGCGCAAGATTTCCCGCTGCCCGCGATCGAAGGCGATGAGGCGATTGCGCCGGCCCTCGGCTTCGGCTTTTTGACGGTGGGATTCGGAAAGATAACCGTCGTCGAGCGGCTGGGCTTCGCGCCCGGCGATCACCTCGACGTCGCTGCGCTCGCGAATCCATTGAGCGCGCAAGGGCGGCAGGCCCGTTTCGACAGCGCCATGGAAATCCGGGTCACCCCAGGGACCGGAGGTGTCGTAGACGCGCAAGGGTGCGTTGGGCGTCTCGGTGCCGTCAGCGTGGCGCGTGGGCGAGAGCGCAATCTCGCGAAAGGGCACGCGCAGATCCTCGCGGCTGCCGGTCACGTAGACGCGGGTAGAATTGGGGAAGCGTGTGTGCCGCTGGGCGGCGGTTTGGCCGTTGGTCTGTGACATAGGAAAGGGCTTTGGCGTGAAGCCGACGTCGACAGACAGGCCGCGAAGCTGTTGCTCCGCGCCGCGCTCCCTCCGCCGGCATGATCCGGGTCAGGTCAAGAGGGTTGACGGAACGTGGCGCTCCCGAATCTCAGCCCCGCGCGCGGGACACCCCTGGCTAATTTTGATAAAACATGAGGCAGAAACGGCGGCCGATCAACGGCAAAGCGGCGATCACCAGTCGCGCACGGGCGCACGCATGGCTTCGGTGTTGAACTTAGCCCAGCGCTCGGAAACGGCCTTGTCCTCCTGCTGGCCTTCGGCAAAGGCAACGCTCTCGCGAAACCCGCCGGGCTGCAACTGGCCGGGTTGTGGCATGTTCTCGCCGCGCGCGAGTTGCATCTGGCGAAACGCCTCCATCTTTCGCCGCATCTGCTGCCATTGCTGTTGGGCTTCGGCGAGCATCTCCTGCACCTCCTGATCGCCGGGCTGCATGTTGCTGGCCTGGGAGAGATTCTGCACGGCCTGGTCCATCTGGGCCATGGCTTTTTCGGGGTCGAGCTCCTGCTGAGACTTATCAAACTCCTGCTGGCCGGCTTGTTTGAGCGCATCGAAGAGGTTCTTCTCCGCGTTGGCGGCTTTTTGCTGGAGACCAGCATCGTCGGGATTGAAATGCTGGGCCTGGGTGAAGTTGCGCAGCGCCTCGTTCCAGTTGTTGGGCTGGGGGCCCTGGCCCTGGGACTCGCGATTTTCGGCACGGTCCTGGGCCTGGTCACCGCGCGCTTCCAGCAGATCGGCCATGCGCTGCCGGGCCGAATCCAGGTTTTGCTGCGCCCTCGGGAAGTCCGGCTTGTTGTCGAGGGCGCCCTCAAATTGCTGCATGGCCTGATTGAGCAAGTGCGGCTCCGCCATCGGATGCACGTTCGGCTGCTGGGCGGTGTTGTCGGCACTGGCGCGCTTGAGTTCGCCGAGTCGATTTTTGACCTCGGCCAGCAGGTCCTGCGCTTCGGCCAGGCGCGCCCTGAGGTCGCGATCCTCCGGCTTAAAGGCGAGGGCGTCCTTGTAGGCGTCGACGGCTTTTTGGGCCGGTGATTCAGCGGCGGCCCATTTCTGTTGGGTCACGTAATTTTCGGCCTTCTGAAAGTTGTCCTTGCCGAGATCGGCCAGCAAAGCAGCCAGGGCGGCTTCGATCAACTCGCGGCGCTCGATCACTTCGGGATGCGCGGGTCGCAGCACCTCGGCCTGGTCCAGCTTGAGTAGGGCAGACTTGAGAGCCTGAACGGCGTCGGGGTCAAAATAGCGGATGGGGCCGTCCAGGATGCCTGAGGACTCGATGGAACGGTCGGCCAGGTACAGGTACAGATCGAAAAACGCCTGCTCGGTCACAGGGGCGTTGGTCGAGGCGAGAAGGCTCTGCGGGTCGTCGTTGAGGGCATAGTGGTAATGCTGGTGTGCCTTCCACCAGTCCGCCTCGGCGGCGTCGGTGTCGCCGGCGAGCAGGTGCGACTCGCCCCGGCGCACGTAGGCATTGGCCATCTGGGCCGCCGCCTGCACAAAGAGGCGGTCATCGCCGGTCTTAGCGCGGGCCTGGCCAAAGAGCTCGATGGCCCGGGAATAATTGCCCAGCGAAAACTCCAGCGTTCCCTCGTTGTAAAAGACGCGGGCGTCACGCGGATACTTTTCGCGGGCCTTTTTCAGGAGCTCGCGCGCGGCATTGTAGTCTTTTTGCTGATACAGCTGGTCGGCACGCTTCAGCACGTAGCCGGGGGCCTCGTATTTGGCCCCGGTCGCGAACACAAGGAGCAGCCCGCAGAAGCAGGCAGTCAGCAGTTGTCGGTGAAGGCGCATGATCCGTTTGGCTAAGTATTGGCGAGAACCGCCCCGCCTTCGAGCGGGAGGCGGCGTTCGCGCAGCAAAAATTCGAGCAACAGCATAAAAAAGCCGAAGGCCAGGGGCCACTGGAAATGCTCGTTGAAGTTGCGCGGAAGGGTGTCGCGGACGCGCTCGCCCAGCGGACGCAGGTGTTGCTCGTACAGGGCGAAGAAACCCTCGGCATCCGCGCCCATGGGCTGGTAGACGCCGCCACCGGCTTCGGCGACCTGGCGCAAGGTCAACTCGTCCAGTCGTGTGACAACGGTGTTGCCTGCGGCGTCGGTGAGGTAGCCCACCGGGTTGCCCTGGGGGTCGTAGGCGGGGATCTGGCCACCGGCGATACTGCCCACGCCGATCGTGAACACGCGGATGCCGTTCTCTCGCAAGCGGCGCGCGGTGGCCACCGCGTCGCCGGCCAGTTCCTCGCCGTCGGAGATGATGACGAGCACCTTGCGCGGGGTTTCGAGCTTTTCAAAGACCTTCTGTGCGCGCTCCATTCCGGCCACCATCGAACTGCCCCCTGGCAGCGTGTTGCCCGGCGTGATCGAGCGCAGCACGAGGTCGAGCGCGGTGAAGTCGTAGGTAAAGGGCGCGCGCAGGTAGCCGTTTTGCGAGAAAGCGATCAGGCCGATGCGGTCCCCCTGGCTGGACTCGAAGACCCGGCGTACCCCGGCCCGGGCGAGATCCAGGCGGTTGGCCTGTCGCGTCAGGCGGGGACGCGGCGGCGGCGCAAAGCCACGCGGGGTGGGCACGCTCGGGCGGTTGACCGCGATTTCCGCCCCCGGCACATCCACGGCGAGCATCGACTTGGAGGCATCGATCGCCACGAAGAAATCCAGGCCGTAGCGGTCGGCTTCGTCGTTGGGGGCGTAGCGGGGGGTCACCGGGCGCGCCGCGGCGAAAATGAGCAGACTCAAGCCCAGCGCCAGCATGGCCGCCCGCAAAAAGCGAAAGCGTGAGAGGCGTTCCAGGCCGTTGAGCCGGCGCACGCCCTGGCCCAAAAACCGCCGCAGCCGCAAACGCGTGCGCCACCAGGCAAACAGATTGACCGCCGCCACCCCCACGATGGCCAGTGGAATCAGCCAGAGCAGCCACTCGTTTTGAAACGAGACGGCGCGCATGGAGTCGGCGAGGCTAGCCAGGGGAAGGGACATAACGAAAAACAAATCAGGGCAGGCGGCGGCGGACGACGGGCCGCAGCAACCCTTCCAGCAAAATCAGCAACAGGCCCGGCCAGAGCACCACGGCGTACAGCTCCTCGTTGTCCTGGTAGCGCTTCTGTTCGAGACGGGATTTTTCCAAGGTGTCGATCTGCTCGTAGATGCTCTGAAGCATGGCGGTGTCATTGGCCTGATAAAACTGACCCAGTGAATTTTCGCTGATCTGCTGCATGAGGTCGTCGCGGACTTCGTCCGGGTCGAGCGGGTCGGGAAAGATGCGAATGGTGTGGATGCGGATATTGTCCTGACGGGCGAGCCGGGCCGCCTCAACGGGCGGATAGCCGCGGTTGTTGAGCCCGTCGGAGACCAGGATCATGACCTTTTGGCGATCCGCCTGTTCCTTCAGGTATTTGACGGCCATAACGATGCCCTCGCCCACGGCGGTCCCGCCCTCGGCCTCGAGGTTTATCATGCAGGCGCGGATCCAGTCGTAGTCGGTGGTCAGCGGGCTGACCAGGTTGGGCACGGTGCTGAAGCTAACGATGCCGAAGCGATCGCTGACGCGGTCTTCCAGAAACTGGCTGACGACCTTGGCCAGGGCCTCCTTGCGCGACACCGCTTCGCCCTGCCAATAAAAGTCGCGCTCCTCCATCGAGCCCGAGTAATCGAGCACCAGCATGATATCGATGCCTTCGTACTCCTCGGGGAGTTGGCCGCGCGGCACGACCGGGCGCGCCAGAGCCGCCACCAGCAGGATGAAGCCGATGATGCGCAGGTACGGCCAGAGCCCGCCCAAGGATTGGCGCGAACGCTGGGCGATGCCCGAAAGCAGGTGCGAGCTTGAGAAGGTTAAGGCCAGGTGCGGTCCCGTGCGCCCTTTGATCAAAAGGGCCAACACCGGGATGAGCAGGGCCAGAAACCACGCCGGGTACAGCCAGGAGAGCTGCGCCCAGTCGATGCGTTCCAGCCAGGCCGTCAACGTATCCCAGCGGATTTGCAGCGACTCAACCATGGGGCGTACGCGAGGCCAGCGGACGCGGAGCGGGTTGGCCACCGGCGGCGGCGTTGCCGTTGCCGTCCGCAGTCGGCGCGGCTTCCGGGGTGCTCTGGCGCACAAAACGCTCGGCCTGGTCGAGGAGCACCCGCATCTGCTCCTCCTGCACGCGCTTGCGGGCAAACTTCGAGCCGTCGCAGATACTCAGGAACTGTTCGAGCGAGCGCATGGCGAACTCCGGAAAGGGCTTCCACTGGGTGGCCGAGCGAAGGAACTCGCGGGTGGTCATGCGCGGGGCGAAGATGCCGTGACGCTGCTCGATATAGTGACGCAAAATGCGCGAGACCTCGATGGTGAAGTCGTAGTCGCGGTCCTCGTGCAGGTCGCCGCGCAACGAGCGCAGTTGCTGCAGCGCCCAGTCCTCGGGCGAAACGCCCGGGCGCGGTCCCTGCATCCGGTTACGGCGCTGCCCCAGCCAGCGGGGACCGTGCCGACCGATCAGGTAGCCCAAAAACCCCACTCCCAAGCAGACCAGAACCGCCAGCAGCCAGCCCCACCAGGGCCAGCCCATGTCGGTTGGCACGAGGAAGGTGGTGTCCTCGAGCAGTTCGAGAGGTTCGGCGGGCAGGCCTTGGGCAAGGAAGCTCATGCGACCTGTCGATGAATCGGGTTAACCAGAAAATGGTGAAGCCGGCTGATGTAGGGTGCGTCCATGGGGAGCTCGAGCACATCGATGCCTGAACGGCGGAAGAGCTGGCGCAGGGCTTCCTGTCGCTTGGCAGCCTCGGCGGCGTATTGGCGGCGGACCGAGCGGCGGCCCGTGTTCACGTCGAAGGCTTCGCCGGTCTCGGCGTCGCGCAGGGTGATCCAGCCGACGTTGGGCAGGCGCTGGTCGCGGGGGTCGATGGTTTGGAGGGCCCGCAGATCGTGGCGCAGACGAGTCTGGCGCAGCGCGTTCTCAAAGCCCACGTCCAGAAAGTCCGAAATGATGAAGACCACGGCGGGCTTGCGCTGCATGCGGTTCAGGTAGTTCAGCGCGCCGCGGATGGAGGTGCCGCGCGATTTGGGCTCCATGAAGAGGGTCTCCTTGAGCATGTTCATCACGTGGTACTCGCCCTTGGCTGGTGGCAGCACGCGCTCGATGATGTCGGTAAACAGAAGCATGCCCACACGGTCGTTGGAACGGATCGCACTGAAGGCGAGGACCCCGGCCAGTTCAGCGGCCCGCTCCAGCTTGGTTTCGCGCGTGGTGGAAAAGACCCCTGAGGCGCTCAGATCAACCAGGATCATGAAGGTCAATTCGCGCTCCTCGACGAAGCGCTTGACGTAGGGCGTCTGCATACGGGCGGTGACGTTCCAGTCGATGCGGCGGACATCGTCGCCGGGGGCGTAGGGGCGCACGTCTTCGAAGTCCATGCCCCGGCCCTGAAAGATGGAGCCATAATTGCCGTGCAGCAGCTGGCTGGAAAGCCGTCGGGTGCGGATTTCCACCTGCCGGATGCGTTTGAGCCAATCGCGCGGGAGCATAGGACTGGTCGTGGATGTTTTCGGGCTCGAAACCAGCCGCCGGTCAGGGCACCTCGACGCCCTTCAGGACGGAGCTGACGATGTCTTCGCGGGAGACCTCGTCGGCGGCGGCTTCGTAGGTAACGAGAATACGGTGGCGCAGCACATCCACGGCGATGGCTTTCACATCGTCGGGGATGACGTAGCCGCGGCCCTGCAGAAAGGCGTGAGCGCGGGCGGCGAGGGGCAGGTTGATGGTCGCGCGGGGCGAAGCGCCGTAGCGCACGTAGTGGCCGAGATCGGGCGAAACGCTGGCTGGATCCCGCGTAGCCAGCACCAGGCGGATGACGTATTTTTTGATCTGCTCGTCGCAGTAGATGCGGTCGACAAGCCCCTGCAACTCCAAAATGCGCTGCGGCGAGATGACCGGGTCTACGTTGATGTTGGGCCGGGTGCGGGACATGCGCTCGAGAATAGCCATCTCCTCGGCCTCGGAAGGATAACCGACCACCACCTTCATCATGAAGCGGTCCATCTGGGCTTCGGGCAGCGGGTAGGTGCCCTCCTGCTCGATCGGATTTTGAGTGGCCAGTACCAGGAAAGGCTCGGGCAGCGGGTAAACCGCGTCACCGATGGTTACCTGGTGCTCCTGCATCGCCTCGAGCAAGGCGCTCTGCACCTTAGCCGGGGCGCGGTTGATCTCGTCGGCCAGGATAATGTTGGCAAAAAGCGGCCCCTTGTGGGTGGTGTACTGCGCGGTCGTGGGGTTGAAGACGAGCGTGCCGATCAAGTCGGCCGGCAGCAGGTCGGGCGTGAACTGGATGCGCTGAAAGGTGCCGTCGATGGCGTCGGCCAGGGCGTTGACGGTGGAGGTCTTGGCCAGGCCGGGCAGGCCCTCCAGGAGCACGTGGCCGTTGGACAAAAGCCCGATCAAAAGTCGCTCGACGAGGTTGTGCTGGCCGACGATCCGTTTCTCCAGCTCTTTGTAGAGCGGCTCGACGAACTGGGCGGAGTGGCGCACCTCCGCCGTGACGGCTTCGATACTCTCGGGCTTGGGCGGTTCGCCCGCATCCACGGGCGTGAAAAAGGTACGTTCGGAAGATGTCTGTGACATGAGGGGATATGGACCCGTTGGGTGCTTCATCGACCGGGCAGAAGCATCACCCAAGGCCAAAAGGCGCCGCTTGGCAATTGCGCACTGAATATCAGAAACCCTCCTAGACGCCCGGTGCCCGGCGAAGGTTCCATATCGGGAAAAGCCCGGAGCCCGGTGCATCAGAGCGATGCGGCATTTTTGCGGAAAAGACTCCTATTGCAGCGGCGCAACAGTCGGGAGGCAAAAGCTGCCGCCAGGCGCGTCGACCTAGGAGGTAAGACGCCTCCCCAATGATCTCCCCAGCCGCCATCGAATCCGCCAACGCACCGCTCTCGCCGTTCAACCTCCCCGGCCCGCTCACGATCTGCGTGGCCGACGACGAGCCCGGTATCCTCAGTTATTTTCACGAAATTTTTCAAGACGTGCCGGTCACACTCTTCACCACCGAGGACGGCGAAACCGCGCTGGACCTGGTGGGTGTGCGGCACATCGACGCCTTGATGGTCGATCTGGCGCTGCCGGGAATGTCCGGCTACGAGGTCATCGACACCCTGCGCAACGACGAGGACTGGAAAGACCGGCGCGACACCTTCATCGTCGCGATGACCGGCAACCTCTGGCTGGAAGCACGTCACCCCTCGCGCAGCCTCGGCGCGGACTGCTACCTGCCCAAGCCGATTTCGCTGGCACCGATCCACTCGATCCTGCAGGCGGTGGCCCAACGGGTTTACTCGCGCTAGCGCTCCACCGCCGAAGGGCACCGCTTGTCGGGCTAAAAAAAGCAGGCCCCCTGGTTGAGGAGGCCCGCTGAAAAGAGAAGAAACTCTCTGGTTGAGCGTGCGGCTAGGAGGCGCACTCGACGCAGGCAGCGCAGCCGCCCGCCGTGCAGGTGCAGGTTTCGCAGTCGCAGTCAGCCCCGCAGCATTCGCACGGAGTCAGTTTGGGTGCCGCGCTGGAATTTCCATACTCCGGGCCGGCGAAAAGGCCAAAGCCGAGGGCCGCGAAGGCAATTAAGCCAAGTACAATTTTCATATCCTAAAACGTTTGTGTGTTGTGTTGATAACATTTGAACCACTGAAGGCGGACGCCACTAACCGAGGGCGTCCCAACCGAATCGGCCTGGCGACGATCGCCAGGCGCAGAGGTCCTCAACACAGCAAACGCACCGTTCGCACGAAGCCGTTTAGTGAACCGGACGACAAAGGCGACACGTCTGTGCGACGTTGTTCGGATACTGCGCGGTAGACGGGCTGGGCCGCCTCCGGCAGAAAAGTGGCTTCGGGAGCCGTGACAAATACCTGGGCCCCGAGAGCGAAAACCATGGGCAGCGCGGGCGGGCATTCGACCGGCGTTACGCAGGTGCAGACGTCCGCACTGGAATCAGCGAGCGAGTCTGTTGCGTCAGGAATTTCGGGTTCGGAAGCTTCAATGGCCGGGCTGCAGCAACAGCTGGGCTCCGCTGCCGAAGAGACGGCCGGCGACGTTTCCGGCGTGTCCACGTCCAATGTCTCGTGAGCGGCGCAGGTCTTGGCCTTGTGTGACGACGCGCAATCTCCGGAAATACACGGCTGCAAGGCGCCGAGCGAGAGAATCCCGACTGCCAACAGTACCGATAGAATTATCCGAAACATTATGCTTATATAATGATTATCGGCGCACAAAGGAGTCAATTCAATCAATCGGTTAAGGAGGCTTCGCCAGTTGAGCGAATCGATTGCAAGTGATACTTTCTTACCACAGGGCGGGAACGTCCGAGAGAACGTTGCAGGCACGCTTGCGCCCGATCCGGGCCTCAGCACGGGCCTTCTTCACCCTACTCAATCTCGAATCATGAAGTCACCGCCAGCCGAAAGGCCCATCCCCGCCCCAAAGGTCAAAGAATCCCTGCTCGGGCTGCGCGCGAACGTCGCCCAGATTATCCGGGGCAAGGACGCCATTATCGACCAGGTCATCACCTGCCTGATCGGCGGCGGGCATGTGCTGATCGAGGACTTGCCGGGGCTGGGCAAAACCACCCTCGCCTACTGTCTGGCGCGCTCAATCGACTGCACCTTTTCGCGCATCCAGTTTACGAGTGATCTGCTGCCCAGCGACATCATCGGGGTGTCGATCTGGGACGAGCGGATGCGCGAGTTCGTATTTAAGAAAGGGCCTTTGTTTGCCAACATCGTGCTGGCCGACGAGATCAACCGCACCACGCCCAAAACGCAGTCGAGCCTGCTAGAGGTGATGGACCGCGCCAAAGTGACCGTCGACGGGCAAACCTACCCCGTGGGCGCGCCGCTGATGGTCTTTGCGACGCAAAACCCGGTCGACTACGAGGGCACATTCCCGCTGCCGGAGAGCCAGATGGACCGCTTTTTAATGCGCTTACAAATGGGTTACCCGCCCGCCGCGCACGAGCTGGAAATCCTGAAAAATTCGGTCAGCCACCTGACTTACGACAACATCGAGCCCACGCCTGTGATCACGCGGCAGGAGATTCTGGAGTTTCAGCATTACGTGCCGCAGGTCTTCTGCGAGGATAGCGTGCTGGAGTTTATCCTGCAGATCGTCACGGCCACGCGCACGGAAACGGAGTTCAAGGCCGGCATCTCCACGCGCGGCACCCTGGCGCTGAAGCTGGCCTCGCAGGCTCGGGCGCTGTACAATGGACGCTCGTTTGTCATTCCGGAGGATGTGACGGCCAGTGTACTGCCAGTCTTCACCCACCGGCTGAGCCTACGCCGCCAGACCGCCGATCCGCTCGAGGAACGCCGCCTGGCCGAGGGCATGCTCAAGCGTCTGCTGGAAAACATCCCCCCGCCGGTCTGAGCTGTGCAACGGGCTGGTAGCAAACCACAGAGGACGCGGAGATTTTTTTAAAGGAGCCCGGAGTGATCTTTTACCAAGCTTGTCTGATTACACGCACTTTGAACGGATTCTTGGCCGGGCTGCACGGCTTCCGATGAAAGCGCACCTTCTTAAACTTCGTGAGTATTCGCGTTCATTCGTGGCCCGCTTTTAGTTCAGTATAAAAATGCCCACCCTGGCGGAACCTCCCACTGTTCAAGCCGAGCGACCGAGTCCGGTTGTCGGAGCGGCGGAGGCTGCGGTCGAAACGCGCGGCAACGGAAAGAACGGCGGTCCGCTGATCAGCGCCTGGGCCGGGCCAAATTTTGGCCCGGTTCGCAAGACGCGCAAACGTCAGCCGAGCAAGCTAGGGCGGTTTCTGTGGCGGCTGATCATTCCACCGGAGGGTCACCGGCTGGTTTTCACGCGGGCGGGCTACGTGCTGGCAGTGGTCGTGCTGGGCCTCATCTCGGCCAGTGTGAGCACCAGCAGCAACATCCTCGTCATGGCGCTTTCGCTGCTGCTGGCGGTTGCGGCGATGGGCTTTTTTCTGGGCTGGCTGAACTTTCGCCGGTTGCGCTGGCGGCTACACCTGCCGGAGTTTTTCCGCGAGGGAGAAATCGCCCCGGTCGATCTGGAAGTACACAACGCCAAGCGGCTGTTCCCAGCCTACGGGCTCAATGCGCGCCTGCAGACCCAGGACAAATCACAAAAGCACCTGCTCCATCAACAGGAGCGGCTCGACCCCGGTGAGACGCTGCGGCTGCGCTGGGACTTTGAGCCGAGACGCCGGGGCACGGATCGCATCGATGTGCGGGCACTGGATTCGCTGGTGCCGTTCGGTTTCGTCCGCAAGACCGTGGGCGGGCGCCTGCGCTGCGAGATCAAGGTCTGGCCGAAGCGGGTGGACTACAACGTGAAGCTGCCGGGCCTGCGAGGCAATCACCAGCAGGGGCAGACACGGCGGCGGCTGGGCAATTCGACCGAGATCATCAACATCCGCCAGTACCGCCCGGGCGATGCGCAGCGGCTGGTGCACTGGAAGGCGAGCGCGCGCAACCAGACGCTCATGGTACGCCAGATGGCCGAGGAAAACCGCGCGGGGTATGTGGTTTTTATCGAGACGCCAGCCTCGCTCTGGAAAGCGGGGCCGCAGTTTGAGCAGCTGTGCGCGCTGGCCGGCACGCTGGCCGAAGACCTCTTTCGCGCCGATTGCCTGACGGCCACGGCGGTCAACCGCGAGCCGCTCAATGGCGTGAAGCGTCTGCACGACCTGCATGTCTTTTTCGACCAACTGGCCCAGCTGGAGCCGGTCGAACACCTGGAACCCATCAAAGACGTTTCCGGACCCCGGCTGATTCAGTTCCGGCCCGGCAGCGGCGATCAAGTCCATGTCCACCTTGGAGGCAGAGAAATCGGGTCGGCTTAGCCTGGTGGAGTTTCACCAGGTGCGCTGGTTGCTCGGGCAGACGCTCGGGCTGGTTTCGCTGTGGTCGGCGGCACACCTTGAGTTTGTCAGCATTGCCTACTTCATCGGATTTTTCGCGGTGGTTTCGCTGGTGACGCTCTTCCCGGGGATTCCCGCGCGGTTGCCGAAGGTCTTTTGGATGCTGGCTTCGCCGATGCTGCTGATGCTGGTCATCGTGGACTTTGTGATGAACCGGGGGATGCCGCTGCAACCTCTGGTGCGCATGGTCATGCTGCTGCTGTTGCTGCGCTGCCTGCAATACCGCACGCGGCGGGAAGACCTGCAGTTGGTGCTGTTGGGGCTGTTTCTGACGGTGGTCGGCGGCGTGTTGAGCGTTTCGTTGGGCTTCGCACTGCAGCTGCTGATCTTCACGCCGATCGCGATGGCGCTGCTCTTTGTGCTGAGCCTGATGGAGCCAGACACCTCGGTTGCCCTCGAAGGCAAGGACTGGAACCACCATCGCTGGTCGACCCTGGCGCGTAATCAATGGCGGGCGCTGGACTTGCGGCTGATCGCCCTCACCTCGCTGGTCCTGGTTGTGATCGCCGGGCTGACCGCCCTGCTCTTTCTGATGATTCCGCGCATCCAGATGGACAACCGCCTGTCCTTTCTGCAGGGCGAGGGTCAGGGGACGATCGGTTTTTCGGAACGGCTGCAGTTTGGCGAGATCTCGCAGCTGTCGAAGGATGAAAGCCCGGCCATGCGGGTGGAAGGGCCGTCGCGCGAAAGCCTCTCAAGCACCCCGTACTGGCGCATGATCGTGATGGATCATTACATCGACAACGCCTTTCAGGTCTCCAACAGCGCGCAGACGGCCATCACCTACACGGACGTGACGCGCTACGACACCTATCAATACGAGCGCGGCAGCAACCTCGGGCGCAGCGACAATTGGGACTTTTACCTGGAAGGTGGGGTGAGCCGCTACCTACCGATCCTCGGGCCCTTCCGCAGCCTGAAACTGGACAGTCCGCGTAACCTCCAGGTCAACCCGACTCAGCGCGTCTACCGCGTGGAGCCGCTGCCGAGCAATGTGCTGGCCTACCGGCTGGAAGGCATGACCGCCACCAACCGCATCGAGGCCACCAACATCGAGCGGCTGACCCTGGGACGGCTCGAGCCCGGACCCTCGCCCCTGGATGACACGGGCCGGCCGGCTTCGGTCGAGTACCCGGATACGCTGGTCATGCTTCCCCTGCGTGAGGCCGACCGTGCGTTTCTGGAAAACGCCGTCGAGGAAATCACCGGCGGGCAACCCATCCGTAGCCCGCAATCCTTTGCGCACAAAGCCAGTATCTGGCTGGCAAAGCGGCACCAGTACAGCCTCGAAACCGACTTTCAGCACAACCGCGATGAGGGCGACTACATCGTGCAGTGGATGCGTTCGGACTCGGACGGCTGGTGTGAGCATTTTACCGGTTCCTTCATCCTGCTGGCCCGCACCGCAGGCTTCCCGGCGCGGGCGGTGGCGGGCTTTCGCGGGGCCACCTGGAACGAATTCGAGGAGTACTTCGTGGTGCGTAACAGCGCGGCGCACGCCTGGGCGGAGATTTACGACGGCGACGGCCACTGGCTGCGGGTCGACCCAACCCCGGGCGCCGAGGCCATCGCTAGCGCGGGCATCGAGGGCTTCAGCTATGACATGGCGGTCGACCAGGGCTGGCAGGCGTGGATCGACAGCCTGCGCATCATCTGGTATCGTAGCGTCGTCAATTTTGACAGCGAGGACCAGGACGAGCTGGCGGACTCCGTTTCGACCTGGGCCGAGGCCTTTTGGCTGAGCCTCAAGCAGGTATTGGCCGGCTATTGGGAGCAGCTCAACGCCTGGCTGACCCGCCCCTGGACCCAGGAGCGCATGCTTTCAGTGGCGTTGGCGCTGCTGACGATATCGGGCCTGCTCTTTGCCCTGACACGGGTGAACCGCATCGCGACCCTGCTAACCGCCTACGCGCCGCGGATTTTACGCCGGGGTGGCTCCACCCGCGGCGGGCGACGACGTTCGGGTAAATGGCTGCGGCGCTTGCAGGTCTATCGCAGCCGCGTCGGTGCCCTGAGCCCGGAGTGGGCCGACGACTTTTACGCGACCCACGCCGCGTTGCTGGAAGTGCGCTACGGTGATCCCCGGCTTAGCGAACGCGCGCTGACACGGCTTTTTGCCCAGGCCCGGCGTCTGCACAAGCGCTGCCAGGCCCTGCCGCGTCCTACCGAAGACCCGTGTCCCGCCTCGCTGGAAGGCGCGACCGTCACGGCGGGCGCGAACGGTTAAGTTTGACCGGCCTGGGCCGTCCCTTCATGCAAGCGCGCGTGTTTCGTTTGATGGGTTGGATACGTTGGCTGTCGTGCCTGGGCTTGCTAAGTTGCCTGGGCGGTACGGTGCAGGCGCAGCCCGCGCCCGAACCGGTAATCGCACCCGCCGAGAATCTGGTCGATCCGGAGGCAACGCCCACCCCGATGGGCTACCCAGAGGCGCTGCTGCTGGGCCTGGTGGAAGGGATCACCGAATACCTACCCATTTCCTCGACCGGGCACCTGCTGATCACCAACACACTACTGGGGCTCGACGCCGACACCCCGCTCTACGACGCCAACGGCCTGCCCCGCGTGGTCGACCGCGATCTGGGCATGACCCCGGAGAATTTCTACACGGTCAAGCACGCCGCCGACGCCTACGCGATTGTGATCCAGTTTGGGGCGATTCTGGCGGTGACAATCCTGTACTGGGCGCGCATCCGGGACATGGTTCTGGGGATTTTTGGAAAAAATCCGGCCGGACGACGGCTGGCCATCAACCTGGTGCTGGCTTTTTTACCGGCCGCGTTCTTCGGGTTCCTGCTCGATGACTGGATTGAGTCGCAGCTGTTTTATCCGGGGCCGATCCTCTTCGCGCTTTTCGCCGGAGCGTTGTTGATGTTCGCAGTGGAGCACTGGCGCAAGCGCAAAGGCTCAGCGCAGGACCCTGAAGCGGGACCCGATCTGCACGAGCTGAGCGCCCGCCAATGCTTGGCGGTGGGCCTGCTCCAGTGCGTGGCGATGTGGCCCGGGACCAGCCGGAGCATGATGACCATCGTTGGGGGCTACCTGGTGGGGCTCAACCCGAAGCGGGCAGCCGAATTCAGCTTTTTGCTGGGCCTGATCACCTTGACGGCGGCCAGCGGCTACAAGTTTACAATGCCCTACCTCAAAGGGGAGCCCACCCTGTTGGAAGCGCTGGACCCGGGGCCGGTGCTGTTTGGCGTCGTGGTCTCGGCGGTCTCGGCGGCGCTGGCAGTTCGATGGCTGGTCGGCTACCTGACACGCCACGGGCTGGGGCTCTTTGCGTGGTACCGGATTGGGTTGGTGCTCGTGCTGGGCGGGGTTTTTTGGGCAACCGACAGCTTTTAAGATAGCATGGCTTAGCCGCACGCTCAGGGAACCTACTGAGGGTGCTCAGGAATAACTCCCTAGCCGGTGAATTTCGTGGCGTGGACACTCAACGTGGGGGGTCTGGGGGCGACCTACACTCCCGTCAGGACACGGATGTTCTGATCGGGCGCCAGGCCCCGCCAACCCAGCCTGGACCTCTGCACGAAAGGGATTCGTGCCACATATCAAGGAGGATCCATCATGGGTCTCGTAGTCAATACGAACACCTCGGCTTCGATTGCCAGCAGCAATCTGAACATGTCCAATGTGCTGCTGCAGAAGTCCCTCAACCGCCTTTCGAGCGGTAACCGTATCACCAGCCCGGCTGACGACGCTGGTGGTCTTGCTGTTAGCATGAAGATGCAGGCGCAGATTCGCCGCAACGAATCTGTGGACACGGTCGTGAACAACGCCATCTCGTTCCTGCAAACGCAGGACGGCGCGCTCTCGACCGCCACCAGCATTCTTCAGCGCATGTCTGAAATTCGCGTGCTCCAGGACGACGCCACCAAGTCCACCAGCGACAAGGCGACGTACAACACGGAGTTCGAAAAGCTGCAGGAACAGCTGACCAACGTCATTGGCGAAAAGTTCAACGGCGTGGCCCTGTTCCAGGATACCGCGGCGAACCTGAGTGTGGCCACCACGGAAGATGGCCAGACCAAGGTCAACATCTCGCAGGCTTCGATCAAGGCCATTGATGTCGGTGGTGGTAACACCATGGACACCATCCTCGGCTCCTCGATCGACCTCGACAACGACGCCGTGTCCGTCGGCGCACTCTCCTCGGCCATTCAGGGTATCGCCACCCTGCGTGCGACCAATGGTGCGCAGACCAGCCAGCTGCAGTTCGCTTCCCAGCTGCTGACCACCAACCGCGTGAACATCGAGGCCGCCAACAGCCGCATCATCGACACCGATGTCGCCGCCGAATCCACCCGATTCGCCCGTGCGAACATCCTGGTGCAGTCCGGTGCCGCCATGTTGGCCCAGGCCAACACGTCCTCGCAGGTCGCGCTTCGACTTCTGGGTTAATCCCCAGCCCCAACCCCTGACAACCCACCCGTCGGATAGCCGGGGAGGCCCCACCCGGGGCCTCCCTCGCACGGGGGCGGTGCGCCAGGCAAGGGGTTCGTAAAGTCAGTCATTTCATTACCCGAACTCTCCCCGGAATCACTCCGGAGAGGGTCGGGTAATTTTTTTGCTAAAGACGGGTCAAGCGCGGGCGATTCTTCAACATGCTACGCTGAAGAGGTTTGGAAAAAAGCCTTAGAGGCATTGGGCTAAAGCCGGGCCCAGGGAAAACGGCGCTACTGACACGCTCAAGGAGGGAATCCGTATGTCCTTCGTAATTAACACCAATCCGTCGGCCTCCGTCGCCTCGGTCAATCTCCGCAACAGCAACGTTCAACTGCAAAAGAGCCTCAACCGGCTCTCCAGCGGTAAGAAGATCGTGAACCCCGCCGACGATGCCGGGGGACTCGCTGTTTCGATGAAGTTGATGGCCGCGCAGAAACGCACCGACGCCGTCAACAACAACATCGCCAACGCCATTTCGTTCCTGCAGTCGCAGGACGGCGCGCTGCAACTGGCCGCCGACGTGCTCACGCGTATCTCCGAGCTGAAAATGCTCGCCAGCGACGTCACCAAAAACGCCGAGGACATCGCCAATTACGAAAAGGAGTACACCGAACTACAGAAGCAGCTCGATAACATCACCAACGAGCGCTTCAACAACGTGACGATGTTCGTCCCGGCCGGCGACCCGAACGCCACCATCAGCGTGCTTTCAACCGAAGATGGTGCCTCCGCCGAGGCCATCGATTTGACCAAACCCGACCTGGCCGCGCTGCTGAACACCGTCACCACCACGGATCTGGCCACCATCAGCGTGTCGGACGTGGTTTCCGCACTGCAAAGCGTGGCAACCCAGCGCGCCTCGAAAGGTGCCGAGACCAGCCGGTTGCAGTTTGCCTCGCAGATGCTCGTGATCAACCGAACGAATCTCGAAGCCGCCAACAGCCGCATCATCGATACCGACCTGGCCGAGGAATCCACGCGCCTGGCCAAGTACAACATTCTGACGCAGTCGGGCGCGGCCATGCTCGCCCAGGCCAACCAGATTCAGTCCGTCGCGCTACAGCTGCTGCAGTAAGCCCTTTCCGTTTTCCGGATACTTTTCCTGTTCTTGTTGCAAAACCCTCGGTCGAAAGGCCGGGGGTTTTTTAATTTTGAGTGGCTGAAATGCTTTGATGATCTGAACAGGAGGACACAGAGAACGCTGAGGACAACCAGTTACTCAATAACTGATGCCCTGCCCTGGAACGAAGGTGTGAGCCCTTCCAGGCTGTCCTGATAAAAAAATTTGATCAGGAGGACCCAGAGAACTCAGAGGTGCAATCCTGGCACGGAGTTATCTTGACCGGCACTTTGCTGTGTGTGGGCTGCCGACTTTAGAGACCAAGCACCTTTGGCACGGGCCTTTTCTAGCTGTCCTGTTTTCCTGTTCTGCTAGGCCGTTTGTTCACTTATCCAGCGGCGGAGGCGATCCTGGATGAAGTCGATGATCTGTTGGTGCTCGGACTTGTCGCCGCTTGTTTCAATGGGCGGGCCGAATTCGATGTGGATAGGCTTCTTCGGGTCGATGGGTCCCCAGTCCTTGAGCTTGTTGCCGAGTCCCCAAGCATCCGTTTTCAAGGCAACCGGAATAATCGGCACACCCGCCCGCTTGGCGAGCTTGTGGCCAATGGAACTGAACTTTGCCGGGTCAAAGGCGACCGCGCGCGTCGTTTGCGGGAAGACAATCACCGAAATGCCAGCTTCGAGTTTGGCCTGGCCGCCTTGTAGCACCGCCTTCAAGTCGGCGCGAGGGTCGGCGCGCGAGACCACGATGGGGTCGGTCCAGCGCATGACGTGCTTGAAGATAGGCATATCCAGCAGTTGCGGCTTGATCACGAAGCAGACCTTGCGCGGCAGGGGCACCAGCCCACACAGCACGAACGTCTCGAGCGTCGACATATGGTTGCCGATGAAGACGCAGGGGCGCTCCAGGGCGCGGACATGCGCCAGGCCCGTCACATGCACGGGTGTGCCGATGCTTTCAAAAAGACGCAGGATGCTCCAGGCGCTGCCCTGCCACTGCGCGTAATCGTAAACGCCTTTGGCAGCGCGCCGTGAAGCCGAGCGCACGATGAAAAACGCCTTGGGGTAAAACGCCAGACTCGGCGCCTTGCGCGCCAGCCAGCCTGGCTTCGGATTGCCGGTATGGTGGTAGGCATCGCCCAGTTCAGGCACTTCAACCACTTGCATGGGCCAAGAGAAAAGGTCCCCAAGCGGCCTCAGGCAACGGGAATCAGGCGCGGAATACAGTTGCTCCCAATCGCCTGGGCTAAAGGGTCAGCGCTCGTGGAGCGCGTGGTTCGATGGTTTGCCGCAGGCGTCTGGCTCTTTTTTGGCCTGGGACTGAAGGTTTTTGGGCTCGATCCCCGGCATGAAGCCATCGTGGCAACCGTCGTGGGCGCGCAGTGGGCCGGTCCGCTCACTTTGGCTGTTGGCATAGCAGAGACGCTGTTGGCCATCTGGATTTTAACGGCGCGTTGGCCACTTCTGTGTGCTGCGGTGCAAACGGTTGCAATTGTTTCGATGAACACCTTGGAAATCTTGCGCGCGAGCCACATCCTGTACTCACCTGTGCTCATGGTCAGCGCAAACACGGTCTTCCTTAGCTTGGTCTGGTGGGCCGCTCTTCACCGACACCGCAAGATCTGATGACACTCTCCGCCCCACGTTTGTCACGGCTTATCCTTGGTTTCCTCTGGGTATACCAGGGGCTGGTGCCCAAGCTTGTGGCGTTCGCACCGCTGGAGCGCGACATCGTGGAACGCAGCGGGCTTTATTTGGGCTCGCCCGCCCTCACCATGCAATACATCGGCGTTGTGGAGATACTGTTGGGCGTCTGGCTGCTCAACGGGTGGGCGCTACACGCTGCCTGCCTCATCACAACGGGGCTGCTGGTCGGCTTGTCCATCGCCGTGGTGATCATTGAGCCCTCGCTTCTCGTCGGGCCCTTCAGTGGGATCATCAAGAACGTTGCCCTTTTGGCGCTTGCTTGGATCGCCTGCCAACCTTCCCAAGAACCCAAAGGCCCTTAAGACATGCTTTATCGGCTCAAGCGGCATCCTTTCGCGATTGAAGCGCGCCTGGAGCGCGTGCTGGTGCTGACTTATGCCTTTCCACAATCCATGCTTGAGCCGCTTCTGACCCCCGGTCTGCAGCTGGATACCTACGAGGACTTTGGTTTCGTCGCGGTAGCCTTTGTTGAGGCGCGGCACCTGCGGCCCAAGGGACTTCCCGGCTGGCTGGGAATGAACTTCAGACTGTGTGGCTATCGCATTTTCGCGCGCTACCAAACACGAGCGGGGCGTACGCTGCGGGGACTGCGCATCCTCCGAACCGAGACCGACCGACGAAGGATGGTGCTCTCGGGCAATCTGCTCACGCACTACAACTACCACCAAGCTCGGATGTCCTCCTCAATGGATCGCGACGTCTATACACTGTCGATCGTGAGCTCCGACTCACGAGGCGACATCGAGGCGACGATCCAGATCGGCGACTCTGATGCTGAACTGCCCTCGGGATCACCCTTCCCGGATGAGCGCAACAGTCGAAGGTTTGCTGGGCCCATGCCCTACACTTTCGACTACGAAGGCCAGACGCACTCGATGATTCGTATTGAAGGGGTGCGCAAGGACTGGAAACCAAGGTTGGTGCGAGCCGAGGTCGAGCGACTGACTTTCCTGGAGCAGGCTCCATTTCAAAACGCCAGCCCGCGAATGGCCAACGCCTACTTCTACGACGGTGTTGACTACCAGTGGCGAACGGGAATCCGCGAGCCGCTCAATCGGTGAGTTCTTTCAGCCAGAATTGCAGTGGCTTTTCGGTTTCGCCGGGCTGGTCAATGTCCTTCCAAGGGACGTGACAGACCAGATCCGGCCGAGGCTGAAAACCACAGCGCTGCCAGAAGGCATCCAGCGGGCGCTCGTTTTTTGGGCGCAGCGGATGATTGACCGGTCGTTGAACCCCGCAAAAGGCCGCGCGCAGGAAATCCAGCGCACGGGCATGGACCTCGCGCGCCTCCATGAATCGCGCACCCGTGCCCCGACCGCGGAAATTCGGCAGCAGAATCGACTCACCGAAGTAGAAAACATCACCAATGGACTCACCCGTCGCCTCGAAGGGCGCGCGGAAGGCAGCTTCGGCTTCCGACAGGGGCAAGGCGGTGCTGGCCCCCACGAGTTGCTCGCCGGCCAGAGCGATCGCCACACAGGCGTTTTCGCAGCGAAAGTAGGCGTCGAGGTACGCGCGCTCATAATCGAGGGCACCGTCGTAAAGGTAGGGCCACTCGCGAAAGACCGCGATGCGCAACTGGGCCAGGGCGTCCAGGTGCCGGGCCGCCTCCGGTCCGGGGAGAACCGTCAGGGATAAAGGATCCTGTTGGGGCGGGTTTGCCATGCTCACATGCGGCGCTTGGTGACGGTGCTGTTGAGCGGGTCGTCGAGGTGCTGCGGGTAATCGAGCGTGAAGTGCAGGCCGCGCGACTCCTTACGCTGGAGGGCGCAGTCGATGATCAGCGCAGCCACCTGGATGAGGTTGCGCAGCTCGAGCAGCATGGGCTCGACGCGGAAGTTCCAATAGTATTCGTGGACTTCCTTTTCGAGCGTGGCGATGCGAGTGCGGGCGCGCTCGAGCCGCTTGGTCGTCCGCACGATGGATACGTAATCCCAAAGCGTGCGGCGCAGCTCATCCCAGTTGTGCGCGAGCACCACGCGCTCGTCGGCGTCCTGCAGATCACCCTCTTCCCAGTCGGGCAGCTCGTGAGTTTCGAGCGCGTTGCGGCTAAGGAACTCCTCGACGGCGTGAGCCCCGGCGTCGGCCAGGACGACCGCCTCGAGCAGGGAATTGCTGGCCAGGCGATTGGCTCCGTGCAGGCCGGTGCAGGCCACCTCGCCACAGGCGTACAGGCCCGGCAGGCTGGTCTCGGCGCGGAGATTGGTCACCACACCGCCACACAGGTAGTGCGCCGCCGGGACCACGGGGATGGGCTGCTTGCTCGGGTCGATGCCCGCCGCCAGACACCCGGCATGGATGTTGGGGAAGCGTACGGGAAAATCGTGAATCGGCGCCACATCGAGCCAGACGTGGCGTTCGCCCGAACGCTTCATTTCCGAGTCGATGGCGCGGGCCACGATGTCGCGCGGGGCCAGATCGGCGCGCTCATCATAGCGGGGCATGAAGGCTTCCTCGGATTTGTTACGCAGGATGGCACCCTCGCCCCGCACGGCCTCGGAGATGAGGAAACGGTCCCCCGAGGGCAAATACAGCGCCGTGGGGTGAAACTGGATGAACTCCATGTTGCGCACCTCGCAACCGGCGCGAAAGGCCATCGCGATGCCGTCGCCGGTGGCGATGTCGGGGTTCGTCGTAAACTGATAGACCTGCCCCACCCCACCGGTGGCGAGCATGATCGCGCGCGCCTGAATCGTATGGACACCCCCGCCATGGATATCCAGGGCGTAGACACCCAGCACCCGGTTTTCAGAGGTGGGCACGGGCAGCCCAGCGCGACGTACCTTCGAGCGCATGATCAAGTCAATGGCCAGAAAGTGCTCGAAAACCTGAATCCTGGGGTGGTCGGCGATGGCCTTGAGCAGGGCCTCTTCGATAGCACGGCCGGTCACGTCTTTAACGTGCAGGATGCGCCGCTTGGAATGACCGCCCTCCTTGCCGAGGGAGATGCGCCCATCGTCGAGCCGCGAGAAAGGCACGCCCATCTCGGCCAGTTCCTGAATGCGCGGCGGACCGAGATTGACGATTTCGCGCACGACCTGCTCGTCACAAAGCCCGTCGCCGGCGCGCAGCGTGTCACGCACATGCAGTTCAACATCGTCAGTCTGCGAGGTTACGGCGGCGATCCCGCCCTGGGCCCAGTTGGTCGAAGACGCCGCGCGGTTCTTCTTGGTGATGATGCCCATGGAAAAACCGCGCTGGGCCATCTTCAGCGCGAAGGACAGACCGGCGATACCGCTGCCGATCGAGAGAACGTCAAAGACGTAAGCCATGGGGGGTTTTAACAGAAGGGCGCAAAGAGCGCAAAGTTACGGGGAATCCGCGTTTTTCAGAATCAGACGCGCAAGCCCATTTTTGAGGGTCGTCTGGTTGAAATTCATGAGCAAACCGACAGGCGCATCCAACAATTTCATGTAAGTCAGCAATTATGCTTTCATAATAGGCGCTAGCGACTGCATTGTCTTAACCTCCAGAATCAGACAGTCCTCAACGACAAGATCAAGACGGAGTTCCTCATTGAACTTAAACGTTTTGTAGGCAATCGGGACAGTTACCTGTCCTCGTACCTGGAAGCCCCTTTGTTGGAGTTCCCAAGCAAGACACTTTTCGTAAACCGATTCGAGCAAGCCAGGACCTAATTCACGGTGCACCTCAATCACCGCACGGATAACTTCGGCGCTAAGCGCATCTGCCCTGCGAAAAGGTGGGTGCAATTGCTTTAGAAGACAGACTTCGCGCTCTTAGCGAACTTCTGTTTGTATGATCGTTACACGCGGAGGTTGTCGATGAGGCGGACCTGCTCGAGCCAGGCGGCAACGCAGATGAGGCTCTGGCCGGGCTCGATGCGCTTGAGGGGGCGAAAGGTGTCGGGGTCGACGATGCTGACGTAGTTGACGCGCAGGCGGTTGCTGCGGCCCAGCACGTGGTGGACCTCGGCCATAATGCGCTCGACCTGTACGATGCCGGAGTCGACCAGCTTTTTGCCCGCCTGCAGCGATTGGTACAGCAGCGCAGCTTCCTTGCGCTGATGGGGGTTGAGATTGCGGTTGCGTGAGGACATGGCCAGGCCGTCGGGCTCGCGGATTGTGGGGCCAGGCACAATCTCCACGGGCAGGCGCAAGTCGCGGGTCATCTTGCGGATGACAGCCAGCTGCTGGGCGTCCTTTTCCCCAAACACCGCGACAGCGGGCTGCACAATGTTGAACAACAGCAGCAACACCGTGCAGACGCCGCGAAAATGCCCAGGCCGCGCCCCGCCTTCCAGGCCTTCGCTGACGGCTTCCTCGTTCAAATAGGTGGAGTAGCCTTTCGGATAAATCGCTTCGTTGGTCGGGGCGAAGACCACATCGACGCCCCGACGGCGGCAGATTTCCAGATCGCCCGCCTCGTCGCGGGGGTACTTGGCAAAGTCTTCGTTGGGGCCAAATTGGGTGGGGTTGACGAAAAGGGTTAGGACGGTGACATCCGTCTGCGCCTTGGCCAGGTCCACCAGGCTGAGATGCCCCTGATGCAGGGCCCCCATGGTGGGCACGCAGCCAATCGTGCGCCCGGCGGCTTGCCACTGCCGCACCTGCGCGCGCATGTCCTCGATGCTCTGTATAACCTGCATCCCGCATGCAATGCTGGCCACAGAGCAAAAACAAGCTTAGGCCCGGGTTCCGTCCCGGCGGTGGGATTATTTTTCCCGAGAAACAAGGCGGAACTTGGCAAGCGGGCGGATTTCTCCAAGAAAGCTGTAGGCAGTCGCCAAACGCACTTAGGGGGAGAGACACACACATGGGCGGTAAATACACACAGTGGCGTGAGGCCAGCTATGCACTTTGCGCGGCGTTTGCGGGCATTTTGCTGCTCGGACTTTCGGGCTGCAGCACGCCGGTCAATTCCAGCAGCAGCGGCACAGAGGGCGAATCCAGCTTCATGGGCCACACGGAGGACTCCAACACGGTGCGCGGGCTGCTGGTGCGCGGCCAGATCCGCGGCGACGGCACGGTGGACGTGGGCGAAATTTCCTACAGCGGCGGCGACGCGCGGAAGGACCTTACCCGCATCAACGGGCGTTTTCTGCAGGATGGCACGTACCAGTTGGAGGCATCCATCACCAATCGTGAAGACATCGACGCCAAGGTGCGCTATCGCGTGCTCTGGTACGGACCGAATGGCGTGCCCCTGAACAATGCAGCGGATACGCCCTGGACCAAGGCTACCATCGCCGCCGGAGCTACCTCGACGGCCCGGGCAACTTCGGCAAACGGCACGCCCCGGGTGTTCCTCTTGGTGCTTTCGCTGGACGAATAGCGCACAACGCCTGACGGGCTCTGGCAGCTCAGTGCGTCAGGCATTTTTTGCCGAAGTGCCCCTCGGAAAAATGCAAAGAAGATCTTTTGCAGCGCGCTACTTGCAGCTTCAACAAATTAAATCTTCCACAAAACACTCACTATCATTTGATTATAAAATCAGGAATAAATCTGGCACGTATCGTTCTTACATTCATTACTATGAACGCTATTAACCAATCTGCCACTCCCTCAGTTCTTTATAATTTTCTGGTCTCCGTCTATGGCGAGGTGACCGCGCGGAAGATTTTCCGCACCAACGGATTGCCGTTGCCTCTGAAGCAACGCGCAGCCTGACGTCTCCTTTTCCGCGGCTGCGACGCCGCACACTTTCTGAGGATCTTTTGAAGCCGGCGGTATTCTCCACGTGGGAATCCGCCGGTTTTTTTAATGTCCGGAGACCAAGGCAATTTGCTTTTCAGCCGTGCGGGCCAACCCGTAGCCTGCTCGCATGTGCGATGTAGCCGCAGTCGACCTCGGTGCCACCAGCGGGCGCGTTATTGTTGGTAATTTCAGCGCGGAGGGGCTCAGCCTCACGGAGGTTTATCGCTTTCCAAACGCCTTTCGCCAATTGGGCAAGCATGCCTACTGGGACCTGGGCGGGCTGTTTGACCACATCAAGGCAGGACTTCTCGAGGCTAAGAAGGCGTTTCCAAACCTGGCCAGTTGCGGCATTGATACCTGGGGCGTCGATTATGTGATGCTGGACGACGCCGGACGGCTCGTTTTTCCCGCGCATGCCTATCGAGACCAGCGCACGGAACCACTGCTAGCCAAATTGGTTGCCGCAGGCGACGATGCCCAACTCTACGAGTGGACCGGGATTCCAGGCATCAATTACAACACCGGGCTGCAACTGCACGAATCTCTGCAGACCTACCCGCAATTGCGCGACCTGTGCGATTGCGTGCTGCACCTGCCTGACTACTTCAACTTTCTGCTGACCGGCAAGCGCCTCAACGAAGTATCCATCTGCAGCACCGGCCAGCTGCTGCCCGTCTCTGGTGAAGGCTTTTCCCACCGTGCGCTGAAGTACTTCGGCATCCTCGAATATTGGTTTTCGGGACCCACCAAGGCTGGACGCCGACTGGGCCCAGTTCAGGAAGTCGAAGAGCTCGAAACGCTGGAGGTCGTTCTAGTGCCCGGCCACGACACCTCCTGCGCCTTTGAAGCGATCCCACGGATAGGCAGTGACCTCTTTGTCAGCGCGGGCACCTGGCTGCTGGCTGGCGGCCTGACACGCCAACCCGCCACAGGCGCAGCCGCGTTTAAGTACGGCGTCAGCAACGAGCGCGCGGGCGATGGGGCGCCCCGGCCCAACAAAATTCTGATCGGGCTGTGGTTGCTGGAACAGTTGTTGCCCGCATTTGCCGAGCGTCCCGAATCAGCGGCTGACTGGGATGCGCTGATCGCCGCCGCCAGCGAGCATCCCGCTTCGGAGACGCTGCTCGACTCCGAAGATCGCGTCGCTTTCTTCAATCCGCCCAACATGAAGGCGGCCATTGATGGGCAGCTGGCAGCACTCGGGGTGTCACCCCCGGAGGATTTGGCCGGCTACACGCGGCTGATTTGCGATTCACTTGGGCAGAGCGTGGGAACCGCTGTGGGCAAGATGGGCGAGCTAGTCGGCGAAACTTTCGACAATTTGGTCTTTGTTGGCGGAGGTTCCAGAAACGGCCTGCTTTGTCAGCGAGCGGCCGACCTGAGCGGGTTGCCCGTCACGAGCTACGCCCTTGAAGGGACCGCCGTAGGCAATATAGGCTATCAATTGCTTGCTCTGGGCGAGGTTGAATCGCTGGACGACTTCCGCGAAGTCGTGCGCAAAGGCGCGGCCGCACAGACGTTTCAGCCGCGTTGACGCCGTCCTTAGGGCTTGAGTCCGGGGGCGGAAGCGGCAACCTGCACGGCAACCATGGACGAGCTGAAGGAACTGGGGGAAGTGCTGACCGCGTTCGAGAGCGAGGTGGGCAAGGTGCACGCGGCGGGCGACGCCATTTTGCAGGCCCTGCGTGACGGCCATAAAATCATGGCCTGCGGCAACGGTGGCAGCGCGGCGGATGCCTTTCACCTGGCGCAGGAGCTTTCCGGGCGCTACCGCAGCAACCGGCGTCCATTGGCCGGGCTGTGCCTCTCAGCCGACCCGACCGCCATCACCTGCATCGGCAACGACTTTGGCTTCGAGTACATCTTCTCGCGGCAGGTCGAGGCGCTGGGCAAAACGGGCGATATCCTGGTGGCCTTTTCCACCAGCGGCAATTCACCCAACGTGCTGGAGGCTCTGAAGTGTGCCAAGCCCCTGGGCGTGACCCGCGTGCTCGTCTCGGGCAAGGACGGGGGCATCTGCAAAAACGAGGCCGACCACGTGATCATCGTGCCCTCGCAAAGCACTGCGCGCATCCAGGAGATCCATACAGTCGTGCTGCACCACTGGCTGGAACGGGTCGAAGCCGAAACCGGCGTCGCCCTGTGACCTGGGCAAGACGCATTTGAGGGTAAGCAAACTGGAAGACGTGGCATTCCAGGCGACGTTGCGGCTGCTGAGTCCGTTTTCAGTGGATACAGTCGTACAGAACCTTTCTGAAAATCCTGTCATCCTGTCTGATTCAACACCGAGGACCTGCACCTGGATTGCGACGTCGCTGCGCTCCTGGCAATGACGGGCTTGTGTGGCTGGCTTTGTAAAATAGTCTGGCCCGTTCGCGAATAGGTGTGCATGTTTGGCACATAACCGCTTCCAAACCGTTATGACTGAGCAAAATCCGACGCCACCTCCGCCCGCCGCTCAACCCGCTCCCGCCGCCTCCGGGGTTCCCCAGGAAGTACCTGGTAAGAAAGTTGCCGCCGGCGTCCTTGGTATTCTTCTCGGCGCGCTTGGCATTCACAAATTCATCCTGGGCTATACCAAAGAAGGCCTGATCATGCTGCTGGTTTCTATTGTCGCCGGGATTGTGACGTTGGGCTTGGCCTGGGGCGTGATGGCCATTATCGGACTGGTTGAAGGCATCCTGTACCTTACCAAGTCAGACCAGGAATTTTATACGACCTACATTCAGGGCAACAAAGGCTGGTTCTAACTGCTAGCGGTTCTGCCTGGCTACAACGTAGCCCAGTGACTTGGGCAAGACGTATTTGAGGACAAGAAAACTAGAAGACGTGGCCATCCAGACGACGTTCTGGGTACTGAATCTGTTCTCAGCGGCAGCAGTCGTACAGAACCTTCCTGAAAAATCCTGTCATCCTGTCTGATTCAGCATCGAGGGCCTGCGCTTGGATTGCGACGTCGCTGCGCTCCTCACAATGACGGGCAGGGCTATATCGATTGAGACGCCGTGCGATTCATGTGCTCGAGTATAAGCAACGAGCAACGCTGAATCCACGCGCAGTCACGGGACCTCCCGCAACATCCTGTTATCCGGTCTAAAGAATCTTTCTGAGCGGGGTCAGGATGCGCGGGTGCTCAAGGCGGCTTGGATCGTATCGAGGAGGCTGCCGCCGGTGTAGCGGATGCCCTGTATGTGGGCGCGGCGGGCGGCTTCGACATCCTTTTCAGAATCGCCGCACATAAAACTGCCCGCCGGGTCGATGGGCCACTCGTCTATCGCGCGCAGGAGCATGCCGGGGTTGGGCTTGCGGCAGTCGGAGTCGCGCTGGTAGTCGCCGAGGCCGTGCTCGGCGTGATAGGGTGAAAAGTAGACCCCGTCGAGGTGCGCACCGTGGCGGCGGAGTTCCTCGTTAACCCAGCGCATGAGCGCGTGGAACTGCGCCTCGGTATAGTAGCCGCGCCCAATGCCCGCCTGATTGGTGATGACGATGGCCAGGTAGCCCGCCTCGTTGAGCCAGCGCACGGCGGCGATGGCGTCGGGCGTCCAGTCGAATTTGTCCGGTGTGTGGACGTAGGCGTGATCGACGTTGAGCGTGCCGTCGCGATCGAGAAAAGACGCAGGGCGACGCTGCCAACCCGGCAGGCTGGTCTGGCCTTCGGCAAGGGTTTCGGGCAGCCCGATGTCGATGAAAAAGCCGTCGAAACGACGCGCGACGAGCTGACCCGCTTCGACGAGTTTCGGAAAACAGTCACGCTCGAGCGAGGATTGGCCCGCGGGCAGGGCTTCGATGACGGCACGCTCCATCAAGTAGATCCCGCCGTTGATCCAGCCAGGGCCGCTGGCGCTTTTCTCGCCGAAGTTGGTGACACGGCCCGAAGCGTCGGTGGTGACCTCACCGTAGCGCGACACGTCGTCGACCTGTCGCAACGCGATGAAGCTACCGCGGTGGCCCTCGGGCCAATCGGCAAAAAGCGCGAGGTAATTGACGTCGAAGAGGGTGTCACCGTTGAGCACAAAAAAGCGCTCGTCTAGGTGCGGCAGGCAGAGCTTGACCGCGCCGCCGGTGCCAGCGGGTTCCGCTTCGATGACGTAGACGATCTCCAGGCCGAAAGCGCTGCCGTCGCCAAAGTGGTTTTGGATCTGCTCGGCGAGATAGCCGATGGAGAGGACGATCCGCGTGATGCCGTGGCGGCGCAGATTCCAAAAAAGGTATTCGAGGAAGGGCTTGCCGCCGACGGGGATGAGCGGCTTGGGGCAGGTTTTGGTCAGCTCGCCCAGACGCGTGCCGAGCCCCCCGGCCAACACGACCGCCTGGGTGGGTGCGGTCGCCGTCACAGCCGGCCGGTCCATGCCTGAGCACCCTGGTGGGTGAAGTGGAACGGGATGATGCGACCGTTGTGCGGCTCGAGGGCTTTGGCCACCTCGGGCTTACGGAGCGGATCGGTCATGAAGGCGATGAAGCCACCCCCGCCCGCCCCGGAGACCTTACCCGCGTAAGCCCCGGCGTTCATCGCGGTATCGAAAGCGGCGTCGACCTGCGAATTGGTGATGGAATGTGCCAGCTTCTTCTTGGCCTCCCAGGAGTCCTTGAGGATATCGGCAATGGAGCGCAGGTCGCCTTTAAGCAGTGCTTCCTTGTAGCGTAGCGCGTCCTTCTTGAGGGTGTGAGTGGATTCGAGGGCCGACTTTTCGCTCTTCTCGATGTTTTTTACCTGCTCGGAGATGATGTTGAAGGACTCACGCGAGATGGCCGTGTAATAGAGCAGAAGTGAGCCTTCGAACTCGTTGAGTATCCAGTCCTTCACACGGAGCGGGTTCACGATGACGCGCTCCTTTTCGTAAAACTCGATGAAGTTGATGCCGCCAAAGGTCGCGGCGTACTGATCCTGGCGGCCGCCTTTCTGGCCGAGCTCGAGGCGCTCGATTTTGTAGGCAAGGAAGGCGATGTCGTATTCACCGAGGGGCAGCTTGAGCCACTCCGCGTAAGCCTGAATCATCGAAACCACGATGGTTGAAGAACTGCCCAGCCCGGAGCCAGGCGGCGCGTCGCAGTAGGTATTCAGGCGGTGCGGCAGCGGTTCACCGTGATTGAAGTGCTTCACGATGTGGTTGTAGACGGCTTTGTGCAGGCAAAGCCCATCGCTGGGATCGTACGCGGCGGCCAGCGGAAAGGATTCCTCACTTTCCTTGTCGAGCGCGCGGAAGGCCACGGTGGGCTCGTCCCAGGGCTCGATGGTGCAGTATGCGTAGAGATCGATGGTGGCGTTGAGGACGTTGCCGCCAAACTGGTCGCAGTAGGGCGAAACGTCGGTACCGCCCCCGGCCAGGCCGAGGCGCAGCGGTGCTTTGGCGCGAATAATTTTCATGACTTGCGGGCGCTGGCGGGCTCCTGCGAGGTGAGCGGAGCATCCGACGGGCGCAGTTCGGCGAGCAAAGGCTGGATGTTGGTCTGCCAGGAGGCGTATGCGAAGTAGCCGTCCCAGTCGGGCTGGAGTGTCGCGCTTTCGTCGAGGCGGCGGCGCAGGCCGGCCTTGAGCGCGTCGAGGGAGTCGGGCTCCACGAAAACGCCCAGGTTGAAGCGCTCGACGACTTCCTTGAGCGGACTGGCCCCGGCGGAGGCGATGACCGGTTTTTTCACCGAGGCGGCGATGTTGATGACGCCACTTTGCGAGTGGAACGTCTGGTCGTAGGTCAGCACAACGGTGTCGGCGAGGTTGAAAAGCTGGCTGAGTTCCTCGTCGGGGATGAAGTCGTTTTTGAAGACCACGCGGTCGGCCACCCCCTCGGACTGGGCCAGTTCCTTGTAAAACTCGATGGGCTTGTCCTTGCTCGCCTGGGCGCGCCCGGCGATGACAAAGGTCACCTCGGGGCAGTCCTTCATCGCCCGGATGAACAGGTCGAGGTTCTTGTTGTCGCGAATGAAACCAAAAGCCAGGAAGACGCGGGCGCTTGTGGAGAGCTTGAGTTGCTGGCGCAGCGGCTCGGGACTGGCGTCCATGTTTTCGACGGCGTAGACACCGACTGGCACCTCATGCAGCGCGATCCAAGCGGGTACGACCGAGCGATCCGGCAAGGTCTGGTGAACCAGCCCAAAGGAAAAGGGCGTGTAGGCCAGCCAGACCGAAAGCCGGTGCCACCAAAACGGGCCCAGCACGTAATCGCGCACCGGATCATGCAGGTTCATCCCGTAGCGAAAGCTAAAGACACGCGAGAGCAGCCAGTGCGGCGCTATCCAAAACGGCGAAAAGTACTCCACGTAGGAGTCGAAGAAGACCAGCCGTGGACGCTTCAAAAGGACCTGCAGGGCCAGCAGCCAGGGATTGACGATGCTGGCCAGGGCCAGGTGCAGGCCGCGTTTCCACTTTTTGGAGGACTTCGCGCCCGGCGTCATCAGGGCCGGTTTGCGCGCGTAGGGCACCGCGCGTCCGCCCAGAAAGCCCTTCGCGCAGAGGACCTCCACGCGGACACCGGCCTCCTGCAGCGCCTTGGCCTGATAATGCACGTGTTCGGCCAAGCCGCCTACTTCAGCGGGCGCGTAGAGAAGAACATCCGGTTTGGCGGAAGCCACGGCGAGGCGAAGGTGAGCGGTTCAGCGAAGATCAGACGGTCGAAAGCGTACTATGGCAGTGCGCCTTATCGCCCGAGGGGTGCGGGCAGGCAAGCGCGTTCCGTACGTCGGCAAAAACGCGCCGCGGTTAAGACACGTTGGCGTGCCAGGCGGGTCGGGCGAGAACGATCAGACAGGTTAACCAGAAGCTTTAGGAAGCGGTCGGCTAAAGGGATGTTTTCGCGATGTTGAACCCGCACCTGGATAGCGACGTCGCTGCGCTCCTCGCAATGACGCGGCTGGGGTTAGCGCGGGTGGTTGGTCAGTCGTTTCTGGGAATCGGGAGCGGCAGTTGTGCGCGTACGTAATTGCTTCTTCGCTTCGAAGCTTGCCGGTTGTCCTGTCCAAAAAATTCGTAGACGCCCTACTCGAGTTCTGCGGCGTCGATGTCGGCGGCGGTAGGGCGCTTGAGGATGCTGGGCCCAGGGACGTTTTCGGGTTGCTTGTGCAGGTTACGCGAAATCGTTTCGAGACTCTCCCAGAGGATTTTGCCCATGCAGTCGCAATCCAGAAATTTGGGATTGCCGTAGTGCGCGGCCATTTCGGCGCGCAGTTGCATTACCTTTTCCGGCGGCGCCACGCGGTCCTGGCACATGAAATTGAGGAGGCGGTTCACACGGTGACGCACGCTTTGGCGACGCCGGTGGATGAGCGCCTGCTCCTCGCGCTGATACTGGAAGGCCGTCTCCTTCTCGATCTCGTTGACGCAGAAAAAGACGAACGGATTGTTCTCCTTGAAATACTGCGGCATGTAGAAGTTTTTGCGCCCGCTGTAACTTTGTTGATCGAAGTCCATCGCGCGGATACGCACCTGGGTCTCCTCGAAGTCCGGGGTCAGCACGAAGACGAAGTTGTAGCTGCGCATGTCGCCGAGCAGACGGATGAAGCAGCGCTCGTTGAACTTTACCAACTCCTTGGCCAGACGGATGTTTTTGACCGGCGGATCGCCCAAGTAGCGGCTGATGAACATGTCCCCAGGAATGCCCACCACGTGCTCCTCGATCAGCGTCTCGCCGCAAGTGAGGTAGTGCATGCGGTTGGGCGAGAGCAGGTGCTCCAGTTCCAAGCCGTAGACGCGTGAGGCGTCGGCACGCTTGATGTAGTAATAGTCCTGGTTGTCGTTACGGGCGTTGACGATGCGCACGCGGAAGGGGTGGGTGTTGCCAAAGGTGCAGTAATCGACCCGGTCGCAGTAGAGGTGATCCATCACGCTGGTCTCGCCCTCGGCCTTAAGAATGGCGTAAATCTGCGTGAGCTTGCGCGAAATTTCGGGCATCTGCTCGCGGTTGTAGACGACGGTTTCCCAGAGAGTGTCCTCGCCTTTGCTGTCGATGAGCGGGGCCGAACCCATGAAGTCGCACATCTGGTCGTAGGTGAGCGGCAGGGCTTCTTCGCGCCCAAACTTGCGCAGGTACGTCCGTAGCCCGTCACCAATTGAATAAATCGGCTTTTTTTTGGTCCGGCGACCACTGGTGACGGGCAAATCCATGTAGTCAGGCTAGGCTAATTGGAAGTGTGCAGCAACTAAAGAGGCCGTCCGGTCGATGCTGAGCAAGCCATCCACCCAGTGTACGCGAAAGCCTGATTTACTCGCATCGTCGGCGACCTTCTGGGCAAAGCTGACGTCGCGGCGCATCCAATTTTCAAAAGCTCGCGGCGGATCGGTTGAGCGTAGCGCACGCTCCCGCGCCCAAGCCCTCTTGGCGTATTGCCCGCGAAAGAAGGCCTCGCGGGGGAGAAGGTAGAACGCCCGCTCAGGTGCGATGGCAAGCGCACGAAGCGAGGATGGCAACAGCACCGCGCCTTCGGCCAAAAGCGGTTTGGGCAGCTTTTCCAGGTCCCGAATCACAAATTCGAATTCTTCGGAAAAAACGTCCCAGGCCAGCTTCACGTTTTGCTCATGCTCGCGTAAAAACACAAAATCCATGTCTCCGTGCTGAACCGCCGCGCACACAGGCTTACCCGCTTCGATGCCCTGCCTTAGATGGCTATCGAAGTGGTCGTCGCATTTGTAGTAGGTCAGTCCATGCTGGCGGGTCAGCATTTCAGCGACGCTGCTTTTGCCCGAACACGGAGACCCACCGATCCAATAGATGCCTTGATGCATACGTCGGTGGTTGCAAAACGTCGCGCTCTGAAACGAGCCGGAGCCGGTACCTCGGGCCGGGGTGGGAGACAGGACCCCGCAAGCCTTATGCGCTGGCGGTGGCTTCGACGTCAGCTTCGCTGGAAGGTGCATCGGGGCCATAGTCGTTTTCGCCCAGCCAGCGCTCGGCCTCGATGGCGGCCTGGCAGCCCATTCCCGCCGCGGTGATGGCTTGGCGGTAGACGTGGTCGGCGCAGTCCCCGGCCACGTAAACGCCCGGCACCTGAGTGCGTACCTGGGTTGGCGATTCCGGCACAAAGTAGCCTTCGTCGTCCATAGCAAGCTGGCCCTGGAATGGTTGCGTGTTGGGCACGTGACCGATGGCGATGAAAACACCACGCGCCGGAATCTCGCGGGTTTCGCCGGTTTCGGTGTCCTTCACCTGCACGGCGCGGGCCTTGCCGTCATCACCGGCGAGGACTTCCTCGACCACGGTGTTCCAGGCCATCTCGATTTTGGGCGTTTTGAGCAGACGTTCGGCCATGATGGCGGAGGCGCGTAACTCATCGCGGCGGTGGATAACCGTTACCTTGCTGGCAAAACGGGTCAGGAAAATCGCTTCCTCCACAGCGGTATCGCCACCGCCGACCACGACCACCTTCTGGCCGCGATAGAACGCGCCGTCGCAGGTAGCGCAGGTGGTCACACCCTTGCCTCCGAATAGCGCCTGCTCGCCAGGAACGCCCAACATGCGCGGCGAGGCCCCGGTGGAAACGATCAGCGAGCGCGTCCTGTATTCCTTGGAGCCGGATTTAAGCACGCGCACATCGCCCGACAGGTCGACCGCCTCAATGCGGTCATTCACAAAGCGCGTGCCGAACTTGGCCGCCTGCTTGCGCATCTGGTCCATCAGCATGAAGCCGTCGACGCCCTCCGGGAAACCGGGAAAATTTTCCACCTCGGTAGTGGTGGTGAGCTGGCCGCCGGGCTGCCCCCCCTCGATGACGAGCGGATTGAGGTTTGCCCGCGCGGCGTAGATGGCCGCAGTCAGTCCGGCGCAACCGGTGCCAAGGATGATGACCTGTTCAACGGAATCCATGCGTAAGTCTCCTTTAACGGTGAGAGGGTAAGCTGCAGTCCCTATTCCCCAGAGTAATTTGCCAATAAAGCCCAGCCTGGGCGCTTTGGCCAGCCCGAAGCGGGAACTGCCGCGCGATGGAGCGGACTCAAGCACGGATGCTGCAGAGACTTCCATGACGCTGACCCGCCGAAAATTCGTAAAACTCGCTCGCCGTGGC
>JBHJGM010000024.1:0-42391 GCA_050331815.1 Opitutales bacterium | reverse complement strand
GCCCCCGCCTCGCCCAGGCGTTTTGCCAAATCACCCGTATCGACCAGCGGATTGAGCAGGTCGTGCCCAAAGTGCTTTTGCAGCGCCTTGTTCAGCAGCGTGCGGTCAAAGCTGGCATGATGCGCGACCAGGATGCCGTCGCCGATGTAATCCAAAAAGGCGGCCAGGGCGGTGGCTTCCTCCTCACCAGCTTCGGCAGCCAACTCGCGGGTTACGCCGTGCACCAGCACGGTTGCGCTGTTGTAGGAAACCTTCAGGATCATCTCAAAGACATCCTCCAGCTGTATCGAATTTCCCACTACAGCCACGGCGCCGATGCTGACTAGCTGGTCCATCCTTGAGTCCGCCCCCGTCGCCTCCGTGTCAAAGACCACAAAGCGCTCGCCCCCGTCCAACGTACGCTGCCAGTCCCAGCCCCGGCTGCAAAGCTGCATGTACTGCGCTGTCGACACGCTCATGCGGGCCGTGCTGCAGGTTCCGCGCCGCCCTCGCCGTTCACCTGTGGCAAGTGCGTGACCTCTTCCAAATCGAAGTGCCGACGCGTGTGCGCCATCAGGTCCACCACCGTCCGAAAGACCGACTTAAGCGTCTCCTGATCCACCTTGGGCAACTGATCCACCCGGATAAACTGGCCGTTGTCGCCGTTTCTAAGCCCGGAAAGCGTCTGGTAAAACAACGCGATGCGGCAGGCCTCCGCCGCCGACTCAAACAGCCGCTTATGCTCCGGCCAGGCGTTGGAGCAGAACAAATAGCGCTCGATGGTCGAGGTCAGGTGCACCGCGCCTTTGCTCAGAGCGAAGACCCGCGCCAGGCTCGAGAGCGGTTGCAGCGCGTGCGAACGCGTGTCCACGCAGGTCCAAAGTACCCCGGTGCGGTCGAGTACCCCGTTGCGAAAAATCGTGATCGGCGGCAACGAAGCCAGTGCGTCGTTGGCCATCAGCGCCAAAAACTCCGGAAACGCCCGCGAAGTCGTCAGGATGGTCGAGCGGATTTGATCCACTAGCCGCAAGTCACCGGCCACCCCCCGCAGATCGAAAAACGGCACCCGCTGCAACAGGCAGGCACCCAGGGGATCGCGAATCCATTCCGCATAGGCCGTCTGCCAGCAGGAGACGCTGCGGCAGCCCTCCGCCTCGCCCGCCGTGAACGCCCCTTCCGATGACGGAAAGCCCGCCTCGTTGAGCTTGCGGCAGACCTCCAGCCCCAGCCGTTTAAACCACGCCTCGGCCCGCGCTTCTTCGCCTGCACGCGGATCCTCATAGATGATCGCAGTGCGCAATTCCTGCCTTAGAAAACGCTCCCGTCGTCCCTCCATGCCAAGCGCTACCCAGCAATAGGCCAGATCCGGCGGCACCAGCCCCTCCGCCCGTAACTCCTCTTCGGCCAAAAACAGCGACCGGCGCAGCAGCGAGGTGTCGATCTCGGCCACGTACCCGGCCAGCCAGCGCAGATTCGCCCGCTCCTCCAGATACGAAAGCATCAACTGCTCGGCCCGCTGCCGCAAAAAGCCCAACTCCCCGGGCTGCGTCGAGTTGCGGATTTCCTTCACCAGCCCCAGCGGCAAACGTCCGTGCAGCATCTGTACATCCTTCTCGGCAACCAGCCCAATCGCCCGGGTAAACCGCGTCCCATCCTCGGTCACAACCAGGTGCCTCAAGTTATGCTGCATCATGAGCATCATCAGCTTCCCGACCGGCAGGTTGTCGCTCACGGTCATGACTGGCCCGCTCATGATCGCCGAGACCGGTGCCCCGGGTTGAGTCAATCCGGTCGCCACCTTGCGTACCAAATCGGTTTCGGTCACGATACCCAGCGGGCAGCCGTTTGCGTCGACCACGATCAACGCCTCCTGCAGGCCCCCGGCGATCCGCTCTGCCGCCCGCGCAATCTCTAACGTACCGGGACCTGTCACCAGGCGCATGTGTGCGCGCTGCGATACCTGAGTGTGCGCATTGAGCCAGCCTTCGGCCTTTTCAATCACCGCCGGCACCGCCCGCGCTTCGCTCTGCTCGGACTCGACACGCTTGTACACCGGATTCGTCGAAAAATACGCCGTCAGGTAGCGCGTGGCTTCCTCGTTATCCTGCAGCAGCGTCAAAAAGTCGTCCCAGGGCAGCGAATACAAAATCGCCTCTCCCTCGGTCCGGGCGGTCTGTATGTAGTTGGGCTCGCCCAACAGCCAGGAAATGCCCAGCAAATCCCCGGGCCCGCGCAGGTCGATCAGCTCTTCGCTGCCCTCCCGCCCTTCCTTATACATGCGCACCGTGCCCTGCTGCACCACCTGCAGATAGCCCCCGCGCGTATCGCCCTGCTGGAAAATGATCTCGTCACCCTCGTGAAAGGTCATCTTCCCCGCCGAAGCCAGATCGTGCAGCCCCTCGCGATCCAGGAACTCAAAAGGCGGGTGCTGCTTCAAAAAATCCGCCACCCGCGTGGCTATGCTCGACGTTTTCAAAGACTGCACGTTGTCCTAAATCACTCCCTGCGCGCACTCAAGCCCATCAGCTCGCAATCGTCCGGTCGTGGCTTCAAGGGTCGCAGCCCCGCGCCACAAACTATCCCTATTGATACAATCCAGCCTCCCAATCCAGACACGCCAGCATCCGTGTCCCGCGCCGGTCACGGCACCGAGGCCACTCGACCCATTTTGCGCCCAATCCAGATGCGTGAGCATCTGCGTCACGTGCCGGTCACGGCACCGACGTGGCAATCCAGTGCGCGTGCCGCACACCAAAGCCACGCCTCGACCCTCTTTAGACTTCAACGAATGGTGCCGGCCCTTCCTAGCTCGCAGAGTGAAGTAGGGGCCCGCCCAGGTCACTGGGCGCCACATACTAATTGCGTCAGCAATTCTGTCCTCCTGCGGTCACGGGAGCAGGCACCTGTGGTTGGAGCCACAGCCAGCAATCCTGCGGGCTGCGTTTTTCATCCAGCGCCTTCGCGCGCACGGAGCGCGGCAGCCACTTCATTTTTGAGCGTACATGCGCGGCCACCTCATCGAGCGCCGGCACGCGGACTTCGCGTTTCTCAATGGTGTGCGTCGCCTCGAAGCGCCCGCGCAGCAACCGCTCCAGGCCGGCATCTTCGGACAGGTGCACCTCCACAAAAATCGCCGCCTGCGTCAGGCCGGGAACCGCTTCCGGGTCCAGCAGCACACCCTCGTAGCTCTCCACATCCATCACGACAGCACATCCGCGACCATCACCCAGCGCATTGGCTAATTGCTGCGGATCGCAGGCCCCGCGCACCTCGACACGCGCGCCCACACCGTTCAACGCGGCCGTCTCTTCAACTAGCGTCTGTCCCTCGGCTTCGGCCTCATACGCCATCACCTGTACCTCCGGCAACCGCTGCGCCAGTCCCACGGCATAATAACCTTCCGCCGCCCCCACGTTGACGATGCGCTGCGGCTTGCGCGCAATCAGCGCCTCCACAAAGTCGCCCACCTCGCGCTCGTAGATACCCAAGAGCTTGGGCGCATAGCCGCTGTTCACCGAAAAGCGCCCGTACTGCAGCCCGAGAAACGGCCCGCCCAACACCACCTGGTGCGTGGCTCTGCGGGCCCAACTCTCCGCCCACTGCGTCTTAAATCCCATCCCCCAGCATCAACACGCCAACCCAACCCCGCCAGCCTAATCCACCCACCCCCCACCAACCAGCACACCCGAAAAACGAATTGCGCCAGCCCTTCGTAGCTCGCAGAGCGAAGCAGGGTCCCACCCGCGCCACCGGGCTTCTCCAACTGGCTTGCCCACAATCGAATTGCGCTAGCAATTCAGTCCCGTGCCGGTCACGGCACGCAGCGACGTCGCAATCCAGTCAGCGTCCCGCCCGCATTCGTCTTGGGCGTTTGTTTACATTAGCGATTTGCTCAATCAAATGCTTTTCGAGCTAAATCTAAAAGGCGATACTTTTCAGCTAAAAGTTACTTAAGTCGCCGACACCAAAATCTATATTTGAGATTACTTAATAGATTTTGAATCAGCATTTTATAATCATAGGCATCCTGATGTGAATAAGTAATTTTTCAGCTAGATGTAAAGCCAATGAATTTTTTCTGCAACTTTACCCTAAGCTTCAATAAGTTAAATCCCCGATATCAAAAAGCTCGCCTTTTGCTACTCGTTCATTAATTTATGAATGCTTTCCGAAGGGAATTAACGGCGATTCAATCAGCCAATTTTTGGCACGAATTCGTCATCCATGGATTCCCCCGGTCCTGAACCCGTAAACAAAAGGAAAGTCATGTGTCTTGCCTGTTCCGCGACACTGAATCCCCAGAAGGCCGATGCCTTCGCTGAGTCCCTTCTGGGCATCATCAATCAAGGTGCGCTCTCGCTCATGATCTCAATTGGGCACCGTACCGGATTATTCGATACGCTGGCCACTGCCGCTGCGCCGCTGACCTCCACGCAACTGGCCCACCAGGCCAGGCTCAACGAGCGCTACGTGCGCGAGTGGCTGGGCGCCATGGTGGCCGGAGACATTGTCGAGCACGATGCCGAGGCGTTGACCTACACACTACCACCCGAGCACGCCAACGTGCTCTCGCGCCACAATCCCTCCGACAACATGGCTATCTTCACGCAATACGTGAGCGTGCTTGGCTCTGTGGAAGATCGCATCGTCGACTGCTTCCGGCAGGGCGGGGGTGTCGACTATGCCGAATTCAACCGCTTTCAGGAAGTCATGGCCGAGGATTCGGGACAGTCCATCCTCCCCGTGGTTATCGAAAAGGCGATCCCGCTCATGCCCGGAATGAAGGAGCGACTGGAGCTAGGCATTGAAGTGCTCGACGTCGGCTGTGGCCGCGGGCGTGTGCTCAACCGCCTCGCCGGAGCCTTTCCCTGCAGCCGTTTCACCGGTTTCGACCTCGACCTGGCCGCGCTGCGCGAAGGCCGTGACGAAGCCGCCCGCCTGGCTAACGAAAATGTCGCGTTCATCGGCCGCGACTTGGTCGAGATGAAGGAAGCCGGTGCCTTCGACCTGATCTTCGCCTTCGACGCAATCCACGATCAGGCCCGACCCGACCTTGTCCTGCGCAACATCCACCGCGCCCTCCGACCCGGGGGTACCTTCTTCATGCAGGACATCGACACCTCCGGTTCGCATGCCGGCGACCGTGACAAACCCCTCGCGCCGCTCCTGTACACCATCTCCACGATGCACTGCATGACGGTCTCACTAGCCCGCGGAGGCATGGGGCTCGGCGCCGCTTGGGGTCGCCCGCAAGCACGCCAGATGCTCACCGACGCTGGCTTTTCCAGCATCGAGATTCACACCTTCGAACACGATATCCAAAACTGCTACTACGTCGTGACAAAGTAGCTGTTCATGCGCCAGGCTCGACGGAAGTCCTAACTGACTTCTGCCCCCCCAGCTGCCACAAGCAGCCCTGGCCCGGCCCCATGATGCGCTCGATACAGCTGCATCATGGGGCCAACCAGCAAACCCGCGCCACCGGGCTTCTCCAACTGGCTTGCCCACAATCGAATTGCACTAGCAATTCAGTCCCGTGCCGGTCACGGCACGCAGCGACGTCGCAATACAGCTAGAGTTTCATAAAGACCACGGCGACCTCGTCAGCTGGCTTGCCCAAGCCCAGATGCGTGAGCATCTGCGTCCTGTCGAGGTCACTCGACCCGAAGGTGAATCTCCGTGATTGCCCACCGCGCATGCTCGGCCACCAGGGCGTCGGTCCCGGCGACCGCCGCCTGCAGGGCGTGTAAATCCGCAGCCGTCCCCACGTTCCCCAGCACCACGCACACGTTGCGTTTCCAGCGTGACAACCCGGTCCGTTGAATCGGCGTGCCCGCGAAGTGCGCCTCAAACGCCGCGGCATCCCAGCCCAGCATCGTTCGCAAATCCGGCAACTCCCGCGCCACAAATTTCGCCTCCCGCGTGCGCTGCGCGTGCCGGTTCCATGGGCACACGTCCAGGCATTCGTCACAGCCAAAGACGCGGTTGCCCAACGCGCGTCGATAGGCCTCGGGGATCGCCCCCTTGTGCTCGATCGTCAGGTAGCTCAGGCACCTGCGCGCATCCAGTTGATAGGGACCGGTGATCGCCTGAGTCGGGCAGGCCTCGAGGCAACGCGTGCACGTACCGCAACGATCCGCCGGAGCCGCATCCGGCGCGAAGGGGAGGGTGGTTACAATCGTCCCGAGAAACAGCCAGGTGCCCTGTGCCTCATTGAGTAAGATCGTGCTCTTACCCTGCCAACCCAGCCCGGCGGCCACCCCCAGCGGCTTCTCCAGCACCGGCCCGGTGTCCACATACGGCTTCTGCGCGCCGCCGTGTTCGCGCATCCAGACGCACAGCTGCTTCAGCTTTTTCAGCAGCACGCGGTGGTAGTCCTTACCCAGGGCGTATTTGGCAATCCGATACGCGCGCCCGGACGGGTCCGGCTGATAGTAATTGAGGCCCACCATCACAATCGAGCGCGCCTCATCCAGCAGGTTCGCGGGCTGCAGTCGCCGGTCGTTGTTGCGCTCTAGCCAGCGCATCTCCCCGTGCTGCCCCTCGGCAATCCATTGGCGAAAATATTCCGCCCGCAGCGCTGCATCCACCGGGGCCACCCCGCACACGTCAAAGCCCAACGCCTTGGCCCGCGCCACCAGTTCCTGCTTCATCGCTTGCTCATCCATGCAACTGCTTGACCACGTAAAACTGTCAGCCACGCGCCGGTCGTGGACAAACCATTTTCCTACTTTGCCCGTCCACACCGCCGACTGCTCCTTGTTCCCGGCTGGCGCGTGCGCTAAATTCATCCACGAAACGTCGATTTCTGCACCCAGCCGCATAACCCCTGCCGCCGCTACCAACCATGCAACCCCTCAATCCCAGCGACTGGCCCGAATTGGTTCCGCCCGGCGCACGCGTCTTTATCGGCTCCAATGCCGCCTGTCCCCACGCGCTGGTCGATTCGCTCCTGGCCTGCCCGGATGCCTTGCGCGATCTCGAAATCGTCCACATCTTGACCCTCGGGGACACCCCTTGGGCCGACCCTAAATACCGCGGTCAGCTCCGCATCAACGCCTTTTTCCTCGGCCCGGCCACCCGCGAATCCGTCAACGAGGGCCACCACGATTACACGCCTTGCTTCCTCAGCGAGGTGCCAAAGCTCTTCAGCGATCGCATCCTGCCTCTCGACGTCGCACTCATTCAGGTCACCCCGCCCGACGCGCTCGGGTACTGCTCCTTTGGGCTCAGCGTAGATGTGGTCGCCGCTGCCTGCCGCTGCGCCAACCGCGTCATCGCGCAGATCAACCCCCGTATGCCCCGCACCCTCGGCGACGCCTTCATCCACATCAGCGAAATCGATGTCTGCCTCGAAGCCGCCGAACCCCTCCCCGAACTCCCCCCCGCACCCACCGATCCCGTCCTCGAGTCCATCGGCGAATATGCAGCCCGCCTCATCGAGGACGGGGCCACGCTGCAACTCGGCATCGGGCGCGTGCCTCAAGCCATTTGCCGCGCCCTGCACAGCCACCGCCACCTCGGCTTGCACACCGAAATGTTCTCCGATGGCATGGCCGACCTCATCTGCGCTGGCGTCATCGATAACTCCAAAAAAACCTTCCACGCTGGCGAATCCCTCACCTCGTTTTGTATGGGCTCGCAGGAGACCTATCAGTTCGTTGGCAATAACCCCCATATCGCCTTCCATCCCACCGAATACGTCAACAATCCCTTTAACGTCGCTCGCAATCGCCATTTCGTTTCAATCAACTCCGCCGTTCAAATTGATGTGACCGGCCAGGTGGCTGCTGATTCCATCGGAAATCGCTTCTATAGTGGCATCGGTGGCCATGTGGATTTCCTGCGTGGCGCGTCCCTGAGCGAGGGTGGCCTCCCGGTGATTGCCATCCCGTCCACCGCCTGCAACGGCACGGTTTCACGCATCAGTGCCTGCCTCACGGAAGGTGCCGGCGTCGTCACCACGCGCGCCGATGCCCACTTCGTCATATCCGAATACGGGATCGCTACCCTTCGTGGACGCTCCATCCGTGAGCGTACCCTCGAACTTGTGCAAATTGCACACCCCGATTTTCGCGAGGAACTCTTGCGCCAGGCCCGCGCACGCCGCCTCATCCCCGCGTACGTTAGCCTCAATCCCCGACCAGCCACCTCCATTGAAGGGGTCGAGTTTCAACGTGTTCAGCTTAAAGACGGTGACTATGTGCTACGCCCGCTGCATCCGTCCGATGAACGCCGCCTCCAGGAATTCTTTTACTCCCACACGCGCGAGACGATCCAGCAGCGTTACGGCTATCGCATTAACCGCATGACCCGCGAGCGGGCCTCTGAATTGGTCAGCGTCGACCAGACCCGCGACCTCGCCCTTGGCGTCTTTGCCTGGCAAGGACCACGCCAGCGTATCCATGCCGTCGGGCGTTATTATCTCGACCCCGAGGGGACCAGCGCGGAAATGGCCTTTGTCGTGCGCGAAGAAAAACGCCGTCATGGCCTGGGTTCGCTTTTGCTCACGCGCATGCTTGACATTGCTGCTCAACGCAAACTGCACAGTCTGTGGGCTTATGTCGCCAGCGGTAATACACCCATGATTCGACTTTTTGAACGTCACGGTTGCAAGCACCTGCCCAGTGACGAAGCAGGGATGCTCCGCATTGCCATCACCGTTAAGTCGCCTCCCAAGGCTTGAAAGGTTCGCTCCGGGCTCATTTCGTGAGATTCCCGGCTTGGTCAAAGCACTGAATTGAGCTTCGCTTCTTGCTGCTGCAAGACCTGCTTCAATAGCCATCTTCAGTTCTTGGAATCTTCCATGAACTCAACTTTTTCGGTTGACCTCCTCGCTATTTCGGCAAATCCAATCTTTATACGAAAGAGACTCGCTCTTTCATTCAATAACGAATCGAAGAGGATAATCCGCATGACGGTCGAACCCATCACGGCATACAAAAAGCAAATCAAGGACATCGAGAAGGAGGAAGAACGGCTGGCTCGCAAGAAAAAGGACCTTCTTGAAGAAGAGAAAAAGATCCAGGCCGAAAACGCGAAGCTCGACACGCTCATAGATAAGAGCGGCTTCAAAACGCCCAAGGGGCTCGTCGAGGCGATCATCGCTCGCTACAACGTAAAGTTGAGCCCGCGCACAAAGTCGGGGGCGACCCGCCGCAAGCGTACGAAGATCACCGCACAACTTCGCGATTCCATCAAAAAAGCGGTCAAGGCCGGTTCCTCCATGAATCAGGTCTCCAAAGATTTCCAAATCAGCTACGCCGTTGTCGCCAAAATCATGAAAGGCGAATACGACAAGCTGAAGTAGGCAATTTCTGCCTCACCCGGGGCAAAACCTCCCTTTTTCACAACGACCGGATCCCGCATCCGGTCGTTTTTTGCTACATTCAAGATTTGCCAGCGTTCTACCCAAACTCACCGATTCAGACGATAAAACCCATCCTGCCCTAGGGCTAATTTAGCCAGCTCGAGCCAATTCCTTTTGCGCGCTTTGCGGCTCGGTCCTGCCATCAGCGCGTGAAGCGCAGCCATGTAGCACCGTGTCCTGCATAGCTTGCACAGCTAAGCAGGTCCCCACGCGGTCACGCGAGCCGGTCACGGCTCCGACAAGAGGGCGGGCACACATCATGCTCTGCGATGTCCAAGGTTTACTATGGAGGTCCTTACGCCGAAATGCCGGGCGAGCCTCAATGCTTCGGACGTCGCCTTTATTCTGGCGGCTTTGCTACCCGGCAGTGAAAATCCCGAGGCACTCGAGCGTTTGCTGGCAGACGACTCGACTCGCGACGATGTCCTGGATCACCCGCTCTTGTTTCGTGCCCTGCTCGAAAACCGCGGCCACATCCCCATCTCGACCCAGCTGTACTTCTACGTCGTCTGCCGCCATGTCCTGCGCGAGCACGGCATCACCGACCGCGATGTGGCCGACTACGTGGCCTCGCTGATGGCGGCCTACGTGCGCTCCGAGCAGTTGTTCGACCGCCCGTCCAACCAGTCGCGCCGCGCCGCACCGTTTTACGTACAGGAAATGGTGGAAGCGATCAACCGCGCGGCTCCTTACGAAAAATTCCTCCTCACCACTTCGGTCGCCAACCGCTCCCTGTTTTTCTCGGGCCTCTTCCCCGGACACCTCAACGAGCGCACCCTACGCCGCGGCGCGCCCGATCTCGAGTACTACGACAGCGTCGGCGCGGCCCACTACCGCGTGGCTTCCACCCACGTCCTGGCCCAGGAATTCGAGCTGGTCGATGTCTTCGAAGTCCTCGGCCATTGCTTTTCCGAGGCTCGTCACGCCCTCAATCAATTTTCCTCACGCTACGCCAGCTGGGGCCACAACTAACCGCCTGATCCGTTTCAAAGACCCACTGGCAAACGAAGCCAGCGTGCCCTCCAGCCTTTCTTAGCTTGCGCGGCTGTTCAAGCCACGCCCCCGACGCGCGCGCTGCATAGCTCTTGAAGCGATGTAGGGTCCTCTCGCGACCCCGCGAGTCCCGTTGAGGTCACTCGACCCCGGCCCCTGGCTTGCCCCAAACAAATTGCGTCAGCAATTGGGTCCCGTCGGGGTCACCCGACGTCATTGCGAGGAGCGTAGCGACGTCGCAATCCATAATACATCGCCCTGACACCACGCGACCCGCAGGCCCTTGACCGCTACGCCAGCAGGCTTGCCTAAAAACGAATTGCGCAAGCAATTCAGTCCGCCCTCGGTCACGCGGGTCTTGCGGGTCACGCGGGTCGACATTTGGGCCGTGTGCATGCAATCTGTATGACGCGCACACCATGGAATTCAAAGACTACTACAAAACACTTGGCGTGGCCCGTGAGGCCAGCGAAGCCGAGATCAAAAAAGCCTTCCGCAAGCTGGCCCGCCAGCATCACCCCGATCACGCCGGCCGTGACAACACTGCCGCCGAGGAAAAATTCAAGGAGATCAACGAGGCCTACGAAGTCCTCAGTGACCCCGAAAAACGTCGCCGCTACGATCAACTCGGCTCCCAATGGAACCAGCCCGGCGGCATGCCCGCAGGCTGGGAGGAAGTCTTCGCTGGCCAGGGACGTGGTGCCGGTCCGGGCGGTCGTTTCGCGGGCACTTCCGGACAACCCAGCGGATTTTCTTTCAACTTTGGCGGCACCGGCTTCTCTGATTTTTTTGAGGCATTTTTCAGCGGCGGTAGCGAAGCCGGAAACGGTCGCTTCAACCCGTTCAGCGAGGCAGGCAACGGCTTTAGTCACGCCACTGAGCCACCCGAACTCGATGTCGAAACCGATCTCCTCGTCACACTCGAAGAAGCCAACGCCGGCGCTCAACGCAACCTGACCTTGCGCAAGACCGGCCCCGGCAGCGAACTCACCGACTCCGAAACCATCCGCGTCAGAATCCCTGCCGGCATCCGCCAAGGCCAGCGCATCCGTGTCCCCCAAAAGGGTAGGGGAGACGCCACCGGACGCCGCGGCGACCTCTTCCTGCGCGTGCGCCTCGAGCAACACCCCGACTTCCGCGTCGACGGCTCCGACCTCATCCACGAGGTCGAACTCGCCCCCTGGGACGCCGCTCTCGGCCTCAAACGCACCATCCCCACGCTCGCCCAGCGCGTCACCATCACCATGCCCCCGGGCACCCAATCCGGCCGCAAATTTCGTCTCAAGGGCCTCGGCCTGCAAAAAAGCGACGGCTCCCGCGGCGATCTCTACGCGGTGGTTCAACTCACCATCCCCGCCGCCACCACCGACGCCCAACGCCAAGCCTGGCAAGCCCTCCGCGACTCCCTCTCCAGCCTCGAATAAAGGAGTACCGCGCCCACGCCACCTGGCCTGCCACCAATCCAGCTGCGTAAGCATCTGAGTCCTGCCCGGGTCACCGGGCCTGCCCTTCGAAGCTCGCAGAGCAAAGTAGGGTCCCGTCGAGGTCACACGACCAGGCCCGTCATTGCGAGGAGCGTAGCGAAGTCGCAATCCAGAACAGGTCACCCCAACACCACCGGACCCGCAGGCAAATAACCGCTACGCCACCTGGCTTGCCACCAATCCAGCTGCGTAAGCATCTGAGTCCTGCCCGGGTCACCGGGCCTTGCCCTTCGAAGCCCGCAGAGCGAAGTAGGGTCCCGTGCCGGTCACGGCACTCTTTAGCCGCCCGGGCATTTGACCGATGCATAGGTGTGCAAACCACCCACACCACAACCACAATCACCCGCGCAAACGCGCGTAGACTCCGCCGCGGGCGCACCCTGGCCGCCCTGGGCATTTTCGCCGCGCTCCTACAGACATCCAGCACTGCGGCCGACATCGCCACGTCGCACGAGACATACGACCTGCGCGGCCCCTTCGACTGGACCGGGCGCACCCTCACCAAGACCTCCAGCTTCCGCATCAACGAAGGCCAGTTCTTTGGCAACATCCAGGGCAATAAAATCGGCCTCACCCAGAACGTCGCCAACAACGAGACCCGCCGCGTCCGCATTCGCCACATGGACGGGCCCCATGTCACCTACGCAGAAGTCACCGTCCTCGAGTCCCAGGAGCTCATGACCATGACCACCCAGGCCGGCCAGCTCGCCCAACGGGAGGAAACGGTCAGCCCGCTACTCGACCGCTCCATCCGCATCCGCCGCACCGGCTCAGGCATCGGCTACAACTTTGAGCTCGTCGGCGAGGCACCCGACTTCGAGCAGATCGCCGCCATGGAGGAACTCGCTTTCCCGGCCGACCCCGGCATCCCCTTTCCCGAAAAGCCCGTCGCCATCGGCGAGTCCTGGAGCGTCACCGGCAACAAGCTCAACGCCTTCCTCGACATGGCCGAGGACAACCTCGACGGCGAGGCGCAGCTCACCCTGCTCGGCGTCGAACAGGTTGCCGGCGAGACCATCGCCATCGTCGATATCCAACTGCGCTTCATCACCAGTACTGCCGGCAAACGCGCGCAGGATTTCGAAGGGGCTGTGGAGATGAACGCCTCCGGCACCATCGAGCGTAACCTGGCGCTGTCCATCAACCGCCTGGTCCGCCTGGTCGGCACTATGTCGGTCAAAGGGCAGGTCGTTGAAGGCGGTGAAATCATTGGCCGCATCGCCTCCACCGGCCCCTTCACCATCGAACAAACCGAATCCCTCAACTAGCGCCTGCCCTTCGAAGCTCACAAAGCGAATTAGGGTCCCGCCCGGGTCACCGGGCCTTGCCACCAACCCAGATGCGTAAGCATCTGCGTTCCGTCGGGGTCACCCGACGTCATTGCGAGGAGCGCAGCGACGTCGCAATCCAGAACGGGTCACCCCAACACCACCCGACACGCAGGCACACCAACACAGCGCACTCCCCGGCCTGCCATAGAACGAATTGCGTCAGCAATTCAGTCCTGCCCGGGTCACCGGGCCTGCCCTTCGAAGCTCGCAGAGCGAAGTAGGGTTCCACTCGGACCACCCGACTGCCTTTGTGAAATTCCGGATGTCCTTGTGGGGAAAATACGAAAAACACTACCGCCGGAGTAGCCGCGTCGCCAGCCGCTCCCGCTGTTCCGGAGCGACCCGATCGAGCAATACCTCCAGCCGGTCCACGTAATCCTCCGGCGTGTAGTTGGCGGTTTCGCACAGATACAGTAGCACACTGTCACGGTGAATCTGATACCGCTGGCGACGCTCTTGGCCCCGTGGCGTACGTCCGTTGGTGGTGTGCCCGAGAATCTTCTGATTCAAAAAGCAGTCCCGCACATACTGGTCGGTCTTGCCCAGAATCGCCGCTACCTCCTTGGGTGTGTACCACTCCTGGTCGCCCGTCAGGTAAGTGGCAAAAGGCGCGCGCCGCCGCACCGCCCCTTCTGACAAAGTACGGTGCCCCATCGGCTCCTTACGCGTCTGTAAAATCATTGTTCCTAACTCCAGATTTTCGGCTCTAGATTATCTTTCTCGCTTAGCGATATGACCGCATGCGGCACGCACTGGCTGCCCAGCGTGTGTCCAGACCAGGGCATGCCTTCGCGTTCCTTCGTGTTACAACTCCCGGCTGAAACTGCGTAGCCGTGCCCGCCGCGCCCGCGCATCGGCGTAGCCTTGTGCGTAAGCCTCACGCCGCGCCATTTCCACCGCATCGCCCAGCCGCTTCTTTAACCGCTCCGCCATCAGCTGCGCGTGCAGCGGATCGTTGCAATACACCTTCGCGTACGCCCGCCACGACTTGCCGGTGCGCAGTCGGTGCCCGGTGTCGATGACCACCTCCGCTGTGCGCCCATCCGGCTGTATGTATAGAACCGATACACATTCCTCGGCTGGTGCAGGGCGTTCGGGCACCTCGGTTTCAGCCGCGCCAATCATACGGCACCGCCTTTCCGTGCCTCCGCGAGGTCGGCCCCCGGGGCTTCCGGCTCCAGGTAGCCTTCGCGTTCCAGGTGTGTACGCAGCACCCCGGACACCAGCCCGGAGAGCGATCGGTTGTCATCGTAAGCCGCCTGGCGCGCCGCATCACGCAACGCCTCCGGCAACGAAATCGAACAAGAAACTACGGGGGAATGCTTCGCTGCTTGCATACTGAACATAAGAGCATATTTTTGAAGCAGGCTCAATAAAATTGTCTATTCTTGATTATTTTGCTACCTCCTGCCAGCATCCACCCACCACCAACGACTAACGCACCCACGCGAAGCTCTGCTCACCCCAACCACCCCCGGGTACTTTCTCCAACTCAACCCATCCACCTGTTCACAAAGCACTACCTACCAAGCACCAAGCACTGACTTGCAGACCACCCGACCAAATCATGCCCAAAAACAAAACCGTCGGCGTCTCTTTGCCCCCCGAACTCCGGCAGCAGGCCAGCGACCGCGCCCACGCCCTCGGGCTGACCTTTTCCCGCTACGTCGCGCTCTGCCTGGAGGCCGAGATCCAGGCCCGCCCGCCACGCCAGCTTCTGGAGGCACTTCCCGGCACCGAGCGCCCGGTCGACCTCGAGCGTGCCCTGGATGAAGGCAGCGAATACGGGGCCGCCAAGGCCGCCGCCATCGCCTTCGAAGACGATATTGAGGACATCATCCGCACCGAACAATTTGACTACGAGCGCTTCGCCTCTGTCGCGCACCTGCGCACCGATTTTCTCGTCCGCCGTACCACCCGCGGCAAGGCACACCCGCGCCAGATCGCCCTCGAGTGCAAACATACCGTACGGCAGCGCTACACGGTCACCCTGGGCCAATCCATCATCCTCAAGTCGCTGCCCACGCTCCACGGCGTCGTCCTGTGCGTGCCCTACACCCGCAACTTCGACCCCCACGTCCGCGACACTTTCGCCCAGCATGGCATCCCGGTGGTCACCCCCGACTCCCTCCCCGAGACCCTCAACCGCCTTCTCAAAAAATCCTAAAAAGTCCGCACTCGTGCCACCAGCCACGCTTGGTCAATGAGCAGGCCAAAAAACCGAATTGCGAATGCATGGAGCCTGCCCTTCGAAGCTCGCAGAGCGAAGTAGGGTCCCGTCGAGGTCACTCGACCACGCGAGCGGGCTTGCCCCGAACGATTTGCGCCAGCAATTCAGTCCTGCCCGGGCCACCGGGTCACCTTTGCGCCTCTTGTGCATTTTTGCGGCGAATCCTCAGAACATGTGTTTTGCCTATAGCCCCCAGACCATCGGATAAGGCGGCGCGATAGAAAGGAGAAGGCAGCCTGCTAACGCCCGGGCCCATCCCACATCATCTTGCCGTGCAAGATACGCCGCGATATCAAGCGTTAGCGCTCAAACGGATTTCACATGGTAACCTTCGGAACGATTTTCGCACCTCACCTCCTGGCCTCAACCTGAAGATCTGCCGTCATCATGAAACACGAAAAAACACACGTCCCACACCATCCAGACCACGAATACGACCATCTTGAAATTGCCCTCTCGCTCGTCCTGCATGCGGTGCTGGCCATCACCTATGTGTTGGCTCTGGCTCCGATCTTCCTGGACTAGCACCCGTCAAATCCCGCCCGCCCCAACGGCTAAAACCCACCTCAGCCGCCGCCAGATCACCTCGGGCGGCGGCCCCGCCCACAGGCTTGCCCCGAACGAATTGCGCCAGCAATTCAGTCCCGTGCCGGTCACGGCACTTGGCTTGCCCCCCGAAACGAATTGCGCCAGCAATTCAGTCCTGCCCGGGCCACCGGGCCACCGGGCTCATGCGAGTCAGAGGCGGCCTTCGTCGAAGTCGATCACATCACAAAAACAGATCACATCCGCGCGCGCAGCCCCGCCCACGGACGCCTTTGCCTTCTCCAGCGCTTCGCGCCCCATCTCGCTCATGCCCATTTGCACAACCTTGCGATTCCACACCGCGGGCTTGCAGTCTTGCGGCAACAGGGCACCCAACGCCGCTTCCAACGCTTCCGGATCGTCACCGTGCATCCGCACCAGGTCGACAAGCTGCTGCGGCTCCAGATCGAGGTGCGCGCACAAAAACCCATCAAAGCCCCGGCAGAAATTACGCTGGTAACTCTTCGGCAGCTCATTGGCCAGGTGCTTGCGGATCTTCGCAATGAACCGCGGCAGGTGCAGCAGCCCGGTCGCCCGGTGCGGTTCATAGGGGGAGGGCAGGTCTTTCAGCGTTTCCAACGGCTCACTCATCGAACGGCCACTTCAGCGCTCGCACACGCTTCCTGGCAACCCGAATCCACCACCCACACACAACCACCGCCCACTGGCTTGCCCCGAACGAATTGCGCCAGCAATTCAGTCCCGTGCCGGTCACGGCACTTGGCTTGCCCCGAACGAATTGCGTCAGCAATTCAGTCCTGTGCCGGTCACGGCACTCGGCTTGCCCCCGAACGAATTACACCAGCAATTCAGTCCCGTGCCGGTCACGGCACTCGGCTTGCCTCAAATCGCGATGCGCACGCATCCGCCTGCCCTTCGAAGCTCGCAGAGCGAAGTAGGGTCCCGTCGAGGTCACTCGACTTGGGCATGAGTGTGTTTGAGGAGCAGGCCGGCGCTTGTTTTGAGGGCGCGTACCTCCTCGGCAAATCGCTTGTAGCGCTCGGCACTTTGCTGGTGGGCGCGGGTCGCGCGCAACGCAGATTCGAGGGCGTGCAGCACGTCATCCTGACCCTGGTTGGTGGCGTCGACCTGTCGCAGTAAATCATGCAACTCCACGGCCAACTGCTGGAGCACCTGCCAGTTGGCTTCGAGTTTTTTACGCTCAGCCGTGAGCGCGCTGCCTTGTTCCAAAGCGGTTTCCCCTTCCCGTTTCCAGGCGCGCAAGGCCGAGGTGCCCGCGTCGGCCAGGCGCTGTAATTCGTTCGCGGTCATTTGCAGGCGCGTGGCCTCGCGCAAGGCCGCCGATGCCTCCGCCACCGCGGTGCCTGCCCGGTCTCCAGCCGAACCGGGCTCCAGCGTATCCACGGTTCCATGACGCTCCCACTGCGCCGCTTCCGCGCTGGCCTCCATGGCCGCCAGGTTCGCCGCGTACGTAAGTCGCTCCAACTCCCGGGGCAACACGCGGAGGGTACCCATCGGCGCGACGGCCGCCGCAAAGCCAAAGTCCTTGGCCTGCAAGTCGGTGATCTCCCGCTGAAGCATCCGCTGCAGATCCAGGCTTTTTTGCAAGGCGACGCGCCCCTGCCAAACGTTCTGCTGACAGCGTTCACGCACCTGATCCCAGGTATAGGACGGACCGTCGATTTTGCCCTCCTCAACCACCTCGACTTCCAGCGGATCGGGCTGCGCTTCCAGTCCCACCGTCCGCCCGATGTCCTCCAGCAGACCCGCCCGATAACTCAGCGACTCGCCAATTCCGCCAAAGGTTTGTTCGGCTTGGCGTCCGAGCCAGAACAGCAATCCCGCGCTCAGTCCCGAAACCAGTAGCAGCAACCCAAGTCCCCACCAATAGCCGCTCGCGGCCGACTGAGTGTCCGACGCGCCGGCCAGGTGCGTACGCCAGCCTGCTTCCAACGCACGCCCACCGGCTAAAATCTGCCGCAGACCCTCACTGCCGCGCACGGCCACCGCCCCGTAGGCTGCGGCCGGCTGTCCAGTCCGCCAGGCCTGCTGTAACTCCCGCTGTACGCGCTCCAGTGTGCCCACGCCTTGAAACACCAGGCCCAAGCCGGTTGCCTGCACCTCCGCTGGCAACGGTCGCGCAAGCTCTCCGGCGGCGCCGCGCACGGTCGCCAGCGATTGCGCGATGGTGGCCAGCCGTTCGTGTACATTTTCCGAAGGCCCCAGCGTATAGGCTTCCCAAAGCCCCGAACGCGCCTCGGTGGCGGCCAGCATGAGCCGCTCGCTCAGTTCCGCCCGCAGCTCGACCGTTGCTTCATCGGTGGCCACTGCCGGGGAAGCCAGCAAGCCGCCTGCCAGCAGCCCCACCGAGAGCATGCCGCAAATGCCGCCAAAGCCCGCCAGCGCCCAGCGCCAGCGCTGCCGCCAACTCATGCCCTGCGGCGCATCCGCCCCCAGCGGATCCGCGCGTCGCTCAAACAGCTTTCCAAACCGTATCCCTTCCATGATGGGTCCTCCCTGACGCCGTGCTTTACACCGATTTTACGGTGTATGCATCGGTTGGTTCTTTTGCACCTATAGCGCCGCGGCACGGTTAATGTGGCCCGGGAACAGGCGATTAGCCCGTCATGGTCAGCTTTGCCACCACGTCTTCCAGCACCTCCGCCCCCGGCGATGACGCCTTTGCCCTCGCCATCACGGCTTGCGACGATCTGAGCCAGCGCATGGATCAGCTCAACAGCGCCTGCCACGAGCTCGACGAGTCCATCACCAGCCTTTCCCGCGATAGCCAGGCCATTGGTAAGCTGGCCGAAACCATTCACGAGATCGCTCGCGAGACCAATCTGCTCGCCATCAACGCCTCCATCGAGGCCGCCAACGCCGGTTTCGCCGGGCGCAGTTTTGGGGTGGTTGCCGATGCCGTGGGGCGTCTGGCCGCCCGCTGCGCGGACTCCGTTTCCGAGGTCACCCGCCTCGTTGAACAGTCTTCGCGGGGCAGCACCCGCGCGGTCGAAATCTCCAAGCGCGTCGAAGCTTCCGTCGGCGATCTCCGGCAATCACGCGATGGCCTGGAAGCCCACCTGAGCAAGGCCCAGTACGCGCGGGCCATTCCCGGAGCCGCCACGGCAAATCCCGAAACCAAAAACGGCGGGGGTAACTTCGGTGCCGGTGACTCCCGGACCACGCGTCGACCGGCCGCCGGCGTTTTACCCGGTCGCGAACCCGTCGCCACCGCCCAGGATCCCAACGCGCCCCTGCGTTTCGACGAAACCTCCATGGCCACCGGCGTTCAACAGGTCGATGACCAGCACCGCACCCTCGTCGACGCCATCAACAAGCTCGACCGCGCCTGCCGCGAAGGCCAGGGCAAGGAAGCCGTCGGCAAGCTTCTGGACTTCCTCGCCGACTACGTCGTCCAGCATTTTAAGGAAGAGGAGGCCATCATGGACCGCACCGGTGCCCCGCTCTCAGCCGAAAACAAACGCGCCCACCAGCAACTGCTCGATACCTACACCCAGTGGCGCGCCGACTACGACAAGTCCGGGGCCTCCCTCAAAATGGTCGGCGAACTCAACATTCTCCTGCGCGAATGGCTCGTGAACCACATCTGCAAAGTCGACCGCTGCCTCAAACGCGACTCCGGCCTCTGCAAAACCACCCACGCCCTCGCACCACGCTAAGACCGTCCAGGTCCCTGCATAAGCTCCTTATTGCGCCTTGTGCGCCTCATTGCGGCGACACCCCGAGCTCTCGCTCCTGTCTGCTGAATTCTTTCTTCTCCAAAAAAACCCAGCAACCGGCTTGCCCAAAAACGCGATGCGGTAGCACCGCAGTCCTGTGCTGGTCACGGCACCACTGGGCTACTTTTGGCGCAGATCCACCGCTTCGCCCACCTCAGCACCTTCCAGCGCGCGCGGCAGCCGGAAGTACGAATTGAACAGGCCGATGTTCACGTCGACGCTGTCCCATTCAACCCAGTTATCGGTCGTTCCATCGAGCGAGGTCTCCAGCCGCTTGGGAAAGGGGATGTCCGCGTCGGCTTCGAGGGAAAGCCGCACCAGCACCCGCACCGTGCCCGTATACGAATCGATAATCTCCAGGTCGTCGTCCGCGGCGTCGGTCGGGCCTTCCTCAACGATTTTGACCTGCGACACCAGGAAGGTGTCCGCGTCGACAAACACATCCAGCTCTTTCGCATCATCCGTGAGCACGTTCATCTGATAATGATCGCGCTCATTGACTTGGGTGACGCCCTCCAGGCCGACCCGGGCCGTGGGATCCATCATCTGAAAATACGGCCAGTCAAAATTGGCTTCACGCGCGATGCGCACGGCCTGCACGTCATCCAGAATCGAGCCAAACACCGGATGCCCGTCCTGATGGCGAATCAACCACGCCTGCGAGCCATCGTAACCAAACTCCAGCTTCACCTCGTCGCGCACCAGCGAAAACCGCAGCAGGTTTGGCCGCTTGCGCGCCAGCACAATCTCAAACTCGTTACCCTCCTGATACAGCTTGCCCAGCTGCCGCAGGGACGAGATCTTTTCCCAGCCTTCACGCGAGCCATACGCCTCGCTGAAACGGTCCAGCACCGCGCGCGCGGTGGTCAGGCGAGCCGCGTCCACCGTAAGCGTGGTGGCGAGGGCTAAAATGAAAATGGTCAGGATACGCCGCGCTGAGCGGCACAAAAGGGGAGGCTTCATGGATTCGGGAGGTTATCGGCTTCGCGCCGGGTGTTTCACTCAATCGGATGCCCGGAGGCAAAGTCAAATGCCTTGCACCGCCATTCAATTGGAAACCTCGGCCCACACCGGCGTCAGCGTCAGCGAATCGATCGATCCGGTCCAGGTCTCGTCCAGCAACGACAGCACCGCCGTCAGATTGTTGCCCAGAAAGCCAAACGGAAACGCTGCGGCAACTTGGTACCCGGGCTGCGCCTCCAAAGACAGGATCACGTCCGGACCGAAGTCCGACTCCACCAGCCCAAAGACGATGGCGTACGTTTCATCGAAGGGTACGGACAGTTGCGGGCTGCCGACCTCCAGCCGGGCCGTGATGACGAAGTTCACCGGGTCGTCCGGCAGCGCGTTGTCGTAGCGCAGGCGTGGGCGTACGCACAGGCGCTCCGCACCGGGCACTGGCTCGCTGATCATCGACCAGTTGCGCACCACACTCTGGCCATTGACTGTGTAAGCGTAGGCCACATCCACGCGCTCCAGCAGCCAGTAATGCCGCGCGAGGGCCTCGGCGGTAAAGCCCGACAACGTCGCGCGCCCGTCCGGCGCTACCGGGCAAAAATCCAGGGGCAGCCCCGCCGCGTTCACCGGCACCAAAAATGGCTCAATCGGGTCCATGGCCTTGGCTTAGGGCGCCGGTGGTTCCGGCGGCTCGTAGGGCTCGCTGGCCACAACCATGCGCTTGCGCAGTTCGCCGCTGTCGCAGACGTCTTCCTCCCGCAGCTTGACAGTCACCGTGACGCCCTCAGGCAGATCCAGGGCGTCCACCACGACGGTGCGCGGCGGATCTTCGGGATGGACCCAGGTAATTTTTTGAAAGCGACCGGGGCCCACGTTCGCGCTTTCCAGCCGCCCGTGCGTGGGCTGCTCGATGGTGGGGGAGTCCTCCTCGGGCTTGCCGCTAGTGCGCGTGCCGATGCGCCGGGTCGCCCGTCGCCGCCGGTTCACCCGCAGCCGTTCCACCAGATCCGCGGCCCCCAGGTGCTGTGCTGGGCCAAACACGATGCGTGTGCGGCCGCGCTCCAGGTCCTCCTCGACGGCCTGCACCTGCGCGCGCATCGCGGCCCAGGCCGGTTGCAGGCCGGTCACGTTCAGGACGCGCCCGAGGTAGGCCGTCGCGCCGGCTTCCTCGCTCTCCAGCTCGACTTCGCCCTCGTACTGCAGCTCGTTCAAAGCCTGGTACAGGCGCTGCGCGACACCGACCGGAGTGGGTTCGGCGGCCTCGGATGAAATCAGGCGTCGATAGGTGCGCGTGGATGCGTCGGTCGCGGTCAACCGCAGGCTGACTTCACGATCCACCACGTGTTCATCCGCGCCTTCCCACGAGAGCTTGGCCCGGATGGTGTCAGCTTCGACTTCCTGATTCATCCAGCCGGCGATGTTGCCCTGCACCAGTTCGTTGGGCAGGTCCTCTTCACCGCTGCGGGTCGGATTGGTCACGGCAATGTTTTCGATCGGAATGTCCGACAAGGCTGGCAGGTGCTGCTTCCACCACTGCGCGTTGTCGATGGTGATCGGGTCGACCTCCACGCGCTGCTCCAGATAGTTGGCCCGCAGCCCATCCAACTCGACCGTCAGCACGATCGCCTTCAATTCCGTACCGGTGGCCGTCGGAGGAAACGCATCGGTCTCGGTCGTGGCCCAGGTGACCTCATTAGTCTGGTTCACCTTTTCGTAATGCACCACCACCGCCGGCGTTCGCAGGTCCGGGCGCGGCGCGATTTCCACCGAGCGCACCTCCGTGCCCCCGCTGGTGGTATCCAAAGTCGCTGTAGCCATCTGGCTGCGACGTCGCAAATTCAGCGTCGGCAGGGGCGAGGTCGCTGGGATCGCTCCAGCCGACGGAAAATGCGGTCAGCGGCTCGGAGAAGTGCGTACTGTTGAAGCGCGACTCGTTGGCCGCGCAGACAATGCCGCGTGGCGGGTTCCCGTCGTCCAAAGGCAGGCGCGTAACGGTGTTCTGAGGTAGGGTTGTATTCACGAAGCAGATACGTTTGAGGGTTGGTTAGGAGACGACACGCTGGACCGGCACGCAGGGGTCGAATTCGACCAGTTGGCCGCTGGCGGCGTCGCTGAGGGCCTGGCCCAGGATGTAAAAGGTGCCGGAACCGCTGGGCAGCGAGCCCACGCGACCGCTTGCGGCGGAGACGATGTAATCGCCTGCGTTGATTGTGCCGCCGGCGACTGCCAGCAGGCTCGAACTGGCTGAACCAAGCAGCGCGAGGTTGACCGAGTCGCCAATGGTGCCCTCGTCGGTGATGATGCCGATGGGGATGGCCGAAGTGTTGCCCAGGAGCAGGCCTTTGGCCGCCGAGCCCTGTCGGGCGACCTGGTAGCGCTCGGTGGTGACGGCCTCCAGGGTGCGGGTAACGTTGCCTGCGTGGGTGCCTTCGGCGATGTTACTGAGGATGGGTTCGTTCATGATTTTAGGATGGTCGGGTTGTGTGTCTGTCGGGAGGTCGGGTGATTCGTTTTTAGTACCTAGTATTTGGTGCCTGGTGCTTAGTGCTTATTGCTAAGTGGTTAGTGATTGGAGCTGGGGAGTGAGTGTCTAGGGAGTTTGGGGCAGAGTGAGCTGAGGCGGGCGGCTAGCTGGCGAGGGCGTTGTAGGCCTGAGGATTTTCCTGCTTGAGGGTGCACCAGGCGGTGGCGAAATCCTCGCCGGTTTCGCGCATGCGCTCGTTGACAAGTGCGAGGAAGGAGCGGCGTGAGCCCGTGGGCGTACCCTGCGTATTGGCCGTCACCAGATTCTGGATACGGCTTTCCGTGTTGAGGGCAGGCGTATCCTCTGTGGAGAGCGCGTTGAGTTCTTTCACGCCGGCGTCAAAATCGTTGCGCAGTCCTTCACGCCAGGCCTCAGCCTCGTTCGCGGCGATGTTTCCTGCGCGCAGCGCTTCGGCCAGAAGCAGATCGATGCGCTCGTGACGCTCGCAGAGGAAGCGCTCGCGTTCGCGCTGTAGTTCGTCGCGGGCGTTGCCTACGAGGTGTTCCAGGCGGGTGTTTTCCTCGGTGAGTTCCAGGTTTTCGGCGTCGAGTTCCACGGCGCGCACGGAGGCCTCGGTCAGTTCTTTGGCGGCGGACAGCAGGGCCTCTTCGCTGTCTGGAAGTGGGTCGAGGTTCAGGGCGTGAATGAGTTTGCGGAGCATGGTGGGTTCATTTTCGGGGGTGATGGTGTCGATAAAGGCCCGCCCGCGTTGCTGCTGGCGCGATTGTTGATTGGCGATGGCCTCACCGGGGATGTTGGGGTGATTGGTCAGCCCCACGGACACGAGGCGGACGGGTACCAGTGAGCCATCGGGCTGCGGGTGCAGGGCCCACCGCGGGGAGAGGAATTTGTAAAAGGCGTCGGCCAGCAGGTGGCGGCCTTCCTCGGACCAGCGTGGCAGAATGTAGAGTCCGTCGGCGCGGGCCTGCAGGTCGCGAATCCAGGCGTAAGCGCGGGTGTCCTGATGACCGGGCCGACCGGCGAAGCTCGCGTCGTCGGGGTGGCCAATGTAAAGAGGTAGGCCGCCAAAGCGGCGCGCCAAGCGGCCGCGTAGTGAGCGGAAGTTGTCGACCATGTCGCGCGCGGCGTTGCGGGTGAAGCGCTGGAGGCCGCCGGGGTGGGGCCATTCGCCATATTCGGCCAGCCGCAGCCATTGCGAGGGGCTGGGCTGGCTGGAAGCTTCGTTTTCGTTGGGTTCGAGGGGGGCAGCGGGACCGGGGAGGTTCATCGTATTGACAGAAGTTACTGAATTAATGGAAGTAATAAGAAAATTAGGTTTGCGGATGGACGTAGAAACCGGCGTGACGGTTTTGCGATTAGGCGGGGACGCCGAAGCGCTCGCGCAGATAGGCTTCGCTGATTTCGAGTCCGAGTTCGCGGAGCCCGCGGATGATTTCGAGCTCACTGCCGGCGTCGCGGTGTGGTCCCGGTTTGAGGCGGAAATAGGCTTTGCCGCGCTCAACGCCAAAGCGGTGGCGCAAGACCAGGCGGTCGATCTGGGCGTTGAGCGTCTCGGAGATGTTGGCGGCGTCGTCGGCTTCGATCAGCTGGCTTTCTCCCGACTGCACCGAAGCGCCGGTGCCGTTCTCGCGAGCGAGGGTGGCCAGGTCCGAGCCACGCCACAGGGCGATCAGGGCACGGTCCATGCGCTCGATAAGGGAGGGGTAGGGCAGCTTGCCCGTGGAGGAGAGGTCGATGGGCTCAATCTCGGTGCCGCGCGACATGAGTGCGTGAAACTCCGCGCCGAAATCGCGGACGGCTTCGCGGGCAGCGTTCCACTCGGGCGAGTCGATGGGGGCGTCGGTGACCCCGCGTACGCCGGGCATGCCGTTGCGCTCGCAGTAGATAAGCCAGTCGCGCAACGGCAGCTGCTTGAAGAGGTAGGCGATGGCGGAGGACTCCATGAGGCCTTCCCCGGTGGTGACGAGCCAGGCCTGCGCGGGCAGCGGCTGGGATGCAGAACCGTTCGTATCCAGAAAATGGAGACACCCGTCCTTGTGCTCGAAATGCCAGAGCGGGACAAAGTGGAAGGTAGCGGTCAGCGGGCTGGCGGCAGACGGGCCGGGCTGGTACACAACTTCGTGGACGGCGTAGCGCTTGCCCACGGCGTCCATCATCTGCTTGATGAGCAGGCTGAGTCCGCCGGACTGGTTGCGGTCGAGCGCGTGGGTGGCGGTCAGGTTGTTGTAGAAGTAGCGCAGCGCTTCGGCATGGGCGGCGGCTTCGGGGGAATCGTCGAGAGTGAGGATCTCCCAGTCCAGACGGGCGATGGACTTTTTGCGTTTGGCGATGAGGCCTTGCAGGAGGTCGTCGCGGCGCTCGATTTGTTCAAAGAGGACGGCGGCCTGCTGGAGGTGGCCAACGCTGAAGGCGTCGAGGATGCGGGCGAGGTTCTCGGCGTTCAGGTTGCGCACGGGATTGAAGCGGGCGCGGCGGGAAGCGCTCTGCAAGCGGGCGAGGGGCAGGGTCGAGGCGGTGTTCATGAAGCGTGGAGGGTTAGCTGGCAACCGATTCGTAGTGGGCTGTTGAATACAGGGGAGCACGGGCAGCGTGCAGGGCCAGCGCCAGGGCCCAGAAGCGGTCGGCGTGGCCGTTTTTGCCCCGGTCGGCAGTGAAGCGGATGCGCCCGGAGACGGAGGTTTCGCGGCGGATGGCGCGCAGGTCCGACCGAATGGACTTTGTCTGGGGAATACGGATACGGCGGTCCTCAAAGGCGATGCGAACGGTGTAGGCGAGTTCCTCCTTCAAGGCCTGGGTGAAGGTGACGCCGCTGACGCGCCGGGCTCCAAACCGCTGGGAGGCGCGCTCGGCGAACTGGCGCCCGATGCCCGTTTGGTCGATGGTTGCGCACGCGCGCGGTAGGCTGAGGATGTGCTCAACCAGGGCCTCCTGCTCGGAAAAGGGCAGCCCCTGCAACTCGATAACCTGGCGGGTGAAGTGCACATCCTCGACGGTTTCGAGGACCCAAATGACGGTGAGGTCGTGGTCGCGTCCGATGTCGATGCCTACGTGGAACGAGCGCTGGGCAAGGTGTTTGCGGTTGGCGGCGTGCGGGTCGGACAAGTCGGCGGCCCAGCCGGGCTGTGCAGTGGCGTCCGCGCGGCCGTCGTCCTGGGAAAGTGGATACTCGCAGGCTGCGATGAGATCGGCCGGAAGAAAAGCCGCGGCGTCATCGGCAGGCTGGCACATGTACTCCTGCAGGAACGACTCGCGGTCTGGGCAACTGGCCTGGATGTGATCGAAGTACGCCTGCCGATCCATGCGGGCGCGCGCATCGTCCTTGGGGAGCTTGGCCTGCAGGCGCTCCAGCAGGCCCTGATCCAAAGCGTCCTCTAAGGTGACGCGGTGGTGGGAAAAGCCCTTGGGGTTGCCGGCTTCGGTGATTTCGCGAATGAGTTGGTTGAAGTAGTTTTCGCCGCCGCGGTGCGTGGAAATTATTTCCAACTGGCCACCCCAGGTGATGCCCGGCAGGGCGATGGCGTAGAGGTGGCGCGGATCGGGGTGCAAGGCGAACTCGTCCAAGAGACGCGCTCCACGCTTGCCAGCCTGGGCATCGGCGTTTGAGGACAGCGAGTGGATGCGCCGCGTATTGGTGAACTCGATACAGTTGGTGGCAGAACGTCCGGATTCCTGGAGGATTGGCTGTGCCAGTTCGGTGGCCGCGAGATTGAGGATTTGGGCGAACTGCAAACAGTCCTCGATGAAGAGGCGGGCCTGGATGTCATCGCGTGAGGCGACCCAGGCATCGAGGCGGCAGTCGGACGCGCTTTGTCGACGCACCAAGGCATAGGCCGCGCACCAGGACATCCCAATCTGGCGGGATTTCTCCATGAGCTTCAGGCGGGCGCGGTCAGCGATCCAGCGGCGTTGGTAGGGAAGGAACATGAGGGGAGGTGCGGCTGATGAATCCGGGATTTAGGAGCTAGAACCTAGAGATGAGGGGTCAGGAGTGAGCGTTCAGTTGTTGAATTTAAGACAGTAGACTCAGCGGGCAGACTTGGAGTCAGTTGCAAAGGAGATACGTGAGGCAGTTGGTAAATGAAACAGGCTGAATTGAGCGGAGATCGTGCGGATTTGTAAAAGAAGTGAATGATTTGTAAAATTAGGTAAAAGCGGTTGGTAATGAGAGTGTTTTACTAAAAGCACCGGATGTTGAATGGTATAAATTTGGATAAAACTACCGCGTCTGATTGACCTTTTTGATGAGGGAAACTACTTAGATTTTATGTTGAAATCTATCACCCCCATGATGTGCGGCCGACTGCTTGGAATCATTGCGTTGGGCGCGAGCACTTTTTTGACCAGTGGCGTCGCCCAGGCGCGTACGCTCGGAGATACCCCGCTGCCGAGCCAGCGTCTGCAGCTGACACCGCGGCTGAGCACCGGCAACAGCGAAGGCAACGAGCTGCCGGGCGGCTCTGCGGCTGAGTTTGTGGGCCGTACGAGCCCGGACGGCAGCTTCCTGCCGGTGACCGAGGCGGACCTGCAGCGCGTCCAACGCGTTGAGCGCGCGCGCATCCCGCTGCGCTTCCAGTATGAGCGCATCGGCGACCTGATGGTGCGGCTGGACACGACGTCGGGCGACGTTGCGTTTCTGCGCATCGATGGTAACCAGGCTATTTGGGAAAACGTTCTCATTGACGAAACTCTAATTGGAAATCGTAATCCGAACTACGCGCGCTACGTACAAGCGCTTGCGAACGGTAAGTAATTGGTTGTTCTCGTTTGCTTGTTTCTGAAGCCGGCGGGCCTGTTGAGGGGCTCGCCGGTTTTTTTTAGTTTGTCGTTGAATGTCAGGATTTCGCGAAGTCAGGGTGTCAGGGAGACGGGTTTTTGACTGGTAGGTAGGCTAAAAGGGGAGCGCATTGTGCTTCGTTCCTAGTGCTTGGTGGGTGAGGCTTTTTGTACCGTACCCAATGGCTTGTGCTTGAGGGTTTGTATTGGGGAAATGAGGGCGTTAGAGGAGAGCGAGGCGTTGTTCGATCTCGGCGATGGTTTCGGGGGTAAGGCCCTGGGTGGATGCCTCGCTGAGCGACTGGGCCAGAGCTTGTTTGGCAGCGGCGCGATCTTCTTCTTTAACGCGCTGCTCGATGACTTTGTGCTCAAGCGTTTTCAGGGCGGTATTGGTGGAAACCATGCGCTGGATGACGGAGGAAAGTTTGGCGATTTCGTCGAGGTCGTAGTCGTTTTTGGTGGAAAGGCAAAAGTGGTCGAAGAGGGCTTCCCAGAGGTAGGCCACGACGGCTTCTGCGGCGGTGTGGCCGGGTGAAAGGGTGTCCATGACTTCGTCGGCCTGGCGCTTGGCTTGTCGAATTTGGTCGATGCGCTCGTCGAAGGACATGAGGTGGAGAAGTGCTTAAGTGATTCGTGCTTAGTACCTGGTGTTTGGTGCTGGGTGATTGGTGATTCGTAGTTAGTACTTTGTGCGTAGAGCCAGGGTGGTGTTTGGCAGGGATTTGGGAATCAGGATAAAGTGCCAAGGGCCAAGTGGATCGAGGAGAGGCAGGTTAGGTGAAGGGGTTCAGGCGAGGCCTTCGGTGGCGAGGTAGTCGCGGCCCGCCGGAGTGAGGCGGTAGCGCAGTTTGGAGGGGTCGAGGGTGGCGGGCTGTTCGTGCAGCAGGCCTTTGTCGCGAAGGTAGTGGAGCTCAGGGGTGAGCTTGTCGCGGCTGAGGCTGGGATGGCCGGCCAGGATAAGTCCGTCGAGGAGGGTTTCCGGCGGGACGGAGGCCGGCTGGGCGGCTTCGAGCTGGAGGAGGATGGCGCGGCGAAGGAGGAGCATGTTTGCTGAGTGCTTGGTAGCTAGTGCTTAGTGCTTTGTCGTGAGGTCGTGAGGTTAAGAGGTCGAAGATATCGGGTGGAGGGGGAGGTGATTTGGGGGCTAGTTAATGGGAGAAGGTGCGTTCGAGGAGTTTGTCGGTTTTGAGGGCGAGTTCGGCGAGGCGCTGGGAGGTGGTTTGGGACTGGGCCAGGAGGGTGGCGATGTGCTCGGCGTTTTTTTGGATTAGGCCGTGAACGTTGTTCGAGTGCGTGGCGAAGCGGCGGCTGAACTCGGTGTGTTCGGCCTGGAATTCGGCGCGCATCCGCTCGAGGTCCTTGCGGGTGCTCTCTTGGAGCGTTTCGATTTTGGAGCGTGTTTTCTCGAGGTCGGAGCGGGTGGCGTAAGTGATCTTTGGGTCAGGCTTCTCGGAAAGAAATTCGCGAATACGCAGGATGCACAGGTAGCCCGCAAGGAGGGCCAAGAGCGTCAAGACGATGGGTCCAAGGAGATTGAGATCGGTGGCGGGCATGGGGTCGATGTCGTGAATCTGGAATCAAGCTGGGTGCTTAGTGTTTAGTGCGTTGTACGTAGTGCTTAGTGATTTGTACTTTGTGGTTTGTGCGTAATGCTTGAGGGTTGGTGTTGGAGCCGCCTCGTTAAGTGAGGCCTTAGTGATGCGATGGGGTGGGATCTGGTTATGAATTCGGACGACAGAGGCACAGAGGGCGGGCCAGGAGATGGGTGCGTGTGATCGGGACTGTCTTGCTTCGGTCCTTCCTGCTGTTCTCAGTTACTCACTCTCTGTTGCTGATGGCTCACGCGCTGTATGGGGTGGTGTCCTCTGATAACTCGCACACTATTGGTTGGGTAGGGTTGTGGCGTGGTGCCTGTGCCCGCGTGCTCTGTGACTCTGTGGTTCGAATACTGGTGAAGTGCGTCGTGCTTGGTAGTTAGTACCTGATGCTTGGTGGTTCGTGGTGGTGGGTTGAGTGATGGGGGGCTTTGAGGATTAGGTTGATGTTGCAGAGAATAGCACAGGAAGCGTGATAGCGGTAGCGATGCGTTGGGTAGCGATGATGCGGGGTGCAGATTTTTTTTGGATCGGCGTTTAGGGCAGTAGGGATGGGGGCTGCGGGGCGAAAAAATTTTTGCAGCGCCTTTGATACGTTGGTCTGCTGGGTCGGACAGGACCCTACTTCGCTCGCTCTGCGAGCTTCGAAGGGCAAGGCCCGGTGACCCGGGCAGGACTGAATTGCTGACGCAATTCGTTTTGGGGCAAAGCCTATTGGCGGGTGGTCCGGTGACCCGGAGGGGACTCAGGTGCTGGTGCACCTGGTTAAGGGCAAGCCAGGGTGCGCTGTGTTGGTGTGCCTGCGTGTCGGGTGGCGTAGGTGATCAGTCACCGTTTCCACCATCGCCGTCGCCGCCGTTGGAGATACCATCGCCGCCGGCTGAGCCGCCCTCGTTGGTGCTCGTTTGGCTGATGAGCAAGATGGCGAGGAACAGGCGTTGTAGCTTCACGTCGAGGGCGTCAAAGGCGAGCCGGCTGGAAAAGCGGTTAGTGGGGTCGTACTCAAGCCGTCGGTTGGTGTTCATCATCTGGATAGAACGCTTGCCCCAGACACTTTGATTGAACGTGCCGATGTGCTTGCCATCGCGAAAGACCTTTGGCTTCCGCTGTAAGCGGTAGACCTCAGCGTCTTCATTACCGGCCAAAAATCCTTTAGGCCGGCAGCGAAAGAGTTTCAGCATTGGCCACTCGGTGGCGATGTCGCAGTCCGTGTCGAAGGGTGCGTAGGGCTGAAAAAATATCGGACAGCTCGGTTAACGCGTGATGCTGGCCAGCGGCGATGGCGCGGACTGCTTCGATATTCCAATGCATGGAACTCAGCGGGCTGAAGGGGCCGGGGCGCGGGTCAGCCCAGGGTGGCGACGATTTGGTTGGGGCTGTTGCGAGACAGGGCGGCCAGGGGGATGCGTGCGGGTGCGCCGGCGGCAGTGGTGGAGGCTGGGGGGAGTTGCTGGCCGTTGAGGGTGAGGGACGTAATGCCTTTTTGGATACCGTTGGGGTTTTTGACCTCGATCTCGAGGGCATGGCCGCGCCAGTTACGTGTGGCCTTGAAGCCGGGCCAGGTGGCGGGGATGCAGGGATCGACGATGAAGGCGTCGAGGTCGGGGCGTAGGCCGAGGATGTATTGGGTGGCCGCGAAGTAGCTCCAGGTAGCGGTGCCGGAAAGCCAGGGGACGCGGGCGGTGCCAAATTTTTTGGAGTACTTGGAATGGGTCGACTGGGCGTGGACGTAGGGCTCGACTTCGCGGAGACCGGCGCGGTCGTTGTAGGCGGCGGGCATGAAGGCGCGGTAGTACTGATAGGCGCGGTCGCCGTGGCCGAGGAGGGTTTCGGCGATGACGGCCCAGCCCTGGGTGTGGTTGAAGATGCCCGCGTTTTCCTTGCAGCCGGGGTTGAAGAGGACGGCGCGGACTTCCCGGTGCGAGGTTTTGACGAAGGGCGGGGCGCAGAGCATGAGGCCGAACTCGGTGAAGAGGCGCTGGTGGACGGCGTTCATGGCGGTCTCGGCCTGATCGCCGGTGGCGAAACCGGAGAGGAGGGCCCAGGATTGGGCATTGAGAAAGATGGAGCCCTCGGGGTCGTCCTTTGTACCGATGATGGAGCCATCCTCGCGGAAGGCGCGGACGAACCACTGGCCGTCCCAGGCGTGTTCGGAAAGCGCGGTATCCAGTTTTTGGAGACGCTCGGCGGCCCAGGCGGCTTCGGCGTCCTCGCCGAGCGTTTGGGCGATCTCGGCGTAAGTTTTGAGGCCGAAGCGCAGCTGGAAGGCGACAAAGAGGGTTTCGCCCTTAAAGCCCATCTTGAGGCAGTCGTTCCAGTCGGCGAGGAGGCCACAGGGCAGGCCGTGCGCGCCGGAGCGTTCGAGGTTGAATTCGAGGGCGCGGCGCAGGTGACCGAGGACGCTGGCTTCACCCTGATCGGCGTAAGGCAGGACCTTGCGGTAGAAGTCGAGGTCGCCGGTTTCGGCGACGTAGGCAGGGATGGCGTTGAAGAACCAGAGGCAGTCGTCGGAGCGGTACTTGTCAGCGGGGGTGGGCTCCATCTGGCCGGGGTGATGGGCGTAGGGACGAATCTCGGGGCGCGCGCCACCGGTGGATTCCTGGCCGGTGAGCATGAGCTCGAGGCGCTGATGAGCATCCTGAGGGATGGCCGGGAGAATTCCGAGAATGTCCTGAACGCTGTCACGAAAACCCAGGCCGTCGCGTTGGTCGCCGGTGTAGACCAAGGAGGCACTGCGGGACCAGTGGAAAGTGATCAGCGCGTTGTAGGCGTTCCAGACGTTGATCATGTGATCGAAGTCGCTGTCGGGCGTCACGCAGGTGAGGTTACCGAGCTGGCGGTGCCAGGAGGCGCGCAGGTCGTCGAATTGGGAGCGGGTGAAGGCGTCGTCAGCAAATTGCTCGAGGATGGGCGGGGCGGTTTTTTCGGCGTCGCCCACGCCGAAGAGGATGGTGAGGGTTTTGGACTGGCCGGGCTCGAGGGTGAGGCCGGTCTGCAGGCAGGCGCAGGCGTTGTCGCCGTAGGCCTCGGCGTTGTCGCAGGTGCCGCGTTCGACGGTGAGGGGATTGTGGTAGCCGCGGTAGGCCCCGCCGAGAAACTTTTCGCGGTCGAGGCAATGGCCCTCGACTTCGGAGCCGAGAAGGGCGTACCAGCTGTGGCGGGCCTGGTCGTTGTCGACAAAGTTGGCGGGGTTTTCGGGCAGGTTGGCCAGAATACTGGAGCCGACGAGGCCGTTGCCGAGGTAGCGGGTCTGGACGCAGTAGGCGGCAAACTGAAGGTTGAAGGCGTCTTGAAAGATGTTCCAGTTGGAGGGGAGTTCGAGGTAGGTAAAGCAGTCGAGGGTGCGGGTTTTGGAGCCAGCGTTGGTGATTTCGAGGCGATGGACTTCGAACTCGCGGTCGAGGGGGACGAAGCAGTCGGTGCGGGTTTGGATACCGGCGTATTCGCTGTGGAAGGTGGCGTAGCCGGTGCCGAAGTGGACCCGAGATTGGTACTGGTCGAGAGGCTTGCCCACGGGTTGCCAGGCGGTGGTCCAGTAGTCGGCGCTGTCGCGGTCGCGCAGGTAGACGTAGCGACCGGGCTGGTCGGCGGGCACGTTGTTAAAGAGGATGCGCGTGAGGCGGCCTTCGGCGCTGGAGCGGTAGAAGGCGTAGCCGCCGAGGTGGTTGGTGATAACGCCGCCAAAGGTGCGTCCGCCGAGGTAGTTGGTCCAGGGGCGGGGGGTGTCCGGGCGGGTGATGACGTATTCGCGGGAATCGGGGTCGAAGTGTCCGTATTGCATGATGGAGCGGGGCTGTCGTCTTTGGTGCTTAGTGATTAGTGCGTAGTGCTTGATGCTTGGTGGGCAGGGGGAAGTCGAGAAGGCAGAAGTTGGAATCTGGAATGAAGGATCCAGGCGTCGCAATCGTGAACGACCACGAAGGCACAAAGCCGCGCAGGGAGGCAAGCTAGGGAGTTTTCGAAAATGCGGAAGCGCGCGGGTGCAGCTGGCAGGGCGGGTGCCAGCGATGCCGCAGGCCGGGCCGCCGCAGTTTGGGCCCTGCTAGCGCCGTGTGCATATGAGGGGTGCTGATAGCTTGCATGAGGGAGTCTGCTTTTTACGGGATTGGCACACATTTGTGGGTTGCCCAGGGCAGCCATGGCTATGTATGACAGTGCATCGTGAAAACGATACACTTTTTCAGGGTCAGTCTGGTTGTATTTTTCACCTTAGTGGGGATGCAGCGTGCCCATGCGGAGTTTCGGACATTTACTGACACTCAAGGGCGCCCGCTGACGGCGGAGGTTTTTCAGTACGAGCCGGTGGAGCAAATCGTCTCCATTCGTTTGGAGGATGGGCGCACCTTCGATTTGCCTTTGTCGCGCTTTTCCGAGGAGGACCGCAAGTATATCAAAAACTGGGCGAAGAACCCGGGGTGGGTGATCACCGACGAGACGGATTTGGCGATTGAGGTGAAGATGAGCCGTAAGCGGGGAACGAAAGGTTCCGGTACGGACTTCGACGACCGCACTCAATCGATCCAACCGTCGATTTCCATCGATAATCGTGAAATCTACAAATCTTTCGAAGGGGCAAAGGCTGTTCTGGTCGTTTTGGGCGAGGATATGAGCAACGCAAAGCGGTGGAAGGTGCTTTCTCGTGAAGAGTTTACTTTTTCTGTGCCGAAACGTTCTGCCACGTCTTTTAAGGGTAAGATGCTCGTTAACGAGTATGACGATAGTGGCTCCTTGCAGTATGGATTTAAGTATGATGGCTACGTGTTTTACATACTGAACAAAGATAACGTCATAGTGCATGTGAAAGCGTCTTACGGAATCTGGGAAAGGAACACGCACAGATTTAGCAAGCTGGCTAAGGATATGTATGTTGACCGCAAGTTAAATGAAATACTTCTAGAGTATTGATGCAGACCGGACTCTAGGTTGCAGCTAAGGGCCACTGCGCGCAGGCTGGTTGGATGCGTGATGGATTGATGATACACCTGGTCTGGGCGGTGAGCGGGCTGCTGTTAGTAGGCGGCGGTTTGAGCGTGTTTGGGCACGCAGTGATTCTGAAGATGGAGGCGCCGGAGGCGTTCGCGCGCTGGGTCGCCTGGGGAACTGGCTCGCTGGTGCTGGTGAACGCGGGGCTTTGCCTGGTGGTGGAAGCGGCGGTGCGCAAGTCAAGGCGCGCGGTGGCTGAATGAACCGCAAAGTTGTTGGCGCTAAAACCTATGCAGCTCGCGGGGACTTTGGGGGCATGCCTTGGGGCTGTGTGGGGTTGCGCATCTTTTCGGGTTTGTTCAGATGCGAAGATGAGCTGGGTGCTAATCAACAGTTTGGGCGCATCGGGTGTGCGAGCACCCAGAGGGTTGGTTGGCGATGATTGAGGGCTTGCTGCGCGAGTTGAAGCGACCGGTCCAGGGCAATGAGGAACGTCGGCTGGTGGTTTGCGAGGGGGAGACGGAGGCGGCCTTTATGCGGGCTGTTTTGCAGTCGAAGGCGTTGCTGACGACTTTTGAGGTGAGGGTGGCCGGAGGTGGATCCGGGGCGACGGTGATTGAGCGTGCGGCAACGGAGGTGGTTGAAGCTGGAAAGGCGGGCAGACCCTTCGTCAACGATGGACGGTGGGTGCTGCTGGATGTGGATCGCGGTGCCTTGCCGCTGTCGGCGCAGCGGCGGGCGCAGAAATTTGAGCTGCGCCTATTTTGGAGCCGCCCATGCTTTGAGGCGGAGGTGCTGCGCTGGCTCGGCCATGACGCACCCACGGATTCACGGGCGGCCAAGGCGTTGTTCGAGGCAAAGGTACTGGATCGAGCTGCGAAAATCCGCTCCGACGCCTGGTGTGCCGTGACCAGCACAGGACTGAATTGCTAGCGCAATTCGTTTGGAGCATTGGAGGGTCGAGGTTCGCACTGTGATGTGGAATACGCGCTGGATCCGACTTCGCCCGGGTGCTTCGACGGACAGGTTGCGACGTCGCTTCTCTCCTCGCAATGACGTGTCGGGTGACTCTGTGTCGGGTGATCCCGACAGGACATCGGTGCTTTGCACCGAGTTGGGGGATAAGCTGGTGTGCCGTGACCGGCACAGGACCCTGCTTCGTTCTGCGAGCTTCAAAGGGCTGACGCAATTGGTTTGGGGGCATGAGCGGCGGCTGGGCCGGATGGGGGATAGGGTTCTGTTGGCTCGCAGGAGGGGCGCAAGATTTCCGGAGAGAACTCCCGTAGAGCTTTACCCGAATCAGTAGAATTTGGATGCGGTGAATGAGTTGGCTTGGTGATGGGTGCGTCGGGTTTTGTGCAAGGGGGGCGGGAGGCGTCTGTGGTGGCTTGAGATTCGGGAGGTTTGTGCGGAGCAGAAAAAGCAGGGCTAATGGCTTGAGTCGGGGGAATTGCATGAAGTAGGGGGGCTCAAGGCGGGGTGGATTGGGCGAAGTGCAGGATGGATTTCTAAAATGTGGAGGTGGTTTGGCACGAAGGGGATAGGTCCTTGGTGAGAATGGATTTCAGTACCTTGATTAATAGGCGTGATTGCCCTGTCTAATAGTTCGTTCGATAGCGGCGAGGCGGTTGAAAGGCAGGTCCGAAGGTCGCATATACCTTGATAAGCGCTTGTAATATTCGATTACGTCGCGGTAGCTTTTAAAGCATCATGAGCAGTGAAGCATCCGGATTTCGTATCCCGTCGATTCTGAAGAAGATACTCGTCGCCCTGACTGGGCTCGTGTGGGTCGGTTATGTGGCCGGGCACATGGCGGGCAACCTACAGTTTTTCGGCCCGCCCTCGGCGATTAACGAGTATGCGTATTTTTTGCACAACGTGATGCCGCCGGCCATGCTTTGGGGTGTGCGCATCGTGCTGGTGCTCGCCCTTGTGGTGCACGTGTGGATGATCGTGTTGCTGACCTTGGAGAACAAGCGCGCGCGACCTGAAAATTACGCCGTCGACAAAACAGTGCAGGCCACCATTGGTTCGCGCACCATGCGTTTCAGTGGAGCGATAGTGCTTACCTTCATCGTGGTGCACATTTTGCATTTCACGGTGCGGGCGCTAGACCCGCTGTACGGTCGTCTGCAAGTCATCATCAACGATACTTCGAGCCAGGATGTGTACGCGATGACGACGGTCGGCTTTTCGAACATCGGCTTTTCGGTCTTCTACATCGTGGCGATGGGTTTGCTTTGCCTGCACTTGTCGCACGGCGTTTCAAGCATGTTCCAGACGGTGGGGCTGCGAAACAAGACCTGGGAAGGTCCGTTGAACAAAATCGCGTACGGTTACGGGGCGGTCATCTTCATCGGTTTCGCATCGATCCCGGTGGCAGTGCTGCTGGCTTGGTACGGTGGTGTGGACATCGGCTCGATTCAGGATGTGAAAGTTGCGGTCGAATCGATGAGTGGGTTCGACGGAGACATCTTTATCGACTATGATGGTGCAAACGCCTTAGCGCTGTCGGCGAGTCCGGAAGGGTGCACCTGCGGTGGCGGGGAGACTCTGGCCACCGTCGCGGATGCTGAAAGCGTCACGATGGCCGGCAACTGATCGATAACTATTTAACTGACGCGCATACGAGAGGCAGAGGAACGCATTTATGGAACTCGACTCAAAGATTCCCGAGGGGCCGCTTTCGGATAAGTGGAACAACCACAAATTCAAGGTCAAGCTGGTGAACCCGGCCAACCGCCGCAAGTACCACGTGCTGGTGGTCGGGACCGGTCTGGCGGGTGCTTCGGCGGCGGCAACGCTGGCGGAGCAGGGCTACAACGTTTCGTGCTTCTGCTATCAGGACAGCCCGCGTCGGGCGCATAGCATCGCAGCCCAGGGTGGAATCAACGCGGCCAAGAACTACCAGAACGACGGCGACAGCGTGTATCGGCTTTTCTATGACACCATCAAGGGTGGTGACTTTCGCTCGCGTGAGGCGAACGTGCATCGCCTGGCCGAGGTGAGTGTGGACATCATCGACCAGTGTGTGGCGCAGGGGGTACCCTTCGCCCGTGAATATGGCGGTCTGCTCGCGAATCGTTCATTTGGCGGCGCGCAGGTCAGCCGAACCTTTTACGCCCGTGGCCAGACCGGACAGCAGCTGCTTCTGGGGGCCTACTCGGCGCTGAGTCGTCAGATTGGGCTCGGCCAAGTCAAGATGTACAACCGCCACGAGATGATCGACCTGGTGCTGGTCGACGGCCACGCCAAGGGCATCATCACGCGCAATCTTTCAACCGGTCAGATTGAACGCTGGAGCGGTGATGCGGTGTTGGTCTGCACCGGCGGCTACGGAAACGTTTTTTACCTCTCGACCAACGCGCAGGGCTGCAACGTGACGGCGGCCTACCGCTGCTACAAGCGTGGAGCGGGCTTTGCCAATCCCTGTTACACGCAGATTCACCCGACCTGCATCCCGCAACATGGCGAGCAGCAGAGCAAGTTGACGCTGATGTCGGAGTCGCTGCGCAACGACGGTCGGGTGTGGGTGCCCAAAAACGCCGCCGACTGTGGCAAGGATCCAAAGGACATCCCCGAGGATGCTCGCGATTACTTCCTTGAACGGAAGTACCCGAGCTTTGGCAACTTGGCACCGCGTGACATCTCCTCGCGCTCGGCCAAGGAAGCCTGCGATGACGGGCGCGGCGTGGGCCCGAAAATCGGGGACAAGAGCATGGGGGTCTATTTGGACTTCAGTGATTCGATCAACCGGCTCGGCCAAAAGGCGATTGCGGAGCGCTACGGAAATCTCTTTGAGATGTACGAGCGCATCACTGGCGAGGATGCCTACGAGCGGCCGATGCGCATCTACCCCGCGGTCCACTACACGATGGGTGGTCTCTGGGTGGACTACAATCTGATGAGCAACATCCCCGGCCTCTTTGTGCTGGGCGAGGCGAATTTTTCCGACCACGGTGCGAATCGTCTCGGTGCCAGTGCGCTGATGCAGGGCCTCGCCGACGGTTACTTTGTGGTGCCCTACACGATCTGTGATTATCTGGCCAGGGTTGGCGCGAACCGCCCGTCGACGGAGGCGCCGGCCTTTGCCGAGACCGAAGATGAGGTCAAGGCGCGCATGAGCCAACTGCTGTCGCTCAAGGGAAAGAAGTCTGTGCGGCAATACCACAAGGAGCTTGGCTCCATCATGTGGGAGTATTGCGGCATGGCGCGCAACGAAGCAGGTCTGAAGACTGCCCTGCAGCGCATTCCCGAACTGCGTGAGGACTTTTACAAGAATGCGTTCGTACCGGGCGAAGGCGACAATCTGAATGTGGAATTGGAGCGCGCGAGCCGGGTGGCGGACTTTTTGGAGTTTGGCGAGCTGATGTGTCGCGACGCGCTCGACCGGGACGAGTCCTGTGGCGGGCACTTCCGTGAGGAGCACCAGACCTCAGAAGGTGAAGCGGTGCGCCACGATGATGACTACGCCCACGTTTCCGTCTGGAAGTACGAAGGCGACAACGCCGCGCCCTCAAAGCACAAAGAGGAACTGGAGTACGAGGAAGTGAAGTTTACCACGCGCAGCTACAAGTAAGGTACTTAGTTCCTTTGTTCAGAGCGCTTAGTTATTGAAGAGGAAATTTGTTATGAAGCTGACGTTGAAAGTTTGGAGACAGAAGAATCAAGAGACGCCCGGTACGTTTGAGACGCACCAGCTGGATGAGGTGTCGGAGGACGCGTCGTTTCTGGAGATGCTCGATAATCTGAACGAGCAGCTCATCCATCAGGGGCAGGAGCCGGTGGCTTTCGACCACGATTGCCGTGAAGGGATTTGCGGCACGTGCTCGCTCACCATTGACGGTGTGCCGCACGGACCCGAGCGCGCCACGACCGCGTGCCAGCTGCACATGCGTCACTTCAACGACGGTGACACGATTACCGTGGAGCCCTGGCGGGCCAAGCCTTTCCCGGTGGTTAAGGATCTGGTCGTCGACCGTTCAAGCTTCGACGATATCGTGCGTGCGGGCGGCTTCATTTCCGTGCGCACCGGCAGTGCGGTGGATGCCAACGAGATTCCCGTGCCAAAGCCGGTGGCTGATTATGCGATGGATGCGGCGCAATGCATCGGCTGCGGGGCTTGCGTGGCAGCTTGCCCGAATGCCAGCGCCATGCTCTTTGTCGGTGCGAAGGTGACCCACATGAACAGCTTGCCTCAGGGCAAGCCCGAGCGTGATCGCCGCGTATTGAACATGGTACAGTTTATGGATGACGCTGGCTTTGGGAACTGTACCAACATGGGTGAGTGCTCTGCGGTGTGCCCGAAATCGATTCCGCTGGATGTGATCGCGCAGATGAATCGGGACTACACGAAGGCGCGGGTGAAGAAATTTATTGGGATGGTAAATTAGTGCGCGCATTGTGCGGTCGCGCGCGTGTGCTAGTGCTTCGTACTTAGTTCTTGGTAAAAGACAGAAAACGGAGCGTCTTATTGTAAGTATCTCAGAAGCGTTCTCGTTGTGCAGGCGCAGTGTTCGGGCGGTTTATTGAGGCCGTTCTTACCATGCATGATTGCCTGTGGCCTAGCGCGTCGTTGCTTCATTTCGCCTCGCCATGACGGGAGCGCTCCTATTGGCAAGTAGGGTAGGTGGGCGGAGGTTGTCGGTTGGCTAGAGGACCTGGCCGAAGCCGATATCGTTGTTTTCCAGATCCTGAATGCCGAATTCGAGGCAGTCGTAGGGCTGCTCGCACAGCCCGTAATCGATGGGGGCGCCTCTCGCGGTGAACTCCTCGAAGAGCTTCCGGGCATCGTCGACCCAGAAATAGCAGTTCCAGAGTTTGTCGCGGATTTTCCAGTAGGGCAGGTTGGGGCTGTCGGTGACCAGTGCCAGCATGAGGGTCAGGCTGTCGCGGCGCGGCATGGCAAAGCCGGGCGGTTCGCCGTAAATGTCCTCCGGCGTGCATTGGAAGCCGCAGCGCTGGCACCAGAAATCGACGGCGAGGTGGATGTCTTTGACGAGCAGGACGGGGGCGACGTGGGTGAGCCGGGCGAGGTTTGCGGGGATTTTAGAGACTGACATGAAAGCGGTCATCCAATCCTGCGCGCGAATAGACAATAGAAAAACCCGCCGGTGTGACGCGGCGGGTTTGTCGGTGTGTAAGAAAGTATGTGCGCTGGGCGCTTCTCGGCTAGTAGCGGCGATCGCGACGATCGCGTCCGCCATCACCTCCACCGCCACGGCGTTCATAGCCGCCACCCCCACCGCCGCGACGGCCACCGCCGTCAAAGCTGCGCGAGCCGCCGCCGCCACCTCCGTAGGAGCGACCACCGCCGCCGCCGCCGAAGGAACGGCCACCGCCGCCTCCACCGCGTGGGCCGCCACCGCCGCCACCACCACCCCCGAAGGGACGTTCCTCGCGGGGGCGGGCCTGGTTGATTTTCAGCGGACGACCCTGGAAATCAGAGCCGTTGAGCTGGTTCATGGCTTCCTCGTGGCCGGCTTCCATTTCAACGAAAGCGAAGCCACGGGAGCGACCGGTTTCGCGGTCGAGAATAATTTTTACGGAGTTAACTTCGCCGAAGGGGGTGAACAGGTCACCGACTTCCTCTTCAGTGCACGAGAAGGGCAGGTTGCCCACGAATAGACTTTCAGGCATTGTATCTTGCTTTGTTTTGAAGCGGGCAGCCTTCGAAGCAAGCGCCGGTGGCGAAACCGTGAGCACTGTTGCACGCGCGCAGCGTGATGGCAGGTGAACCGGAAGCCGTGCCGAAGCAGGCGTTGATTAGCTAAACCCGAGATTACTCTAGCTGGCCGCCCTTGGCACCGGAGGCACCGATGGGCAGGTGTGGCATACTTGTTTCGTTGAAGTGAGTTTTGCGGGTTTAGCTGTTTCGCGTGGCATTTTGTCGCACGCACGGTAGGTCAACGTTGACCTTATACTGCATGAGGTAGCTTTTGAGCCCGGTTTGCAAGCGTTTTCTTAGGCCCGGTGACCCGGGCCTAGACTGCGAGGCGGATGCATCGCGGTTTGGTGCGAGCTAGTTGGCGAAGGCTAGTAGCGGGAAGGCAGCTAGCGGATGGTAAAAAGGCGGTAGGAAGGGAGCACTTAGCCAATGATCCAAAGAGGCCCTGCAAATGACTCGGGAGTTACGCGTATGGCCAGGAGGGGGGTGAGCCGGGCTAATCGAGGTTTTTGTGGGAGCCATCGCAGAAGGGAGGCGAGCCGGTGGCCTTGCAGGTGCACCAGGCGACCGTTTTTTCTTCCTCGATGACGACTTTTTGCGGCGTGACGCCAGTGCCCTGGTGAGAGCCGTCGCAGAAGGGCTGGTTGTCAGATTTTCCGCAAGCGCACCACCAGTATTCGCCGGGTTCGACTTTTTGAACGATGGGTGAGTCGGGCATGGTTATGTCGGTTGGTCGTGAGTTCTGTATGTCAGGAAGTCGAGAGGTCTGGATGTATTGAAGTCGGGATGTCTGGTTGTCCAGAGGACTTTGGTGCTTGGTGATTTGCGCGGGTCGGTTGGAGGGGCTTCGAGCGTTGCGAGAAGTTGGTAGCAAGCGCCTGTGGACTGTAAATTCTGCGTGCAGACTGCTGGATCGTACTGGAATTTGAGGATGCAAGGGGTCGTGCAAGCAGGCAAGGTAAATGCGGTTGAGGTATGCCTGTGGGCTTGACCCGGTGGGTGATGGGCAGGGAGTATGCGTGGCTAAGGCAGAGGCAAAGAAGCGAGTGTATGTGGTGGGGTGTGGTTCGATTACGAAGGCGTGGTTTCCGTCGTTGTTGTCGCGGGAGGACTGCCAGGTGGTCGGGCTGGCGGACCTGAACCTGGAGGCAGCCAAGGCGTGCCGTGAGGCCAACGGGCTTGACCCCTCGCAGGTCGAGGTGTCGACGGATTTTCTGGGGCTGATCGATACACTCAAGCCGGAGGTGGTGTGCGATTGCACGATCCCGGCGGCGCACAAGACCGTGGTGGTCGGTGCACTGGAGCGCGGCTGTCACGT
>JBHJGM010000023.1:0-9431 GCA_050331815.1 Opitutales bacterium | reverse complement strand
CTTTCTGGTCTTCCTGTTTTCCTGTTAAAAAATCCTACGTGGCTCTGCGGTTTGAGCGTTTGGTTCAACGCCCCGCTCAACCTCGCCCCAGCCGCTTCGCCAGTTCACGCCAGCCCAGCTCGGTGAACGTCGGCTTACCCGCCGGATCGACCAGCGGCTGCGCACACGTCATCAACTGGGCCGTCAGGTGCTCGTAGGCCTCCGACGTCGAGGGGCCTTGGACCCGTCGAACCGTCAGTTGGGCCAGAGCCTCTCGAGCCCGCGTCTGCCCGTCGTGCGTATCCGTCTTTCCGATACGATTTTCGCGCAACTGCTCGACCAGATCACGCACCAACGTCTCCGCCGCCGCCTCGGTTTCAAGCCAGGCCGGCGCGGCCTGTAAGCGGTAAAAATGCCGCCCAAACGGCTCCAGCACAAACCCCGTGCCCTCCAGAAACGCACGGTGCGCCTCCACCGCCGCCGCCGCCAGTGGCGAAAACTCCAGCGGCAGCCCCAGCAGCAGGCCCTGCCCGGCGACCTCGGTCGCCTTCAAAGCGCGCAACACCCGTTCGTAACGCACCCGACGCGCCGCCGCCACGCCGTCCAGCAGGACTAAGCCCTGACCCGTCTCAAAAAGTCCGCAGCCGGGCAGCCCCTCCAGCAACCCGAGCCAGCGCCAGTGCGCGATCGCTTCGCTCCCGCACGCCGCGTCGGTGCTGACCGATGAGGACTCCCCGTCGGCACCGGAGGTTTCCGTCGGCTGCCGACAACCTGATTGAGCTGAGGAAAATTCGCTGGCGCGGACATCGCCGCTTCCCCCACTGCCGCGGCCGCCGGGTTCAGGCCGATAGGCAGGTCGGGGCGGTCGCATGCGCGCCGTTCCCACCGTATCGAAGGGGGCCGCCGCTTCCGCCGCCTGCGCGCCCCCCGGCAGGTCCGCCGGTGTGGTGGCGGGCTGTGACTCCGGCGTTTTCCGTTCCGAAACGGGCGTCGCCGTGTTCGCCATCGAGCCGAGTTCCCGTAACCGCGTCTGCAAGGCTTCGCGCACAAACGCACGCACCCGACCCTCCTCGCGGAAACGCACCTCCCGCTTGGCCGGATGCACGTTCACGTCGACCCGCTCCGGTCCGATCTCCAAAAACAAAAAGCCCGCCGGATACCGTCCCTTGGGCAGCAGCCCCTCGTAGGCCTCTACGATCGCGTAATACAGGGCCCGACTCTCCACCGGGCGCCCGTTGACCAGGGTGATCAGCTCCTGCCGCGTGGCTCGCCCGCGTCCGGGCTGTCCGATCAGGCCCCTCAACCGCAGCCCCGCCGCACAGTCCGCCATCTCGTCCCCATCTGACAGGGCGATGAGCGTCTCGGCCAGTTGCCGCCCCCAAATCTCCGCCACCCGGTCCGCCAGACGCGTGCAAGCCGGCGAGCGAAAAATCACCCGGCTGCCTTCCTCCAGGGTAAAGGCCACCCCCGGGTGCGCCACCGCGTACAGCCGCAGCAACTGGACGATGTGCGCTGCCTCCGTCGCGTCCGTGCGCAAAAATTTCCGCCGGGCGGGCACCGAATTGAATAGGTGCGCCACCGAAATCCGCGTCCCCGGCGGCATCCCGCAGGCCCGCCGGTCCAGCAGTTTGCCGCCGTTCATCCGCACCTCGACCCCTTCCGCAAAATCCGCCTCCCGCGTCTTCAGCGTAAAGCGCGACACGCTCGCGATCGACGGCAACGCCTCCCCCCTAAAGCCCAGCGTGCGCACGGCGTTCAAATCGCTGGCCACGCGCAATTTGCTCGTGGCGTGCCGCTCCAGGGCCAACAGGGCATCGTCCGGGTTCATCCCGCAGCCGTCGTCCTCGACTTCAATCAGCTGCTTTCCCGCGCCGACAAAACGCACCCGCACCCGCGTCGCCCCGGCGTCCAGGCTGTTCTCGACCAGCTCCTTAACCACCGCCGCCGGACGCTCGATCACCTCGCCCGCCGCAATCTGGTTGGCCACCGTATCCGGCAAGACCTGGATACGGCCTCGTGCGGTCACCTCCATCCGTCCCATCCCTCCATAAACCAAAACTCTATCCAAGCCTCGCCACCTTCTCAAACATTTTCAACCCCCCTCTTTCGCAACCACGAAAACTACCTTTAACTTTAGAGACTCCGAATTCAACATAGGCGTACGAAGGATTTTTTAACAGAACGACAGGAAGACCTGGAAAGTATTACCAGGCATAAGTGCTGCGGCGGGGACGCAGGCACAGCTTTGAACATGAAGGTCGCGAAGGCGCATGGGCGCCTGAAAATTTATTAGACAGGATAACCGGACGACCTGGAAGCGCCTAGTATAAATCAGTTTTTTGTCCTGAGTTGTAATAAAATAAGCGGACAAGAAATTTAACCACAGATGTATATCAATTTCCAAAAAATCCCGTTTTTCCTGTTCTTTTCTTTCTCTCTGGGCCCCTCTTTGGATCTCCGTACCTCCGTGGTTGGCTTTCAGACAGTCCGGGTTTCGCCTTCGCCATTCGTGCAAATTCGTGCTCATTCGTGGTTACTAAAAGAAATCGACGCATGAACCGACTCGCCCGCGAAAACTCCCTTTACCTGCGCCAGCACGCCGACAACCCCGTCGACTGGTATCCCTGGTCCGACGAAGCCTGGCAGGCCGCCGTTGACGCCGACAAGCCCGTCCTGGTCTCCATCGGCTACAGCGCCTGTCACTGGTGCCACGTCATGGCGCACGAGTGCTTTGAGGATCCCTACATCGCCGGCCTGATGAACCAGCACTTCGTCTGCATCAAGCTCGACCGCGAGGAGCGCCCCGACCTCGACCGCCTCTACATGGAAGCCGTCCAGATGATCATTCAGCGCGGCGGCTGGCCCCTCAACGTCTTTTGCCTGCCTGACAAGCGCCCCTTTTTCGGCGGCACCTACTTCCCGCCCGAAGACCGGGGACAGGGCCTCATCCCCTGGCCGCAACTGCTTCTGCGCGTCTCCGAGCACTTCCAGAAAAATCGCCCCGAGCTCCTCGAAAACGCCGACAACATCGCCGAAAACCTCGCCGCCACCGCCCGCACCCCACTCGGTAGCGCTGAGGACAAAGCCGCACCCCGCCCCCTCGACAACGCGCAACTGCTCCCCGCCGCCCAGGCCATTCTCCAGACCCTCGACCGCACCGACGGTGGCTTCGGCTCCGCGCCCAAGTTCCCGCCATCGATGACCCTCAACTTCCTTCAGGCCATCCGCGGTTCCGCCGCCGCCGAGTCCCGCCGCGACTTTGCCCAAGCCCTCGACCTCGCCTGCCGTCTCACCCTCGACCGCATGGCCCGCGGCGGGCTCTTTGACCAGATCGGCGGAGGCTTCGCCCGCTACAGCGTCGACGCGCAGTGGATCATCCCCCACTTCGAAAAAATGCTCTACGACAACGCGCTGCTGCTGTCGGCCTACGCCCGCGCCTACCTGCGCTATCGCGACCCGCTGTACCGCGCTGTGGCCGAGGAAACCGTCGCCTGGCTCCAGCGCGAAATGCGTGCCCACGGCGGCGCCTTCTACGCCTCCCTCGACGCCGACAGCGAGGGCCACGAGGGCAAGTACACCGTCTGGACCCCCGACGAAATCCGCCAGATTCTCGGTCTCGACAACGCCGAACGCTTTTGCCGCGCCTACGCCATCACCGAAAGCGGCAACTTCGAAAACGGCACCTCCAACCCGGTCCAGACCTTCAACGACTTCGCCAAACGCACCGAACTGGCCCCCCTGCGCGCGAAGCTCCTCGAAACCCGCCTGCAACGCATCCCGCCCGGCAAAGACACCAAGCAACTCACCGCCTGGAACGCCCTGCTCATTCGCGGGCTCGCCGAAGCCGCCTTCGCCTTTAACCGCCCCGACTGGCACACCCTCGCCGCCGAGGCCGGCGAATTCATCTGGCAAAACTGCGCGTATCACCAGGATGGATACGACCGTTTATACGCCGTCTACTACGCGCCCGCCGACACGCCCGAGGGCCTGCCCAGCGGCCCGCGTTTCGATGGCACCTTCGACGACTACGCCTGGCTCGCCGAAGCCGCCTGCGTCCTGTCCGAAAAAGCCGAAGCCGTCACCCCCGGCAGCGCCAGCCTCTGGATCCACCGCGCCGAAGCCCTCTGCCACACCATCCACGCCTTTTTCAGCGACCCCGACGCGCCAGGCTGTTTCACCACCGCCCGCGACGCCGCCGACATCCCCATGGGCCGCCAAAAAGATTGGTTCGACAACGCCACCCCCAGTGGACACGCCGCCTACGCCCACGCGCTGACGCGCCTTCACGCCTTAACCGGCATCGCCGACTACGCGACCCGTGCCGCCGCCCTGCGCCCCGCTTACGCCACCCTGGCCGAGCGCGCGCCCTCCGCCGCCAGCCACTACCTCGCCGCCGTCACCGCCGAAGCCGTCGGCCTGGCCGTCATCAAATTCAAGGACGTATCCATAGATCAACTACGAGACCTCACAGCTGCTCTCCAGGGCTCCGACGACCAGCCCCAGCCGCACCGCCCGGCCCACCTCTTCGACGCCTCACTCGACCCGCAGGCCCCCGCCGGCTTCCAACTCTGCGTCGGCACCCAGTGCCTCGAACCCACCCAGGACCCCCAGGCCCTGGCCGCAATGCTCTGAACAAGGATAATTAGGCCTTAAACAACCAGAGCGGCATAACGAAAATCTCAGTATATTTTAAAGCTGTAGCGCTCCTTTAATAGCATACCAAACAAACCTCTCCAGCTCCCTCAAGCAACCCAGCACCCATTACCAACAAGCAGGTACTAAGCACTAAGTACTAAACACCAAGCACTCTTCCCGCCCCCATGCACCTCCACGCCGGAGTCGTCTGCCCATTCTGTTTCCAGCCTTTCTTCGTGCCCATGCCTGCACCCGACGAGTGTCCTGCGGACCTCGACTACGACTGCGAAATCTGCTGCCGCCCTATGATCATCCACGCCGATTTCGATCGGATCACCAATGAGCCCACCGCCCACGCCTCGTCCCCTGATGGCGAACGCGAATAATCTACCCGCAAACGCCCGCGGTCCTTCACCACTAAATCGCCAACGTATCAAGCACCCGATCACGAATCCCTGGGCACCATGCACCAACCATTAAACACTAATCACTAGGTACTAACCACAAAGCACCAGAAACTAAATACTAAGCACTAACCCCGTAAATCCATGCCTTCTCTCACCGTTCAGCACAACACGCCACTCGATGCGGCCGCCTCGCAAAATTTCGCCAACAAACTCTGCACCGCGGTCGCGCAGGCCCTGGGCAAAGACCCGCAGTACATGCTTGTTTCCCTCCATAAAGCCGAGGCCATTGCCATGGGCACAGCCAGCGCACCCGCCGCCACCTTCCAACTCGATGCCCTCGGCTTGACTGCCGAAAAGCTCGCCCCGGTCATCGCACTCCTCACTGATCACGCGCGCAAGACGCTCGGCACCGCGCCCGACCGCGTCCACATCATCGCCAACGATATCCCCCGCACCCACTGGGGCTTCAACGGCCAACCAATGGCCTAGACGCCCGTCACGCAGTCCTCGGAAACCTCCCATCCTTTCGCCGGTTAAAATTAAAAGCCTGACCATCCCATGCGAATCCATCTTGCGCTGCTTGCCTGTCTGTTCGTTCCAAATCTGCTGCCTGCGGACACGCCCACTGCGCCTCCGCGTGCGGTGCAAAGCCTCTACCTCAAGGAACTGATCCACCGCGCCTGGCTTGAAACTCACTACGCAGAGAAACACCCGTCCATGCAACGGGCGATGGCTCGCATCGATTCCATTGAGACCGATTTTCCAAACCTGAGCGCCGACTCGCTCGACCCCGCCGTAATAGAGCGTGCCTACTCGGAGGCCACCATCGCCTTGCACGAACTGCTCGAAAAATACCGCGAGAAGCACCCGGAGGTCCTGGCGCAGCGACGCGCCCTCCAGCATATCGTCGAGATTCACGAAGCCACGCCCACCCACGATCGCGAATTTCTGCAGGCCACCCTGGCCGACCTGCGCGCCGAACGACGGGCCCTGCAACTCAAGTACCGCGAAAAACACCCCAAGCTGCTTTCCGTAAACGCCCGGATCCAAGCCTGCGAGCAGCTGCTGCTCGATGCCAAATAAATGACCTCGAACTAGCAAAATTTGCGTCAGCAGATCGGCCCCTTTGTGGTCACTCGACACCCAGCCAATTCCTTTGGTTAAGCCTCCGGCTGCTTCACTACTGTCCTGTCCGCTTCCTTGGCTCCCACTCGGTTCCTGCAAACTGCGGCCCGAGTTTATTCCTGAACCTGTCTAATGGTTTGGCTTCATTGCCCTACACATTAGATAAATATAGTGCGATTTGCGTCAGCAAATCAGTCCCGTCGAGGTCCCTCGACATCGTGGCGGTCTTTCAGTCCTTTGGTGCCACGCTTCTTCGGTCGCTCCGGCTCCACAAGATTGATCATCGAGGCAAAATAGCGAATCGGTCGGATCAACCCAGCGTTGGAAAAGCGCAAGGCGGCCCCCGGACGTTCTTCTTGAAGAAAGCGAAACGCGTAAAACAGCGCCCAGCGCACTGCGATTCCAAAGGCGAAGTAAAACGCAAATCGCTGCATATCCAGCCCGACCTGACCCTCACTGTCACCCTGCACCGTCAGCCCCCAAATGTAGGCAAAAAGCGCGTTGCCCACCCCCGCCGTAGCGGTGATTCCGGCGATCAGCACGCAGCGGTTTTCATAGTTTCCGATCTGCGCCAGGTAGCGCGTCATCGCCGCTTGCGCCGGACTGAGCCCCACGCCCAAACCGATGTACGCCAGCGGCACCAGGGCCAGCAGCAGCGCCGATTGAGTCAGCACTAGCGAGAGCCAGAAAATATCCAGACATACGCCGACCAGCAGCGACAGTTGGAAAAACGGGCGCGACCCAAAGCGGTCCAGCAGGTTGCGCAGGGCCCAGGAGCCGGCGATTACGCCCGTGTATTGAAGCGCCGAATACACGAGAATCGCTGACATCGTCAGACCCGCCTCCACCTTCAGGTAGTACGTCGTCAGCGGGATGAAAGAACTGCCCATGATCCCCTGCGCCACACTCAGATAAAGGATCTGCCGCACCGGCTTGTCCTGGCGCACCGCTCGCGGCAGCTCGGAAAAAATCAGCTGCGGGCGCATCATTTTGGGCTTGGGCGCATCCGGCCATTGCCTCAAGCAGAACCACGCCCCAACGCCACCCAGCACCGCCAGCGCGTATTGCCAGGCAAAGGCCTCGTAGCTTCCCCGCATCCACTCGGCCATCCCCGCGCACAGCAGCAAAATCCCCACGCCCACCAGCGCCGTCACGCTCTGGTCCGTGGTAAAGTACCGACCCCGCTGCCCTTCCGGGAGTATCGCCTGCAGCCAGGGCAGTACGACTGGGCTGCCCAGCGAACGCAGTAGTGAAAACATGAATACGCTCGCGATCAACGCCCACAACATCCAGGCGGGTGCCGGGGTAGCCGGACCAACAACGGCAATCCCAAGCGGCACCAGCAAGCAGAGCACCCGTGCACCCCAGGCCGCCTGCATCTGCTTTTTGAAACCCAGGTAGGGCGTCAGCGCGGTGGCCAGCACCTGTACCGGCAGCAGCAAAAATACGAAGTTGTAGCACAGGTTCACCTGTGCCGGTGTCGCTCCCAGCGCTTCGGCCAGCAGCACCATCGGCGCACCCAACGCGATCAGCCAGGTCATCCCATTGAAGGCACCGAACAGGTAATTGAACCGGAACCTCCACATGAACGCGCGCAACGGCTCACGCGCCTGAAGGTCCCCTCCGGCAACCTCGCTGGCTGCTTGCCCGCTCACGGCAGCCTCCGCCACCCGTGCCACGGCCGCGCCCTCGTCCGCCCAGAGCTCGACATCCACGCCGACATCGCACCTCAGTCTCCCTTAGCTTCGGTCGGCAACTGCAAGATTTGCGTCCAGCGGGCCAACTCGCCAGCCACCGCCTTAGCCCCAGGCATGCCCACCTGCTCGCGGCGCTGCAGCGCACGTTCTTTTTGAAAGACCTTGATCCAGTCCGCCTCAAAGCGCTCATCGATCGCCTGCACCTGCGATAGCATCAAGTTATCCAGCGGCTGTTTTTCCTTCTCGGCCAGCGCCACCAGCTTGCCGATGCGGTGGTGCGCCTCGCGAAAGGGAATCCCTTTCTCCACCAGGTAATCCACCAGGTCGGTTGCCAGCAGCCACGGATCAGCCACCGCCGCCCCACACGGGCCCTTGTTGAAGGTCAGGCCTTTCACGCATTCGGCCAGCACCAGCAGACAATCCAGTGTCGTATCATACGCATCAAAGACCGGCTTCTTGTCTTCCTGCAAATCGCGATTGTACGTCAGCGGAAGCCCCTTCATCAGCGTCAGCAGCAGCGTGACCTGCCCGTGCAAACGCGCCGCCTTACCCCGAATCAATTCCAGCGAATCCGGGTTCTTCTTTTGCGGCATCAGGCTCGAGCCCGTCGTTAACCCCTCCGGCAACTTCACAAAGTTGAACTCTGCCGTGTTCCAGAGGATTAGGTCCTCGGCCAGTCGCGAGAAATGCACCCCACACAACGCGCAGGCGTTGACGAACTCCAGATAAACGTCCCGGTCGCTCACCGCGTCCATGCTGTTGCGGGTTAAGCGCACGACGCCCTTTTCGTCGACAAAGCCCAGTTCCTTGGCGGCGAATTCCCGATCGATCGGCAGGGTGGTTCCTGCCAGAGCGCCCGAGCCCAACGGGCACCAGTTCGCGTGATCGGCCACTACTTCAAAGCGCCGGCGATCACGATCAAACATCTCCACGTAAGCGAGCAGGTGATGCGCAGCGCTGACCGGCTGCGCCCGCTGCAGGTGCGTGTACCCGGGAATCAACATCTGCTGGTTGGCCGCGGCGGTCTGCACCAGGGCCGACATCACCGCCTTCAACGCCAGATCGAGCTGCGCGCAGGCTTCCTTCAAAAACAGCCGCATGTCCGTCGCCACCTGGTCGTTGCGACTGCGCGCGGTGTGCAGCTTGGCGGCAGCCGGCGTCTCCTGCAAAAGCGCCTGCTCGATGTTCATATGCACGTCTTCGAGCCGGATGTCCCAGGGAAACTCTCCCGCCTCGATGATCGACAGCACCTTGTCCAGCCCCTTGTGAATCGCGTCCCGCTCCTTGGCCTGAATCAGCCCGCAGTGCGCCAGCATCGACGCGTGAGCCTTCGACCCAGCAACGTCAAAACGCGCCAGCCGTGCATCAAAGCTCACCGACTCGCTAAAGCGCTGCATCAAGCCCGTGGGCCCTTCGGCAAAGCGCCCGCCCCACGTTGCCTGGGCCAGATGCACCTGCGCCTGCGCCATTTCACCTGTGCCAAACGGAGCCCGCGTCTTGCCCGTGCGCGCTTTCTTAAAAGGCGCCTGGCTCCCCTTGGACTTCTCCGATTCGCTGCCAGAACCCTCCTTACTGGCCGACTTCTTCG
>JBHJGM010000022.1:0-79758 GCA_050331815.1 Opitutales bacterium | reverse complement strand
GGTGGCTTGCTGATCGGTAGCCATCATGCCGAAAACTGCCCAAACCCCGAAGGCGCGCCGAGCCGCCAAAGCCTTCCCTAGCCCGGTCGCCCTGCCGGCCTCCACCACCATGCGCCGCGCCGATAAGGCCCGCAGCGGCATCTACCTCGGGGGCATCGGCAGCGGCGGTGCCGAGCTGCGCAAGGACGGCTGCTTCTACAACTGGGGCGCTTTTAACAACATGCCCCTGGGCACCGGGCCGCTCCTGCCCTTCGACCAGGGCAGCATCCTCTTTTTCGTCGTGCGCTACCAGGTGAAGGGCCAGTGCCCGAAGATGAAGGTGCTGCAGATCGATGAGGGTTACCGTGTGGGCAACATCCCCACCCAAATCTACGAATTCCCCTGGCTGGACGGGGTCGCCGCCATCGACTACGCCGCCAGCTAGCCCTTCGCGCACCTGCGCTTCACTGATGCCGATATGCCCTTCGCCATCGCCCTGCTGGCCTGGCACCCGTTCATCCCCCACACCAGCACCGACTCCTCGCTCCCGGGCTTTTACTGCGACTTCACCGTGACAGCTACCACGGCCCAGCCGGTCGACGTGCTGCTGACCGCCGCCTGGCGCAACTGCGTGGGCTACGACGTTGAGGACAAGGCCTACAAGACGACCGCCCGCCGCGAGAAGTCCGGTGTCCTCGCCACCATGACCGCCACCGGCATGGACGAGGCCCATACCTCCTACGGCACGCAGACGCTCTTCTCCGCCGGCGCCGCATCGACTTACTACGTCGGCTGGGAGCACCGCCACCCCTACTACGAAATCTTCCTGCGCTCGCCCAAGCTGCCCGACATCAACGCCACCGAAGGCCGCAACAACAAGGACCCCAAGACCGGCAAAAAAAAGGGGGGCGACCGGATTTGGGCCACCGTCGGGCGTGATGCGCGGTTCACCAAGAAAGGCCAGTCGTTTGAGCACTCCTTCGTCATCGCCTGGCATTTCCCGAACCTCTACGCCGGGCTGACGCCGCGCGAGATGAAGGCAGGCAAGACCCCGCCCAAAGTTCTGGAGGGGCACTTCTACGCAAACTTTCTGAAGGATTCCGCCGATACCGCGCGGTACCTGCAGAAAAACCGCCGCACATTCCAGGCGCAAACGCGGCAGTTCCACGACGCCTTTTTCGACAGCTCGCTGCCGCGCTACGTGCTGGAGCAGATCAACTCAAACCTCACCCAGTTTACCTTCTCGAGCTGGTACACCCAGGAGGGCGACTTCGGCATTCAGGAGGGGCTGCTGCCCAAGGAGCGCAAGGGGCCCGTCGCCACCATCGACGTCGGTCTGTATGGCTCGATCGCAACTGCCTCGCTGTTCCCCGAACTCGATCAGGCAATGATGCGCGCCCACAAGCGCATCCAACGACGCAATGGTGAGATTTCGCACGCGGTACCGTGCAACTTCCACATCTTTGAAACGACTGAGCACGTGCACAGCCGCCTGGATCTGCCCAGCCAGTACGCCATCCTGACCGTGCGAAATTTTTTCTTCACCAAAGATCGCGCGTTCCTCGAAGAGATGTGGCCCAGCGTGGTCAAGGCCCTCAATTACGTGCACCGCGAACGCGACAAGGACGGGGACGGCCTGCCGGACATGGAAGGGTCCATGTGCACCTACGACAACTTTCCGATGTACGGACCGGCGAGTTACGTGGCGGGCTTGTGGCTGTCGGCGCTCGCGTACGCAATCGAGGCTGCGCGCATTCTCGGCGACGACGCCTCAGAGAAGGCTTTCAGCGACTGGCTCGCGCGCGGTGAAAAAGTCTTCGAGGAAAAGCTCTGGAACGGCGAGTACTACGACCTCTACAACGACGTGGGCGGCAAAATTCGCGGCGACCGTGACGCAGGCTGCCTGAGCGATCAGTTGATCGGCCAGTACACCAACCACCAATGCGCGCTACCGCCGCTGCTGGCACATTCCGCCGCACGCAAAAAGAAAGCCCTCAAAGCGATCCTAAAGCGCAACTACCGCGAGGACCTTGGTCTGGCCAACTGCCAGTGGCCCGGCGACGTCTTCTATCACGAAGTCGACAAAGATTGCTGGAACGACCAGGCCAACACCGTCTGGACCGGCGTAGAACTGGCCTTCGCCGCTTTCCTGCTTTACGAAGGGATGGCCCGCGACGCGCTGAAGATCGTCCGCAACGTCGACGACCGCTACCGTAAGTGCGGACGCTACTTCGACCACCAGGAGTTTGGCGGCCATTACTACCGACCGATGTCCGCCTGGAGTCTTCTCCACGGCGCGCTCGGCTTGGCCATACGGGGCGACGCGTTTACCTTTGCCCCGAAGTTCGAGGCAGCCCCGCTCAAGCTGTTTTTTGCGCACGGGAGCGGGACTGCGCACTTTATTCGGAGTACCCGCAAGGGCGGGGAGACCGTCACCGTCGAACCGGTGGCCGGGAGCTTTCGCGCCCAGCAGATCGATCTGGAACTGGCCGACAAAGAGGCTGCGGCAAAGTCCGTTACCGTGGCTCTTGGCAGCAAAAAGGTCGCCGCCAAGCAGGTGAGCCTTGAAGACGCTGGTAAAGGTCGAATTGCGCTGCGTTTCAGCCGGGCGCTGACCGCCAAACCGGCGCAGCCGCTGCGTCTACAAATCGCCTACGCCTGAGCACAACGACTCAGCGCTTAAGCAGCGCAGCAAGTAGTCCCCCGGAGCGCGGCACGTTTTTTCGGCTGGGCGGGTCCCAGCGGATGTTCTTTCCGGTCAATCCGCCCAGACGTAGCCCGGGGCGCATGTTGGCCTGGCGTGCGCGCCGCCTTGCAGCCTTCCAGCCTTTGTAGTCGAGGTACTCCAGCTTCTTCATGACTACGAAGAGGAACAGGCCCGAGCCCGCCAGCGGCAGGACCCCCCATACGGGCGGCAGCCAGGCGATCAGCACCGCGCAGAGCCCGAAAACCGACGCAATGGCGTACAGTACAAGCACCGTATCTTGATGGGACAGGTGCTTGTGGTAGCGCAGACGGTGGTGGATGTGGTCCTTGTCCGGGTAAAACATCGGGCGTCCGCGTAACTTGCGCCGGGCCATTGAGGAAAGCGTGTCAAAAACCGGCACCATGATCGCCAGCACCGGGATGAAAAACAAAAGCACGTTACCCACCTGTTGCGTCGTCGAAAGCGCGTAGGTGGAAACCACGAAGCCCAAAAACAGGCTGCCGGTGTCTCCCATGAAGATTGAAGCTGGGTGATAATTCAGACGCAAAAATCCGAGTAACGCGCCGGCCATGGCAAAGAACAGGGTCAACTCGACGCCCCCGCCCAGGGCCAGGCAACAAAGCGTTATCGTGATCAGGGCGATCAGCGAGAGACCCCCGGCCAAACCATCCAGACCATCGATCAGGTTCAGCGCATTCATCACGCCGATGATCCACAGAAATGTGATCGGGATACAGATGTACTCCGAATACGGGGCCAGGACGGTGAACACCGTGAAGTCCGGAGCGAAGCGGTACCCGGCTAGAACCATGAACACTGCGATCAGGCACTGAAACACCAGCTTCTGCTTGAAATCGATGCCCCGGATGTCGTCCACCAGGCCGAGCAGCCCGACCATGAAGGTGCCGACCAGAAAGAACCGGGACGGCAGCGGCACCTTTTCGATGTACTCGGGCAGAAAGTATCCTATGGCACCAAAAAACAGAATGCCCGCCGAAAAGCCGCAAAAGATGCCAATCCCGCCCAGACGCGGGATGGGTGTTTCGTGCACTTTGCGGTAATCGGGCTCATCCATCCAGCCCAGCTTGGGTGCCAGGTAGGTCAAAAGCCTGGTCGCTGCCCACGCCGAGACGAAGCTGCAGAGCAGCCCAGCCAGAAAAATGAGGATCGTAACGTGGTCCATCCCAGGAAGTGGCATCGGCCAGCGAGCCATTAAGCAAAGCCCTCGCGGTTTAGGCCCGGGGGGCTTGCAGGTCAATCGCGTTCACCTGTGTCAAAAAAACGTGACAGAAGCGGCCAGATTTAATCCTTGTGACCCCAGGCCCTTTCTTGCAGGAAGGTGGGCTTTCCTGAAACGCCCTTTTGTCCGCTTAATGGGACTGCCATGGTCAGCCAGCAAGTAGCCCGCGAGCGCCTGCTCTACGTTCTCATCATCTGCCTCTTGTGCGCGCTGAGTCTTTATCTGGCGTACCTGCTGCGCTATGACTTCAACCTGACGCGCGGTTTCTTCGCCGAATTCGTCGAGGTGCTGCTGTGGATGCTGCCGCTGAAGATGGTCATCCTGTATTCCTTCGGGCAGTTCGATGCGCTTTTCATCCGCCTGCGCACCCAGGACTTTTACCGGCTGGCCGGCGCGTTAGGGGTGCATGCCGCCTTTCTCTTTTACCTGTGGCAGGTTTTTGAAGGCAACGAGGACGCCGCTCAGGACAACGAGGTCCCCTCGCGCGGGATCATCCTGATCGACTTCATGCTCTCGGTCATGCTGATCGGGACGTTTCGCGGGCTGGTTCAGACCATCCGAGGCGATGCCCTAGGCATCAGCGAAACGGGAAGTTCCTCGGTCAGCAATGTGGCGATCATCGGCGCGGGCTTTGTCGGGTCGGCACTCGCGCGGGACTTGCAACTGAAGCGTGGCTACGGCAAGCGCCCGCTCATTTTTCTCGACGATGACCCCAGCAAGATCGGCCACAACATCCACGGGCTGCGTGTGGTGGGCGACATCCGCAGCCTCAAGACGCAGATTGTGCGCTACGACATCGACCTGGTGGTGCTAGCCATGCCGGCCGCCCCGCAGATGTTGATTCGCTTTCTGGTCTCCCAAAGCCTCGAGCTCGGCTTCGACCTGCAGATCGTGCCCTCGCCGCAAGAGATGCTCAACGGCCAGATCCGCCCCTACCAGCTGCGTCCGGTCAAGGTCGACGACCTGCTCGGACGTGACGTGCTCGAGAGCGACGAACTGGCCATCCACGAGTTGATTCATGCCAAGACCGTGATGGTGACCGGAGCCGGAGGGAGCGTCGGTTCGGAACTCTGCCGGCAGATCGCCGCGCATGGTCCGTCGCGCCTGATTCTGATCGACCAGAGTGAGGTGCAGCTCTTTGCGATCAGCCACGAACTCGAAACCGACGGACACGGTGTCAGCCTGCTCTCGCTGGTGGCCGACATCGGGGACCACGAGCGCATGGAGTACATTTTTGACCACTTCCGGCCCGACATCATCTACCACGCCGCCGCCCACAAGCATGTGCCGCTGATGGAGAGCCAGCCCAGCGAGGCCCTCAATAACAACTCGCTCGCCACGGCCAACCTCGCCCGCCTGGCCAGCCGGTACAACGTTGAGAGCTTCACCCTCATTTCAACGGACAAGGCTATTCGGCCCACCAGCGTGATGGGCACCTCCAAGCGCCTGGCCGAAATCGCGATCCAGCAGGTCCAGAAACTCGAGGGCAACACCACCCGCTTCATGGCGGTGCGCTTCGGTAACGTCCTGGGCTCATCGGGTTCAGTGATCCCTATTTTCAAGCGCCAGATCGAACACGGGGGCCCGATCACGGTCACCCACCCGGAGATGACGCGCTACTTCATGACCATCCATGAGGCTGTCGGGCTTGTCTTGCAAAGCTCCACCATGGGCGCGGGCGGGGAGATTTTCATCCTCGATATGGGCAAGCCGATCAAGATTGTCGAAATTGCCCATCTGATGATCGAACTACATGGGCTGCAGCCCGACACCGATATTGAGGTGAAGTTCATCGGCCTGCGCCCCGGCGAAAAGCTCTTTGAGGAACTGCAGCACCAGGACGAGGATTCCGAAAAGACAAGGCATCCGCAGGTCTACTGCATGCGCATGCGCCCTGAGTTGAACGCCAAAATCGACCAAGTTTACGATTTCCTCACCAGCGTGACCGACGATGTTAACCGCCTCGAACGCAATAAGATCAAGCAAATGCTGCGCGAGTTCGTCCCCGAGTACACGCCTTACATGGATTAGCGACTACCTGGCCAGGCGGCGGAAAAATCTGGCTTCCACCAAGACACCTGCCGAGGATGTGAGCAGTCCTGGCGATTCCCTCCCCGCCAACTCGATCTCCGAGCAAACCCACCGCCTGCGCTTGAAAAACCATGAGTAACGTTCGCTTCGCCATTATAGGTATTGGCAACATGGGCACCTCCCACGCCAAATCGCTGCTGGCCAACAAAGTCCCCGGGGCTGAACTGGTTGCCGTCTGCGACTACGATCCCGAAAGGCACAAGCGCTTACCCGAGGTCCCAGCCTTTAATAGCCCCGAGGCCCTGCTCCAGGCCAGGGTCGCCGACGCGATCCTCATTGCCACGCCGCACTTTGATCACACCGCGCTGGGCATCGCCGCCCTGGAGGCCGGCTGCCATGTGCTGGTGGAAAAACCCATCTCGGTGCACAAGGCCGATTGCGAGCGCCTCATCGCCGCCCACACCAACAAGCAGCAGGTGTTCGCGGCCATGTTCAATCAGCGCACCGACCCGCGCTACGGCAAGCTGCGAGAAATGATCGGCGGCGGTCAGTTGGGCCGGATCAACCGCATCCAGTGGACCATTACCGACTGGTTTCGGACGGCAGCTTACTACGCTTCCGGGGGCTGGCGCGCCACCTGGCAGGGCGAAGGCGGGGGCGTACTGCTCAACCAGTGTCCCCACCAACTGGATCTTTTCCAGTGGCTCTTCGGCATGCCACAAAGGGTGCGCGCCTTTTGCCACTACGGGAAGTACCACAACATCGAAGTCGAGGATGACGTCACCGCCTACCTCGAGTATGACGACGGCTGCACGGGGGTCTTCATCACCACCACCGGCGAAGCCCCCGGCACCAACCGCCTCGAGATCGCCGCCGAGAACGGCAAGATCGTCATCGAGGGCAAGGACTTCATCTTCACGCGCAACCGGGTGCCTACCAGCCAGCACTGCGCGGTTTCCGAGAAAGCCTTCGAGAAGCCAGAAACCACCGTCGAAAAAATCCAGATCGACGGGCAGGCCGCGCAGCACGTGGGCATCATGCAAAACTTTGTGGCGGCCATCTCCGAGGGCGCGGAGCTGCTCGCCCCGGCTGCCGAGGGCATCCATTCCGTCGAACTGGCCAACGCGATGCTCTACTCCTCGGCCCGAGGCGAAACCATCGAGCTGCCACTGAACGCCGCTGCTTATGAGGCGCACTTAAAACAGCTCATCGCCAACTCCGCCTTTCAAAAGGAGCCAACCACCTCAACTGATGCCGGCTCCGATGACTTCGCCAAGTCGTTCTGAACAAGCGCTCGTTCAGTAAGCTGCGTTAATCTCGGCTTCTTTGTCCAAAAAGGCGTTCCAGAGTTCGCTATACTGGTCTGTCAGCGCAGTGGTGTCAAAGACTGGGCCAACGTCCTCGACGTGAGTCCATTCGCTCAGGTTCGCCTCAAGAAAATCCAGTACCTCTTCGTAGTGGCGCAGGTAGGAAATGCTGACATCCAGCGCTTCAACATTCCCTTTCAGATTGCGATTATAACTGTTAAGGAAACCCGCCAAGAAATCGCGCTTGCTGCTCGCGGGTACATCTGGAACCGCTTTCACCTTTGCCTCGATGCGCTCATCGGCACCCAGTAGCAGCGCACGATGTGCCTGCATGCGGTCAATGGCCGTCTGCAGGATAGCGTACTCCGCACGCAATGCCTCAGACTTGTCAGAACCCATCCGCATGGGAAACTCACTGTTGGAGAAGGCGAGTTGAGCCTCGGCAATTTGATTGGCACTGCGAGACATAGCCTCGATGTCCGCAGTCAGCGCACTCATTAGTTTTTGTAAATCCGGGTCCGACGCGTCATCCGCTGCCTGTTGCAGACGCTCGGTGGCTTTCTGTCGCATCTCCACGCCCGCTTCGATGACTGCCTCCGGGTCTGCGTCCTCTGATTCCAGAAGCTTTTCATAATCGTCGCGCAGATCCTGCAATGCCTCTTCCTCAGACTCATTTTTGATTCGAGCCTCGCGCTGTTCCAAAAGCGCCGGCACGGACGCAGCACCCACAACGACCGCGCCTACGACAGCCGCGATGCGGCCAACCATTAGGGAGCGCTTCGACAGGTAAAAAAGAATGCACCCGAAAACCCAACCGAGGATCATCGCGCCGACGCCCTTTCCGATGACGGTACCGACGCCGTAGCTGCTGAGATTGGACACGCCCAGGATCCACAAGGTGGGTAGCGTACCCGCCGCCAGCATCAGCAACCAGGCCCAGCCCGGAAGCCGGTATCGCGTTTTGGGCTCAGGCGATGCGGGCGAATCAGCTGCAGGCGGTACCTCTGGCGGTTGGCTCATATTATTTACTAATCCTGACAGCGTCGTACACCAACGCAAGCCAACGCTACGCCCCTAACGTTTCACCCGCGCGCTGCCGCCCTTCATGAGGCTTTCGACTTCGGCAAGGGTCGCCATCGATGTGTCGCCGGGAGTGGTCATGGCCAGAGCACCGTGCGCGGCACCGTAATCGACTGCCCTGGCGGCGTCATTGTGTGCCAGGAAGCCGTAAATCAGCCCGCTGGCAAAGCTGTCGCCGCCACCCACGCGGTCGAAAATCTCCAACTCGGGCCGGTGGATCGCTTCGTGGAACTGCCCATCGTGCCAGCAAACCGCGCCCCAGTCATTGACCGTGGCTGTTTTCACCGCGCGCAACGTGGTGGCCGTCGCCTTGAAATTCGGAAACGCCTGCACGGCCGATTCAATCATCTGCTTGAACGCCGCCACCTGAATGTTCGCCAGATTTTCGTCGACACCCTCCACCTCAAAGCCGAGGCAGGCGGTAAAATCCTCTTCGTTGCCGATCATCACATCCACGTACTGCGCGATGCGACGGTTGACCTCGCGCGCCTTTGCGTGGCCGCCGATCGCCTTCCAGAGCGAGGGCCGGTAGTTCAAATCGTAGGAGACAATTGTGCCGTGGCGATTGGCCGCCTGGACGGCTTCCTCGGTAACCGCGGCCGAGGACTCGCTGAGGGCCGCGTAAATGCCACCGGTATGAAACCAGCGCGCGCCCAACTCGCCGAAAATGTGGTCCCAGTCGATGTCGCCGGGCTTGAGTTGACTGGCAGCCGCATTGCCACGATCGGGCACGCCCACCGCGCCCCGCACACCGAACCCGCGCTCGGTAAAGTTCAGCCCGTTACGCACCGTGCGCCCAACCCCATCGTAGGGCATCCACTGGATGAATCGCGTATCCACCCCACCCTGCAGAATGAAGTCCTCAATCAGGCGTCCCACCTCATTCTCGGCAAAGGCGGTCACCACCGCAGTGCGCAGACCGAAGCACCGACGCAGCCCGCGGGTCACGTTGTATTCGCCACCGCCCTCCCAGGCCTGAAAGTGCCGGGCCGTACGCACCCGGCCATCACCAGGGTCCAGCCGCAGCATGATTTCACCCAGGGAAATACAGTCAAAAAGGCAGGCGTCGGGGGAGCGGAGTTTCAGCGCCATGTGGATAAAGAACTTTGCATGTTGTTTGAGATACGAAACCACTTACCTACGCGTCCGCGTGCGCCTGGAACAAGTACGAAAGCGCGCTCAGGCAAATCGCCCGGCCAAAAAGTCTGCGCTATGGTTGCACCCAATGCCCGCCTTTCTTAGCTTGCCACATTATTATGGCACGCGCGAATAACACGTTGATTGAACTGCTTCGAGAAACTGCCGCCCGTCTCGAAAAGGGCGCCCATTACGAGTGGGCACACGCCGGGCGCTGTAATTGCGGCCACTTGGCCCAGTCGCTCACGGGTCTTTCTGCCGAACAGATCAACCGTCAGGCTGCGACCGAGCGCCTCGACGAGTGGAGCGAGCTTGCCAACGACTATTGTCCGCACAGCGGCCTGCCGGTCGACTCCGTTATCGACCAGATGCTCAAGGCCGGCCTCGAAATCCGTGACATTCACCACCTGGAGTACCTCTCTGACAAATCAGTGTTGGCTGGCTTGCCTGGCGGTTTCCGTTGGTTGCGCCGCAACCGTCGCGAAGATGTGGCTATATACCTGCGCACATGGGCCAGCCTGCTCGAAGAAGCTTTAATCGACCGTCAGCGCGAAAAAGCAGCTGGGAAACAGATGTCTGTAGCCACTTACAGAGTATAGACGGCGATTCAGGTTGCGATCCCGAAGCGCCTTGTCCTCACCGGTCGAGCTTCGAATGCGCGTGGAGGCCTTTGTTGTAGCTTAGCCCAGGTTGTTGTAGCAGGGCTTGTGGTTCGCAACAGTAATGTGCCCCTTCAGTATGCGGGCGTGCCATCTTACCTGGGCCAATTCTTTGATTTCAGCGACTGCCTAGCTCGCGCCGAGTTTACGGCCACGGCAGCAGCTATGCCTTATCTAATATAGTTAGGCTTTAGCGACAGCTTCCTGTATTACTCTCGCAGGCAAGCTAGGGCCTGGATGCCAGCGGCAAGATAAACCTATGTCTAAGGCTTGCTCAGGCAGGCCATGCTCGTTGCGCTGAATCTGCGAGCTGATTGAGCGGATTGCCCAACGTCCCAAGTCGCCGTGGCCTTGATCCAGGCCAGCCAATTTTGGGTTGGGAATGTTACGCGTAAGGTCAACATAACCGATAGTGCCTGGAATGCGCATACCCTGTTCCTGCAGATAATGCGTCAGCTCGCCGTTCCAATCATCCACCAACAGGCAGTCCAGACCCATCTTCTCGACCCACGGTAGGATCTGACCCCAGCGGCTGGATCGAGCGTCCCCGGGCAGATTCAGCCAGGGGGGTTTTTTGGCCCAGGGCCCATACTCCCGCTCGAGCAGGAAGCCGGAGACCCAGGTGTCTTGCACGCGATCCAAAGTCCAGGCACGCACCAGCATGCCCGGGCGACGATAGCCACGCTCCCAAATCTCACGCATGGCCAGGCGCAGACCGGCTTGATAAAGAGGCACCACGCGGTGAATACGCGGACTTTCGAACGCATAGCCAATCGTGGCACAGGCCAGTCCCTCGAAAAACGAAGGCTCCAGGTGAGCCTGATACGGCGGAGGCACCACAAACAAACCCTGGATGCTCCGCGTCCTGAGCACCTTGCGCAGACCGTGCAAACTCATGTGCTCCAGAAAAGGCGCGAACGCTTCTAGGCGAAAACCCAGGCGTTCGGCCTCCTGGCGCGCGCCTTCAATCTGCAGGGCGTGCGCTTTGAGATTGCGCGTGTGTTGGCTGGGTTCATGTGCAAGACAGAGCATCGCAAGCGTGCCCGTGCGATTGGAACCACGCCCCTGGGCAATATCAGACATCAGCGCGGCCACATAGGCGTTGCGGCGATAGCCCAGCCTGGCAGCGGCTTCCTTAACCTTCGTGCGCGTGGCCTCGGAGATGCGCGAATCGTCCCTGAGCGCCAGCGAGACGGTCCCGCGTGAGACTCCAGCGGCTTCAGCGATGAGACGATGATTCACACGGGCCATTCAGGTAGAAAAGCATGATTAAGCGTGCTTAACAAGCGCTCGGTTGCCCAGATAAGTCAACTTGCACACTATATAGACAACATCCGCAATCACACCCTTAACACATCCCATGAAACAACTAGCTACTGCCTTACTGACATTGGGCGCCTGCGCGTCTTTTGTCCAAGCACAGGTCGTCTCGTTTGACTTCACGACCTTCGACGTAGACGCCTCCGACGAAGTCTTAACAACTGGCTTCTTCACCGACACCATCCCTAGCAACGGCGCGGTTCCAGTCGGAACGATTGATGCCAATCTCCTGCAAACAACGGCCTTCACGCATGTCGGCGGTTCTGTTTCGCCTGCCGCTCCAGGTGACGGTTATCGCGTCGACTTCGTGTCGACGGGCGGACCGGACGATGCGTCTTACTATTCCTTCACCATCCAGGCTGACACCGGCTTCCAACTCAACCTTGCCGGCGCGGAAGTCTCTTATGAGATGGGTCGTCCCGGTGGCGCAGGTGCGCCTGACTGGGCGATCTCCACGAGCGTGGAAGGCCTTGGCGTAGCAAATGCTTTGGAGAGCCAGACCGGTTGGGGGCCAGGCGACAACACGCCCGGCAGCTTCATCATGCCGAATGACCCGCTGACCTATGACGGCTTGACCGGTCCGGTCGAATTCCGCATCTACGCCGGCGGCGGCAATGGCATTTTCGACATCAACAGCTTCAACGTCGGCGGCTCCGTGAGCGCTATCCCGGAACCATCGACTTACGCTTTGATTATCGGCGTCTTCGTGGTCGGGCTGGCCGGACTTCGTCGACGGTCACGCGCCAAGTAAAATTCGTTTCAGCTGAATAGTTCTCATTCGTAAAAACGCTCTCGCACATGCGAGGGCGTTTTTTTTACCGCTTGCTGCGAACTATCTCAGAGGCCGCTAATGGAGGCTACTTCGTGCCGGTTGCGTAGCCTTCGCCAGTCAGAAACTTGTAGGATTCCTCCACGGCTTCGAGCATGTCGGTGGCACAGTGGTCGAGTTCGACAACGAGCCAGTCAACTGTTTCCGGCATCGCGGCAAACACGCCTTTCCAATCCATCGAGCCTTTGCCCACGGCAACCATCGGCTCACCGCGCACCGCGGGACCATCTTTGATGTGCGGGTTCTTCACGCGCTCGCCGTACGCTTCAAGCAGGCCTGGCAGGCTGTAGCCCGAGCCTTCGCCCAAAATTCTCATGCCAGTTTCTACCCAGTAGGTATCCAGTTGGAAGTAAAGGCCCGGCACCGCATCACGCACAAGTTCGTGCGGCAACTTGCCGTCGATCAGCTTATCGAATTCGAACTCGTGGTTGTGCATGCCCACCTGCAATGGCGTACCCTCGGTCGCCGCCACGGCTTCCTTGAGCCAACCGATCGGCTCCTGCATTTTTTCGGCATCTGAAAAGTGCTCGCGGCCAAAACCGGTGATGTGCGTCGTGTAACCAAAGCGAGCGGCGTCGTCCAGGGCCGGCTGCAGGTGCTCCTTGGTCGGCAGCTTGCCGTGTGTCGAGGATGCCTTCAGCCCGAAGTCCTTAAGGAAGCCCGCGACCTCCTCGGCGGTGTGCCCGCCGTAGCCCGCAAACTCAACACCCGCGTAGCCATAGCTGGCCACCTTCTCGAGAATTTTTTGAAAACCCAGTTCTTTGACCTGTTCACGGACGGTGTAGAGCTGGACGGAGATGGGTTTGGACGTGTTCATGGGTATTGCTGAGGCTTATGTGTTAGAAAATCGGATCGGTTGGTAGTGTTTGCGGGTATCTCCGGGTCACTCGGCTTCGTGAAGTGCCTCGGCCATCTCCTGCATCAGCGACTGCAGCTTGGGCATCATGGAGGACATCGCCGTTTGCATGTACTGTAGCAATTCGGCGGATACGGTCGGCGACTTTTCCATGAAGGCTTTCCCGGCGGCCGACTCAAAGAAATCCACCGCGGCTCGCAGTTCCCCTTCGGTGAATGACTGGGCGTAGATGCGCACCATCTCCGCTTCAAGCGCATCCAGGTTCATCTCGGTATACATCACCTCGAAAAGCTTACCCAGGTACTCTTCGTAAACGGCCTCTTGCTCGGCGTTCATGGCTATCCCCTCCTGAGCCATGGACTCCCGAACCATGTTCAGCGTCATTTCCTTGTAGGGCTCGAGCATCGCAGCGTACTGCTCCTGAAAGCCAAAAGCATCGATCATCCGCTGAGCCAGGTCGTGGCGCGCGCTGTTGTCGGCAGGTGTTTTGGCAGCTTCCGCAGCGGGCGATTGTGCCGACAACGCGGGCAAGAAACCCGCTATAGTGGCGAGAAGGAAAATTACTTTAAGTCGTTTCATGGGCGTCACGTGAGCTAGTTGGTTGCGAATCGTATGAAGGAGGCAGGCGCGGACGACATCAAGCCTGCCCGAGTTGCTGCAGCATGCCATGCATGTCCAGGATCTCCCAATCCTCGGCAATTTTGCCCTCGTGAAACCTGCTGTGGACCATGCCCGCCACGTGGATGGAACGGCCCGTCGACGCGATGCCCAGGTACGCGCCCCGGTGCGTGCCGGTCAACTGGAAGCGGGTGCTGGCGCGATCCTCCGTTGCGATCACCTCCTCAATCTCGACCCGCGCATCCGGAAAAGCCGCGCGCAGTTGCGCGATGAAGGCGCTGAGTTGCTCGATGCCCTCGATTTCGATGCCACCGGGCGCGCGGTAGCGAAAGTCCGGCTGCACAAAGTCAGGGAGAAGCTCCAGCCGTCCCTGATTAAAGACCTCTTCCAGAAACTGCCGGATGGTGGTTTCGCAGTCCATACGCTCAGCTTTGCTCAAACTCGTCGCGAACGGCCGATGGCAAACCGTTGAACACTTCCAGGGTCACGCCCAGTTCTGCCTCGCTTCCCAGGTAAGCGACCTCAAGGCCCTCGTACTTGCCACCCAGCGCACACTTCAGAACCAGCGCTTTGCCACGGTTCTGTTCGGCCTGCATCAACGTATCGTAGTCATGAGTGGCGACCGCGATGTGGTGGACGCCCTCACCCTTCTCCGCCAGAAACCGCGCGTAGATACTTTGGTCATCCAAAGGCTGAATCAACTCCCACTGAACCGAGCCGACCATTGTCGTGGCGAAACGGGTCGAAGGCTCAGCCGTTTGGCCCAGTTCCTCCCAGGATTTAACGTCCTCAGGCTTGAACTGATGCACCTGCCAGGGTCCGATTCCGTAATTATCGGTGTAGTTACGCATCGTCGTATTCAGATCGCGCACGACAATGGCGATCTGCATCGTCTCGTTAAAGGCGGGTTTCTGCGAGTTACTTTGGCTCATGAGACGACAACTGAAACAAGCCGCATACCGGGTGCCTACTCGGCTTTCTTGAAGGACGCGGCGTCCCAGGGTTCGGCCCCGCATTCACGGGCGAGTTCGTTGAAGCCCTCGATCTCCGCTTCGGAGAAGAGCAGCCCGCCGTTTTTGCGCGTGCGCTCGGCGGCCTCGTGTTCAATTTGCCCGGGCAGGATGCAGGCGTCGTTACCGTGGCCGAGGATGTCCCCCAGGACGGTCTTGACGTTGTCGGCCTGCCCGCGCCCAAAGGCGAACTCGCCACCCGCAAGCGCTTCGGGATGGATCACTTGAAAGTAAAAACAAGGCGTGTGCTTATCTTCGGGGGCCTGGTCCCAGCGTGAGCGAATCGTCGGCAGCGACCCGCCGATAAACGCCGCCACGATTTCGTTAACCAGAGAAAGGCCGTAGCCTTTGTGCGCGCCAAAAGGAAGCAGCGCCTTGGCCGCGGACGGTTCGTCCGTTGGCTGACCGTTGGCGTCGACCGCCGCTCCCGGCGGCAGCTTCTGGCCCTCACGAGCAAACTGCTGCACCCGCCCCATCGAGACCACCGAGGTTGCCCAGTCGATCACCACCGGGAAGCCCACCGCCTCCACCGTGGGAAAGCCCCACGAGTGCGGATTCGTACCGAGCGTCGGAAACTTGCCGCCAAAGGGCACCACCTCGGTCAGCGCCGCCGTGCAGTTGGTGTAGGCGATGTAGCCGCGCCTGGCCGCGTCCATCACGTAGCCGCCGCCCCACAGGTAATGAAATGCGTTGTCCACGCTAACCTGGCCGATGCCGTATTGGTCGGCCAGTTCGATGGCTTTCTCCATCGCGGCAAAGGCAACCGACTGCCCCAGCTTCTTGTTCGCATCCCAGACTTCGCTGGCCTTGAACCACCTGGCCTGCTCGACCACCTCCGCGCCGGGTTGGCAGCCACCGGCCTGCGAGCCAAACAAGTGGTCCAGATGGAGGGCCTTCAACGCGTTGTGCGTGCGCACACCGTGCGTCGTGGCCAGGGCGGCAAAGCGCGCGCCGTCCGCCGCTTCGGCTTCGGTGAACCCCCGGTGGCGGTAGGCCGCCTGGACGAGCGCGTTGTGCTGCGGCTCCGGGACAACCCGGAAGGTTTCCTGGGCGGATGCGTTGCTCATTATAGCGCCTTGGTGGGAACGTCATTGACCTGGGCCAGCGGCTTTTCGCCCTTGAGCGCGAGGATGAGGTTGTCGACCGCCATGCCCGCCTGTCGCAGCACCGATTCATACGTCCGCGAGCCCACGTGCGGCGTCACGATGCAGTTGGGTGCGGCGAGCAGCGGGTGGTCCGCCGGGGGCGGCTCCTGATCGAGCACATCAGCCGCATAACCCTGCACGGTGCCGGCCTTGAGCGCTTCGGCCATGGCAGCCGGCTCCACCAGTTCGCCCCGCGCACAGTTGATCAAAATGACCGAATCCTTCATCCGGGACAGCGCCCGGGTGTCGATTAAGCCACGCGTTTCCTCGGTCAGGTTGGTGTGCAGACTGATGATGTCGCAGTCGTCGAAAATCGCTTCGATGGACGGCGCCTGCGCGATCGCATGCTCCTTGGCAAACGCCTCGGGCCAGTAGACATCGTAGGCCACGCAGGTCAGCCCGAAGGCCTTCGCCCGCAGGGCAACCTCGCGTCCGATACGGCCCAGACCGACGATCCCCAGCCGCTTCCCCAGAATCTCGTAGCCGGTCGAGCGCTCCCAGCGGCCCGACCGCGTCACGTTGATATTTTTCAACAGGTTCTTGGTCAGCGCCAGAAGCAGCGCGAAAACATGCTCGGCCACGGTCGTCTGGTTAACGCCCGGACAAAACGTCACGGGGAGACCGAGTTTGGTGGCGGCTTCGACGTCGATTTTATCGATCCCCACGCCGTATTTCGAGATGATCCGCAGGCGCGGCAGGGATTTTTCCAGCACCGCGCGGGTGATCGCGTCGTCACCGCAGAGAAAGGCGTCGAACTCCCCCGCCAGTTCCAGCATACGCGCTTCAGAAAGCGGCCCGCGCTCGCGCACGAATTCAATTCCGGCGGCAGCGGCTTTTTCGTGGTGGGGTCCGGGGGTATCCTGGAACGAGGTTGTCGTCAGTAGAACACGGGTCATGCGGCAACTGGAAAGGCGGCGATACAAGTGCGCCGCGCCCCGTCAGGTCAAGGGTATTGCCCCGCCGCGCTGGCCGTAATGACTTGATTTTTCGGGAAGGTTTCTGCTTCATGCTTTGCTAACACCTGCACCTCCCCATGCACCTCAAACACCTTGTCACCCTAGGGACACTTGCCTGCGTGCCGCTTCCACTGCTGGCCACGCAAACCACGCTCACCAACGCTGATGTGGCCGGGAACTGGAAGTTCCTAGACCTGAACATCGGCACGCTCCAAAGCCGCGCCGCCGGCACCACAGACCCCTTCGCGATCAGTATTTCGTTCGTCGATTTCGAGAACACCGACAACATCCTCAACGCCGACGGCACCTTCATCGAGGTCGGGTTCGGCACCGGACGCTGGTTCGCCAACAACAACGTACTCTTTGGCTTTATCGATGGCGATGAAGAGCTGGGCATGGCTTTCACCACCTGTAACGCGGACACCCTCGGCTTCACTGCGCAGGAGATTTTCGAGGACACCGATGGCGATGGCATTGAAGAAATCGAGTCCGACACACTCCTGTTCATCGGTGTGCGCGAAGAGTCCATCCTCCCGGCGGACGTTCCTGGCGAGTGGTTCTTCTTCGCATACGAGTTGCAAGGCAGTCAGAATCTCTCCGAAACGCTTTTCTTAGACAGTTTCAACGTGCTCGAAGGCAATCTGACCCTCACTCCCAGCAGCCCGGGGGCATCCACCGGCACGTTCTCGGTGACCTTCACCACGGTCAGTAACCCCAGCGAGGGACCACCCCTGTCAACACCCATCCCAGGCACCTGGCAAATCACGGGCGGCGAGCTGGAGTTGGATATCGGGGATGGCGAGATTCTGGACTTCGGCAGCCTCTCCGCCGGCAACGACCTGTTCATTCGCGAAAGCCTCGATGTGGAGCCCTTCCCCGGGGGCGCTTTTTTTATCCAGGAGGTCAATCTGCTCATGAAGCGTCCGAGCACCTCGCCGACCTTCGCGCAACTCGCCGACGACTACCAGGTCTGCGACTTCACCTTCAACTGGGATGACGACTCGGCCCTGCCGGTACCCTTGTTCGGCGGTGCCGGCTTTGAGATCAGTGAGGTGGAACTGCGGGCCGACGGCACGGGCCGCTTCGACGTACTCGACTCAAGCGAACTTCCTCTCGACAGCGACACCTTTACGTACACCATGCTAGGCTCCGCAGCCGGTATTCAGACGACTTCCGACACCGACAGCGAAACCGAGATCGTCCGTTTCAGCGCCGAGTTGGATTTCGGTTACTTCTTCGAGATTGAGGACAATCCTGGCTTGAACGAGACCGAGGACTACAACGTCGGCTTTGTTTTCCGTAAACCCACCATCGAAGGCATTGAGGACAGCCTGACCACTGGTGCGATCGCGGTGCCTCCGGGGAGCAGTCCCGCCTTCATCCAACTGGGTATTCAGACGGAGGTCGGCTTGTGTTACACCATTCTCGAGACCGACCCCTCTCTGGGCGGTACCAGCGGCTTTCTGAGCAGTGTACTGGTGGACGGCACGCTCACGCCCCTGCCTATCGTCGGCAACGGCTCATTTTTGACCGTCGACATCCCCTTTGCGAGTGGCCCTGGCTCGGCAGGGCGTCTTTACCGCTGGGAAATCGTGCCTTGCCCGGCGGCACCCTGACGCTGCGAAGCTCCCTCCACCGGCGACGCGGCATGGCCATTGCGTGAAACGTCCGCCGTTTCCTCCATGGTAAGCGTAGGCACGGTCGGTCCGATAGGTTCGCGATCGAAAAGCTTCAAAACGTAATCGCGACTGCGTTCGACCTGCTCGCGCGACAGGCGAGGGCTCAACTCCAACACGCACACCTGGTCCGGGCGGATAAAGCGGCGAATCATGTTCCAATCGACGGAGCCATCCTTCGCGCCGATCTCGTGGTGGTCCTTGCCGTCAGGCGTTACGTCGTGCAGGTGCCAGCCGATGATGCGCGCGTGGTGTTTCTCCAAAAATGCCTGCTGGTCGATGAAGCCCATCTGCTCCTTTAACTTGGCGTGGCCCACGTCGTGCCAGTGTCCGACCATCGCCAACTCGCGGTTGACCTCGGTCAGAAACGCGTCGAAGCCCTCGTCCAAGGGCAGTTCCAGCAGCCCCTCCCGATTCTCGGCACCGATCATGACCTGCTTGTCGTAACAGACGTCGTGGATCTCCTTGAGTCCCTCGATTACGCGGGCCAGATGCTTGGGCGCGCCCTTACGCAGCTTTTTTATGAGGGCCTCGCGCTGGCGCACGTAGTCCTTGTCCTGGGCGAGCAGTTCGGCGGTGCGTCCGTCGCGGGCGGCTTTGAGCGACTTGGAGGGATTACCCCAGAAAAACTGCATGCTGCCCATGTGCGCAACCACCCGATCCACCCCGAGACTGTGCGCGAAGTCCACCGTCCGCAGCGTCTGCCGCTTCCATTGCGCGCGCTCGCGGTGATCGTTCGAGGAGGGCTGAAAGAGATTCGGGGCCGCCACAAACACGCCTGGCGGCAGCGGGCAAAAATTATGCGTCGAGGAGACGCGCACCAGGTTTTCGGCCAGAGCCTTGAAAATACCCGGCACCAGTGAAACCCGCGTGCCATGGCCCAACTCCACGTAGCTGAAGCCCAGGTCCGCGACCTCTTTCAGCATCGCATACCCGTCCTCATGGCGGTGCGAAAGCCAACAGGTGGACAGGGAGAGTTCTGGGTAGGCTTTCGCCATGGGCATTACCATCGGACGGATCGCCGATTCGCGCAAAGCAAAAGGCCCATCAGCGTTGTCCGCTCAGGGGCCTTTGAATCCTCTCAGCGCCGTGCCCTCGCGGGCCAGCGGCACCTTGCTTTGAGAAAGCGTTACTGATTTTCGTAGCGCTGGCGCAGCATGTTGTTGAAGGCAGAGACCTTCTTCTTGCGGCGCTTCGTCTCCGAAGGCTTTTCGAAGTAGCGCTTGGCGCGCACGTCGCGGATGACCCCTTCACGGTCCAGCTTCTTTTTGAGCCGGCGCAGGGCCTTTTCCATGGGTTCACCTTTGCGGATGCGAACTTCTACGGGCATAAAAAGTATCAGTCGGTTATTGGCGTAAACCCTGAAGCACACACGCAAAGAGTCCGCGCGTCAAGCCTTTGCACGCGTGGCTTTGAGCTTTCGTCGGCCTGAGCCAGGGGTCAAACTGCAGCAGTGACACAGGTTTCCAGATCCGAGAGTGCCGCACCAGCGCCCAATGATGCAGCCGCCATCGCTTTTCTGGAGACGCAGATCACCGAGGCACGCGAGGCCCGGTTTCAGGCCGCGCTGGCCGAGCGCACCCGCCACCTGACCGTCGTTCTTGAGGACATCTACCAGTACCACAACGCGGATGCCGTTGTGCGCTCCTGTGAGGCGTTCGGCGTTCAGGACCTGCACCTGATCGAGTTGTGCAACCGTTTCCGCGTTTCGGACAATGTGACCCGGGGCGCGCATCAATGGGTGAGCCTGCACCGCTACCGCCATCCCGATCTGGAGGCGCATCAACGCGCGGCTTCCCGCCGCGATTTGGGTGACTTCCCCGGTGCGCCGCTGCAGGCGTTTTCCGCCGAGAAGCTACGCGCCATACGGGAGCAGGGCTATCGCATCGCCGCCACCGTACCCGGTGAAGCCAGCGTGCCCATTGACGCGTTGCCCCTGGACGCGCCTATCGCACTGCTCATCGGCAACGAGATGCAAGGCCTCACGCCCGCTGCCATCGAAACCGCCGATCTGCGCACGCACCTACCCCTGCGCGGGCTGACCCAAAGCCTCAACCTTTCGGTGTTCACCGCCATCTGCCTGCAGGTGTTGACCACTCGCCTGCGCAAGGAACTCCCATCTGAACGCTGGAAACTGCCACCGGCAGAAGCCCGTGCCCTTTACTTGAACTGGCTCAAGACCTCCGTGGATAAGGCCGCGGCAAAGCTGGCCTCGCTCAGTCCGCCAGCGGATCGTGCAAACGCAACCCCTTGAAGCGCGCGAAGCCGCGGTCGCGCGTGACAAACCGGCAATTGGTTTCGAGCGCGAGCGCCGCCAGGTAGGCATCGGGCACAAGATTGCCTCGCACACCGGGTTGCCCGCACAACTCAAGAAAAATGCATAAGTGGCGTGGCCCGGGGCGCACGCGTTCGACGCTTGCGTGATTCAGAAGACTGCGGATGAAATTCAATGCAGCCTCCATGTCAGAAGTGACTTTGAATGCCCTCGGCAACGTGGAGATGCGTAGAAATCCAGACAAGATGTTGTCGGATAGCCCTAGCGGGCTCTCCCGCTCCAGAGCTTGCACCAGCCAGCTGTGCACACGCTCATGATCGGGCGTATCCGCAAAATAGGCCCCGAGCAGTATGTTGACATCGAGTAGGTCCACACCCGCAGCCTAACGCATTTTCCGGTAATCCAGGTTACCGTCTTCGTCCAACCAGGCGTCTTCATCCAACAAATCGCGGAGGGCGGCGTTGTTGTTGATGTCCACTCCAGGCTGCAAGCCCCCACCAGGTTTGCCCCAGGTGGGCAGTTCGATCGGCTTGCGTTCGGCACGAGCGCGCGCCTCGCGATCTTCGGCTGCCTGTGTGTGCAACAGCAGTGCATCGTTGACCACATCGCTCAGGCGTTGACCGGTTCGCGCCGCCAGATCCTTGGCCCTTGCCAGCAGCGGCTCGTGGATATCCACCGTCGTGCGCATACACGAAGCACCGTCGGATTGCACCTTGATGCCAATATTTGATGCGCTGATGCAGCGAGTACCACGAGAGATCTCGATCCCGCATAAGCTGCTCTTTAAAAGTGACTTACGAAGGCGATAGCACCGTCTGCCCTACCGGTTTGGCTGGCGGGCGCCGCCCCAGGCGCAGAAACAGCAAACCGAAAATCACCACCAACACCAAGGCCAGCGGGGTCAACCAACGAAAGGCATGGCGACCCGCCCGATTTTCCGCGGACTGAAGCAGCTGCCGGGCGATCGCGGCATCGATACCATCGGGGTTCAGCTGTATCAGAAAGCGCAAGGCCGAGGCCGCATCCGGATGCAAGGTGCGGTCTTCCTTAAAGCGCGTGAGCACGTTGGCGGCTGCGGTTTGCGCGGTTTCCAACACTGCAGGCTCCACCTCGCCAAAGCTAGCCGGGTCCTCCAGGTCGGCCAAAAAATACTGGGTGAGCCGCACGGTATCGATGGTCTGTTCCTCGGCCAGGATTTCCTGGCTGCGCGTATCCACCACCCAGCCCATCGCGTTCACGGTGATCCCGCCAACGGCCATCATACCAGTGGCCCCCATCAGCGCCAGCGCCAGCGAGCCGCCCTCAGGAATGCGCTCCGCCGTCACGCCGAGCATCGTCGGCCAGAAGTAGCACACACCCACGTAAAAAACGGTCGCCGCGGCCAGCGCCTGCCAGGTGCCCACTGCATAACTCAGCGCCAGCAACCCGACGCCACCGACCACCGCCGACAGCAGCAACAGCAACAGCGGCTGCACGCGCTTGACGACCGGCCCGGCAAAAAAACGCATCACCGCCATCAATCCGCTTCCGTAGGCCAGGACGAGAATCCCCGGTACGCCACCCGACTCAAGAATCGGCGGCAGCCAGCGCCCGGGGCCCAGTTCAAGCGACGCTGTCAGCGCCATGCAAAACAGCAGAATCCAAAACAACGGACGCCCAAAGGTTCCGCGCACCATCTGGCGGTCGCTGATCCCCTGTAGCACGCGTTCGGTCTGCGGGAAACGCTGGCCCAGAATCAAAAAGCCGTAGATGACCGCCGGGATTAAGTTCAGCGCCAGCAACGGGCGATAGTCCGTAACGCCCGCCTGGTTCAATAGATAGGCCGCCACGCCGCCGATCACCATACCCCCTGGAAACCAGACGTGGAACTGGTTCAACTTGGCGGTTTTTCGGTCGGGATACAGCGTGGCCACCAGCGGATTGCACGCCGCCTCGACGATACCGTTGGCCAGCGCGATGATCAGACCGCCGGAAAACAGCGTTATGAAATCGGGGGCTATGATCATCAAAGTGGAACCCAGCAGGTGACAGATGAAAGCCAGCCGCAGCTGGTTCTTCATCCCCATCGCATCCACCAGCGGACCAAAGACCACGATCGAAATCGCGAAGCCCCAGAGGGTGACCCCACCGATCTGCCCAACCTCAGCGTTGCTCAGGTTGAAGGCGATTTTGAGCGGATTGAGTGACGCGCTGACCGTGGCGAAGGCGACCGAGGTTGCGATCAACGCCATGCAGGAAGCCAGGAACAGGCGCCTGCGGTGGATGCTCGGATCTTCGTGTGAAAGCGTGGCTGCGTCCCCTTGCATGCTCAAACCTTGGTTTAGGGCTGGATCTTGGCCTAGGGCTGGGGAGTGGCGTCTTCGGGCAGCAGGACTTTCACGATCTCCGCCTTGCGTACGACGTACTCACCGTCCCGCACCAGCGCCACAAGTTGATAATCACCGGAATCCTTCACCAATATCCGCACACGCTCTCCGTTGGGGTTGTTGTTCACGAATTGGGCTGTCTGCTCGACCTTTTGACGCACGCGCCAGGTTACCTCGGGCGTGATGCCGTCCTCGTCGTCGTCGACGACCCGGGCAATGCATTCTATGGCCTTCTCTTCGGGCAGAAAGATCGCCTGAATTTCTACCTTGGGCGGGAAGTTACGGACGGCGTCGGCGGGCTCCGGATTGTCGAGACGGCTTTCGTCTTCGCTGCCCGAAGCCCACAGGACGAGGCGCTGCGCAAACTCGCGGTTGTCCGAATGGCTCAGGCGCGTACCCTCGCCGGCATTCCAAAAGAGATTTCGGTCAAAGACGCCCACCACGCGTCCCAGCCCCACCTCGGCAACCGCCAGCGCGGCGTCGCGCGAAGGAATGATTTTCCCATCGACCTGGTTGAGCACGATGCGCCCGCCCAAGCCGCCATCCTGCATGCGCGCCAGCATGCGCGCCGGCTCACTGACGCGTACCGGGCTGACGCCTTCGCCACGAAAGCGCAATCCGCCGTCTTTCTTTCCGCGGTTGAGAAAGTGATTTTCAGTGTATGTACCGATCAGGTAATTACCCGCACCGTTGTCGGTCATGAAGAACATGCCGAACTGCTCCATAAGGTCATTGTCTGAATCACGGCCCACCGGGTTGCCCAAACCTACCTGCCGAAAGTGCCCGCCAAAAGCGCTGTCCGACCAGGCAATGACGCCCCCGCCCTGCTCAACCCAGTTGCGCAACGCTTCCGCTTCCGTGTCTGAAAAACGGCGTTGATTGGAACCGAGAATCAGCACCGAGAGCGGTTCGAGAGTCTCGGCCTTCACTTCAAAGTCCTGGTCGTAGGCTTCGCGTATCTCGAAGCCCGCCGCTTCGATGGCCGCGCGAAACTGGCTCATCCCTCGTGCCCCCTCATCGTTGAGCCGCATCTGGTGAAAGGGAGGCTGGTCGCCGGAGGGGATGCTGCCATCGGCGGCAACATCGCCATATAAATACAGCACGACGGGCTGATCGTTCGCGTGGACACCGGCAGTGAGCACGAATAAAATCAGGAGGGTCTGCAACGATTTCATAAGACCCTGCTTTGTCACGCGATGCGGGATGTGACAAGCTTACGACTTAGTAAGGTAATCCTCGCTGCCGCGCTCAGATGTAGTACATGTTTGCCGAATCCTTGGGCTGGATGTCGGCCAGGGTGATGGACTTCAACTCATCACGGACCAGATTACCAATGCGCTCCCAGGTTTCGGCTACCGCCTGACCCGAAGAACCCTGGGTGGACGCGCGTTGGTCGAGCATGTCCGAGTCCACCACCTGCACCACTTGTAACAAGGTGATTTCCGCTGGCGGACGCGCCAGAGCGTAGCCGCCCTGCTTGCCCCGCCGGCTGTGCAGCAACCCGCCGTTGCGCAGTTCGTTGAGAATCTGCACGAGGTAGTTGGCCGGTACTGATTCCACCGTGGCGAGCTCCTCGATGTGTGAGAGCTTGGTCGCTCCATGTCGACGGGCCAGCTGCGCCAGCACCCGACACGCGTATTCGACTTTGAGCGATATCTTCATGTGTAGTCTATAACCCAAGATAGGTTTTGTTGTAAACAAAACGCGTGCTTTTTCCGTTGAACCCGACCCGCAAACTGGTCATGATTTTCCTTTTACCCGGGATGGGGAAAATCCTCTGTAAGCTATTCTATGTCAAGCGATTCGAACGGCCGTAATGGCTCTGCTAAGAAGGGCGCCTCCGGCGATACCTACGACGCCTCCAAAATTCAAAAGCTCGAAGGTCTAGAAGGGGTGCGCAAGCGCCCTGACATGTACATCGGCGACACCAACGAGCGAGGCCTGCATCACTGCGTGTTTGAGCTTGTGGACAACTCCGTGGACGAGGCGCTGGCTGGCTACGCCAAGGCCATTTGGGTGACCATTCACCTCGACGGCTCCTGCTCGGTAGAGGATGACGGGCGCGGAATTCCCGTCGATGTGCACCCCAAGTACAAGATTCCGGCCCTCGAACTTGTACTGACCAATCTCCATGCCGGAGGGAAGTTCGGCAAGGGTGCCTACCAGGTCTCCGGTGGGTTGCACGGTGTGGGTGCCAAGTGTGTCAACGCGGTCTCCGAGCACTTTGAGGCGGAGGTGCGGCGCGACGGGAAAATTTATCACATGCAATTCGCCCGTGGGAAAACCACGGAGAAGATGAAGGAGATTGGCACTACCAAAAAGACCGGCACCAAGATCACCTTCCTGCCCGATCCGGAAATCTTTCTAACCACGCGCGAGTTCAAGTGGGACATCCTGGCCAAACGCCTGCGCGAACTCGCCTTCCTCAATCCGGGCGTGGAGATTTACCTCAAGGACGATCGCAACACCAAGGAGGAGAAGTTCCGTTTCGACAATGGCATCGAAGAATACGTGGCTTACCTCAATCGCAGTAAGCAGCCCATCCATCCCAAGCCGATCACCTTCACCGGCGAAGCCGACAGCGAGGATGGCACCGGTGCGAAGATCCTGGTCGACGTGTCGATGCAGTACAATGACTCCTACAACGATCAGCTCTACGCCTACGCCAACTCGATCTTCAACATCGAGGGTGGCACGCACCTGTCGGGCTTTCGCACCGCGCTCACGCGGGTGATCAACAACTTCGGCAAGGCCAACAACCTCATCAAAGAAAAGGACCCCTCGATCTCCGGCGACGATGTGCGCGAGGGGCTAACCGCGGTCATCTCGGTCAAGGTGCCCGAGCCGCGCTTCGAGGGGCAGACCAAGACCAAGCTTTCCAACCGCGAAGTCGATGGCATCGTCCAAAAGATCGTCGGCGACAGTCTCAAGATGGCCTTCGAGACGACCCAAGGGCTGGCCAAGCGCATTCTGGACAAATGCCTGAACGCCGCCCGCGCTCGCGAGGCCGCCCGCAAGGCGCGCGAAACCGTTCGCAAAAGCGCGCTGGGCAGTGGCGGTTTGCCCGGCAATCTGGCCGACTGCTCCGAAAAGGATCCTTCGCTGTGCGAGATTTACATCGTCGAAGGGGACTCTGCCGGGGGCTCCGCCAAGCAGGGACGCGACCGCCGCTACCAGGCGATCCTGCCGCTGTTTGGCAAGCCGCTCAACGTGGAGAAGGCGCGCCTGGACAAGATGCTGAACAACAAAAACATTCGCCTGCTCATCACCGCGCTGGGCACGGGCATCGGCTCAGAGGGCGACGGACACTTCGACCCGGAGAAGGTGCGCTACCACAAAATCATCCTGATGGCGGATGCCGACGTCGACGGCTCTCACATCATGACCCTTTACCTGACCTTTTTCTTCCGCTTCATGCGCCCCTTGATCGAAAAAGGCTACGTCTACATCGCCCAGCCTCCGCTGTACAAAATCAAGCGCAAGAAGCGCGAGCAGTACGTTGAGAACGACGCCGTAATGAACCGCATCCTGCTCGAACTGGGCAGCGAGGACGTCATACTCAAACGCACACGCGACGGCCACACCTTCTCCAGCGCCAAGGTCGACCAGATCGTAGAGGCGCTCTCACGTCTGGAGCAACTCGGGCGCGGGGTGACCCGGTACGGATGCCAGCTGCATGACTACCTCGATCAACATGAGGCCGACACGTATCGGCTTCCCAAATACGTGGCGCGCATCCGCCGCGGCAACAAGGAGTGGTTCGAGTACCTCTTCGACGACGACGCGCGCTCACGCTTTTACATCGAACAAGACATCACCGAGGATCTCTTCGTCGACTCCGTTATCCGCGAAGCCAAGGACGAAAACGGCAACAGCGTGCAGGAGCGCATCTCCATTCATGAGATTTTCGAGGGCGCGCAGATCACCAAGATCCTCAACGAAGTCAAAAAAATCGGGCTCGACGTGAAGCAATTCACCCCTGGCGAGGAACCGCGCTACCACCTCACCGAAAACGAAGGTCAGAAAAACGAAACCGTTAGCGAGTTGTTTTCAATTCTGGAAATCGTGGCGAAGATTCGCGAAGCCGGTCGCCGCGGGCTCTCCATCCAGCGCTACAAGGGCTTAGGCGAAATGAACGCCAAGCAACTTTTTGAAACCACCATGGACCCGGAAAAACGCCGCCTGCTCAAAGTCGACATCAACGATGCCGCGGCCGCCGACGCGATGTTCTCCATGCTCATGGGCGAGGATGTGCCCTCCCGCCGCGCTTTCATCGAAGACAACGCCCTGAATACCTCCTACCTCGACGTCTAGTGACTTCGTAACTGAGGGTAGCGCTATTGAAGAGAGAACAATTGAACAGAAGGCATCGAAGTTTAAGCGAGTTTGAATGTCAGTGCGCTCAACAAACGAGCTGACCGAAAAAACGATTGGCGCAGCCATACAAGTGCATCGCGCACTGGGTCCCGGTCTGCCTGAATCCATTTATGAGAGATGCTTGAAGCACGAACTCGAACTCTAAGACCTCGCCGTTATCAATCAGGCATCTGTTCAAATCGAATACAAGGGTCTGTAATTTAGTGAGACACTCAGGGCTGACTTGATCGGAGAAAACACACTGCTCATAGAACTAAAGTGCACCGATGCAATTCTGCCCATTCACAAAGCACAGGCGCTCTCTTATATGAAACTTCTGAGCCTCCCAGTCGGTCTAGTGTTAAACTTCAAAACCGGCAGACTTGTAGACTCCATAGCACGTCTGACACTACATCGAAACGAATCTCTGTGATCTCTGTGTCCTCCTGTTAAAAATTTTCTTCCACCAATTTTTAGATGTATACCGAGAACGAAAAACTGCTGCCGACGAACATCGTCGATATCATGCAGACCGCCTACATCGACTATTCGATGTCGGTCATCATTTCCCGCGCGCTGCCCGATGCGCGCGACGGCCTGAAGCCGGTGCAGCGGCGCGTACTCTACGCCATGAGTCGCGCAGGGCTGCTGCACAACCGCTCCTTTGACAAGTGCGCGGCGGTCGTCGGCGATGTGCTGGGCAAGTATCACCCGCATGGCGATCAGTCGGTTTACGACACGCTGGTGCGCATGGCGCAGGACTGGGTCATGCGGTACCCGCTGGTGACGCCGCAGGGTAACTTTGGCTCGGTCGACGGCGATCCGCCCGCGGCCTACCGCTACACCGAGTGTAAGCTCACCGCCGTGGCCGAGGAACTCCTGCGCGACCTCGACAACGACACCATCGACTTCGTCCCGAACTACAAGGAGGACACCACCGAACCCTCCGTGCTGCCCGCTGGCCTGCCCAACCTGCTGCTCAACGGCTCGACCGGCATTGCCGTGGGGATGACCACCAACATCCCCCCGCATAACCTGTCCGAGGTCATCAACGCCACCTGCGCGATCATCGACGACCCGCAGATCACTATCGAGAGCATTATGAAGCTGCTTCCCGGGCCGGACTTTCCCACCGGCGGCAGCATCAGCGGGCTCGACGGTATCAAGAAATACATGACAACCGGGCGCGGCATCGTGAAGGTGCGCGGCACCGCCCACGTGGAAGAGCTGAAGGGGGGCAAGGAGCAGATCATCCTCACCGAGATCCCCTACAACGTAAACCGCTCCACCTTGGTCACCAAAATTGCCGAACTCGTCCAGGAGAAGACCATCGACGAGATCAGTGACCTGCGCGACGAGTCCGACGAAAACACCCGGGTCGTGCTGGAACTCAAGCGCGGGGAGGCCGCGCGCGTAGTCGTCAACAAACTCTACAAGCACACCGCTTTTGAATCGTCCTTCGGGGTCATCCTGCTCGCGCTCGACCAGCGCCGGCCCAAGCAGATGAACATCAAGGAAGCGATCGAATGCTACATCGAGCACCGCCGCGAGGTGGTCTACCGCCGCACCCAGTTCCTCCTGAAAAAGGCTGAGGACCGCGCCCATATTCTCGAGGGCTACAAGATCGCGCTGACCAACCTCGATGACTTCGTCAAAATCATCCGCGCCAGCCAAAGCCGCGACGACGCACGTGAGAAAGTCATGGCGAAGTACCCGCTTTCCGAGCGGCAAACCAACGCCATCCTCGATCTGCGCCTGTACCAGTTGACCGCCCTCGAACGCGACAAGATCGAGGAGGAATACCGTGAACTGATGAAAATCATCGAGGAATACCGCAGCATCCTCGACGACGAAGGCAAGCTGCTAGGCGTAATCAAGGAGGAGCTCAACACGCTCAAGGAAAAGTACGTCGACGAGCGACGCACGCACATCCTACCTGCCGAGGGCGAATTCCGCATGGAAGACGTCATCGCCAACGAAGGCTGCATCATCACCGTTTCGCACAAGGGCTTCATCAAGCGCACCGGGGTCAGCGCCTATCGCTCACAGCGGCGCGGCGGCAAGGGCGTCATCGGGTCGGGCTCGCACGACGAGGATTTCATTGAGAACCTCTTCACCGCCTCGACGCACGACTACATCATGTTCTTCACAAACAACGGGCGCGTCTATGTGGAGAAGGTCTACGAAATCCCCGAGGGCAGCCGTATCGCCAAGGGCCGCTACATCGCCAACGTTTTGCAGATGCAAAAGGACGAACGCGTGGCCACGATGATCTTCGTCAAGGACTTCACCGACGACCAGCACCTGGTTATGTGTACGCGCAAGGGCATCGTCAAAAAGACCAGCCTCGCGGCCTACAGCAACTTCCGCAAGGGCGGTATTATCGGCATCAACATCGACGATGATGACGAGTTGATTGGCGTGCGTCTGACTGGCGGCGAAGATGACCTCGTCATCGTGACCCACGCGGGCATGTCGATTCGCTTTGCCGAAACCGACCTGCGCGACCAGGGCCGCGCCACCCGGGGCGTCAAGGGCGTCTCCTTAAAAAAGAGCGATGACTATGTCGAAGCCATCGAAGTCGTCGACCCGAATTCGACCCTCCTCGTGGCGGGCGAAAACGGGCAGGGCAAGCGCACCAACTGGGATGAATACCGCGTACAGTCGCGCGGCGGCTCGGGCATCATCGCGATCCGCAGTTCGGCAGTCGCTGGCGCTCTGGCGGTACGCGACGACGACGAGGTGATGCTCTTTACCCACCAGGGGCAGGCCGTGCGCAGCCCGGTCAAGGACATCCGCGTCATCGGTCGCAGCACGCAGGGCGTGCGGTTGATCAATCTGGCCGAAGGCGACCGATTGATCGGCATCTCGAAGGTGGTGCAAGTCGACGATCGCGACACCAACGCGCCTTTCGAAGCCGCCGAAGAAGCACCCGGGGCGGCCGACGTTACCGGCGATTAGTCTCCTGATTCAAAACCGAGTTCCGCTTGCGCGGTGGGTTCACTCAAGGCCCGGGCTGCGCTCAATTCGAACAGCTGGGCCAGGCTCAGCCGTGTCATGCTAGGCTCCTCGTTCAGGCGTAAAAGCAGTAGCGCCGAACCCAGAGCATCGTACAGTGCGCAGTGAGGCTTGCGGCGTCGCGGCGGGCAATAGCGCTCGGACAATTCAGCCAAACGCGGCTTCAACGAAAAACACTCCAGCAAAGCTTCCAGGGCACACGACTCCAATTCGGGGTAGATGCTTGCATAAATGCGGCGCGTATCCAGCAGCGGTCCCCAGGAAACGATTTGCGCTGGCCTGGGCTGGCTGAAATCGCGCACGCTGCCTGGGTACGGCCAGGCGGCCTTCAGCAGATTCATTTCCACCGGCGCGTGGTGTGCGCAGAAAGGTCCCTCCTGGCGCAAACGCATGAACCGATCAAAATCATCGGCAAGGGGAGGCTGATCAGTCGTATCCGTTTCATGAATACCATGCAGGCGTACATCAGCGGGCGCGAGTTCGCCGACGGGTGCACAAAATCGTGTAGCGGTCTCCACCACCATGGCCCCGAAGAGGGTGATGATGCCGTACTCGACTACCCCGCTACGAGGCGTCCCTTCAAAGTCGATTACGTGTACGCGTGCTTCTCGCCAATCCATTTTAAACCATTAATCAGATGCCGCTTTTCCCTTGGTTTCGCAAGCCCCATAGCCTTAGTTAACACGGATGGACACGAAGGCCCTGCCCGCTTTCATCAAAGAACTCACCCGCGATAGCGGCGACGTCATCCGCCGGTTCTGGCAACAGACCGACCTCGCCGTTGAAGCCAAGAGCGATGACTCCCCGGTTACGCAAGCCGACCGCCAGGCTGAGGAGGTTTTGCGTGCGCGCATCCTCGAAAAGTTTCCCGACCACGGCATCGTCGGTGAAGAGTTTGGCAACGAGCGCATCGATGCCGAGTATGTGTGGATTCTCGATCCGATCGACGGCACCAAGAGCTTCATTACGCACGTGCCGCTGTTCGGCACATTGATCGGCCTGCTGCACAAGGGTGAACCGATCCTGGGGGCCATTCACCAGCCGATCCTCGATGAACTGCTGATCGGCGACAATGCCACCACGACGCTCAACGATCGGGCCGTCAAGGTGCGCGAGCCCCAACCGCTCAAGGAATGCGTCTTGCTGGCTTCCACCATCCATCCGGAGGATACCGGCTACCCTGACCCCGAGGCCTGGCAACGCTTGCTGGAAGCGGTGAGGTTTTCGCGCAGCTGGGGCGACTGCTACGGTTACTTTCTGGTGGCCACTGGCCGCGCCGACATCATGACGGACCCGATTCTAAGTCCGTGGGATATTCTGCCCATCGTACCGGTGATCCGTGGCGCGGGCGGCATCATCACCGACTGGGAGGGCCAGCGCATTTCACGTGGACCCAATCCGCTGGAAGACTGCGCCAGCAGCGCGGTGGCGGCCCCACCTCACCTGCACCGCCAGGTCCTCGATTTGCTCAACAGCTAGCCCCAATCTTATCACCACTAACTCTGGCCGCAATAAGCTCAAAAAAAGATATAGAGAAGACTTAGTAGAACCTTTTGCGCATTTTGCGGCTGCTATATTTATGTGGTGTCACAGCTTCGGTTCTTGGTGTCTTCATGGTAACACCCAAAAAATCTTAGCAGTAAGTAAACACCTAGTCCTAATCGGGCTCCGGGAGTTGGATGTAGCGCAGTTCGGTTTTTGGAGCGACCATTGTGCCTGGCTCCAGGTAGCCGCTGTACGGCAAGCCCGACATGACGATCGCGCGTTTGCCCAGCACGGTTCCGGGCTGCAACACGGCGTTGCACCCAGCTTCTGAGCGGTCGCCCATGAGCGCCCCAAGCTTGCGCATACCGGAGTCGACCGGCCCGTCGGGTGTCTTCGCCAGCACATTGGCCTGGTCCAGCCGCAGGTTCGCCAGGATGACGCCCGCGCCCAGATGCGCGCCATTGCCCAGCACCGAGTCGCCCACGTAGTTGAAGTGCGGGGCCTGCACGCCATCGAGTAACAGACAGTTTTTGAACTCACAGGAGTTACCCAGCACGCAGTTCTCCCCCGCGATCACGTTCCCGCGGATGTATGCGCCGGCACGAATCTCTGTGCCCGCGCCCACGTAGGTCGGCCCCTTGATCGAGGCGAAGGCGGGCAGTTTCACCGACGGATGCAGATACACCTGGCCCTCCACCTTTACGCCGGGAGGCACCGCCGGGTGTTTGCCCAAATCGAACCAGCGCACGCCTTTGAGCGCTTCCTTTATCGAGTCGACCCACTGCCAGGGCGCGGCGTCCAAAGGGAAGAAGTCCGCGAAAGGCAACGATGCCGGAAAATCAAAAAGCTCCAAAGCCTGCATGCGATGGTTGTGCCGGATCGCCTAACGGCGCACAAGCCCGCAGGCGTGCCTTCAAGGCTGACGATGATTGCCGGAGGGCGCGTGCGTACCCGCCGCGACCGGGGGCTGTGTCAGTCCCGTGCGTTTGAGCACGTCACCCAGTTGCGCCTGGTAAAAATCGCGCAGCAGCTTAAAGACCTCGTCGGGCTCATCCTGGGTCAGCACATGCTTGGCGAGATCACGCGCTTCCTGCATGCGCATCGTGCGCACCAGGTATTTGATCTCGGGCAGGGAGCTGGCGGTCACGCTTAGATCGTGCGCCCCCATGCCAAACAACAGCGGCACGTAGATGGGATCAGCGGCCATTTCCCCGCAAATGCCGACCGGAATGTTCGCCTTGCGGCCCACATCGATAACCTGCTGGATAATGCGTAGGACCGCCGGGTGATTGGGCTCGTACAGGTGCGCAATGCGGTCGTTCACGCGATCCACGGCCAGCATGTATTGGATCAGATCGTTGGTGCCGATGCTGAAAAAGTCGCACTCGCGCGCCAGCAGATCCGCGATCAAGGCCGCGCTGGGAATCTCAATCATGCTGCCGACCTCGATTGCCTCGCTGAAGGGCTTGCCGCTGCGGCGCAACTCATCCTGGGCATCGCGCAGGACCGCGTTGGCCCGCCGCAACTCCTGCACGCTGCCGATCATCGGGTACATCATTTTGACGTTGCCGACGGTCGCTGCCCGCAGGATCGCCCGCAGTTGATCGCGAAACACATCTTGGTGTTCCAGGCAGAAGCGAATCGCCCGGAAACCCATGAAGGGGTTTTCCTCATCCTCAGCGAAAAAGTAGCCGCTCATGCGCTTGTCTCCGCCGAGATCGAGCGTGCGAATGATCACCGGATGCGGGTGCATCGCCTCGGCCACCTCGCGGTAGACTTCGTACTGCTCCTCCTCGCTCGGAAACGAGTCCGACCGGATAAAGAGGCTTTCCGTGCGAAACAAACCGATGCCCTCGGCCCGGCGGTGCTTCACCTCCGGCAGGTCCTCGGAGCCGCCAATGTTGGCCACCAGCCCAACGCAGCTGCCGTCACTGGTCTCGCTCGGCAGGTCGAGCGCCCCTTCAAAGATGCGCTGAATCGTCTGCCGCTCCTTGCGCAGTTGACCGTAGCGAAACAGCGTCTGCTCGCCCGGATTGACGATGACCACCCCATCGTAACCGTCGACCAGCAGGTAGTCGTCGTTCTCGATTTGGCGGGTGGCGTCATGCAGGCCCACCACGGCTGGCACCGCCAGCGAGCGCGCCATGATGACCGCGTGACTGGTCTTGCTGCCCGCATCGGTAACGACCCCTAGAATTTTCCCTTTCTCGAGATCGGCGGTGTCGGAAGGGGAGAGATCCTCACTGACCAGCACCTTTTCGTCGGTGAGCTTCGCGATACCCTCGTTGGCCCGGCCCATCAGGTTTTGTAGAACGCGTTTGGCCACGTCGCGGATATCGGTCACGCGCTCTTTGATGTACTCGTCATCGAGTTGGCCAAAAGCCTCGATGTAGCGCCGCGACACCGAGTGAAAGCAGTACTCGATGTTAAATTTCGATTCCTCCTGCTCGTGGATGGTCTCCTCGATCAGGGCCCGATCCTCGAGGACCATCAGGTGCGCGTCGAAAATCTGCGCCTCGTCCTCGCCCAACTTGCGGGCAACCTCCGAACGCACCTTGGTGACCTGCGTGCGGGTCGTGGTCAGGGCGTCTTCAAAGCGCTGAATCTCGCGCTGACGGCTGTTTTCACCGACTTGATAAACCGGTATCTCAAGCTCCTTCTGCAGGAAAACAAACGCCGGACCGTGGGCCACGCCGGGCGAAGCCGCGATCCCCTGAAGGCTCAGCTCCTTTTGTTTTTCTTCCCCTGACATCAAAATATGGGTCCTTCCCGCGTCCCGGACGCAACAGTAAAAGAAAAGCAATTCGCGTAAGGCAAGGACTTAATAAAGCTTGATGCTCAAGTATTAAAGTGGGTTGTGCACAGCCAAGCATCCGGCCCCCAGGCCTCGCGGATGCGCCTGGTGAGCGCGGCCAAACCGACCCCCCGCACATCGAGCGCAAAGCACGCGCTGCCGCTGCCCGTCATCTGGGTGACCACCCCGAAGTCCGCACGCAGTTGCTCCAACAAAGTGGGCAAGGCCAGGTACTTATCAAAAGCAACCGCCGCAAGATCGTTGGCCGGCACAAACCCCTCGACGTCAAGTCCTTCCAGGCTGGCGCCCAGCCGCGTTTCTGCTTCCGGTACAGGCGTGTAGCAGCCTACGGCGCGTCCAGCCAGCGTCTGGTAGGCCCAAACCGTGTGGATGCTGAAGTGCGGGCGAAACAGCAGCAACTCCCTGCCGCGCAACGCATCCACCCATGCCGCCGGCAGCGGCTCGAGCACCTCGCCCCGACCTCGCATCAGGGAACCGCCACCCTCCAAAAAAAGCGGGCAATCCGAACCCAGCGAAGCCGCCAAAACACACAGCGCCTGCGCATCCAGTGGCGAATCTGCCAGCTGATTGAGCAACGAAAGCGCGGTGGCGGCGTCACTACTGCCGCCGCCCAGACCCGAACCGGCCGGAATGCGCTTTTGCAGGCGAAAGACCAGCGACGTTTGCCTCAATTCGTCTGTGTGCTCTCGATAGGCTCGGGCCGCGCGCAGAACCAGATTATCCGCATCGGCCGGGACGCTCTCCCCCACACCCATCCCGGAGACCAGCAGGGTGTCCACCCCGCCACTGCCGACAACTTCAATGCTCAACGTGTCGGCCAGTTTGACCGGGGCGACCAGGCTGACCAACTCGTGAAAGCCATCCTTGCGTCGCCCGGTGATGGACAACACCAGATTTACCTTGGCGGGGCATTCGGCTTGCAGTGTCGACATGGGTGCATTTGCAGGTGGCGTCACGATGGTGTCAACCAGCACACACCGCGCCGTTGGATTGACCGCGGGCCCCGTTCCTGCTTTAGCTCAATCAGCAAGGGGGCCGCCGGGTTTCCCAGCTTGCCTGCCATGAGTGCGAAACCAGAACTGATTCTCGCCCTGGACCTGCCAACCGAGGACGAGGCCCTCGCCTTCCTCAAGAAAAGCGGCAAGGACTTAAAATGGGTCAAGATCGGCCTGCAGCTCTTTTTGAAGTACGGGCGCGACATCACCTGCCGCGTGAGTGACCTCGGTTACAACGTGTTTTTGGACCTGAAGCTGCACGACATTCCGAACACCGTCGCTTCGGCCATTCTTAACCTCTCGGAGTGCTCGATCAAGATGCTCACCCTGCACACCGCGGGCGGTCCGGAGATGATGCGCTGGGCGCGCGAAGCCCAGGAAGCCTCCAACCCCGATCTTAAGCTGCTCGGAGTGACCGTGCTCACCTCGATGAAGCGGACTCATCTGGCCCAGGTCGGCTTTGATGAGGAGCCTGTGCGCTTGGTCCTGCGCTTGGCCATGCTCAGTCAGGAGGTACCGCTGCACGGTCTCGTCTGTGCCGCTACCGAACTCGCCGACCTGCGCGAAGTACTCGGACCTGAGCCCGTCCTCGTCACCCCGGGTATACGCCCCCTGAATTTCTCTGCCGACGACCAGGAACGCATCGCCACCCCCGCCGAAGCCATCCGTCTGGGCGCGAATTATCTGGTGATGGGGCGACCGATCCTGCGCGCCGAACAGCCCGCCAAGGTCATCGACGAGGTGCTGGCAGAAATTGACGCCGCCGCGGCGCCCGCCTGAAGCGCGTACGCCTGAACATTGTGAATGCGGTCATCCTACTGGCAGCGGGACGTGGCTCCCGCATGGGCGAATCTTGTGAGGACAAGATCACCGTCGAACTGGCGGGAGAACCCGTTATTTGCCATTCTCTGCGCGCCTTTCGTGAGTCCGGCCTGTTCGAGCATTTTGTTTTCGTCTACCGCGATTCCGCCCAAAAGCAGCAACTGGCCACCGCAGCAGACCGCATCAACCTCAAAGGGGCAACCGTCACCTGGGTGCGTGGCGGCAAGGAGCGCCAGGACTCCGTTTTCAATGCTCTGAGCGAAACCTCCTTGCTCGTGGACTACGTCTTCATTCACGACTGTGCCCGGCCCGCCATCCACCCGGAAGCCATCCGGCGCGTGCACCGGGCTGTGGTCGACGACAAGGCCGCCGTGCTGGCGCACCGTGTCACCGATACCATCAAGGAAGTCTCCTGTGACAATGCGGAGTTTCGCCTTTGCCATTTCACCAACTTGAACCGCGCCAACCTCTGGGCGATGCAGACACCTCAGGCCTTCGACCGTGAAGCCATCACCGAAGCCTACCGCCAGCTGCGCCTGGGGGGTGTCATGGTGACCGATGACACCGCCGCTTACGCCCGCCAGGGCAAGCCCATTACCATCGTCGAAAACACCCGACCCAATCCCAAGCTCACCACCGCCGCCGACATGGCCTACCTCGAATTCGTACTCAGCCAAGGGCCACCCGCATGACTCAGCTCCTGCCCTTTCGCATCGGTACCGGTTACGACGTGCACCGGTTTGCCGCAGGCCGACCGCTCGTACTGGGCGGAGTGCGCATCGAACACGCCCGAGGGCTCGACGGCCACTCCGACGCCGATGTCCTCACTCATGCGCTAGCCGATGCGCTGCTGGGTGCCCTTGGCCTGCCCGACATCGGGCACTATTTCCCCAACAACGATCCGAAAATCGCCGGTATCAACTCGCAGGAGATTTTGGCCAAAGCACTTTCTGAAGCAGAGTGTCGTGGCTACACCCTCGCCAATGCGGATATCGCGCTGATCGCGGAGGAACCGAAAATCGGACCGCACCTGCCGGCCATGAAAGCGGCCCTCGCGCGTACCCTCAAAACCGAGCCCAGCCGCCTTGGCATTAAGGCGACCACCCATGAGAAGCTCGGTGCCTTTGGCCGGGCCGAAGGCATGGCAGCCCACGCGGTCGTCCTGCTGCAGCGAAAGGACGGCTAGCGCCTACCACTTGTAGGAAGCGGTCAGGCCCGAGGTGATCTGATTGGGATTGCCCTCGAAGTCGACGATCGGCGTATCGGCAGCATCGCCAACCAGCCGCCGGTAAGCCAGAAACCAGGTGACGCTCCAGCGCCGAGTCGCGAAAAACGTAACCGTCGAATTGAAGCCCAGGTCGCGCAAACCGCCGTCCGCGTCAAAGGTCGGCAGGCCGCTACGCGCGGCGTTGTTGGCGTCCACCGAAAAGAACGTATCGAAGTAATCCTCGTTGGCGAAGTTGATGGTCGGCCCAATCCCTACGCGGAGCATCTGCAGCGCCTGAAACGAATAGGTCGCACCTGCCGCCACCAAAAAACCCTCGTGCACCGAAGTGACGTCATGCAGGAAAGTCACGCGGACCGCGATCAGATCACGATCAAGCAGCTTTGGCGAAAGCCGGTAACCAACGAAGAAACCGATTTCAAAAGCTTCGTCGATCTCGCGCAGCATCGCGACGACATCATTGTCCACATCGTCATCGCGCCCGAAGCGAAAGCTGAAGGCCGGACCGAATTCCCAGCGCTTGAACGGCGACACATCCACCCCGCCCTTCAGGCCGTTGAGCTCGACGCGGAAGTTTTCAAACTCCGCCCGAACCGAGAGAATGGGGATCGGGTCGTAGTCCTCCGAACCTTCAAAGTCCGGAGCGAAGCCGACACCGAAGCTGGTGCGGATATCCGCTTCCTCAATGTCGGGCATGACGTTGGACAGGCTCAGACGAGACAGCTGGCCGCTTACCGAAACCGCCGCCAGCACGGTCGCCAGTCCCGCCCACAGGAAAGCACGCAGGGGTTTGCTCATAAACCCGAGCTTTAGCGCCTGTTGAAAAGAAGCAATCAAAAGGTGGCTAAAATAAACGTGCGTGCGCATGCCCTCAACCGACAAGTTCGCCCGGCTTGAAGAAACGGGCCAGTTCAGCCTTGGCCGTCTCGGGCCCGTCCGAAGCATGGGCGATGTTCTTCATCTTGTCGGTGCCGAAGTCGCCGCGAATGGTGCCCTTCTCCGCCGCAGCTGAATCGGTCGGTCCCAGCAACTCACGAACGCGCGCAATCACATTTTCGCCACGCAGGGCCAGCACCATGACTGGTTGCGAGCCCATGAAGCCAGTGATCTCGGGAAAGAAGGGCTTGTCGGCCAGGTGGGCGTAGTGCTCCTGCATCAACGCGTCGTCGAGCTGCATCACCTTGCTGCCAACCAGATTGAAGCCAGCCTCCAAAAAACGGTCCAGAACTTTGCCGGCCAGACGCCTTTCCATGCAGTCCGGCTTAAGGATTATCAATGAGGTCTCCATCGTGGAGACAAGCTTCGTATGCGTCCTGCCATGTCAAGGCCCAAACCCATTCCCCAGGCGGCTTCGGAAGCTTCCACGTAAATGTCGTCCGGCCGTATCGAGCGCGTCGTTGCCTAGAGCATCGACTTTAGCCTGCTGCGCGCGAACCTGGAGCCGATGCCGCGCGACCATCTCGAAGCACATAACGCTGCGCTGCGTCTAGCCGACACCCTCCGCGGAGCCAACCTCAAGCACCTGAGCCCCAGATAAAAGCCCCTCCGCGATTTATGCGGAAGGGCTGTGAAAGGATTCAGGCAGAAAAGCTTCGCGCCCGCCGTCTAATCTTCGACTTCGTCCGGCGCTTCCTGGGTGGCTTCGCTATCGGCCTCTGAGCTGGTTTGCTGCTGGAAGTCCAGACGCTTGATGGTCTTCTCACCCTCTTCGTGCTCAGAAAGAACCACGCGGATTGGCTCAGCGCGTTTCACTTCCGCACGCAGGATAGCTTCCGCCAACGGATCCTCCAGGTGACGTTCTACGGCACGACGCAACGGACGTGCTCCAAACTTTTCATCCCAGCCGTTTTCAATGAGGAACTCCTTGGCTTCGGACGTGACCTCGATCTCGATTTTCTGATCGCTGAGGCGTTTGAAGAACTTGCGCAACTCGATGTCGACGATCTTACCCATGTGAACTTTCGTCAGCGGGTGGAAGATCACGATCTCGTTAATGCGGTTCAGGAACTCCGGCTTGAAGACGCGTTTGGTCTCATCGAGAATTTTATCGCGCAGCTTCTCGTAATCCATCTCCGCGCTGAGACCGGCACCGAAGCCCAACGAGGTGTTCTTCTGCATGATCTCGGCCCCGACGTTGGAGGTCATGATCAGAATGGTGTTGCGGAAGTCGACGGTGCGGCCAAGCGAGTCGGTGAGACGACCGTCTTCGAGCACCTGCAAGAGCAACTGCACGACGTCCGGGTGCGCCTTTTCGATCTCGTCGAACAAGATAACCGAATACGGCTTGCGACGCACGGCTTCGGTTAACTGGCCGCCCTCATCGTAACCGACATAGCCGGGGGGCGAGCCAATCAGCCGCGACACGGAGAACTTCTCCATGTACTCGGACATGTCGATTTGGATGAGCGCCTCCTGCTCGCCAAACATCAGTTCGGCCAGGGTCTTCGCCAAATGCGTTTTACCGACGCCGGTCGGCCCAAGGAACATGAACGAGCCAATCGGGCGGCGCGGATCCTTCAAGTCGGCACGGGAACGACGTAGCGCTTTCGCAATGACTTCGGTCGCGTCGTTTTGGCCGACAACCTCGCGCTGCAACTCGTTTTCGATCTCGAGCAAGCGCTGGCTTTCAGCCTGTTCCATGCGCTTGAGCGGCACACCGGTCCAATCGGAAACGACCGCGAGCATTTCGTCTTCGTCGACGATAATGGTCTTCTCCTCGCGGTTGCGCTTCCAGTCCTCGATCATAGTCTCACGCTTGGCCCGTAAAGTCTTCTCCTTATCGCGGAACTTGGCAGCCTCTTCGAAGTGCTGCTTGCTGATCGCTTCTTCCTTCTGCGAGCAAACCTCATCAATTTCTGTTGCGATGGCCTCGATTTCCGGCGGGCGGTTCAAGGAATCGATGCGGGCGCGCGAGCCAGCTTCATCCAACACGTCGATCGCCTTGTCGGGAAGGTAACGCGCGGTGATGTAGCGGTCGGAGAGTTTGGCCGCAGTCGCAATGGCCACATCCGTATACTTGACCTTGTGGTGCTCCTCATACTTGGAGCGAATACCGGTCAGGATTTGAATGGTGTCGTCCACCGACGGCGCCTCAACCTTGACCGCCTGGAAGCGGCGATCCAGTGCGCTGTCCTTCTCGATGTATTTGCGATACTCACCAAGGGTTGTCGCCCCGATGCACTGAAGTTCGCCACGAGAGAGGGCCGGCTTAAAGATGTTTGAGGCGTCCATCGCCCCTTCAGCGGCGCCCGCGCCCACGATGGTGTGCAACTCGTCAATGAAGATGATGACATTCTTGGCCCGACGGATTTCGTCCATCACGGCCTTGATACGCTCTTCAAACTGACCGCGATATTTCGTACCTGCGACCATCAACGCTAAGTCCAGCGTGATGACGCGCTTGTCGATAAGAATTTCCGGTACGATACCGGAAGCGATCTCCTGAGCGAGACCTTCAACGATGGCCGTCTTACCAACACCAGCTTCCCCGATGAGAACCGGGTTATTCTTGGTGCGGCGGCAGAGGATTTGCACGACGCGGCGAATCTCCTGCTTGCGCCCGATAACCGGGTCGAGTTCGCCGTTGCGGGCAAGCTCGGTCAAGTCGCGTCCAAACGCTTTGAGCGCCGGCGTCTTCAACTCTTTCTTTTCATCGCCCGCGGCAACCTGACCGCCTCCCGAGGAGACCGCACCTTCCTCGCCCTCGCCCGAGAAATTCGGATCGAGTTCTGCGAGGATCTCGTTGCGGCAACGCTCGATATCCACGTTCAGGCTTTTTAAAACGCGCGCGGCAACGCCTTCGCCTTCGCGCAGGAGCCCGAGCAGAATGTGCTCCGTACCGATGTAGGAATGGTTCAGCGAGTTGGCTTCCTTACCGGCCAGGGCCAGTACCTTTTTCACGCGAGGGGTGTAAGGAATGTTGCCGGTTGGCTTGGACTCACCGCCGGTACCCACCTGCTTTTCGACCGCGTTACGCACGGTCTCCAGGTCGAGCCCCATCTTCAAAAGGACATTCACGGCAACGCCCTGACCGAGATTGATCAGGCCAAGCAGCAAATGTTCGGTCCCCACGTAGTTATGGTGAAAACGATCCGCTTCTTTGCGGGCTAACGCCAACACCTGCTGGGCGCGGGGGGTAAAGTTATTCATTGGTTCAGCCATGGTGCTCCTCTCCCATAGTGCACGAAAAGGTTCTCATCAGTTTTCAAGATTGTCAAAGTTCAGCTCCGGCAACGGCACAACCGCATCGCGTAAGACGCGCGCGCGTTGGATATCGCGACCCCGGCTTTCCACCTTTTGACGGGTGGCGTACTGCACATGCCCGGGTTGGCATTCGATGAACAAGCGGTCCACCTGCGAGCGATGCTCATCTGGCAGCAACTTGAAGTCCACCGCCAGGCGAATGAGCGACAGGCAATTCATCGCTTCTGCCGAGCTTAAAACGTGCCCGTGACGCAGCGTGCCGTAGGAACGCCCGATTTTGTCGAAGAGTTTTTCCGGATCATTTTCCAGGAGACGCTGTCGCGCGTTGTCCTCCTGCTCGAGGATGGTGTTCAACACACTTGAAAGGCGCTTGATGATATCGCCTTCGCTTTCACCCAGCGTCTGCTGGTTGGAAATCTGAAAAATACTGCCGCTGGCGTCGGAGCCCTCGCCAAAAAGTCCACGCACAGCGATGCCCAGTTGGTTCACCGCGCGGATAACCTTCTCCATCTGGCTGGCGAGGACCAAACCTGGAAGGTGCATCATCACGGATGCCCGCAAGCCGGTACCCAGATTGGTCGGGCAGGCGGTCAGGTAGCCAAGCTCCGAGGTAAAGGCCAGATCGAGGTCGGTCTCGAGCGCCGTATCGATGGCATCGATCGCGTTCCAGATTTTTTTGAAATGCAAACCGCCCAAGACCACCTGAATGCGCATGTGGTCCTCCTCGTTGATCATGATCGAGCTGGTTTGGTCAGCGCTGATGATCACACCCGAACCGCGGCTGCTGTTTGACAACTCGCGGCTGATTAAGTGGCGTTCCACGAGGACCTGCTTTTCGAGTTCGTTGAGCTCGTCAATTTCCAGACTATGGCCGCCGTCCATCTGCGGCAGACGTACCGCTGCGTTGCGACAAGCGGACAAAACTTCCCGCCGCTGTGTCTCTTTGGCCCAGCCGGGAAAGGGAAAATCCGCCAGATTGCGTGCCAGACGAACCCGCGAACTGATGATGACCGGCACGGGCGGCGAGCCCGCGTCATCGGCCTCAGACCGGCGGTTCAATATCGCTTCAATGTCCATCGCTCTGCTTCGCTTCGGCCGAGGCCTCGGCGAGTTTCAACTGTTCAATCTGGTCCCGGTACTGGGCGGCATCCTCGTACCGTTCTTCCTTAATCGATGCATCCAGCAAGGCCTGAAGGTCTCGCATGCGCCGCTTGTGCTTCAAACGGTCCAGCAGACCGTGAGGGACTTTGCCCAGGTGGCGCGTGCCACGGTGAATATTTTCCAGCATGGGGCTGACCAGACGCGCCATGGTGTCATAGCAACTGGGGCAGCCCAGACGCCCGGTTTTCTTGAGCTTGGCAGCGGTGTAGCCGCAGTGCTCGCAGTGCAGCCCGGCAGCCCCTTCGGCAGTAATTGCTCCCGATTCATCACCGATGTTCTGCGCCAAGAGGTCCGACAGGGAGAATCCTTCCGGGTCGGTGACACCCTTTTTCTGCGCACAGCTTTCGCACAAATTCACCTTGTGAATCTGCTTATCGACGATCTGCGTCAGGTGGACTGTCGCCTGTCCCCCGCAAACGTCACATTTCAAACCCTCTGACATAATGAATACTTACCAGCTTCCACCGTACACAGGAAGCGTTTTACCGTTACAATCACTTTCCAAGGCACCCGGCGTGCCAGATGGACTTGGACCCTCTTTGGATTGAGAGGTTCGCCGGATGCCGCCTATTTCAGGCAGACCCCCATGCACCCATCAAAGACGCGTCCCCTCGACAGTCACACGCTCGTGAAACTTCTCAAGCATTTGCCGGGTAATCGGTCCGGGCGTGCCCGCACCGATGGCTCGCGCATCCACCTCAACCACAGGGATTAACTCCGCGGCGGTCCCTGTCAGGAAGCACTCGTCGGCGGTCCAGATATCAAAGCGCGTCAGGTTGGTAACCTCGACCTCGATGCCCAACTCGCGAGCAACAACGTAGACCGTTTCTTGCGTAATGCCCACCAGAGAACCCGCGTAATTCGGAGGCGTGAAAACTTTGCCCTTCCGGACGATAAAAACGTTGTCGCCGGTGCATTCTGCAACGAATCCTTGTTCATTGAGCATAATCGCCTCCTGAAAACCCAGCTCGACCGCCTCGATTTTGCCGAGGATGTTGTTCAGGTAATTCAGGCTTTTGATCATGGGCGGCAGCGCCGCCGGACTGACCCGGCGCGTCGGGGCGGTGATCACCTTCAACCCCTCCGTGTAGTATTCCTTGGGGTAGAGTTGAATCTGGTCGGCAATGACAATCAGTTGCGGCTGCGTGCAGTTCTTGGGTGACAGCCCGAGGTAGCCAACGCCCCGGGAAACGATCAGCCGGATGTAGCCGTCGGTCAGGTTGTTCTGCCGGCACGATTCACAGACCGCCTCGGCGATCTCTGCGCGCGGCCAGGGCATATTCAGCAAAATCGCCTTGGCCGACTGCTCCAGGCGCTCCAGATGCTGGTCCAGCTTGAAGACCGTGCCCTTGTACAGGCGAATGCCTTCAAACACGCCGTCCCCGTAAAGGAAGCCGTGGTCGAAGACCGAAATCTTCGCCTCCTCTTGGTCGAAGAACGTGCCGTTGATGTAGACCTTCATCGCGGGAAGAAAACCCACCGTCCTGCGGGCTGCAAGCGCGTTCACGCGACCATGAACGCCTCATTGGTCATTGGTTGAGCCTGCATCCAAGCGCTGCCCAGTGGCCTTGCCGATTTATGAGGTTGTTTTCTCAAGAATTTCGCGAAAAGACCGTTACTGCACACGGCCCCTCGTCTCGACGGCGGCGGTCCACACTTGAACTTCAGGACGCTTAACGAATGAAAAAAGCATTGTTTGCTCTGTTGACGCTTTCGACGCTGCTGTTTGCAGCCTGCGGGGGCTCTTCACCCTCCGACACCGTCGAGGCCTTTTTTGACGCTGGCAACGAAGGCGACTTCACCAAGGCTCAAGAACTCTGCACCGGACAGGCCGCGCAGCTGATGGGTCTGGCGGTCAGCATGATGGGCGACGAAAAGCCCGAACCCGATGACAAGGCCGACATCGAGATTGTCAGCGAGGAGGTCGACGGCGACACCGCCACCGTGACCATCAAGGACAAGAAAGATGGCAAGGAGGCCGAGATCGGCCTGCAGAAAGTCGATGGCAAATGGAAGATTTCCACGTTGCCTAAAGACTGAGTCACCCGGTCCGCAGCGTTTTACTTTCAAGCCCGCCCCAACCGGCGGGCTTTTTTTCCGCCCTGAATGTTACCAATAGATCGAACAGAAGGCGGTGAGGGAAGCGGATAAGCATCTACTGTTGCACATGAGCGCACAGAGTAAATGGAGTAGGCGATTGTTTAGAACAGAAGGAATCTAAAGAAATTCATAGCAATACTCGCAAAGCTGCTATCCTCTTTTACTTGGATACATCGGGTTCCTTTTATTCAAAAATTTCTTACTGAACTCAAATCAGCGACTTATCGCCTTTGTAGACTTCGTTGTCTTCTGTTGATACCCATTTCGAATCGATGAAGTGCTTGTCCCTTATCGCTTTGGTTTTGGCAATTGCTGCATATGCCTTCGGTTTTGAGACTGCGCCTGCGAGCGCCGTTACGCCTTCTGCGCTGCCAGAGGTCCAGGGGGCAGATTTGATCACGCGGTATCGGGGCGGGGTCTGGTCGCACCATTTCGCCAACGCCTCTCCAACCGACAAGCGCTTCAGCCACTGTGGCATAGTTGTGATTGTGCAAGGCCTGCCCTACGTCATCCATAGCGAGGGCAGCGACGCCACCGGCAAGGGAACTGTGCGCCGAGAAACGTTGGCTGCCTTTATCGCCGAGGCCAGAGACTGGGCCGTTTTTCGCTGCCAACTGGAACATGCACAGCGCGGTGCGTTGCTCCATCAAGTGCAGGTCTACCTCGACCAGCGCATTCCCTTTGACCCCGTTTTCGACTATCGGGATGCCACCAAACTGTACTGCACCGAACTGATCTGGCGCGCCGGCCTGGAGGCGTTGCAACTGGATCTGTGCCCTCGAAAAACAACCCGTGGACCGTACACTTTCCTCACCATCGAAAACCTCACCCACACGCCCTATTACAAAGAAGTCAGCAACCGGAAGGGCTCGTTGAACGATAAGAATAACTGAGAAGCCGTAGACAGAAATCCACCAAGCACGCGGCCAAAGACATTATGGCACGAGGCGAGGGAGGTGTCAGATAGAACACGATATTTACCGTGCCCAGGCATTTCCTCTGAAATCTTCTGTTAAAGTTAAACCGATCTCTCTTTGGACTCTGCGCTCGATTAGCTAAAGAGAACCTATTTGCTGACTTCGCTACCTTTGGTTTGATGGCTCCTCATTGTGGTGGCCAGCCGTTAAGATATGTCTCAATCAGCTTGTCGAAATAGGCGTCTTCTTCGGCATCGGCGGTCGCTCCGCGAGCCTCCATCTTGGCCAACGCCCGGCGCACCCCTACGTGGAAAGGCACTTGCGGCCAGTAGTCCGGCACCAGCCGCCGCAGTTTGCTCAGGTCAAAAAGGACGCTCTCGCTCTTGTCGCCCAGCAGCGTGCCCTCGAAGCGGTTCTTGTCATAGGCTGCCAGCCACTCCGACGGGATGTGCACGATCTGCGGCTCCGGCGCGCCGACAGCTTGCGCGACCGTCTGGCAAATTTGGTTCCAAGTCAGCACCTCATCCGAGACGACGTGGAAGTCCTCGCCGATGGCACTGCGATGGCCCAGCAACGGCACGAAGCCGCGAGCAAAGTCGTCGGAGTGCGTCATCACCCAGAGCGAAGTGCCATCGCCGTGGACGACCACCGGCTTGCCCTGGAGCATCCGCTCGATGATCGTCAGGCGGTGACTCGCCCCCACGGCCAGCGGCACAAAGGCATCGTAGGTGAACGACGGGCGCACGATGGTCATCGGGAAGGCCTCCTCGCGGTGAGCCCGCTCCAGCCGCTCCTCGCAGGCAATTTTGTTGCGTGAGTATTGCCAGAACGGATTGCGCAGCGCCGTGCTCTCGGTGACGACCGGGTGCGTCATCGGCTAGGCGTAGACCGACGCCGAACTGATGACAACGTCCAGCCCGCACATGCCGCGACACAGTTCCAGGTCGCGCTCGATCTCGTCGGGCGTATAGGCGATGAACTGCGCCACCACATCCCAGGTGTGCTCGCCAAGCGCGCTTTGCCGCACGGATTCTGGGTCGCGGATGTTGCAGGTGATCCGCTGGACGCCCTCCAGGTCGCTCGGGCGCTGCCCGCGGTTAAGGTGCCAGACCTCGTCACCCCGCTCCAGGGCGAGGCGACTGCACGCCGTGGAAATGGTGCCGGTTCCGCCGATAAACAAAATCTTCATACCTGAAAACCCTGTCCTCTTCGCGCCACCCGGGCCAAGGACAATCTTGCCCCAGACGCTGAAGCGAGCACCCGCGCCGTTGATGCCGCATGCCGTTTCTATAAGCTACCGATACTAACCTCGCCCGTGCGGCGTGTGCATGTCCTCGATGGGGCCCGCCGGCACAATCCGGGTCGGATTGATGTCGTCGTGGGTCACGTAGTAGTGCCGCTTGATGTGGTCGAAATCAACGGTCTCGGCGATGCCCGGGATTTGGTACAGGTCCCTGGTGTAGCCCCACAGGTTTGGGTATTCTTTGAGGCGGCGTAGGTTGCACTTGAAGTGGCCATGGTAGACCGGGTCAAAGCGAATCAGCGTGACGAACAGCCTCCAGTCCGTCTCCAGCGGGCGGTCGCCAAAGAGGTACCGGGTGCGGCCCAGCCGCGCTTCCAGCAGGTCGAGCGTGTCGAAGAGCGGGTAGACCGCCGCCTCGTAGGCCTGCTGGGTGGTGGCGAAACCGGACTGGTAGACGCCGTTATTGACGGTGTGGTAAATCAGCGCGTTGAGCCGATCGATCTCCGGCAGCAAGTCCTCGGGCGTCAAATCGAGCGAGGCATCACCAAAGGCATCGAAGGCGCGCCCCAGCATGCGCATGAGATCGTCGTCGGAATTGCTGACGATGCGTTTGGTCTGCGTGTCCCAAAGGACGGGCACGGTGACGCGTCCCTGGTAATCAGGATCGGTGGCCTTGTAGGCCTCGCTTAAAAAAGAGAAGCCGTTGACCGGGTCGGGGCCCTCGGTAAAGGCCCAGCCGCGCTCATCACGTACGGGGTCGACCACGGTCACACCAATGGCCGCCTCGAGGCGCTTCAGCTTGCGAACAACGAGGATGCGACAGGCCCAGGGGCAGGCCAGGGACACATACAGGTGGTAGCGTCCGGCCTCTGCAGGGAACTCCGAGCTACCGTCGGCGGTCACCCAGTGGGTAAAGGCATCTTCCTGGCGTTCAAAAGAGCCGAAATCACTTTGTTCATCGGGAAACTGGGCCGCGGCTGTGCTCATGATAAAGCATGTGCGCAAAAATGCTCGGGGCGCAAATCCGTGCCTCAGGTGCAGATGCCCTTATCCGTGAATGCCTTGACTTCACCAGGCCTTAAAATCTAATACGTTCCCTTTGCGCGGGCAGGCTCTGGAACGAATTCTGCACACCAATCGTGCGCATTTCTCCCAAGCGTTGAACCAAACCGCGCCAGCCCAAGTCTACTGATCGAAGATGTTTACGCTCATCCAGACCATCCTCCAAAAGCACCACAAGGTCGTCTTCAGCATTCTGCTGGCAGTCATCGTGGTGGCCTTCGTTTTCACCATTGGCAACTTCAGTCCGGTCAACCGCATTCCGGCCGGACAGCAGGCTGGCGACACTTTTTACGGCATCGCTCCGCGCTCGCCTGAGTTCCAGGCCATTGCGGACATGACCTCCACCTCCGCACAGCTCAACGGGCTCGCCTTCCGCACCAACGAGGAGTTCACGAACCAGGTCTTCGCCCGTATCGCGCTGACCTACATGGCCAACCAGCTCGACATTCCCGAGCCCACCGATGCGGAAATCGAAGAAGCCGTTCGCGCGCTTCCCGCCTTCGCGGACCCCGAGACAGGCACCTTCGACGAGAACCGCTACACCCAATTTCTCGACGCCGCGAAGGCCGCCAACGAAAACTTCGGTAAGCGCATGCGTACCGTGTTGGCGGGGGATCTGCGCATCGCCGCCGTGCAGCAACTGGCCACCGGGCCCGGTTTTGTCGTCGATAACGAAGTCATTGAGTACTACCGGCTGCAAGGCCAGACCTACGACGCGATCGTTGCCTACATCGATCCGCCCGCCGTACAGGGCCCGCCATCGGAACAGCAGTTGCGCCAGTTCTACGAAGAGAATCCAGACCGCTTCGCCCCGCCCACGCGCCTGCTTCTGGACTACGCCGTGCTCAACCCGGCCGACTTTGAAACCGATCTGCAGCTGACCGAAGGGCAATTGCGCAGTTACTTCCGCGCCAACGAAGCGAGCTTTTCCGATGAAAATGAAGGCACGCCTGCTTTCGAATCCGTGCGTGCGGAGGTTGAAACCAAGATGCGTGAGGAAATTGCCCGTAAGGAACTGAACGGGGTGGCCGCCGAACTCAGCGCTGCGGTGCAGTCCGGCGCACTTCAACCCGGCACTGATGCCTTCAAAGCACGCATGGAGGAACTAGGGATGACGGTGAACAGCCTGCCGGCTTTGACGCCCGAGTTGCTGAATCAGGGGATGCGTCCGGTTCAAACCGAGGAAGGCGCGGAGTTGGCCGATGTCGAACGCCCACTGAACGATACGCCTTTTGAAGACCGCGTCGGCGAGTTTCTGCGACCTCTGGTACAATCGATTCAGAACAGCCGCCTGGCCTTTACCGTGCCTGTCGACGCGGACTCTCTGGCGCTGGTGATTCATCGCGGCAACGAGACCTACCCCCCGCCTACCTTCGAGGCAATCAACGCGGAAGTCGCCGAGGCCTACACCGAAACCACCGGGCGGGAGTTACTGGGCAACCACGCCAACCAAGTGCGCCAGACGCTGCAAGCGCGCCTGGCTGCGGGCGAAGATTTTGAAGCCCTCGCCGCAGAATTGGGGCTCTCGATCAGCCAGTTCGACGGCGTTTCCCTCAGTCAGGCCCAAGGCCTGCAACTGGGCTCACCCCAACTGCTTACGGAAACGCCCGTCAACAGCGTCACGCCGATTCAGATGGATAGCGACCCGATAACGGGCGAACCGGTGGCGAAGATTATCTACGTTGCCGCGAAAAACTCGCCGGAATTTGTCGCCGATTCGCCCCAGGTGCGGACCTTGCGCAACTCGTTGATGCGCCGGGCGCGCGACAATTCTCTGAGCGGCTTCGTCATGGAGCTATTCGCTGAAGGGGCGCCGCAAGGATTTGGCAGCCTGGGCGGCGGTTAAACCTGCTCCAGGATGAAGCAGCCTCGCCGGTTGCACCGTTTCTCAACTGGGCCAGCCCAGCTCGCGCAGACGCGGTAACGCCTGGGCTGAGTCTTCATCTGGCTGTAGTGGCAGTACTGCCTCCACGGACAGCTGCTTGCGAAACCAGGTTCGTTGCTTGCGCACGAGACGCCAGGTATTCGCGTCAATCACCGCTGCCAGGTCTTCGGTGGCAGCGCCCTCGGCCAGTTTGCCTCGCAGCCAATCGATGACCTCGCGATAGCCAATGGCGGTAGCCGCCGCCGGGTTGTCACGCAGACCCTGCTCGCAGAGCGTCCGCACTTCCTCGATCAATCCTGCCTTGAGCATCGCTTGGGTGCGCCGGGCAATGCGTGTGCGCAAGTCAGCTTCGGCCCGCTCCAGCAGTACAAGCCGTCGCTCGAAACTATCGAAGGCACATGGAGCGGCGGCGTGTCTGGCCTCGAGTTCCGGCACGCTCAGCCCGCTGGCCAGGCAACGCTCCAGCGCCTTGGCCACGCGCCGGGGATTGCACAGATCCACCCGTCCCAGGCCTTCAGGGCTGACCTCGCGCAGGCGCCGAACGGCGTAGGCGAGCCCAAAATCCTGAAACAGAGCATCGACCTCGGCGCGGACCGGCTCCGGGATCTCGAGTTCATCGGTGACTGGCGCGAAAAAGCTTTTCAGGTAAAAGCCGCTGCCGCCGACGACCAGCACGCGACGGCCTCGAGCGAGGATGTCCCGCACCGCCGCCTGCGCATAGTTCGCGTACGCATCTACCGAAAAGCGCTCGCTGGGCGGCACTAGGTCCAGCCCGTGGTGCGGCACGCGTGCGCGCTCAGGCGGTGTCGGTTTGGCGGTGCCGATGTCCATGCCCTGATAGACCTGCAGCGCATCGCAGGAGAGGATTTCAGCGTGGTTGGCTTCGGCCCACGCCAACGCCAGCGCAGACTTTCCCACCGCGGTGGGTCCGGCCATCAGATAAAGCGTTCGGTGCATCCGTCGATTCGCAGGCAGCCAACTCAGGATTGAGCGGCGGCAAAGCGCTTCCGGTATTCGCGGGGCGTACAGCGATTCAGCCTGCGAAACAGCCGATTGAAGTTGGCCAGGTTGCGAAAGCCCGCTGCCAGCGAAACATCCAGCACGCTCCAATCGGTTTCCCGCAGAAGCGACTGCGCGCGGCTGATGCGGCTCTCGACGACAAATTCCTGAAACGTCCGGCCCGTAACCCGGCGAAACAGTCGACTGAAGGCCGAGGGGCTCAGCGACGCCAGCCGAGCCACATCGGCCAGGCGCAGCGGCTCCTCTAGGTGCTCCAGCGCGTGGGCGCAGGCACGGGCGATACGCTCGCTGGCCAGTGTGTTGAGGCCGGGTGCGTGAGCCGGGCTGGCCAAAGAAGTTGCCGGCAACTGGCCCAACCGACGCATCAGCTGCAAGAACGCGCACAGGCGCTCCAGGCCCTGCAAATCGGGTAGCGCGGCTGCCTGCGAGTGAAGTGCGCGCGCCTGCCGCGGAGCGATGCGCAGCCCCAGCCGCGCGCGGCGTACCAGCGCCTCCAGCTCGAACATCTCCGGGGTCTCGCGCGCCTGCGAACCCAAAAAATCGGGCAACCACTGAACAACCACCGCGCTACTCGGCGCTTGCGCAACCGCCGGGTGACCACTCCGCTCGCTGGCAAACAGGTGTGGCAGATTGGGTCCAATCAGGAGCATTTCCCCCGGCACAAAATCCGCGAAATGGTCGCCCACCAGCCGCCGCCCCTGCCCCGAACGAATCCAGACGAACTCGACTTCGGGGTGGTAGTGGAAGGGACCGACGAACCGAGGCCCCGCGTGCAAGAAGGCCTTGATGGAAGACGCCTGATCGCGCCCGACCGCCTCGAACTCGACTTTCATCAAACTAGAGCGTTGCCCCATCCCAACGCAAAAAGCGAGTTCGAGGGACGCCGCGAACTTAAAACCGGTCAAAATAGTATCGATTTTTGCGCACAAGGTATAGGTCAGAAGCTGGACTTATTGGTAATATAATTCTTTTTCGCAAACCCACGCTCAAAACCCATTCATCACATGACGACTGCCACCCATCCGACCGACCTCGACGCTCCCTTTGCCATCTCCGAAGCACAGCGTGCAACCTTTGAAGAACAGGGCTACATCAAGCTCAAGGACGTCTTGAGCGCGCAAACACTGCAGCGCTTTGGCCAGCGTATTTCTGAGATAGTGCAAAAGCTCAACACCCAGGATAAGCCACTGGAAGAGCGCGACACCTACGGCAAAGCCTTCCTGCAGGTGATGAACCTCTGGGAGCACGACGCCACCTGCAAGCGCTTCGTCTTCAGCAAACGCCTGGGTCAAATCGCGGCCGATTTGTTGGGCGTCTCCGGGGTGCGCCTGTATCACGATCAGGCCCTTTACAAGGAACCCGGCGGCGGCATCACCCCCTGGCATGCCGACCAGTATTACTGGCCGCTGGCCACCGATCGCACCGTCACCGCCTGGATTCCCCTGCAGGACACCCCGCTTGAGATGGGGCCCCTCGCCTTTTGCGCGCAAAGCCAGGACAAGGATTTTGGGCGCGGTCTGCCGATCACCGACGAGTCCGAGCGCCAGATTCAGCAGAATGTGAAGGACTCCGGCTTCAAGGTCGACGAGGGTCCATTTGAACTGGGCGAGATCAGCTTCCACTTTGGCTGGACCTTCCACCGCGCCGGCGCGAACCAAAGCGATCGTCCCCGCGATGTCATGACAATGATTTACATGGACGAAAACATGACTTTGATGGAGCCCACCAACGAAGCGCAGAAAAACGACTGGCGCGACTGGTGCCCGGGCGCAAAGGTCGGCGAGGTCATCGACACGCCCAAGAACCCGGTGGCGTTCTCCCACCAAGCCTAGGCACGCATCGGTAGACGGCGCAGCCCCCTGCGGCTGACGCATCTGGATCGCAATTGCATCAGCCCCTGGACTCGTGAGCGGCCATAGGATTTTGTTCAGTTGAAAAAGCGAAGGGGCCTGTCAGCTAAATCCCTCAGTATTACGAGCATTACCACAGTGCCTGCGGTTACGTTTAAAGTTACTGGGGAAAAGGTCCAACTCATGAAGTCACAAGCGAAAGCCGAGGGCCTGAGTGTTTCCGAATACCTGCGTCGGGAAGCCATCCACCGCACCCACACGGCTTCCAATGGGAAAAACCAGATCTCCGAGCACCGCGATGCCAAGATTGGCCGAATCGTCCTCAAAGGGCCACCGGGCACCCCCGCGCTGACAACCGAAACCGTCAAGGCGCTGCTGGCTGACTTCCCGTGAGGTACCGGCTCGATGCCAAGGTTTTGGTCAGCTGGATCTGGCAGCCACACAAACTTCACTTCAGGACAGCGCACTGGCTCGAGCGCATGCTGGATCAGCCGGAGAACCGCCTGCTCGCGTGTTCGATCAGCGAGATTGGATTTGTGCGTGTTATCGGGCTGGTCACGCGGCAAGCAAATGTGCCTCGGGGGGCCGGTCGCCTGTTGCAAAAGCAACTGAAGACGTTAGGCGAGCAGCACGCGTTCTTGGCGGACCATGTTGATCGGCGTACCTGGCCTGAGTGGTGCCGCTACGCTGGGCAAACAACCGACGTGCCTCTGGTGCGGCTGGCTGCGCGACACTCGGCTCCATTGGCCATTCTGGACGACACCATTCCCGAGGCTTTCATCATTCTGGAGAGATCATTTTGAGGTGCACTAGCGCAGCCAGGTTGGCTTTTCCCTCGCGTGGGGGCGGGCGGGTGCTTTGGCTGTCGGCGCTTTGAAACTGCACCTGGTGACCGAGACCTTTCCGCCCGAAGTCAACGGCGTGGCGATGACCCTGTCGCGCTGGATGGCCGGCATGGCGCAACGAGGGCACACCCTCACCGTACTGCGCCCCACCCCGAAGGATCGCGAGGCCACGACCGAAAATTGCCCCTGGACCGAGGTGCGCCTGCCCGGGCTGCCACTGCCAGGCTACCCAGATCTGCGGCTGGGCTTGCCGGTGTACCACTCCCTGCGGAACCGGTGGTCGAAGGAACGTCCGGACATTGTGCACATCGCCACCGAGGGCCCGCAGGGCATGGCCGCGCTCTTTGCCGCACAGTCGCTCCAATTGCCGCTGGCCTCCAGTTTCCACACAAACTTTCACAGCTACGGATCGCATTACGGTTACGGCTTTCTGCTGGATGCGGTGGTCAGCTATTTGCGTTTTTTACACAATCAGGCGGCGGTGTCGTTCGCTCCCTCCGAAGATCTGATCCGCGACCTCAAGGCGGAGGGCTTCCGTCATCTGCGGCTGCTGGGCCGTGGGGTGGACACGCGGCTGTTCAATCCGCAACGCCGCGACACCTCCCTGCGCCAGGCGTGGGGGCTGTCCGCGAAGGATCGCGCGGTGGTGCACGTGGGCCGCATCGCGCCCGAAAAAAACCTGCCCTTTCTGGTTGAAACCTTCCAGGCCATGCAGCAGGTCGACCCGGGCTTGAAGCTGATTCTGGTGGGCGACGGCCCGTTGCGCTCCAAACTGGAAACCGGTAACGCCGACATCATTTTCGCGGGCATGCGTCACGGCGAGGACCTCGCGCGGCATTATGCCTCGGGCGATATCTTTCTCTTCGCCAGCATCACTGAGACCTTCGGAAACGTCGTGACGGAGGCGCTGGCCAGCGGGCTGGCCGTGCTGGCTTACGACTACGCGGCTCCGGGACGTTACATCGACCATGGCCACAATGGATTTCTTGCCCCGTACGATGATGCCGAGCGTTTTCGCGCGCTGGCTCTGGAGTTAGCGGAGCAAAAGGAACTGGCAGCTTTCAGGCAGGCAGCGGCGCAATCGATGGCATCCGTCTCGTGGGACCGCATTATCGATACCTATGAGCAGACCCTGGAAAACGTCATCGAAAGCGCACGGCAAGAAGGCGCGCAGGCGGCCATCTAGGCGTATTTGGGCAATTCGGATTTCAGCCTGACAGGTTCAGTAAGCGGAGTCTGACTGGGCCCGCGTTTGAGCTTTGACCGCAGCGCGGAGACTCCGTTACGATCTGGTACCAAGGCTGCGTCAGCCTGCCAGACATGAAGCGTCCCGTCCTGCGATACCGCACCATCATCCTCTCGGATGTCCATCTGGGCACGTTGGACTGCAAGGCCCAGGAGGTGAATTTCTTCCTGAAGCACTCCTACTCCGAGAAGCTTATCCTCAACGGCGACATTATCGACGGCTGGAGCCTACGTCGCAAAGGTGGCGGAGGCTGGCAAGACGGCCATACGCGCTTCGTGCGACAGGTCCTCAAAAAGGCCGAAAAAAAGGATACCGAGATCATTTACCTGCGAGGCAACCACGACGACTTCCTGGCCAATTTCCTGCCCATCGCGATCGACAAGTTCAATGTCGTCGAGGACTACATTCACGAGAACGCGGACGGCAAAAAATACCTCGTGGTGCACGGCGACGTCTTCGACACGGTTACCATGAACTCCAAGTGGCTGGCCGTGCTGGGCGACATCGGCTACCAGAGCCTGCTGCGCATCAACCGCTTCTACAACCACTACCGCGCCTGGCGAGGCAAGGGCTACTACTCGATCAGCAAGGCCATCAAGGCCCGGGTGAAATCAGCGGTCAGCCACATCAGCAAATTTGAGGACCACCTGCAGGAACTGGCGCGGCAACGCGAGTGTGAAGGCATCATCTGCGGGCACATCCACACGCCCGAGGACAAGATGGTGGCCGACATTCATTACCTCAATTCGGGCGACTGGGTCGAGTCGATGACCGCCCTGGTCGAGCACACTGACGGGCGTTTCGAAATCATTCCCTACTTTGAATTCTGCCGGCGTCTCGAAGAAAAACTCGAGGCCAAGAAACTCGCCAAAGCCGAAAAGAAAAAGGCCAAGGAACTCGCGACGGTAAGCGCGGGCGCAGAAGCCACCAGGGCGAAGCCGGCGAATCCGTTGGCTCCAGCCGAGCAGGCATCCGCACCGGAGACAGCTGCGGCCCGCGAGGAGATCGACTTTGTGACCGACGACGAGGACGACGCGCAGCCCCAGCCCGTATCCAATCCCTGAATACGCGCAGCGTCTTTCGGGAAAACCGCGTGGGCGCTTTGCTTGAGGCTCAGCTACTCAAGTGGAGACCGTTGGCAGGCCTTCGAGGAGCGAAGCGAGCCGCTGTCCGAGCGCGCCGGTCATGACCTCGGTCGGACCCTCGACATGCTTGGCCACGCAATTGACCAGCGCGCTACCCACGACCACGCCGTCGCAAACCTTGCCTACGGAAGCCACGTGCTCGGGGCGGCTAATGCCGAAACCAACCACCACGGGCAGATCGGTGTGCTTGCGAATCGTCGAAACGCGCTCAGCGATATCAGCCGCCATGCGGTCGCGTTCGCCGGTCACTCCTTCCAGCGACACGTAGTAGACAAATCCGGTGGCTTTAGCGCAGATGGTAGCGATACGGGCCTCGGTGGTTGTCGGGGCCACGATGAAGATACTCTTCAAGCCGTGGCGTGCACAGGCTTCCAGCAACGCATCGGCTTCCTCGGGTGGGCAATCGAGCGTCAGCATGCCGTCCAGTCCGGCCTCCGCCGCGCGCTGCACGTAGGCCTCGATGCCCTGCGAGTAGATCAGATTGAAGTAGGTGTAAAAGACGATGGGTAGGCCCGGATAGGCCGCCCGCAGGGCACTCACTTGCTCGAATACAGTGTCCCGGGTGGCGTCAGAGGCGAGCGCGCGCTGGGCTGCGAGCTGGTTGGTCAAACCGTCGGCCAGCGGGTCAGAAAACGGCACGCCCAGTTCAAGGATATCCACCCCGCCATCTACCAGCGTACGCGAAGCCGCCAGCGAACGAGCGGCATCCGGATCCCCCGCGCAAAGGTAAGCAACGAAGGCAGGGCGGCGGGCTTCGCGGCAGCGCTGAAAGGTTTCGGCAATTCGATCCATGGGCCGCAACTATTCCCACGCAGGGCCTCCGCGTAAAGCCGGTAAAGGATGCGAATCTGGCAAAACCGACTAGACGGCGGTCACCGCCGGAGGCTCACTGGCAACGTTTTGCCCGTCCAAATTCGGGATGAAATGATCGAGTACCTTTGCACTGGAGATGACTCCGGGCAGGCCCGCGCCCGGGTGCGTGCCCGCGCCTACGAAGTAGAGCCCCTCCACGTCTTCGCTTTTGTTGTGCGGGCGGAACCACGCGCTCTGAGTGAGGGTGGGCGCGAACTGGAAAGCGCTGCCGGCGTAGGCATCGAGTTGAGTGACGAAGTCCTTGGGCGTGAAAATCAGCTTGGAGACCAGGTGCTTACGCAGGTCGGGCACGAGAGCCTCCGTCTCCATCGAGGCGAGGATGCGGTCGGCATAGTCCTCCTTGATGGCATCCCAGTCCTGTCCCCCGCGCAAGTTGGGCACCGGACTCAACACGTAGAAGCACTCGCAGCCGGGAGGCGCGAGGCTCGGATCGGTGCGGGTGGGCGCGTGCAGGTACAGCGAGAAATCCTCAGCGACCGTTTTCGCGTCGAAGATGTCTCGCAGCAGTCCGTCGTAGCGCGGCCCCAGGATGATCGAGTGATGCGGCAGGTGCTCGTAGGTGCGGTCGGTGCCAAAGTAAATGACGAAGAGGGACATCGCGTAGTTCATCCGCTGGAGGCGACGATCGGTCCACTTGCGGCGGTGCTCGGGCGCGATCAAGCGCCGGTAGGTGTTGGCCACGTCACCGTTGGAGATAACCAGGTCGGCTTCGATGAGCTCACTGGGACCGTCGGGATTTTCCGACTGCGAAGGTGTCTCCGCGTTGGCGGCCTGCACCCGGACACCCGTGGTGCGTCCGCCGTGTACCACGATTTCGGATACACGCGTGCCCAAGCGAATTTCCCCGCCGATATCCTCAAATAACCGCACGAGCCCCGAGACCAGCGCCCCCGTGCCACCCATGGCGAAATGGACTCCCCAGGTTTTCTCGAGGTAGTGGATCATCGAGTAAATCGACGTAACCTTCAGCGGATTTCCACCAACCAGCAGCGGCTCAAAGGAAAAGACTTTTCGCAGCTCCGGGTCCTTGATGAAGCGCGACACCTGCGAGTAGACCGAGCGGTCGGAGCGCAGCTTGATGAGATCGGGAGCGACCCGCAGCATTTCGCCAAAGGTGTGGAAGGAGTGGCCCGCCAGATCGGTAAACGCGCGGTCGTAAACGCGGCGCGAGTAGTCCTGAAACTTCCGGTAGCCTTCGACATCCTCCGGGTTGAAACGCGCAATCTCAGCCTCGAGCTTGGCCTGGTCGCCCCGGTAATCGAAGATGCGCCCGTCGTGAAAATAGATCCGGTAATAGGGATCACAGGGCACCAGCGTCACATAATCCTCGATACGCCGCCCCGCGACGGTTGCCAGCTCGTCGAGCACGAAGGGCACGGTCACGATGGTCGGGCCGGCGTCGTAGGTAAATCCTTTGTCCTTGTAGACGTAGGCGCGGCCGCCCGGCTTGTCTCGAGCCTCGACCAGCGTGACGTCATAGCCTTTAGCCTGGGTACGAATGGCCGCGGCCAGTCCGCCAAAACCGCTTCCGATAACAACTGCGCGCTTCTTCATAATTGGGGCGTTAATCTTAGAAGACATAGTCCAGCATGCCGCGGCGGAGGCAAGCCGTCAGGGTCCATCGGGCGAGTTGCGCTTTCGAAGCGGGCAAATCGCCTGCACCGAACTTCAGCTCAATTCGAGCGGGTAGCCCAGCGCCTGAATGCAGTCGCCCAGGCATTCATTACACAAGGCCACTTGCTCGGGCGACATCTCAGCGGGAAACCGACGCCGCAGGCCTTTGTTAAACTGGTTCGCGGCATAAGCACGCGTAGCGCGTTCCTCGGCCACCACCGCTTCGATCGCCGGCTCATCAGCGGGGATTCCATAATGCGCGGCGACCTGTCCGAGCACCGCGGCGGGATCGTCATAGATGTTCTCGTAGCGCACCATGTATGACATACCGCTTGCCTTCCAGCCGAGGGCCATCTCTGCCCACCAGCGCACATGCGGGATCGAATCCTCAACCGAGGTGAACTCCTGAAAGACTGCTTGCGGGGTGCCTCGGGTGCGCCGCGCGTGATCCATCGCGGAGAGGATGACATCTCTGGGATCGCGAAAGGTCGTCACCATCCGGATGCGCCCTGAGTCCAGACTCTCTTGCAAAAACGCGTGCACCGGCGCGTGGATCTTCACAAGCACTGGCCCCTGCTCGCGCGCAATTCCCTCGATCAGTGGCAACGTTTCCGTGTTGAGCGATTCGACGAAACAACTGATTCCACGGATGGAGCCATCGCCGGTGGCCTGTTCGAGCGTTGCGACGCCATTGCGCGGGAATGCCCGCTGTAGCAACCGAATCGTGTAGTGACACAGCAGGGTGCTGGCCGACTTGGCCATGCCGTTGTTGACGCAAACCTGTGCTCGAATATTCGCCAGGCCCGTGCCGCCTGACGGTGGCTCAGCCACCGCCTGCCGCGGTTTCCACCGTTTCCGTCTGGAGCGCCGCCGCCTCCAAGGCTTGAGGGTCGGGCACGATGGTCACCTTCAGCGCCTTGTCCGGACGCAGGAAACGGCGAGCGACTTCGCTCAGTTCCTGAGCCGTCACGGAAGCGTACTCCGGCTGCAGCGTGGTGGCCCATTCCAGGCGTTCGGGGCGGTACTGCGAATCGCTCAGAACCAGCGAAAGCCAGTAATTGTTGTTTCGCTGGTATTCGATGAGTTGCTTGAGCAGTGGCGTGCGCACGCGCTCAAGTTCGTCCTGCGTCACGCCATCGGCCGCCATTTGTGCGCCGATCAGGGCGATCATGCCGGTCATGCGCTCGGCCTGTTCCGGATCCACCAGATTGAAGGCCACCAGGTAGCCGTAATCAGTAAAGGTGTCGCTTGAGCGGTTGGCTGCGTAGGGACTGTAGCCCTCCCCCAACTGCTCACGGATACGCACGCGCAGACGTTCGTCAAAGACCCCGGAAAGAATCGAAAGCCGCCGCGAGAGGCTGATGTCAGACATATCCGCCGTCGGCCAATAGACCGCCGCCGCCGCACGCGGGATCTCGGTGTTGATGGTCCACTGGCGCTCGTCTGCGCGGTTCGGGAAATGCACCTTGCGCGCATCCGCATACGGCAGCCGTTCGGCCTGCCGCTTGGGGAGCGCCGCAAAGGTTTTGCCAATGGCCTCCAGCAACGCGTCTTCCTCGAAGTCGCCGACCACGGAAACCTCCAGCCATTGCTCCTCGCGGGCCGGCTGCATCCACATCTGCGCCTCTTCGAGGCTGCGCTGCAGCATCTCGTCCTTGGGCGGGTAGCCAAAGCGCGGATCGCCGCCGTGGAGGAACTGCTCCAACTCGCTGCCGATGACGCCTTCGACCGTCCGCTCGAGCTTGGGGTAAAGTTCGTCAAACTGCTGGTGGGCCAGTCGCAGGGCTTCCGGGCGAAAGGCGGGGTCGGTCACGTAGGCCGCAAGCACCTGCAACTGAAAGAGGAGGTCCTCGGTGTTGGTGGCCCCGCGCAGTTGAAAGGCTTCATCGTCGACGGAGAAGTTCACCCCGGCAGTCCGACCCGCCAGCAGGCTGCGAATCTCGCTAAAGTCATGTTCGCCGAGACCGCCTCGCACGTAAATCTGGTCGGTCAGGGCGGCCAGCCCGGGCTTTTCCAGAGGGGCCGCCAGCAAGCCGCCGCCGAAACGCACGGCCACATGGATGACCCCGGCCTCGAAGTCGGTCTGCTTGAGGTTCAAGTGAACGTTGTTGGCAAAGGTGATCTGGCGCACACCGACCTCCTCAAAGGTGCGGTCGCGCACAATCACGTTGCTCCCGCCAAAGTCCGTATAGGCAAATTCGATCGCGGCGCGTTCCTCCGGGGCGGCCACCGGCACCTCCCGGCTGGCCACGTACTGGGCCTTGATAACGGCCTCGGGCTCATCGCCCATCTGCAGATTGCCGGTCACGAGAATGCTCCGCCCGTAGTCGACCGGCGCGTTCGGATCGGAGACCGGCTGAAAGGCCCACAGATCGCGGTAGGCCATCAGCGCCTTTTGCGGGTCGACGTCTTTCATCGCTGCTTCGGCGACTTCCAGTTCGGTCGCCGGGTCGGTAAAGACGCGTTCGCGCCCGATGGAGCGCACCACCGCGTCGGCCAGAGCCCGCGATTTGCGCGACGGGGCTTCGCGCACGGCCTGCTGATAGCGCTGCAAAATGGCGCGGCGCGCCTCCTCGATCTCTGCCTCGGTGAAACCGTACAGCAGCGCCCGGCGCAGCTCCTGCTCGGCGACCGCCACGGTTTCACTCCAGCGCTCCGGCTGCGTGGTCATTTCCAAGCCGCTCATCTTGAAGAAATTCAGGTAGCTGAACCGGTAGGACGTGCCCGCCTTAAACGGCGCGTCTGCCGAGAGCGCCAGGCGCTCCAGTCGCCGGCTGACGATGAAATTGGCCACCTCCTCGTACAGCTGCTTGCGGCGCAGGCCAAAGGTGTCCGGGATATCTGGATACGGGGCCAGGTGCAGCAGGGTAATCTCGGTGGAGGCCGCCTCGGCCTCCGGATGAAAGTGCACGCCCAGGCGCGGTTGATCGATGCGGCCAAGCCTCGGAGAGGCCACGGGGTCCGGCGAGGCCTCCAGCGGCCCGAACGTCCGCTCGACGTAGCCGCGAATGAGCTTGGGGTCGAAATCGCCAACGGCCACCAGCACCATGCGTTCGGGGGTGTACCAGGTCTGGTAAAAGTCCACGAAGGTTTCCCGGGACGCGAATTCGATAATGCTCTCTTCGCCGATCGGAAACCGCTCCGGCAAGCGGCTGTTGGGAAAGAGGTATTTCCACTGGCTTACAAAGGTGCGGTACTCGACCGAGTCACGTGCGCGCTTCTCGGCCAGGATCACGCCGCGCTCCTTTTCGATCTCCTCGGTCTCCAGCAGCATCTTGTCGGCGTAGTCGCCCAGCAGCGTGAAGGAGTCGTCGAGAATCTCCTGGTTCAGCTCGGGCAGCTCCAGCTTGTAGACGGTTTCGTCGAAGCTGGTGTGGGCGTTTGTGTCGGCGCCGAAGGCCATCCCCAGGCGCTGAAAATACTCCACCATCTCGCCCGCGGCGAAGTTCTCCGTGCCGTTGAAGGCCATGTGCTCGAGAAAATGGGCGAGCCCTTTCTGGTCGTCGTTCTCCATCAGCGAACCGGCGTGGACGTACAGCCGCAGGCTAGCACGACCCTCAGGCTCGCGGTTGGGCAGGATGGCGTAGCGAAAGCCGTTGTCGAGCTGGCCGAAGCTTATCCGCTCGTCGGCGGGCAGGTCGCTGACACGGTGCGCCCAGGGGCGCGAGGGCTCCGCTTGGGAGACATCGCCGGGGCGTGGCTGCGTGGGTGCTCGCTCAGAGCTGATGTTGCAGCCAACCAGGCTCAACAGCACGCAGGCCAATAACAACAACAGGGTACAGGAATCAAAGCTTCGATGTTTCATCATGCAATTAGTGCGATAGCGCCCGCGGGCAAGACGACTTGGCCATTGCCATCGATAGGCCAGATATTGAGCGTAATGTTCTGCTCCGTCATGGCAAGCGGCTCTGTCCCCGCGTTCGAGCCAGGCGGACGTCACGATGATCGTCCTGTATCGAATCCTTTTTGTTCCCGTTCTGGTGGCGGTGCTGCCGTATTACCTGCGGCGGATGTGGCGGCGGGGGGGCTACCGGCAAGACGCCGCGCACCGCTTCGGGTTCGTACCGGTTTTGAGCGCACCGGCTCCCGGCAAGCGTCGACTGTGGCTGCAGGCGGTCAGTGTGGGTGAGCTCCAGGCAATCGAATCGCTCGTCGACGCCCTTAACGCGGAGGGTCATTGGGAGATTGTCCTAACCACCACGACGTCCACCGGCTACCGACTCGCGCGCGAGCGCTTCCGCCACAAGGTGCTGCGGGTGGCCCTCTTCCCGCTGGATTTCTGGGCCTGCACCGCGCTGGCCTGGCGACGCATCCGGCCTGACGTTGTGGCGCTGATGGAGGGGGAATTGTGGCCCGAGCATCTGCATCAGGCCGCCCGAAAAAACGTGCCGGTGCTGTTACTCAACGCCCGCCTTTCGGACCGCTCCTTCGGCCGCTACCGCCGGCTTAGCTGGGTGGCCCGCTGGCTCTTTAGCCGCGTGCACCGGATTCTCGCCTCCAGCCAGCCAGACGCACAGCGCTTCCGCGAACTCTCGCCGCATCCTGATCGCATCCGCACGGTCGGCAATCTGAAGTTTGACGCTCCGGTCGAGCCACGACTGGACCCCGGCCAGCGCGAAGACCTGCGGGCGGAAATGGGCCTCCAGGCGACGGAGGACGGCGCACGTCCGCTGGTGCTGCTGGGCTGCTCCACCTGGCCCGGTGAGGAGGCGTTTCTGTTGCGTGTGATGGACGCCGCCGAGGCCCGCAAGCTGCCCGTTCGCCTGCTTTTGATTCCACGTCACGCCGAGCGGCGCGGTGAGATCATGGACCTGCTGCGCACGCAGCCCAGGCCCTGGCACCTGCGCAGCCGCAAGGAGCCGCCGCCGGCTAACGCACGTATCTACGTTGCCGATACAACCGGCGAAATGCGCACGCTGATCCAAGCGGCGGACGTCGCCTTCATCGGCAAAAGCCTGCCGCCCAACAACGGCGGGCAGACCCCGCTTGAGTGTGCCGCCTTCGGCATCCCCATGGCCTACGGTCCGAACATGACCAACTTCCGGCAGGCCTGCCGCGAGTTGCAGGCTCTGGGCGGCAGCCGCTGCGCGGAGGAACAGGAAAGCCTGCGTGGCGTGCTGATTGAGCTGCTCTCAAATCCGACCGCGCGGGGACAGATGTCCACGGCGAGCCGTAAATGGCATACCGACTGCCGCGGAGCTACCGAACGCACCCGCTTGATTTTCCAGGAGTTTGCGAAGCCCTCTAAGTAAATAATAGCGACTTGGCTCGTATTCGACAGTCCGCAAAATTCCATCTAGACTGAACGGACCCGGATGTTCTCTTCAAACGAAGCCAGGCAAACGCTGGGGCGCGTGATCGACTCCGCCCAACACGAGCCCATCCTGATCGAGAAGCACAGCCGCCCCGCCGCGGTTATCCTTTCCGTCACTGAGTACCAGAAACGCTGCGGTCGCTCAGCCTCGGCCACGGGCCGCCAAAATTCCCCGCCAGCGCCAGGCAAGACTTTGGCGCGTACCTTGCCCATAGTGCGGGGTCGACGCTCGGCCCGTCGTCGCGCGCTCGACATCGAGGAAATGCTCGCCCTAGTCGCCGCAAGCGAAGCCATGCAGGAGGCGCCGCACGCGGATCCGTAAACTGCTCGACATTAACACCTGGCTGGCGCTGTGGCTAGAGAAGCATAGCCCGCACGCCACCGTGCGCCGCTGGAACGAGCAAACACCGCTGAGCCCGGGTGATCTGCTTGTTTGTCGGTCCACTGAAATGGGCTGGCTGCGTTTGCTGACGCAGAAAAAAGTCATGAATGCCTGTGGGCTGCCCGCCTTTTCCAACAACGACGCCATCGAGCTTTTCTCGACGGTATTGATTGACGAGGCGGTCGCCCAGATCGAAGACACACCCGGTACGCACAGCCTCTGGCTGCCGTTGGCCCGCAATGAACGCGCCTCCACCAAACCCTGGATGGCTGCCTACCTCGCGGCCCTGGCGCTGACCCGTGAACTTGAACGGGGCATCTTCAACCGGGGATTCGAGCGCTATCGCAAAAGTGGTCTGCAACTGTTGCTGTTGCGCGATTGCAAAGAACGGCCCTAGTGCTCCGGTGCCTCCTCGATGACGGTCGCCGGGCCGGCTTCTTCGGGTTCACGGACCGAGTCGATCATGTCCTGCGTCTGCGCGTCGGGCGGACCAAAGAAGGGCGTCAGCCCGAGCGTCACGGCGAAGTTGATCAACATGCCAATCGAGCCAATTCCCTGCGGCTTGATGCCCGCCTCGAAGATGCCAAAGGTCCACGGCTCCATACCCCCGTACACGCACGCGATGATGTAGCTACCGGTAAAGCCGATGCCCGCGATCATGCCCAGCACCGCCGGGGGCGTCCCGACTCGTTTGGAAAAGATGCCCAGCACAATGGCGGGGAAGAAGCTGGCCGCCGCTAGCCCGAACGCGAACGCCACCACCTGCCCGACGAAACCCGGCGGATAAATCCCGAAAAGCCCGGCCACCACCACGGCCAGACCGATCACCGCTCGTCCAACCACCAATCGCTGCTTCTCGCTGGCCTGCGGGTTGATGGTCCGGAAGTACAGGTCGTGCGCCACACTCGAAGAGATGACCAGGAGCAGGCCGCTCGCCGTCGATAGGGCGGCGGCGAGGCCACCGGCCGCGATAAAGGCGATAATCCAGTTGGACAGCTCTGCCATCTCCGGCGTCGCCAGCACGATGATATCTCGGTCGGGTCCGGACAGTCCTAGATCGGTTAAAATAGCCCGGCCGTTTTGCCCTTCCAGGCCACCGGTGTTGTTGAAGGTTTCGTTGTCCCGGACCAGTCGGGCAAGTTCCGGTCCTGAAAGCGTGCCCTGGCGGAAGATTTCGTTGTCCGCGCCCGCGGAATAGCGCACCTGCCCGTCACCATCATCCATCCACAACACCAGCCCGGTTTCCTCCCAGCTCTGAAACCACTGCGGCAGTTGGGTCTCGGTGGCACCGTTGAGGCTTTGTATCATAAAATAGCGCGCAAAGCCCGCCAAGGCCGGTGCCGTCAGGTACAGCATGGAGATGAACAACAGCGCCCAGAAGCCGCTCCAGCGCGCCGCCCGCACGCTCTTGACCGTGTAGAAGCGCACGATGACGTGCGGCAAACCCGCCGTGCCGACCATCAGCGCCAGCGCCACGAAAAACACGTTCGCCTTGTCCCAAGTACCGGTAAAGGCCGCGGTGTACTCATGAAAGCCGAGGTCGCGGTGGATCTGGTCCAGCTTTTCCAGCAGGAAGACACCCGTCTCGCCAGTGACTTCGGGCAGCAATTCGCCCCCCAGACCCGCTTGCGGCAGGAACGCGCCCGTCAGCTTGATGCTGATGGCGATAGCCGGCACCAGAAAGGCCGTAATTAGCACCCAATACTGGGCCACCTGCGTCCAGGTGATGCCCTTCATGCCGCCAAGGGTTGCGTAGATAAAGACAATCACCATGCCGATGACCACGCCCACGTTGACGTCTACCTCCAGAAAGCGGCTGAAAACCACGCCCACCCCACGCATCTGACCGGCCACATAAGTGAACGAAACAAAGATCGCGCAGACCACCGCCACCAGTCGGGCCGGATTGTACAGAAGTCGATTCAGCAGGGTGTCCCGACGCCGGTTTTCCACGTCGGGCACGCCATAACGATCGCCCACAAAATCCGGCACGGTGTAGTGGCCAAACTTACGCAGGTACGGCGCGAGCATCAGGGCCAGCAGCACGTAGCCGCCGGTCCAGCCCATCAGGTAAACGCCCCCAGCGTAGCCCATCGTAGAAACCAGGCCGGCCATTGAGATAAACGAGGCCGCACTCATCCAATCCGCCGCCGTGGCCATGCCGTTGGCCGCCGCCGGTACCCCACGCCCGGCCACGTAAAATCCCCGCGTATCGCGCACCCGCGACAGCCAGGCGATGAACAGGTACAGTCCGAAGCTCAACCCGACAAAAATGTACGTCCAGGTCGTGATGCTCACCCGGCGTCTCCTTGGTTCCCGGTTTTGGCCGGCCGCTGCCGCTCGGACTCCAGCTCTTTCAGATGTTTGGCATCCAGCCGGTTCAGGGCCAGGCAGTAGACGAAAATCAGCACGACAAACGTGGCGATGCTGCCTTGTTGCGCAAACCAGAAGCCCAGCGGGTAACCCGTGCCGGGCAGCTGTAAGGCGTTCAAGCTATCGGCAAACAGAATGCCGCAGCCCAGGCTGACCAACGCCCAGATCGACAAAAGCACCGCCATGATGGCGATGTTCGCACGCCAGTAGCGCCGCGCCGCGTTTGAGGCAGTGGCCGGCGGCGGTTGGGGCGAGGCAGGAGATTCCGAAATTTCCATCCGTCAGCGGGTAACCAAACGAGATGCCCGTTGCTAACGTCTGCGCGGACCCCAAGGCAAGCACGCATCCTGCCAGCTGACTCAGGCTAATCCGTCAGCCAATCACTCCCTCGGAACTCTGGGAAAAGAAACGCGAAGTCTACGCAGCCCGGCAAAGCCTTTGAGTCACACTGCGGCTAATCCGCGCAATTCAGGTGCTTATTAAGGAGGCTACAAGTTCTTACAGCTTGCGCTCAGTTCGATGTTCTGTTGGTATCATAGACCATCCCAATCTCTGTTCTCTCAGGATAATACACTACTAGCTTCCTAATGAAATCCCCTACACGCATCAGCAATTCGGCCTGGGCCTGTAGCTTTCTCTGCATGCTGGCTACACTAAGCCTCTCCAAAGTTTCCGCTGAGGTCATTGTTCTGCCTTCCGACCTAGACTACGGCCTTTACGTCAGGGATGGCGACACAATGATCATAAATGAAGGCACCACCCATAACGAATGGGTCAATGCCCAAGACGCGACCATCATCATGAATGGCGGTTACGTAGCTGACATTGGAGGTTGGGGAGATTCGACCGTCACCATCAACGGCGGCACGGTTGGCTGGGGCGGTGCAGGAGCGAGTGACGGGAGTACCCTTAACGTCAATGGCGGGATTTTTACTAGCTTCATCATAGGCCGAAGCGGTTCCACGGTGAACTTCAACGGCGGCGAAGTAAACTGGGCCTTGATGGCGTACGGTGGCTCCACCTTCAACATAAGTGGCGGTGGCTTTTCGGTAGATAATCACAGATCACTGTTCACCAGCTCAACCTCGCACATCAATTTCTATGCCGCGGAAGCTCTGGCAGATGTGCAGGTGGGCGCGTTTGCGGCAGGCGAAAGTCTGTTGGGGCAAACCTTTCAGGCCAGCGATTTTCCGCTTCTGCCGCTGCGCGATAGCGGATTTTATCAATCGGTGGGAGCAGCCCTTACAATCACTTTCGGAGATGGCAACTCGGAGGTTTTCAACCTGGAGGAAGCACCTCCGACCGTGGGCCTCTGGCCGAGTGAACCGCGCTGGGAAGGCACGATTTCGTTCATCCAGGTACCTGAACCCGCTGCCTACACCTCGATTCTTGGGGTCTGCATGCTGCTGCTGGCGGTCGTCCGGCATCGGCGACACCGCCGCTAGACGCTCAATACGACGGCAGCAGGCGCCCGTCTGCGGCAAAGCGCATCGTCAGGCCCTGTTCACGATGGCGCAGCGTAAAGGTGCTGTCCTCAATCAGGACGACCTCGGTCACATAGGCGCCCGAGAGCAACTCCGGCACCGCGCAGGCTGGGCCGATCAAATCGTTGACGAGCACTCCACGCACTTCGTTCTGCTCACGGTACAGGGCGGCGCATTCGGCGATACGCTGCGCGTCGGAGACCATGCGCTCCTTCACCTTGAGTTTGGCGACTCGCGCGGCGTCGATTTCAGCCTGTTGCTTGGCCTGCTGGCTGGACTCCCAGGCCACGTCGACCACGGCTTGCTCCACGTTGGGCGTGCGGCTGCAACCGCCCAGCAGCAAGCCGGCAGTCAGGGTCAACGAAACAAAGATGAGCGCGTTCATAAGAGGCTAAGCGATTTCCAGAGAAAAAAGTCTCCTTAAGGATTCGTCTTGAGAAGCGCCTATCTTTAACGAAATCACAGCCCATCAGCGCGTTTTACCAATACCTCAATGGCTGCGCCCAAAGCACACCTGAGGCGGCGTCGCCTAGGAGGGCTGCGGGGGCTCCGGTTTTCGATAACCAGACCGAAACACGGCAACTGAGCGCGCGCGCTGGCGTACTTGCGCGGCAACTGAGCCTGGTCGTTAGATGTTGCTAGGAGGCTCTAGCAGCGCCGCTTGCCGCGGGTGCTCGCCGAGAAAACTCACTTCGCCAGTCGAGAGGTCGTAAACGGCCCCCTCAATGCGCAGTTTTTTCTCTTTGACCAGGCGGCGGGCGCACTCACTGCGAAGAAGCAACGACTGAATCGAATTGAAGACATTTGCCTGAATGGCCAGGTCGAGCAAGTGCGCGCCTTCGGCTTCGGGATGTTCGCCACGAACGTCCGCAACGACCGATGCAATCGGCGCGAGCAATTCTGGAATGTTGCCGTCCATGGCGGCACCCCGCGCCGCGGCGGCCACCGCACTGCAGTGCGTGTGACCAAGCACAACCAGCAGCGGTGTCTGCAGCGGACCGATTCCGTACTCGATGCTGCCCGCCTCGTGGGCTCCGATGACATTGCCCGCCACACGGATGACAAAGACATCGCCCACGCCCTGATCGAAGAGTAACTCGATGCTGGCGCGAGAGTCCGAGCAGCCCATGATCGTGACAAAGGGATGCTGCCCGTTCTCCGCAATGCGGGCACGATGCGCGGCACCGAGACGCGGGTGTTCGGATTCTCCGGCGACGAAGCGGGCATTGCCCTCCTTGAGGCGTTTCAGGGCTTCTTCGGCGCGCATGCCAGACCCCTTGGAAGCGGAATTGAGCACGGTGGCGGAAGCTAGGATCAGCGCATCGGTCATGGCAAGTAAACGAACGGGCCCTAAAGCGTATAATCAGATATGAAAAAGCCCCGCCAGCGTGGCAACGACGCGGCTACTTTGTAGAATTCGTGATTTTTCTTTCGTACTTAATCGACGTTTTGAAGCAGCTTCGGCTCGGTAGTTGAATGACCGAACCAAGGTAATCGGCCGGGGCTGGTTGCGCTCTGCGGGAGCGAATGGCTTTGTGTGCCATGAACGTGCAAACCTACGGCATCAACCATGTCGCTCTGGAGGTCACCGACATTGCAGGCGCGGTGAACTTTTACACCGATGTCTTTGGCCTGAAGCTGCGTCACCAGGACGAAGATCACGCATTTCTCTACGTGGGGCAGCATCAGTTTCTGGCCCTGACGCGGGTCGAAAAAATGCCGCCCAATCATGATGGACACTTCGGCCTGATCGTCCGTGACCGTGACCAACTGGAAGCCGTGCGGCAAAAAGTCAGCCGGGATTACGGCCTGTCGCTGATCGAGGGTTTCGACTGCGATTTCCGCGATCCTTTCGGCAATCGCATTCAGGTGGCTGACCTGCACGACGAGAGCCTTGTCTGGCTGCTGCCTTACCAGGAAGTGCAGCGCGCCGGTGTCGTCTTCAGTGATGCCGCCATTCCCGATGCGCCTTCCAACTGGCAGCCTTAGGGTTATTGACTGGGAAACTGTCCTGCGCGAAATGCCCTAGCTTTGCGCGAACTTCGTGCGGAGGCTATCAACGATGGAGGGGTCAGCCAGTGTGGTGACGTTCCCCAGTTCGCGCCCTTCGGCAATGTCGCGCAGCAGCCGCCGCATAATCTTGCCTGAGCGCGTCTTGGGCAGATCAGCGGTGAGCACAATTTTCTCAGGCCGGGCAAACTTGCCGATCTTCTTGTCGACCATGCCCTGAAGTTCGGAGATGAGCGTAGCCTCTTCGCCATCGAAGGTGCCCCGGGTGATGACAAAGGCCAGCAGACCCTGCCCCTTGATCTCGTGCGGGATGCCGATGACCGCCGTTTCGGCGACCGCCGAGTGCTCCACGAAGACGCTCTCCAGTTCCGCCGTGCCGATGCGGTGGCCCGAGACGTTCACCACGTCGTCAACCCGGCCCACGATCCAAAAAAAGCCGTCGGCGTCGCGCCGGGCCCCGTCGCCGGGAAAGTAGTATTTGCCGTCCCACTTGGGCCAGTAGGTGTCACGATAGCGCTGCGGGTCGCCCCAGACGCCCCGGAGCATGCCTGGCCACGGCTTTCGGATTGCGAGATAGCCTGCCTCGACCTCGTTGCCTGCCTCGTCGATCACCGCCGCGTCGATTCCCGGAAACGGCAGTGTCGCGCTTCCGGGCTTGGTCGGGGTGGCTCCAGGCATCGGCGTGATCATGTGCCCGCCGGTCTCGGTCTGCCACCAGGTGTCCACAATGGGGCAACGCGCGCCTCCGATCAGCTGGTGGTACCACATCCAGGCTTCGGGATTGATCGGTTCGCCAACCGTGCCGAGGAGGCGCAGGCTGGAGAGGTCCTTACCCTGGGGCCACTGATCGCCCCACTTCATGAAAGCGCGGATGGCCGTCGGTGCGGTGTAAAAGATGCTCACCTTGTGCCGCTCGACAATGTCCCAAAACCGGCCCTCGTCCGGATAATTTGGCGCGCCCTCGTACATAAGAACCGTCGCGCCGTTGAGCAGCGGACCGTACACCAGGTAGCTGTGTCCGGTGATCCAGCCGATATCCGCCGTGCACCAGTAAACGTCATCCTCCTTCAGATCGAAGGTGTATTTGGAAGTCTGATACGCATAGACCATGTAGCCTCCGGTGGTGTGCATGATGCCCTTTGGCTTGCCGGTCGAACCGCTCGTGTAGAGCAAAAAGAGCATGTCCTCGGCATCCTGCTCGGCGCAGGGGCAGGTCTCTTCGTCATTGTTGAGCAGCGCATCGTAAAAAACATCGCGTCCGGCCTGCATCGCGCAGGGCATCTGCGTGCCGGGTGAGTTGCGTTTCACGACCAGTACCTTTTCCACGAAATCGACACCCTCAAGCGCTTCATCCACCACCGCCTTCAGCGGCAGCACCTTACCCCGACGCCAGCCTCCATCCCCCGTGATGACAAATTTGCTTTGGGCGTCGCTGACACGATCGCGAATGGAGTCCGCCGAAAAGCCTGCGAAGATGACGGAGTGCACCGCTCCAATGCGCGCACAAGCCAGCACGCCAATGGCCAGTTCCGGCACCATGCCCAGGTAAAAAGTCACGATGTCGCCCTTGTTGACACCGAGGCGCTTCAACACGTTAGCAAAGCGCACCACCTCGCGCTGCAGTTCGGCGAACGAGAGCGTCTTGCGCTCGTTCTCGGTGCCGGGCTCGCCTTCCCAGATAATCGCGGGCTTGTCGCTACGCGCGGCCAGGTGCCGGTCGACGCAGTTGTGGCAGAGGTTGGTTTTTCCGCCCTCAAACCATTTAAAAAATGGGGCCTCGCTGGCATTGAGCACCGTCTCCCAAGGTTGAAACCAGTCCAACTCGCCTGCTACTTGCGACCAATAACCCTCGGGATCGTCGATGCTGCGCTGCCACTCTGCGCGAAAAGCCTCGAGGCTAGGCAGGTGCGCCTGCTGGCTGAATGCGGCGCTCGGGGGGAAGGAGCGATCTTCTTTTAGGACGGTTTCGATATCGGTTGAATGAGCCATGGGTCAGCAAAATCGAGAATAAGCAATCAAAACGGTAGTGGAGAAGACCGGGTAGGTAGAATGTTTGCCACCTCCAACAAAGCACCAACTTAAAACGTCAGCGGTCCCCGCGTCTAGGCCCCGTTTGCGAAAAGGCGACAGAGGCCCTTTACAGCTTGATGTTCCAATAAGGCTGGTTATCGTAATAACATGGTTAAAACAATAACGCGGATCGGAAATTCTCAAGGTATCGCGATCGATAAAGCCATTTTGGAGCAAATCGGTCTTAGCGTTGGTTCGAAAGTACATGTCACTCTGTCTGGTCGTTCTATCGTTTTGACCCCCGAATCTGGCACGATGCCCGACGGCAAATTCGAAGCTTCGCGCCAACGGGTGAACGAAAAGTATGCTGAGTTATTCAAGCGTCTAGCCTAACCATGGAGCTGCCTAGTCCAGTTCCCTGGCTCTCGTTGGAGCAGGTGAAAAAACTGCATCGTGACAGTCTGGAACGCGAAGGCGGCGGCACAGGCATTCGTGACGAAGGCGTACTAGAAGCAGCTGTCTATGCCCCACAAGCCACGTTTGGCGGCAAACTTCTTCACTCGTCTGTTGAGGCAGTGGCAGCGGCTTACCTGTTTTATCTCTGCCAGAATCATCCGTTGGTGGATGGCAACAAACAATGTGCCGCGCGCTCTGCGCTAATTTTTTTCGACGCCTGCGGACTGGTGCTACAGGCGGGTGTTGACCAACTCGAAACCTTAGTCCTTGGTATCGCAGCCGGACAAATCAGCAAGGATGCGTTAACTGAATTTTTTGTTCAGCGAGCAATGCCTGGCGAATCTTAAGCCACCTCGGCGGCGCAAAGCGAAGCGCTTTGCGGAGTAAAAAAGCTGCTACTGTATCCAATCTTCGATACGTAGGTCTGCAATACGCTTAAAATGCCGCGCATTGCCGGTGACCAGCACCGCATCTCGTTCCAGCGCAAACGCCGCAATCCACAGGTCAGCATCCGGCAGACGTTGGCCCTCCCGCTCAAGCCGTGCTTTGACCTCACCGAAATGCGCACAGACCGAACAACTCCAAGCCAGCAAAGGAAGCGTTTCCAATAGCTGAGAAAGCTCCCAAAAGCAGCCGGAGCACTTCCTGATTCAGGCTGCGGCGTTGCTGTTTGGCGCGTTCCTTCAATCGCGCCAGCAGTTCATCCGGCACGTCGCGTATGGTCATGGTTGGCGTGTGGTCAGCATCGTCAATTTGACTCAAATCCGCAAGCATACTGCTTGCAAAGCAACTTCACCCCAGGTCCACCGGATCCACGTCAAGGACATCGAGTACGTCCTCATCGAGGCGGAAGTCCGCGCGCAGCTTCACGATTTCAGGCACGGTTTTTGAGACGTTGCCCACGAAATACCACAACTGGAACCGGTAAAAATCTTTGGCCTTTTCGATCGGCGCGGGGGCCGGGCCGCGAATCTCCATGGGTAGTTCGAGGTGCTTTTGCAGATGCTCGGACCATTTTTCGGCGAAGAAGGCAACCTTCTCCGGATTGCGCCCGCGAAAGAGGTGTCGCACGAGGTGCCGAAACGGCGGGTAATGAAACTCCTGACGCTGCTCCAGTTCCTCATCAAGGTAGCCCTCAAAATCAACCCGGCGCGCGTACTGAATGGGCGGCGCGTGTGGTGTAAATGTCTGGATGACGACCTCTCCGGCCTGATCGCCGCGCCCCGCTCGCCCGGCCACCTGCACGATCAACTGGAATGTGCGCTCGCCGGCGCGAAAATCCGGCACGTGCAGTGAGAGGTCCGCATCGACCAGCCCAACCAGAGTCACGTTGGGAAAGTCCAGCCCTTTGGCGATCATTTGCGTGCCTACCAGCACATCAATACGACCCTGACGAAACTCGGTGAGGATTTTCCGAAAGAGATTTTTCTTCTGCATCGTGTCGGCATCAAGGCGCACAATTTTCGCCGCCGGCAGAATCTTTCCGACCACGTCCTCCACCTTTTGCGTGCCAAAGCTCTTCCAGCGAATCTCCGCCGAGCGACACTGCGGGCAGCGCTTGGGCGCGGGCTCTGCATAGCCGCACAAATGGCAGCGCACGCGCGCATCCGTGCGGTGATAAGTCAGCGTGAGAGAGCAGTGCGGACACTCGGCGGTGTATCCACAATCCGGGCACAGCACTCGCCGCGAAAATCCCCGCCGGTTGATGAAAAGAATGCTCTGCTCACGCTTTTCGAAGCGCTCCTTGAGTTTGTCCGCGAGCATCGTGGAGAGCAGCGGCACGCCCTTGGCCCTGAGCGCCTCGGGCTTCATGTCGACAACGTACACGGCCGGCAACTGGCTCTGGTCCACGCGCTTGCTCAGCCGGTTGAGCCGGTAGCCCTTCTGGCGCACGTTGTACAACGACTCCAGCGAGGGCGTGGCCGAACCGAGCACACAGACCGCATTGTTCAACCGCGCGCGGTATACGGCCACATCCCGGCCATGGTAACGCGGCGTCTCCTCCTGCTTGTAAGCAGCTTCGTGCTCTTCATCGACAATGATCAGCTGCAAATTTTTGAGCGGCGCGAACAAGGCACTGCGCGGCCCAACCACCACGCGTGCCTCGCCCCGAGCCATTGCCATCCACGCGTCGAAGCGCTCGCCCGCCGACAAGTGACTGTGCCAGACCACGGCGCGCGTCCCGGTGCCTTCGAGGCGTGCCTGCAACCGCCCGAGGGTCTGCGGCGTCAAGGCGACTTCGGGCACCAAAAAAATACCGGCACCACCCACTGCCAACACCTTACGCAAGGCATGCAGGTAGACCTCCGTCTTGCCCGAGCCGGTGACGCCGTGCAGCAAGTGCGTGCGAAACGCGCCGGCCTCCAGCGAAGCAAGGACATCGTCCACCGCCGCCTGCTGCTCAAGATTTAGCTCATAGGCCTTCGCCGCGATCAATTCGGCCTCACCCAGATCGTCCTCGTAGGGCGCGCGTTCAGTCTGTATCGAAATTTCCGATACAAAGCCCTTGCCGATCAGGCTGTCGAGGCTGGGCGCACCCACCTTTAAACGCGCAAGTACCGCACCGCGCGGCAAGGGCTGCGACTGCTGTGCCAAGAATCTCAAAAGCTCGGCCTGCTTGGGCGCGCGTCGTTCCAACGCAGCCATTTCCTCGGCGCTTGGCTCTCGCCCCGTTTGGATCTGCCGCACCACCTTGGGCTTCATACCGGAACGTACCGCCCCCGGCAGCATCAGCTCGTAAACGCCTTGCAGCGGCGCCGCATAGTAGCGAGCCAGCCACTCGGCCAGTTGTATCAAGTCAGGCGAGAGGACCGGCTCCGGATGCACCATCGCGAGGATGTGTTTCAGGTGGCCCTGTCGCGGGTCTCCCGGGCCCGTCACCACGCCCTGAACCTGTCGACGCCCCAGGGGCACCTGCACGAGCATGCCCGGCAGCATCCGGCCCAACAGCGACTGCGGCACCTTGTACGTCAAGGCGCGCCCGACTCCCGCCAGCGGATGGACCGACACCGCGTGCAGTATCTCTCGACTCGCCTTTGCTTCTGTCATCAACGCTTCTTTCACCGCACCGGCTGATTGGGGCGTGCCTGAACAATCGCCCTTTAGACTGGGCATTGACGCAGACCGGACGCAGTGTCAGCTTGAATACGACGTCTGACGCATGCATCGCCCCTCCGCAAGAATGCCCGATCTGAGCGACCCGCGTGGCGCCTTCAAGGAGTTTCTAATCCGAAAAGGCCTGCGGGTCACCAACCAACGCCTCGCTATCTTCGATGCCGCGAGCGATTGCGTCGAGCACTTCACCGCTGAAGATCTGCTGGAACGGGCACGGGCCTTGGACGATTCAGTCTCGCGAGCCACCGTGTACCGTACGCTCCCCATCCTGACCGAGAGCAACCTGGTGCGCGAAGTCGACGTTGGCCGCGACAACAAATACTACACGTCCAACCACGAGGAAAAATCCTTTCAGGCCCAAGTCATCTGTCAGGACTGTGACAAGATCTTTGAGGTCGATGCACCCTTCATGGATTGGTACGGCCAGTCCGTCGCCGAAAAGCTGGACATGACCGCCGTCACTCAACGCTTGCAGGTCATTGCCCACTGCAACAAAACGGTGAAGCCGTGCGAGGCCGCCCTAAAAAAAACGTAGCTACTTTCGATACCTGCACTCATGAAGCGCGACGATTCCCAGTTTGATATCGATTTCTTCGAATGTCTGCTCAAACGCACGCCGCGCGATCCACAGGTGGTTGAAATTCTCGGGGGCCTGTACGCCCGCAACGGCCGCGTGGACGAGGGCTTGAAAATGGACCGCAAGCTGGTGCGCCTGCAGCCCGACAATCCCACCGCATACTACAACCTCGCCTGCTCGCTGGCGCTCAAGCACCGCAAGGCCGATGCCCTGCGCGCCCTCAACGAAGCTGTCGAACTGGGTTACCTCGATGTGGAATGGATGCGGCAGGACCCCGACTTGGAGTGCCTTTGGGGACACCCCGGCTTTCGCAAGCTGATCGCCGAACTCGAACGCAGTACGTTTTCCTAAGGGGAAACCCGCTCAAGCGGCCAAAAAGGCTGCGAACCGTCCGCAACTTTTCGCGTTTACGGAGGTTGCATGAGTATGCCGGGTGAATTCGGCGCGATTGCGTTCTATTTCCATAAAGCCGTTGCCTAGTTCGACCTCACCTGTACCTCCGTCCGCGCATGTGCCGCTGCCTAAACAGATTTTGCCAGATACTGCCGTTCAGCGTCGCGGTGATTCTGCTGGTGGGCCTGCGTCCCGCCTTGGCTACGGGAAGTAACGCCCCGCAGGCCATCCAGCCTGTGTATGTGCAATCGGGCATGGCGGCGTTCCGCGAAGCCTTGCTGGCATTTCACGGCGAGGATCTCGTCGGCGCGGATGGGCCCATGAGTAAGGTCGAGCGGTCACTGCTGGTGGATTACTTTATCAGCCAGGGGGCCACTCGGCCAACAAACCTCGGCGGCTTTTATCGCTGGAATACTCCCTTCAGCCTGCAGCCGGATCGGCGCTGGGTGGAGTGCGTGGCCATGCACGATACCGCGGCGCTGAAGGTGCAGTTGCGAGCCCTCGGCGTCACTGAGGTGAAAAGCCGCGGCCACCTCATCTCCGGCCTGGCCCCGATCACCGCGATTGACAACATCGCCATGCTCGCCGAACTGCGCCTGATGCGTCCCGGGTTGGCGCGTGGCAACGCAGGCGTAATCACCTCGCAGGGCGACCCGGCGCTGGGGGCTCCCGCAGCGCGCGCTGAAGCGCCAGGCTTCACGGGGCAAGGCATCACAATCGGGACCCTTTCCGACAGCTACGACACGGCCTTTTTCGTACCCACCTTCGCCTCCGACGATATCGCCACTGGGGACCTGCCGCCGGACCCGCTCATCGTCGAAGACTTCTTTGGCGGCTTCTTCAATTCCACCATCGATGAAGGACGCGCCATGATGCAGATCATCTTCGACGTCGCGCCCGGGGCCAACCAGCAATTCGCAACCGCCTTCAACACCCAGGTGGCCTTTGCCGAAAACATCCTCGCCCTGCGTGACGCGGGCAGTGACATCATCGTCGACGACATTATCTTCTTTGCCGAACCCGCGTTTCAGGACGGGGTCATCGCCCAGGCGGTCGACACAGTGGTGGCCGATGGGGCGCTGTATTTTTCCTCAGCTGGCAACAACGCCGACCGCGCCTACGACGCCAGCTTCGTCCCCTCGCAGGCGAACATCGTCGGCCTCAGCGGCGGCCCGCTCTTTGATTTTGACCCAGGCCCGGGCGACGATCCCTTCCAGCAGATCAGCGTCACGCCAGGCACCGAAGTCACGCTCGTGCTCCAGTGGGATGAGCCCTTCGTCTCGGTCAGCGGCGCACCCGGCTGCCAGGTCAACCTGGACCTGATCATCACCGGCACCGGCGACGGTGAGCGCAGCGCGCTTTTTTCCGCACAAACCAACAACCTCGGCGGCGACGCCGTCGAAATCCTTCAGTTCACCTACAACGGTGTGGACGTCGACGGCATTCCCGGCACCGACACCCGCCTGAACATGGTCGTCGAGCAGGTCGGCGCCGCGGCACCCGCAAGACTCAAGCTGATTTATTTCGACGCGGGCGGCACCCTGGATATCGACGAGTATTTTACCGGCAGTGCCACCCTTTACGGCCACGCGAACGCCGCCGGTGCAATCGCCGTGGGCGCGGCACCCTACTTTGGTACGCCTGCCTTCGGCGTGAACCCGCCCCTGCTCGAAAGCTTCTCCGCACGCGGCGGCACCCCCATCCTTTTTGACACCGCCGGCAACCGCCTGAGCGAACCCGAGTTGCGCCCGAAGCCCGAAATCACCGCGCCCGATGGCGGCAACACAACCTTCTTCGGCGAGGACATCCAAAGCAGCCAGATTCCCGGCTTCAACCTGCAGGATGACGACACCTTCCCCAACTTTTTCGGTACGTCGGCCGCGGCCCCGCACGCCGCCGCGGTCGCCGCGCTGTTGCTCGAAAAATCCGGCGGGCCTGGCTCACTAACGCCCGCCCAGGTGCTGGAAACTCTCCAGTCCACCAGCATCGACATCAACCCGCCCGGCTTCGACGCGGAGTCGGGTGCCGGCCTGATTCAGGCTGACGCCGCCTTGTCCGCAACCCAGTTTGGTTTCCTCACCTGGCAGCGTCTGAATTTTCCCGAAGGCGATTTCGATTATGATTCGCTTTCGGAATCCGACGGCGTAGACGGCGGCAACCCGCAAGCCATCTCCCAACTCGATCCCTTCGGACCGGACGACGACGCCGATGGCGATGGCGTGATCAACCTCTTCGAGTTCTATGGTGGCACCGACCCGAACGCGCCCAACTCCGCTCCGTTCAGCCTGCGCCTGGACGGTGACGCCGTCGTCCTGCGCCTGCGCGAGGACACCCAGGCCAACCTTTCGTTTACCCGTGTGCGCTGGCGTGAAGCCCTCACCGCCGAGACAGGCAACGACGTTGCCGCGGTCTTCGAGCCCGTTGGCACCGAAGGCGTTGCGACCATCTTCGAGGCCTCCATTCCTCTGGCGGAACTCCCGGGCAACGCTTTCTTTAATCTCGAAATCGGCCTGTAGACCGGCTGCCACGGCACGCTTGACACGGCATTGGCCCGGTTGGACCGTGCCTCATGAC
>JBHJGM010000021.1:0-41162 GCA_050331815.1 Opitutales bacterium | reverse complement strand
TACGCTATTACCAGGCGTAGGCTTGGGGGGCTTCGCCGCCGGGGCCGGGAAAAATTTCGTCGAGTCTTTTGAGGGTGTCTTCGGAGAGTGCGATCTCGAGGGCGCGGAGGGAGCCGGTGAGTTGCTCCATGGTGCGCGGGCCGATGATGGGCGCAGTGACCATCGGATTGTGCAGGAGCCAGGCCAGGGCGACATCGGCGGGCTGCTCGTTGAGTTCGCGGCAGAGCGTTTCCCAGGCTTCGATTTTGGGGCGGTTGGCCTCGAGTTGATTTTGGATGCGCTCGGCGGCGCGGCGGCCCTCGGTGGCTTTTTGTAGAACGCCAGCGAGGAGGCCACCGGCCAGCGGGCTCCAGGGGATGACGCCCAGCCCGTAGTGCCGGCAGGCGGGCAGGACCTCGAGTTCGACGGTGCGGTTGTTGAGGTTGTAGACGCTCTGCTCGGAGATGAGGCCGTAAAAGTGGCGGTGGGAGGCGATTTGGTTGGCCGTGGCGATGTCCCAGCCGGCGAAGTTGGAGGAGCCGACGTAGCGGATTTTGCCCTGACGCACGAGGGTCTGCATGGCCTCCCAGATTTCGTCCCAGGGGCAGGCGCGGTCGATGTGGTGCATCTGGTAAAGGTCAATCCAGTCGGTCTGGAGGCGGCGCAGGGAGTCCTCGCAGCAGGCGATGATTTTGCGAGCTGAAAGGCCGCGGTCGAGGTTGGGGTCGTGCCGCGCGGCGGGCGACATGTTGTTGTAGACCTTGGTGGCCAGGACTGTCTGCTCGCGGCGGCGTCCGCCCTGGGCAAACCAGGTGCCGAGGATTTTTTCGGTGATGGCCTCGCCCTGTTTCCAGCCGTAGACGTCGGCCGTATCAAAGAACTGGATACCCAGTTCGAGGGCCTTGTCCATGATGGCGTGTGAATCGGCCTCGGTGGTCTGGGGGCCGAAGTTCATCGTGCCGAGGCAGAGGCGGGAGACCTGGAGGCCGGTGCGGCCCAGCGGGGTATGAAGGGGAACGGACATGGCGCGTATATTGGGGCTCCCGCCGCCGGGCGCAAGGATTGAGCGGGCAAGTGGGTTAACCACAGAGGCACGGAGGGTTGATTTTTTTAACAGGAAAACAGGAAGACAAGGAAGGGCAGGCTACTTAAGAAGCCAGAAGTCAGAAGTCAGAAATCAGAAGATGGCTGGGCCGTCATGGGCAGTGTCCGCGCTTCCGAATAATCCTGTTATCCTGTCAGGTCAGACTCACTGCTCTTTGGTGGAGATCGCTGTCTCTGTGGTTTGTTTTCAAAGCATGCAGGATCCTGTAGCAGGCAGGAGCCCTGAGCGGCTTGTCGGGGTTTTTGTAACGCTCAGGTGAAATCAGCTGCACGCGTAAAACGAGTACTTGCACTAATACACGTATCCAGTATCACTCACAACCGACAACGGGTTACTCGCGTGCAGCGGCCGGAGCAGTTCGAAGTCATCCAATCACAATCGCCTAATCTAACACCAATGAAGACAGCTCTACGTCTTGGAGCCGGGCTTTGCTTTGCAGCACCGGTCATCTCGCAGGGACTCGTCGTGGATTTTGAATCCGTGGCCGCCGGCACAACTGCCGAGTCCTTTACCTTCAATATCGGATCGACCGTGGTCGATGTTATCCGCCTCGGCACCAATGACCCGCTCAGCGGTAACACTAGCGCCAACGGCGTTGTTGCTGGTGACGACCTAGGTATCTTCGACTCTAATTTTCAGGGTGGGCCCGACAACGGCAACGATGAAGACCTTGGCACGGCCTCGTTCGTGGGCGAGCTGATCGAAGTCGACATGTTTGGTTCCACCACGGTTTCGAATGGCCCGGTCGACCTGAGCCTCGGCAACATCCTGGTCGGCAACGAGCCCAACAGCAACAACGCTCCGGACGACGACGCGGGTGGCTCGCGCTTCCTGTTCTCCTTTGCGCCGCCAGCCAATTCGATCACGGAAATCATCCTGATCGACACCGAAGACGGCGGGGCATCCCGCAGCGGTGGCACGGTCAACGCATACTCCGACATCGTATCGCCGACCATCGTGGGCTCGTTTACCTTCGACGGTGAGGGTGCTAATAACTCCGGTCGCATCATCTCCATCGAGTTTGGTCCGGGCGTCAGTGCGCTGGAAGTCATCCTCGAAGGATCGGGTGCGGTCGGCGAAATCTCCTTCCTGGAGGTTCCGGAGCCCAGCACCTGGGCGGCCATTGTGGGTAGCGTTGCTCTGGGCTTCACCGCACTGCGCCGCTACCGTGCGCGTCGCGCCTAGCATTCGTAAAAAAGCTTCATTTTTTCGAAACGCCGCTGGCCCCCGGGTCGGCGGCGTTTTTTTTGTGCGTTGGAGGTTGTCACGGCTCAGTGCGTTACAAGAGCGTTACGTTTTGATAATGGTAGATTTTGGGCTTGTAGATATTCTGATAGGCATGCAGCCTGATGTTTCTATCAGGGAATTGCTCAGCCCCGGGCGCTCATTCCCCGATACGGTTTTCCCAATAATCACCCTACATCCCAGAACTGATGAGAGTAAGCACTCTTGTCGGGGCCTCAGCCCTGACATTGGTCGCCTGCGCGACCTCCACGTTGACAGCGCAAACGCTGATCGACTTTGAAACCATTACCGCAGATATCTACGACTCACTGCAGATCGACGCCGGTGGCGTCACGGTCGATGTGACGCGCGAGGACGGCACTGACCGGAGGCTGGGTATTCTCAACACCAGCTTTCCAGGAGGCAGCGACAACGGCAACGACGAGGACCTGTTCAATTCGCCGCTCTCCGATGACCTGATCGAAGTCGACGTCAACGGGGTTGAGACAATCACCTCGGGTGTGTCGCTGGATTTGGGCAACGTGTTGTTCGGTCAGCGCCGTGATGCAGACGACGACACGGATACTCCGAATGACGATCGGCGGGGTGCCTCGCTGCTCTTTTCGTTCACACCGACTTTGGACCTACTGACGGAGTTAATCCTGGTGGATTCGGAGGAGGAAGGGGCCACGGTGACAATCAGTTTTGCCTCGGCCCCGGATGAGCAGCTGATCCTGCCTTCTGGCGGCGACAACAACTCCGCCCGGATTTACTCCCTGGAGTTCGGGCCTGGAGTGGAGAGTGTTTCCGTGGTGTTCAACGGCTCCGGTGCGGTGGGCTCTCTCGAGTTTTTCTCCGGCGGCGAGATCCCGGAACCGGCCCACGCGGCGGCGCTTTTCGGTGTCGCGATACTTGCCTTTGGCTTGCTGCGTCGTCGGTTCACACGCTAGCGGCTTTTTGATTTTCCGATAAACAAGTCAGTCTTACGAAAACGCGCCGTTCCCGAGGTTGGACGGCGCGTTTTTTTTGGCAGGTATCGCGTCAGACTGTGTCCGAAAATATGTGCAAGGTGCCCTGTTTTGTGAGCGCGGGGCGTGAGGAAATGGTTTGCGCGCAACGCGGGAGCGGGTTGCCATGCCAGAGCGATGGGATTGGCGACCGTTGACTGGGTGGTGATTGCAAGTTACCTGACGGCGTTGATTGCGCTGAGTGCCTGGCTGGCGCGAGGTCAGCAGAGCAAGCGGGACTATTATCTGGGTGGCAACCGGACCGGGCCTTTGCCCTTGGCGCTGTCGACCATGGCGACGCAGTGTTCGACGAATTCGATCCTGGGGGCGACGGCTTTTGTGGCCTTGGCCGAGAATGGGGGGCTGGTCTGGCTGCAGTACGAACTGGCGGTGCCGCTGGCCATGATGGCGATCATCTGGATTTTGATGCCGATTTTTCGGGGGCTGTGGCTGGTCTCGGTGTACGATTATCTTGAGCGTCGCTACGGCTTGAGCACGCGCCTGGTGCTCAGTGGCCTGTTTCAGTTGCTGCGGGCATTTTCCACGGGCGTAACGATTTTCGGGGTCGGGGTCGTGCTGGAGGCCACATTTGGCTTTGCGCTGTGGCAGAGCGTGTTGGCGCTGGCGGTGGTTACGATTATCTACGATGTGCTGGGCGGGATGCGGGCGGTTATCTGGTCGGACGTGATTCAGATGGGGGTGCTCCTGGGTTCGGTACTGACGGCTGCCTGGCTGATGGTGGATCTGAACGGAGGCCTGCTGGCGACCTGGCAGACCTTGCAGGACAGCAGTGAGGCCTGGCGGCTGCACACGCTGGATTTTACCGGGCACGGGCTGGGCGATGGCGAAACCTTCGCCTTTTGGCCGATGCTGCTGGGTGGGCTGTTTTTGTATGTGGCCTACTACGGGGCGGACCAGACGCAGGCGCAGCGGGGGCTCTCGGCGCGCTCGGTCAAGGAGGCCAACCAGGCGCTGTTTCTGGGCGGGCTGCTGCGTTTTCCGTTCGTGCTGACGTACTGCCTGGTAGGCGTGGCGCTGGCTTCCTATGTGGCGGGGCATCCGGAGTTTCTCGGCCTGCTTCCGCGCAACGCCGAAGGGCAGCCGCAGGCCAACGCGGCGCTGCCGGTCTTTGTGCTGGAGCACTTTCCGCCGGGGCTGGTCGGGCTGGTGGTGGTGGGTCTGTTCGCCGCAGCGATGTCTTCGCTTGATTCGACGATCAACTCGCTCTCGGCCTTGAGCATGGAAGACTTCGTAGGGCGCTTGCGCAAAAAGCCGCTGGACGCGAAACGCGCCTTTGTGCTGGGCAAGGTGCTGACGCTTTTTTGGGGGACGGTCTGCGCGGTTTTCGCCTTTTTCGTGGACGATATCGCGCAGACGGTGATCGAATCGGTGAACAAGATTGGCTCGCTGCTCAACGGGCCGCTGCTGGCGCTGTTTCTGATGGGGATGCTGACGTTTCGCTCCAATCAAACGGGGATGCTCTTTGGGCTGGTGGCGGGCTTTGTGACGGATTTGGCGTTGTGGTTGTTCGCGCCGAGCGTGTCCTGGCTGTGGTGGAACGTGATCGGCTTTTTCGTCTGTGCGGGCGTGGGCTATGGCGTGAGTGCGCTGGCCCCAAGCGTGCGTCACGTGGCCCCGGAGTTGACGCTGCTGGGCCGGATGAAAGCAGGCGCAACGCAGTCCCCGCGCTGGATGTATCGGGTTCTTGGCGGCTTCGCGGGCGTCATTCTGGCGGTCTTGCTCGGGCTGGAGCTGGCCGGGTAGAAGGAAGGTCGCAATGAGTGGTAACAAAATCGTGATTCTGGCAGTGGGCATGGTGTTGATCGCCGGGGTGGCCCTTCTGGGGATTTCGCTGGTGGTGGGCGATTTCGCGCGGATGGCCGATGAGGGCTTCGGCTTTGAGCAGTTGCAGTCGACGCAGGCCGATGCCTCCACCGATGCGACCACGCCCGCAGTCCAGACGCACACGCTCACACTTGAGCCGGCGCGGACGGTCCACGTGCTGCTGGCGACCGATTACCTGCCCCCGCCAGACGCGGAACAGTTGCGCCCGCTTGTGAAGGTAGAGGGAAGCTTGCCCGCCGCCCTGGAGCAGGACCGGCTCAACCTGACGATCAATACCAGCGTCGCTGCGATTGGGCTTTTTTCACTCAAAAGCGAAGTGACCCAGGCGGTCACCCTGGTCTGGGAGAATCCACAGGAAGGTTACTACCTGGCCCGCATGGATCCATTTATGGGGGACGTTTTCGAGACCTTGACGACGATCCTGATTACGGCGGTGATCGTGGTGGTTCTGGTCGTGGTGCTGGTGGTGTTACTGTTGCGCAAGCCCAAGACCCAAACACCGCCGACGTTGGGCGGACGCCGCGGCTTTGGTGAGCAGGCGACACGCACGCGGTTCAATCGCTGATTTTGGGCGCGGCAAAGCGATGGTCTGCACACACGGCTTGACGCGCGAGGCGTAGCGGGCAGGTTCGTGCGCATGGATTACCAACGCCTCGGACACTCCGGATTGAAATTGTCGCGCCTGTCGTTTGGGGCGTGGGTCACCTTTGGGCAGCAAATTGGCGAGGATGTCGCCACGGAACTGATGACCACCGCCTACGACGCGGGGGTCAACTTTTTCGACAACGCCGAAGCTTACGCCGATGGCAACGCCGAAACTGTGATGGGCGCGATTCTGAAAAAACTGGGCTGGCGGCGGGATTCGTTCTGCGTGTCGTCGAAGGTTTTTTTCGGCATCGACGAGCGTAAGCCGACGCAGCGCGGCTGCTCGCGCAAGCACCTGACTGACGCCTGCCACGCGGCCTTGCAGCGCTTTCAGCTTGATTATATCGATTTGTATTACTGCCACCGGCATGACCCGGAAACGCCGATTGAGGAAACCGTCTCGGTGATGACCGACCTGGTTCGGCAGGGAAAAATTTTGTACTGGGGCACCTCTGAATGGAGTGCCCAGCAGATTACGCAGGCGCATGCCGTCGCGCGGCAGTACAACCTGTATCCGCCGACGATGGAGCAGCCGCAGTACCACCTGTTTCACCGTGAGCGCTTCGAGAAGGAGTACGCGCCGCTCTACGCTGCGCCCTATGGCATGGGCACCACGATTTGGAGTCCGCTGGCCAGTGGGCTGCTGACCGGAAAATTCTCAGGCGGGACCGTGCCGGAGGGCTCACGCATGGGCATGGAAGGCATGGAGTGGCTTGCCGCGCGTCTCGACGAGGATTGGGGTAAGGACATCATCCGGCGCGCCGATGAACTCAAACCCCTGGCCGAGGAACTGGGCATGAGTCTCCCGCGCATGGCGATCGCCTGGGTGCTGAAAAATCCCAATGTGACCACGGCCATTCTCGGCGCGTCGAAGGTCGCGCAGCTGGAGGAAAATCTGAAAGCGATCGACGACCTGGCCAAGCTCGACGACTCCGTGATGGAACGCATTGAGGCGATCACGCACGTCGAGTGACCTCGACTGGACTCCGGTGCCAAGGCACCGGGTTTGGGGGCACGCCTGGGGGCGGTATTTATAGAATAGCTGGTGCTCGGCACAGAGCTTTGCCATGCTGGCGTCTGTCGGGATTCTGCTCTGCCCTATAAGCTACGAAAGACTGGATACGAATTGGCTTCGCTCCTGGTAGGGACGCGGTTTCGCAGACTCTTTGCAAGGCGGTGCGGTTGTTGTTGCGAGCCTGCGGACAATGTCGAGTGACCTCGACGGGACTCCGGTGCCAAGGCACCGGGTTTGGGGGCACGCCTGGGGGCGGGAGGTTCGTTAAGAATGTCGATGGATTTTGTGAACTGATTCAGCGCGCGTTTAGGCGAAGACGCTTTACAGGCGAGCAGTCGCGAGGGAGGCTCCGCGCATGAAATTTACTTACTACGGACATGCCGCCGGGCTGGTGGAAGCCAATGAGCAGCGGGTGGTCATCGACCCGTTTTTGCAGGGCAATCCGCTCAGTCCGGTGTTTCCCAATGATGTGTTATGCGATTTCATCGTGCTCACGCACGGCCAAGCGGATCACTTTGGCGACACGGTGGAAATCGCCAAGGCCAACGACGCCACGGTCATCGCAACGGTGGAGTTGGCCGAGTACTGTGCGAGCAAGGGGCTGAAGGCGCACGGGATGAATCTGGGCGGCGAGGCGGTTTTCCCGTTTGGGACGGTCAAGCTGGTGCAGGCCTTTCACAGTTCCTCGTTTACTGAGGAGGATGGGCGCACGCTCTATCTGGGCATGCCGGCGGGCGTTTTGATCAAGAGCGATCGCTCGACGCTGTATCATGCCGGTGATACGGCGCTCTTTGGCGACATGAAGCTGATCGGCGATCTGAACAGCATCGATGTCGCGCTGCTGCCCATTGGCGACAACTACACCATGGGGGTCGGCGATGCCATCGAGGCGGTCGGGATGCTGCGTCCGCGCATCGCGGTGCCGATTCATTACAACACCTTCCCCGTGATCGAAGCGGACCCGCAACGGTTTGCGCGGCGCTGCTCGGAGATTGGGGTGGAGGCCTCTGTGCTGGAGCCGGGCCGCACCCTGGAGTTTTGAGCGTAGGCGGGGGCTTGGCTCAGGCGCGGGCACAGTCCGGGCAGTGGCCGTAGTATTGGAGCTCGTGATACAGCTTAGAGAAGCCCGTGCGCCGGGCGACTTCGGTTTCCAGTTCCTCGATCGGGCACGCCATGGGAATGGCCTCAACCTTGCCGCAGGTCAGGCAGATGACGAAGTCGTGGTGGCGGTCGGCGTGGTGCAGGATAAAATGAGCGGCGCGTTCGTGCAGGCCGACGCGGCGGGCCACGCCCTTATCCTCCAGTCTGGATAGCAGACGGTAGAGGGTGGCGGTGTCGCAGTGGCCGTGAACGTCCGGATGCGCGCGCAGGCTGTGGATGCTGAGCGGGCCCGTCGCGCTGGCGAGGATGCGCAGCACCGTTTCCAGCAGCTGGGTACGGCGCAAGCCCGCCGCGCGGCAACGCTTGAGCAGCTCGCTAACGGGGTCTTCGGGGGAATCGGCGATCACCCAAACAGCTTGGGAGATGCGGCGGCGGGGATCAACGCCCTTGTCAACGCCACTCGTGCTTGGGGTAGCGCCCGGCGAGCTGCTTGCGCACGGCGGGGTAGCTGGTTTGCCAGAACGCATCGAGGTCCGAGGTGACCTGCATGGGGCGCCCGTTGGGAGCGAGCAGCTCGATGATGAGGGGATAACGCCCACCTGCGATGACAAGACTGCGCCCGGGCACGTCATAGAAGTTTTGAAGTCGCGAGGCGATGGTGGCGTTGGTGCCGTCGGTGGCGTAGCGAACCGGTACGGGCTTGCGCCGGCGGGGCAGCTCGAAGCTCTCGGGTACCAGGGTCTCCAGCGCGGCGGCCTGCTCGGGGGTCAGCCACTGCCGCAGGGTGGGCCAGACATCGACCTCACGCGCCTCCTTGACCGAAACGCAGCCAAGAAACATCTGCTCGAACAGCAGTCGCCGCGCCTCTGTATCCACAGGGCTGATACCGAGCTCGGGGCAATGTTGCGCGGCAAAGGCGATCCGGCAAAGCCAGGCCTCGACCTTGTCGTTCCAGGCGCGCGGCGAGAAGGCGCCCTCCATCGCTTCGTCGGCGAGCAGCCGGGCCGCCTGATCGTCGGGCGGATCACCGCCGTCGCGGGCATCCAGAACGAGGCCTCGGAAGGTGCGCTGCCCGCGGGCAACCACGCGTTTTTGGCCCCGGTCAAAAAGCACGGTTTGCTCATGTCGGATCGCATCTGGAAAGCACTCGGCCAGCAGGGCCTCGTCGACGGCGGTGGCCAGGCCCAGCAGAATGGTGACGTTTGCCTTCACGCGAACCTCCTCCAAATCGGCGGCCACCAAGAGGCTGGCGCCGCGGGCCACGCTCTCTCGCCGGAGGTCGCCGCGCCGGTTGTGGACGAGGTCGCAACGCAAGGTGCCGCGGTCGAGGCGCTTGGCCAGGTGGTCGGCGAAAGCCACCAGCAGACAGGGGCGGAGGGCGTCCTCGGGGTTTCCCCCTTCACTTGTATCCAGGTTTTGGTTACGCGCCAAGGCAAGCAGCTGATCGGCCAGTTGGTCGGCTTGCCGGCAGGCTTGGACATGTAGGCCCCACTGGCGGCAGGCGTCGATGTTGTAGCGGCATTCGCGGGCCTTGTCCCACAGGCGCAGGCGCAGGATGAAGTCGGAGTCGGTCTCCCCGGCGAGGGCTTCGCGGGCATCTTCCTCGCGCGCATCTCTCAGGCGCAGGAGGATGTCGCGCCCCTGAGCCAGGGCGGCGGCTCGCGCCGCGGTCGGCAAACAGCGCCGCCGGGAAGCCTCAAGGAAAAGCCGTGCAAAGCGTGGGTGCAGGGGAAAGGCCGCCAGCTGGCGACCGGTTTCCGTAATCCGGGGCAAGGTGCCGTTGGCGGTTTCTTTTGGCGATGGCGCCGGATCCGCGGGCTCAAGCGCGCCCAGATCGATCAGCAGCTGAGTCGCCCGGTGGAGTGCTTCGGGCGGGGGCGGGGTGAGCCAGTTCAGTGTATCCAGATCATCGGTACCGGCAGCGGCGAGTGAGAGAACGGTCTCGGCCAGATCGACGCGCGCAATTTCGGGCTCTTCGCGGGCGTGTCGGTGGGCGTGCTCTTTTTCGCTCCATAGGCGCAAGCAGGTGCCCGCTGCGGTGCGCCCCGCGCGGCCCGCGCGCTGCGCGGCCGAGGCCTGGCTGATGGGGCCGGTGAGAAGGGTGTTGATGCCGCGTCGTGGATCGTAGCTGGCGTGGCGGGCCAATCCCGAGTCGATGACCAGCGTCACGCCGTCGATGGTGAGTGAGGTTTCGGCGACATTGGTCGAGACGATAATCCTGCGCTGCGGCGAAGGGCTCACGGCGGCGTCCTGGGCTTCGGGTGGCAACTCGCCATGGAGCGCGTGCAGGGAAAAAGGCTTTGCTTCGGGCAGTTGGCGGAGGGCCTCCAGGGTGCGTTGAATCTCGTACGCCCCGGGCATGAAAATCAGGACGTGGCCCTCGCCGGTCTCCGCAAGCAGGGCGCGCGCATGTCGGGCTGTTTCCTCCCAGATTGCGGGAGGTCGCTGGCCCTGGGTAGGGCGGGGCGCACTGCCGGCGTAACGAATGTCGACCGGGAAGGCGCGCCCCTCGGCGGAAAGGGTTTGGCAGGGTTGTAGCCAGGCAGCGAGCGCCTCGGTGTCGAGGGTTGCCGACATGATGATGAGCTTGAGGTCCGGGCGCATGTCTTCCTGCAGGCGGCGGGCCAGCGCGAGGGTGAGATCGCCATCCAGATGGCGCTCGTGAAACTCGTCGAAAATGACGGCGGCGATGCCGTTGAGGTTGCCCTCGCCCAGGATTTGGCGACGCAGGATGCCCTCGGTCACAAACTTGATGCGGGTGGCTGGACCGAAGACACGGTCGAAACGGATGTGATAGCCGACCGCCTCGCCGAGGCGGGAGCCGTGCTCGTGCGCGACGCGTTTGGCTAGCAGGCGGGCGGCCAGGCGTCGCGGCTGCAGCACCACGATGTGCTGACCCTCAGGGATGCCGCCCGACTCGAGCAGAATCTGTGGGACCTGGGTGGATTTTCCCGAACCGGTGGGGGCCTGCAACACGACGCGGTTGGTACGCTGCAGGGCTTCGACGAGTTCCCCGGCCAGGCGGCGGACGGGCAGCGACACGTTTTCGGCTTGAGGGCGACTCACGGGGAGGATTGCCAGCAGCGCGGTGCTTGGCGGCAAGCCAAAAGAAAACCGGGAGCGCCCGCGATGGACGCTCCCGATTTGTTATAGGCACTCCCTGTTTGCATTGCGCGTGCGCTCAAACACGGCGCGGGAGCGCGGTCCTTTGCTACTTGCTGTTGTGTCTCCTCCCAGGTGTCGCCGCCGTCCAAGAAACAGCAGCGACTTATCCTTGAAAGTGAACTCCGGCTCTTGAAGCCATCGAGCCGGAGGTATCCGCGGTTACCCGATCGCCAGCTTGCGGGGCTTGCGTGATTCTTCCTTGGGGAAGGTCAGTTCCAGCACCCCGTTTTCGAGCTTGGCCGAGGCGTTTTCGGTATCCGCACCCTCGGGCAGCTTCACCGTGCGGGCAAAGACGGTGCGGGCTTCGCTGTTTTCACCCTTGTAGATACGCTTGGCTTCGATGGCCAGGACACCGTTCTTGATGTTCAAGTCGACGTTTTCCTTGGTTACGCCCGGCAGGTCCACCGAAAGCGTGTAGCCAGTGTCATCCTCGTTGAAGCGCACGGCGCTGTGATTGTGGCCATTGTTGGCGCGCGGCGTGTTCGCGAAGGCCGCGTTGAAGAAGCGATCGAGTTCGCCGAAGAGCGGGACGGGTTCGTAGATGGTACGCATGTTGTGTGTGTCTCCTGTTTGGTTGTTTGTTTTGGACTGGATTTGGATTGGTATTTTTGAAGCGAGCCGCGCCGGAGAGTTCAGGCGGTAAGCCCGCTTGCGTGTTGTATGTGTGCCTTCTTTTGCAGGCGCGGTGCCAGTGAATGAATTTTGTAAGTCGTTGTTTTTGAACACTTCGAATCACCATGCGTGTTCACGGATAGAGTCGATATGGCACATATCTGAGTCAGCTTGAGCCGCTGCCTCGATGAGCGACACATTGGCGCAATCTCGGATGCGCTTGCTTCTGCCGGGCCGGTCGACGAGAACGCGGACGTGTCGGAGTTACTGGAGAGTGTGGAGGCGCGCTTGCGGCTTTTGGAGGAGCGGCTGGCGTTTGTGGAGCGTCACCTGGAGGTGCAGGACAAGGCGCTTTGGGAAGCCGACCGTGAGCGCACACATCTGCAAGCCCAACTGGAGCAGCTGAAGGGTCGTCTGCAAGCGCTCGGAAACGGCGACGAGGGCGAGGCACGCCTCAGCGCGGACGAACGCCCGCCACATTACTAGGCGCTAGAATCTAGTAGGAAGCGCCAAGTCGACGGCCCAGACAGGATGGTGGCGTGCGGGGTTTTTTTAAGCCTGGCTAGGCTTTGGGGTCGGGCTTGAGGTGGACGAGGGTGGCGCCCCAGCCGCCGGCGGATTCGCCGCCATGGTGAAAGTCCGCGACGAGGTTGGTGCGTTTGCGGAGAATGGCGTGGACTGTCTCGCGCAGGGTGCCGGTACCTTTGCCATGGACGACGCGCACGGTGAGGATGCCTTTTTCGCGGCAGGCTTCGAGGTAGTCCGGGACGAGGTCCTTGACCTCCTGGGGGCGAAAGGTGTGCAGGTCGAGCGTGCCGTCGATCGGCATTTCGACGGGCTCGGGTTCATCCTTAAAGTCGTTGGGCATGGGGCGTGATGACAAGGAGAGCTTAGGGCTTGGTACTTAGTGCTTGGTGCTTGGAGTGTAGTGCTTAGAGCTTGGTGATTGTGATGTATATTGCGGGTGATTTTACGCGTCTTTTTACGGCGAATAAAACGCCTGGTCTTAGGTTATTTGGGCTCTTCGAGAAGTCGGGTTGGCTCGGTGGAGCCGGGTTCAGGGTTTGGGCGCGGGGAGCTGTCCAGTTCGGGTGCGTTGGCCGTGCGGGGGGACTCGTGAACGGCTTCCAGATTGTCGAGTTGCTTGGAGGAGCTGATGCCCAGTTCGGGAAAGCGCCGCGCGCTGGGCAAGACGCTGCGCTCCAGTGAGCCGACGGCCCTGTTGTAGCTGTCGACGGCGCGGTCGAGCCCTTTGCGCAAGTTGTCGAAGTGGCCGCTAAAGGTGGCGAGGCGTTCGTAAAGTTGCTTGCCGAGATCGGCGATAGCGGCGGCCTGCTCGGTGAGGGCAACCTGTGACCAGGCGTAGCCGACACCTTTCAGCAAGGCGACCAGGGTGGTTGGCGTGGCCAGAACGACACGGTTCTGGAAGCCGAACTCTAGCAGGGTCAGGTCCTCGCGCAGGGCGGCCGAGAGGAAGGACTCGCCCGGGATGAAGAGGACGACGAAATCGGGCGACTTGGGCTGCGCGTCGAAGTAGGCCTTGGCGGCGAGTTGCTTGATGTGGTCGCGCACCAACTTGGCATGACGGGTGAGAGCGGCTTGCTGGGCGTCGCTGTCGGTAGCGCGCAAGGCGTCATCGTAGCCGGTCAAGGGGACTTTCGAATCGACCACAATGACGTGCTCGTTGGGCAGGAACACCGTCATGTCGGGTCGCAGGTTTTGCGCGGCCTCGTTCTGAATGGTGGTCTGCTCCTCAAAGTTGATGTGTCGCTCCATGCCGGCCAACTCGACTGCACGGCGCAGCTGCATTTCGCCCCAGCGACCACGTACTTGCGGTGAGCGCAACGCGGTGACGAGGTTGCCGGTTTCTGTGCGCAGGGCCTGATTGGTTTCGGAGAGCGTTTTGACCTGGGTGAGGAGCCCGGCGTAAGCGTCGGCGCGGGTTTTTTCGAGTCCGCGTACATGCTGGTCGAACTCGGTGAGCTTTTGCTGCACCGGCTCGACGAGGCCCTTGATCGCCTCCTGGCGTTTGGAAAGGTCAGCGGAGGCCCCCTGCTGATGCTTTTCGAAAACCTCCTTGGCCAGCCCGAGGAAGTTCTCCTGGGAGGCTTTCAAGGTTTCAGCGGAGAGGGCCTTGAAGGCGTCCTTGAGATTGGTTTCAGCTTTTTCCAAGAGGGCCAGCTTTTCGGCGGCGGCGCGGGCCTCAGCTTCGACCCGGGCATCAGCGGCGGCTTTGGCCTGTTGCAACTGGCCCAGGTCCAGGCGCAGTTGGTTGGCCTCGACGGTGGTGCGGGCAAGGTTTTGGCGCAACTCGGCCAGGTCCTGTTCGCGCGCGGCCAGCGTCTGGTCGTGCAGGGCCTGGGTGCTTTGCAACTGCGACTTCATCTGGCCCCGCAGAAAAAGCCAGGTCACGGCGGCCCCGGCCACAAAGGCACACAAAGCGATCAAGGCGGGCAGGAGTTCGGGCAACATTGAAAAAACGTAGTTAAATGCGGGCTTTCGCAACCCACGCTAAACTGCTAGCACAGGACCCTGATAGGGGGAACCCCATTGTTGGCCAGAGGGTCAAACGCGGGATGCAAGCAGCTGTTTTGAGAGGGATGGGTAACGCCAAGAGGGGCTGGGTTCTGGCTGTGGCCTGTGGCTGCCTGGTGCCGGTAGGCGTGGCTGCGCAGACGGTCTCTTCCGCGGTGGATCGGCTCGATCCGGACCGCCCGGCCAAGCAGCTGAAGCGTTTCGAGGAGCCGACGCCGGAGCCCCGCATCGGCTTGCTCGGTGACGCCGAATACGCGTTTGCGCTGGCCGCGATTGAAGCCGGTATGCGCGCCGAGGCCTTGCGGGTATTTGAGGAAGGCCAGGCGGCACCGCGGTTTCGGTCCCTTCCTTTGGTCGATGAAAGCCCGACCGGGCGGCGCGACGCGCTGGGCAAATTCTTGCAAGTGGGCGTGGACGGCCTGGCGTTGCGCCCGCGCGAGGATGAGCCGGCCTTTCAGAGCATGCTCGAAGGGCTGACCGCCGAGCAGGTGGCCTTTGTCTATTTGTTTGAGCGTGGCGGTGCCGCCGCAGCGCAACCGCTGCAAATCCTGACCGCAAGCCAGGCGGATCTGGGCCGCGAGGCGGCGGCAGCGGTGCTTGAAAACCTGCCGGACGACGGTCCGGTCAAGGTGGGGGTACTTTCCGGAAACGTGGCCGACATGGACCAGGCCAGCCGATTGGTCGCGGCGGTGGAGGTCTTGAAGGCCTCAGAACGGGTTGCCGAGGTAGTTTTGGAAAAAAGCGCGCCAGACCCTGGCAGCGCCTACGAGGTGTTGCAGCGCGTGGTCCGCGAAGATCTCGACGAGGAGATCGTCGCCTGGCTGTTTCTGGGAAATTTTCCGCTCAAGGCAGGCGGTGAGCTGCCCTGGGCCCCGGGCGAGCGGCTGGTGGTGGCCATCGGCGCTTCGCCGGAGCTGGTGCCGGCCATGCACCGCGGGGCGGTCGATATTCTGGTGGCGCCGGATTTCTACAGGTGGGGCGAACTGGCTGCCGGGACTCTGCTGGGGTTTCTGGACGGCTCTATCGAAGCGCCGTCGGCAGGCGAGGTGCCTGAAAACGGGCCTTATCAGCGCATTGAACAGGCGGATTTTGAGGCGGTTTTGGAGCGCTGGGGCCGCTGGCTGAAATAAGGGAAGCCGATTTCCTGAAAAAATTCGTCCATTTTTGAACGGATTGGGCCTGGGCGTCGTCTGAACTAACAAAGACCCACATTCTGCACAGAGTGTGCAGCCTTTTGTTAAGTTTCAGTCTTGTTGTAAAAGTTTGCTTTTGAGGACGGCTTCACGCGTGTGGAGCCGTTTTCTTTTTGCCCTTCCAGGGAGCGGGTGCTTGACGCATCGGTGGCCCAGTAACTGTCCTGTCCTGCATGGCTGTGCCGCGATGTTATTGTCCGCAACTCCCCTTGCAGACCGGGGTGGCCTTTGCGCTGGACTCGGCGGAGAGCCACCACCTGACCCGGGTGTTGCGCCTGCGCGAGGGGGCGCGTGTTGAGGTGCTGGACGGAAAGGGGGGCGCGCTTGAGGCTCACGTCGCTAGAGTCAAAGGTAAGGATGTCCTGCTGGAGGGCGTCGAGGCTGCACGGGTGGAAACAAGGCAGCACGCGCTAGGCTGGATTCAGGCGTTGCCCAAGGGGAAATTACTGGATGGCTTGATCCGGCAGGCAGTGGAATTGGGCGTGGCGCGCATCCAGCCGCTCTTATCGCAGCACAGCGAGGTGCGTCTGGAGGCAGACGACCGCCGGGGCTTGGCCAAGGCCGAGCGTTGGCGTGCCATCGCCGTAGAGGCGTTGAAGCAGTCGGGCAATCGGTGGCTGCCGCGCATTGAGCCGATTGCCGGATTTGCGGACTGGATGCAGGCGTTGAGCGAGGCCGAAGCGCCGGACTTACGCCTGGTGGCGAGCCTGGAGGCGGGTACGCGCCCGCTCCTGGAGGTGCTCGAAGCGGTTGAGCCAGCGCGGTGTCCCGAAGAGGTAACTCTGGCCATCGGGCCCGAGGGCGATTTTTCCGCGGAAGAGTACGCGGCGCTGAGCGAGGCGGGGTTTCGGGCCGTGGGGCTCGGGCAACAGGTGCTGCGGGTGGACACGGCGGCGGTCTGCGCGCTGGGCGTGCTGCGCCAGTGGCTGGAGCGGGTGAGAACCGGCTCCGAATAGGAATAAAGACCCTGACACGGGCTCCGATTATTCTCAGGGCATGTTGCAATCCTGAGCTGCCCGGAGGCAGTTGGTAATGATGACGTATCTGGCAAACAAGTTTTTTATCGCGCTGGTGGCCCTGACGGTGGTGGTGCTCTCGACCTACGTGGCCAATCGCGACCCCGAAGCCATCGCGCAAGCGGTCGAACAGGGTGTGGACCTCGACGAGGCGTATGCCGAGGAGCTGGGCCTCTACGACGAGTTCTGGCTGACCTCTTGGACTGAAGCGGTTGCGCAGTCCACGGAGCTAAACCGGCCGATTTTTCTGCTCTTTACCGGGACGCAGTGGTGCCCGCCCTGCCAGGCGCTCGAACGCACGGCCCTACAGACAGCACAATTTAACGAATACGCGATGGATCATCTGGTGCTGCTCAAGTACGATTTTCCAAGCAGTGGGAACGTGCCCACGGAGTATCAGCAGAAGGCCAATCAGTACCGCGTGCAGGGCTTTCCGACCTACCTGATCGTCAACCCTGACGGGCGTGTGCTGAAAAAAGCGGTGGGCGCCCCCCGCGGCGGCCTGCAGGAAGTGCTGCAGTTTTGCCAGAGCGCACGGTAAGGGGAGGACTAAGTCCTGAAGATTTCCGCGCCGGGCCGGAAGCAGCGTTGACGCGAACAGGCATGGGCACGCATGTTGGGCGCGCCTGGGGGACGCGTGGAGGCGGCGATTCGGCTGAATCGGGCTGAACGAGCTCCCCTCGGGGTCTCATTAACCAAGCCATGAAAGCTTTCCTGCTGCGCCACGCCGACGCTGAAAACACCTTGCCCGACGAGGCGCGGATCCTCTCGCCGAAAGGGCGGCAGCAGGTGCGTGAGCTGGCCTCTTTTGTGAAGAAGAAGCTGCTGGCGGATGTGACTGAAATCCGTCACAGCCCCTACGCGCGCGCCTGCGAGACGGCCGAGCTGTTCAAGGAGCAGCGTAAGTTGGAGGCCCCGCTGGTCGAGGCGAGCGGCTTGCTGCCCTCTGACGACCCGCTGGAAACGGCCCACGAGCTGGCTGCCTTTGATCAGGATATTCTTCTGGTGGGCCACAATTTTCACATCGAGGAGCTGGCTTCCTGCCTGTTGACCGGCAAGACGACCGAGCCGGCGGTGCGGTTCAAAAAATGTGGGCTGCTCTGCGTGGAGCGCGCCCATGACCCGACCACGAACCACCCCTTTGGCCTGTGGGTGCTGCGCTGGTACATCGTGCCCAAGCTGCTGTGAGGGTTACTGCGGGGTAACGATAGCGCAGGGCAGGCAATCGATGCTTGAGTCGATACGTCCGCTGGGCTTGAAGACGCCCAACGTTCGCCCACCAAGACGAAATTCGCCGCGCCTGTGCTCTTTACCGAGATCGTTTTCTGGATCTTTCTCCCGCTGTTTTACCTCGGGTATTTTTTGACGCGCGGGGGTGCGCGCCTGTGGGTGTGCCTGGTCGGCAGCTACGTGTTTTACGGCTGGTGGGACGTGCGCTTTCTCGCGCTGATCGGCTTTTTGACGCTCAGCGGCTACCTTTGTGGCCGGGGTATCGCACGCAGCCAAAACCCAAAGCAGCGCAAGCGTTTCGTCGCCCTGAGCGTGGTCAGCAGCCTGGTGGTGCTGGGCTTTTTCAAATATTTTAACTTTTTCCTGGATTCGCTGGGCACGGTGGTCGGGCAGAACCTCGGCGGGCTGGAGATCATCCTGCCGGTGGGCATCTCCTTTTACACGTTCCAGACGCTCAGCTACACCATCGACCTGTACCGTGGGCACCTGGCCTGCGAGAAGTCGCTGCTGCGCTTCGCTGTCTTTGTGGCATTTTTCCCACAACTGGTAGCCGGGCCGATTGTGCGCGCGGCCGAGTTTCTGCCGCAACTGCGGCAAGATCAGAAACCCGCGGCGGACGAAGTACTCAAGGGTCTGTGCTGGATCGCCTGGGGATTTGTCCTCAAGAGCGTGCTGGCGGACTCGCTGGCGGGGATCGTCGACCCGCGCTTTGCCAAGCCGGAGTTTCACAACGCCGCTTCGCTGATCCTCGGAGTGGTCTGCTACAGCTTCCAAATTTACGGAGATTTCGCGGGGTATTCGCTGATCGCCATCGGGGTGGCCAAGACCATGGGCTTCGACTTCAACGCGAATTTCAACCGCCCGTACTTCGCGGCGAGCTTCAGCGAATTCTGGCAGCGCTGGCACATCTCGCTGTCGTCGTGGCTGCGCGACTACCTCTACATCCCGCTGGGTGGCAACCGCAAGGGACCGCGGCGCACCTACATCAACCTCATGCTGACGATGCTGCTGGGCGGCTTGTGGCACGGGGCGGCCTGGACGTTTGTCGTCTGGGGGGCGCTGCACGGGATTTACCTGTGCGCGCAGCGGCTGCTGGGACTGGACAAGCGGCCCGCCCCTTCGAAAGGTCGTCCGCTACGTAACCTCGCTCGCAACGCTGCCCTCACGAGCGCGGTGTTCCTGTTGGTGAGCCTGACCTGGATCTTTTTCCGCTCGCAGAGTTTTGCGGATGCAGCCGTGTTGCTGCAGGGGATCGCGCAGCCTGGGGAGTGGCTCGATTTTCAGCAGATCCCGCAAAAGTTTGAAGTGGTGAAGGCGGTCGCCCTGATCGCCTTCGTCTTTTTGGTGGAGTTTATGAGCTTCCGCATCTGCTTTGAGCAACTGGGCGATCGGTTGCCCGTGCTGCGCTTTTTGTTCATCGTTGGCTGCGTGTGGCTGATCGCGCTGGCCGGGACCTTCGAGGGTGCGGCCTTCTTGTATTTCCAATTCTGATACACCGATGCGCTGGAAACGATTTGGCATCTACCTGACGATCGCGCTCGTGCTCTTTTTCGCCGGTGACCGGCTCGGAGCGCTGGCGCTGGATGCGATCGCCTCCAACTCCAAGAATCGCTTTTCGCGCCTGTACGCGGGCCAGGCGGAAACCGAGATTTTGATGATCGGCAACTCGCGCGGGGTGAACGCAATTTTTAGCCCGAGCACGCAAAAACGCACCGGTCTGCGCGCGTTCAATCTGAGCTACAATGGCATGGGTGTACAGGTGGTGGAGGCGGTCCTGAAGGATTACCTCGAGCACAATCCGCCGCCCAAGCTGCTGTTGCTGGAGGTGACCAACCTGGCCGACAACCGCAGCCTGCTGCTCAACCTGAAGCAGTTTACCGGGCGTTCCGAGCGCCTGGCCGATTTGATGCGAGAGACGTATCCAAAGGTCTATTACGAATCGGAACTCTCGCACCTGTACCGCTACAACAACGAATTTTTTCTGCGCAGCCTGTACCACCTGCGTCAAGACGACCAGTGGTGGATCAATCGCTATTCGATGAGCGAGGAAGCCGCGCGCGCTTTCGAGCCGGACCCGGCGGCCTTTGCCAGCTTTGTGAACATTCCCGAGGCACACTGGGCGGCGCTGGAATCGGTGGTGGATTTGTACCGCGCCCGGGGCGTGGACGTGCGCCTGTTGCTCTCTCCGTACTTCCCCAAGTACATAGCCACCGACGCGAACTTCGAGAAGTTTCGTGCCGACGTGAAGACGTGGGCCGCGGAGAGAAATCTGGAGGTGCTCGATTACGCTGCCGCGGTGGCTGGCTGGAAAAATTTTGCGGACCCGCTGCACCTGAACGAGCGTGGCAGCGAGTTATTGCTGGAGCAGTTGATCCGCGATGGGGTCCTGCCGGAAGCGGCGCAAAAATCGGATTGAGCCGGGCTTGTCGGAGCGGGTCGGGTGTGCTTGCTTCGGGGATGACGATTGAGGCATTGCAGGCCGATGAGACGCTGCGGCGGGAGCTTTTTCCAGTGGCGGCCAACGAAATTTTTCTCGCCAACGCGGCGGTGTGTTCACTGCCGGGGCCGGTTGCCCAGGCCATGGCCGATTACGCGCTGAGCGCGACCCAAGGCGATCAGGAGGTGCGGTTCCCGATCACGCTTTTTAGTGAAGTCCGTCATCGTGCCGCGCAGCTGCTGGGTGTCCAGCCCGCGGACATCGCCATCGTGGGACCGACCTCGGTCGGGCTGTCGCTGATTGCGAACGGGCTGCCCTGGGAGGCGGGGGACAACGTGGTCTTTCCCCCGGATGACTATCCGTCGAACGCGGTGGTCTGGATGAATCTGGAAAAGCGCGGCGTGGAACTGCGGCCGATTGTGCCCGAGACCCCGGGGGTGATCACGCTAGAGGATGTGCAGGCAAAGGTGGACGCCAAGACCCGCCTGGTGGCCCTGTCGTCGGCCCATTTCATCAGCGGTTTCCGGCTGGAGGTGGCTACGATCGGTCGCTGGTTGAAGGAAGCGGACGTGCTTTTTTCTCTGGATGCGATCCAGACGCTTGGGGCGCTGCACACGCCGCTGGACTTTGTCGATTTTGCCCCGGCGGACGCCCACAAGTGGTTCCTCGGGCCGTGCGGCACGGGGCTGCTGTATGTTTCGGAGCGTGGGCGCGCGGTTCTCGAGCCGACCCTGCTGGGCTGGTCGAACGTGGAGTGTCCAGACTTCGTGACGCCCGAGACGATCGCGTTCAAGGCGGATGCGCGGCGCTACGAGGCGGGCTCGCAGGGCCTGGTTGGGGTGGTCGGCTTGCACACCGCCCTCGAACTGCTGCTGGACTTCGGGTTAGCGGACATGGAAGCCACCATTCTCGGCCACACGCGGCGCATTCGCGAAAGCCTGCGCGAGATGGAGTTTGAACTGGCCTGTCAGGACGATCGCCAGTTGAGCGGGATCACGAGCTTTCGCAAGGAAGGTGTCGACCTGGCCGCGCTGCACCAGAAATTGCGTGAAAATGGCGTGACCGCTTCGTTGCGCTCGACGCGTGACCGGCGCAAGTGGATTCGCTTTGCTCCGCATTGCTTCAACACACGGGCTGAGATCGACACCGCCCTGGCCTTGCTGATGAGTTAGGAGGGTGGGGGCATCTGCTCGATGCTTTGGGGCTCGATGCCACGCTGTTCCAGCAGGATGCGCAGTTGTTGCAGGGCCTCGGCGTTGCCTTCGGAGATGTCGTAGACGCGCACGCGGGCATCGCTCATGACGTCGTAGAGGTAGCGGCGAAGCGTGGCGGTGCTCATGCGCGTGTTGTCGAGAATGTAGGTGCCGTCCCGCAGGACGACGATCTGAATCACTCCCTGATCGGACTTGGATTTGGTGCCGCCCTTGGAGGATTCGCAGCCACTCAGGGCAAACGAAGTCGCCAGCACCAGCATGAGGAAAATGAGCCTGCGTATAGTTGTCATATGCCTAGCCTAAGACGGTGACCGACAAGAGGCTAGCAGATATGAGGGTCGGCCGGGTGCCTGCGCGGGCATTACGTGCAGATACCGACAAATACGTAAAAAACCTTCAAAAATCGGCCTGAAATTTACGGTTGGGTGAACCGGCGGACGATAACAGAAGGTGGCGCGGTCGTCGCCGGCTTCGCCCCGCTAACTTCAAAACGCTACCCAGGCCCGTGCACATACGAAGGGGCCGTTGTACTGATGACACTTACGGAGTTCATCCGCAGTTTCACCGACCTGATCAACCAGCTGGTCGGCTACTCCCAGAACGACCCGTTTTTCTGGCCGGTGGCCGGATCGGGTCTGGGTGTTTTTTTCGTGCTGAGCTGGGTGTTGGCGCGAGCGGCATTTGGCAATGAGACCAACGTGGGCACCTCGTTTATGGTGTTTGGGCTGCAGCTGGTGATCGGGCTTTCGCTGGCCTCGGCGGCGGGGCCTCTATCGGCTGCCTACGTCGAGGATCCGGTCTGGGATCTACCGATTATATTGTGTGCGGGCATCGGCGGGGGATTGCTTTTCGGCATGTTGCTGAACCGGATTTTTCTCGGGATGAAGCTCCCGGCTACCGTCTTCGTTTTGAGTCTGGCCTTGAGCCTGAGCTGGGTGGCCATGGCGGGGGCGCGCATGAGCGTAGACCTCTTCGAGACGGGCAAGAAGAACGTCGAGGTCAACAAGTCCAAGGAATTGCCTACCAAGTAAGTGGCCCTTGTGACTGTCTGCCGGCGAGGGACCAGCGGGCGCGGGCTTGCGCCGCAGGGCGGAACGGCCTAGCCGTATACAGGTCTGCTTTTGCGTAGGTGCGCCGCTGTTACGGCGGGCGTGGCCTTTGAACCCCCTGGAAATTGCCTGCGATGATCTCGATGCGTTTTTTGTCGGCCTGCCTGCTGTCGGGCCTCTCGTCCTCACTGGTGCTTTTTCATTCGCTGCAAGCGGCCACGGTCTGGAAGGAGGGCGAGGACTTTCGTGAGTCCACGGCGCTGCACCACGTCTGGTACGGCGGACAGATCGACTTCAGCAAGCTCTCTGGCGAGGGCTTTGTCTCGCATTGGGATGCGGGGCTGCCCGCCGAGATCGAATACGCGGTAAAGATCCCCGAGACTGCCCAATACAACTTTTGGGTGCGGGCCAACCCGACCCAGAGCAAGCTGGCGTACAAGCTGGGAAGCGGCGACTGGGTGCGGATTTTCACCAACTCCGCGACCGACCGGGTCAACATCGCTGGTGATGGCGCGAACGACCTGCGCCACGTCGGCTGGATGAATCTCGGCAAAGTAGAACTGAAGGAAGGCAATCTGCGCATCACCTTCCTGATGGATTCGGAGAATAACAACCACGGCAGCATCGATGCCTTTACGCTGACCACCGAACGCTTCATCCCCGCGGGCACCATGAAGCCCGGTGAGGGCGGTGAGTTGGAGCTGGCCACGGAGGAAGGTGCCTGGGCTTTTGAATGGGCGCCCGATCCTTTCAGTGAGGATGCCCTGCTGGACCTGCGCTGGCTCAACGAACGCGAGTCGGGCGAAACCGGTTTTGTTCGCCTGTCCGACAATGGCATGGGCTTCGTTCGCGGCGACGGGCAACCTATCCGTTTCTGGTCGGCGGTGGGCGGCATGGTTGGCAAGGATCCCCGCGCGCAGGAGGCACATTTTCGCTGGCTGGCCAAACTGGGCGTTAACATGGTGCGCCTGCACCAGAACGTCGCCGGAAAAAAAGAGGGGCAAGCGATCACCGAGGTGAACGAAGGCCAGATCGACGGGATCTTTCGTGCGGTAGCGGCCGCGAAAAAGGCCGGCATCTACGTGACGCTCTCGCCGTACTGGTACCACGCCGGCATGCCCGCCAGCTGGGAAAACGCGCTGAGTGGCTGGAAGAAAGGGCAACGCCCGACCGGCTCGCTCTTTTTCAACCCGGTCTTCATCGACGCCTACAAAGGCTGGGTGAAAGAGCTCTACACACGCAAAAATCCCTACACCGGCCTCGCCATCAAAGACGACCCGACCGTGGCCATCCTGCAGACCAAGAACGAGGACAGCCTCTTATTTTACACCGCCGCGAATCTGCCCCCCGAGCAGAAGGCCATCCTCGGTGCGCAGTTCGCCGAGTGGCTGAAGGAAAAGTACGGCTCCTTCGACGACGCAATCGCCGCCTGGAGCGCTTTCGTGGTGCAAGGCGATGACTTTCAGAACGAAATCGTGGCGATTGATATTCCCTGGCACTACACGCAGACCTACTCGAGCGGTCGTGAGCAGCGTATCAACGATCAGTTCGAGTTCATGGCCAAGACCCAGCGGGACTTCTACGCGGAGATTGATCGCTATTTGAAGGAAGAACTCGGTGTGCGGCAGATCACCAACTCGATGAACTGGAAGTCCGTCGACAAGCTCAAGACCGACGACGTCGAGCGCTGGACCTACACGGCGCAGGATGTTATCGCGGTCAATCGCTACACCGGCGCCTCGCGCCACCTGGGCGAAAATAACGGTTACCGGATCGACCCGGGTCACTTCACGACGGTCGACTCACCGCTGCGCAAGCCGCTGGGGCTGCCCTTCGACCTGAAGCAGCCGGACGGCCATCCCATGATCATCACCGAAAGCGCCTGGGTGAAGCCGGCGCGCTACCAGAGCGAGGGCCCGTTTCTGACTGCGGCCTACCTTTCGCTGACAGGGGTCGACAGCCTCTACTGGTTTGCTTACGGCCAGCCCGGCTACCAGACCGATCCGCGCCGAAAATTCTGGTCCGTCGTGCCTGGCGAGGAGACCGGCTACGCCATCGACAAGTGGGGTGGAGACCATCCGATGCAGGCCGGTCTGCTGCCAGCCAATGCGCTGATTCATCGACTGGGCTACGTTCAGGAGGGCCAGCCGGTGGTGCGGGAGGTGCGCAGCCTGGAGGCGATGTTTGCGCGGCAGCATCCCATCATCGCCGAGACCGAGACCTTTGACCCGAACCGCGACACGCAAGATCTGCGCTCGCAAAGCGGCGGGGATGCCACCGACGTCAGCCGTCTGGCCTTTTTGGTCGGACCGGTGCACCTGGAATTTGGCGGCGATCCGAAGGAGACCGAGGTGGCCGATCTGTCCCCTTACATCGATCCGGCCCTGGGGGTGGTGAAATCTAACACCGGCGAGTTGATGCTCAATTACAAGACCGGCTTCGCCACGATGGAGACATCGCGCGCGCAAGGAGTGGCTGGCTTTCTGAAAGACGCCGGCGGACGCTTTATCCTGCAAGACGTGGCGATTTTGTCTGAAAACGAGTACGCGGCGATTCAAGTGGTGTCGATGGACCGCCAGCCCCTCAGCCAGTCGAAGCAGGTGCTCGTGCAGGTTGGCACGCAGGCGAAGCTGACCGGCTGGGCCGAGCGTGAAACCACCGTGACCGACGGGGACGCGCGGTTTCCCGGTTATGAGATCGTCCGCACCGGCGAGCCGCCGTATCAAATCAAGCGGACGCAGGCGACCGTTGCGCTGAAGAACAACAACCTGACCGAAGCGGTTGTTCTGGACACCGCGGGCTACCCGCGCGAGACCCTTTCGCTCAATCGTATCCCCAGCGGCGTGACCCTGGAGTTGCCGCCGGATGCCCTCTACGTGATTTTGCGCTGACAAGCCCGGTTGCGCCTGACTGATTGGGACTGCATTTGTAAATAACGTGCATACGCCTGACCGAGAAACCCCCGCCCGCAAAAACCTGCAACTGATGGCTACCTGCCTCTGCGACGGCTTTTTCGCCGATGTGGCTCAGGCGACGGTGGAGGTACTCGAGCATGTGGGCTGCACCATCGATTTTCCCGCCGACCAGACCTGCTGTGGGCAGCCGCCTTTCAACGCGGGCGATTGGGAGGCCTCGCGCAAAGTCGTCCGGCACATGACCGGCGTGTTTAGCGGGGAGTCGCCGGTGGTGGTGCCCTCCGGATCGTGCGCGGCGATGGTTTTTCATGGGGCTCCGCTGGAGTTTGAGGAACAGCCCGAAGCCGAGCGTGCCCCCGTCCTGGCGCTGGCCAATCGCACCTGGGAACTGGCCGATTATCTGGTCAACGGGCTCGGCATCACGAAGTGGGAGGGCAAATTTGCGCGCAAGGTGGCCTTTCACCGCTCCTGCCACTCGCGCGGGACCGACAGCGGCGCAGCGGCGCTGACCCTGCTGCAGTCGATCGAGGGGCTGGAACTGGTCGAGTTTGGCGAGGGCGAGCAGTGTTGCGGGTTTGGCGGCGCGTTTGCGGTGAGCTTTCCGAATGTCTCGGCGCGCATGGGCGAGTTGAAGATCGAGCACGTGGCGGCGGCCCAACCCGACGTACTCGTCTCCGGCGACATGGGCTGCATGCTGCACCTGGGCGGGATGATCGACAAGCAGGGGCTCGGCCTGGAGCGCCTGCATATCGCGCAGGTGCTGCGTGACGCGCTCAAAGGATGCTAGCTTGGGGGCTAGGCGAGGGCCGAGTTTTTCGCCCGAGTGAACGCGACGCGCTTGCGGCGGTCCAAACCGGCATGCGCTGGCTGTTTGGAGGATTGGGTTTGTTGTGTTTATGGTTGAACGCGTCGGTAGGCGCCAACGGCGCGGATGGGCCGGGCGTGCGTGTGCTGGTCCTAGAAAGTGCCTCGCCAGGCGAGCCGCGCTTCGCGCTGGTCAACCACACGGAGGCGGCAGTGCACGTGCGCGGTTCGGAGATGGCGAAAGCGGATTCGTTTCTGCCCGAAATGCAGTATCAGCGCCTGGACGAAAGGGGGCATTGGCAACGCTACGAGAAGGCTTCGAACGTTGGGCCTGGGCAAAAAACGCGGGTTATCAACCCGAACGAACGGGTGGAATGGAGCGTGTATTTTCACGTTTCGGGCACGTACCGGGCGACGCTCACCGTGCGCATGGACTCAGGAACCCGGCACCTGCAAACGAAACCTTTTGCCGTGCACAATCCGTATGCGGATGAGATGGAGGCGGCAGATTTTGTGTCCGAGGCGGCCACCTTCTGGTATCTGGACCGGGCGGAGACCTATCTGGGGCTGGCCTGGAAGGGCAACAGCGCCTTTCCATTTCTGGTGATTAAGGAGTATCCCGAAACCCGCAAGACGGACCGGGTGAGTTTTCGGGCGCTAAAGCCCGGCGAGTACGCCGCGCGGCTGGAAGGCGCGGACGAAGACGTTAAACAGCATTTCGACCTGTTTGGCATGACGCCGCTGTGGATGGTCTATCAGGACGCCGAGGGCACGGTGACCGGACACGCCATCGTGGCGGCGGATTGGCCCCTGCGTACCGATACGCTTGGCAACAGCCCGCAGGTCTCGACCGATTACTTTCTGGCGGTGCACGCGAAAGCCAAACGCAGGCCCAAGCCCATATTTGACTACCGGTGCGCGATTCATGAACCGCTGCCGTTGGAAGCGCTGCCGATTGGCAAGTGACTAGGTCGAGGCGGGCGTGCTCGGGGAGTCGCCCTGACCGAACAGTTCCTTCATACGCTTTTCGACTTCCTCGGGGGTGACGTCCTCGATGTGCTTGCCGAGGGACCAGCGATAGCCAAAGGGGTCTTTCACCATGCCCATGCGCTCGCCCCAGAAGGTGTCTTCCATCGGCATGAGGATCTCGCTACCGGCTTCGACGGCCTGGTTGAAGAGGGTGTCGCAGTCTTCGGATTGGAAAGACAGCAGGGTGGGTGAGCCGCCGCAGTCCATCGGTGAGGGCGCGTTCCATTCGGCGTTGGCGTCGGACATCATTACGATGCAATCGCCGAACTGCACCTCGGCGTGCACGACACCGCCATCGGGCGCCTTGATCAGCTTGAGCTGCTTTGCGCCGAAGACCTTCGAGTAAAACTCGATGGCCTCGCGGGTGTTTTTGAAATTGAGGGAGGGAGTGATGGTGCGGTATGGGGGGTGAGATTCAGTGCTCATAAGTACAGCAGCGTGCAAATTGCGCGCCTCCTGGCAAGCCCGATTTTTGCGCCTAGAGTAAACTTTCTGACACGCCAGCCGGTGCGTGGTACAGTGGAGATTGAACTGCCGCCCGGGGCCGCGTAGTTTTTTCCGATGGCTTTCACGGAGGAAGGGGGCGCCTCGCTGGCGCCGATCGATTTCAGGGCGGATCTCAACGATGAACAATACGCGGCGGTGGTGGCCGAACCCGGACCGTCGCTGGTGCTGGCGGGCGCGGGCTCGGGCAAGACGCGTACGTTAACCTACCGGGTGGCCTGGCTGCTGACCGAGCAGGGCCTGCGTCCCTGGGAAATCCTGTTGCTGACCTTTACCAACAAGGCCGCGCGGGAGATGCTCGAACGCGTCGAGGACCTGACCGGGGAACGCCGCGAGCGTTTTTGGGGCGGCACGTTTCACTCCATCGGGCAGCGTATTCTGCGGCGGCACGGGGCGACGCTGGGCCTGGAGTCGGGCTTCACCATTCTCGACGACGGCGAATCCCAATCGCTGCTGGGCGACGCCATCCGGATCGTCGACAGCGACTTTCTCAAGAACAAGGAAAACCCGAAGGCGCGCGTCGTCAGCGACATCATCAGCTATGCGCGCAATACCCGCCAGAGCGTGAAGGCGGTCGTGGAGGGGCGCTATCCATGGTTTAACGATCTCGCCGATAAGCTGACGCAGTTTCACAAGGCCTATCAGGAGCGCAAACTGGCTCAGCAGGTGACCGATTACGACGACCTGCTCGAGTACTGGCTGCGGCTCTTGGAGGAAGCGCCCGAGGTGCGTGCGGAATTTCAGGCGCGCTTTCGCCACATCCTCGTTGACGAGTACCAGGACACCAACCGCCTGCAGGCGAGCATCCTCAACCTGCTGGCCGCCGAGCACCAGAACATCACCATCGTGGGCGACAACTGGCAGTGCATCTACACCTGGCGCGGGGCGGAGTTCGCGAATATGGCCGACTTTGCCGAGGTTTTTCCTGAGCGTGGCATCTATAAAATCGAGACGAACTACCGTTCCTCGCCGGAGATTCTGGATTTCGCCAATGAGCTGATGTCGGTGCACCCGCCGATCGACGGCTATCCGCTGCTTTTGCGCCCGGACAAGCCCTCCAACCAGAAGCCTTATTTCATCCCGACCATGGATACGCGCCAGCAAGCGGCGCTGGTCTGCAAGCGCATCGAGGGGCTGTTGAACGAGGGCTACTCGCTGGCGGACATGGCGGTGCTCTACCGCGCGCATTTCCACGCGATGGATCTGCAGATGGAACTGTCACGCCAGGGCGTGCCCTACACGATCACCAGCGGGGTACGGTTTTTTGAGCAAGCGCACGTTCGCGATCTGGTGGCGATGCTGCGCTTTGCCCACAATCCGCGCGACGCCATCGCCTTTCAGCGCTTCACAGGCCTGCTGCCCAAGGTGGGACCGCGCACCTCGGAGCGCCTGCTCAAGCTGGCCGGCAAAGTCGCCTCGAAGCGGGGGCTGTCGTTGATCCAGGCACTGGCCCGGGATGAGGTCGCCGAAAAGGCACCCGAACCCGCGCGGGAGGATTTCAAAGCCATGGCGGCGTCGCTGGTGCAGTTGGAAGCGGGCTTGCGCGTGCCCGAAGCGGAAGGGGTGCGTCGCACGCCCGCCGAGCGGCAGGGCGAGGGCGGCAGTGAACTTTTTGACGGCGCCCGCGCGGCGGACGCGCCTGCCAAAGACACCGCGGCCTTCGAGCCGCTGATGCCGGAAGAGATCGTCGAACTGGCCGTGGAGGGCTGGTACGGCGATTACCTAAAAAGCGCCTACGCCAACTGGACCACCCGGCGCGACGATTTGGAAAGTCTGGCGGGCTTTGCCGCACGCTACGAGGACTTCGGCGAACTGCTCGCCCAACTCGTCTTGCTCAACTCCGAGACGAGCGACCGCGCCGCCGAGCCCAACGAGGAGACCATTCGCCTAACTACCATCCACCAGGCCAAGGGGCTGGAGTTTCCGGTGGTTTTCATCATCGGGCTGGCCGACGGGCTCTTTCCGCTGAAGCGCGCGATTGAGGAAGGCGACATCGAAGAGGAGCGGCGGCTGTTTTACGTGGCCGTGACCCGGGCCAAGGACGAGCTGTACATGCTCTACCCGCGCGTGAGCCTGCAGGGTGGGCCACCGCAGATGCTCCAGCCCAGCCGCTTTTTTCAGGCCGTCGACGAGGCGCGGTTTGAAATTCTGCGGACGCAGGCGGGGGCCTACTAGAGCCTAACGCCCGCCAGAAAAGGAGCGGCGAGCTAGTACGGCACACAGGTGCGTCCGATTAGGTGGATATAAACCTTATTGAGGCAAAATCCGTGATAAAGATTACTCACGGTCAGTCGAATAGTTAGCATGCATGGGCAACAAAGCACCGCAGATCGAATCCAAGCCGCTGATTCAGGATGCGATGCTCAAGGGGTTGTTGGTCAAAAGCGTCACGCATGTGTTTGAATCCAACGTCGGTCGCAAAGCGGAAATCGATGCGCACCTCACCCCGCGCGGTTTGAACGAGGCCCTGAATGGTCTCAACGAAGAGATTTACTCCTGCTTCATCCTGCTGGACCGTGCTTATCCTGCAACGGTCTGTATGCAGATTCCGCATGCGCTGGCAAAAATCGTGGCGATGGAGTATTTGAACTACGAAGCTTTCGAGCTGGATTTTGGCGATGGCAAATCCAACATCGAGGACGCCGTGCGCGAGACCACGAACATGATCTCGGGCACCTTGCGCAACATCCTCGCCCAGGCCGGGCTGGAGTGCTCGATGTCACCGCCGAAGCTGCACAGCAGCCCCAAAGTGCCGTTGATCAACATGAGCAAGGCCATCCAATGCGTGGCCCTGCGCTTCAAGCTGCCGGATGCGTTCGCCTTTGGCTGCCTCTACCGCATGGCGAAGTAGTTACGAAAGAATTGCGGTTAAGTTAGCCACAAAGAGCCGCAGAAAAATGGGGCGGATGCCACTGTATGGATCCGAGGCGGCGAACCGGGAACAAGGCCTTCTGATTAAGAGCAGCTTTTCTTTGAGCTTTTGTGCTTTTGCGGCCAGGTGCTGGCAGCTAGGCGCGATCACGCAGCAGGACGAGGGCGTCGCGGTGGACGACTTCGCAGCGTTTGCGCCGGGGAAAGGACGCACGGATGGCGTCATTGCCTTGTCCGAGGATTTTGGATACGTCTTCGCTGGAAAAGCCGCTGATGCCCCGGGCGAAGGCTTGGCGGTCGGGCCCGGCGATCTCGACGACGGCTTCTTCGCCAAAGTGGCCGTCGACGGAGCGAATGCCTTTGGCCAGCAGGCTTGAGCCCTTTTCCTGCAAAGCCTGGACGGCACCCGCGTCGACATGGAGCGTGCCTGACGGCGGTTGAAAGAAGGCGATCCAGCGCTTGCGGGAATCCAGGGGCAGTTTACGCGGCAGAAAGAACGTGCCCGGCGCGGGGCCTTCGACGATCCGCTGTAACACTTCGGGTTCGCGCCCGCTGCCGATGAAGACGCCGCAACCGGACGCCGTCGCGATGCGGGCGGCCTCAATTTTGGTGACCATACCGCCGACCGCGGTGGCATCGGCGGTGCCGCCGGCCATGGCCTCGATCTCCGGTGTAATCGTCTCCACGAGCGGCACGACCTCGCCGGAACCTTCGCGGTCGATCAAGCCCGGTGCGGTGGAGAGAATGGCCAGCAGGTCGGCGTGGGTGAGGCTGGCGACCATCGCCGAAAGCACGTCGTTGTCGCCGAATTTGATTTCCTCGGTCGAGACGGAGTCGTTGCCGTTGACCACCGGGACCAGGCCGCTGTCGAGCAGCTCGCCGAGGAGATCCTTGACGGCGAGGTGGCGGGTGCGCGACTTCACGTCCTCTCGCGTCAAAAGCATCTGGGCGGCGGTCAAACCGTGAGGGTCGAGCCCGGCCTGCCAGGTGTTGATGAGGATGCTCTGGCCGACGGCGGCGCACTTTTGCAGGGCGGCCAGGCGCTTGGGCCGGCGTTCGAGCTGCAGCCGTCCCATACCCAGCCCGACCGCGCCGGAGCTGACGATCACAACCTCTAGCCCGCGGCGGCGCAGCGCGGCCAGTTGCCCGCACAGATCATGGATGCGTTGCGTATCGAGTTTGCCGATACCCTGGGTGAGGACGCCCGTCCCGAGCTTGACGACGATGCGGCGCGCCTGTGTGGGCAGCCCTTCCATGGGACGCGTTGACGGCTGGAGAAGCCCGAGGCTCAGACCGTGGTAAGCTCGGTCTCCTTGTTCTTGAGGTGCTCCTCGATCTCCTTGGTGTACTTGTCGGTCAGGCCCTGGACTTCCTTTTCGTAGCGCTTGAGATCATCTTCGGAAATTTCCTTGTCCTTCTGCGCTTTCTTGAGGGCGTCCATGCCATCGCGGCGGGCGGCGCGCACGCCGACGCGGCCGTCCTCGGCCATGTTGTGTGCCACTTTGGTCAGCTCCTTGCGGCGCTCTCCGGAAAGCTCGGGTACGGGTACGTGGATGGAGTCGCCCATGACCACGGGGTTAAGGCCGAGGTTGGCCTTCTGGATGGCCTTGTCGATGTCCTTCAGGACAGATTTGTCCCAGGGTTGGATGCGGATGGTGCGCGCATCGGGCGTGGTCACCGCGGCGATCTCCAGAATCTTGTTGGTGGTGCCGTAGGACTCGATTTCAACGGACAGGTGATCGACCATGCTCGGTGAGGCCTTGCCGGTGTGCAGGTTGGTGAACTGCTGCAAGGTGTGGTCGACGGCCTTTTTCATCTGTGATTCGGCCTGCTTGATCGTCGCGGTGGGCTCCATGGTGGCTCTGCTTCGGTAAGGGGTTTCTGGATAAATTTAGGAAACGGATAATTTATACGCTCGTCGGAGCCGGGCTCAAGCCTCGCCGCCCGCATGCACGAGCGTGCCGATGGGCTCGCCCATCACGGCGCGCCGCACGCTCTCGGGCTCGCTCATGTTGAAGACGAGGATAGGCACGTTGTTTTCCTGGCACAGCGCAAAGGCGGACGAGTCCATGATGGAGTAATCCTCGCGCAGGGCCTTGCGGAAGGACAACTCATCGAAGCGGACGGCATCGCTGTAGCGCATGGGGTCCTTGTCGTAAACGCCGTCGACCTTGGTGGCTTTCATAATGACGTCGGCACCGATTTCGCTACCGCGCAGAGCGGCGGTGGTGTCGGTGGAGAAGTAGGGGTTGCTTGTGCCAGCCACGAAGATGACCACCCGCCCGCGCTCCAGGTGCCGGATGGCCCGGCGCAGGATGAATGGCTCGGCCACCTTGTCCATCGGGATGGCGGTTTGCACTCGCACGTCCACGCCCAGCTTTTCCAAAAAGTCCATCAGGGCCAAGCCGTTGATCACGGTGGCCAGCATGCCCATGTGGTCGCCGGTGGTGCGATCGATGCCACGGTCGGTCTGCCCGGCGAGCCCGCGAAAGATGTTTCCCCCGCCGACCACCAGGCCGATCTGCACGCCTAGGGCATGCACATCGCGCAGCTGCCGCGAGATGGAATCGAGCACGTTGGCATCGAGCGGCTCGCCGCTGTTGTTGTTGCGCAGCACCTCACCACTGAGCTTGAGGACGATGCGTTTGAATTTGGGCCTGGGCGATTCGCCTGACATGGCCTACGGGTATGAGTACCGCCGTGGCAATGCGCAAGCCTGCGGATTCAGCCTTTCAACGGCTGGGGCAGGCGTAGCTTGCGAGCTTCAGCAGGTGCGCCGTGGTGGCTTTTGCATAGGCATGAGCTTCGGGCCAGCCGCTGGCGCGTGGTCCGGCAACATTGAGCACTGCCACCGTGTACTCCGCGCAAAAATCCAGCGCGGCCTGTGCGGCTCTTTCCGGCGGATGCTCGAGCGCATCGATGAGGCAGGCGGGCTTACGCTTACGCCTCGCATACTGATAGGTGAGTGCGGTGCCGCCCTCGGGCTCGCCTGGGCAAAGAATGAGGGTCGCGTCACTGTCGCGTACGTTGGCGCGGGTGCGTGCGGTGTAGTCCGCCCCGGGCAACACCCTCAGGGGATACTTATTTGAAATTGTGCCGTTCTCGTCGATGCGTCCTTCGGGAGCCCAGCCGCCACAGGCAAAACCCGCTTCGAGGGCGGCTTCCAGCGCGCCCTGGTCCACACCGGTCTGCCCACCGGAGACAATTTTTACCAACTGGATGGGAGCTTGGGTCATGATTCAATCCGCCGAAAGAGTGCACGTAAGTTCATCTATGCGGTGGGCGCAAGTCTGGACGTCCCAATGCAGCCAGCTTGACGTTGATTACCTCGTGGCTGCCATGGCCATATGAAACAGGTCAGTGTGTCCCAATTGAAGAATGGCCTTTCTGCGTATGGGCGGCAGGTCGAGGCAAGGGAGTTCATCGTGGTCACCGACCGTAAGCGGCTGGTGGCCATCCGCAGCCGCTTCCGGCCAACGATGATGACGCGCGCATGCAGCGATTTGTTGCGAAGGGGATCGTCACGCCCCCGAAAAACCCGAGCCCGCCCGACGTCGAGGCCTTTTTGAAGCTGGCCAAGTCGCCGCCAAAAGCTGGACCCAACACCAGTGTCGTTCAGGCTATATTGGAGGAACGCGAAAGCGGCTGGTGAAATTCTGGGACAGCTCGGCACTGGGCTCATTCTTATTCGGGGAGCCTGACAGTCCGAAGCGCGTAACGGCTTTGGAAGCGGGTCTGTCTGTCTTCGTGTGGAATGGCACGCGAATCGAACTTGAGTCCGCTTACCAACGGCGCGAGCGGGAGGCGGTGATGGAGCTGGTCGCATCACAACGAGCGGGTCAATTACTCGATATGCTGGCCGCCGAATGGCTTGAGGTTAGACCAACTAAAGAGGTACTGCGAAAGGCGCTGCGATGGGTCCGGATGCATCCATTGCGGGCCGCCGATGCATTTCAACTGGCGGCGGTTGTGTTGTTTGAAGACCGACCTGAGGGGCACCGGTTTTTGACTGGTGATGCACGTTTGGCGGAGGCCGCGCAAAGAAGGATTCCGGGTAGAGTGACGGCCTGTGTATCCGAGTTTGGATACGCCGGGTTACTAGTCCAGCTTCATTTCACTCTGGCGGGTGTCGGCCTTGGGTGCGGCTTTTTTCTTTGGCGCTTTTGTGGCACGTTTGCCCCGTCCGGAGAAACGCGCGTCGTCGTTGCCGTTAATCCGGCGGCTCGACGGGCCCATGCGGCTGCCGTGCTTTTCGTAAACTACCTTGGAGAGCGCGCGGGTTTCCGGCTTGCCCTTGAGCGCGTACATTACCGATTTGGCGTGGCGTACTGCTTCGGCATGTTCGACCACGCGCTCGGGATAAGTCACGCCGAGCGTGACCCCGGCCTCTTTGAGTTGCAGAGGGGACGCCTTCCAGGGCTCGTGGCGCAGTCTTGTCGGGAGTTTGGACAACTCGGGTATCCAGCGGGCGATGAATTCGGCATCGGGGTCGTGATCGTGACCCTGCTTGATGGGGCTGTAAATGCGCAGTGTGTTGATGCCGGTGGTGCCGCTTTGCATCTGCGTCTGGGAAAAGTGGATACCGGGCTCGTAGTCGATAAACTGCCGGGCCAACCAAGGCGCGAAGTGCCGCCAGTCCAGCCAGAGATCGTAGGCGGCAAACGACACTAGCATCGCGCGCATGCGAAAGTTAATCCAGCCAGTCATTTTCAAGGAGCGCAGACACGCATCGACAAAGGGGTATCCGGTGCGCGCGGCCTCGTAAGTGCTCAAGCGTCGCGCGGCCTCGGCATCGTCGAGATCGTCACGCACGTTTTCAAATGCCGGGTGAAAGGCGTGGTGTTCGATACGGGGCTCGCGCTCGAGCTTCTGGATGAAGTGGCAATGCCAGTGGCAGCGGCTCAGGAAGGCTCTCAAGGCCTGCTTGGGGAAATTCCGGTCGGGATTCTCCGACAGGGCTGTTTGCCGGGCCCGTGTGGCTTGAACGACTTGCCGCATGCTCAGGTTGCCCCAGGCCAGGTACGGCGAAAGCCGGCTGCAGGAGTCATAAGCCGTAACGGGCGAGGACATCTCCCGGTGATAACGCGCGCCGCGTCCCGCCAGAAAAGAGCCCAGGATCTCATGGCCGGTTTCCTCACCACCGAGCAGGTCCGGAGCGCGGGGCCCGTCGTCACGTACGTCCGGAAAAATGGCATCCGTATCGTATTTTTGGATACGAGCGAGTCCACTCAGCTTCAGCTTTGCCGCTTGCAGCGAGCCTTCGGCGGGCGCCGGCAAGATCGGCTGGCGCATGCGTTTTTCCCACTGGCTTGACCAGCGGTCACGGTCGGTCAGTCCACGGACCACACCGTTGGCGGGCGTTTCCTCCCAGCGCGCCCCCTGCGCGCGACACCAGCGCCGCACGGCTTGGTCGCGGGCGTAGGTGAGTCCGTTGCCCGTCTCTTCGTGCGAATGAATCACCACCGGGCCTGCCCAGCGTTCGCGCAAGGCTTCGAAAACCTCTACGGCCTCTCCACGCAAAATCGTCAGCGGCGCACCCAACGCACGTAGTCGACTGTCGAGTTCCTGCAGACTGCGCGTAATGAAAGTGGCGTGCAGGCGGTCGAAGTCGTTGGCGCTCACGATCGACGGCTCGACCAGATAGAGCGGCAGCACCGGCCCGTTCGCGGCAATGGCAGCGGTCAGCGGGCGGTGGTCGGCCACGCGCAGGTCGCGCTTGAACCAGACGATATGCAGCGTCGCTTGTGCGGTGCGTTGATTCACCCTTCAACAAAGCCAGTGCGCAGCGGATCGCAAGGGGCGGCGTGCATGGGAGGAATGCTTTTGCAAGTCTTGTGCTTGAGCGGTGGACAGATTTTCGAGTGCTTTGAATCGATGAAGCCGGCGAAACCTTTGCTGGAAGCTGGCGTGAGGGCCCACCTGCGCAAAGTCTCTTAAAGACTGGGCTCAAGGCTATCTGCCGTGGTGCATGAGCCTTTGCTTGCTGGGCTGCGGCAGGAACGCAGTGCACGTAAACAAATGCAGAACTTGCCAATGTACGTTATGAACCTGCCTCATGCGGATTTGTCGGACCGCGACGCAATCGAAACCCGTATGGAACAATGGCAAAGATCGCTTTCAAGTGCGCCACGCCGCCGCGCTACTCCACGGTGACGGATTTGGCCAGGTTGCGGGGCTTGTCCACATCGCATTTGCGCTCGACGGCGATGAAGTAAGCCAGCAACTGCACCGGAATTGACATCAGCACCGGCAGGATGGCTTCGTGGGCCTTGGGCAGGGTGATGATGTCGTCGGCCAGGTTTTCCGGAAAGTCGCTGCCGCTGGTGGTGATCGCGATCAGCGGCCCCTTGCGTGCTTGGATCTCCTGGGCGTTGGCGATGACCTTTTTGAATGTCTCGTCCTCGGGTGCAAAAATGACCGTCGGGCAGGTTGGGCTGATCAGGGCGATGGGCCCGTGCTTCATCTCAGCGGCGGGGTAGCCCTCTGCGTGGATGTAGGAAATCTCCTTCAGCTTGAGCGCGCCCTCGAGCGCGATGGGGAAGGAGAGCTGGCGGCCGAGAAAAAGGAAATCCTCGTGGTGGGCATAGCGTTTGGCGATGGCTTCGATTTTGTCGGCCTGGTTTAGAATCTGGCTGACCATGCCCGGCAGCGTTTTCATGGCCTGAACCATCTGCTGACCCTCGCTGAAGGAGAGGTCGCGCAGGCGCCCGAGGTAGAGTGCGACCATGGCCGAAATGAGTACCTGCGAAGTAAATGCCTTTGTCGAGGCGACGCCGATCTCGGGCCCGGCGTGCTGATAGATGCCGCCTTCGGTTTCGCGCGCGATGGTGGAGCCGACGCTGTTGACGATGGCCAGGGTGCGGTAGCCTTTACGCTTGGCCTCGCGCAAGGCTTCGAGAGTGTCGAGGGTCTCGCCGCTTTGGCTGATGACAAAGACGAGGGTGTTCTTGTCCAGGGGCGCGTTGCGGTAGCGAAACTCACTGGCGTAGTCCACTTCGACGGGGATGCGGGCGTAGCGCTCGATGAGGTACTCGGCCACCAGGCAGGCGTGCCAGGCGGTGCCGCAGGCCAGAAAAACGAGCCGGTCGATCTGCCGCAGTTCGCGGGCTCCGGTTTCCAGACCGGCAAACTTGGCGGTGGAGCCGTCGTCAGCAAAACGACCGCGCATGGCGTTTTCGAGCGCCTGGGGCTGCTCGAAGATCTCCTTCTCCATGTAGTGGTCGAAGGTGCCCAACTCGGCCTGTTCAATCTCCCAATCGACCTGGCTGATGATGGGGTCGACGCTTTCTTCGGCGGTGTTGGTGATGTGAAAGTCCTGGTCGGTGAGGTGGACGATCTGCCCGTCTTCGAGGTAGACAACGTTCGTTGTGCGACCAACAAAGGCCGCGACGTCGCTGGCGAGCATCATCTCGCCTTCGCCCACGCCCACGCATAGGGGCGAGCCCTTGCGCGCGCCGACAAGCTCCTGCGGACACTCGGTGCAGATGACCGCGATTCCGTAGGTGCCCTCGACGTGCTTGAGGCTCTTCAAGACCGAGCGGAAGAGGCGGCTGCGCCCATTTACATGATCATCCTCCTTTTCGAAGTGGTAGGCGATGAGGTTGCAGAGGGCCTCGGTGTCGGTCTCGCTCTGAAAAGTGTAGCCCTTGCCGAGAAGAAATTTGCGGATCGACTCGTGGTTTTCGATCACGCCGTTGTGAACCATCGCGATGCGCCCGTCGCTGGATACGTGCGGGTGAGCGTTGTGGTCGGTGACGCCCCCGTGCGTGGCCCAGCGCGTGTGGCTGATCCCCAGCGGGGAGTCCAGCGGTTGCTTCGCCGACTCCTTGGCCAGGATTTCCACCCGCCCGGTCTTCTTCACCAGGTGAAGCCCGGAGGGATTGAGCACCGCCAACCCCGAGGAGTCGTAACCGCGGTATTCCAGACGCTTGAGCCCCTCGATCAAAATGGGACTGGCCTGGTGTTTGCCAACGTAGCCAACAATGCCACACATGATAAACTATCCTATCGAAATTGAGCAGATCGAGCCGGACGCCAAAGCAGCAAGCAGTTCATTGTCAGGTACGGTACACCCCAATGCACCGGCTCGTGTGAAAACGAAAGCATACGCAGGCTGGCGCGTATTTCACGCCTTTTCTCGGGTATTGGCTAGTGCGCCATCGACCGTTCCAAACAATTCGCAATCCTTTGTCCGGGAAAGTTCTGGATATCGGCTGATGAATGGCTCAACGTGAAGGCGTGGCCAATACATCTCGTGTGATTTGCGTGATCATGGGCGGGGGCCGTGGCACCCGCCTGTACCCCTTAACCAAAGAGCGCTGCAAGCCCGCCGTACCCCTGGCTGGCAAGTACCGTCTGGTGGACATCCCCATCAGCAACTGCCTGAACTCGGGCTACAACCAGATCTTTGTGCTGACGCAGTTCAACACGGCCTCGCTGCACAACCACATTCAGGCGGCCTACCAGTTCGACCCCTTCGGTGGCGGCTTTGTCGACATCATGTCCGCCGAGCAGACCGCCCAGGGCGACGCCTGGTACCAGGGCACTGCGGACGCCGTGCGCCAGAACATGATCCATTTTCATCCGCGCGATGAAGACCTCTTTCTGATCCTCTCTGGCGACCAGCTCTACCGGATGGATTTTCGCGAGATCATCCTCCACCATTTCGAGCACGATGCCGATGTGACCATCTCGGCCAAGCCCGTCGAGAAGACGGAGGTTTCGGGTCTTGGAGTGATGCGTCTGGACGAGGATTACTCGATTTCCGAGTTTGCCGAAAAGCCCACCGACCCCGCGCTTGTCGAGCGCTTTGTCATGCCCGCCTCACTCAAAAACGAGATGCACAACCCCGAGGCGGACAAAGATTACTGCCTGGCCTCTATGGGGATCTACGTTTTCAAGGGCAGCATTCTGCGCGAGTGCCTCGCGGGTGCAGAGACCGATTTTGGCAAGGAGATCATCCCGGGACTGCTCGGCAAAAAGCGCCTCAACGGCTTCGTCTTCGATGCTTACTGGGAGGATATCGGGACCGTCGGTGCATTCTGGGAAGCCAACCTCGCGCTGACCGACGCGGTGCCGCCCTTTAATTTTTACGACGGTGAGAATCCGATTTATACCCGCACGCGGTTTTTGCCGGCGGCCAAGCTCAATGGCGCGCGCATCGAAAAGACCATTCTCGCCGACGGCGCGATCCTGAGCGACTGCGAGATCAAACGCTCGGTCATCGGGGTACGCGCCAAAATCGACGCGGGCTCCAAGCTGGAAAACGTGGTTGTGATGGGCGGCGACTGGTTCGAAACGGCCCAGGATCTGCGCGAAAACCGCGGCGTGCAGCGACCGGATATTGGCATCGGCAAAAACTGCGACATCAAGAACGCCATCATCGATAAAAACGCCCGCATCGGCGACAACGTGAAGCTTTCTCCAGACGGCAAAAAGGACATGGACGAAGCGCTCGACGGGGCGCTCTTTGTGCGTGACGGGATCGTAGTGGTCACCAAAAGCGCGGTGGTGCCCAGCGGCACGGTGTATTGATTTTTCAAATACACGCTGGCTTAAGCCGCGTTGTTCCGCTCGACCTGGACGCTACCTGGCCTTTGTTCGAAGAGCGTGAGGGTACTCACACAAACTTCGCTGGGTTCCGCAGTGTACACAGTTCTTCATCGAGCTTCAAAGGGACATCCATCGTGTCTGAATGATTTTATGTCGCGCATCTAAGCGTAAAAACGACACATACAGGCAGCGAGCGTTGCGCCAGCAAGCGAACATCCGTCAGGATTCAGTGTTCTTTGGAGCTGCCTTGGAAATACCGGTTGGAGCGGAGGGTTTCTTGCGCTTGCGAGCCCAGAGGATGACGCCCACGCCCGCCGCCAGCAAAAAAAGCGACAGAAACTGCCCGCGCGAAAGCAGCCCAAAGTGGTATTTCGTTTCGAGAAAGGCGTCGGGCTCGCGGAAGATCTCCCCGATAATCCGCGCGACCGCATAGAGCACCAGAAATTCGCCGCACAGTTGCCCGGCCGGGCGCTGGCGCGCGCCTTTCTGCCAGAAGCGCCACTGCAGGTAGAGCGTGGGGATCAGCCCCTCCAGAACGCCTTGATATAGCTGCGAGGGGTGGCGGGGCTCGGTGTAGTAAAGGATTTCGCCGGTCTCGGCACTGCGCTCGGTAAACACCACCGCCCAGGAGATGTCCGTAACCTTGCCGTAGAGCTCGCCGTTGATGAAGTTGGCGATGCGCCCGAAAAGCAACCCGGGCGGCGTGATGGTGGCCATCAGATCGGCCAGGCGAAAGAGCGAGAGGTGATTTAGCCGCGCGAAGAGGATCAGCGCAAGCGCCACGCCGAGAAAGCCGCCGTGGCTGGCCATGCCGCCTTCCCATACGCGGATGAGCATGGTCGGGTCGGCCAGAAACCGGTCGAACGTGTAAAACAGCATGTAGCCGAGCCGCCCGCCCAGCAGCACGCCAATAATGGCGAATATCATGAGGTTGGCTTGGCCGTCCGGGTCGAGCGGGGAACGGTCGCGCTTGTGGTACAGGCGCAGCAGCAGCGCGGCGGCAATGAAGCCGGCGATGTAGGCCAGCCCATACCACCGGATGCCCTCAACAGGCCACCCCTCCGGAAAACGCAGCAAAAACTGATACGTACCCTCGTGCACCCAATAGCCGGGCG
>JBHJGM010000020.1:0-9419 GCA_050331815.1 Opitutales bacterium | reverse complement strand
GTTTCAATCCGCGCCCCCGCGTGGGGGGCGACGCCAACCGCACGAAACCGTTGCCACACAAGCCTTTAGTGGGCCCGTTGCGCGAACCTCAAGCCAAAAGGCAATTCCGGCTAGACGCAGGCAGTTCCGAAATGACTGTCAAAGAACGTAAAGTCAGGAAGTTACGTACACGGCAGGCCGGCGGTCCGCGCGGATGTGCACTTGAGGTTCGCGATAAGCGGTTTGGGGTGCGCCGGCCATCGCTGGTCCAGGGTATTCACTCAACCAGCAGCAGTCCGTCGATGTTGTAATCGTCGTTTTTGCCAAAGTGCTCCACACGTTGTTGCCAGCGATTGCCCAGATTGTAAAAGCGGATCGAATCGGTGCGTGGGTCCAAAATCTTCAACAGCCGTTGTTTCAGCACAACGTAATCAGCCGGGGTCAGCTTGCATTCGAAAACAGACTGCTGAACACGCTGGCCGTAATCCTGGCAGGCGCGGGCGACTTGACGCAAGCGCCGTTGGCCTTCCGGGCTTGTGGTAGAGACATCGTAGGCGACGAGCAGGTACATACGGTGTGCTTTGGGAAACGGTCAGCGCCAGAGAAAGGCCGGATAGGCGTCGAGGTCGCCGCGCAGGTGTCGGGCCAGCAGTCGGGCCTGCAGGTGAGCCAGCAGCCCTAGAGAGATGGTTTCCTGGGTCAGTGGGTGTGTGATCTCGGTCATTTTGCGTTTCTGCCAGGTGGCCAGCACGATTTTTCGGCTATCGGGCAGGAGGTACACGGCGCCGTTGTCACGTTTCTGGAAGTCCTTTTCTGTGATTTGGCGTCGGTTGATGAGGGTCAGGGCGCAGCGTTCGGCCAGGACGGGGCGCAGCTCTTCCATAAGGTCCAGGGCGAGCGAAGGCCTGCCGGGCCTGTCGCGGTGGAGAAAGCCGCATTGGGGATCGAGTCCACAGGCCTCGGCGGCGCTGCGGCAGTCGTGCATCAGCAGGGTGTAGGTGAAGGACAGAAGTGCGTTGACCGGGTCCGTGGGCGGGCGGCGCTGGCGACCGGTGAATTCAAACTCGGTTGGGGTCAGCAGTAGTTGAAAGACTGAGAAATAGAGGCTGGCCGCCTCGCCCTCGACACCGCGGAGAGCGTCGAGGTCGGAGGCTACGAGGGCCGAACGGATGCGGCGCTGTAACTCAGTGGCGGCGTTAAGAAGGCGATGCTCGATTGCGTCGTCTGGGCTGGGGCGATCGCGGGCTGCGCGCAGCAGAACCTGCCGGGCGTTGGCGATTTTAGCCGAGACGCAGTTGCGGGCGATGGCCAGAGAGTGCGCAAGATCCTTCGCGGCGTCGTACTGGGCGCGTCGCAGCAGAATGTTTCCGGCGGTAAAGCCGCGGGTGGCGGCGAGAAATTTGCCATGCGGGTTGTGAAAGGAGAGGGTTACGTCGGCTTCGGCGCAGGCACCCAGCAAGGCGGCGCTGGCCGTGCAATCCCAGGCGAAGCAGGCAATGCCCTCGAGGTTGTTGAGCGGTACGCGAAGGCGCCGCTTGCCTTCGTGGTGTACCTCGACGCAGGCACCCTCCTTTTTAAGGTAGGTACCTTCAACGGTGATAAAGAGGGTATTGAGGTGCTGCTTCAATCGTCGAGGCCGCCGGTGGACGTTGGCTCAATGTGGCTGGCTAGGGCCTGGGATTGAAACCAGGTTGCGACGCCGCGTTTGAGGCGCAGGGCCTTTGGCTGGCAGTGTTCGATGAGGGAGCAACGATCGCAGCGCCTGCGATTGTAGTCGGCGTAGGGAGTGGTGGCGCTGTGAAGCAGCGCGCGAATCCTTGCGGCGCAGTCGAGGGTCAGCCTGCGCAGCGTCGAATCGAATGCGACACGGGTGCGCCGGCGAGGTTTTCCATAGTAGAGAAAGCCGTGGTCGAGGGTTCCGGAAGCTTTGTTAAAAGACGCCTCTAGGCAAAGGCCCTGAGCGCATAGCTGAACTTCGTCCGCGCGATGGGCTTTGGGGCGTCCGTGCTTGAACTCGACGGGCACCATCTGACCATCGGCGTGCAGTTCGACGACGTCGCAAACGCCGTGCAGCCCGAGGGCCGGCGCATCGACTTCGAGGCCACGCAGGGTGCGTACGCCGGGCCGGGTCTCGGCGTCGTTTTCGTGGACTTTCTCGTGAAGAACCCTGCCCTGGGCGGTAAAGCGATTCTCGGCCCATGCGCGCTCGACGTGGATGAGCGCACACTGTCTTGGGCAATACAGATAGTGCTGCAGCGCCGAAAGCGGGACCGATGGCGTCGGCAGCGCGGACATCACAGGCGCCGATGCAAGATAATTCCCTTGGGCAATGCACTCTCATCGACCTCGATCTGGTAATCGGTAAAGGCACGTGGGGCCTGATCGGGATTTTTAAGGGAGGCGTGAGTCGATTCGAAAAGGTGATGGGACGGCGCGCTGCCGAGCTGGCTGTCGTGTTCGAAGACAAGCAGCTGACGGGCGTTCATGCTCCCGGCTGGCCGGGCGGCAGACTGGTCGAACTGAAAAGCGTTTTCGAGCGCTTCGAAGAGCAGTTCGCGGTCGTCGTCGGAAAAGCCGGTTTGTTCGGCCAGGAAAGGGTTGATGAAGCCGTGACAGCGGAAGAGGGCATAAGGCACGGTAAACTTGCGGCCCATGGTGCGGTTATCCCCCTGCTGGCTTTCGGCTTCCCGGCGGGTGGCTACGGCCATTCGGGTGATGGAGTGTTCGACACTGTTAATCGGGTCGACGGAGCGGGAGAAGGCAAGTTGTGCCGGGCCGCGGACCTGGCCGCAATTGATGTCGATACTCATGACAGCGCCAAAGGTGCGCACGTCGTAAAAGTTCTGGCACATCCAGTCGCGGGCCTTGACGACTTCTTCGGCGGTGCCCTTGCGCTTCTTCTTGGTTTTGCCCTTGGTGTCCTCTTCGGAGGCGTCGGCATCGATGGCCTTGTAGGCTTTTTCATGGGCCTCGATCAGAACCGCCTTCTCTTTCACGTAGATGTCGTGCGGGGGCGTTTCTTTGCGCGTGAGTGCAACGTAGTTGCGGACTTTTCGCTTCAGGCAGACGTCGGTGACGAGGCCGTGGCCGGTTTCGACGTCGAGGCGCGGCAGGTTGCCAGCGTCAGGATCGCCATTGGGATTGGCGTCGATGCAGTCGAAGAAATAGACGAAGTCGTAACGGTTCATGGCTGGTAAAAAATTGGGTTGGAGATTTTCAGGCTTGGGTTTCGACGAAGACGTCTGCCGTGGCTTCCGTCGCGTCTTCAGAAGTTTTTTTGGTAAAGAGTTGCTTACGCTGATGGTAGTAACCGAGAGCGAACAGGCCCTGGTCGCGGAGGTTCATATGCGCGGGAAACTCCTTAACACCCTCAAGGATTTCACTCACGGTGGTCTCGCGATGAATCATCAATGGCTTTGAGAGCTTGGAGATGTGGTGTGTGTAACCGCGCATAAGCCGCGGGAAGATATTCGCGGGCGTACCGGAGGCGCTGGCGTAGCTGCGCTCGCGGATGCTGGTATTCACATCCCCGAGGGCGAGGAACTGCACGTTTTCAAGCATGGCAAAGAGGCGACCGAGCCGGTAGCCGAGGTTGGTGTTGGATTCGTCGAGCATAATAGGAACCGGGATGGAATGATTACGAACAAGCCAGGCCTTAAGGATGGCTGCTTTCAGGTAAGTGACGTTGCGCTCGATACGCACGCGCCGCAGCACGGCGACGGCGAGGCCGGCAGGGTAGGGCGTGCCTTGCAGAATCGCGCGCATTAGGGCACCGCCGAGCAGGGGCGGAATGTCGTCCGCCACGCGGGCGCTCTGGCGCAGCAGATCGAAGAAGGAAGGCACCGCAGGGTCGGGGTGGCGGATTTTCGGGCCTTCCTCGTACTGGCGGATGATCCTCAGGTCGTCGTGGTGGCGCTGCAGGTTGGTGATAAGGTCTCCAAGCGTGCTGGTGTGCCAGAAGCGAACGGAGAGGCGGGAGGCGTTCGGAGCCAGCCCTAGAATAAAAAATCGTATTTTTGAATCGCCGAGGTCCGCCGGGCCGAGACGCCCCTGTGCCAGCTTTTCAAGCGTTGCCTGAATACGCTGGCGCAGCTTTTCATCTTCGATCGCTTCGGGGTCGCGGTCGCCGGTGAGGAAGGGGATTTCCTGTTCGGCAGCGCAGGGCTGGTCGGTCCAGTAGACGGTGGTCGCATCGCCCAGGCGCAAGCGCCGTTCCCGCTCGGCCAGCAGGTAATTCAGCGTGGTGCAATACTTGAAGGCGGCATCCACGCCCACAGGAGCGTTAAGGGATTGCTCCTTTCCGTAGGATTCGAACGCCGGGCGATTGAACGAGACAATTGAGGCACCGGAGGACTGGGCTCCCGTAACGCCTTTGATCGCCGGGGCATGCAGCCGCGCCAAAGGCCCGCGTTGACCCGAGATCAGGCAGAGCCCGCTACTGGCTTCCTCGACGTCCGCGCAGCGCTGCCCCCAGTAGTCTTTAACGGCAGACAATTCATGCACATAGCCTGTGGTGCCTGAAATCTGGAACACAAAGTTGGCCCCAAAGAAATCATCATTCTCCGTGGCTCGAGCCTGCTCGAGCAGTTGCCCGGGAGCCTCCGGAGGTGTGGGGTTCCACGCTTTTAGAAAAGCGCAAACGGCATCGAAATGCGGGTGCTCGATCTCCGGCTGAGCCTCCAGATGAAGCTTTCGAAACAGCTCGAAGCGCTGCACGAGTTTCTTCGCGTCGTCTTCTGTTGCACCGGGTTTGCAGCCGAAAACGTAGTCCGACTTGTCGACAAGAAAGTTGGCCCGGCTGGCGCTGGTGCGTATGCCAACGGTGGGTGCGGAGACAGAAAGAGGGTACGTCTTGTTTCCCTTTGCGGCAGGCTGGCGGAGGCTGTTGATACCCAGCAGTTTTCCCTTTTGATCCAGCACCACAGCCCAACTCACACCCATTGACGCGAAGCCAGGTTGGTCGATTTCGGGCAGGCGCGCAAAGAGTTCGGTAAGTGCTTGGAGAATCATGCTTAGGCCTTTGCGTGCTGGAAAGGGGGTACGTGGAGAATGCCGTCTTGTAGTTTAGCGTTGAAGAAGCGTGGTTCAGCACGCAGGCGATGTCCGCGTCCGTCCACGAAGCTGTCGGCGTCCTTCTTCGTCGCAGGCAGAAAGGCGATGTCGTGGAGCATCCAGCCCAGGTCGCGATTCCCATCTTCGAAGGGCAGCTCGCTCTCGGGCGGTGTGGCAGCTTCGTACAGCGAGAACGCAGCCGGAAATTCGCGGGTGCCAAAGTAGGGCTGGTGAAAGCACTGCCCCTTGCGGGCACGGCGGTTGAACATGTCCAGGTGCTTTCCCTCGCAGGCACTGGCGGATTGCTCGGGTCCGTCGGGTTCAAACCGTGTGTCCAGGACTTCGAAATGGGCTTCTATCAGGTAGGCCACGTCGCGCAGAAGTAGCGACGCGCGTTGCTGTCGGTGGTCCTCCACAAGGAGCCCGAGCGATTTGGAGGGCTCACCGTTCATCTGGGCATGCGAGGGTCTGGCGGCGCGCTCGGACACTTCATTGCGGCGCAAATTAGTGAACCGGACCGGGCGCAGCACGTGGATGCGATCAACCACCCAGGAAATTTGAGGCTTCCAATAAACGGCCTCCAAAATGCCGCGAGCAGCGGAAGGGGTCATGACGTCGTAGCTGACGCGCTCGACCTTCATTTCCGGCCGGGTGAAGCAGGCGTAGTCGCCTTCAACGTAAAGTTTTACGGGCATGCGAAATGAGGGTATGGGTTAAAAATGCCGATATTGCACGAGCACATCCGATCTTGAGTTAAAAATACATCAGTTTATTGACGGCATTGGTAACCAGTAAGTTTGCGTCACGCGGTCAAGTCAACACTTTTAGGTATTCAAACTATAAATTTTTCACAAAAAAGTCTCCCTTGCGGGAGACCGTTCACCATAGTTTGAAAACCTAGTTTCAATCCGCGCCACAACGGCGACACGGTCAGGGGTTCCCCTGACGTGTATGTACTAGGGGGTGGATACCCGACTTGGCAATTAATGGATGAGGACATCGGGCGTGTGAGGACTTGGGGCAGGCACTAGCCCGGTTGCATCGCAATAGTGCTGGCTGGGATCGGCGAGGACCTGGATTGTACCGTCCGCATAACTTACCAGCCGTCCGGACAAGCGCTCGAATTCCTGCGCATAGACGCTGACGGTGTAACCCTGCAGTTTCCGATAAACCTCGCGGCACAACGGGCGCTTCGTTTGTTCACAATCCTCTAAAGTTTTCCGCAGTTGCTCCCCTTCGTCACCCCACGGAATCAGCACGGGATGCGTCGGCGCGTCGATGAGCTTAAAGGCTTCCGCGGCAGTCTTGAACTTGAGCAGGTGAAAAACTTCAGCACCACTGCCGCACTTGAACTGCTCCATAATGGGTCGATCGTTGATACCCTTATCCCATGCACCTGTCTCGGCACCCGCTTGCCAGATGGCCTGGCTAAAGTAGGCCTGAACCGCTTCAAGGCTTAGCAGCGCGTCTTCGTCAAAATTGGGCAGAATGTGTAGGCGGGTAATGTCGGCGGCCCGGCGCAGCTCGCGCAAGCTTGTCGGTAGGGGAACGTCGTCGAACTCGAAAAGCCAAGCGGTGCCCAGACGCGGTTGGCCCTCACCGTCGCGCAGTTCGCCGTTGCGATTGCAGCGACCGGCCGCTTGGGCAAACGAATCCAGGCCGCAAAGCTCTCGAAAGACGACCGGGAACGAAACATCGACGCCTGCTTCGATCAGCTGAGTCGACACCAGCACATGCGGCTGCTTACGTTTTTGAACTACATCAAGCGCACTCAGGACGTGGCGGCGGTGTACCGGACACATCCGCGCGGACAGGTGCAGCACCTCGCGTCCCTCCCGCAGCCGTTCGTAAAGTTCCCGAGCCGCGCGGGTCGTGTTTACAATAACCAGCGCCCCGGATGGGCACTGTTCGATCACATGCGCACACAAGGCGTCACGGTCGATGGTGCCGAGGTGCCGGCTTTGAACCCGCGCGAGTTGGTGAAAAAGCGCGTCGCGCTGGGGAATGATTTCGCGAACGGCTTCAGTGGGCAATCCAACCTCGAAGGTGTCGGTTTTTTCCAGGGCCGGCTGCGTGGCGGTACAAAGCACAACCGAAACATGGTTGTCGGCCACGAGCGCCTTGAGCGTTTCAAGAACGGGCTTGAGCAAGCCTGTCGGAAGCGCCTGAGCTTCATCCAGAATGACCACCGAGCGGGCAATGTTGTGCAGCTTACGGCAGCGTGCGGGGCGGTTGGCAAAAAGAGACTCAAAAAACTGAACATTGGTTGTCACCACCAGCGGCGTGTCCCAGTTCTCGGCAAGGAGCCGGCTGGCGACCGTTTCATTCTCCGCGCTCAGGTTGGAATGATGTTCCACAACAACGGGCCGCCCGAGTACTTCACCCAGTTGCGTGAACAGCCCGCGATAGATAGCCGCGTTTTGCTCGATGATGCTGGTGTACGGGATGACGTAAATGACACGGCGCAGGCCGTGCGCGAGTGCGTGACGCAGCGCGAAGGCCAGCGAAGCCAGTGTCTTGCCCCCGCCGGTGGGCACGGTGAGAGAGAAAAAGCCCGGTTGGAGGGAGGCGGCTTTCAGACAGTCGCTGTGGACTGCCGCCCGGGCTGTGTTCACGATGTCTTCCGGGCCTGGAGTGGGGAAGCCGGAATAGTAAGCGTCCAGCGCGTCCGACATCTGCTCGAGCACCTTGGTCTCGGAGATGTCAGTCGGACGCATCGCAGCCTGCCCGGGATTCATCACGACTTCGGTGCTTAGGAAGTCGGCGTCGACGAGGCAGGAGAAGAGCAGGCGCAGGTGGACTGCGGCACCGAAAATTCCGGCAGTGGAGCGTTTTAGTGGGAAATCCAGCCTGGCGCCGTCTAGCGGCAGGCGTTCGGGAACTTCCTCCCTCCAGGGTTCAACGGCTTTTTTCAGTCGTTCGTCAAACAGTGCCAGACCATCGGGGAGGCCCGCATGGTGACCGGCGATGAGGTAGGCCATCAGCGGACCATAGTCGCCGCAACTGGCCGCATGTTGTGCGCCCGCGGTGGAGTGGTCGACGCGACCGGCGAGTTCACCTGCGTGCGGGTCTGCGGCACTCTTTAGATAGTCCTGCCAGCGTGGGGCAAACTTGCCGAGATCGTGCCACCAGCCCGACAACTGGCCCCAGCGATGTGCGATTTCTGAGCAGTCGGAACCGGGAGGGCAGATGCGGGCTGCGAACTCGCCAGCAAGGTAAGCCACCTTGTTCAGGTGCCCGTGATTAGCCGCACAGGCTTCACAAGCCGGACAGGTCCTGCCATCGAGCGCCGGACAGTCCTCCGAGAAGAGGGGCTCCCATTTCGTGGGCGGCTGCAGGGCATCGTTCTCGGCACGAACCGTGTGGGCATAGGCAGGCATCGCCCTTAAAACCACCACTCGTCCTGAATTCAGACAACCCTAATTTGATTGGCCGTGTGAATAGGTAAGCAATTTTACCTACGTAAGGATATGGATAAGCGAACCGGTACGCCGCGGTTGAGAGGCCCAGAGCCTTTATCAGCGCTGCTGGGTACGGTCTTTTGGCAAGTCTGACTGCATTGCGCCCTCAGCTTCGCCTGGAGCGGATTTGGAGGCGTGGATGATTTCATTTTCCCTAGGGTCGGTGGGTCTCAGAGGCGCAAAAGATATAGTAGGCCATGCCTTTGCAGATACCACAGTGTGCTGAAATCTAGCGGCAACAGGCCACCTATCTACGTCGTGTTCAGCAAACATGGTCTCGCAGAAAGCTGCCATACCCCGCCCCTTAAGTCCTCCAAGTTAGCACCAAGAATTCAAGCGCTCGGCAACTCATCACGCGAAGCACCTTTTCATTTGCAAGGGGCTCACCACCTCAGCGGGATAACCCCGTCATAGCAGAAATAATCGCTGATACCAGGGATGCGCGTGACGACTTCTATGTATGCGGGATTGGCTCACTCTACCTTGCCTAGTAGCTCAGCGCCAAAGTCTCGCTTAGGCGGGATGAACCACTCGAGTCGCGGCAGGATGCGCTTGACGATCACGGTGAATCTGTCATTTTCAAGGTTTACGCTTTTGCCCGGTAGCTCAGCGGTAGAGCAGGTGACTGTTAATCACTTGGTCGCTGGTTCGATCCCAGCCCGGGCAGCCAATCCTCCTCGCCGCAAACGCGCACGCCTCGCATGGTTGACGGAGTGGCATTTCTGAGAATTTCAGGAGTTTTGTCGTAAGCCTTTGCCCGCAAGCAATTTCCGTTGCATCCCAGCGTTCGCCCTTCGTTCTCCGTTTCGCGCCTTCAGCAGGGTCCACCCCCTTGGACACCCGCCCGTCCAGACCGATTCCCCACTTTCCCGCCGCGAAATTCTTCGTTTCTCAGATTAACAGCACGCCGTGGTTAACAGCCGTCCA
>JBHJGM010000019.1:0-17430 GCA_050331815.1 Opitutales bacterium | reverse complement strand
GGCGTCCCCGATGGCCAGCAGTACCTGCGAGAGGCGGCCGCCTCCATCGTCGACGACTGGCTGGGGACTGGCCTGGTTCCACCGACCACAGTCCTGAACTACAAGGGTCAAGTAGGCAGCGCTCAGCTCTTTCGCACCGGTTACCGCGCGGCCATTGACTACGCAAAGGCCAACCAAATTCGTCGCATGAACGACCTCCTCGGCCAGGTCCCAGAGCCCGTGCGGCGGCGCTGGCATCTCTTCGATCATGTGCTGGGGCACACTGACCGGCACGTGGGTAACGGGATGGTGCGCAGGGCTGGAGGCGGGCTGCGGGTGTCGCTTATCGACAATGGCCTTAGCCTCTCGGAGACCGGCGACACTTGGATGCGTATTGCGCCGGCGGCTGGATTGCCGCTGGCCCCTGAAGACACCCAGGCGCTCGAGCGCTTCCTCGCTCACAGCACCCAAATCGAGGAGGATCTCCGTCCCTTCCTCGACCAGGATGCGATCGATTTCATGTTCACCCGGGCGGCCGACGCCTTCGCCTGGCAGCGATTCCCACGATGAAGAAGATCAACCTTTGGTCCTACACGCAGGACGATCTGCAGCGGATACACTCGTTGTGGTTTGATGAAGAGACCGACGTTCTCTTCGTCGACAACGAGTTCGTCACCGAGGTCTATCGCAGCTCGGGTGTGTCGCCGCGTTTCCGTCAGGTGCTTTACCCCAGCAATGGTCGAGACTTCTTTGAGGCGTTCCCTGCAGCGTTTTCGGGCGGCGCGGTTCGGGCGACGCCACCTGAGGAAGATCCAGATCCGCCGGAGGGGCTCATTCGTCTATGAAATTCGAGGTCGTCATCGTCGAGGATACCGCGCCCCCGCTCCTAAAAAAGGTGCGGTCTCAGATCGGGCCGAACAATCGCGCGAACAAGCGGTTGATGTCGGCCGCCGGCGCGGCCGTGCTCAAAGTCTTTCGCGATCACTTCCGGAAACTGGAGAACGACACGTCGACGAAGCGAGCGCAGCGCGGCTGGCCCAAGCAGCACTTCTGGACCCGCCGGGTGCTCAATGCCACGCGCCTGTCTGAGGTGACGCGCGATCGCGCGACCATATCGATCGCTTCGAGAGAGTTCATCGCGAAGGTCTACGGTGCCGACATTCGCCCAGGACCTGGCAAGCAGTTTCTGACCATTCCGCTGCGCGGCGAGGTCTACGGCAAACGCGCGGCCGCACGGCCGGTGCCCGGGCTGTTCTTCGTCCGCAGCAAGCGCACCCGGCGGCTCTACCTGGCCTCGCGTGACGGCCAGCGACTCAAGCTCTGGTACCGGCTGGTGAAGATGGTCCGGCTCAAGCCCTTTGCCCGGGCGCTCCCGCCGGATCGCGTCGTCTCCGCGCACCTCGAGGCTGCGCTACTGGCCTTCGTCGTCAAGTTGCAGCGCCAGGGTGGTGGAGGTGGCCCGTGAGCATCGTTGCCGGCGAGCGGATCGCGCCGTATTCTTTGGACGCCGAGCAGGCCGTCTTGGCCTGCGTCATCCTTGAGGGCGGGCAGGAGTCGATGGCGGCCTGCATCGAAGAAAAGCTGACGGCCGAGCTCTTCTACAAGCCGGCCCATCAGTTGCTCTTTCAGGCGATGCGCGACCTGCACGAGGTCGGCCAGACCGTCGACGAGGTCCTACTGATTGAGCACCTGCGTGCTGATGCCCGGCTAGACGAGATCGGCGGCCAGGCCTACCTGCTCGAGGTGACCAATCGGATCGAGACCACGGTCAATCTGCTGCACTATGTGCGCCTGGTGCGCGACGCGGCCGCCCTGCGCCAGACCATCCGCCTTTGCGGTGAGACTGTCGAGCGGGCCTACGGCGAGCCGGTCGAGGTCGGGGCCTTCCTCCAGGATTTCGAGGAGCGTGTCTTCGAGCTCTCGGCCAACCGCATTGCCGACTCGGCCCGCCTGGTCAAAGAGAGCGTACGGCCGGCCATGCAGCTTGTGCGCCGGATGGTCGACGGTAAGGGAGCGTTGACCGGGGTCCCCACGGGCTATCGTGACCTGGACCGACTCCTCTTTGGCTTGCATGCGGGCGAGATGGTCGTCCTGGCCGCGCGGCCTTCGATGGGCAAGACCTCCATCGCCCTGAACATCGCCGAGCACGCCGTCTTGCCGCGGTCGGCCGACCCGGTGTCAACGCTGCTTTTCAGCCTCGAGATGCCCGCCCAGCAGCTAGTCCTGCGCCTGCTCTGCAGTCATGCCCGAGTCGACATGCAGCGCCTGAAGGACGGCCTCCTCGGCGAGAAGGAGAAGGACCTGGTCAAGTCGGCCGCGCTGCTCGAGCAAGCGCCATTGTTGCTGGATGAGAGCAGTTCCCTGAACGTCAGCGAACTGCGCGCCAAAGCCCGTCGCACCCACGCCCGCCGTGGCCTGGGCCTGGTCGTGGTGGACTACCTCCAGTTGATTGCCGGCAGCGACAGCCGCATGCCCAGGGAACAGCAGATTGCCGAGATTTCGCGTGGACTCAAAGGCATGGCCAAGGAGCTCAACGTGCCGGTGCTGGTCCTGGCTCAGCTCAACCGTGAGTCCGAGCGTGAGAAGCGCCAGCCGCGCATGAGCGACCTGCGTGAGTCGGGCTCCATCGAGCAGGACGCCGACGTCGTGCTGCTGCTGGCACGCCACAGCCAGGCCAACCCGGAGGAAGAGGAGCTGAAGCCGGCGCCACGGCGCGACCTCATCATCGCCAAGCAGCGCAACGGCCCGATCGGTACGGTCACGCTGGCTTTCAATCGCCGCATCACCCGGTTTGAGAACTACGCCGCCCAGGACGACTGAGCCCCTTTTCTGGCCCTAAACAAGCCCTGTTCAGGGCCGCTGCAGCACATGTGCAGAGCCTCCTGCAGGCCACCAGCACGGCTCGTGCAGACATGCATCCAGGACCTCACCGACCCTTTACGAGAATTTCGCAACAACCCTTTTCTCGAATTTCGCCGCGTTACAACGCGACCGGAAGAATTGTTACAGTGTCTTTAATTTCGTAAGTGATTGGCGGAGAGGGTGGGATTCGAACCCACGGTACCGTTTCCGGCACACCTGATTTCGAGTCAGGCACAATCGGCCACTCTGCCACCTCTCCATGCCGATGAATCCAATAACTTATCGGATGGACGCCGTGCGAGGCAAGCTCGCATACAGACAGCCGCGGCGCTTCTGAGGCCACATACTGATGTCTTGGCGTCGTAGTTAGTAGCGCGGTGTGCCCGCAAGTACCTTACCGTCACGCTTGAGCGCACCCTGCAGCTGTCGCAGGTGTTCCACAAAGTCCTGGCGGGCTCCTCCTCCAAAGTGCGTCTCGACCGCCGCATACAGCGTCTGCCGCAGCGCATCGGTGCGGCGTTCCACTGCTGGCGGCAAATCGCGCCCGACATATGTATGCTGCGTGGCGAGCAATTCCAGCTCCGCGTCGATCGCGCGAGCCGCTTCCAAAAACGCCGGGAAGTCCTGATTGGCGGGCGGCAGCAGCGCACAAAATCCCACCGCCTCAATCACCGGCACCCGGTAACGCAGGTTGAGCCGGATTCGCTCGTCGGCCCAGGTTTCCGTCTCGATGCGCTTCTCCTCTTTCTGCGTCTCCTCGACGGTCTCCAGGCGCTCGATTCGCCGCTGAACACGCAGGGTGCTCTTGTTGCCAGTGGCCAGCAGCAGATTGGGCGCAAAGCACGCGCCCATGAAAAGAAGCGCCAACCAAAAAGGGGCGTCTCGCGAAACAGTGGGGGATTTCATGCGCCAAGCCAATGTTCCGCGCACGCCCACGTCAAGCCGCTGTCGCGTGACCGCGACGGGACTGAATTGCTCGCGCAATTCATTTCCTCTTTTGGCCAGCCCGGTGGTCATGACGTCAGCAAGGGGAAACTCTCTCTATCTATGGAGCAGCTCGGCAAGCGCTTGGAATGCCACGCTCGCTTCCCAGCTCGCTCGCAATAACGAGGCTGTCAGCTTGATAAAACAGCTAACCGGACAGACGAAACAACAGCGCGCGAGTCGGGCGCAGCGCCTCAGGACACCTTGGCGTCGCCGCGTTCGTAAAACTTGTTGATCTTCTCGGCCACGTCGCGGAAGGCGATGTCGTTTGCGTAGATCAACTTGTACTCGTCGATGGCTTCCTTGACCTTGTCCTGCGCTTCAAACACAAGGGCCAACTCGTAAATGATCTGCTTCTTGAGCTCGTTCATCAGGGTAATGTCGGCCTTGGCTTCCGCGAGGGTTTCGGCGGCCAGATCGTGAATACCCTTGGCCTTGAAAGCGCGTCCGAGGTTGAGCATCGCATCCAGGCGCACCTTCGGATTGTTGCGCGCGCGCTGCAGTTGCTCGATAGCGCCATCGTTCTGCCCATCTTCGAGTAAGAGCACGCCATACTCGTAGCGGTAGCCGTAATCGTTGGGATACTTCTCGACGAGCTCACCGGCGTTGCGGAGCCGGAAGCTGTGCAGGTTGTGCTCTTTTTCAGCGAGTTCCTTGGCGGCATCGGCGTCGTCGGGGTTGGCTTCGACCTTGGCGCGCATCTCCTCAATATCCTGACGCACGCCCATCAATTCCAATTCGTACTCCTGACGCTCCAGCGTGGTGTCGCCACGGCCTGAGGGCAGTTCACGTGCCTTGCGGATCCACTCGATCGCCTCGTGCGGCTTGTGCAGGCGCTTGTAAAAATTCGCGACGTCCCGGTAGTGATTGATGTTCTCGGGTTCCTCTTCGACTTTTTTCATGCTGCGGTCGATGAGGCGCTGGAGGGTTTCCTCGTCGTGGGCGGCGCGGTTGGCTTCCTCGAGCTCGGTCGCTTCCTCGGCGCTTTTGAGGCCCTTGCGGTAATCGCCTTCTTCTTCCATGCGGCCCTTTTTCATACCGATGGCCACGGAGGCCCGACGCAAGAGCTCCTGAGCCTTTTCATTGGCGGCGTTGTCGCTGAGGATCTGCTGAGTAAGGTTCACCGCCTTTTCGGGGTCGTCGTTAGCCAGGTGCGCGTTGCCCAGTTCGATTTTTAGATCGGCGTCGTCGGGGGCGACTTTCGTAGCCGAGTCGTAGGCGAGAACGGCAGCCTTGGGCAGTTCGGCGTGGGTGGCGGCCTGCGCAAGCGCACGTAAGGCCGGGATGCTCGAAGGCGTCTGATTCAGCATCTTTTCGGCTTTTTCCATGAAGGCGATCGGGTCCTTTTCGATCTCCTTGTCTGCCTTCATAGTAAAGGGCGCGGCGGTCACTTTGTTCAGGAAACGGGTCAGCCCCTTAGTGCCCTTGGAGCCCATTTTTTTGCCGCGCGCGGCGTGCAGCACTTCACGCACATCGGAGCATTCCGGATGGCGGCGCAAAATATCCATGCAAATATCGATGGCGTACTGCGTGTTGCCTTTGGCGAGGGCCTGACGGGCGTTTTGCACCTGCTTTTGCAGGCGAGGGTCCAGATCGGTAAGCGGTTGCTCAGGCATGGATTCTCAAGAGTTGTCGCGGAAATCAGGGGATGCAAGCGGCAAGCGCCGCCCGCCGGAAAGGGGTACCGGCATGCGATGAAACGAGAAATGCATCTTCCAACATAAAGGCCTGTTTGAAAAGTCTTTAATGCCCACCCGTCGGCAAACAATCCAGGCTGGCGCGCGCGGCGGCCTCCAGCGTATCGAGCGCGGTTTCCAGCGTGGCTTCTTCCGGACCTTCCACGAGAAAACGCAGCTTGGGCTCGGTGCCGGAGTAACGCACCAAAACACGCCCGGCGCCATCCAGTGACGCGCGCACGCGTGCCACGGCCGCTTGCAGTTCTTCCAGGGTGTCCAACGGCTTTTTCTCAGCCACGCGCAAGTTGCGTGTCTTCTGGGGGAACAATGTAACTTCGCGCCGCAACTGCGACAGCGGACGACCTGTGCGCAGCACGATTTCGCAGATGCAAATCGCGGTCAGCAACCCATCGCCGGTACTGGCTTCATCCATCAGCACAAAATGCCCCGAAGCCTCGCCACCGAGGTTCGCACCGAGGTTGAGCATGCGCACGACCACATTGCGATCGCCCACCTCCACCCGGTCCAGCTGGGCCCCGGCCTCGCGCAGGGTCTGGTCCAGACCCGCATTGCTCTGAATCGTCGCGACGACCCGCTTACCGCTGAGCTTGTCCTGCCGCAGGTAATCCAGCGCCAAAATTCCCAACACCTCATCGCCCTGGAGCACGCTGCCGGTTTCATCGGCAAAGACCACACGGTCGCCATCGCCGTCAAAGGCCAGGCCCAGGCGTGCGCCGGTTTCCACCACGGCCCGGCCCATCGCTTCGGGAACTTCCGAGCCGCAGCCCTGGTTGATATTCAGGCCGTCGGGCCTGTTGCCCAGAAGGGTCAGCTCGGCCCCTAGGTGACGAAAAACCGCTGGCGCCGCCTCCGAAGTTGCGCCGTTGGCCGTATCCAGCACCAGTTTCCAGTCACGCAGAACGCCCTGATCCAGACGCGAGCGCAGGGCGTTGATGTAATAACCGGTGCCATCGTTTTCCGCACCAAGAATTTCGTACGAAAGCGCCGGCAGCGGCTTTTGCGCCTCAAAAAAGCGCTCGATTTCAGCTTCGGCCGCCAACTCAAACTTCATCCCCCGGTTGTTGAAAAGCTTGTAACCGTTATCGCTGGCCGGATTGTGCGAGGCGGTAATGACCACGCCCAGATCGGCTTGCAACTCGCGTACCGTGCGAGAAACCGCCGGCGTCGGCGCGACCTCCAGTCGGTACACGTTAACCCCGTAATGATAGAGCCCCTCCACAATCGCCCGCAGCAGCGGACCTCCCGACTCACGCGTGTCACGGGCGATGACAACAAAGTGCGGCTTGTTGGGGATGTGCTTCTCCAAAAACGCACCGAGCGCGCCGCCGAAGCGACGGGCGAACGCTTCGTTAATCCGGTCGCCGCCGACCGGTCCGCGGATGCCGTCGGTGCCAAAGTGCTGGAGGGTCATTGGGCAAAAAAGCTTTTAGCCTGGTTGAGCCACCCCTCGACCCGCGCAGCATCCAGTAAATCCGCCGCCATGACAATCCCCATGTCCAGCGAATCGACTTTGCCAGCGATCCAGAAGGCCGCACCGGCGTTACAAAGCAGCGTGTCGCGCAAGCCCCTGGGCGCGTCCCCGGCGAGAATCGCCTGCAGGCGCGCCAGATTTTCCTCCAGCGTGCCCCCGGCCAGATCCACCTTCGGGCAGGCCTCGCATCCAAAATCTTCTGGGGCCCAGACCGCGTCGACGTGCCTCAAGCGCCCCACCCCGCGCACGCGATTCGGGCCGACGCAGGTCAATTCGTCGAACACCTGAGAGCCATCGCCGCGTCCATGCACAACGAGTCCTGACTGCAGCCCGAGACTTTCCAAAACCTCCGCCAGGGGCTCGACCCAGGCCTCGGCAAAAACTCCCATCAGCAAGCCGGACGGACGCGCCGGGTTGATCAGCGGACCCAGCAGATTAAAAACCGTGCGGCTGCCTTCCGCCGCCAGCGCCTTGCGCACCGGCCCAACCGCCTTGAAAGCCGGGTGGAAGGCCTGGGCGAACAGAAACGCGAAACCGGTCGCCTCCACGCTGCGCTGGAGGGTCGCTGTGTCCGCGCCCAACGGAATACCTAGCGCCTCCAGCAAATCCGCGCTGCCACACTTGGAGGTCGCGGCGCGGTTGCCGTGCTTGAGCACCGTCACACCCCCGGCGGCCACGATGAAGGAAGCGAAGGTTGAAATGTTGAAGGTGCTGGCGCGATCGCCCCCGGTGCCGACGATGTCGACGGCGCTTTCAGCATAGGCCTGTAGCCGGGGATCCAGCGCGCGGTCGCGGAAGTACCGTGCAAAGGCGGCCACCTCGTCGGCGGTCTCACCCTTGGCCGTCAGTGCGCGCAAAAAGTCTGCCTTGGCTTCGACCGCGAGGGCTTCATCCGCCAGCGTGGCCGCCGCCTGCGTCGCCGCTTCCGGGCTCAAGTCCCGTGCATCGCGGAGAGACTGCGTCAGTTCGTCGAGGGCCGGCATGAGCACCTTTCATAACGCGGTGACCTCGCCTGCGCCTCAAGCAAAAAGGTGCGTCAACATCTACGTGGCCGTCGGGGCGGGTGCCCGCCAGCGCGCCTCAACGTGCTCAAGATCCGCGGCGTAAGCTGCTTTGCCTGCGCGCCCGGCGTAGTGAATCAGGTGTGCCTGCAGCCGACGTTCGCGCTCGTTCCAGCCTTCAAAAACCGGCAGGAAGTTGAAGCGGGAATCGAGCGCGTTCAACGGGATGCCCAGAGAGCGCGCGCGGTGATTGAGCGTGGTCTGGTCGGCCCAACGTCCACCGAGCAGCTGCCAGCGCCGCATCTCAAAAAGCGGGCGATGCACGTGCGAAAGCACCAGCATGCCAGAATTGAAGTAGCCCGTGGTCCAGTCTGGTAGCGGGCGCTTGCGTAAGGCCTTTTCTCGTTCGGCCTCGCGCTTCCAGGCCAGCGGACCCGTCGCTTCGTCCACGCAACCCAGGCTGGTTTCCGGGACTTCCGCAAACACGTCCGGCAGACTCGGCAAGGCCAGGATGTCGCTGTCGAGGAAAAGGATGCGGCGGTACTCGGCCAACAGATCGAAGAGCTGAAACTTCTCAAACTGCAGGCGGCGCACCGCCCGGCGGATGGGCAAGAGCCGCCACCAGCGCTGGTCGATGATTCGAAAATCCCAGCTAAATTGTGCGCAGAGGCGCTGAAAGTTTTGCCGAGCCGGGGCGAAGTACGGTGCCTCCCCGATCTGCAGGGTCACCAGAGCACAATCGCGGGCGGCAGGCATGACTCCAGGCGGCGCACCGGCACCGCATCCTTCAGCTACAGGCGACGGCTGGCGACGGCCATTGCGTCGAGGATTTTTTCGAGGTCGTGCCGCGTGTGCCGGGCGGAAACAGCGGTGCGCACCAGGTCCTTGCCGGGGGGCACGGCGGGCGCGATCGACATCACGGTGAAGACGCCCAGGTCCATCAGCTTTTGCCAGAAGCGGTAGGCGCGCTCCTTAGATCCGAGCACGATCGGGACCGCCGGTGTCTCGCTGCCCCAGATGTCCAGGCCCAGCGCCTCGAGGCCCTGCTTGTAAAAACGGGTGTTTTCCCAGAGGCGCTCCAGGTGCTCGGGCTCGCGCTCCATGATGTCGAGGGCTTCCATCGCGCAGTAGGCCTGGCTGGGTGAAATGGCCGCGCTGAAGATCGTCTGCTTCGAATAGGTGCGCAGGAAATCGATGAGCGACTGCGAACCGGCCACGTACCCGCCGGTGCTCGAGAGCGACTTTGAGAGGCTCCCACAGATCAGGTCGACCTCTTCCACCGCATCGAAGTGCGCGGCGGTCCCGTGGCCGTTACCCAGCACGCCGAAGCCATGGGCGTCGTCCATCACCAAAAAACAGTTTTGCTCGCGAGTCACCTCCAGGATTTCGGGCAGCGGTGCGATGTGTCCCTCCATCGAATAGACGCCTTCGAAAATCAGGATCTTGGGCGTCTGGTGGTCCTCAAAGGAAAGCACTTCGGCCAAGTCCTTCGGATTGTTGTGGCTGAAGCGCTCCACGCGCGCCTGGGTCAGCCCGATGCCGGACCAAAGCGACGAGTGCACGTTTTTATCGACTAGCACAACGTCACCCTTTTGCGCGAAAGGCTGTACGGACGACATGCACGACAGATAGCCCGCTGCATGAATATGGCAGGCTTCCTTGCCGAGAAAGGCCGCCAGCTTTTCCTCCAGTTGCTCGTGATAGATGCGGCTGCCGTTGGCCAGACGGGCGCCGGTGGTGCTGGAGCCCCAGCGCTCCAGGGCGCGCTGACCTGCGGCGATCACGCGCTTGTCAAAGCTCAACCCGAGATAATCGTTGCTCGAAAGCAGGATCATCTCCTTGCCATCCAGCCAGACGTGGGCGCCATCCTGGCGCTCAAACGTGTGGTAATACGGCGCGTACTTCAGGCGGAGGCGCGTGGCTTCATCGTCTTCGCAACGTTGGACGATGGCGTTGGCGCTCTTGGAGAAAAAACGGATCAGCATTCCCTGCGAGTCGAGTCAGTCCCGGAAATCCGTCTTTACTTCGGCCAGACCCCAAACCCTCTGGGACTGTCACCGGATTGAAGAAGCGGACCCTCGATTACCGGATATGTTTGAATCTCGGCTGTAGGGTTTGCACGCTTTCGCCAGTGGAGGCAAACTCTTTCCTTGTTGGGATGCGGCGCAAATGGGGCCTGTACCTTGTTGCAACCATCTGCCTCGCGCTGGTCGCCGGCTACTTTGCGATTCGCACGCCGCCCGGCCCGCTGGCCCGGGTGCCCGTTGCAGATTTGCAGCGCATCGAGCAACTCGGCTACTGGCCTGCCAAACTCGTCGAAGCGCTCGACCTGAACCGCCCGGGTTTCGAACAGGCCAGGGCGCTGATAAACGAGGGCGACCTCCACGGCAGTTGCCGGGAAATTCTGCGCTACTTTCTGGATCGCCCGCGGCCCTTCATCGACATCGAGCCTGTCTACCCCTTTCGCGACGCTGCCACCGCGCAGGCCGATGCCTGGCTGCAAGACCAGCGCGTGCGCTTGCAAAACACCTGGGGACCGGTCCTGCGCGACGAAAACGGTCGGATCGACTGGGACGACCGCGGTCCCCGCGACGACCTCGAATGGACCTGGATGCTCAACCGGCAGGGCGTCAGCCTGGCGTTGATCGAGGCCTACACTCAGACCGGTAACTTGGATTACCTACACGCTGCCGAAGACATGGTGATCGACTGGATCACGAGTCATCCGGTCCCGAAGTTTCCGGACTTCATCGGCCCCTGGCGCGCACTCGAAGCCGCCCGGCGGATGGACGAAGCCTATCGCCCGCTGCTGGTGCACCACCCGCACGCAGCCCCGCTGAGCGAGTCCGCGCACCTGCTGCTTTTGGCCAGCCTGGCCGAGCACGGCGACTATCTCGTGCGTTTTCACGCGCTGGAGGGCAATCACCTGCTGACCGAGATGACCAAGCTGCTCCACCTCGCGCTGCTCTTTCCCGAATACAAAAACGCCCCCCAATGGAAGGCCTACGCCCTGGAGAAGCTCAAGGCCGAGACCGAGCGCCAGGTTTATCCCGACGGCGCGCACAAGGAACTCTCCAACCACTACCAGCGCGTCATCCTGCGCAATTACCAGCGCACCTACGATCTGCTCGTTCGCGCTGAGGAGACCGAGGCCCTGCAATGGTTTCGACCCCGCTTCGAGGACATGTGGGACTACTTCGCCTGGATGACCAAGCCCGACGGTTCCGGCGTGCTCAACAACGACTCCGACCGCGAGCCCAACGCCCGTATCCTCGCCGCCGGCGTGCGCCAATTCAATCGCCAGGACTGGCGATACGTAGCCACGGGCGGCCGGGAGGGCACCCCCAACGAAGGACCGCTCTCACGGGTCTTTCCTTGGGCGGGACACGCGATTTTGCGCGACGGCTGGGCCCCGGACAGCCACTGGGCCTATTTCGACATGGGCTTTCACGGCACTGACCACCAGCAGTACGACCGCCTGCACCTCTCCCTCTCGGTCGGCGCCCCCGGCGCGGTCAGTCAGAACATCCTTGTCGACAACGGCCGTTACACCTACCGCCCCGGCTGGGAACGCGACTACTTTGTCGGTCCGCGCGCACACAACGTCATTCTGGTCGACGGCCAGGGCAGCGAGCGGCCACCGCTGCAAGCCCTGGAGCCAGTTCCCCATTATGCGCACCTCGAAGCCGACTACGATTTCCTCCGCGCCGATGCCGAATTTGCCCAGATGGGCCGGCATGTGCGGGGCGTCTTCCACAAGCGCGGCGAGTACTGGCTCATCTTTGACGGGCTGCAGGTCTACGGCCACCACGCAGCGGAAACCCTCTGGCATTTCGCGCCGGAGATCGAACTGAGCCAGGACGCGAGAGGCCTGCGCGCCGAGGCAACTGGCCCCAAGGCAGGGGGTATCGGTTTGCGAATGATCCCCCTGCCCGAAACCGACAGCGAATGGACGCTCACCCTGAGCACCGGCTGGCACAGCGTGGAGTACAACGAAAAGGCCGAGGCGCCCATGGCCACCTATGCATCGCGCCTCGCCGGTCCGCGCACCGTTGCCTGGCTGCTCTGGCCCGAGCATGCGGGCAGCCCGGGCCTGCCAGAGTTTCGCCGACTCGAAGCGCCGCCAGGCTCCGTCGCGGTCGAGCTCTCCTGGCCCGATGGCCGCACCGATCAAATCGCTGCACGTCTCTTTGGACCGAAACTCCCGTCCGACTGGATGGGCACGTCAAACGATGGACAATTCGCCTTCCGCAGCCAGCGCTCGGCTTCGGTCGCACAGACAGGCCGTTAGGCATCAGCGCCGAGCGGCGTGCACCATCTCGTAAAAAGCTTCGAAAAGCGGGTCGGCGTCGTTGGGTCCCGGCGCGGCTTCCGGGTGGTACTGCACGGAAAAGACGGGCAAGTCCGCCAGACGCAGGCCCTCGACCGTCTGATCGTTCAGATTGAGTTCGGTAACCACCGCGCCCTTGTTGCGCAGTTCGTCGGCGGTCGAGGCAAACCCATGGTTCTGCGAGGTGATCGATACGCGCCCGGACTCGAGGTTCTTGACCGGTTGGTTGCCGCCGCGGTGACCAAATTTGAGCTTAAAGGTCTCCGCTCCCAGGGCGTGCGTCAGGATTTGGTGCCCCAGGCAGATGCCGAAGGTGGGAAACGCCTGCATGAGTTCACGGGCCGATGTGTGCGCGTAGCCAAGCGGGGCCGGATCTCCCGGTCCGTTAGACAGAAAGACGGCGTCCGGCTCAAACGCGCGGATATCCGCCGCCGGTGTCTGTGCCGGAAAGACCGTTACATCGAAGCCGTGGTAGGTGAGCTTACTGAAGATGGACCGCTTTGCCCCGAAGTCGAAGGCCGCCACTTTGTAGCGTGTTGGGCGTTCCGGGGCTTTGTGCAGGTACGTACCCTCGACCGTAAACGGACCGCGCTCGTGCGCACCTGGCTTAAAGTTGTAGCTGGCCTTGCAGGTGACGTGCTGCACGTTGTCCACTCCCGACAAACCGCCCCAGCTTTTGGCCCGGTCGATGGCTTCATCGGCGGAGACTTCCGGATCCGTGCTCAGGCAGGCTTTCAGGGCCCCGTGTAGGCGGAGGCGCTTGGTCAGCGCGCGTGTGTCGATGCGCTCCAGACCGGGGATGTCGTGCCGCTCCAGGTAACTGTGCAGGTCCTCGCTCGAGCGCCAGTTGCTGGTTACTGGGCTCAGTTCGCGAATGACAAACCCCGCTACCTTCGGCGCATCGGACTCGGCATCGTCTGCGTTGATGCCATAGTTGCCGATCATCGGTGCGGTCATGGTGACGATCTGCGCGTAGTAAGACGGGTCGGTCAGGATTTCCTGATAACCCGTCATGCTCGTATTGAAACACGCCTCACCGACGACCGTCGTTTGCGCCCCAAAAGCCACCCCTTCAAAGACGGTGCCGTCTTCCAGTGCCAGAATCCCTCGCTGAACTGCCATTGGGCGGGCAGAAAAGAGGCAAGGCGGCGCGCCGGCAAACTATTTGCGCACTTTACTTCGCCGAAACCGCAGCCTGGGCCACCGATTCGCGGTTCACTACGGAGCGCAGTTGCTCGACCATGTTCGCGGCGTTCTCCACGTCGACCCAGTAAAAGCAGTCCCGGCAGGCCTTTTCGTGCGTGACCAGCCCCGCCTGGCGCAAAACCCGCAAATGGTGCGAGATCGTCGGTTGCGAAAGGCCCATGTCCTCGGCCAGACCGGAGACATTGGTCCGCGATTCGCAATCCGGCGTCGTTGGCAAGCGCTCAAGAATGCGCAGACGCACCTCGTCACCCAACGCCCAAAGCTGGCGGGCTAAATCCTGGCGCTGCGCATCTTTCATCGTACCTGAGTATCGCACGGGGATCGGGAAGGTGGCGAATTTGTTTTCTTTGATTTGACAGATTCAAATATGTCAATCTATCTATGCATCCTCGTTACGCAATGCCAAACCCCGCTTTGCCTAGTCGGCTGCTTCAAATCGCCGCGCAAAGCCACCCCCACCTGACTCTGGCAACTCGGGAAATCGCTTCCCCAACCAATAAATACGACGCATGCAGGCATACAAAGCCGACTCGCCTGAAAACTGGCAGCGCGGACAAGGACTGTGGTCACACGTTTCCGCCGAAAACTGGAACAATTGGATCTGGCAGCTCAAAAACCGCCTCACCTCGCTCGAGCAGCTTGAGGAATACCTCGATCTGACGCCAGAGGAACGCGCCGGTTGCGCCTTTGCCGACCAAAAGCTGGCCATGGCCATCACCCCCTACTTTTTCAACCTGATCGATCGCGACCATCCCGACTGCCCCGTCCGCAAGCAGCTGATCCCGCGCGAGGGCGAGATGCAGACATCACCCGAAGAACTTCTCGACCCCGTTGGCGAGGAAGGCTCGATGCCGGTCAAGGGTCTGGTCCACCGCTACCCTGACCGCGTGCTTTTTCTGGTGACTGACCGCTGCGCGGCCTACTGCCGCTACTGCACCCGCAGTCGGCTGGTTTCCAACGCGCAGGATTACAACTTCCATCCGCAATTTGAGGACGGCTTGAAATACATCGAGGCGCATCCGGAGGTCCGCGACATCTTGCTCAGCGGCGGTGACCCTCTACTGCTCTCCGACCGCAAGCTCGATTACCTGCTGGGACGCCTGCGCGCCATTCCCCACGTGGAGTTTATCCGGATCGGCTCGCGCATTCCGGTTTTCCTGCCGCAGCGGATCACGCCGGAGTTGGCTGAAATTTTCCGCAAACACGGGCCCATTTGGATGAGCATCCACGTCAATCACCCCAAGGAATGCACCTGGGATCTGTACCAGGCCTGCGAGCGGCTTGCCTTCGCCGGGGTGCCGCTGGGGAACCAGTCCGTGCTACTGAGCGGCGTCAACGACGATGTCGCTACCATGAAATCACTGGTACACAGACTCTTACGTATGCGGGTACGGCCTTACTACCTGTACCAGTGCGACCTGATCACCGGCTCGGCCCACCTGCGCACGAACGTCGAAAAAGGCCTGGAAATCATCGAAGGACTGCGCGGACACACCACCGGTTACGCGGTGCCGCAATTCGTCATTGATGCTCCGGGTGGCGGCGGCAAGGTGCCAGTCAACCCCGAGTATGTACACGAGATCAATTCGGGCGAGGTGGTCCTGCGCAATTACGAGGGCCGCGAATTTCGCTACCCGCAGCCGACGGAAGCGGTTCCCATGCTGCTTTGAGTTAGTCACGGATGAAACCAGGCTGGGCTGCCCGGATTGCGGATATATTTATCATCATATATCACCCGGACGAAAAACTTGTCCGTAATTTCATTTCTTATTAAATCCGCTATCCGGTACTGCCGATTGACTCATCACACATTGGTTAACATTGTTGTACAACTAACCTCGACGATTCAGGCGCGGTTAGGCAACAGACTTACCGCCAAATGGTTGCCGGCAACCCAGATTTGGATTCCTCCAGGCTTGCTCACGATAGCGAGCCCAAAGATGCAGGACGTATTCTGCTGGTCGACGACAGTCCGCTCAATCTGAAGGTTGCGCGGCTGATTCTATCGAATGTGGGCGCGCCCATCGATGTGGCCACCGATGGTTACGAAGCCTTGGCCATGATCGAGCAGGTGTACCACCCACTCATCTTTATGGACATCCACATGCCGGGCATCGACGGCATTGAAACCACCCGGCAGATACGTGCCCGCGAGTTTGCCCGCGGGCAACCCACAGTAATCGCGATCAGCGCGGACACCCGGCCGGCCAATCGTGAGCGGTGCCTCCGAGAGGGCCTGGACGACTTTTTGGAAAAACCGGTCAAGGCCACGCTACTGAGGGAACGCGCCCTGCAGGCTTTGAAAAGCCGCACCGCACACGGTTTCTAATCGCGTTCCTGCAGCACCATCCGCAGCTAAAGAAGCTGCTGACTCAGCTGCCGCTAAGCGGAACCCGAACCCGACAGCTCCGCGAGTTCCAGGTCGAGCACCTGCAGCTGCAGCGCGACTTCGGAATCATCGACGGCTTCGTCATACTGCACCCGAAAGGCCAACTTCGCCAAGTCCTCGCAGATATCGGAGGCCGGCGGCTTGCCGTGCTCCAGCGATTTGCGCAAGCCATTGAGACGCCGGCACAATTCCTGGCAATCCACCACCCGGATGGCGACTCCTGAAGAAATCTTCTGCGTCAGGACGTCCAGACGTTCGAGGACGTTCTTTCGGGTGTGAGAAGATTCCTGCGGCGCGCTCATTTGCGGGGGTAAGCCAGAATTGCATAAATCGCATCCAGCAGTCTTCTGCTTAAATAGCTAACGCCTTTCAGACAAGCTAAAACGATGGTTTACGTAATATTTACAAATTGTCTTCAACAGGTGAAACCTCTGCGCACCGTCAAGCCGTGACCCTGCTTGTTGCGAGCTAACACCAATGAGCCTGCATGTATGACACCGTTGGATGTCACAAAGATGCGGTTCCAGTCAGCGGTTTACATTCTGATTACACAACCGTGATGTCACCGGTTTAAGTCTTGGTTCCTTTCCTCTTAACACAAAAGAAAACGGCAGACCCAATCTGGGCCTGCCGTTGTAAAAGTGTGACTGTTGGTCGTGTCGTTTTAGCGCAGCGCCGAGTAGCCGCGGGGCTTTTTCGCGGCGGGCGCCTCACCAATCTTCAGATCGGGCGGTAGCAGCACGGTATCGATCACGTGCACCACGCCGTTGGTGGCGGCAACGTTCAGCATCACGTGATTTTCGGCGTTGAGCAGCGGGCTGTCGCCGGAGACGGACAGGGCCGAACCCTGCAGCGTCGTCAGTGACTTAACCGAACCGAGGTCCTCGGAGCGCACGGGCTTGCTAACTACGTGATACAGTAAGACCTGCTTCAAAGCATCCGGGTTAGCCTGCAGAAACTCCAGCGCGGACTTCGGCAGCTTGGCAAAAGCATCGTTGGTCGGCGCGAAAACCGTGAATTCGCCTTTGGCGGTAAGCGGTTCGACTAAATCGGCGGATTTCAGCAACGAGACCAGCGTAGACAGGCTGTCGGTATTCACGGCCAGGTCCACGATGCTGGCATCCGCCTTAGGCGCATCGCTGGGAATCAGTACCGTATCGATCACATGGACAACGCCGTTGCTCGCCTGGATGTCTGCCTTGACGACCTTCGACTTATTAATCTTTACGCCGTAGTTGGCCTTCACCGCCAGGGGGGCGCCCTGCAATGAGGCGATGGTCGCGCGCTGTGTTACAGCGCCAGCCTTGAGTTCACCGGCAGCAACGTGATAAAGCAACACAGCTTTAAGAGCTTCCTTGTCCTTCAACAGTCCTTCGACGGTGCCCTCGGGTAGTTTCGCAAAGGCGTCGTTTGTCGGAGCAAAGACTGTGAATGAGCCTTCGCCCGCGAGGGTGTCAACGAGGCCGGCCGTTTTCAGCGCGGTAACCAGCGTCGAGAAGTTTTCGTCAGAG
>JBHJGM010000018.1:0-94930 GCA_050331815.1 Opitutales bacterium | reverse complement strand
GCCGACGGCGACGCACCCACCCTTTTTCCACTCGACGAATCATGATCTTCTTTTTTCCGATCCGTGTCGCGGTGCTGTACCCGATGTGGCCCATCGCCAACCTCGTATGCATGGGCCTGATTGTTCTGGTTTTCATTCTTCAACTAACCAGCGGTACCTCCGATCACTTCGTTCTCAGTAGCTTTATCCGCTACAGTTGGTGTCCTCTTCCTTTTTGCACTTGGGGATCCTGCACGTTGTCGGAAACCTGATTTTTCTTTGGGTCTTCGGCAACACGATCAACGCACACATAGGGAATCTTTGGTATGCCGTGCTATGCCTTGGATTCGCTATATGCGGCGGCACGGCCCACATGATTTTCGACGGCAGACCTGCCGTCGGGGCCTGTGACCTTGTTTGCGGACAGATTGGCATCTACGTTATCATCTTCTCGCTGAATCCAGTACGCTGCTTTTGAGTTTTTATCATTCGCGGAGGTGTTATCGAGATTGCTGGTTATTGGCTGGTGGCTGCCTACGTCGCGTTGGATCTTTTGGGGTGATTCGCGGAGCAAATAGCGTCGCACATTTTGCTCACCTCGGCGGATTCGTTGCCGGCTTTCTCTGCGGCTTCGTCCTGCTTCAGAAAAAGCTCATACTGCTTTCGGAGTTTGATAACCCTACGCTTCCGGAACTGATTGTAAGCCAAAACGGCAGCTCCTGGATTCTAGCTTCTAAATTCTGTCTGCTGCATTCTGTCTGCTGAATTCTGGCTTCTGGCTCTGGAATTCTTCTCCCTGCAAAAAAAACGAGGCCCCCAATCGGAGGCCTCGCCATTGCAGAAAATCTAGACTGAATTTCGCTGCCTACTGAGAGGACAGGTTTTGAATGATCCCTACAATCGGCAGGAACAGCGCGATAACGATCGTACCGACGATCAACGCGAGCACCACGATCATAATCGGCTCAATGATCGAAGTGATCGACGCCACCGCATTATCGACGTCTTCGTCGTAATTGTCGGCTATGCGGTTGAGCATCTCCGGAAGTTCACCCGTTTCTTCACCGACGTCGATCATACTGGTGACCATCGTCGGGAAGACGCGCTGCTGCTCCAGCGGCGTGGCCACCGGCTCACCATCACGCACGCGGTCGTGCACCTTGCTCAGTGCGTCTTCGACCACGGTGTTGCCAATGGTATCGCGGGTAATAGTAAGCGCCTGCAGGATGGGTACCCCCGAGGAAAGCAGGGTGCCAAAGGTGCGGGAAAAACGCGAGATGGCTGCCTTGCGTGCCAGGCTGCCAAATTTCGGAATCATGAAGACTATCCGGTCAATGACGCGCTTGCCGCCGTTGGTCTTCGCTATGACCTTGAAGCCGACGATCAGCGCCACGATGCCCAGGATCCAAAACAGAATGTTGTTTTGAATGGAGTCGCTGACGTCGATGACGAATTGCGTGAGCGCTGGCATCTGCCCGCCGCCCTGTTTGTCGAAAATGCTTTGGAATTGCGGCACCACGAAAACCATCAGCAGCGCCACGATGACCACCGCCACCGTAATCACCACTACCGGGTAAATCATCGCCGACTTGACCTTTTTCTTGGTGCGGACGGCCTTCTCCATAAAGCGGGCCAGTCGCGAGAGCACCACGTCGAGCACCCCGCCGGCTTCACCCGCACGCACCATATTCACGTAGAGGCGGTCGAACACCTTCGGGTGCTGCTGCAGACCATCGGAAAAGTTGTTACCCGATCGCACGTTGTCGGCCAGGCCGACCAGCACCTGCTTGAAAGCCGGGCGGCGCTCCTGGCGAATCATGACCTCCAGGCTGCGCAGCAGCGGCAAGCCCGCCTGCAACAACGTAGCCAGCTGGCGGGTGAAAATCGTCAGGCCCTCGGTGTTGATGGGCGGGCCGATGTTGATCGACATCCCCTTCTTTTCCTTGGCGCCCGCGCCCGACTTGGCGACGCTCTTGCTCTGGCTTTTACGGGAGCGGGCGGCACGGGAAGAGGCACCGCCAACCGCTTGCATCGAGCCGGTCACCATCAGGCCCATGCTGGACACCTTCTGGTTGGCCTCGTCTTCGCTGCCGGCGTCGATCACGCCTGTCTTCTGTTTACCGCCTTGGTCGATTGCCGTGTATTTAAATTTAGCCATGGGGAGTACGGGATAAGCGTAGAAACTTGTGTGTTAAATTCAGAAAAAGGAGCGGGCGTACTGCAATGAACTTCCGTTATGTGTATTTTAGCACTTCCTCGATTGTGGTTGCACCATCGAATATCGCGCGCAGGCCGTCGTCTCGGAGGGTCCGCATGCCCTGCTCGAGCGCCTTCTGACGGATGACCAAGGTGGGCGCGCGGCGGGTAATCAATTCGCGCACCTGATCGGTCACGGTGAGCATCTCAAAGAGGCCCTGGCGCCCGCGGTAGCCGGAGTTGTTACACTCCGGGCAACCCTTGCCGTAATAAAAGTTGCGGTCGGCTATTTCCAGCGGGTCGATGCCGAGCAGTTCAATCACCTCCTGGTCCGGCTCGTAAGCCGTGCGGCAAGCCGGGCAGATACGCCGCACCAGCCGTTGACCCAAAATCCCTTCCAGCGAAGCCGAAATCAAAAATGGCTCCAGCCCCATATCGATCAGGCGGGTGACGGCCCCGGAAGCGTCGTTGGTGTGCAGCGTGCTCAAAACCACGTGACCGGTCAGCGATGCCTGCACGGCGATCTGCGCGGTCTCCAGGTCGCGAATCTCGCCGACCATGATCTTGTCCGGGTCCTGGCGTAGGAATGAGCGTAGCGCCGCTGCGAAAGTCAGCCCCACCTGGTGGTTGACGGCCGTTTGCATGATGCCGTCGATCTCGTACTCCACCGGGTCCTCCGCGGTGAGGATTTTGATCTCGGTCTTGTTCACCTCGCGCAGCGCGGAGTACAGCGTGGTGGTTTTGCCGGAGCCGGTCGGGCCGGTCACGATGAAGATGCCGTTGGGGCGTTTGACGAGGCCCCGCACGTTTTCCATCACGTCATCGGGCATGGAGAGGTTCTCCAGGTCCAGGTTGACGACCGACTTATCCAGCACGCGCAGCACGACCGACTCACCGAACTGCGTTGGCAGCGTCGAGACACGCAGGTCCACCGGACGCCCGGAGATGGTCATCTTGATACGGCCGTCCTGTGGGATGCGCCGCTCGGCAATGTTCAGGTTTGAGAGCACCTTCACGCGCGAAATCACCGGGATGGCCAGGTTGCGTGGCGGCGGTGCCATTTCGTACAGCGCCCCGTCGATGCGGTAGCGTATGCGAAACTGATCCTCGAACGGCTCAAAGTGGATGTCCGAGGCCTTGTCCTTGATGGCCTGCTGCAACACCAGATTAACGAAACGGATGATCGGCGTCTCGTTCGCCATCGCCGTCAGGTCGGACTCGTCACCCTCGTCCCCCTCGAGGTCGACCCCCTGAATCTCCGCCAGCAGGTCGTCGATGGAGGAGTCCTCAGCCCCGTAGGTCTGCACCAGCAGGTTGTCGAGGTAGTCCGGATCCGTCACAATCAGGTTCACGTCCTTGTTCAGCGAGAACGTGAGGTCGTCGACGATGCTGTTGTTGAACGGGTCCTTAGCCAGCAGGTCCACGGCACCGTCCTCCGAACGCACGGGCACCACCGCGTACATCCTCGCCATCGTCGCACGCACCTGGCTGCTGACATCTTCCGGTACACTGGAAGGTGGCACCGGCATGTACTCGACGTGCAGGTACTCCGCGACCAGCTTCAGCAACTCGCCACGTTCGATCAAACCGGAGTCAACCGTGGCATCGGCCAGGGATTTACCGGTGGTCAGGTGCGTTTCGTTCAGCTCATCAAGCTGCGGCAGACCCACCTGGTCGCTCTGCTTGAGAATCTCGTAGACGGTATCGTTGTGGTCTTCGAACATTCGGGGTATTCCGGGAAACAAGAAGCCGCCGTGGAAAGCGTGGGCAGCCCTGCTCCCGACCCCGTCATGCCTGTTTGGCCGTCACCGGAGCGGAGAGCGAGGCAATCTTTGCCCGCATTTCCTCGGGATGTTGAGATTTTTCGAGCGCTTCCTCAGCGCCTATCAGTCCTTGGTTGTAGAGGCTCAACAGGTGCTGGTCGAGGGAAATCATGCCCAGGTTCGCTCCAGTTTGAATGTCCGAATCGATGCGGAAGGTCTTATTGTCACGAATCAGCGACGCAATGGACGATGTAGTGATCATGATCTCCAATCCGGCGACGCGTCCCCCCCCCGTGCGTCGGCACAACACCTGTGAGACCACCGCAATGACCGACGAAGCGAGCTGCGTGCGAATCTGGTCCTTGGTGTGGCTGGGGAAGGCGTCCACGATGCGGTCGACCGTCCGGGCGGCGCCGGTGGTGTGCAAGGTGGCAAAGACCAGGTGACCGGTTTCCGCTGCGCTGACGGCGGCTTCAATGGTCTCCAAATCGCGCATTTCCCCGACCAAAATGACGTCCGGGTCCTGACGCAGGGCCCCGCGGATGGCCTCGGCAAAGCCGGTTACGTCTACCCCGACCTCGCGCTGGGTAACAATGCAGCCCTGGTGGCCATGAAAGTATTCGATCGGGTCCTCGATCGTGATGATGTGTCCGTCGCGGTTCTCGTTGATCCAGTTGACCATCGAGGCCAGCGTTGTGGACTTGCCCGAGCCGGTGGGCCCGGTGACCAGGATCAGCCCGCGCGGACGCGTCAGCAGCTCCTTCACCCGGTCCGGCAGCCCGATTTCGCGCAGGCTGAACAGCTGGTTCGGAATCTGGCGCAGGACCATGCCGTAATTGCTCTTGGCCTTGAAAACACTCACGCGAAAGCGCGAGGCGTCGCGGAAGGCGAAACCGAAGTCACAGCCGCCCACCTTTTTCAGGCGCTCCTGGTTATTGTCCGAGGTGATCGAACGCATCAACAGTTCCATATCCTCGGAGTTGAGGGTCGGCCCCTCCACAGGAACCATGCCGCCACCGCTGCGCAGCGTCGGAGCCTTGCCCACGGTCAGGTGCAGGTCGGAGGCACCTTCCTCAACCATCAGGCTGAGCAAATCGTTCATTTCGTAGCCCATGCGCCATATAATCGGCGCTTCGAGCCACTTCTAGACCCCCGATTCCGACCGCGAGCCCGCTTCCCCCATTACCGAATCAGGGCCCGAGACGTTCAGACAAACGGGGGCCTTCCCCTTTTCAAAGCAGAATTTCCGGCCTCTGGATTCGAAATCCTCGTTTCACCGCCAAGACACAAAATCACCGTGGATCTGAATCAGTCTGCCTTGCAACGCCTGCCCGGGATCTAGCTTCTAGATTCTGTATTCCGAATTCTGGCTCCTGGTTACTGCTTCAACCAAACACTCAGAGCTAAACACCGAGGACCAAGCACTCAGTACTCCGGCCCTTCCTTAATCGGCGTCGCCGATGGTGGTGGCCACGACCTCTTCGATGGTCGTCTGGCCGCTGGTCACCTTGCGGATACCGTCCTCGCGCATCGTGCGCATACCCAGTTCGCGGGCCTTGGCGCGCAGTTCGACGAGGGAGCGCTCTTCGTAGATCATCGTCTGCATCTCTTCGGTGACGATGAACATTTCAAAAATTCCCATGCGACCGCGGTAGCCCGTGCCGCTGCAGCGCGGGCAGCCTTCGCCGCGCATGAAGGTGGCGCTGGCAATGGCGGAATCCTTCAGACCCAACGAAGCGAGTTCCTTTGGCTCGGGCTCGTACTCGCGCTTGCACTGTGAGCAGACGCGGCGCACCAGACGCTGGGCCAGCACCCCGCGCAGGGAGGCCGAGACCAGGAAGGGCTTCACCCCGATGTCCACCAGTCGCGTGACCGCGCTGGGCGCGTCGTTGGTGTGCAAGGTGGAGAAAACCATGTGGCCCGTCAGCGAGGCGTTGACCGCGATCTCCGCCGTCTCCTTGTCGCGAATCTCCCCGATCATGATGATGTTCGGGGCCTGTCGCAGCATGGAGCGCAGAGCGGCCGAAAACGTCATCCCCACATCGCGGCGCACCTGCACTTGGTTGATCCCGGTAAGCTGATACTCCACCGGGTCCTCGACGGTGATGATCTTGCGGTCGGGGTGATTGATGAAGTTCAGCGCCGAGTACAGCGTGGTCGACTTGCCCGAACCGGTCGGCCCCGTTACCAGGAAGATGCCGTCGGGCTTTGTGATTAGGCGCTCGAAGGTCTGCTGGTCATCGGTGATAAAGCCCAGCTCTGGCAGCCCCAGACGCAGCCCTTCCTTGTCGAGGATACGCATGACGATACTCTCGCCAAAGACCGTCGGCAGCACCGACACGCGCAGGTCGTAATCCTTGCCACTGGCCTTGGTCTGGATGCGTCCGTCCTGAGGTTTGCGCTTCTCGGCGATGGAGACGTTCGCCATCAGCTTCAGGCGCGAAAGGATCGAGGGCTGCAGACGCTTGGGCGGGTTTTCCACTTCGTGCAGTACGCCGTCGATGCGGTAACGCACGCGAAAGCGCTTCTCCAGGGGCTCCAGGTGAATGTCGGAGGCGCGGCGCTTGATGGCCTCGGTAATCACCATGTGCACGTAGCGGATGATAGGCGCTTCCTCGGCGCTGATGTCGCCGTCCTCGCCCGTGGGTAGATCCAGGGCCGCAGCCGTACCGTCACCATTTTCGCCGACGTTGCCAAAAAGCTCTTCCATCTCGGCGGAGTGGTGGCTGTCGTAAAACTGATGAATCGCGTCGTTGATGGCCTTGGGCGAGGCCAACCGCGTGTTGACCGTCATTTTCAACACGTGCGAGAGGCTGTCGATGGCGTCGACATCGAGCGGGTCGCTGATAGCCAGTTCAATCGAACTGCCGTCCACCTCCAGTGGAAAGACGCGGTACTTGTCGGCCAGCTTGAAGGGCACCTTTTCCATCGCCTCGTTCGAGGCCCGGATATCGCCCAGGTCGACCGTCTCCATATTGAACTCCTCGGCCAGCAGATCGACCACGTGATCGAGCTCCAGGTAGCCTTTCTCCACGAGTAGATCGATCACCTGCGACTCCACGTTTTCGGCTTCGCCGTCGTTTTCCACTTGGGATCGGGCAGTGGCCAGGTGTTCGGCGTCCACGAGGCCGGAGTCCTCGATCAATTGCAGCACAAAGTCGTCGGCGGAAGTCACAAGCGTTCTCCAAGCTTAACGGATAGGGGTAAAAGCGAAATTTTAGGATTAGCAGCCAGCACAATAAAAGGCAATGGGAAGGTTTGGGCCATTCGCTTACGCCAATTCAAGACGTTGCCGGCTCCTCGTTCAAGAGCGGTTCCATGCGCGGCTGCAGCCAGGTCGCCATGCCGCTGGAGCGCCGCAACAAGCGCGCCAAAAGGAACGCATCCTCACTATCGATACGCAACCCACGTTTGAAAAGGCCATCCCCTGGCAGCTTGATCCGCACCTCGAATCGCTCGTCGTCTTCCTTCACCTTCACGTCCAGCCCGTCGATTTCGGCGGAAAACTCCTGTCGCTGCTTGGCCCTTTCAATGGCGGTGTCGAGCAGGTCGGCCAGGGATAAAGCCGCGCCCAGGCTGATCTCGCGACCGTTCAACTCGACACGCATGGAGGTGCGCTCGGGTGTGACGATGCCGACGAGGCGGACCGGAATCGCGTCCTTCTTGGTGCCGGCGGTGCCGACCTCGGTTTGGAAGGTGAGCGGGTTGGTGGGAACAAAGGTCTCGCTGAGTTCGCCGTGCAGGTGCGCGGTCGCAAGGCAAACTCCAGTGAATAGAAAGCTGGCAAAGGTACGTCTCATAGCAGAATCCGGTGAACGAGATAGGCCGGCGATCCTCCCGGTCAGCGGTTCATCGCCACGAGAAACTCCACGTTGGTCTTTGTCTTTTTCACGCGCTGGATGAGCATTTCCATCGCTTCCACGGAAGGTACCCCCTTCATGGCCCGGCGCAATGAATAAATCTTGTTGAGCTCCTGCGGATGATACAGCAGTTCCTCCTTGCGCGTTCCGCTCTTTTCGAAGCTCAACGCCGGATACACGCGCTTGTTCGAAAGCTCTCGCTCCAGGTGTAACTCCATGTTGCCGGTGCCCTTGAACTCTTCGAAGATGACCTCGTCCATGCGGCTGCCCGTTTCGACGAGGGCCGTGCCGAGGATGGTCAGACTGCCGCCGTCCTCGATGTTGCGCGCCGAGCCAAAAAAGCGCTTGGGCTTTTGCAATGCGCCGGCTTCAACCCCGCCCGAGAGGATTTTTCCACTGCTGGGCATCAGCGTGTTGTAGGCGCGAGCCAGACGCGTGATCGAATCGAGCAGAATGATGACATCGGAACCGGCTTCGACCATCCGGCGGGCCTTTTCGATGACCATCTCCGCCGCGTGCACATGACTTTCGGCCGACTCGTCAAACGTAGAGCTGACGACCTCGCCGGCGTCGATCGTCCGGCGAAAGTCCGTAACCTCTTCCGGGCGCTCGTCCACCAGCAGGACAATGAGGTGCGCCTTGGGCACATTGTAGCAAATTGACTTCGCGATGGCCTGCAGGAGCACGGTTTTACCGGTGCGCGGCGGGGCTACGATCAAACCACGCTGGCCCAGGCCGATGGGCGTGAGCAGGTCGACCACACGCATGGAATGCAGGTCCGCGCTGTTGAGCTTGTCGGATTCGAGGATGATGCGCTCGGTCGCGTAAAATGGGATGCGCTCTGTAAAGGGTACCACGTGCGCTGCCGCTTCCGGGTCCTCGCCCATGACCTTGAGCACCCGCAGTGCAAAGGGCGTCGACTCGTTATCGCGCGAGGTGTGGATCAATACCTCCAACTCGTGCCCCCGCTGCAAACCCAGCTTCTCGATAAAGACGCGCGGGACAAAGATGCTCAGTTCCTTCGGGCGGTAATTGTCACGCTGATAGGTCAGCAGGCCGAAACCGTCTTCGTGAAGGTCCAAAATACCCCGGGCGTGAATGGGCCGCTGGGCTTCGAAGGCCTGATTGAGGATCGCTTCGATCATCTTCCGCCGCTGGGGCGGGCCCTCGTAGGGGACTTCACTCTCCTTCAATTGCGCCTCCAGCTCCGGCTGACCCAGATCATATATATCGTTGAAGATCAACGGGTCGCCGCCTTCCTTGGAGATTTCGCCGGCGACGCCTTCACGCAGCTCTTCATCCTTGAAGACATGCCACTGCGGAAGTTCGCCCCACTCCGGGCGTTGCTGGTCGAGGTCGCGCGAGGCGGCAAAGCCGCTCGGCATCTGAAAGTTTCCGCCGCCGCCTTTGCCCTTTTTCTTGTTTTTCTTGCCAGGGCCTTGCGAGTGCGGGTGCCCGTGGTGTCCCCCACCTTGCTTGTTGTGCTGGGGGTGCTTGCTCTTTTTGTTGTACTTGCCCTGTTTGTAAGGGTGCTGGCCACCTCCCTGACGGCCATGACTGCCTTGTGGGCCACCGCCACCCTGCGTCGGGCCACCGCCGCTTCGACCGGATGCCTCGTCCTCGGTGTCACTCGCCCGCTCCTGATTTGATTTTGTGTCGCGTGGCTGTTCACGTTCGCGGTCGCCCGCGTCGTCATCGTCGCTGGAGTAGCTGGTGGGCACCTCATCGGGGTCCGCGCTGAAGGAGGTCGGGATATCCTCTTCAGGGGCTTCCTCGCGCTGCTTGGCGGACTTGCGGGCGGTCTTCTTTTTGGGTGGAGCCGCTTCGTCTTCGTCGCTGGCAGCCTGCTTGCGGGCTCGCCCGCGCCGCTGCACCTGGGATTTTTTTAGCGATTGCGTGGTCGCCTCCAAGGGACCAGGCGCATCGGCTTCGGCGGCTACATGGGTATCGGATTCACTCATCGATTCAAGCGTAAGTAAACAAGAAGTTTGCGGCGTGCAGGGCCGGGAACGTCAGGTTTGCGATTGGGTTGGCTCGCACAAACGCCCGAGGCATCTGCAGGCAAACGGTGGGTTGCCCTTGGCGAAAGCGGGGAGCGTTGCTCAGGCAGTTTCCGAAGCCGCTTGCGGGCAACGGGGTAGGCAAAATTGAATAAAATGAACGATTTGCTTTTTTAGGAAATCGGCGCTGCCATCGTTGGAGAGGACAAAGTCGGCGCGTTGGACCTTTTCGCTCAACGGCAATTGACGCTGAAGTCGGGCCGAAATGTCGGCCTCTTGGAGGTTTCGGGCTCGCAGCCGTGCCCGTTGTGTCACGTCCGAACAAGTAACACAAACCACGGAATCAAAGTGCTTTTCAAGGTTTTTTTCGAAGAGCAGGGGGATTTCTACCAGACACCGCTTGTGCGTCCGTTCGGAGAGCCAGCGCTGCCAGAGCGTACGAACGCGCGGGTGCAGCGCACTTTCCAGCCAGTCCAACTCGCGTGGGTCCGAAAAGACGATCGCGCCCACTGCGCGCCGGTCGACCTTCCCTTCGGCGGTAAACACCCGCGAGCCCCAGCGCTCGCGCAAGGTCGCGTGCACCGCGGCATCCGAGGCGAGCAGTTCACGCACGAGCACATCGGAATCGAGCCGTTCAAAGCCCAGACCCTCAAAGAAATCCGCCGCGGTCGACTTGCCGCACCCCATTCCACCGGTCAGCCCCAGTTGCCAGCCCGTTTTCGCCTGCGTCATGAGCCACAATCTGGGCATCCGACCTGCGGCATTCAAGGACGAAGCCAATCAGCCGACTCCCTAGGGGTATATCAGGCGTGGAAAACGCTGGACCCGGGTAGCGAGATCGTCATATCATGGTATTCTCAAATTTCTCCCGATTCCCTCTCCAACGCTCCTTCCTCCCCCGGTTATGCGCTTGGTAGTTCTGACTGTACTCATCTTTTCGCTCGGCCTGTCGGCTGCGCATGCACGTATTTGGACCGATCGCCAGGGTCGCACCTTTGAGGGCGAACTTCTGGACCAGACCCGCGACCATATTCTGGTGCGCCGTGCCGTAGACGGCCGCGAGGGCTGGCTGGCCATCAGCATCCTCTCCGATGCGGACCAGAAATTTGTGGCCAGCAGCGCCAAGCCACTGACGGCGGCTACTGAAGGCGCGGCCACCCAGAAAGCTGAAACGCCTGAGCCCAAAATCGCTCAATCCGACGCCGCAAAAGAGGCTTCGCTGCCAGAAAAAGCCCGCAAAATTCTCAAACCGGAAGCGTCCGACGCTGCGCCCGCACCCGCGCCTACCCTTGCTGAAGTCGACGCCGATTCCGCCGTGGTCGAAGCGAAGGTCCGCCGCCGCACCCCTTCCTTGACCCAACATAAGGATGACGCCGCGGAGGCACCCGCCCAAGAAGCCGCTACCAAGCCGGCACCAGAACCTGAGGCCATTCTAACCGAGAACGCGCCTGAACCTGCACCGGAAGCTGAGGCAACGCCGACTGAGGCTGAGGAAGCAGCACCCGCGATGCCGGCTGAAACGAAGCCAGAATTCCGGCCTCTGGTTGGCTTCTGGTCCATCGATTTGGAACGGTCGCTGGCCAAGCTCGAACCCGGCGAAGGCATCATGGTGCTCTATCGTCACCGGGCCGACCACGAGGAGTTTCGCGACTTTATCAAGCAGGTCGTCGACGATCGCGACGTGCGCCGCTACTTCAAAAAGTCTACCCCGCTCGTCATTCTGGAAAGCGATTCTTCCGAACTGGAAAAGCGCCTAAACCCCGCCCTGTTGGAAAATCGCGACGGTCCGTTCATTTTCGGCATCGCTCCCGGCATCGGCGAGGAATCCGTATTCATACGCTGGCCGCTGGATGACGTCACCGAGGCGCACCGGCGCAATTCCTTCCGAGGCAAACAGGCTTTCCTCGACCGCCTGGAGCCGGTACTCGTTCGTTTCGAAATGGCGATTCAGCAGGAACTCGTCGAGCAGGCGCGCAACGAAAAGGCTGCCGCTGAAGCCGATGCGCCCGTTTCGGAAAATGCTGAAGCCAGCGAGCCCGCCTCAACCGAAGACGAGGCCCCCTCCACTGCGGACACCGGCACACCGGCTCCACCCAAGTCACCGGCATCGGCGGGCTAAGCCACTTGTGTTTCTCAGGCAGCCTGCTGAGACTCGGCAGCCTGCCAGCGCGTGTGACCTGCATGGATGAGATGTAACCACTCGGGTCATTGCACTTGCAACAGACGGCTTGGCTCATTATGCCCATAGGCGTATGCTCGCCTCTGCTCGTTCCCTCTGCTTTACCACCAGTGTCATGCTTCTGTCCCTGGGCCTGGGACATCCACTGTGCGCCATTGCACCGACCGTTGTCTCGATCGTCCCTTCCACTACCACGCCCGCCGCCGGCGCTTCCGTGGACCTCACGGTCACCTTCAGCGAACCCGTGCTCAACGTCACGATCGACGATTTCCTGACCGTGCGTCCGGTGATCGTCGATACCGTCCTTGTCGACCTGCGCAACCCCTCCCTGGACCAAACCACCTACTTAATCACGTTGTTTGCCGCTACCGAGTCCACCAGTTCCGAACTGGTCTCAGTACGGCTGCGAACCACTACGGACATCATCGACGTCGACGAGGCGCTCGGCCTGGTTCCCGGAGCTTTCAGTCCGGACATCACCTTCCTCCAGTTCAACCCGCGGCGCTTGTTTAGTGCGCCCTCGCCGGATGAGTTCTTCGACCCGGCCAACTGGGTCCCGATTGACGTACCCGACACTCCGCTCGAAGACGCCGTCATCGAAAACGGACAGCTGGCCCAGGCACTTTCGGGACCGGGCGTTCCCTCCACCCTCCGCGTAAAGTCGTTGGTCGCCGGCTCTGCCGATGGGAACGGGTCCGTCCTCTTTGATGGCATCACGCTGGAAGTGTTTGAGGGCAGCACCTCCATCGGCTCGCAACAGCTGATCAGCGCGCCTTTCACCTCAGCCGACCGTGCTGGTGGGCTGACCGTTCGCAACGCACCCCTGCTCGAACTGAGCCCATCCGTCAGCGTTGGCAACGGACTGCTTTTCGACGTGCCCAGCGGCAACTACGGTTCCTTCGGAAGACTGATTGTCCGCGATGTGGCGACCGTACGAATCGATGAAAAACCAGGGACCTCCTTCCCGACTTCAGGTCAGCGGCTGGATGCCGCCAGCGTATTTTCGTTCGGCACCCTCGGCGATCCGCAGCTGAACCTCACCGCTGAACTTATTTTTGAGGACATCGACACGTTCGACTTCGGCGAGGGGAGCTCTGGCCTGCTCCTGGCAGCGTCCTCTCAGCTGGCCCCGCCCACTGGCTTCGCTGCCTCGCTGCGCCAGAGCCTGACCGCCGAGTTCACCCGGATTCACGACCTGGAAGTCGGCCAAATCACCATCGGCGAAAACGACTCCTTCTTTCCCAGCAACCTGATGAACGTGTCGGCCACCTTCGAAGATGTCACCGTCGATACGAACGTCTTGTTGATCGGGCGTCACGAGCTGCGAGACGGCAACACCCTGAACGCCGACATCGACGTAAGCTTTACCGACACGCGTATCCTGGCCCTTGATAGCAGCGGCGGCGGCTTCGTTCTGGCCGGTCTGATTGACAACACCAACGACAGCGCCACCAGCCAGGCCACCACAAACCTCACCTTTGTCCGCTCCCAACTCTTCACCCCTTTATTTACGGTGGGCCTCTTTTCCCCGGTCGATAACAGCACCTTCGAAATCGCCCCCGACCCGTCCATCCAGGGTACCTACGCGAGCCACCTGACGCTCAACTCCAGCTTCATCCAGGCGGTGGATTTTGAAATCGGCGGGACCAGCACACTGACCTTCCACCTCGATGGCGAGACCCCTGTCAGCTTGACCAACCTCGGACAGCCCGCGACCTACGCACGTATCGAAACGCTCGACGCGCGCCTGGCCGGCAGCATCGAGGTCGACTTCGATTTTGTGCCACCGGGGCCCGGCCCGCTCGGCGTGGGCACCACCTTTACCGACATCGATCTGGTCACCACGACCTCGAGCACCGCCCTGGACGACACCACCGCCACACTCGGTGCTGTCGAACTGCCCGCCAACGTCTTCATCACCGGTTTCGGCGTCGTTAACGAAGGTGGTGTCGACATCCTTCGCCTGACCTACACCACCACTTTTTCGCCCTACGAACTGTGGACCGGTGCGCGTGGGGTACCCGGCGGGCTGACCTCCATCGACCAGGACCTGAACCAGGACGGTCGCCTCAATGGCGAGCACTTCGCCTTTGACACAAACCCATCTGGCGACGGCACCACCGAGGGCAAATTCCGCCGTGCGTTGATCGAGGTCCCGGGACGCTCCGGCGAGTATTTTTCGCTGACGTTTCCAGTCCGCAAGAACGCCATCTTCGCCGCCGATACCGCTGTCAACCCGGCCACCGCCTCCGGTGACGAGATCGATTACACCGTCCGGGGCCGTCGTGACCTCAACAGCACCAGCCCTGCCGACACGATCGCCGTTTTTGAACTCAAGCCAGCGCTCGACGACGGGCTGCCGGCCCTGGGCAGTTACAGCGGCATCAGCGAGCCGGACTGGACCTACCGCACCTTCGTCCTCGACGAATCCGTCGCCACCACCCCCGAGGGTTTCATCGTTGTCGAGGCGACGCGGGTCGCCCCATAAAACGCAGCCAGGATGCTGGTAGCTGCAAGCGATTCACCCCTTCAGCGACGACGACGCCCGACCGATAAGCCCGGCATGGAATCGAATCCAACCGCCGCTTCCACCCAGCCGCTGTTTGAACGCCTCGGCGGCGAGCCCGCCCTGAACGCCGCCGTCGAGCTCTTCTACGCCAAGATGCTGGCCGACGAACGCCTCAACCGCTTTTTTCAAAACGTGCCGATGCGCCGCCTCAAGGAGCATCAGGCAAAGTTTCTGACCATCGCTTTTGGTGGCCCCAACAACTATTCCGGGCGCACAATGGGGGCCGCGCACCGCCGCCTCGTCAACAATCTCGGTCTCGGCGACTCGCATTTCGATGCCGTGATCAAGCACCTCTGCGAAACCCTCGCCGAATTGGGTGTGCAGGCCGAACTCATCACCGAAGCCGCCCTCATCGCGGAATCCACCCGCGACGCTGTCCTCGGGCGCATTCCTGACTGAGCGGTCGCACCCAAGGAAAGGCGAACGCAGACCAGGCGCTGCCTGTAAAACCTGCCCCGAGATCTAGCTCATTTTGCCGGACACTCCACCACGTGCTGGTAGGTGGGGTCGTTCTCCTGCTTGCGCAGAATCGAGAAAATCTCCCGCCAGGTCTCAACGATACCATCCGGGCAATGCGGCAGATCCGCGCGGATGGCTCGGTGTAAACGACCCAGTTTGTAACACGGCACCGCCGCGTACATGTGGTGCTCGATGTGGTAGTTCATGTGCCAGTACAGGAACTGCACCACGGGGTTCACCGTGAAGGTTCGGCAGCACATGCGAAAATCGCTCACGTGATCCTGCAATCCGATGTGCTGCGTGTTGTTGGTCAGCCACAACAGCCACTTGGAGTGGAAGGTGTTCAAGGAGACCACGACGGGTACCATCCACCAGCCCAGCGCCATCGAAACCACGAAAATCGTTCCATGCCCGGCCAGAATGAGCCGCGACCAGCGAATCGCCCGCGCGCGTTTCTCCGCCGACTCACCTTCTGGATACAACGTGGCTTCCCATTCCCCTTTGAAGCGTCTCCGGGCCAAGCGCACGTGGAACATCATTGAGCCCCACCATGACTTTGAGTCGATCAGGCCTGTCAAAAAGAAGTCCTTAACCATCAGCTTGACTGGCAGCACAACCTCCAGGTCGTCGGGCGGATGCAGCGTGTAGCGGTGGTGCCGGGCGTGGCTCTCGCCAAACACCTCGTGGTTGATCCAGCCGATAAACGCGAAAACGTGCACAAAAATCTGGTTCAGCTTGCGCGTTTTGAAAACCGTTCCGTGACCGAGTTCGTGTACCGCGTTGATCATAAACGCCGTGCAGGTGCCGTGTAAAAATAGTAGCCCCAGCGTCGCATACAACGGCCAGAAGGCCGCCGATACCAACGTCAGCGCCCCGGTCGCCACAATCAATCCCAGATAGCCCAGCGTCTGCGCCGCACCCAGCCAGTCACTGCGCTGATGCAGTTCCTTGTGCAGTTCCTTCGGAAGCTTACAGCGGTACCATTTGATCGACTTGTTGCGCCGGATTTTCTCGGTGATCGTCTCGAGGGAAGGCGCCTGGTGGCCCTTGGGCTGGGGCAGTGTGTCGTATTTGGCCATTACGGGGAGCAACGCGTAGAGAGTTAGCTGGCGATAAGTTGGCGGTAATTTAGCAGGTCGACCTGACGAAAGAAAGCCTCCCTCCCGGAATGCCGGGAGAATCTCAAAGTCGGATATCAAACTATCAATTCTAGACAAGTTCCAGAGACGCCTCACTCACGCGCGATCGAAACGAAGCTCACCCAGGCCCGCCGAACGGCCCGCGGGATCAACCCCTACCTCGACCCACAACGTTCGTTCGGGTGCTTCGACCTGCAGTTGCGGCGTCCAGAGCAGCTCGCCCCTGGCGAGTTCATAGGTGCCCGCGTGCGCTCCGTTGATACGCACGGACTGCCAGCAGGGCTCATACGGATTACCCACCTCCACCTGCACCCGCCACGGCCCGGCATCCGTCAGATCCACCCGAAACCGATAACAATCCTCCGGATTCACACACGCAGCCCGCGTACCCGCGAAGAGCGTCTTGCTCAGACGCGCGATGCCCCGATGCGCAAAGACCGCTGGCTCAACCCGCCCGGGCAGGCACCAGGGCCCCAACTCCCAGCCGTAGCCCAGCAGCGGCGTGTAGGCGTCCACCCGGCGGATGTTGTCGGACTCGCCCTTGTTCCGCCCGAAGGAAAAGACCCCACCCTCCCAGCGGCGCGGGCGCAACTCCAGGCTGCCATGATACAGCGCGTACATTTGCGGAAAGTGGTTCAGCTGATTCATCGACACGGTGGGGTCTTCCGGAGGTTCGTCGAACACCTTGACCGACGCATGCAAGTGCCCCCACAACCCGTCACCCCACACATAACCCAACGGTTGGCCCGCGGCGACCTCCTGCCCCAGCGCAACGCACACCGTGGGCAGGTGGATGTGCGAGTAGTGGAAATAAATCTTCGGGTCGCACCGGCTGCGCAGACACACGCGCACTTCATCCTCGGACTTCTGCCGCAGCCCCACAACCTCGCCCGCCCCGTAGGCCACCGCCGGATGCACCCGTCGCCCGCGAAACCGATGCATGGCGATGTCGATACCTTCATGGGAGCGCTGCTTGCTTGGGTCCGCGTAGTGCTTTCCCAAATACGCCCACATGTGGCTGTCCTCCTGCATTGTCCACTCGATGCCGCCGCCCACCGGAAAGGCGTAATCGTTGGAATTCAGCAGCGGCTGCGACGCATCCGAGAGACACACCAGCACATCCGCCGTGCAGAGGCTGTGCTGCTCGGGATCGTCCGCCAAGGCGGCCACCACCCGATTGTCGGCCACAAAGATCCGTACCCCTGAAACGCTCACGGGCAAATCCCGCCGGCACACCGGCAGTCGCACCGTCGCGCCGTCCACCTCCAGCTGGCAGTCCAGCCCGTCCACCGCGGACAGCGTCACCGAGTGGCCTTCGTAGGCAAACGTCTCGCCCACACTCAAGGCCACGTACACCGCATTACCAAACCGCGTCCGGATTCGTTCGTCGTCGTGCACCATCCGAAGAAACGAGGCCACACTCCCTAAGGCAACCACTGGCTGCGTCCACCGCTTGATGGCATCCGTGTCACGTTAGTCGGGGACAGCCGCGTTTGTTCGGAAGCTGAAATTTCACGGCCACCCGCTTTTGGCTTTCGCTCGCTTTCCAGCGGCTGTCAGACTGCAACGTCATGGCCCGACCGAACCTGCTCCTCATCACCACCGACCAGCAGCGCGCCGATTGCGTGGGCTACGCCGGACACCCCTGCGTGCGCACGCCACACCTGGACATGCTCGCCAAGGAAGCCTGCACCTTCTCACGCGCCTACGTTGACTGCCCGGTCTGCATCCCCGCCCGCACCACGCTCATCACCGGTCGCCAGGCCCATCGCTACGGCTGTCCCTCCTTTCAGCCAAAATTCCGCGTGGACCACCCGCGGGAAGACTACCTGGGCAGTCTGCTGACCGCCGCCGGCTACCAGACCTGCCTGATCGGGAAATCCCACTGGCATACCGAGCCCACCTTCAACGCCGGCTTCGAGCAATGGTACAGCTTTGGCCGCCTGCGGCGTGAACGCAGCCGCCACCTGCCCGAGCAGCCCTCGCCCGGCATCGGCTTCAACGAGTTGACGCCCGCCCTGGGCACGGAGCCAACCGAATGGCAAAGCAGCACCTGGGCGATCACCGAGGCCCTCGAATTTCTCCAGGCGCGCGACCGCAGCCGCCCCTTTTGTCTTTGGGTCTCGCTGATCGATCCGCATCCGCCCAACGTCATCCACGAGCCCTTTTTCAGCCTCTACGATCACGACACCATCCCCGAGCCGATCACCGCTGCCTGGTCGAACGAGGAAGCCCTGCCCTATGCCCTGGAGCGCCTGCGCATCGGCAACGACCACGCCCGGCCAACCGCAAACGCCATCCGCAAAGCCCGTGGCGTTTACTACGGAATGATTACCCACATCGATCACCAGCTCGGGCGTCTCTTCGGCGGGCTCATGCGCGCGGGCCTCTGGCAGGACACCGCCATCGCCTTCTCCTCAGACCACGGCGAGATGCTCTTCGACCACGGTTTCGGCTTCAAAGGTAACCTGCTCGAGCCCTCCGCCCGCGTGCCCTTGCTCATGCGCCTGCCGCACGATTTTGGCGGCCCGCGCGGCCAGACGAACGACTCGCTCGTTCAGTGGGCCGACCTACTGCCCACCCTTTGCGAACTCGCCGATGCGCGCTCGCCGAAAAACCTCGACGGGCAAAGCCTCCTGCCGCTGCTCTCCGGAGACGCCCCGCAGCTCCGCGACACGCTCCACGGCCAGATTGACAACCAGCACGCATTTTTCGAAGGACCGCACAAGTACCTCTATTTTGCCGATGACGGGCGTGAACTCGTTTTCAACGTGGAGACCGACCCGCTCGATCAAAACGACCTCGCTTCGGACACGGAACTCACCGCGCGCCTGCGCACCGCCTTCATCGAACACCTGCGCGCCGAAACCCACGAGCACGTCTCGACCGACGGCTCGCTTCTCAACCTCGATAAACGCATCACTCCGGCCGAACGCCTCAACTGCCTCCCCTGGATGGGCCTCTCCGCGCTGAACTAAAACGTAGCCTATTTCTGGATACATCAGGGATCGGGCTACTTGCCGCGCGTGCTCAAGCTCCAGCCACACACCTTGCAGGCCCGTCTTGCATCCGCGTTTGTCCATGCGGATACCGTGCATATGCGCGCACGCTCGAGGTCCTTCGACTCCTGACAAAACACGGCCTCCCGCCTGCGTAATTCTGCCTTCGCTCCGTGGGCTGACTTCTGCTTGATTCGGCGCTCCCTTTTCAGCGATCGCATCACTAAATCATGCTCCAGGTCAGCGGTATCACCAAAGCCTTCGGGCCACGCACCCTCCTCGACAACGCCTCCCTGGAGGTGCGGCGCGGCGAGCGCGTAGGTCTGGTCGGCCCCAATGGTGCGGGCAAGACCACCCTCTTCTCCCTCATCCTCGGCGAGCTTGAACCTGACGAGGGCAAGGTTGAGCTCGAGCGCGGCGCGCGTATCGGCTACCTCCCGCAGGAGTCCGCTGCCGCCGCCGAGGGAACCGTCCTGCAAGTCGCCGCCGCCATCTCCCCCGAGCTCGCCGAAGTCTACGCAACCATCCGCGCCCATCCCGACTCCGAAGCGCCTGAGCATCACGAGGCCCTGGCCCGCTTCACCGAACTCGACGGCCACGCTATCGAGCCCCGCGCCCGCCGCATTTTGAGCGGACTTGCCTTCCGCGAGGATGACGCCGACAAACCCGCCCACACCCTCTCCGGCGGCTGGATCATGCGAGCGCACCTGGCCCGACTCCTCACCATGGAGCCCGACCTGCTCATGCTCGACGAGCCCACCAACCACCTCGACCTCGAGACCCTCGGCTGGTTTGAGCAACACCTGCGCGTCTACCGCGGAGCCCTCCTCGTCATCTCCCACGACCGCGCCTTCCTCAACGCCATCTGTGACACTATCGTCGAGATCTCCGGGCGCAAGATTCACCGCTACACCGGCAATTACGACGCCTACCTCACCCAACGCGACGAGCGTGAGGCCCAGCAGCTGGCCGCCTACAAAAACCAGCAGCGCGAAATCGCCCACCACGAGGACTTCATCCGCCGCTTCCGCGCCAAGGCCTCCAAGGCAACCCAGGCACAAAGCCGCATCCGCCTGCTCGAGCGCATGGAGCGCCTCGAACCCCCCGAGCCCCGCGCACCCGTCATCGCGAAGTTCAACTTCCCGCTGCCCCCGCGCAGCGCGCAGAAAGTCGCCGAGCTCGATTGCGTCGAGCAGGCCTACGGCGACCACCTGGTCTACCGCGGCCTCGATCTCACCCTCGAGCGCGGCCAGCGCACGGTGCTGGTCGGCCCCAACGGTGCGGGCAAGTCGACCCTCCTGAAAATTCTCGCCGGGCAGGTCGATATTCGCGCCGGTGAGCGCCGTATCCACAATTCTACGACACTGGGCTACTTCTCCCAGCAGCGCGGTGATCTGCTCGACCCCGACCACACCGTGCTCGACGCCGCTCTCGACGGTCCCACCCGCGTCTCCGAGCAATCCGTGCGGGACCTGCTAGGAGCTTTCCTCTTTCGCGGCGACGACGTGCACAAAAAAGTCCGCGTACTCAGCGGGGGCGAAAAAAGCCGGCTCAACCTCATCCGCCTGCTGGTCAATCCGCCCAACCTGCTCCTGCTCGACGAGCCCACCACACACCTCGACATTCCCAGCATCGACGCGCTCATCCGCGCGCTTGGTCAGTACACCGGCACCTGCGTCTTCGTCAGCCATGACGTGCATTTCATCCAGGCCATCGCCCAGACCGTGATTCACATTCAGGCCGGGCAGCTCACTCCCTACGCTGGCGACTATAATTACTACCTGCACAAATCCGGAGCCCACGACGCTGCCACCGATGCCCGCCAGGCCACCGTCGCCACAAAGCACCCAAACAACGGTACCACCTCCACTTCCCTCGGCAACGCCCGCCCGAAGCAAGGCGACCGAACTCGAACAAACGCAGCTTCGAATCTATCATCGAACAACAAGCAGCACTTACCAGGGCGCAACGGACAAACCCCAGAGACAGCCGGACTTAATCCGAAGGCTGCTCGTAAGCAGGGTGCCGAGCAGCGCCGCCGTCTCGCCCAGCAACGCCAGGAGGTCTCCCGCCTGGAAAAACAGGTCATCGCGCTTGAAACCCGGCAGGCTGAAATCGCTGAACAGCTCTCAGACCCCAAAATCTACGCCGACACCGAAAAGGCCACCCAGCTACGCCGCGAAGCCATCGATCTCACCCACCAACTCGAACAAGCCAACAACGCCTGGCTCCACGCCGCCGAATCCCTCGAAACCCTAGCGAAGTAATCCCCTCATCAAGCACATTCCCCATCGCAAGCCCCTCGCTCATTTATAATCGCTCGCGGCAGTGCGTCATTGCGATACCACCCAGAGCTACCGCGAAGCGCGGCTTCGTGATTCAGCGCGTGTTCAAACTAAGGACGTTTAACCACTTTCACACAGCTGGAAAACCCCACACGATAGGCGCTCTGTTCTGCTTAACCATTTAGTATGGCGCGGGAATCGCTTCGAACTGCATTGGGTTGAAATCAAAGAGTTCTGTCGCGCCCTCCACACCCTCTAATGTTACGCGCGACTTGTACAACACGCCTTTTTCAACCCATAGAAGCTGATCATCGTCAAAATCTGCCCACTCCCAATCTGGGAAATCGTGTGTGATTCCGCGAGTTTGGTGAATCAGGAGGTGGGTGTCATAATAACAACCCTTGCCTTCAGGACATTCAATCGTCTCGTGAGCTCTCTTCTCAAGTGCCCATCCACTGGGAAGTTGCTTCACGAAAATCATAAAGTCATCATTTCGACTCCGGGAGCCGCGGCGCTGCAAGACCCATCCGTCACGCTGCAAACGTATGTAATAGACGCCTGGACACTCGCCTCCGTAGCTTTCGTGAAATGGAAACGTTGTATGCTCTTCTAGGTTTTTAGGTGATAGCTGCTTCTCGTGAACGTAAAAAGGATTCAGCTAGTATGAAGTGTTTGTCATAAGCAAGCCACAACCATTCCAGCCGCTTCCATTTGCCCAAAGCCCTAATGCCTTGATGTATGGCGTGCGGGAAATGCCAGTCCAAGAACCTTTAGCTTTGTCCGACCATTTCCCGTTCATAGCGAAGTAAATAAAATACTTGCCGTCTGGGGAGAGGTCACAGCGTCGCTCATAGATTCTACCACGCAGCCACTGACCGATTTCAAATTGATCTTCTTTTCGGTCCCATCCGATGACGCAGACTGACTTGGATGGGCCACGCCGAATAGCTAGGCCATACTTTGCCTCTCTGGCGAGGATTATGTGAACTCTGGCTGGTATCTCAGGCATTGTAACAAGACTAAATCAGACCCTACGCATCAACAATAAGATAACTGAGCCCTCCATAAAGAATCGGCGGGCGTACGTGGCCAAATAACTCCTCGTAAACTTCGTGAGCTTATTGTCGGCGGTACTCACGCGGTCATGACTCTTTGCCACCGCTTCCAATCGAAGGCCCTGACTACCCTCTCGGGCGTGGTGCTTCTTTTGGCTTCTAAGCTGCCGCGAGATCGGCTTGCATGAAAGGCCACCACCCTCACTCCATGCCTGCTCAAATCACACTCACCCCCGCTCACAACACCCGCCAAGACAACGCGCCCTGGGGACACCTGCGCTGGTTTGCCGATGCCGCGCTGGGCAACAGTGAGGCCCTTACCGTGGGCCAGTGCTCCTTGCCGCCCGGCAACGCCAACCCACGGCACCGCCATCCCAACTGCGAGGAGGTCCTCGTCGTCCTACAGGGTGAAATCGAGCACACCGGCCCCGGCGACCAGCCCGCGCGCATGCGGCCCGGCGACGCCGTCACCATCCCCGCCGGCCTCTGGCACAATGCGCGCAATGTTGGCAACGGCGAAGCCATTTTACTCATCGCCTTTTCCAGCGCCCACCGCCAAACCGAACTCGACCCAGACAGCCTTGCCGACCCCGCATGAACCCCTTCGTTGCCAGCCCCTCCACCTGCCCTGCCCGCGAACTCGACGACGCCCTCGCCTTCTGCCGCGACCTTGGTCTCAGCCGCTTCGAAGTCTTTTCCGATTGGGCCAAGAGCCACTTCGACTTTTCTATCAGCGCAGAGGCCTACCGCGCCCGCTGCGAGGCGCAAGGGCTTACCATCACCTCCTTCCACCTGCCCGTGCTGAAAGCGGGTGAACCGCTCAACGAGGTCATCCGCTATGCGGAGGCCGCGAAAACGATGGGCGCCGGCGTCGTGATCTTTCGCGCGGACAGCCTTGAGACGTACCAGTCACGACTGCCGGAATTCCTCGACGTTGCCGCCCCGCTCGGCCTTGCGACCGTGCTGTCGCACCACACGGGTACACCCATCGAAACCCCCGCGCACATGAAGACCATTCTCGACACGGTCGACGATCCGCGTCTGCACTGCCTGCTTGAAATCGGCCATCTGGCCAAAAAGGGTTTTTACTGGCGCGAGGCTTATGACGATATGCGCGGGCGCCTCGACCTGGTTCACCTTAAGGAGATGAAAGGAACCGGTTCAGCCCCTTATGGCGAAGGCGATATCGACTTTGTTGACATCTTTCGCACCCTCGCCGCCGATGGGTATCGTGGCTACTACGTCATCGAAATGGAGTACGGCAACGCGCGCGAGCGCGAGCCCCACGTGAAGCCCGGCGTCAATTACTTGCTTGAACAATGGCGCAAATTCGAGGCGGCGGATGAAGCCTGAAATTGTTTTCATCGGCCTGGGCGAAATGGGCCTGGCCATGGCTTCCAAACTCGTACGCGCCGGTCACTCGGTCATCGGGTTCGACCGCCAATCCGAACGCTGCGCAGCCTTCGGTGCATCCGGAGGGGTCCCCGGCCAGGACCTTCCTGCAGTTCTCAAAGATGCGGACATTGTGATGACGAGCGTGAGCGACGGTGTGGCCTTTCTCTCGCTTTGCCGCGAGGTGCTGTTGCCGCATTGCCACTCAGGGCAAATCGTCATCGACTTGGGCACCGTGTCCCCGCCTGATGTCCGGGCCACCGCCCTTACGTTTACCGTGCACGGGACATCACTGCTAGACGTGCCGGTGTCCGGCGGACCACAAGGAGCCCGCGAAGGCACCTTGCGCATGTTCGCCGGGGGCGACCGCGCGGCCTTTGAAAAAGCGCGTCCGCTGCTGGAGGTCCTAGGCGCGCCCGGGCAGATCGATTACGTCGGCCCCAGCGGCAACGGCCAGCTGATGAAAGCCGTCAACCAACTCGGCATGGGCCTCATCCAAGCGGCGGTGATGGAGTGCGTGGCCTTTGGCGTCAACGCCGGGCTCAACCTCGAGCAGATGGCGCAACTCGTCGGTGGCGACGAAGGCTGGCGGCAACAGTTGCGCAAGGTCTGCATGAAAGCACAGAGCGGCGACGCCCGGTGGCTCGGTGTCAAGCACGGCCAACTGCCCTACTTTCTACGCGAGGCCGACGCGCAGGGATTCCCGATGCCACTCAGCCAAGCGCTGCACGCCTTTCTCCAAGACAAGCCCCAGGAAATCCAGGAAGCCAACCGTCGCTCGCCTTCCCTCTGGCGCGCGCTTACGCAGCCGCACTGACGCCGAGCGTGTGCCTCTGGGACGGGTCTCCCTAAAAGAAGTAGACACCCCATCACGGCCCACCAAGACTCGCGGCACACACCCCCCCCTTCAAAGCGATGCTTGCCGTTGTCCAGTCAGGCGCCCTTGTCGGCGTCGAAGCCAGCCCGGTCCATGTCGAAGTCAATGTCGGCGAAGTCGGCGAGCCCCGTACCGTCATCGTCGGGCTGCCAGACACCGCGGTCAAGGAGGCCAACGACCGCGTGAAGTCCGCGCTGATGAACACCGGCTTTCGCGCCCCCAAGACGCACACCACCGTCAACCTCGCGCCCGGCGACCTGCGCAAGGAAGGCCCGCTCTACGAACTCCCGCTGGCCCTCGGGCTGCTCGCGGCGACCGAGCAACTCAAGCCTGATGGTCGCGCGCGCCTCCCGCGCTTTCTCATTGCCGGCGAGCTCAGCTTGTCGGGTGCGACGCGGGCGGTGCGCGGCGGGCTGGCGATGGCCGTGCTGGCCCGCGAGCAGCAACTCGACGGTATTCTGCTGCCCCCGCGCTCGGCCGAGGAAGCCGCGCTGGTGGAGGGCATCACGGTCTATCCCGTCACGAGTCTGGACGAGACCGTGCGCTTTTTGGAAGGTGAGGTCGACCTCACCCCGCTCAACCCCGAGAGCTCCCCCTACCGCCGCCGGCGCACGCAGACGCACGCCGCCGATTTTTCTGAGGTGAAGGGCCAGGCCGCCGTGCGACGCGCGGTCGAGATCGCCGTAGCTGGCGAGCACAACATCCTGCTCATCGGCCCACCAGGCTCTGGCAAGAGCATGATCGCCAAACGCATCCCAACCATCATGCCCGAGCCCAGCCTCGACGAATTTCTCGAGGTCCTCAGCATTCAGTCGGCCGCGGGCATCACGCTCAACGGCGACGGGCGGTACTTCGAGCGGCCCTTCCGCGCGCCGCACAGCACTATCTCCGACGCCGGGCTGCTCGGCGGCGGCATCGTCCCGGGCCCAGGCGAAATCTCCCTCGCGCACAACGGCGTGCTCTTCCTCGACGAGCTGCCCGAGTTCAAGCGCTCCACGCTCGAGGTCTTGCGCCAGCCCCTGGAGGACGGCGTGGTCACCATATCGCGTTCGGCGGGTAAGGTTACGCTGCCGTGCAGCTTCATGCTGGTCGCCGCCATGAACCCGACGCCCGACGGCTACAGCGGCAAGGACGGCCAGCGCCGCTCGCAATCGACACCCGCGCAGATTCAAAAATACCGCAACCGCATCTCTGGGCCTCTGCTCGACCGTATCGACATCCACATGGAGGCCCCCGCCCTGAGCGTGGAGGAACTGCGTCAGGCTCAGCCCGGCGAGGATTCATGCACCCTGCGCGCGCGTGTGATGGCCGCGCGGGAACGTCAACACACACGTTTTTCAATAAAGCGTGACAGCAACGGCGACATCCGCGTACGGTGCAACGCGCGGATGAATCACTCACAAATACGTAAGCACTGCGCCTTGGGCGAAACCGAGGGGCAGCTCCTCCAGCAGGCCATGGAGCGCCTGAAACTCTCGGCCCGCGCCTACGACCGCATCCTCAAAGTGGCCCGTACCATCGCCGACCTCGCCTCCGCCGACACCATCGGAGCTCCCCACCTCCTTGAAGCCATCCAATACCGCAGCCTCGACCGACAAGTCTGGGGCGGGTGAGATTATGCGATGATACAGTCAGACTCACGCGATGGCTGAAGTCCAACGCCAAGCATATCCTCTATAGCGCTATACTATTCTCCATCCAATGGTAGCAGAGCAGGTGGAGGATGGTCATGGAGACATCTTCGACGCGGCCAAAATGGGTGTCGTCCAGGATGAGCGGGTGTTGGGCCAGGTCGGCCAGGGCGCCCCGCCCCTTCCCCGTGATGGCCAGCGTGCAGAGCCCATGCCGGTTGGCCCAGTCCGTCGCCTTCACAATATTGGGCGAGTTACCCGAGACGCTGATAGCCAGCAGCGCGTCCCCGGGCTGAGCGTAGTTTTCCAACTGGCGCAGGAAAATGTCCTCGTAGGCATAGTCGTTGGCTATGGCTGTCAGCCAGGCAATGTTGTCGTTGAGGGAAAGCACGCGAAAGCGGTGCGCCTGCGCGTCACCCCCAGCGGAAGCCTCGGCCGTCATCTGCCCGGCGGGCGTCGGCGCGTTGGGCGTGGTCGCGTCCTTGGCACCCGAGCCTGCGGGCAATTCCTTCGCCACGAGGGCATCCGAGGCCGACTTGCCCAGGTCGTTGGCAAAGTGCGAGGCGTTCGAGGCGGAGCCGCCGTTGCCGCAGACAAACAGCTGCCGGCCCTCCGTCCGCAAGCGCCCAAGCAGTTCAATCACGGCGGCGATGGGCCCTGGGTCCAGCGCGCGCAGCACGTTTACTTGGGCGTCGATGTAGCGGGCGATCCAGTCGGTCGTGGCGTTGGTGGGGGATTCGGCGTCGGCCATGATGTTCGGGTAGCGAGGCCCTGAGCCCGAGGCAACCCTTCTTCCATGCCGCGCTTCGGGTCACAATCGGAGAACGGCTTCACACCCAATGCCCACCCACCACGCGCACTACCGGCCGGCTAGGCTGGCGTTGCCTGCCGGGCTTCGTTGGCCAGCAACAGCGCGCCCAGCGGGACAGCGTCCTCACCGGTGGCAGCCAGCGCGACCACCGGGCCCGCGCCAAACACGTCCATCTGTCGCGGACGCAGGGCCTGTGCGACCCGCGCCCGCAGCGGCTCGCCAATGAGCGACACGCCACCGCCCAGCACAATGCATTGCGGAGCCAGCAGCTGCACAACGTGGCTCAGCGCCAGCGCAAGATTCTCGGCGTGAGCATCGAGCAGTTGTGCAGCCAGAGGATCGCCGGCATTGAGCGCTGGGCGCAGCAACCTGGCCTCGTGGCCGGGTGTGTTTTGCACGCGTACCGCCCTCGCCAGCGGACCACTTTCGGCCGTCCCAGTCTGCTCGACGGCCTCACGCACCAACCGATCAAGCGACCAGCCTGAGCAGCGCTCCTCCACGATGGTACCGTGCGCGTCTAGACGGAGGTGACCGATTTCGCACTCGGTCGGGCCACCGCCATGGTAACGTCGACCATCGACGATCAAGCCCCCGCCAACACCACTGCCGAGCGTCACGTAAAAGCTGGGATTGTATCCGCGCGCCGCTCCCAACTGCGCCTCCGCAAGCGCGGCGACGTTAGCGTCGTTGTCAATTTCGACGGGGCAGCGAGCGCGTTCATACAGCCAATCGCGCAACGCAAAACCATGCCAGCCCTCGATGTGGTAGGAAGCCGCCACCTGCCCACAGGCCCGGTCGAACGGTCCGCCAAAGCCGACCCCAACGGCATCTATGGGACCGGTGTTCAGAAATTCCGCGAGACACTGAGCGATGTGCCCACGGATGCCTTCGGCGGCGTCTTGCCGGTCGACGGCGAAGCGCTGCCGCTCGTGGATGTGGCCCGCGCCATCACCGCGCACGAGTTGCAGCTTCGTGCCGCCAATTTCGATCCCGACCAGCCGTGCCGCAGTCATAGCAAACGTCTATTACAAGTGCACGAGACAACAGCTACACGACCCCGCACTCACCCGGCCAAGGGCGCGAATCAAGTCTCCGAAGCGGTCACTTTTTTGCGCGCGGCTTTGGACATCTGCACGAGCGTCACATGCGCGTCGTAGCTGTCCTTGAGCGGCTTATCAAAGGGAATGCGCACGGCTTGCGTTTCAGCGCCAGCGCCGAGTGCAGCCTCGATGTCCATGCCTTCGGCATCGACGGAAACCAGCCGGGCCGCCGTGGCGTCCTGGATTTGTGAATACGCCTGCACGTACAACAGCACCGAGTCGGCGTGGTCCTCGTTCATGTGACTGACCATGCCGGCCAGTTGCTCCTCGGAGAAGATGTGGGGATAAGCGGTCATGAATCAGTTCGTGGATTTCTTTTCGGAGACGTGGCCCTTGCCATCGATGCCGCGACGGTGGTCAAGCTCGTCGAAGCGCTCGCCGGTAATCTGGAACGCGCGCGCGAAACCCGTCACCAGACGCCCCGAGCGCGGCTTCAGGCGAAAGAGCGAAAAGTCCTCCAGCGTGCGCAGGTGCTTAATCAGACTGCCAAACTTTTCCTCCATCGCATCCAGACGCAGTTCCCATTCCGTGTTGTGGCGCTCGATCAGCTCGGCTTCGCAGTCAAAAGTCGCGCGCTGACGGGCAAACAACTGGCGGGCCCCGGCTTCATCCTCGATGACAAGCACGCTAGCTTGGTGGCTGGCTTCGAGGTTGGCGGTGTGGGCAGCCAGCGCGCTCACGTAGACGTAAAAATTGCGTTTTTCGTCCACGATGGCGGGCGCGTAGCTGGCCTCGGGACGGCCCTCGGCGCTCACAGTACCCAGGATGATAGACTGGAAGCCACCCAGAAGGGCTTCGTAGTAGCCGAGCGCTTCGGCGAAAATGTCGGTTTGTTCGGGAGCGGTGCTAGTGGTCATGACAGACAGGTCGTTGAGTTGTTTGTATCCATTAATTAAATACGGTGCTGAATTGCGGGTCTGAAATTCCGGGGATCAGGGAGGCGTCTACCTCGAAAACCGGCTCGAGAGATTCGGCGGTCAGGTGCGCTTCCGCCGGGCCAAAGCCCGCACCGCGCCCCTCTTTGAGCAGGAGCACGGCATCCGCATAGCGGCGAGCCAGAAAGATGTCGTGCAGCACCACCAGTACACCCGTGCCCTCACCTGCCAGTTCCCGCGCCAAGCCCAGCGTGGCGTGCTGGTGCTTCAGGTCGAGGCTGCTCGTTGGCTCATCCAGAAAGAGATAGCGCGGACCTTCGGGTTGCGGATCCCAGATCTGCGCGAGCGTGCGGGCCAGATGTACGCGCTGGCGCTCGCCACCCGAGAGCGTGGTGTACAGGCGGTGCCGGAAGGGCAGCAGATCGAGGCGCTCGAGCGCAGCAGTCACAATCGTGGCATCCTTTTCCGGATTGGATACACGGCGATGCGGCGTACGGCCCATCCAGACGATCTCCTCGACCGCGAAGTCAAAGGTCATGGTGGAGTGCTGTGGCAACGTAGCGAAGCGCCGGGCCAACTCGCCTTTAGGCCAGCTGGGCAACGGGCGACCGTCCACCGTGATTTCACCCGCGTGGGGATGCAGTTCGTGGGTCAGCAGGCGCAGCAGCGTCGACTTGCCCGAGCCGTTCGGGCCCAGGATCGCGGTCACTTTGCCCGGTCGCACCGAAAGATCGATGCCGTGCAGGATCTGGCGGCGACCGCGGCGGAAGGCGATTTTTTCAGCGGCGATCATGCGGCAGCAGCCTGACGTTTGGCCTGGTGCAAAAGAAACAGAAAAAACGGTGCGCCGATGGCCGCAGTGACCGCTCCGATGGGCAGCTCGGCATTCGCCACGGCGTGCCGCGCCACAAAATCGGAACCCAGCAGCAACGCGCCGCCAAGCAATGCCGCCGCCGGCAGGAGGTAGCGGTGGTCCGGGCCGATCGCCAGGCGAACCAGGTGCGGCACGATCAAGCCGACAAAGCCAATCACCCCGCACAAGGACACCGTGACGGCAACCGCACCGGCCGACAGCAGCACCAGCGCACGCTTGAGCCGGTGCACGTTCATGCCCAGGTGATGCGCCTCGGCCTCACCCAGCAGCAGGGCGTTCAGTCCGCGTGAAAAGGCCAGCAGCAGCGCTGACAGTATCAGGATTGCCGGTACACCCACTGCGAGCATCGACCAGTTGGCGTTGGCCAGGCTGCCGAGCGTCCAAAAGGTAAAGCTGCGGATCTGCGCGTCGGAGGCACCGAAGATCAGCAGTCCCACAAAGGCGCTGGCAAAGGCGTTGACGGCCAACCCGGTCAGCAGAAGCGTGGCAATGTGACTGCGGCCTTCAACGAGCGAAAGCGAGTAGATGGCAAACGTCGTCAGGCAGGCACCCACGATGGCGAAGAGCGGCAGGCCCCAGCGCTCGCCCAGGCCGATCGACGCAAACCACTGCGCGCCAAACACGAAAAAAAGAAGTGCACCCGCGGCGGCCCCAGCGGAGACCCCGATCAACCCCGGATCGGCCAGCGGATTGCGAAACAGGCCCTGCATCGAGGCCCCTGAAACCGCCAGCGCACCACCGACTGCAAACGCCAGCACCACGCGCGGAAGCCGTATGTCCAAAAGCACCGCTTCGTAAATCGGGCCAACGTCCGCTGGCAACTGGGCAAGGCCAAATTGAGCGCCCAGCACCTTCAACTGATCGGTCAGCGCAATGGATACTTCCCCGTACGCAAAACCCAGAAGGGCCAACAACAGCGAAACCAGCCCCATCACCCCGATGACGCCGACGCGGTGACGCCGCAGGAGATTCGGGCGGGGGAAAGCCTCTGCGACGGCCTTGGTCATTCAGCGTTGGGGACGCCGGCAGCGAAGTAATCGTTGAGCTCGCGCACGGACTGACCCAGACGCGGACCAAAGCCTAGGGTGCGGCTCAACGGGACGCTGTGAACGCGCTTTTCTCGTACCGCGGGTGTACTCTGGTAGGCAGGGTCTTGCAAGAAGCGCTTCACCGCGGCGTTGTCGCCCAGGTCCGCTGTTTCCGCTTCAGCGATCAGAATCACATCGGGCTGCAGCAGGATCACCGCCTCGCGCGCGAGTGTTTTGTAACCGCGGAAATCGTCGGCCGCATTCACCCCTCCGGCCAGCTTGATGATCGCATCTGCCTTCGTATCCAGGCCTGCCGCGCGCAATGAACGGCTGCCAGGACTCATCATAAACAGCAACACCCGCGGCTTGACGGCAAACGTGCGTACCTCCTCAAAATCGGCGCGAATGGCGGCGATGAGTGTCGCGGCCTCCTCGGTGTGTTCCAACTGCTCACCGGTGAGTTCAATTGCTTTGGCCAGGGACTCCAGACCGTCGATCTCGGGCAGCGTCAGCAGACCAACTCCGCTACCCTTCAGTTGAGCGGCCACGTTGGGCGGGCCCAGTTCGTGGGTGGCCACGATGAGGCCGGGCTCCAGCGCGAGTACGCCTTCAGCGGAGATGCCACGCACATAGCCGACCTCCGGCAGGTCCTGCGACTCGGGCGGGTACACGCTGGAGAGGTCCCGGCCGACCACACGGTCTCCGGCGCCCAGAGCATACACGATTTCGGTCGCCGCGCCGCCGACCGTAACGATCGTTTCAGCGCTTCGGGCAAATGTCGCCGGGAGAACAATTGCGAGGAGGAGTGTGGCAAAAATGCGGTACTGCATAACTCTATGATTCAATAGCCAAATTGTGGATGAGCCGTTTTAAGAGTGAACGGGTTCAGGAAATTTTCCGCAATACTGAACCCCGTCGCGGGCTCAGAGACGCACGGCCCCGGCGCCAGGCGGCAACCAACAGCAGTGAGCCCCCGCCAATGACCAGCGTAAAAGTGGAAGGCTCCGGCACGACTTGCTCAAAAGCGCCCTCGGCCACGTCGATCCGCACATCTTGCAACGACGCGTCGAGCGGGTGACTCCAGTTGATTTCAAAAAACGTGATGGACTCGCCAATCCCCGACAGGTCCCACTGCAGGGCGTACTCGCCTTCAAGGAAGGTCCGCTCCGCGCCGCCAAAAAAGCCCATACCGCTCTCGCGCGTACGAATCGCAAAAAGGTCCGCCGTTAACCCCTGCGAGCCGCCGTTGTAGTTCAGTTCGGGAGCCGTAAAGTCCAACGGGCTGCCCAGCGATCGAAACTGGAACACCACGTTGGTGATGTCCGTGACGTCGAGCGGGTCAAAGTCCAACGTTGCGGTTAAATTCAGTTCAACGGTAGGCGAGTAAATCGCGCCTCCGCTGGTGATAAACACGAAGCCCGGCTGCGTGTTTTGGATGAAACCGCTGCTAGAACCGGACGCGTCGAAGGTATCCGCATCGGGACGATTATCCGTGGGCGCGCGAAATATCGCTGCCTCGTAGTCGAACCACTCAACGGTTTCCTGAGTCGAGCCCAAATCAGGCTCCAGAAAGTTCACGCTGTTTTGCGCGTGCAGACTGGGCATCCACGCCGCAAACGCCAGTGCAAGCGGAGCCGCTAGCGCCGCTGAATGAAAAAAGGAGGTATCTGAATGATTTTGGGGTTGCATAAGACTGCCTTTTGTAGACTGAGTCTCAATCCGACAAGTCTTTTTTGAGAAAGAAACTCAATTTCGTCCGATGTCTGGACTGCGTCTCAATCCTATGTCGTCCCAACCAAAAACCCGTAACTGCTTCAAGTTCGCTATCTTAGCTGGCTTCATCGCCCTTTCCGCCACCCACCTTCAGGCTCAATTCGTCGAGCCTTCCGGTCGCAACGCCCCGGGTCATGCCTGGTCTCAATGGTTGGGTTTCGACTTCGCTTTCACGCCGCAAAGCCCCACCGAAGCCCCGCTGCCCGACCCGTCTGCGAATACCAACGAGCCGCTGCTCGGCGATTTTTTCCCGGCCAGCCTCTCGCAAGTGGCCAATCCCGCTGCCTTCATCACCAGCACCAACAGCATCTACGCCTTCAACGAGCCAGCCGCGGCTTTGGTTGTCTACGTCGAGCCACCGATCGCCACCCAAGGCGTGCTCTTTCAAATCCAGACCGGCGCCGGCGCGCAATCAACTCCCGATCCGAATGGCGCACGCCTGTTTCACCGTCCCGACGCCAGCACCGACTGGACCGAGGTGGCCCCAACCAATGCGGTGGAATCCGCCAACAGCACGGGCAGCACCTTTATCGCCTGGGAGTGGGATCTGACCGGGCAGACCGTGGCGGATTTTTACATCACCTTCGACTATCCGGATATCCACTCACCGCTGCGCGACGCAGTCATCGACCTGATGAGCACCTACACGCCCGAGCCTTCGCTGAACGGCTTCCTGCTCGAAGTCAGCACCAATGCGACATTCGGCGCGCTCTATCCAGTCGGCTCAATCACGGTCTCGCCCGAAAAGCCGACATATCAGAATGGGGATACGATCACCCTGCAGGCACAGCAGAGTAATCCGGGCTTCGGGTTTCTGGGTTGGCAGGGAGCCGTGCAAACCACCGACGCCACCACGCAACTGGTCATCAGCGGCGACACGCAGGTCAACGCCGTCTTTGGCGCGCGCAATTACGACGCCTGGTCCTTCAACAATTTCACCAACTGGCTGGGCACCTTTCAGAATCCGCCGGCCGCCGACCTGAACACCGACGGCGGCACGCTGGATAATTGGCGCGACTATGCGCACGGACTCGACCCGGAGGCCGCTGACGACATCGAGGGCACCCCTTCGGTTAGCCTGATCGAAATCGCCGGTCAGCAACACCTGGCTCTCAGTTACAAGCGGCAGCCGCTGGCCTCCGACTTGGCGTACACCGTGGAAGTCAGCAGCGCCGACGGCCCCTGGCGCTCCAACGCCGATCCCGGCGGTCCCCACACCTCCGCGCCCGTCGTCGTAGAACAGCACGCCGACGGCTCTCAGACGGTACGCGTTCACGACTTGACCCCAACCACTTCCGCCAGCACGCGCTTTATTCGCCTGCAAAGTGCCTACAACGAAAGCTGAAACCTCGTATCCGTTTTTTCATGACACTTCAGCGATTCAGATCCAACCCGCCCGCCCGCGCCGGTTTCACCATGATCGAGCTGATCGCGGTCATCGGGATCATCGGCGTGCTCTTCACCCTGCTGGGGGCCGGCTACAACCTGGCCATGGACTCTGCCGCGACAGCTCGGGAAACCTCCGCTGCGCGCAACGCCATGACCGCCTTTGACGCCTACGCACAGGAACACAAAGGCCGCCTGATGCCCGGACACCAGACCCCGACCAAAACCGTGCGCGATGCCGCCGGCCAACCGGTCCTTGGGCCCGCCGCCAGTCGCTGGTACTGGAAGCTGCTGCCCTACCTCGACAACAACTCCGAGGCGCTTTTTGTGAACGAGTCCGGCGCGCTGTATTCGGAGATTCTGCGGCAGGGTAAGGAGGACCCGTACACGATTTCACTGTATCCATCACTTGGATACAACGGGCAGAACGTGGGCGGCGATTTCGAGAATCCGCGCTTCAGCCCGGAGAACGGCCTCTTGGGCCCCAACGCCGTGGTAACCCGGCTTGCGCAGGCGCACAACCCCGGCGATCTGATCGTCTTTGTTTCAGCCTGGTCGGAACCGCCCTCCTGGAGCGACGCCGACTACGCCGGCTTCTGGAACGTCACCGCCCCGCGCGGCCTGCGCACCCAGTGGAGCACCGCGGGCGATCCCGGCGCCACCGGCCATGTGCACGCCCGCCATGACGGCCATGCCGTGGTGGCCTTTCTCGACGGACACGTTGAGCTAAAGAGCCTCGAAGCACTCAGCGACATGCGCCTGTGGTCCAACGCGGCGGCCATTGCCAACGAAGCTGACTACCGGCCCACCATTTCGCGTTCCAGTCGCTAGAGGCTGAAGCTGTTTTTACGGCGTTTCCGGCGAGACTTCAAAAAAGCCAATCGAGCCAAGCGGCGAAAAGATCAGCCGGACGGATTCCAGTCCATTGTCCAGGTCAACCACCTCTTGCGTGAAGTCGATGTCGGCCACCGCTGGTGTACTCGGCGGCAGATGGGTACCGTGGCGGTAGTGCCAGACCACCGCCCGCCCTTGCGCCCGCGTGAAGGTGATGTGCACAGTGTTATCGCCGGAGATTTCCATCTTCGGGTAGTGGCTGTCGCCCGAGCCGGTTGCCAGTTCCGTGCCGTAGGCAAACTCCTTCCAGTTGAGGAAGCCATCGCCATCGTAATCCTCGAAAAGACCGGTTAACGGCGCGCCCGGCGGCAATTCATTGTCGACCAACGCAGCAAAGGTCAGCGCGCTCACCTCGATCGTCAGTGTCGCGGAGTCGCTGCCGCCATTGCCGTCCGAAACACTGTAAGTCAGCCCATCGCTGCCGGTGAAGCCCGGCTTGGGTGCATACGTAATGATGGTGCCATCATGCGTGGCCGAGCCGTGGGCAGGCGTGGTTACTTCGCTCACCAACAGCGTATCGCCGGGGTCCGCATCGGTGTCGTTAGCCAACACGCTAACGCTCACCGGATAGCCGCTGCTGGTTGTTGCCAGATCGTCCGAGGCATCGGGGTGCGAATTGGCCTTGGGCGTCGGCGCGGCCGGATCGAGAATGTACCAGCGCTGGAGCGTGCTCCCTGTCGCATCCGCAGCCACCACGTCATCGCCGGCGCTCGTTCCCAGGGCCGTCCATGGGCGCTGATTGTATTTGCCAACGATGGAGAACTGCCCGCCGCCTTCATGCGTGATGGCAAACTTCTGCCAGTCCAGGCCATTGTCGTCGTACAAAGCGACGCTGTCGCCGCTGCCGGGCGAGGGTGCGTAAACTTCGGCCGCCCGACCACTCGCCTGGCTAAAGAGACTGTAAAAGCCCGCCTCGCCTGAATCCGCGATGGTCCAGACCTGCAGGTCGCCGTTGTCACGACTGGCCAGCGAAACGTTGTCGCGGTTGACCGTGCCTTCAGCCGCCAGCGCCAGATTCGGATCCGCCACTAGCAGGAGCACCCGCTCACCGAGAACGGAAAGAACGAACACCGCCGTGTATTCGACCATGTTGGTCACGGCGTTGGCCGAGTTGGCCTGATCGGTCACGCCGGGTGCGCCCACCGTGTACGTGGCATCGGTGGTCAGACCGGGCGCGACGGTCAGCGTGACGGTGGTCGCGTCCGCCCCCAGCGTGGCCCCGGTCACCGTCTGCCCAGTGTGGATGTAACTGGCCGGGTCCGTGGCAGTCACCGCATCCAACGGCTCGGAAAAAGTCAGGGTAACCGTGTCGGGGACGCTGGCAAAGCCATCCGCGGTCAGCAGGACCGGCGGCGTGGTGTCCGACAGGGTCGTCGCGTCGTCGGTATTCGAAAAGGGCGAGTCCCCGGCAAAATTCGTGGCGAACACGCGGTAAGTATGCGTGGTGTCCTCAGTCAAACCGGCGTCGGTGTACTCCATCGTGTTGAGCGGCAGGGTCGCCAGATCGGTAAAGGCGGCCCCGTTGAAGCGCTGCACTGTGTAAGCGGCTTCGGTGGTAGCATCGTCGCTCCAGGTGAGTTGAATGGCCGTGGCGCTCAGAGCCGTGGCGCTGAGCCCGCTAGGTGCAGCGGGCGCTACAACCGCGATTTCCGAAAGCTCGTTGTAGTAATAATCAACCGGGTTGCCGTTGGCGTAGGAACGCACGCCCACCAGATCGATATCGCCATCGAGGTCCATGTCCGCCGCCGCCCCGGCGTAGAAACCGGCGGTCGCATCCACCGCTACCTGATTCCAGACGCTGCCATCTCCGGAAGGGTCGGCATTGTAATAGATATAGACGCCCTTTTCGCCAAACGAACGCCCGATGGCCAGGTCGAGGTCGCCGTCGAGGTCGATGTCGGCCAGTTTCGAGTAATGCACCTTTCCGTATGGGTTGTGAATAAAGGTGCGTATCCACGGCTCGTCGCGGGGATTGGTGGGCGCCTTGTACCAGGCCAGAAACACAAAGGTGCGCTCCGCCGAGCCCATGTAAATGTCGTCGATGCCATCCCCATCGATGTCGCCCACCTCCGATTTCACTTCCTCGCCCACAAAATCGGGATCGATCACGTGCGAGGTCGGCGTGCCCGTGCGCCATTTGTCGGTAGGATTGCTGGCCCAAAAAACGCCGGAAAGTATGATATCGGTCACCCCATCGTAATCAACGTCCCCCGTGGACAGACCCTCGGCGTTGTTTTTCTCATTGGTGTCCCAGGTTCGCACGGTCCAATCATCGATGTCGTTCTGCAGCGCAACGAGCAGACGCTGATCCCCGAGCGACTTCACGACGATGTCCATCTTCCCGTCGCCGTCGAGGTCATCGATGGCCATGTCGTTCTGGTGCTGCGTACTTGGTATCGACCAGACCTGATAGCGCTGCCAGTAGCCTTCCGCCGCTGCCGCGCTGCCCGGGTTTTTATAAACGTAGAGTTTGGCCGGCCCGCTGGAGTGGTTGTCCTCGGTCACCGCGATATCGATCCAGCCGTCGCCGTCAAAGTCCTCCGCCGCCGCCGAACCCGCGAAACTGCCCAGCTTTTGCGCGGCAAAGTCATACTGCTCCCAGTTAGGCGCCTTGAACCAGGCCAGGTACTGGTTGCCGCCGTTGTGACGCCCGCCCTCAAAGACGCCGATATCGTGCAAGCCATCCTTGTTAAAATCCGCGGTCACCACCGCCGTGGCCCCACCTACCCCGGGTAAACTGGCCTTGTCCGTCCAGGGCACTTCCAGCGCCCACAAAACAGACCCTCCGGACAACACCCAGGTGGTGGTTAAACAGCAAGCGAGTCGAGCTGTACGGGTCAACAACTCTGGAGGTAGCAACGAAATCCCCATCCCTGGGATGAAATGTTAGGAAACATCCATGCGGCCTCAAGCATTAAAATTACGATTTGGTTTCAATTCTCAGGTTATGTTACGCATCTGTGACATAAGCAGCAAATTGGGGCGATGTGTATGCAAGAATGTGACACAATTATTCGCATAAAAGCTTGATTGCCCGATGCCAGTAGTGTTTTAACCTTTAGGTGATAATATAGACATTCATTCCTCGGGGACATCCCCTCCTCGAGTCTGTCCCTCGCCTCCATAATACTCCCTGGATTTCCCCATGAAACGTCCTCGTGTCTGCACGGGTGCCTTGCTGCGCCTGCTTAACTGCCAGTTGTTCAACAGTTTCTTACTTATCCTTGGGTCCGTGCTGGCGGTCCTCGGCTTGAGCGCTCCGCAAGCCGCCGCGCTCCCTACGGACTTTACCAAGCAGACCGTCGTCAGCGGTTTGAGCCAGCCGATTACGCTGCGCACCCTCCCCGACGGGCGGATGCTGGTCGGCCAAAAAGGTGGCGAGATCCGCGTTTTCGATCCCTCTGGATCGGTCCCCGTAGCCTCGTCGCTGTTCATGGAAATCAACAACATCAATTCGGGTAACGAGCGAGGGCTGCTCGATCTGACGCTGGACCCGGATTACACGACCAACGGCTATTTCTATGTCTACTACACGCCGTCGTCACCGCAGCAGGCCCGCATCTCGCGCTTTACCGACACCGGCAGCCCCGCCTCGCGCCTGGCTAGTGAAGTAGTCATCTGGCAGGACCTCAACGGCTACACCTCGTGCTGTCACTACGGCGGCGGCCTCGACTTCGGCCCCGACGGCAAGCTCTACCTCACCACCGCCGATCAGTTCAACCCTCGCAACCGCCGCGACGCCTCGCCGACCACGCCCATTTCACAGCTGTGGTCGCAGGATTTGACCAATCCCGGCGGCAAGGTGCTGCGCATGAACAAGGACGGCTCCGTCCCCGACGGCACTGACGGCTCCCCGGCCAATCCCTTCGCCGATGGTCCCGGCGGCAACTACGATTACATCTGGGACATCGGTCTGCGTAACCCCTTTCGCGCGCGCTGGGACCTGCAGTACGGCGTCTTTTACATCGGCGAAGTCGGCGGCAACACCCAGTCCGAGGCGCAGGAGGATGTCCACATCACCAAGGCGGAGGCGACCTTCGCGGGACTCAATTTCGGCTGGCCCTTCTGTGAAGGCAGCAACTGCTTCGACAACCCCATCCCGCTGAATTTCGCCGGACCGATCTTCACGTACGCGCACACCGCCAGCACGCCCAACGGCGGCTCCATCACCGGCGGCGTCGTCTCGCGCGGACGCCAGTACCCCAACCTCTATGAAGGCGCTTACTTTTACGGGGACTACTCGCGGCAGTTCGTGAACTTCCTGCTACTGGACAGCGACGGCACGACCGTCCTTTCCGACAACGAATTCGACACCGACGCCGGCCTGGTCGTGGCCTTCGAAAACGGCCCGGACGGTGCCATCTACACCGCCAATCTCGCCGCCGGTAGCGTCTCGCGCTACGTCTTCGACAACGGCAACCTCACCCCCGACATCGACTCGATCAACGTGGGCACGCCCAGCGGCAGCGCGCCGCAGGCGATCACTTTCAACGCCACCGTATCGGACAACGAGGGCGACCCGATGACCTACGAGTGGGTCTTCGGCGACGGCAACTCCGCCAGCGGCACAGTGCCTGGGAACGGCATCCTCCCACAAGCGCAGCATACCTATACCAGTAACGGCGTCTTCACCGCGTTTTTGACGGTGTCCGACGCCGGACACACCACCTTCTCGGAAAGCTTCGAGATTCAGGTGGGCAACGTCCCGACCGCCAGCATCGCGGCGCCGGCCAACGGCTCGCTCTTCCGCGCTGGACAGACGATCAATTACACCGCTGCGGCACCCCCGCCCGGCGCAACCTACGAGTGGCTGGTCGAGCGCATCTGCGACGGCGTCGCGCAAACCGTCCAGGGACCCGTTGGCGGCAGCAACGGCTCCTTCAGTATCCCGACCGATGGCGCGGTACTGCTGGATAACAATTGCGTCTACCGCATCACCCTGACCGTCACCAACGCCGACCTGCTGACCGACACCGCGGTCGTCACGCTCAACCCCGACACGCGGCAGCTCACGCTTGCCAGCACCCCCAACGGCATCTGCCTGCTTGTCGAGGGCGAGGAAGTCATCGCCCCGGCCACCCTGAATCTGGTCATCGGACAGGACGTCGAGATCGCCGCCCCCAGCTCCGAGTGCATCGTCAACACTTTCTACAGCTTCGACTCGTGGTCCAACAGCCAGCCGCAGTCGCAAACGCTGACCGTCCCGACCGTCAACACCCTCCTCACGGCCAACTTCCTGGATACGGGCACCTGCTCGGTTCCGGTGACCAACGGCCTGGTCCTGGCCCTCGACGGCGGTATCGGGCTGGGCTTCAGCAGCGGCACCTCAGTCAACCTCTGGGAAGACCAGACGACCAGCGGCAACGATCTTTCCGTCGTCAGCGGAGCGCCGCAGGTGGTCGCCGGCGGCTTGAACGGGCGCGACTACGTGGCCTTCGACGGCACCGACGACAGCCTGGGCCGCACCGGCTTCAGCGGCCTGCCCATCGGCGCGGCCGACCGCACGGTTTTCCAAGTGGTGCGCTACGACAGCAACGGCTTCGGCGGCTTCGCCTGGGGCATCAACAACGTGAATGAAACCTTCGGCCTCATCGTCACCAGTGGCGGCGACCTCGCCATCCAGGGCTGGGGCGGAGCCAACGACCAAAATTCCGGCGTAGCCGGCACCGGTGAGGGCTGGCTCATCCAAAGCGTCGTCGTGGGCAGCGACACCTACATGCACTACCGCGACGGCAACCTGATCGACAACGGCACGCACACCTGGAATACCGCCGCCACCCAGATCCGTTTGGGCTCGGAGATCGACGACACGCCCAACCTCGACATGGACGTGGCGGAAATCCTCGTCTACGACCGCGCGCTTACTGAACAGGAGCGCCAGGACGTCGAGTCCTATCTCTTCGGCAAGTACTTCCTCTCCGGTCCGTCCATCACGATCACATCGCCGACTCAGGGCGCGGACATCACCGGCGACGCCATCACCGTCAACGTCACCTCGGCCGGCCCCGACAACGCGGGCGACCAGATTCTCTTCAGCCTCGACGGCGGTGCCTCCGTGGCGGTCCCCCTGACCGGCGGCACCGCAAGCTTTACCTTCTCCGGGCTCTCCGGCGGTAACCACACCGTCCTGGCCCAGGCCGCCAACAACGCCGGTGAGGTGTACGGCAACCCGACCGCCGTTGACAGCGTCTCGGTCACCACCAGCGGCGGCGCGGTCTTCACTGGCATCCTCGGCGTCACCAATGGCCTTGTCCTGCAACTGGAGAGCGACCTGAAGGTCACTGTCTCCTCGGACAACACCACCGTCGTCAAGTGGCTCGACCAGTCCGGCCTGGGCAACAACCTGGCCGTCGTCAACGGCGGCCCGCTCCTGCTCAACGGACTGACGCCAACTTCGCAACCGGCCCTGCGCTTCGACGGCGACGATTCCCTCGAAAATGAGTTCCCGCTGAGCGGCTTCCCCAGCGGCTCCGGCGATCGCTCGATGTTCATGATCGTGAAGTACGACAGCGCCACGGCCTTCGCGGGTGCGGCCTACGGTACCGGCAGCGACAACCAGGCCTTCGGCCTTGTGGTCAACGGCGGCGGGGGCAACCTGGCTGTCCAGGGCTGGGGTTCGTCCAACGACATTGTTTCATCCGTGCCTGGCAGCGGCGAGGGTTGGCTGATGCACGAGGTGGTGGTCAACGCCGGCAGCGTGGCCCACTTCAAGGACGGCATCCCAATCGACACCTTCTCGCGCACCTACAACACCGCGCTGACCAAGCTTGTCATCGGCGAGGAGATCAGCGGGCTGGGCTTTGTCGACATGGACATCGCCGCCATCCTCCTTTACGACCGCGCGGTCACCGCTGTCGAACGCGAGCAGATTCAGACCTTCCTACAGAACAAGTACCTCACCGGTGCACCGCCCAACATCGCGCCCAACGTGGCCATCCTCTCCCCGGCCACCGGCACGACGGTCACCACCGCGCAAGCGGTCAACCTCACCGGCACCGCCAGCGACACCGAGGACGGCGACCTCACCCCGAGCATCCAGTGGAGCTCCAGCATCGACGGCGCGCTAGGCAACGGTGCCACCGTCAACACCACCCTCAGCGAAGGCACCCATACCATCACCGCGATGGTCACGGACTCTGGACTGACCCCTGCGATGGACACCATCACTGTCGAAGTCACGGCGGCGGGCTCGGCGGTGGCCATCCCGGTCACCAGTGGCCTCGTCCTGCAGCTTGAAAGCGATTTGAACGTGGTCAACGTCACCGGCGACGCCACCGTGGGCGGCTGGCTTGACCAGTCCGGCAACGGCAACGACCTGAGTGCATCGGGCGATCCGCAGCTGGTGCCTGCCAGCACACCGACCGGCCTCCCGGCCGTCGTCTTCGACGGCGCAGGCGACTTCATGGAGCGCACCACGCTGACCCTCTTCCCAACCGGCGCGGACGACCGCACGATGTTCTTCCTTGTCAAGTACAACGACGCCAACGCCTTTGCCGGCGCTGCCTTCGGCACCGGTGCACCCAACCAGGCCTTCGGGCTGGTCGTCAACGCCGGCGGCGATGACCTGACCGTGCAGGGCTGGGGCAGCGGCAACGACATTGTATCCAGCGAGCTCGGCAACGGCGCTGGCTGGCTGCTGCAGTGGGTGGTCGTCGAGAACGACGCGGTCAGCCACTACAAGGACACCACGCTGATCGATAGCGACACCCAGACCTTCAATACCGTGCTGGGCCGCTTCGCCCTCGGGCAGGAGATCAGCGGCGGGGGCTTTGCCGACATGGAGGTGGCAGCCGTCGCCCTCTACAACCGCGCCCTCGATTCGACCGAACAGACCCAGGTGCGCGACTACCTGCTCAACAAGTTCATCAACGGCTTCCCCTCCAACGACGACCCGAGCGTCGACATCACCGCCCCGTCCAACGGCAGCGGCTTCCTCACGACGGCCAGCGTCAACTTCACCGGCACCGCCAGCGACACTGAAGACGGTGACCTCGCGAGCTCGATTCAATGGACGTCCAGTATCGATGGCCCGCTCGGCAGCGGTGCGTCGATCAGCGTCTCGCTCAGCGAAGGCACCCACGATATCACCGCAACTGTGACCGACTCCGGCTTTGCCTCGGACGCCGACACCCTCACCGTCGTCATCAATGCGCCCACCCCGGTCGGCGGTTCGCTGCCGGTCACCAACGGCCTAGTGCTTCAACTGGAGTCCGACCTGGGCCTGAGCTTGAGCGGCAACGAGGTCGTCGGCTGGGCGGACCAGTCGGGCGCGGGTAACGACGTCGCCCCGGTCGAAGGCACGCCCGAGTTCACCACCGACGCCACGCCGAGCGGCCTGCCCGCCATCGTGCTGACCAGCGACAGCCTCGAGAACGTCAGCGCGCTCTCCGGTTTCCCGGATGGCTCCGAAGACCGCACACTGTTCTTTGTGACCCAGTACAACAGCGCGAACGCCTTCGGCGGCGTCTCCTACGGCAACGGCGCACCAGGCGAAACCTTCGGCCTTGTCGTCAATTCCTCCGGCGGCAACCTGACCGTCCAGGGCTTTGCCGGGGGCATCAGCGGCGACCTCATCTCCCCGGTCGAAGGCACCGGCGAGGGCTGGCTGATTCAGTCCGCCATCGTCGACAACACGCAGGTCACCCACTTCAAGGAGGACGTGACCATCGACTCGGCCACGCGCATCTACGACACCGTGCTCAACAAATTGGTGCTTGGCGAGGAGATCGCCGGTAACGGCTTTGCCAACGTCGACGTGGCCGCGGTGCTGCTCTTCAACCGCGCGCTCAGCCCCGCCGAGCACGCGCAGGTCGTCGCTTTCCTGCAAGGCAAGTACTTTACCGGCACGGTCACGGTGAACACCGACCCGAGCGTCGACATCACCGCCCCGTCCAACGGCAGCGGCTTCCTAACGACGGACACGGTCAGCTTCACCGGTACCGCCGACGACGCCGAAGACGGCGACCTCTCGGGCTCGATTCAGTGGGCGTCGAATCTCGATGGCCCGCTCGGCAGCGGCACGTCGATCAGCGTCTTCCTCAGCGAAGGCACCCACGATATCACCGCCAGCGTCACCGACACCGGCAACGCCTCCGACACCGACACGATCACCGTCAACGTGAGCACGCCTCCCCCGGTGGGCGGCGGCGTCCCGCCGGTCACCAGCGGCCTGGTCGTCCAGCTGGAGTCGGACATCGGCCTGAGCGATGCCAGCGGCACGATCACGATGTGGAGCGACCAATCCGGCCAGGGTAACGACGTAGGCCCGACCGACGGCGCGGCGCAGTTGCTCGTCAGCGGCACGCCGACCGGCCTGCCCGCGGTTGCCTTTGATGGCGACGACAACCTGGAAAACCTTAACGGGCTCTCCAACCTGCCGGACGGCTCCGACGACCGCACGATGTTCTTTGTGGTGAAGTATGACGCCGCCGACGCCTTCGCGGGCGCGGCCTACGGCAACGGAGCGCAAAACCAGGCCTTCGGTCTGGTTGTCAACGGCTCCAGCGGCTTCCTCACTGTGCAGGGTTTCTTCTCGCAGCCGGACAAAATCTCGACCACTCCGGGCATCGGCGAAGGCTGGCTGGTTCAGTCCGCCGTCGTGGACAACACGCAGCTGACTCACTACAAGGATGACGCCGCCATCGACGCCGCTACGCGCACCTACAACACCAACCCGCAGAAGCTGGTCCTGGGCGAGGAGATTTCCAACGGCGGCTACGCCGACATGGATGCAGCGGCCCTGCTCATCTACAATCGCGCCCTCAGCCCGAGCGAGATCGCCCAGGTGCAGGCGTATTTGCTGGGCAAATACATCACCGGCTCGGTCGCCACGCCCAACACCGACCCGACCGTCGACATCACCGCGCCCGCCAGCGGCAGCAGCTTCCTCACGACGGACACAGTCAGCTTTGTGGCCAGCGCCGACGACGCCGAAGATGGCGACATCTCGAACGACGTCGTTTGGTCCTCCAGCCTCGATGGCAATCTCGGCAGCGGCGCGAGCATCAACGTCTCCATGAGCGAGGGCACGCATACCGTCACCGCAATCATCACAGACTCACAGGGCGCGAACGACGACGCAACCGTGACCGTCACCATCAACGCCGTGCCTCCGGTCGGCGGCACCTTGCCGATCTCCACCGGCCTCGTGCTCCAGCTGGAGTCCGACCTGGGCGTCAACCTGAGCGGCGACGCAGTCGTCGGCTGGGCGGACCAGTCCGGCACCGGCAACGACGTCGCCCCCGTCGAGGGCTCGCCCGAGTTCTCCACCGACGCCACCCCGGGCGGCCTGCCCGCCATCGTCCTGACCAGCGACAGCCTCGAGAACGTCTCCACCCTCTCCGGTTTCCCGGACGGCTCGAACGACCGCACGCTCTTCTTCGTCACGCGTTACAACAGCGCGAACGCCTTCGGTGGCGCGGCCTACGGTAACGGCGCACCCGGAGAAGCCTTCGGCCTGGTTGTCAATGCCACTGGCGGCAACCTTACCGTGCAGGGCTTTGCTGGCGGACTCAGCGGCGACGCGATTTCACCAGTCGAAGGGACCGGCGAGGGCTGGCTGATTCAGTCCGTCATTGTCGACGACACGCAGGTCACCCACTTCAAGGACGACATCACCATCGATTCAGTCACGCGCGTCTACGAAACCGTGCCCAGCAAATTCGTGCTGGGCGAGGAGATCGCCGGCAACGGCTTTGCCAACATCGAAGTGGCCGCGGTCCTGCTCTTCGACCGCGCGCTCTCGCCTGCCGAGCACCTGCAGGTGGTTGCCTTCCTCCAGGACAAGTACTTCGCCGGCACGGTCGCGCCCAACACCGACCCGACCGTCGACATTACCACCCCGGCCAACGGCAGCAGCTTCCTTACGACCGATACGATTAGCTTCGTGGCCAGCGCCAGCGACGCCGAGGACGGCGACATCTCCAACGATGTCAGCTGGACTTCCAGCCTCGACGGCGCGCTGGGCAGCGGCGCGACCATCGCGGTGTCCCTCAGCGAGGGCACGCACGATATCACCGCACTTGTCAGCGATTCGCAGGGTGCCTCCGACGATGCGACCGTCACCGTCACGGTCAACGCGCCGCTCGTCAGCAGCCAGGACCCGACGGTCAGCATCACCGCCCCGGCCGACGCCAGCGCCTTCTTCACCACCGACCTGATCAACTTCACCGCGACAGCGAACGACTTCGAAGATGGCGACCTCTCCGGCTCCGTCATGTGGGCCTCCAATCTCGACGGTACCCTCGGCGTCGGTGCCTCGATCAACGTCGCCCTGAGTGAAGGTTCGCACGACATCACCGCCACGGTCATCGATTCCGACACCCGCACCGCCAACGACAACATCGGCGTGCAGGTCAGCGTCGACGGCACCGGCGAAACCAGCCTGCCCGTGCGGGGCGGCCTGGTCGTTCAACTGGAGTCCGACATCGGCCTCAACAGCGTGACCGGCGACGTTACGCTCTGGGAGGACCAGTCCGGCCAGAACAACGATGTGGCTCCGGTCGACGGTATGGCTCAGGCGCTGGCGGCACGCACGCCTTCGCTCCTGCCGGCAGTGGTCTTCGACGGTGACGACAACCTCGAAAACGTCGGCCCGCTGATGAACCTGCCCGACGGCTCGGACGACCGCACGATGTTCCTGGTGGCCAACTACCGGTCGGCAGATGCCTTCGCGGGCGCGGCTTTCGGCACAGGCTCCACCAATCAGGCCTTCGGCCTTGTGGTCAACGCCGGCGGCGGCAACCTGGCCGTCCAGGGCTTTGGCGGCAGTCGGGACACGGTCTCGTCCACCCCCGGCGCGGGCGCGGGCTGGCTGGTGCAGTCGGCCACCGTCGCCAGCGGCGCGGTCACCCTCTTCAAGGACGGGACCAGCATCGCAACAGATACGCAGTTCTACAACACCGGCTCGACCAAGCTGGTCCTGGCCGAGGAGATCAGTAACGGCGGCTTTGCCGACATGGACATCGCCGCGGTGCTCATCTACGACCGCGCGCTCAACGAAGGCGAACGCCTGGCCGTCGAAGCTTACCTCCAGGCGAAGTACCTCCAGGCCGTCGCCGTGAACCTCGACCCGAGTGTCGACATCACCGCTCCGGCTGACGGCGCGAACTTCTTCGCCAACGAGAGCATCACGTTCCTCGCGACAGCCGTGGACGCCGAGGACGGCGACATCTCCGACGATATCGCCTGGGCTTCGAACCTCGATGGCCCGCTCGGCAACGGCACCACCGTCACGGTAATGCTCAGCAGCGGCACCCACGCCATCACCGCGAGCGTCCAGGATTCAGATGGTGCGACCTCCGACGCCACCATCACGGTGAACGTGGCCAGCCCGCTCACACCAATGATCGCACTCTTCGCTGGCGCCAGCACGGGCGATGAAACCATCTCCAGCGGTCCCAGCGACGATGTCACCTTCACCCCGACGCTGCTGAGCAACCCGGTGGTGCGCAACCTGACCATCCAAAATCAGGGCCAGGCACCGCTGAACATCTTCAGCATCCTCGCGCCCGCGGGCATCGACGTGAGCAACGCCCCGGCCGCTCCGGTGCAACCCGGCGCAACAGCGACCTTCACCCTGGTGCTCTCCGCCGACATGACGGGCGAGATCACCGGCACGGTCACCATCAACAGCGACGACCCGATACAGAGCGTCTTCACCTTCCCGGTCAACGCCGTGGTGGTCGCCCTCGGCGAGGACACCGACAACGACGGCATGGACGACTGGCCCGAACTGCAGTTGGCCGCGCTCGGCTTCGATTACCTCAATCCGCAGCCCGACCTCGTCGACCTGTACTTCGCCACCGCCTCCCTCAACGACCTCTTCACGGTCGAACAGCTTCAGGGCATCGCTTTTGAAGCTCCGGTCTTGACGTATAATCCGCAAACCGGCAGATTCACTCTGACGCTTCGATTGAAGAAGACGACCGACCTCAACGCCGGCCCCAACGGCTTCCAGAACTTTGACTTCAATTTGCCCGACATCCGGGTGAATGCAGACGGAGAACTGGAATTTGACTTCGAGTCAGCTGAGGACGCCGCCTTCTTCATTCTGGAGGCGTTTTAACCCCAAAAATTCATCCCAATATCGGAAAGAAGCCTGCCCCAAGGGTTTCTGACCGCTCATCCCAAGGAAAAGCTACGGGCCCGATAACCTAGCAGACCAACTCACCCCAAGACATCCGAAGTGTGCACCCCAATGCACCCGGATGCGGTTACACCCCAAGGCCCTCCTCAATCGGACCCCCCTTTGCGCTTACCCCAAGGCGCGAAGGGGGGTCCTGAGTTTTTGGAACACCCAACCGGAACTGGCATCAGTGTGGCCCGTGGGCTGCTAAACCGGTGACGTGTCCGCCGAAATCGACCCGCGCGAGCGCAAATTCCTGATCCTGCTCAGCCTTTACGTAGGCTTCTGGGGGATGCTGCAACTGCTGACGGTCAAGCTCGTCCCGCTCGACTTGAGCTGGCTCGGCCTGGGCGTGCTCGCCTTCAGCTACGGCTCCTTCGCCCACGCCTTCACTTTTCCCTGCACCGACGCGGTGGCGGAAGTCTGGGGCGCGCGTCGGGCCCGGCTGATGGTTTACCTCGGCATGGCGGTCTACGCCAGTTGCACCATCCTGCTCTACATCGCCACGATGCTGCCCTCCGCGGCGGTCATGATCGAGCCCGAGGCCTACACCGCAATTTTCCAGGGCGGCCCACGCATCATCGCCGGCTCCATGCTGGCCACGGTCTTCGCCCAGCTCTGGGACATCCATGTCTTCGAGTGGATCAAAAAACGCACCGGACCCCGACTGCTCTGGCTGCGCAACAACCTCTCGACCTGGGGCTCCCAACTTGCCGACACCACCATCTTTTACGCCATCGCCTTTTACGGCGTGCTCCCAACTGAGGAACTTCCTCGCCTCATCCTGGGCACATACCTGCTGAAAGTCCTCGTGGCCTCCGTCGACACCCCAATCGTCTATGGCCTCGTGCGCTGGATCAACGGAAGCTGGACCGCCCGCGGCGATCTGAGCAACCCGCGTTCCGAGCAAGCCGCCGAGTCTGCCTCCGCGGCAAAGATCTGACTCACGCGCCCGCCCAAAAAGTACGGTGCGGTTCCAGTAACCGTTCGCGAACCTCCGCAATTGGGCCATGCACTTCGATTGGCTTCTGACCAGCGGCAAAAACCTGCCGACACGGTAGCGCCATCGTGGGGTTTTCCGCGTGCGAACCGGTCAGGGCTTTTAAATCGCGCTCCTCCACCCCGTAGACGAGCCGCCCGATGTTGGCCCAGTACTGCGTGCCGGCGCACATCGCGCAGGGTTCAAAGGTACTCACCAGCGTGCAATCCCACAGATAATCCGCTTCAAATTGAGCCGCTGCCGCCCGCGCGAGCTCGGTCTCGGCGTGGCAGACCGACCCCCGGTTGCCCTGGCGCAGCAGGACCGTTTCACCATCCGGCGCAACCAGCACCGCCCCAAAGGGATGCCGCCCGCCAGCCAGGGCAGACAGCGCTTCCTGATGAGCGGCTACCAGATGGGCCAGCATCTGCGCATGAGTCATGCCTCACAGCGCATGCACGAAGGATGCCGAGACCTCAACCTGTGACCATCTCCTCAAGATGTCCCGGCACAAAAAAAGCGCCGCCCGCTAACCACGAACGACGCTTTTTCTAAAAAAGGGGCAGGCTCGGAAAGCGCTGCGACAAACTTCGCGACTAGCGCTGCAGGCGGCGGCGCAGAATCAGCAGGCCGAGTACTCCGACCGCCAGCGCACCGTAGGTACCGGGCTCCGGAATCGCCGTGCTGACGCTGTTGATCACCACATCCGGGGCGCTGACACCCGAGGCATCGAGGCCGAGGCTCAAGCTCACGATATCGCCAAAATCCACGTCGGACGAAAACTCGCCAAAGGGAATCACCAGGGTGCCCGGGCCGGCAAAGCCGGTCGAGAAGAAGCTCGAATCGGAGCCGCCATCCGTAACGCTCACGGTCAGCTGAGCCATCTCGGGTGCCGCGATGTCGGAAAAGGCCACGTCGATCTCGAAGACCGAGTTGATGCCGCCGTCGGTCAGGTCCTCGCCAACGGCCGATGTGTAGAGAATCTCAAAGGCCGAACCGGTGACGTTCGAGTTGTTGATGAAACCAAGCTGGCCGGTGCCGCCGTCAATCGCCAGGAACGAGTTGGCCAAGCCGGGGCCGCCCGTGGGCGCCTGGAGCGTAGTCACGCGCTGGTCGAAGAGGAAACCCGCGCCGCCGACTTCGGTCGACATGGCAGGCAGGTCGCCGGGATTCGTTTCAAGGGCGGTGGTGAAAGGGTCGGTGAAGGTATCCAGGTCGAGCGCTTGCGCGGGTAGCGCCAACGCACTGAAAGAGATACCGAGCCAAAGACAGGTGAGACGTTGCATTGTTTGTGTGGGGATGAGTGAGGGTGAAAGATTGAGAGACTCTTAGTCGCGCGCTTCGCGGCTCACGCGGCGACGCAGCACACTGACACCGAGCACGAAGGCGGCAAAAATGGCGGCGAACGTCGCCGGCTCAGGGACCGCCGTACGAATCTCGTCGAAGGTCAGGTCCGGCGCATCGACATCGGAGAGAGCTACCTGAAAGCGGAAGCTCGTGATGTCCGAGAAATCCACCTCCGAATCAAACTCGGAAAAGGCGACGGTCAGAGTCGCCGGACCCGTAAAAAAGACTTCAACGCTTGAGTCATCCGTATCGCCATCAACCACGATGACGAAAAGCGACCCAGAATCTGGCGTCATCACATCAGAAAAGGACAGATCGAATTCGAAAATCGAGTTGAGCCCGCCATCGGTGAGGTCTTCCCCTGATGAGGAAGTATATTCGATTTCAAAAAAGGAGGTCGTAACGAAAGGCTCGTTTGAAAAGCCGAGTTGACCAGAGGTTTCATCGATCTCGAGCACAGATGCCGAAAAAGCCGGAGCGCCCAGCGGCGAATCCAGCGCGGTCTCCCGTTCCTCGAACAGAAAACCGGCTCCACCGGCCTCGCTGGAGGAAACGTCGGAACCACCCGGGTCTGTTTCAAGCGGTGAGGTGAAGGCGTCGGTGAAGGTATCGATGACCAAAGCTTGTGCGGGCAGAGCCAGAGCACAGGCGGTTAAAGCGTAGCAGAAGGTCGAAGTGCGCATGGAGTGTGTGCGAAGTTGAGGTGCTAAAGTGTACGTTCAGGTTGGGTTCAGAAAAAATCAGGCGCAGGCGCGGCGGGCCGAGCGGCGCAGACGGACAACGGCCAGCGCGAGGATTCCAAAGAGGGCGGCGTAGGTGGCCGGCTCCGGGACCGCGGTGCGAAACTCGTCAATAACTACGTCCGGCGCATCGACATCCTCAGCGAATACGGTGAAACCCACCGCAGTCACGTCCGTAAAATCGACTGGCCCATCGAAGGCGGCAAAGGCGACCGAGTAAGTCCCCGCCACATCAAACAGCACCGAAGCTGACCCCACGGTGCCGGTGCCATCCTCAGCAAAAATTTCAATCTCCGCGGATTGGGGCGGCGCGATGTCCGAAAAGAAGATTTCGACCTCGAAGATGCTGTTGAGTCCGTCCGCGGTCAGGTCGATGCCTTCCGAAGAGAAGTAGTTGACCTCGAAAGCCGAGCTGGACACGTCCGGGTCGTTGAAAAAGCTGAGCCCTTCGATGACCGTATTCACTTCCAGCGAGGAAACGGCCAGCCCCGGCGTCCCTGTGGGTTCGATCAGCGCCCAATCTCGCTCATCGAAAAGAACGCCACCGGGCGAGCTATCGAAGGCGGAATCTAGGCCGGAAACCGGTGTGGTCTCCAGCGGACCACCTGTGATGGCCGAGGAAAAATCGTCGATGATGAGGGCGTACGAGGCGTGCGTGAGCAAACACGCCGTAGCTGAGTACAGCAAGGTGCGCATAAATTGAGGTGGTGCGAAGTTGGGCAACTGAAGGTTTTATCGGGGAAACCCAGTATCGCTTTAGCACCCAACAAAATCGAGCCGTAACCATGCGCATGCGTGCTCAATGCATCCTAAGGTTGTGCATACGGCTGTACTAAGGGAATCCCCTACGAAACCCCTACCCGTCTCTCGCCAAAAAAAGCCGCCCTCTTGCGAAGGGCGGCTTTATGAAAGCGGATGTGGTGGTGTCTTAGCGCACGTTGCGGCGTCGCCGGGCTACGCCCAAAGCCAGCGCCAATCCCCCGAAGATAGCAGCGTAGGTGGCCGGCTCAGGGACGTTGGTGCGAAACTCGTCAAAAAGGATATCCGGCGCATCCACGCCAACCGCCTCAACCAGGACGGATACAAAGGTGATGTCGGTAAAATCGGTCGTCGGAGCAAAATCAGCAAAAGCGATGGAGACCGTGCCCGCCACGTCGAAATCCACACTCGCGGTATCAGGTGGGTCAAAATCGCCGTCAACAACCGAAATAGTGAGGGTAGCAAAGTCCGGCGGGGTTACGTCGGAAAAGAAGACATCCAGCTCAAATACAGCGTTCAAGCCGCCGTCGGTGAGGTCTTCGCCCAGGGAGGTGTAAGATATTTCGAAGGCCGACTCGGTCACATCCGGATCGTTTGAGAATGTGAGCACGCCAATGGTCGTGTTTACATCCAGGGAGGACTCAGCCAGCCCGGTTGTGCCGACAGGCTCAAACAGGAACCATTCGCGGGTGTCGAAGAGCACGCCCGTAGGAGCGGCGTCGATGGCAGTGTCGGTGCCACTACCGGGCGCGGTCGTGAGCTCACCGCCGGTGATGCCATCAGTAAAGTCGTCAATTATCAAGGCGTGACAAGCATGCGTGAAGGCACATGCCGTCAAAGCCAGTAGTGCTTTGCGCATAGGATGGGATGGTTGGAGTGACTACGAGTAACTGGGGATTTGCACTATGCCTCCATGAGGGTGCCCTTGTCCATGATAAAATCACCAGGTAGGAAATTATTTCCTATTGAGAGCCAGTTCCCATTCAACCCGCCACGCGCCCTCACCTGCCCCAGCCCAAACCGCTCGCACCACCTGCACGCAGCGGTCGTCTCACCCTAGCCCTGAAAAGTGCTCTCGCCACCGCTATCTCCATATAAAAAAGTCATCACGTCCCCACTCCGCCATCGCCTGGCGGAGGCCTCTCATCATCGCCGCCCCTTCCGGAGGCGCTTCGCCATCGCCCCGCGCTCGCCGGTCATCAATAAAAAAGCGAGCGCCTAACGCTCGCTTGTGGGCTTTCTCCGAGCAAGTCGGTATGCGTCAGTTCGCGACCGGTTCAGGCTCCGCCGGCGGGCTCGGGTTCAGCGCACCCACGCGTGGCGCATGATGCAGCAAGTAATACTGGCGCTCTTCGTCCAGGGAGGAGGCCGCGATCGCCGCGCTGGCTTCGTCGGGTCGACGGTAAACCCAGTTGCGGCCCACCGTGTACAGCACCTCGTTGCGCAGTTGCGGATCGTCGATCATGCCGATGCGCTCAAAAACGTACTCCGGGTAAAAGAGCCCAACCGACTGCAGGTAGCCGCTCATCGCCTTGTCTAAAGCGGGTCCGTCGGGCAGGCCTTCCAGCACGGCAACCGGGATGTCGTAGCTTTTGGTCTCCTGCAGCATCTCGATGGTGTAGGTGGCAAAGGCCCAGTGCACCGCCTCGCGCTGTGCTTCGGTCGAATCGAGGTGGTACAGCCATTCGATGGCTTCGGTCGGCTGCGCGTGCAGCCACTGCGAAGCCACGGGCACCAGCGCTTGGTCGCAGTTTTCCAAATCCTCCCAGGCGCTGAGGATGGCGGCAGCCCGCTGGGGGTCTTCCCGGGCCAGACGCTGCGCGGCAGCCGGGATGGCACCCTCGCGCAGGGCTGCGTCCTCGAGCTGGCCAGCCCACTGCAACAACGTGTCCGCGGGCGCGGGCGACAACGCGGCGTAGGCACTGGCTGCCTCGCGCCGCAAATGCGGGCTCTGCAACCGCGCGAGAAAGTCCAGGGTCTGTCCCTCATCGGTTTCGGCCAGCGAGCGCTCAACCAGTTGCCGGCCCATGCGAAAAGCTTCCTTGCCTTCGATGGCGGGCTGTTCAGCCAGCCACTGGGCCGTACCCGGCAAATCACGCGCCAGCCACTCAGCGTACACGCGGTCGCGGATGCTCGCTTTCAGCTTGGGCGAAACCAGCCCCTCGGTGTTCGAAAGCGCGGCCACCGGATCCAGTCGTCCCCAGGCCTCGAGCAAAAAACTCAAAAACAGGTCGCGGTCCGGGCTGTCGGGCAGGGCCCGGATGTGTTCCAGAGCCTCGGGAAAATCGGCCAGAGCCAGCGTATCCAGATAGCTCATACGGCCCGGCTGGTGGAGGTTCCCGGAATCCAGCAGCACGCGCAGCCGGCTCAAGCCCTCCGAGGAGCCCGTGATGGCCGCTTCCTCTGACAAAACGCGCGAGCTGCTCGCCTCAGCCGAAGCTGTCTCGGCGCTCTCCGAAGTGCGGGACGGCGTCTGCGGCGTCCGGTCCGAAAGGATGATAAAAATTCCCGTGGCCAGCACTAGGGCTGCCAGCGGTATCCAGTATTTCGATACAAATTTCATGGCAGGTATCAAAAGGCACCCGGCGACCCGTCCAGTGACGAGCCGCCGGGCTTCCTCTATCTCATCTCTACTAATTCGTTTAGACTGGGCGCGGCGCTTACTGCTTGGAGAAGCGCACGCCGTCGGCCACCGGGCGGGCATTGCCGTTACCGTTGGTCATGCCGCTGTGCGAGAGCACCTCGACGTACGCGCCGTTACTGAGGTTGAAGGTCCCCAGCGAATACCAGCTGTTTTTGTTGGACTCCATGTTGACGGTCACGGTCGTGGTGCCGCCGTCGTGGGAGATCCGGATCTGCTGGTTCGAGGCATTGCGGGGGTGGTTCGGAATCGCCAACTCGATCTCATAGCTGCCGGCCTCGCCCGAGAGATTCGGGGTGAAGCGGCCGTGCGTGCCCTGATTGGCGTTGGTAAGGCGCACGCCGCTGCCGAAGAAGGCGTTGCCGGAGTCCCACCAGTTGCCGGTTTCGGAGTAGTTCGGACCGCTGTTGGACTCGGTGCCATTATCCACCGTAACCACCAGCCCCGGCGTGCCGCCGCCGCCACCGCTTTGGGTGGTCGCGTTCACGAGCGAGGTGAAGTTTGAGTTTCCGCCCGAGTTGGTCGCGCGCACCTTAAACTGATACGTCGTGCCTGCCGACAAGCCGCTCACTGTCGTCGAGACCGTCGAGCCCGTCCCGGAAGCCGAACCCACGTTGACGTTGGTGAAGCTGCTCGTGCCGGACTCGCGGTAGGCCAGGATGAAGCCGGTCTCGTTGTTGGAGTTGTCCCGCCACGAGACATCGATGGCCGAGGACGACGTCGCCGAGGCGCTCAGGTTGCTCGGGGCCGCCGGGGGTGAGGGCGGCGCACCGCCACCGGTACGCTTGAAGCGAAGGTTGTCCAGGCGCATCCGGTCCGATCCGCTGATCGTGTCATCATCGGCGTTCAACACGATGAAGATGAACTTGTGGCCGCCCGGGACGTTGAAGTTGAAGGTCTTCGTCACAAAACCACCGGTGTCGCCGTTGGCGATGTCGCCGCTTTCGAAGAGCTTCTGGCTTTCAAAGGGCGTCGTCAGGCTGTCGTTGGACATCACCACGTTGCCGTTGATCAGGTCCCAACCTCCAAGCCGGGCGTAGCCGTTGGCCGCGAAGACGTAGACCTTGGCCTTGTTGGCGCTGCCCGAGGCCTCGTCGTTGAAGAAGTCCAGCTTCAACTGGAAGCTGCCTTCGGCCGCCTCGGCATTGGGAATGACGTAAGCCACCCAGGTACCGCGTTCGCCCGGACGATCCAGTTCAAAGTAGCCTGAGCCACTCTTGTGCGACCACTTCGAGCGACCGTTGCCGAAGATATTCCAGCCGACCTTGTTGATGTAGGGGCCTGCCGTGGTTTCGGTCACTTCGATGCCACTTGAGGCGTTGCCGTCCGGTATCCACTCCACGCCGGAGAGCTCGCTGATGTTCACCGTTTGCGTCGTGGAATCGTTCGCGCCGTGAGCGTCGTAAACGGTTAGCGTGACGTTTTTGTTCCCATTGGTCGCGTAGTTATGACGTACCGTGCGTCCATAAGCCATGGTGCCATCGCCGAGGTTCCAAACGTAAAACGGCAGGTCGTTAGTGTTACCGACCGGAAAGTCCGAGGTGTCCCATTCGAACTGGTAATCCGGGTCGCTTGAACCCGAGGCATCAAACTCCCGGGCCCGCCCGCCCAGCGAACTCACCGTGAATGAGGCCGTCGGGTCCTGGTTGCCGGACACCTCCACCATGGTGGGCACCTCCAGCAACTGCAGGCCCGTGCTAAACGGCGGCGAGCTGAAGCTGGCCTGGGCATGCGGCGGCAGGTTGCCGGTGCGCCCGTGCGGACCCTGGAAGTGGCGCGTATTGTTGGCAAAGTAGCCGCCTTTCACCTGCATCGGGAACCACTCCGGCTCCTCGTTCCAGATATCCTTGAGCCCCTGCAAGCCGGTTTGGCCCGTGTGCAGCGCCCATTCCCAGCCTTCCAGGTGCGCGTTCTCCACGATGATGCCGCGGTTGTTTTTGTTGAAGGAGATGCCGCCACCACCGTCGCCAGAGCCCTGGGCCCCGTCCGCACCGGCGATGAATTTACCTAACATCGGATTGTTCACATCGCCGATGATGTAAAAATCTTTCAGGTGCTGATACGCGGCATAGGTCGACTCGTACCCGTAGCGGCGCACCGCCCAGGCCGTGAACCCATCCACCAGGTTAAACATCTCAAATTCGGGCGTCGGCCCGAACCCACTGATGAACTGGTGGAAGCCCGAGTCATCGCGTGAGGGGCCGGCCAGACGGAAGCCGCCGTGGGAGTTGTAGACCGTCATGTTCTTGAAGGTCTGGATCGGCACGCGCGCGGCGCTGATGATCGGTTCGCCCTGGGCCAGGAACTGCAAGTCCGAGGGCAAGGCGCTGGTCGGTACGTCGATCTCGAGATTCGTACTTTCCAACGCACCCCAGATGAAAACGCCCAGGCGGTCCATGCCCGCGGCCACATTGTCCTGAATGTCGGCGACCACCACCGGCATCTGAAACCAGAAGCCCACGCCCTCGATCGCGAAGTCGCGGTTGGCCGCCCGCGCGGCAAAGGTGGAGCCGGTATCGTGGCTGTTCGGCGCGCCTTCGCCGCGAATGGCAATGTTGTCGCGCATGATGGCAACCTCGTCGCCATCCTCCGTCACAAAGTGCGAGCCCAGCACGTCGTAAGCAACGCTGTTGCGGATGTCGCCGTAGCTGCCGTGAATGACGTAGCCCCAGCCCACGCTGTCCTGAATCGAGCAGTCGCTGATCTTGCCCGGCGTACGCGAGGCGATGTTGTCGATGCCTCCCTTGTGGAAGTGAATGGTGTAGCGCCCGCGCGGATTGGCCCCGCCGCCGGTCTGCACGTCGCTACCGTTGACCACCGGGTCGGTCACCGGGATGGACTTGTCCGTGCGGCCCAGCGAATTCATTTCTGCACCATGCCAGATGACCTTGTCGTTGCCCATAAACATGATGTGCCCGCGCTGCTGTGTCGGCGTGGCTTCATTGTCTTCGGAGCGAAACACGATGTTGCGCGTCAGGTTCGCCACGTGAATCGCGAAGCCGTGACCCTGCGGGATGGTGTGGTTGTGCGACAGCGCATCGACGGTGATATTCTTTCCGCTTTTTCCCAGAATCGTGCGCACTTCGTCCCGCGAAAAGTTCGCCGCCGAGCTGTTCCAACTCGTCCCGGTGATAACAATCTCATCACCCACGGCCCAGTTCGAAGGCACGTTTTGCGCCATCGTGATCGTTGTGGCGCCGGAACTCAGGCTGGCCCCGTTGGTCGGGCGAAAGGCCACCTTGTCCTTGCCGTACACGCGCACCTCGCCTTGCGTCACCAGCCCGCGGCCCACCTCAAAGGGGTCGTCCGCCGGGTTGATCGGGCCGTCGTTGGTGAAAACGATCTCCGCCGAACCCGTGATGCGCCCGGACGGTGTGCCCACGTGAATCTTGCTGTTGGGGCTGCCGATCAAATGCTCCACGAACAACTTCGTGGTGGCGTTGGTTTTCCACTTGAGCGTGCCGTCGACACGAATCCAGTCGATTTCGACCGTGGAATTTCGGTTGTAGGTGACGGTGCGTCCGGCGGGAATGTGCACGCGGGCGTTGTTGCCCGGTACGCCGCTGCTGCCCCAGGTGGCACTGCTGGTCCAGTTGCCATTTTGTGACGCAACGTGGGTGGGCCCGCCGGAACCGCTGGTGGGCACAAGGCTATACATGCCTTGCGGGCCCTCCAGGGCGGCGGAAAGCTTAGCAACGAACGCGCATGACAGGCATGCGGCGGTAAGGATCCGCAGCGCGGACCGGGGTATTCTCTTGATCATAGGACTTATGGAAAGGTGTCCAGGCACTGAATGCATAGACACGAATTGTCAGTGTGTCCCATCGCCAAAACGCAGACGCGCGGACAATGTTGGCGTAGTCGTAGGGCACTTGAGACGGGTATTTAAGCGAACGAGGGTAGTGACGCCCTTGAGGGACCAAGGTTGAGTGCGTCGTTGATACGTAGCATAAACAAATCTGCTTGCCTTTAGAAAACGGCTTTATCAGTTATCTGGATAACCCAGCCGATGCCCGAGCGACTCAAACGTGTCACCATGAAGGCCATTGCCGAGCGCGCCGGCGTTTCACAGGCCACCGTCTCGCTCGCCCTGCAGGGCAACCCGCGCATCTCCGAGGCCACCCGCAAACAGGTCGTGCGCCTGGCCCGCCGCATGGGCTACCACCCCGACCCCGGCATCACCCACATGAACCTGTACCGCTGGGGGCGCCCCGCCGCCACCCCCGGCTCGACCGTGGCATACCTCACCGCCTACGGTCACGTGCGCGCCGAACACGATGGCTTTCCCAGCGTGCAACAGGCCTGCTGGCTCGGCGCCACCGATGAGGGCACGCGCCTGGGCTACCGCCTCTATCACCTCGACCTCAACCAGTACGAGCGCCCCGAGGCCGTCAACCGCCTCCTGCGCAGCCGCGGCGTACGCGGCCTCATCGTAGGGCCTGTCCGCGAGCGCCGCTGGGCCGACGGGCTCGACTGGGACCGCTTCCCGGCCGTTGCCATCGAAGAAGGCGCCATCGAGTTGCCCATCCACGTTATCAACGCCGACGACTTTGCCGGGGCCCGCCTCCTCTGTCGGAAACTTCTCGGGCGCGGCTACCGCCGCATCGGCCTCTCCATCCAGTGGGACGACCTCATCTACGGCTACCCCGCCGAGCGAATCGCGGGCCTGATGCACGAAATCCAGCGAGGCGACCCCGCCTTCACCCAGGTGCCGCTGCTGGAGAGTCACTTTGGCGACGTCGAGGCCGTGGAAAGGTGGATCAAAAAGCACCAGCCCGATTGCGTCGTAGGTACCAACGACGGCTTTTTTTGGAACCTGCAGATGAACGGCCACAACTGCCCCCAGGATTTCGGCTGCGCCGTGCTCATTCACCGCCCGCTGCCACGCGGGCTGATCGACGTCAGCGGCATCGACCGCCATGCCCGCGAACTCGGCGTTGCCGCTATGCAGTTTCTCGACTCGCGCATCCGCCTCAACCTTACGCGCCCCAAGCCCAGCGAAATCCAAAAAATCCTCGTCCCGCCCGATTGGGTCGAGGGCCAGACGCTCGTACCCCTGCAAGCCAGACGCCGCCGCAGGACGACTCCCACACGCAAGCACACCCGCAAGCGCTCCGACACCAAGTCCAACTAACCACTCCCTTCACACCGGCGGGCAGCACGCTGGCCACAGAGGATTCTTGCTCAGGGCAAACCCCACGCTTAAGCCAGTGCCCATGACGCGTTTTATAAAAGCCCTTCGGCCTTTCCTGAGGCGGCGCTCCCTGCGCCCCGACTCGCTGCTCTTGGCCACGGCCATCCTCAGTCCCGCCATGCCTGCCGCCCACGCCCAAGGCGTTGCCCTCACCATTGGCGACGCACCCCAGCACGCCCTCGACCCCCGCCTCTTCGGCCAGTTTCTTGAAAAGGCTAGTTGGGGCGAGCCTGGCCCTGAAGCCGTCCTGCCCGAAGGCCAACAGGAACTCCCTGAAAACGTCCTCGAACACCTCGAGGCCATGCAGATCCCCCTCATTCGCTTCCCCGGCGGCTCCGACATCAAGGTTCTCGACTGGACCGACTGGATTTCCAACGCCCCCAATCGCGAAAACCCGGAACGCCCCGTGTCCCTCGGCATGCGCGGCGATCAGATCGGCAACCGCTTTGGCCTAGACGAGTACTTCCTCCTGCGCGACCGCCTCGGTTGCGAAACTATGCTCGTGGTCAACCTCCACGACGCCCTCTACAAGGAGAAGACCATCGAGGAAGCAGCCCGGCACGCCGCCGGCATGGTCGCCTACTGCAATGCGCGCCAGGGCGAAATCGACACCGACACCATGCCCGACTGGCCGGCCATCCGCGCCCAAAATGGCCACTCCGAACCTTTCAATGCCGAGTTCTTTCAAATCGGCAACGAGACCTTCTTCTTCTGGCCACCCAAGCCCGCCAAGGCCAAGGAACTGGGCCTGACCACCCTTGAGGCCCAGGCCGAGCACTACATCCAGTGCGTCGTGGCGATCGCCGATGCCATGCGCGCAGTGGACAGTTCAATCCAACTGGTTCTCGACGGCCCGCGCCAGGCTTCCCACGACGAAGACGCCAGCCGCCGCGCGCTCTTTTTTCAGGTCGTCGCCGACCCGCGCGTTCGCGAACGCTTCGAGTACCTCGCCTACCATTCCTATGCGGCCACCGGCAGCCCCTACGTTCAAGCTTACGCGCGTCCCGAAAAAGGCCCGGTCGAAAGCTACGATGACGCCGGCTGGTGGTCTTTCCGCTTGAGCGGGCAGGTCTACAAACAGGACGCGGTCGAGGCCTCGGCCCTCTGGTACACCTGGACGGCGCGCCCCGGCTACATCGGCCTGCAGGGGCTCAACCAGGGCATCGGGCCCATCGCCGATTTCGCTCGAGGGCTCGGCTACAAAGTCGCCTGCACCGAGTGGAACTTCAACCACTGGAGCCTGCCTAAGCGCGAGGATGGGCTCCAGTTCGAGTGGGCCGGCGCCCTGGGCTGCGCCGGCTACCTGCACGGCATGATCCGCCAGGGCGACGTCATCAAACTCGGTGCGCAGAGCATGCTCCTGGGCGTCAGCTGGGGCATCGCCGCGCTTTACTACGACGCCGATCACGACCCCCAGGTACGGCTCAACTCACGTGGCTGGATCACCGGCTTTTACGCGCGCCATGCCGGCACCGAGGTCGTCCCCATCACCTACGAGAGCACCGCCCGCGTCGCTCTGGACACCCGCTACCCCGACGGCTGGGGCTGGCCCGAGGGCGCCTCGCTGGCCGTCGTGGACGCGGTCGCCACCCAGGACGAGACGCACCTCATCCTGCACCTGATCAACCGTCACTTTGACGAGGCACAATCCCTCACCATCACCCTCCCCGAAGCCGTCGCCGAGACCCTCCCCGCCACGGCCTGGCACCACCTCGTTACCGGTGATATCAAGAAAAGTTTCCGCAACGGCCTGGCCCACGAGGAAACCACTCACGAGCTCTCCCTCACCGAAAACCCCATTCAACTCACCCTGCCCCCCCGCAGCCTCTCCGCCATCAAAATTCCCCTGCCCGGGGAAGCCTGAGCCGACCACAACGCCGGCGCAAGTAAACCTCGTTCACAACCGCTTGCGCAACTGGTCCAGGCCGGATCGGCTGTTCAGGTTGGTCAGCGCGTCAGGTGCCTCCAGGTCGATCAGGGCTGCCCCCGCCTTCTTCAAACAGTCACGGGGGCTGCGTTCACCCTTTTGCCATTGGCTCTCCAGAATGGCCCGCGCGCCCGGGCCGTACAGTGCGCACAGCGGCTCCGGCAACCCGTCGGTCGCACTGCGGTACGCCAAAAACGCCTGCGTTGAATCCCATTGATCGAGCAGGCGCTGCAACGTGCGCGCCGTCAAAAGCGGCAGATCCACGGCCACCACCAGCCAGAGTGCGGAGGCATCGTGTCGCAACGCGGCCAGGATTCCGCCCAGCGGTCCGCAATTTGGCTCGATGTCCACAATGCAGCGCGCGGCAGGCACTGCGGGCACGCCTTCCAGCGGAACTTTTTCGACCGAAAGGTGCGGCAGGGCCCCCACTGCTTCCAGCAGCGACACCGTGTATTCCAATTGCGTGCGACCGTCCTCGCGCAAACGCAGTTGAGCCTTCGAGGTGCCCATGCGGCGACTCCGTCCCCCGGCCAGCACCAGCCCTTTGAGGTTTTCAACGCTCACACGCACACTGCAGCCCGTGCACCCTCCACTGTCGACACATTTGGCGATCGCGGCATGCTGAAAGCTTCACTCACAAAGCCATGGGCACGCCACACACACCATCCCCCGCCGAACCGGCCCAGACAGCGGTTCCGACGCCGGTGGAGATTCGCCACATCTGGGTTTCCGGTGGGCACGATTTTTTTGGGCGCCATGGCCAGGACCGCCACCACCACCCGGCCCGACCCGTCGACTCGGTCCAGTGCCACGCGGGTCGCGGCCTGGTCGGCGATCGCTTTTACGACTTCAAGGCCGACTACAAAGGACAGGTCACCTTCTTTCAGTCCGAAGTTGCCGAAGCCGTCCGCGACTTTCTGAAGACCCACACGCTGGACGCCTCCCGCTTCCGCCGCAACGTGCTCATCGAAGGCATCGACTTAAACCGCTTAATCGGAGCCACCTTTCACCTCGCGGGCGTCACCTTTCAGGGCGTTGAGGAATCTCGCCCCTGCCACTGGATGGATCAGGCCGTCGGCCCTGGCGTCCACGCCTTTCTGAAAGGCCGGGGCGGTTTGCGCGCACGGGTCCTCACCTCGGGAGTCCTTCGCTGCGGACCCGTGCACCTGCGCCTCGACGCCTAGAGATTAAAGTCTACCTGAATCCAGAAGCGCACGCGATCGTCCGACAGCGCACCGTCCACGGGGAACGAACCGTTGCCTTCATAGATCGCGATCTTCGAGAGCACGCTGATGTTCTCGGTGATCTTGCGCTTGGCCCCGATGTCGAGCTCGTACCCGTAGGTGTCGGTGCGATCCTCGGCGGTAAAGTAGTGCGCCGCGCCGAAAAGATTCACCCCAAACGGCACCTTGGCCGTGCCGTACACGTAAAAGTCCTCGAGGCCGTCGGGCGGCGTCACCAAAAACACATCCGCCCAGCCGTTGAACTTGTGCAGGGTTGCCAGCGGCGTTTGAAACGCAGCGGAGCCGTTGCCGCCCAGACGCTCGTAGCCCAGGCCCAGGGTGTACCCCTCGTACTTCAACCCCGCGATCAGGTGCACGTAAAGCTCGCTCAAATCGGTCCCCGGGGGCGACCCGTCGTTATCCTGCTGGCTGGCGATCTCCGCGCGATAGGTCGCCGCGAAGCCCTCGGAAAGCGGCACGGTACCCTTCACAAAACCGCCATAGGTGGTCGACGAAAAGGCCGCCGCGTTCGGGAATTCCAGATAGTAATAATACCCGTGAAAAGAAATGTTCTCCAGGCCGGTGTAGGCGGCGTTGACCAGGTGGCTGCGGCTGTCGAAAGCGCGCAAGGCCGACGCGGGCGCCTCGTCGCCAAAGATTCGCAACACCTCCTCAACGTAGGCGTAGGACAAATACAGGTCCTTGATGATGTTGGTCTCGGCGCGCAAGGTATCGAAGGTCTGGTCGTTTTGACGCCAGGCCACCGTCCCGACAAAGCGCTGATTGTCCAGATTGATGCCCTGGCGGCCGATCCGCAGGTGTGAGTTGTAGGCCTTCCAGCCAAGAAACAACCGGTTGAGTTGCGTGTTGCGCGGGTCGGGAATCAAACCGGGGGTGCCGGCCGCAGGCGGCGGAAAGGCATCGAAGTCCCCACTCGTAATGGCCCAGGTGCCTTCAAACTCGGCCAGCCCGTAGACGCCGAAATATTTGGGCGTCTCGTAGCCCAGGCGCGTGCGCCAGGTAAGCGCATTGGCGGTGTCGAAGCGGTCCTGATCGAGGTACTCGTAGCGCAGGCGCGAGTTGAGGATAATCTTACCCTGGCTCAACGGATCCGGAAAATACTCCTTCAACTTCTCGCCAAACTTGGTATTCTTGCCGGCGGGCGTCCAACCCTCGGGCAGGGTCCCAAAATCAAGGAATTCTGCGGCCGGCAGCTGCAGGGCTACCAGCTGAAAAAATAGGGCAGCATAGGATATTTTGATAGTCATGGATTTTACGTTCCTTGGTTAGTAACGGTCAGGAAAATTTTACGTCAGTAGACGTCGCGCAGGTAGCGCTTTTGCTTTTTCAAAGCGTCTACGTAGTCAGTGGCGGCTTGCTCGGAACGCCCGCCGTGCTCCGCCACCAGCCCTCGTAAAGCCTGGTCGACATCTTTGGCCATGCGCGAGGCATCGCCGCACACACAGAAATGCGCGCCCTCCTCGAGCCAGGCGAACAACGCCGCCCCGTGCGCCCGCATGCGGTCCTGCACGTAGACCTTCTGGGCCTGGTCGCGCGAGAAGGCGGTATCAAGCCGATTCAGGACGCCCGTACTGAGCCAGGTTTCTAGCTGCGTTTGGTATAGAAAGTCGCACTGCTTTTTCTGATCGCCGAAAAACAGCCAGTTTTTGCCGCCGCCCCCGGCGGCTTCGCGCGTCTCTAGAAACGCCCGAAACGGCGCGATGCCCGTACCCGGACCGACCATGATCAGCGGCGTTGCCGGGTCCTCGGGCGGGCGGAAGCTCCGGTTGGGCTGAATGTACACGGGAACTTCCTCGCCCTCGGCGGCATCGGCCAAAAAGCTCGAACACACGCCTTTACGCAACCGCCCGTGCGTTTCGTAGCGCACCACGCCAACAGTCAGGTGCACCTCGCCGCGGTGCGCCTGCGGGCTCGAGGCGATGGAGTAAAGACGCGGGGCCAGCGGCTTCAGCAGGCTGATGAACGCCTGCGGCTCTTCGATCCGCCCGGGAAAATCACACAACGTGTCGATGATCTGACGGCCCTCGCGGTACAGCTTCGGATCCGAGGAACCGTTGCTGCCCGCCAGCACCAGACCGGGTTGCGCCAGCAGCTTGGCGTACTCGGCGAGAAATTGCTCACTGAGCTGGGAGATGTCGTAAAAATTCTGCAGCGCATGCCGCAGTGAAACTTCCTGGCCATCGGGTGTCGTCACAGCTTCCTCACCATCGAAGCCGACCCGCTCGATGACCTCGTCCACCAGAGCGCTGCAATTGCGCGGCCAGACCCCTAGCGCGTCGCCGGGTTCGTAAGAAATGCCCGAACCCTCCAGGCTCAATTCGACGTGCCGGGTCTCTTTGGCCGAACCGGCACCGTTCAAATTGGCGTTGCCGACAATGCGCGCCTTGAACGGATTTTTACGCGTATACTTCCGGGCCGCCTCGGCCGGCTCGACTTCCGGTTCGCTCACCAAAATCGCGTTGCCCGCGAGTGCACGGGCACCGCCCGCCTTCACCGCGTCGATGACACTGCCCAGCCACGCCTCGAACGGCGCTTCAAAATCGACATCGCTGTAAACCGGTGTCAGCAATTCGCGACCGCCTAGCGTGGTCAGCCGCGCCTGCAACACCTTCGCGCACTCGTTAAAGTCCGGGTAATTGGTGTCGCCCAGACCAAAGACCGCGAAACGGGTGTTTTCCAGGCGCGGGGCCGCCTCACCCTGCAAGGCTTCAACAAACGCCTGGGCATTGTCCGGCGGCTCGCCCTCTCCATAGGTGCTGGTGATCACCAGCAGGTTCTCGGTGTCCGGCAGTTGCTCCAGGTCAAAACTGTCCATCTCGCAGACGCTCGATTTCACCCCGGCCGCCGTCAGCCGTTTGGCCGCCTGCTTCGAAAGCGTCTCCGCGTTGCCGGTCTGTGAGCCGTATACAATCGTCGCCGAAGTCGCGTTCAACTCTGCTTGCGCGGCACCGCCAGCCTCGCCGGGTGCCTGTGAAAACAGGCCAGCTAGAAACCCGTTCAGCCAGGCACGCTGGCTCTCGGAAAACGGTGCATTGTCAGGAATGTAAGGTACCGATGACATTTTATGCGGACAGTGCGGAGGCAAAGAGCGCGTCGAGCTCAGCCTCGGAATGACGACGAGTGAACGTGTGAAAAGGCTCGCTGGGGGCGCGTTCGGACAGGTACGCACGCAGCACGGATTCCAAAAGCGCAGGGACTTTGCTGAACGGCACCGCCGAAAAGACCTCACGCGCGATTGCCTGGCGATCATCCACGCCGCCACCCAGCACGATGTTGTAGCCCTCAATGCTGCGCTCGCCCTCTTTGACTTTAACCCCGATCAGACCGATATCGCCGATGTAGTGCTGCGCACAGGAATGCGGGCACCCCGTAAAGTGGATGTTCAGCGGCGTATCCAGGCTCAGGCGCTCTTTCAAATAGGCCCCCAGTTCGATCGCGTGCCGCTTTGTATCGGTCGAGGAAAACTTGCAGCCCTGATTGCCCGTGCAGGCAACCAGCCCGTTGGAAATGGGGTTGGCCTCCACGCTCAGCCCGAGCGCGTCCAGCGCCTCGACCAGGGCATCCACCCTCGCCTCGGGCACGTGCGGCATCAGCACATTTTGCCAGACGGTCAGACGCACCTCGCCCTGGCCAAACTCGCGCGCCAGCTGGGAAAGCCCACGTACCTGCGCCACCGTCAGTCGACCCACCGGCACGCACACCCCCACGTAAGCCAGACCGTCCTGGGATTGTGGATACACACCAATGTGGCCATGATGTTCGACCTTGCGCCGCGCTTCGCAATCCTCCAAAGCGCCTCGGCGCAGTTCAAAGGCCAGCTTCTTCTGCGTCTCCTCGAGAAATCGCTCGGTCCCCCATTTGTCGATAAGGTACTTCAGCCGGGCTTTCTTGCGATTGGTGCGGTCGCCGTTTTCCGAGAAGACCCGCAGCATCGCTGCCGCCACCGCCACGCACTCCTCCGGCTTTAGCAACAACCCGCAATCCGAGGCAAACTGCCGGTGCCCCGTGATCCCGCACAACTGCACGCGGAAAAAAACTTCCATTGGCGCATCCGCCGCCGCGCGCACCCGCACCGCGTAAAACGCGATATCGTTGGTATCGGCGCACACGCTGATCGCCCCGCCGTTGTCGAAGGCGATGTTAAACTTGCGCGGCAGATCGTACAGCTCCCGCGTATTGAGTATGTAGTGATGCATGGCCCGGGCCAGCGGCAGCACGTCGTAAACCTCGTCCGGGTCAAAGCCGCTGGTCGGCGAGGCCGTCACGTTGCGCACGTTGTCGGCACCTGAACCCTGTGAGGTCAGCCCCGCCTCCCGCAGCCTCAAGAGCACATCCAGACTGTCACGGGCCTGTATTTCGCGCACCTGAATGTTCCCACGGGTGGTCACATGGCAATAGCCCCCGCCCCATTTCTCGGCGATCTCCCCGATCGCTTCAAACTGCTCCGCCCGCAGCGCGCAGCCGGGAATGCGGCAGCGCAGCATCAGTGAGTCCTGCGCCGGCTTGACGTAAAACAAGCCATGAAACTTGTACCGAAATACATCTCCCCCTTCCGGAAAACGATCCCGGGTCGCGCTATCCAGCAGGGTATCCCAAATATCCAGCCCGTGCTGCTCGTGCTTGATCTGTTCCTCCTTACACAGATCGTCAATGGGCACCCCGTGCACGGTCTCTACGGCTGCATTGTCGCCGCCTTGCGCGGGGTCATGCGTCAACCGGCCATCCGCGCCGGTCCCCACGTAAGGAACCAGGCTGCGTTGCCCGACCCCCGCAAAAAACCCCTGCAGGTATTGCTTCTGCGGGTCGGTAAAGCTGCCGCTGCTGGAAAGATCAGCTCCCATGGGTAAACGCGGCGTTGAAGGCGGAAACGATGGCCTGCCGTTGCGCAGTACTGAAGGCGTGCGTGGCCTCGGCCATGCGTCTGCCTTCGCCCAGGAGGGCCAGCAGCGCTTCCTCCTGAGTAGGTTCTGTCATGGTCTTTTCGATACGCACTGCGCAGACCTTCAACTCCGGCTGCAGCGAGTACGGGTCAACCGCGTCGTTAGTCGCCTCGTTGACGCAGAGTTGCTCGCCAAACCGGTCATTCCAGTGAATCGGCACGAAACAGGAACCCGGGCGCACGCTGGTTGAAAGCTGGACCGGCAGCACCAGTTTCCCCCGGCGCGAGCCGATGGACGCCGTTTCGCCCTCGGCGATCCCCAGCGCTTGCGCATCGCTCGGATGCAGGACCACAAATGGCGACGGATGCAGCCGGTTCAAGGCCGCCACCTCACCGGTCTTGGTCAGGGTGTGCCAATGGTGCGCCAGCCGTCCGGTGTTCAGCACAAAGGGATGCGCGCGGTCCACCGTCTCTTCGGGCAGCGCCACCGGATGGTTCACAAAGCGCGCCCGCCCGTTCGAAGTCGGAAAACGCAGGCGGTCGCTGCGCGCCTCGCGGTCGCGAATCGCCTGCCCCTTCATTTGACCCGGACCCATCGGCCACTGCAGCGGCGCGTTGCACAGGCGTTCGTAGGACATGCCCCGCAGGTCCCAGTGCGTGGCGGGATTATAAAAGCCGCGAAACTCGTCAAAAATAGCCTCCGCATCCGCATAGCCGAACGCCTCGGCGTACCCCATCTCCCCGGCCACCCGGCAAACGATTTCCCAATCCGCCAGCGCATCGCCCGGGGGCGGCACCGCCGGCTGAAAACGCGTCACCCGCCGTTCGGAATTCGTCATTGTCCCGTCGGCTTCCGCCCAGACCGCGCCCGGTAGCAACACATCGGCAAAGGCCGCCGTTTCCGAGGTTTGGTAAGCATCCTGGACGACCACAAATTCCGCCTGGCGCAGCCCTTCACGCACACGCGCCCGTCTTGGCATCGAAGCGACTGGATTGGTGCCGATAATCCAAATGGCTTTCATCTTTCCCCGCGCCAGCGCATCAAACATTTCCACCGCCGCCCGGCCCGGTTGCGCCCCGATAGTCCCTGGCGAAACGTTCCAAAGGTGTTCGCAAAACACGCGGTCAGCCGCGCTGTGCACCGACCGCTGCCCCGGCAAGCCGCTGGCCAGGTAGCCGACCTCGCGCCCGCCCATGGCGTTGGGTTGTCCAGTCAGCGAAAAAGGTCCGCAGCCAGGACGACCGATCGTGCCTGTGGCTAGGTGCAGGCTGCAAACCGCGCTCGAGTTGGCGGTCCCCTGCGTACTCTGGTTCAAGCCCATCGTCCAAAAAGACATCCAGTGCGCGGACTGCCCCAAAATCCGTGCCGCTTCGCAAAGGGCGGCTTCCTCAATCTCGCAGGTGCGGCTGACGTACGCCGGCGTGTACTTCATCAGGTCCGCCACCAATGCCGGCCAGCCGTCGGTGTGCGCCTCGATGAAGCCCGCGTCGATCGCGCCGTCCCGTGCAAACAGGTGGAGCAATCCGTACAGCAGGCAGAGGTCGGTCCCCGGCTTCACGGCCAGGTGCAGATCAGCCTTCGCAGCGGTCGAGGTCCTGCGAGGATCGACCACCACAATCGCTGCCCCGCTCGCCTTCTTCCGGGCCAACACGCGTTGAAACAGAATCGGGTGACAGTCGGCCATGTTCGAGCCGATGATGAAAAACGCCTCGGCCTGCTCGATGTCGGCGTAACTTCCGGGCGGTGCATCCGCCCCCAGCGAGGCCTTGTAGCCCGAAGCCGCGCTGGCCATGCACAGCCGCGAGTTCGAATCGACGTTGTTGGTACCCCAAAAGCCCTTGGCCAGCTTGTTGGCCACGTACTGCGCTTCCGTCGAAATCTGTCCCGAAAGGTAAAAGCCCACCGCGTCCGGCCCGTGCTGCCGGATGATCGCCTGCAACTTCTGCGCGGTGGCCTCGATAGCCGCATCCGGCGTTACCCGTACCGGTGCCCCCGCCCGATCTGGACGGGTCATGAAGTACCGCAGCCGGTTGGGTGTGTCGATGGTCTCGCCCACCGTCAGCCCCTTCGTGCACAGCCGTCCGAAATTCGCTGGGTGCTCCGGGTCGCCTTTCACCCGCACCACGCGCCCACCCTTTACCTGCAGGTACATCCCGCAGCCGACGCCGCAATAGGGGCAAACCGTACGGACTGAAGTCTCTGTGGAGGCGGCGATCATTTTCCAAAAGCAGTCGTTGGCTTCGAGTCTAGGCCACTGACTTCTCGGGCGTGCCCGGTTTTTGGTTCTTGGCGGCTTCGGCCTGCTCGCGTTTTTCCCGCGCGATTTTGTCCTTCTCCAACTCACAATTCTCCAGGAAGGAAATAAGGTGCTCGCGGTACTTCTGGTAGTTCGCATCCTCGAGGATGCGCGCCCGCTCGCGGGGCCGCGGGTAATCGATGTCGAGAATATCGCCAACCCGGGCCGCCGGGCCGTTGGTCATCATCACCACCCGGTCCGCCAAAAAGATGGCCTCGTCCACGTCGTGCGTCACCATCAAGGCGGTTTTCTGGTCACGGCTCCACAGGTCCAGCAACACGTCCTGCAGTTCGAATTTGGTCAGCTGATCGAGCATCCCAAAGGGCTCGTCGAGCAAAAGCATCTTGGGGTTCAAGGCGAAGGCCCGGGCGATGCCCACACGCTGCTTCATCCCGTTGGAAAGCTCCGACGGACGTTTGTGCATCGCATCGGCGAGCCCCACCCGGCACAGAAAATGTTCGACGATGGCCCGCCGTTGCTTGCGCGAGGCGTGGAAAAACACCTGCTTCACCCCCAGCATCACATTGTCGTAAGCAGACATCCACGGCAGCAAGCACGGTGACTGGAAGACCACGCCGCGGTCCGGCCCCGGCCCCGCCACTTCCTTCCCCTGCAGCACGATGCCGCCGCCGGAGATCGCGTTGAGCCCCGCCACCATCGTCAGCGCCGTGGACTTGCCGCAGCCGCTGTGCCCGATCAGCGCGATGAACTCGCCCTTGCGGACCTTCAGGTTCATGTCGTCCAGAATGACCGCCGGACCTTTCGCGGTATCATAAACTTTCCGCAGCTGGGTCAGCTCAAGAAAGGGACGCTCCAGGTCGTCGTTGGGAGGAGGTGCTTCGAAGGGCATGATATTCGGCTGCATGGCCATGAAAGATTCAGTACCAGGTGTGGGAGAGCTTCTCGGAGGGATCGCGCGGCTGCAGATTCGGCAGCGCGATGATGGTGTCGTCCTGCGCGTTTGTATCCTCGGCCAGGTCGATCAGGTAATTGGTGATCTCGTTGCGCAGCTCAAGGTAGTGGCGGTCGTGGTTGAGCACCCCGCGTTCGCGAGGGCGCGGCAGATCCACGACAAACTCCGGGCCCAGCGTCGCGCGCGGACCCAGCGTCAGCGGGATGATGCGGTCGGCCAGCAACAGTCCCTCATCCACGCTGTTGGTGATCAACAGCGCCGTCTTGCGCGAGGACTCCCAGATGCGCGAAATTTCCGTCTGCAGGGTCCCTCGCGTCAGCGCGTCCAGCGCGCTTAGTGGCTCGTCCAGCAGCAGCAGGCGCGGGTCCATCGCCAGGGTCCGTGCCACCGCCACGCGCTGACGCATCCCCCCGGACAATTCCTTGGGCCGCTTGTCGATCGCCGGCGTCAAGTTCACCAGTTCGATGTTGCGGCGGATGTGCTGGTCGCGCTCGGCACGCGTCCACTTGGGAAACACCTGATTCACCGCCAGGGCGATATTGCCGTACACGCTCAGCCAGGGCAGCAGCGAGTAATTTTGAAAGATCAGCCCACGCTCGTGGGAAGGGCCGACAATCGGCTGCCCCTCGATGCAAATCGTGCCCGTGTCCGGCGTCAACAAACCCGCAATCAGCGACATCAGCGTCGTCTTCCCGCTCCCGGAGTAGCCTACAATCGCGACAAACTCGCCGTCGCGCACCGACAGGTTGATGTCGTGCAAGACTTCCGAGCGCGTCGGGCCCGTCGGCCCGTAGCCCTTGCACACATTTTTCAGTTCCAGAAATGCCATGTGATACGCTGCGCTAAGGATTCACGATACGTTGCGTGCAAAGCCGACAGGGCCTCAGGAGCTGTGCTTCTCCTCGAAGCTCACCAGGGTCTGCAACGCGCCCATGATCGTATCCAAAAAGAAGCCGATCAGGCCGATGGTCAGGCAGGCCACCACAATAAGGGAAAGCGTCTCACTCGAACCGTTCTGGAACATGTCCCAGACGAATTTCCCCAGGCCCGGATTCTGCGCCAGCATCTCGGCGGCGATCAGCACCATCCAGCCCACCCCGAGCGAGATGCGCAGCCCAGTGAACATCAGCGGCAACGAACCCGGCAAAATGATTTTGAACAGACGGCTGAACCAGCTCAGCTTCAGCACGCGCGCCACGTTGAGGTGATCGGGATCCGTGTTGGCGACCCCAACCGCCGTATTCACCAGCGTCGGCCACAGCGAGCACAACGCCACCACCAGCGCCGAGACGATGAACGAAATCTCCAGGCCCTCTTCCGTCGGCTCGTACAGCGCCACCACCACCAGCGTGACCAACGGCAACCACGCCAAGGGCGACACCGGCTTGCCCACCTGAATGAACGGGTTTAAGGCCGAGTAGATGCTCTTGTTGAGCCCGCACAAAATCCCAATGGGTATGGCCACCAGCGATGCGATGACAAAACCGGTGAAGACCGTCCAAAGGCTTTTGCGTATCTGCTCACCGTAGGTCGGCTTGCCCCCGTAGTCGCGCACCTTGACCGTTTCGCTCCCCTTGAAAGCTTTGCCGGCAGCCAGATAGAGTCCGTTCACGTAATCCATGTCGCGAGCTTCTGAAACCGGCTCGGGCTCCCCCGCCACCGGCTCCAAAAAGGCTGCGTAGTCCGCCTCGTTAAAACGCGTGGGCGGACGGTTCTCCGCCAGCCAGGTGACGACTTCTGGAGCCACCCCTTCATCCTCGACCAGCCAGATGCCGACCTCCGAATCCACACCGCCTCGGCGCACCATGCGCGATAGCTGCTTGTGGTTGAAGTGCTTTTCCTTGAGTGCCTCCACCCGCGCTTCCTCCTGCAGGGACTCGTAAGCCTGCCACGTTTCCGTTGGACCCGGGAAGGTGCCCAGGTTCGTGTTGATCTTGCTGGCCAGGCTCTGCCAAAGCAGCAGGCCCAGGATGATGGCCGCCAGCGGTAGAACAATCTGCTGGGCGATCAGGCGCATTTGCAGCTTGGGGTCCTCGCCCCGGCACAACTGAATGACGGGCACCAGAAAGCCCAGGCGGATGGCCTTTAAAAAGGCGAATAGCTTGCGGAGATTGTTCATGGCTCGAGAAGAATTTTTGTTCGCGGGCGCCAAGGGTGCGGGGACGAACTCTGGCGGCCTTTAATTGGTGGCGGCCACCGAAGACTGCGGCTTCAGGCCCACGTCAAACTTCTCAATGTAGCCGTTGGGCTTGCGACCGTCGTAAACGATCCCATCGATAAAGTCCCCGGTCGGCTCCTTGAAGCCGTCGGTCTCCGGCACTTCCGCTTCGGTCAGGTAGCCTTCTTCAATCAACAGGGTGGCGGCCTTGCGGTAGATGTCTGGGCGATAGACCTTCTTCGCGACATCGAAATACCACGCGTCCGGCTTGGGCTCGCTGATTTGACCCCAGCGACTCATCTGGGTCAGGAACCAGATCGCATCGCTGTAAAATGGATAGCTGGCGTGGTAACGAAAGAACACGTTGAAGTCGGGCATCTCGCGCACGTCCGTTTTTTGAAACATGAACGTACCGGTCATGCTGTTGCGCAGCACTTCCTCGTCCGCGCCAACGTACTCGGAACGCGACAGAATCTTCACCGCCTCGAGGCGATTCTCGGGCGACGCGTCCAGCCATTTACCCGCGCGGATCAGCGCCTTGGTCACGGCGATGGCCGTGTTCGGATGTGCGTCCGCCCAGCCCTTCGTCATCCCGAAGACTTTTTCCGGATTGTTTTTCCAGATGTCGTAATTCGTTGTCACCGGCACCCCGATGCCGCGCAGGATCGCCTGCTGATTCCAGGGCTCACCCACGCAGTAGCCATCGATGGTCTTCGAGGCCAGGGTCGCCGGCATCTGCGGCGGAGGTGTCACCGATAGCAGCACATCGGCGTTCAACTGGCCGGTGCGGTCGATCGTGCCGGTCTCAGGGTCAAAGTAAAAGCCCGGGCTGATCTCGCTGGCCGCCAGCCAGTAACGAAGCTCGTAGTTGTGCGTGGACACCGGAAACACCATGCCCATGCGCAGCGGCTCGCCGGCCTGGCGCCTTTCCAGCGCAAAGTCCTTCAGCGAATCCGCCGAAATCGGGTGCGGCGGCTGCGGCGAGTCCAACACCGGATCCGCCGCCTGCATGGTTTCCCACAACTCGTTGGAGACGGTGATGCCGTTGCCGTTCAGATCCAGGCTGTAGGGCGTAATGATATGCGCCTCGGTGCCGAATCCAATCGTCGCCGCGATGGGCTGACCCGCCAACATGTGCGCGCCATCGAGTTCCCCGCTGATCACGCGGTCCAGGAGCACCTTCCAGTTGGCCTGCGCCTCCAACTCCACGTACAAGCCCTCCTCTTCAAAATAGCCAAGCTCTTTGGCCATCACAATGGGAGCGCAGTCGGTCAGCTTAATGAAGCCAAACTTCAGATCCTCTTTCTCCACATCCAATTCAGCCTGGAGGGAAAAGGGAGCGGCAAGAACCGCTGCCCCGGCGATTAGATTCAGTCGTTTCATAGGCAATGCAGTGTTAGGTCTCTTCATCTAACAGTGCGCGTGCCAGCGGTGGGATCTGGTAAAATTAAAACAGTTCAAAATTCTCAACGAATCCATGAATCCCATTCATGTCACGAATCTACCTCCATAAATCATTGCAGAAGCCCTGACTTCGCGCCTTTTCCAAATTTGCCTCATCGGGCCGATGAATGGATTTTGCGCCCTCAGCCACATGGATTTCAGCGCCCGGATGCGCGTTTTTGGACAGTTTTGGCTGCGCGTTTTCGCCCAGTGCCATTTTTAGACAGACCGGCCCGGGCCCGCATCTGCGCCAACCGATCCGTGCGAAGCACCGGCTCCAGCTCGTCGGGGCTCCACGGTTTTTTCACTGCGTACAGCGCGCGCAGACCCTCCACCAGCCAACGGGTCATGCCGGCATCCAGCGCGTTGCAGCCAGGCCCGTAAAACCGAAAGCGGCTGCCCGTGTGCGTCGGCATCGCCTCCCCACAACTATAGGGCCCGGTCAGGGTCCGCTCCATCGCCGATCGCACGTTGCCGATGTACTTTTTCTGCGTCAGGACGCGCGCGATCTCCGCCGCGTTCTCCGGAACCGCACAGTAGGCGCACGCCCTTAAAATCGCTGCGCCCAGCAACAGATACTCGTCCTCACGCTCCCGGGCAAATTGCTGACGCGCCATCAGCACCTTCTCCGGGTGTCCTTCCTGAATCGTTTCCCCCAGGGCCGGAATCCAGCCCAGCCGATCCCGCACCGCCAGGAAGTTCCAGGGCTCGCCCACGCAAAAACCGTCGACCGTCCCCGCCCGCAGATTGCGCAACGCCTGCCCGGGCGGGATGGTGACAATCTGTACATCCACCTGCGGCTTCAGCCCGACACCCTGCAGCCAGGCCCGAAGCAGCAGGTGGTGCGTCGACTCGGGCGAGACCACTCCCAGAAGGTACCGCTTGGCCCCACGCGAGGAAAGCACCTCCTGCCGAAACTCCTCGGCGGTGTGCACCCCGCGCTCGTAGATGCGCCGGCCCAAGGTGATCGCGTTTCCGTGATGGCTCGTCACCAGGCTGGTCTCCACGGCACAGCGCTCCGGACACAGCCCAAAGCTCAACGCCAGCGGCAACGTCGCCAGGGCGTGCGCCGCATCGAGTTCGCCCAGGGCGATTTTGCTGCGTATCGTCGCCCAGCCTAACTCCCGCGAAAGCTCCACCGTCAAACCGGCTTCTTGAAAGTACCCCAGCTCCCCGGCCAGTATATACGGCGCGGCGTCACAGAGTTGGACGAAGCCCAGGCGGATCGGCATGCGGGACAAAGACATCGGAAGGTGGCTCCCTACCTGCTAGCGCGGAACATGCCACTCTCGGCCATTCCCTATGAGCAACCTTCTTGATTCCAGGCAGTTGCTGAACTTCGTCACCCTCGCCCAAACCGGTTCGTTCACCGAAACCGCCCGGCAGCTCAATCTCACGCAGTCGGCCATCAGCCACTCGCTTAAGGCGCTGGAAGGCGATTTAGGCCAAAAGCTTTTCATGCGCGTGGGCCGACGGCTCCACCTCACCGAGCAGGGCGAACTCTTTCGCCAAGAATCCCAGGAGATCCTGCGCCGCATGCGTCAAACACGCGAACGCGTCTCCAAGCACGGACAATGGGACTCGGGCTACCTCCGCGTGGGCCTCAGCGCCATGCTCTGCCAGTTCCTCCTGCCGCAGGTCCTGCGCGAGTTTCGCCAGTGCTTTCCCGAGTGTGCCCTGCAAACCGTCGTGGCCGATTCACCCGAGTGCCTCCGCGGCCTCTTGGACAACCGCCTCGATCTCGCACTCGTACTCCGCGAGGACGAAATGACCAAGGACCTTACCCTCACCGACCTGATGGAGGATGATCTCAACCTTGTGCTCTCCCCCACTCATCCCTGGGCCAACGAACGCTCCCTCCCGCTGGTGTCATTTTCACAGCAGACCATCATTTTCTACAACCGCTCTAGCACCACCCACCTCATCCTGACCGGTGCCCTCCGCCGCGAGGGCCTGCGCTGGAGCAACAGCATCGAGGTCGGCAGCCTCGAGGCTATCAAGGAACTGGTGCGCTGCGGTCAGGGCATCACCTTCCTCGCCCCCTGGGTCGTCGCCGAAGATGTCAAACGCGGCCGCCTGGTCGAGCGCACCATCCCCCGCTTCAAGGCCAGGCGCTCCTGGTGTTTCGCCTACGCCAAAGGTCGGCGCGTCTCCATGTTCGAGGAAACTTTTATGGGCCTCTGCCTCGAGGCCCGCGAAAGCCTCTTCAACCGCAACCGCGTCCTGTTCACCACCCCTCCCTTAAATAAATAGAATACCCGTACCTCCTCTCATAGCTCGTACGCAAAGGAAACGCCTGCCGGGATGACCCCGGCAGGCGTTGTTAAGGTAGTCAGCAGGCTGGCTGCAATCGCTCGTCACTTTGACGTGCGCTATCCACGCCGGCTGCTTCGGTTACGTCCGCAAACGCCACGTAAGCGGGAGCTGAACCGCACAGCAGCATCGGATGCTCGCGTTCGGACCCATGTTTAGAGCGATGTTACGGCCGCCATCGGTAACTCGGACTTTTGCACCCGCACCTCCAGCTGCATGGTGGCCGTCTGCGTCGGCTGAATCCACAACTGACCGCGGCGAAGCGCCGAGTAGTGCGGCGAATTAGCCCCGCCCCACCGATACGCATGCGCATAATCGGAGAACACGTTGCTGGCACTGGTGAAGGTTTCCGCCCGTGTCAGGATCGCGCCCGCCAGGTCGTAAGTCACCGTGATCACATTGGCGCTCCAGGTCCCCACCGTCAGATCAGATGCCGCCTGCAAGGCGGTCCGCACATTGCTCTGGGTCTGGGCAAGAGTGGCGCCGATGGCGATTTCGCTTCCAGAGGGCGTCCCCGAAACGAAGGTGTAGGTCACATCGTTGAGGATCAGCGTATCGCCGGCGGTCGGCTGCGTCGCCAGCGTAAGCTCTGCGGTATCCTGGAACGTGGTGTCAGTGGTTGCGTTGGTAACTACCTGCACCCAACGCTCCGCCGGCAGCGTAACATTCGACGCATACTGGGTGGCATCGCTGCCGTCGCCCACGTTGATGTTCTCGATATCGGAGCCAACCGCGCGCACCCAGACACTGAAGTGGGTATCCTCCGGGATGACCTCGATGTGCTTGGTGTCATTACTCTGGCTGATCGCGCCGACCATCCGCGAGGCGCCCGACGTGGTCCAGTCCAGGGTGCGCCGCACCTCATCCAGCGGATAGACCTCAGCGCGCGTGTTGCCGGCAGGCAACTCGTCGCCATACCAGAGCGCCTTGACTTCTTCGAGGTGGTCCGTCGCATACATGGCCATATTTTGGATACGGTAAACGACATCATCATTCGCCAACAAGAAGTTGTTGAAGTGCGACGCACCCGTATCACCTTCAACGACGCTGAACACCTGATGCCAGCCGTGGTCACCCGCGTTGACATGGAATTGCGAAGCATTCGTGAGACTGAGCAGGTTTACCGTACTCTCGGTCGAAAAGTCCTCGACCATCGCCTGGTACATCAAGACGACGAAACGCTTATCGGTGGCGGCCAAGGCATTGTGGATGGCGTTGACCCAGATACTTGGCGAATCGCCCGTAATCTGCAGCGCATGCGAAGCTTCGCGATAGCCACCAGGCACGATGCGCGTGTGGGTGTAACTACTGTTGGCTGCGCCCTGCAGGTACGGTCGAGTGTTCAGACGAGGATCGCCGTTCAACAGGTTCGAACGGGCATAATCCAACTCCGTTTTCGGGTAGGGGCAGCGCAAGGTCAGACCCACTTTGTTGCTGCTGGCGAACTGCAGAATCGGAAATTCCGACGGTTCCCAATAGATGTCCTCCGTGGAATCATCGCTGATATCCAGAATTGCGGAACGCCAGAGGGCAGACTGGCTGACGATGGCCGGGCCAATAAACTGAGCACCTTTGTCGACAAAGACGCGGCCTGAGATCGCCTCACCGCTGAAGTCCGGACACTCGTAAACTGCGAAGTCACGCAGGTGAACCGCACGGTCGAAGCCATTGATCTCATAAACAGAACTGTTAGCACCGAAGGAGAAGTTAATGTGGACGTTCGACGTATTCGTGACACGGGGAATATCCACGTTGTAGCCAAGCTCGGAAAAGTTCGCGAATTTGACCAGATTGAAGTCTTTATCCTTTTCAAACCAATTATCGATAAGCCGCGCACGGAGATTTCCCACAACGCTGACAATGCCGAACCCGCCCTGATCCGAAGTACATTGCTCGATGGAGATTTTGGAAGCTCGACCAACCGTTGCAATGGCTGCCTTGCGGGCGGTGAAGTAGCAATCGCGAATAGAGATGTTGCCTAGATAAGTAGCCCCTTCATCGGCTGCGAGCACCAGATCGTAGAGGTTACGGTCGAAACCACAGCGTTCGATGGCATTTTCAAGGTTAGCGGTTCCGTACCAATTTCCAAAAAAGTTGCCTCGGTTGTGGTAGACCATACCGGCAGCGAGGTCGGTGAAGTAGCAGTCGCGTACAACGGCCATCGCGGCGGCCCCGACAAGGCCCACATGCTGATAAGGCGAGTAGGTGCTTATGGTGCCCAGATCCTCGTAGTTGGCGGCGTTCGTCTGATCGGTCGTATTGTTTTGCCCTGTGTATTTGTAGGAGCGTTGATTGAGGTGTGGCGCCTCCGACTCGTTCCCGAAGCGGTCATGGATGATGAAGATATCACCATTCTCGAGCCCCTCGCGATAGGTAACAGTCGTGGTGTTATTAGAAGTAATGAAGAAGGCCAGGTCGCCCAGCCCGCCGTAGAACTTGGGCTTGATTTGCTTATCAAGGCTGGTGTGGAAACTGCCTGTCTCGTCCCAAGACACGTCACCAATCTCAGCTTTGATGCTATAGTCGACTCCGATTGCATTATTCACTTGTGCAGTGAAATGAATGCCTTCGAGGTAGATCGTACCATTACGGCCACCGGTAGTAGGAGCCCAAGAGAGAATCCAGCGATTCGGGTCGTTTAGCGCCAAGATGGCACCTTGACCACGCAGACTCACGTTGTTGAAGTTATGAACGACAAGGCTGTTCACCGCGTAGGTACCCGTTGGTATGTAAAGCACCCGGGCACCTTTTGAGACCACTTTATCCACGTTGGTGTTAGTCTCATGGATATTGAAGTTGGGACGGTCGCTGAGGTGGTTGATAGCTCTTTGGAAAGCCAGCGAATCATCCGTGGAGTTGTCGCCCGCGGCGCCAAACCAGCGGACATTAATAGGCTGGCCATCGTTGAGGCGTATCCAGCGGCCGGTCCCGCCGTTGCTGTCTTCAAAGACAGTACCGAAGTTTTCGCTTTCGGTGGAGGCGGCGTCCCAGATGAAGGTGCCGCCACCACCGTCGAAGGGGGTGTGGTAGCCCTCAACGACAACGGCGGTGTCGTCGCACGGGTCGGTGAGCGCTTGCAGGTCGGCAATGGTGTCTAAGGTGCCCTGGGAAATCAGGGGCAACGTCAAACCGGCCAGGAGCGCGGTGAGTAGGGGTAAGGTTTTCATTATTGGTTGGATTGAACTTAGGTAGTAGCGCACGATGAATAAGATCGCGCCCGATTCGACCCCTATGATAACAAAAACCGACTCGGCTGAAAACCGGTCGGTTGGCTACAAGGGAAACGTTGGGAAGTTTTATTTAGAATCTCGCGCAGCCTTGTCGTGACGCTGATTCAAAGCTGATAAAAACTTCAGCCAGGACTTTGATACGTTGGATAGCTTTGCCTACGAATGCTAAACGGGCCTCCGCAGATTGCGGTGTAGGGTAAAAAACCTAAGACGACGCTACATGGATTGCCTGGCCGCTTACCACGCAGAAATATTGCGTGGTGCCAGATGAATACCATCGGAGGAATCAGCCACTTTAGCATGAAGCCTGCGGCATGCTGGATTCTCCACCTGTGCACAAAACACAGGTGTGGGCAATCCACGACTACAAGAGCGTTGGCAGGATGCCCAGATGGTGGGAGATACTGGAGTTGAACCAGTGACCTCCTGCGTGTCATGCAGGCGCTCTAACCAACTGAGCTAATCCCCCGAAGTTGCACGGATGTGAGCTGCCAACGTTTGTGGCTGCGCTGTGTGCGAACGGTGTGTCTGGCCTGTAAGGCCAGCATCAACATGTATAAATGACTTAGAGTGGTCGGGGCTGGCAAGTCCGTTTTCGCGGCCAGCGGCGGTGTGGTGCATGGTGTGTCTAGGATGCAGGCATGGGGTCAGTGTATTGGCCGGCATCAATGCGCTGGGAGCTTCTGGAGGCACCGGCACGTTTCCCGAGGTCTGAACTTGGCGTAGAGCCGCTGCAGCTGTGCCAAAAAAGCCTTGAGGGGAACCGGCTGGCCAAATAGCAATCACAGAGAGCGATGGACCGGTCCTTTTCCCAACCAGCCAGCGCAGCGGGCACCCAGCACACGCCCTCCGGGCGAACCCTGCCCATGCCGGCGGATGCCTGTGAGGCGTTCTGGCGCGGACTGGCGCGGCGGTGGGCGCGGCGCGTGAATTTCTGTTGGTGGCTGGAAAAATGGCTGCCGCTGGCAATCACCGCCAATATTCTGGCTTGCCTGCTTTTTCTGCTGCTGCGCGAGCGTGCGGTGCCGGTGCTTTGGGGTGTCGCGGGCTGGGGGGTCCTGTTGGGATTGTCGGGGCTGCTGGCGTGGTCCGTAGCGCGTCCGCGCTTCCACACTGCGCAGGATGCCTTGTTGCGGCTGGACCGCTTTTTGAATTTACGTGGGGCCCTGACCACCGCGCTCGAGGGCAAGGCTCCCTGGCCCCAGGCGCGGACACTGCCGCTGCCACCCTATCGCCAGCGCGCCGGGCGCAGCGAGTACGCGGCGCTGATCTCCATATCGTTTTTGCTGGCCGGAATTTTCATTCCCTTGCCTACGGCGGAGGCCCTGCCCGCACGCGCGGAGAACCCCTCCCCTGCGCTCGAGGAAACGCTAGAACTTGTGCAGGAATTGCGCCCCCACGACATTGTGGAGCCCGAGCCGTTGGATGCGCTGGAGCGCCAGGCCGAGGCGCTCCGGGAACGCCCGCAGGAGGATTGGTACCGGCAGGAAACTTTGGAGGCCGCCGAGCACTTGCGCGCGCAGACCCGCAGCGATTTGCAGCAGTTGGGCGAAAATCTGTCGGAGGCCTCCAGCCAGGTCGAGGCGGCCGCCGATGCGCTGCAAAGCGGGGATGTGCAGTCGATCCAGCAACTGGGGGAGGCCCTGGAGGTCACCTCACGCAAATTGCAGATGGGTAAACTGCCGGCGTCCAGCAGCCTGACCGAGCGGCTGCAACAGCTTTCGCGGCAGATGAGCGCCGCCGATCAGCAACAGCTCATGCAGGCGTTGCAGCAGATGGACCCGAGCAAACTACAGCAACTTGCCGAGCATCTGCGCCAGCAGGGGGGCGTGTGCCAGAGCTGCGCAGGCCTGGGCAAGGGGCCAGGCCAGGGCTACCCCGGCATGGAACCCGGACCGGAACCGAGCCCCGGCGAAAGTGAAAGCCAGAGCGGGCAGCCCGGGCAGGGCGGCATTCAGCGCGGCCCCGGGGAAGCGCCCATTCATTTCATCAATCGCGACGCCAACTTGAATCCCAATGACGACGTCGCCCTGAACAACGAAGATTTCTCCCAGGCCACCTTTGGCGATACGCTGGAAACGTCGCTGACCACGCCGGGTCCTGTCGACCCTGACGCCTTTTCTCTGGAAAGGGGCAATGGAGCCGGGACCGGCGAGGCCGCTGCCGAGGCGGTGTGGCGCAACGAATTAACGCCCCAGGAAAACCGGGTCTTGCAAGACTACTTTGATTAAGGGCGCGCTCGCCTCTGGCTGCCCATCTCCCTGAAAATTCCCCGTCCCTGTCTGCTGTTTTTCTATGACCACCGCTGCCGCCCTGCCTGAGCAAAACGATCTGGACCGCGCCGCTGAAGACCTGCAACGGCTGCGCGCGGCGATCAACGGCATCATCTTTGGCCAAGAGCGCCTGGTGGACCTGGTCATCACCGCGCTGCTCGCGCGCGGACACGTGCTTTTGGAAGGCCTGCCGGGGTTGGGCAAAACCGAGTTGGTTAAAGCCTTTGCCGGGGCGCTGCACCTGCAGTCCGGTCGCGTGCAGTTCACGCCGGACCTCTTGCCGGGCGACATCACCGGCAATCCGCTCCTGCAGGAACGCGAAGGGGAGCGGCGTTTCATTTTTCAACAGGGACCGATTTTCGTAAACCTGCTGCTGGCCGACGAGATCAACCGCGCCAGCCCAAAGACGCAGTCGGCCCTGCTGGAGGCGATGCAGGAGCGTCAGGTAACGGTCATGGGCGAGGCACATATGTTGCCCGAGCCATTCTTCGTTTTCGCCACGCAAAATCCCATCGAGTTGGAAGGTACCTACCCCTTGCCCGAAGCGCAGGTGGACCGCTTTTTGTTCAAGCTGGAGGTCACGCGGACATCGACCCAGGTGCTGGAGCGCATCATCGCCGAGCGGCGTCTGGGCGAGCCGCCCAGCGTGGAACCGGTGCTGAAGCAGGCGCAGTTGCGCAGTTACATGGCGATGGTGCAGGCGATTTATCTGCCCCCGGCCGTGTCGAATTTCATCGCGCGGCTGGTCAACGCGACACATCCGGGCGAATCCGAACCGGCGGAGGTCGTCAAGTACGGAGCCAGCCCGCGGGCGGCCATCGGTCTGGCCGCCGCTTGTCGCGCACGTGCCCTGTTGGAGGGCCGGCCCAACGCCAGCGCGGAGGACGTGCAGGCCATCGCCGCACCGGTGCTGCAGCACCGCGTCATTCTGAATTATCAGGCACGCATGGAGGGCGAAACCCCGGCGGGCTTTGTTCGCAAACTGCTCGAGGTGGTCTCGCCCGAAGGCAAGGAACTGCCACGCAACCTGACCGCCGCCAAAATCGAATGACGCGGACCTTGCGAAGCGTGCTGTCGATGGAGGGCATCCAGCCGTATGTCGGGCGGCTGTGCACGTTGCTGCTGGCCTGCCTGTTCGCCCCGCACATCTTCGAAGGCAGCCCTGTCATCTCGAGCGGGAGCATCCCGCCGGCGGCCAGCGAAACGCACACGGTGCCAACGCGGCCCAAATCCTGGATCGATATCGAAATCATCCGACCCTACAGCGAAGTGCCCCCGGGCGGCTACTGCGCCTTTCTGGTCAACATCCGCAACGCCTCGGAAAACACCGCCCGCTTCGTTTTTGAAACGGAAGCCAGCCTCAACTACAGCGGCGAATCGGGCATTCGCACCCTGCGCGAAGCGCTGGAAGTCCCAGCCAACGAGCGCCGCGTGTTCACCGTACTGGCCCCCGTGCCAGCGGCCACGGTGAATTCGTTTCGCGGGGATTACGACCAGGTTGTGCTGGAGGTGTCGATGAGCGGCACCGGCATTAACGGCAGATCGATCCGTTCCTTTTATACAAGCTACGGCTCGCACAGTTCGGGCAGCTTTCGCCGCACCACGATCAACGAGCAGCAACTGGCCTCGGTGGGCGTGTACGCCTCGCTGTATTCATTTTACGACTACGAAAGCGTGCTCAACGACTTCAGCCAGGGCGCGATGGTTTTCAACATCGGCACGCTCTTTGACGACTGGCGCGCCTACGCCGGCTTCACGCACATTTTGCTGACCCGCGCCGAGTGGGAAGACCAGCGCCCCGGCGCTCGGGCCGCCCTGCTGGAATGGGTGGCCGCCGGCGGCATTTTACACCTGCTCGCCCCGCCCGGGGAAACCAGCGCCCTGGCCGGCTTGCAGGCAGGGCCCACCGGCACCAGCGAGCCGCGGGTGCTGCGCCGCGGGCTGGGCCAGGTAAAAATTTTCAACGGTGAAGTGCAGGCCGCCTACGACCGTTGCAAGCAGCTGACCACCCCCGCCGTCAGCAATCACTTCGAGGAAAACTTCTTCAACGTGCGCCCCAGTCTGGAGCAGCCCTCGCTGCCCATGCGGCTGGAGCACAATAACCTGCCTGAGCCGCTCCTGGAGCGTATTCAGACAATTGATACAAGCTCCGCGCTGATCATCGTGGTGGCGATCGCCTTCGCCGTCGCGGTGGGCCCCATCAACTTGTTTGTTTTGTGCTCGGGCCGGCGGCGGCACCGTATTTTCGTTTACACGCCGGTCTTTTCGATCGGGGCCGGCGTGATCGTGGTGATGGCGATTTTGCTGGGGGACGGGACCGGCGGCAGCGGGCACCGAGCCACGCTGGTGGTCGAGGTGGACGGGGCCAACCAGCTGGTTGTGCTCCGCGAGCAGGCCAGCCGCACGGGCCTGCTTTTCAACAACGGCTTTGAGCTGCCGCCCGGCGTGATGATCCTGCCTGTCCACGGTGGCGGCGAGACTTTTTATGAGGATCCGCGCTCCGAGCGCACTTATCATCAGGAGGGCAACGATTTCAACGGCGACTGGTTTGCCAACCGCTCCGTGCAGGCGATGACGATGCTCGGCACCCTGCCCTCCCGGGCCGATTTGCGTATTGTCGGCGGCGGTCTGCCCGGAGGCGGCAACGAACTGCAAATCGAGTCCAGCATCAACGCGCGCTGCCATGAGGTGTACGTACGCCACCAGGCCACCGGGCGGCAGTGGCGCGCCGAGAACGTCGGCCCGGGCACCACCGTCCGCGCCCAGCCGATCACCGCCGCGCAGTTCACCGCCTTTATTGAAAGCCAGCAAACCTACTACAGCCCGCAGCTGGGCTTCATGCTGAAGCAGCAAACCGAGGATACGCTTGGGAACGCCGACTGGGTTTACGTGGCCCGGCTGGAAGCGTTTGAGGAAGCCAACTGGCAGACCCACGACGCCATCGACTGGCGTAGGGACCGCATCGTTCTGGTCGGCGGCGCGGAGGTGGCCCCATGAGCACAAACGGCCAGATGATCGAGGTCGAGCACCTGCAACGTTCCTTTGGCTACGTGCGCGCCGTGGATGACCTGAGCTTCTCGATACCGGCGGGGCGGGTCACCGGCTTCATCGGAGCCAACGGCGCGGGCAAGACCACCACCATGCGCATGCTGGCCACCCTCGATACGCCCGACGGCGGACAAATTCGCATCAACGGGCGCGACGTGCAGGCCTTTCCCAACGAGACGCGCCAGTGCGTCGGCTGGATGCCGGATGACTTCGGGGCCTACCCCGACATGAGCGTCTGGGAGTACATGGATTTCTTTGCCCGCATGTTTGATTTGAAAGGTTCGGAGCGCGAGGCCCGCGTGGAGGAGGTGATGGCTTTCACCGATTTGGAGCCGCTGGCCGCGCGTCCGTGCAACCGTCTCTCCAAGGGGCAGACGCAGCGCCTCTGCCTCGGGCGCACCCTGCTGCACGACCCGCAGGTTCTCATCCTGGACGAGCCCGCCGCCGGCCTCGATCCCAAGGCCCGGCTCGAGTTCAAGCGCCTGGTCAAGATGCTGCAGACCGAGGGCAAGACGATTTTCATCTCCTCGCACATTCTCTCAGAACTCGGGGAAATGTGCGACACGCTACTGTTTATCGACAACGGCCGGCTGGTCCACTTTGGCGATGCCGAGAGCCTGCGCTACGCGCGTTCGAGCGGACGCACCGCACTGGAGGTCCGCATCGCCGGTGACGCGGACCGCCTGCTGGGCTGGGTGCAGGCGCAAGGCAGCGCCATCACGCTGGTGCGCGCACTGGACGACGGCGCCATCATCGAGGTCGAAGCGCGCGAACGTGACGCCCTGGCCGCGCTGTTGAAGCAGCTGCTCGCGGCGGGGTTGCCAGTCTGCGAGTTTCACCGTCACCAGGTCCGCCTGGAAGATGCCTTCGTCGAGATGCTGCGCACGCCTGGGCAGGCTCCGGGTTCTGTCATGCCCTCAGCGCAATTGCCGCCGGCCGCCGTGCCGCCCCCGCTCGCCGCCAGCGTCTCAAACAACTCCGGAGAGCCCCCCGCCCCATGAGCGCCCCTCCGCAAATTGCCTCGCAACTGGCCGTGCCGGTCTCCTCGCTGGAGCAGGAGCGCCGGCGCGACTTTGGCGACTGGCTGAGTCCCATTCTGGTCAAGGAGTTGCGGCAGGCGCTGCGCTCGCGGGTCTTTATCACGCTCTTTCTGGTGCTGCAGGTGGCGCTGGTGTATTTTGTAATGCAGAACTCCACGGCGGAATCCTTCGCCGGGAGCAACACCTACACCGCGCTGTTTTGGACCCTGGTGGGCCTGGTGCTGCTTATTTTTGTGCCCGTGATGAGCGTCAACGCGGTGGCCTCCGAGTTTGGCGGCAGCCGGCTGGAGTTGCTGACGCTCTCCAGGCTCTCGGCGCGGGGCATCGTTCGGGGCAAGTGGCTGGCCTCCTTTGGCCAGGCGCTGCTGCTGGCGATCACCTTGTTTCCGTACCTGATTATTCGCTACTACATCGGCAGTGTCGATTTGGTGCGCGAGCTGCAGATCCTCGCCCTGATGCTGCTGGCCTGCGGGATGCTGACCGCCGGGGCGCTGGTGCTTTCGACGATTCGGGGGCGCATCCTGCGGACAGTGGCTGTGGTGTTTGTGCTGGTGCCCAGTCTGCTGGGATTGCTGGGGGGGGCGATCGATGCGTCGCAGTCCTCGGTCTCGCTGACCGACGACACAGGCGGTTTTCTGCCACTCTTGGCGATCTGCGTTTTCTACGCGGTGACGGGTATACTGCTGTTGTGGGAGATCGCCGCCAGCCAGTTCGCGCCCGCCGCCGAAAATCACGAAACGACCAAGCGGCTCCTGTGTACGGCCATGGTTGTGGTCTCCACTATTCTTTATCTCAGCCGCTTTTATGATGGGTTCGCCTATTCGATCGGCTTTATCGCGCTGGCGGTAACCACTTTGGACGCCACCCTGCGCTCGCCGGTCTTTTTGCCCACGCTGTACCGCCCATTTGTGCGGCGCGGGCTCTTTGGCCGGTGGATCGGACGGCTTCTGTTGTACCCGGGCTACGTGACGGGCCTGATCTTCGCCGTGCTCGCCTGGACGGGATACAATCTGGTGGGCATCGTCCACGAGCGCAGCTTCGAGTGGCTGGCCCCGGGCTTCATTGGGATTTTGAGCGTGCCGCTGGCCTTCCGCTGCGTGACCAAACTGCGCGCGATCGAGCCCTTCTGGCAGTTCATCCTGGTGCATGCGGTTTTGCTGGTAGCCTCGGGGATTTTGCTCAGCCTCATCCATAACCTCGCGGACACCACTACGGGCATCGTCGGCTTCTTTCCCCTGACTTACATCTTCGTCTTCGGTGAGTTGCGCTTTAATCAGGAGAATCTTGCCATCGTGCTTTCAATCCTGGTGGCGCTGTCAACGGTGCTGGTGGTCCTGCTCACGCGCAAGGGAGACCTCGGGCGCTTCCGCAAAGCCGAGGCCAAGGCGCTTGAGCTGATCGCCGAGGCGCAACGCGAATCCGCCACCGCTGCCGACGGCACCGCATCCAAGGCATGAGCACGCTCGCGGTTGAATCCGGCTGGCAGGCCATCGACGGGGGGCTTCAGCGCCAGGCCCGCGTGGAGGCCGCAAAGACCGCCGCCGTGCTCCAACTGCCTTTTCGCCAGCAGGTCTGGCGCGGGACCACGGGCAGTTTTTCCGGGGCGGGCACGGGCAGCTCGATCGATTTTCAGGACCACCGGCCCTACGTGCCCGGCGACGATCCGCGCTACATCAACTGGCAGGCCTACGCGCGCACAGGCCACTACACGATGAAGCTCTACCGCGAGGAGGTCAGCCCGTTGCTGGATCTCGTCATCGACACCTCGCCCTCGCTCTTCGTCAACGAGGCCAAGGCGCGGCGGTTTCTGGAGCTGGTTTTTTTCGTCGAGGCTTCGGCGGCCCGCGCGGGCTCACTGCTGCGCATCTGGCAAGTCAACCGTCATCGAGCGCGTGAACTTGAACGCGTGGCCCTGGCCCATGGCCGCCTGGAGCGCGAGGCCCCGCTGGAAGCCGACCAGCCCGCCCAGCCGCCGGCCTTCGACCGGATCGAGTGGCGTCCCAACGCGCTGCGGATCGTCGTGACCGACCTTCTTTACCCGGGCGAGCCCGAGGCGGTCTTCGGGCCCGTCTGCCGACAGTCCGGCCGCACGCTGCTCTTTGCCCCCTGGAGCCCGACGGAATCCGACCCCGACTGGGAGGGTAACCTCGAAATGCACGACTGCGAAAGCACCCGGCTGCGGCCCCACCGCTTCAATTCTGCGCTGCTGCGCCGCTACCGCGAAGCCTATCGGCAGCACTTCGGGCTCTGGGAGGATTTGTGCCGACGCCGCGGGGTGCGCCTGGCTCGGATCGGCTCCGAGGGTGCTCTGGCCGACGCCCTGCTGGCTCAGGCGCTCGAACGCGGCGCGGTGGAATTCGTTCACGGGGCATGAACCTCTTTCTCGCCAATCCGTGGGGGCTGCTCGCCCTGCTGGGCTTGCCGACGCTGGTCGTCATTCACTTCTTTCAGCGACGCAGCCGCCGGGTGGAGGTTTCGACGCTTTTTCTGATCGAGGACCAGCGCCTGGAAAGCCGCACCGGGCGACGCTTCGAACGTTGGCGCGGCAGTCGTTCCTTTTGGTTGCAGGTGCTGGCGGTGCTGCTGCTCACGTGGTTTCTCATCCAACCGCGCTGGATACGTGAGGATACGCTGCAACGCGTCGTCATCGTGGTGGACAATTCGTTTTCGATGCAGGCTTTCAAGCCCGAACTGCTCGCCCGCACCGACGCGGCCACCCGAAACCTTGAGGATACCGCCGCGCGTACCCAATGGCTCGCGATGCCCAGCGACCTGGATGCGCCCGGTATTTACCAGGGCAGCGACCGTGATGCGCTGATGGAGGCCCTGCGGCAGTGGCAGCCGACGACCGGCGCACACGATTATGCGCCCGCGCTCCGGCTGGCGCGTACCCGTGCGGGCGTTGACGGGCGGTTGATCCTGATCTCCGACCATGCGCACGACGCCCTCGATCCGTCCATCGAACGCCTGGCGATCGGCTCCGCGCTCGAGAACAGCGGCTTTGCCGGGGGCTCGGTCACGATGGTGGACGGACGGCCCACCTGGCGCGTCTTTCTGCGCAACTACGGCACCGAGTCCGTCGCCGGTGCCTGGTCCATCGAGCTTGAGGGCACTGCCGGACGCGCCAACAACGTCCGGCTCGACCCCGGCAAGGGTCTGGAGATCAGCGGGGTCTTTCCCACCGGAGCTAACACGCTGACCCTGCTTTGGGAGACCGCCCAGGATGGACTGTCGCTGGACAATCGCATCGCGCTGGCCATCCCGCAGCCCAAGCCGCTGGCCGCCGGAATCGTTCAGGCAACCGGCCCGCGCGCGGAATTTTTGGAGCGCCTGGCGCGCTCGTTGCCCGAGCGGGTGGCCCCCGCCACGCTGGCAGACGCGGAGATCTTGGTACGCTTTGCCGAGGTGTATCCAGAAAACCAGGACGCTCCGCCGCAAATCGTTTTTTATGGCCGCGACAAGGGTGGCCCGCCCCGTGGCGCGCGTCGCCTGGGCACCGCCGAGAACCATCCCCTGATGGAAGGCCTGGCTTGGCAGGGACTGATCGCCGCCCTGCGCGAGGGCTTCGAAGCCCGCCCCGGCGACGAGGTCCTCCTCTGGTTCGAGGACACCCCGGCCATCTTTCTGCGGCCACGCAACGGCCGCCGCGACCTCGTCTTCAACTTCGACCCCGCTTACGCCAACCTGGCCCGCCTGCCCGCCTTCGTCCTGCTGGCCCACCGTTTCGCCAACGAGGTCCGCGCCGGGTTACCCAGGCCTGAGACGCTCAACGCCGAGGCCGGCCAGCCGCTTGTGCCCATTGTTCCGAATCCGGCGCTGCCGGTCGAAATCACCCGCACCCTCGGTGGCGAAACCCGAACCGAAATCCTGGCGCCCGAGCGCTTACTCACGCTGCGGGCGCCGGCGCAGGCCGGTACGTTTGCAATCACGCAAAACGGCCAACGCCTGCTCGACGGCGCGGTGCAGTTTGCCGATTCGCGCGAAGCTGACCTCACCCGGGCCGCCTCCGAAAACACCCTCGAGGCCCAAGGCGCGGCCCTGCGCGAGGCCAACTCCTCGGGCGACTCGCTGGCCGGGCTCTGGCTTTTGTTGGCCGGAGCCGCCTTGCTGGGAGCCTGGTGGGCGCCCCGTCCAACGGCATGAGCGACTTTGCCTTCAACGCACCCGAGTGGTTTCTGCTGGCGCCGCTTTTCCTGTTTTTGGGCTGGTGGCAAAAGCCGCTGCGGCTGTGGATGCCCCTGCGCGCCTGCATCCTCGCGCTGCTGTTGCTCATCCTCGCCGAGCCCAGCCTGACCCGCGAAGCCGATGGCCTCGACCTCATCGTGCTGGTCGACCGATCCGACTCCGCCGCCGAGGCGATGGAGCAAACGCTACAGGAACAGGAGAGCCTCCTGAAGCCGCCCACCGGCGACCGCTACTCCATTCGCTACATCGACTTTGCTGCCGAAGCCCTGCCCCGGGAACGGGCCGAGGCCGGGCGTTTTCAGGGCGACACCACGCAGACCAACCTCGCCTCGGCCGTGCAGACGGCGCTGCTCCAACGCAATGCCGAGCGACCCACCCGCCTGCTTGTCTTAAGCGATGGCAACAGCACCGAACCGCTCGAGGCGCTGGCCCCGCGGCTCCAGCGCGAAGGCATCGCCATGGACTACCGGCTGCTGCCCGCCACGTCTCTCGAGGATTACGAGGTGACCCGCCTCGTACTGCCCACCCGCGTGCAGACCAACGAGACTTTTGTCATCGAAGGGCTGCTGACCGGGGCCCCCGGGCAGCGTGCGGACTGGCGACTCGAGCGCGACGGGCAGACGCTGGCCCGGGAACGGGTTACCTTCAACGCTCAGGGGCAGGCCCGGTTGCGTCTGGCCGATCGTTTACAGGGCGGCGGGGCCAGTGCCTACACCCTGCGCCTCGATCACCCGGCCGACCCCCGCCCCGGCAACAACCGGTTGACCCAGTGGGTGGAAGCCCGTGGGGGCCCGCGTATCCTGTTGCTCACCCGTTACGAAGACGATCCGCTGGCGGCGGCCCTCGCCGCCCAGAACCTCAACGTCGAAAGCATTACTGAACATCGCAGCCTGCACCCGGGACGCCTCGCCGGTGCCCAGGCGGTCATCTTGAACGACGTGCCCTTTCACCGCCTGCCCGAAGGCTTTGCCGACGCCCTGGCCTTTTACGTGCGCGAGCAAGGGGGCGGCCTCCTGATGGTGGGCGGGCGCAACAGCTTCGGTTCGGGAGGCTACGCGCAGTCGCCCCTCGATGCGGTGTTGCCCGTCTCGATGGAATTGAAACAGGAGCAGCGCAAACTGGCCGTGGCCCTGGCCATCGTGATGGACCGCTCTGGCTCGATGAGCGCGGGCGTGGCCGGCACACCAGGCAAAACCAAGATGGACCTGGCCAACAGCGGCGCGGCCAACGCGGTCAACCTGCTTGGGGCAGTCGATGCGGTCACCGTCTTTGCCGTTGACAGCAAGGCCCATCCCATCGTCCCGCTGACCAACGTTGAGCCACATCGGGCGACGATTCAGCGCAGCATCCACCGGATCGAAAGCCGAGGTGGGGGCATCTTCGTTTACAATGGGTTGAAAGCTGCCTGGGACCAGCTGAAGGGGGTGCAGGTGGGCCAGCGGCATATCGTGCTTTTTTCCGACGCCGCAGACTCCGAGCAGCCCGACCGCTACAAGGACCTGCTGACCGAAGTGACCGACGCCGGCGGCACTGTCAGCGTGATCGGCCTGGGCACACGCACCGATGCGGACGCCGCCTTCCTGGAAGACATCGCCAACCGGGGCAACGGGCGCATCTACTTTACCAACGACGCGCGCCGCATCCCCTCGATCTTCAGCCAGGAAACGGTGGTCATCGCGCGCTCGATGTTTGTCGACGAACCCGCGCTTTTTGAGCCGGTGCGGGGCTGGGGACAGATCGCCGCCCGTGAACCCGCCTGGATGCCCACCGTCGGCAGTTACAACATTTGCTACCCGCGCACGGAGGCGACCGTCACCGCCATCACCAACGACGAAAACACCGCGCCCCTGATCGCCTTTTGGCAGCGAGGAGCCGGGCGCGCCGCCGCCGTGACCTTCACGCTCTCCGGCCCCAACGCCGCACCGGTGCTACAGTGGGAGGATTATTCGAATTTTGCCGGCACGCTGACGCGTTGGCTCTCCCGCCCAGCCAGTCCGCCAGGCCAGTCACTGCGGAGCCGCGTCAACGGCAACCAGCTCGAGGTTGAGCTGTTTTATGATGAACAGGCCGGCCTGGACCTGGCTAAGGAACTGCCCCGGATGGTCTACGCGCAAGACAACGCAAGCGGCGAACCCAGCGAAGGGCAGTGGGAGCGCCTGCGCCCGGGCCTGTTGCGCGCCACCGTGCCGCTGGAGTACGGGAAACCGGTGCGTGGCGCCGTGCGCGCGGGCGAATTCACCCTGCCCTTTGGGCCGCTGGCGGTCGGCCAGGATCTTGAATGGCGGACAAACCCGGACGCCGTCGATGTCTTGCGACAACTATCCGCCAACTCGGGCGGCACCGAACGCATCCGCCTGCCCTCGGTCTGGGAAGAACGCAGCGCCGCGCAGCCTCTGGATCTGCGGATCTGGCTGACGATCATTTTGCTTGCAGCTACCTTGGCCGAAGCATTTAACGCACGAACCGGCCTACTCGGGAATATCTAAACATATCGTCGCTTCTATAAATGGTTTCCACGCTTCAAGTTGCAGACTTACCCACCCACCTAATTCCATATTGAAACGTCTTGCGATTTGAGCCCCGAAGTCGTCTGATGACTACCGATTTCATTTTTCACACGCAGGATGTCGACAAGCTCATCCAAACGTCGCGGAGCGGTCACCCAGAAAGACGTCGCTAAGCGGGCGGGGGTCTCACAGGCCGCCGTCAGCGCGGTTTTTCGCGGTGACACGCGCAAAATAGGCGTCTCGGCGGCCACCCGTGAACGCATCCTTCAGGCGGTCAAGGAACTCGATTACCGGCCCAATACCTCGGCGCGGGCCATGCGCAGCCAGCGCACCTTCAATCTGGGTTTTTTCTCGCTGGCCAAAGGCTATTTGCACCACGAGCCCATCGAATACCGCGACGGCCTGTACACGGCGGCCACCGAGCGCAATTACCACATTGTGCTGGTGCGCCTGAATCCATCCGCAGACGGTGAACCCGAGATGCTTCCGGCGGTTTTTCGCCAGGCCCACCTTGACGCGCTCGTTATCGGCAACGCCCGCTACATTCCCCCGGAGATTGGGGAAGCCGTTTCGAAGTCGAACCTGCCCGTGGTTTACCTCAACGAAAAACGCACGCACAACGCCGTTTATTGCGACGATGTCCTGGGCACGCGCCTGTTGATGGAGCGCCTCTTTGCGCGGGGCCTGCGGCGCATCGATTACATCCGCCTGCACCGGCGCGACGATCACCACAGCTCCACTGAGCGCCAGTCCACCTATCAAACCATGATGCAGGAACAGGGGCTGACTCCGACGGTGCACCTGCTCCCGGAGAAAAATCCTGAATCGAAGCTGATCGAGCGCATGCGCGAGCCCGAGCGTCCGGAAGCTCTCGTCGTGTACAATGAGCACACGCTACTGCAGATGGAGCGCACCCTTATTGCCGCCGGGGTTTTTGATCCGACGATTCAGTACGCCACCTTCGATCTGGGGCTCGCCGCGCAGTACATCGCGCACCCGTACCTGTGTGTTGCCGTGCCGCGGCTGGAGATGGGCCGCGCCGCCGCCAACATGGCCATCGATCTAAGCGACCGGGAACGTGGCTCCACCGCGCCCGCCATCTGCCTCAAGCCGCACCTGGAAGAAGTCGCCGGACTGCGCATATAGCGCGGGCGGTATTGCAGTTGCCAAAAGCGCGCCCTTGGCTATGAGTTGTGGTTACGTTACGGACGCGTAGCTCAGTTGGTTAGAGCGCTACCTTCACACGGTAGAAGTCCACGGTTCGAATCCGTGCGCGTCCACCATTTCCCGACGATGCAATCGGGGCAGAGCCTCACCGCCAAAGGTGGCTCCACGCTTGCATGCGTCGGCAGGTGCTGCTCGTTTAAGACAGCGATGCGACCCGGAGAATTCAGCGCCCGACCCACGCCCGCCAGGGACGGCTATTGCCTCACCTTTGATACGGGAGACGGGCGCAAGACGCTGCAACTGCCTCAAGCTGCGTGCGACAGCGAAAACCAGCCGGTGGCCGCCGAATCTTTCGCGCTGCACCCGGATGTGTATCATGCGCTACTGCAACGGGTT
>JBHJGM010000017.1:0-8786 GCA_050331815.1 Opitutales bacterium | reverse complement strand
GAAGAATGAAAACCAGAACAATCAGGCCCATGCATACGAGGTTGGCGATGGGCCACATCGGGTACAGCACCGCGACACGGATCGGAAAAAAGAAGATCATGATTCGTCGAGTGGAAAAAGGGTGGGTGCGTCGCCGTCGGCGCTGTCCCCGGCATTGGCGTTAACAGGTGCCGTGGTCAGAAGGGTGGCCTGCAGGCCGGGGATGAAGTCGGAAAACTCATTGTTCTCGGGAGTCGTGCGCAGGGCTCGTTCAACCATGCCCATCTTGGCGTCGAGGTTGTCGACCATGGAGACAAAGACAGCCTCGGGCGTGGCCGCCATGACAGCAGCCCCCCACTGAAGTTCGCCCTGGTGGCTGAGGATGATGTGCTCAAGACGCTCGAGCGTATCGGCGTCGAGTTTGGCCTTGAGAGCGGCCTGGCGAGCCATGCGATAACCCAGCACCACGTGACCCTGGAGTAGGCCCGAGCGGGTTTTCCCGGCGGCGGGCGGCTTGGCGTACTCCATGATTTTGCCGAAGTCGTGCAGGACGATGCCGGCCAAAGCCAGCGAGCGGTCGACGTCAGGATAGAGCGGGAGTAGCACCTGGGCGGCGCGGGCCATGCGGGTGGTGTGCTCGATGAGGCCCCCCGGGTAGGCGTGGTGCATCGCGATGGCCGCTGGGCAGGCACGCAGGGGCTCGCCATACAGGCGTAGGGCTTCCTCGACGGTGGCGCGCAGGCCTTCGTGAGGAATGCCCGCGACGATCTCGCGAAGGCCTTGGTCCAGCGAGTCGACGGATTCATCGGGGCCTTCCTGAAAGGCTTCAGGCCCGCCCAGCTCGGCGAGGAGCTTCGCGGGGGTCGCCTTGACCTCGCGCAGTTTGGGCGAGAGACGCTCGTTGAAGTACTCCGAAAACCCTTCGATGGTCACCACGGTGCCGGGGTCGGTCTCGCTGAAAAAGGCGAAGGGCTGGGAGTCGTTGAAGCAGTTGGCGGTGAAACTGCCCGTGCGGTCGCCCAGGTGCGCCACAAGGAAGGGCTTGCCGTTTTTTGCCGTGCGGGTTTCGGCCTTGAGCAGGGAGAGGTGGGCGGTGAAGGGGCGCTTGTCAGTCTCGGGCAGCGACTTGAGTTCGCGAACGGTCAGTGTGTCGGGCATGATTTTGGGGGAAAGATGAGGAGATAGAATTCATAATTCAGAATCCAGGAGACAGGATTCAGAATCTGGAATCTAGGAGCTAGAAATTTGGGAGTTAGAGGAGAAAGGCGGCGCCCAGGCCCAGGAAGAGGCCAAAGCCCGCAAAGTCCGTCACGGTGGTGAGAAAGATCGAGGAGGACTGCGCGGGGTCCATGTTGAGGCGCTTCAACAAGAGCGGGATGAGCGCTCCGGAGAGGCCGGCCAGCAGCATCGTGCCGATCATCGCCGCGAGCACGACCGCGCCCAAAATCCAGTCGCCGGTGAATGCCACCAGGCCAGCCCCGTAGGCGAGCCCCATGAGCAGCCCGTTCAGCGTGCCCTTCATGGTTTCCAGATACAGAATGTGGGGCCCCTCGCGGGGGTTGACCTGGTCGAGCGCGAGCGCGCGGATGGCCACGGCCAGCGTTTGCGCCCCGGTGTTGCCGCCCATGCTGGCAACCACCGGCATGACCACGGCCAGAATCGTCAACTGGGCGATTTGCGCCTCGAAGCCGAGCACGACAAAGGATGCAGCGATGGCGGTGAGCAGGTTGACGAAAAGCCAGGGGCCGCGCTTGCGCACGCTGTAGCTGATCGGGTCGTGGATGCCTTCGTCCGCGCCGGCACCCACGAGGAGTTGGATGTCCTCAGTCGCCTCCTGCTGGATGATGTCGAGCACGTCGTCGTGCGTGATGATGCCCAGGAGTTTGCCTTCGGCGTCGACGACCGGCAGCGCATGCAGGTTCAGCTCGGCCATTTTGCGGGCGACGTCCTCGCGGTCGTCCTCCGGGGCAATTTGCCCGCGCACTTCCGCATGCATGAAGCTGGAAACAGTGTCGTCGGGGCGGGCCAGGATCAGGTCGCGCATCGAAATGATGCCCTGCAGGTGATGCTCCCGGTCGACCACGTAGACATAGTAAATGATTTCGAATTCGTCGCGCAGACGGCGGATGTGCTGGATGGCCTTGTCGGCGGTGAAGCTGGCCCGGACGGTAGCCACGCGCGGGTTCATGATGCCGCCGGCGGACTCGGAGTCGTAGCTGATGAGCTCGCGCACGGTGTCGGCGGTGCTGCTTTCAAGCTGGGTCAGCAGCCGGTCGCGGTCGGCGTCTTCGAGTTCTTCAAGGAGGTCAGCGGCGTCGTCGAGGTCGAGCTCTTCAAGAATGGAGAGGGCGCGGGCCTCCTTCATCGCGCCGACGACTTCCGAAGCGGCTTCGGGCTCCATCTCGGCGAGCACAGCGGAGGCGTTTTCAGTCGAGAGCTTGCGCAGGACGTCACGTCGCTCCTCGAGGGGGCGTCGCTCCAAAAAACGCGCCAGAACGACCGGCGAGGTCTCGCTCAGGCGGTGTGCGTCGAGCGACCACAGGTCGCGCCCGTGATACGTAACGAGTTCCTCGATAGCGTAAGGCTGCTGCTCGGCAGCTTCGGCGGAGTTCGCGGGGGCTTCAGTCATGGGAGCGGGATTGGGCGTGGGCGTGCTTCACCAGGTTGGAAAAATCGCGGAAGGCCGGATGTTGGGCGTCGCGCAGGAGGCTGTAAAAGATCGTCTCCGCCGGCAGGCAGGGGATACCGGCGTGATGCAGCGCGGTCAGGATCTGCGCCTGATCCTCTCGGCGGCGCGCACTCACGCAATCGCTCAGTACGGTGACCTCGAAATCATGCTGACGGGCGGCCAGCACCGTTTGATAAACGCAGATGGGCGTCTCCAGGCCACATACGAGGAGGTGCTGGATGTCCTCTGTACGCAGGGCCTGGACAAGCGCCTCGCTGCCAAAAGCCGAGAAGGTGGTCTTCGCGAAGAATGCAGGCGCGGGCTCCAGGTTGCGCAAGGCGTCTTTGCTGCGCCCCAGCTTGTCGGGGACCTGTTCGGTAGCGAAGACCGGGATTTTCAATAGCCCGGCGGCTTGCGCAGCGAACAGACAGCGCTGAAGCAAAGCCTCATTATTCACAACAGCCTGCAGGAAGGGCTGCTGCAGGTCCAGTACCAGCAGGCCCAGGTGGCGTGTTTCATCCATCCCGTCAGTAAAGCACAGACCGGGCGCGCTTGAGAAGGCGCAAGCGCGTTTTGTATCTCAACTTGCGTAGGCGCGTTTGGCACGGACTTGCACCAGCTCGCGCCCCGGCAGGACGCAGGCGGTGAGGTGTCCGCCGTAGACGCAGCCGGTATCCAGCCCCAGCGACCAATCACGCTTGAAAACTTTTTCGCGCGGGGTGTGCCCATAGTAGACATAGGGCGGGCCCTCCCAGTGTTCGGCCCAGCTGACCCCCAGGGGGCACTCAGAGCGTTTCTGTGGTTCACCCTCCGGGCTGATGACCTGAATGCGCGTAACGATTTCCTCGGGCTGCTCGCGCCAAGACATTGTATGCAGAAAGCCGCCATGCACGACCACAGCTGCTTCCTCGGGCAGTTCGAGGGTGAGGCGCATCGCCTCCATCAGTTCCCAGTCCTCGGGGCGCAGTTCGGCCAGCGTGTCGAGATCGTGGGGGCGCAGATTGGTGGCGTTGCCGTTGCGGCGGTAGCGCAGGAGGCGCGCCTCGTGGTTGCCCAGGATGGCGTACATGGAGGGTAACTCGCGCACCAGATCGAAAACGCCAGGGGTGTCGGGTCCGCGGTTGAGCAGATCGCCGACGAAAATCCAGCGGTCGTTCGGGTCGGGTTCGATGGTTTCGATCAGGGCGTTGAGCTCGTCGGCGCATCCGTGGACGTCGCCGACGATGAGGGTGCGTTCAGGCATGTGAGGTGAAAGGCTGGGCGCGTGGGTGAAAAGTTTCAGGCATTGCCAAGACCATGGGAGCTCGGCAGCGTATGGTGTTGAAAAAGTCAGTGATGGAGTGGCAACTCAAACCCGTTTCGCGCCAATCGGCGCTTTCCGGAGTCAACTTTGAGCCAGGGCAGCGCATTGTCTCGCTGCTGTGCGCGGGAGAAGACGGCGTACCCGTGCGCGCGGACGTGCTGACGAATGAGGAGGCCGCCTTTGAAGCCCCCGGCAAGGTGCTCGGGCGCTGGCAGCGGACGCTGAAGGCTCCGGCCAAAACCGAGCGCGAGGCCGAGGAAGCCGAAGCGGCTTCGGCCGAGGAGTTGTTCCTTTCGCTGCAACAATCCGCGGCCCAGTCGGAACAGGCTCAACGCTGGGCCCAAGCCCTGGCGGTCATGTTGGAACGGCGGCGGGTGCTGCGCGGGCTCGGTCCCGCAAAAAATGGGCAGCGTGTGCTGCTACATGTGCCCACGCGTACCGAACACACACTGCCCTGGGTCGAGTGGGAACCTCTGACTTTGTTTGAGACCATCGACCAGCTGCGAACGGTGCTGACGGATTCTTGAACGATGAAACCACCTATGCGTTTTGAAAAATCTGTACATTGGGGAGCCTGGCTGCTGGCCGGGCTGATCGCTTTCGCCCTGGCGGGCTGCAACCGCAAGGAGCCGCCCAAGTACGTGAGCGTGACCTTTCACGTTGAAGGCAGTTCAAGTTTGCCGGCGAGCATGGTTTCGCGACTGTCGCGCACGCAGGGCGACGACACCGTGCTGATCCGTCGCAAGCCGGAGTTTGTAGGCCTGGATGTGGTGGGCATCGAACTGCGCGGCGAAGGCGACGACCAGTACCTGCTGGTGGCGCTCAGCCCGATGGGCAGTCAGCGTCTGTACAACGCCAGCATTTCCAACCGGGGCAGCTTCCTCTTCATGGTGGCCGACGGGGTACCCGTGGCCTACCGAAAGCTCGACCGCGTGCTCAACGACGGCATCGTGCCGATGTGGATGGACCTCCCGCCCGATCAGTATGAGACATTTTCGGAGGATCTGCAGCAATCGATCCGGCGGGCGCAGGAAATCGCGAACAAGAACTGAGGCGGTCCGGTGCGGTTGTTCGTATCGGGATTGTGGATACTTGCGCTCACGGCCGGACTTCTGCCGCGACCGGCTGAGGCTGCCTTTGCCTGGCCCACCGAGCAGGCGGGTTTTTTGCGCGGGGAGGGCATTGGCCGGTTTCTGCAGCCCACGCAATCGGGCCGGCCGGAGAGCGCTTTGTTCGGGCTGGTGCGTAACGGCGGTAATCGCTTCCATGAGGGGCTGGACCTGCGTGCCTTTCGCCGGGACCGGCGCGGGGAGTCCGTCGATGCAATTTTCGCCATCGCCGAGGGCCGGGTCACCTACGTCAATCAGGTGGCTGGTAACAGCTCGTATGGGAAGTATGTGGTGGTCGAACACGTCGACCTGGAGGTGCCGCTGTACTCCCTGTACGCGCACCTGCGCGACATCGATGGCGCGATCGCACCCGGTATGCGCGTGCAGGCGGGCTCGCAATTGGGGCGGATGGGGCGCACCGCCGGTGGCTACACCATTCCGAAGGAACGGGCACACCTGCATCTGGAAATCGGTGTGCGCCTGACCGATCAGTTCGATCGCTGGTTCGCTGCGCAGCGTTACGGCTCCAAAAATCAGCACGGTGCCTGGAACGGCATCAACCTCCTGGGTATCGATCCGCTTCATTTTTTCGAAACTGCGCGCGCCGGTCGCCTGCAAAGTCTGCGGGACTACCTGTGGTCGCTGCCGACTGCCTACACCCTGCAGGTGGCCACGCACCGGGTGCCGGATTTTATCAACCGCTACCCAAAGCTGTTAACAAAACCGATACCTGCTGAAGGGGTTGCCGGCTGGCAGATCGACTTCACCTGGTACGGCGTGCCCAAGCGCTGGACGCCCCTGGAGCGCCCGCCGCGCCCAGACTCGCGCGCAGGGCAGATTTACCTGGCCGGGGTCGACTGGACGCAATTGAACGGCAAGGAAGCTCGCAAGACCTTGCTCATGAGCAAGAATGGGGTGCCACACGTAGGCGAACACTCCCGTCGCACCCTGGCCCTCATCTTCGGTTTTTACTAACCGCGTATACTTTGTCCTTTTGCGGCGGCTGGGCGTCGTCGTTGCGGGTTTTATGCACCTTCTCTTCAGGGTGGTAAACGCTGGCAAACCTAGCGGATGCGCGGGTCGCGGCGGATGCCCCAGAAGATGACGATGGAGGCGAGAATGAGGCCGGCGGCGGTCCAGGCGGCCCCGGTCGGGTCGATGGTGTCGAGCAGATAATAGCCCAGAAACGGAGCCATGGTGCCGCGCAATCCGGTGAAGCCAGTGTGAATGCTCATGTAGGCGCCGGTACGCTCGGGTGGGGCCAGCTTGGTCACCCATAGATTCCAGGCGATGTTTCCGCCTCCCGCGCCCAGGCCCATCACCGCGGCGCCAACCCCGATCAGCCAGACGTTCGTGTTGTTAAAGTAGATCAGGATGCCGACCAAGAAGCAGGTGCTGATCAATATGCGCATGTAGAGGAAGGCGATGCGGTCGAAGAGCAGCCCCCAAAACTGAATGCTCAGCAGGCGAAAGATCACCGGGAGTGTCCAGGTCAGCAGCGAGACGGTGGAGTTGTTGGCGACGATGCCGTAAGCCGGCTGGACGAGGTACTCGGTCTTGAGCCCGCGCATCATCAGGTTGCCCAGCCCCATCAGAAACCAAGCCGCGATCATAATGCCGAAGGTGGCGTCGCTGCGCAGCAGGCCAAGGTTTTGAAAGATATTGCCGGCATCGCGGCGCTGAAGAGGGCGGCTGGGTATGCGTGCGGTGAAAAACACGCCGCCGAAAGTCGACAGCGCCATCAGCCCGATGATAACGCGGTAGTAATCGAGATCGAGGTCGAGCAGCGCCCCGCCACCCAGTGCAAACAGCGAACTGACCGCTGCCGCCAGCATCAACGTGGTGGCAACGCGGGTGCCGCGTTCGTGGCGCTGGTAGTTGTTGGAATAGATTTGCGTGCGCAGCGGAGCCGACGAGGTCGCGAACAACTGACTGAGCGCCGCGCAGGCAACGAAGACTTCCAGGCTCTCGGCAAAGAGCGCGCTGGCGGCGATGGTGCCCGAGATGAACAGATACCCCGAGGCGATCCATGACACAGGCAGCCCCAGCCGGCTGGCCACGTTGAGCGAGATGGGGCTCAACAACAGGCCCAGAAAACCGCCGGCGAGCAGGATCGATTTGAGGGTCTTGGTTTCGGCGTCGCCCAGGCCTTCGATGCCCGTGCCCCCGCCTTGAAAGACCCGGATCGCAATCAGCAGGAAGAGCGATTCCCAGCAAGCCTCCGCAAACCCGAAGCAGAACCCGCGTCCAAGGTCCGCCCGAAAGGTAATGCGGGACAGCTTGCGGGCGTCATAAGGCGGAATCGGTGGGACAGTGGACACACCCCATCGTCGATGCTGCCTGCCGCCATAGGCAAGGCCGCATGCCGCCTGCCGTGCAACTGCGACGGGACTGATGTCGCCTGACTGCGGCGGGACGATTTGCTGCGCGAATCGTTTTTTTGAGGTGTTAGAGGGACGGGTCGCCCTTTGTGCCTTTTGCGCTTTTTGCGGCTAATCGACGCTTACTGGATTGCGACGTTGCTACGCTCCTCGCAATGACGGCAAGAATTCTGCAAATCTGATATCAGATCCTGCAAATCCGAGGTTACTTGGACCATTCAAGCATGCGCTTGATCGGGGCGTAGGCGCGCTGGCGGATATCCTCGGGCAGGGATATCTTCGGCTGTAGCGTGTCGAGGCAGTCGCGTAGCTTTTCCAGCGTGTTCATTTTCATGAAGCGGCAGTTGTTGCAATTGCAGCGGTCGGTCGGTCCGGCGATGAAGCGCTTGCCGGGAATCTCGCGACGCAGCCGGTTGATCATGCCGGTCTCGGTCACGATGATGATATCGGTGGCCTCGGTGTCGCGGCAGAAGTGGACCATCTTTTCGGTGCTGCAGACTTCGTCGGCGATGTCGCGCACGGCGGCCACGCACTCGGGGTGGGCCACGACGGGCGCCTTTGGAAACTTTTGCTTCAACGCTTCGAGCGTACGCGTGGTGAAGAGCACGTGCGCGTAGCAGGAGCCTGGCCACAGGCGCATCGGGCGACCGGTTTGGCGGGAGACCCAGTCGCCGAGGTTCTGGTCGGGCACGAACAGAATCTCGCGGTCGGCAGGCACCTGTTCGACGATTTTGACGGCGTTGCCACTGGTGCAAATGACGTCGCTGAGAGCTTTCACGCCAGCACTGCAGTTGATGTAGGCCACCACGTAAATGTCGGGGTTGGCTTCCTTGTAGGCGGCGAGCTTATCGGCGGGGCAGGAGTCGGACAGGGAGCAGCCGGCATCGAGGTCGGGCAGCACGACGGTCTTCGTCGGGTTGACGATCTTTGCCGTCTCAGCCATGAAGTGCACCCCGCAGAACACGATGACGTCGGCGTCGGCTGCCTCGGCCTTGTAGGAAAGCCCGAGCGAATCACCCACGAAATCGGCGACACGCTGAATGCCGTCGACCTGGTAATTGTGCGCGAGGATGACGGCGTTGCGTTCTTTCTTCAGGCGCAGAATTTCCTCCTGCACCGGCGTCAACGGCGCTTCCTGACCGTTCAGGCTCTCAAGTGCGAGCGGCAGGTCGGGCGCGTCGGTGCGTGGCTCGGTTACCAGCGTTGTCATGAGGCACGGTCCAACCGGGCCAATGCCGTGTCAAGCGTGCCGTGGCAGCCGGTCTACAGGCCGATTTCGAGATTAAAGAAAGCGTTGCCCGGGAGTTCCGCCAGAGGAATGGAGGCCTCGAAGATGGTCGCAACGC
>JBHJGM010000016.1:0-135781 GCA_050331815.1 Opitutales bacterium | reverse complement strand
ACCGTGGGCAACGCAACCAACGTGCCCGCCATGCTCCAGACCAGCGAATCCGATTCATCGACGCCCGCCACGGCGGCCCGGCAAGCGACGCCTCATGTCCCCACAGCGGACCCAGCTGCTTCGACTCCGCTCAGCCAGTCCGACGACGCCTTTTATCAGCCCGCCGACGTTTTCTTCGCACATAACGCGCCCTTCGGCTTGACCTACGACGACGTCACTCTGGCCACCGCTTACTCGGAGGTCCTGCCGCGCCAGACCAGCCTCGACACCCTTCTCTCCGAACGCATTCGTCTGCCCCTGCCCATCCTCTCGGCAGACATGGACACTGTCACCGAGGCGGAGATGGCCATCGCCATGGCTCGCAACGGGGGCCTCGGCCTCATCCATTACAATATGTCCGAGCGCGACCAGGTGCGGCAGGTCGGCAAGGTCAAAAACAACATCCACGGCCTCATCCAGGAGCCCATCAAGGTCGGCCCCAACGAGTACATCAGCGATGTCCTCGCGATGATCGACAAGAAGGGCTACAAGTTTTCGACCTTCCCGGTGGTCGACGCGCGGGGCGTGTTGCTGGGGCTGCTGCCGGGCCGCGTGGTGAAAGAGCGCTACGCCGACCGCAAGGTTGCCGATTCCATGCAGCCGCGCGCGGAGGTCCGCACCATCCGCGAGGCTGACCTCGGCGAGAACGCCATCGCCGCCGCCGACGCCTTCTTCGACCAGAACTTTGGCATCCACAAGCTCCTGGTGGTCGACGACGACGACCGCCTCCGGGGCCTCTTCACCCTTTCCGACATCGAGCGCATCAATGACGAGCAGCGAACCAACGTGCGGCCCGCCCGCGACGCGCAGTTTCGCCTGCTTTGTGGGGCCGCCGTGACCGCTCCGCGCACCCGCGACGGCGCACTCGACCGCGACCGCCTCGTCGAACACGTCACCAACCTCGTGGGCGAGGGCCTCGACGTGGTGGCTGTCTCGACCGCGCACGGCTTTAGCAAGGGCGTGGGCGAAGCCGTTCGCCTCGTGCGCGATCAGTTTCCCGACCTCACCCTGATTGCCGGTAACGTCACCTCGGGTGCCGGCGTGGAGTTCCTTGCCGAGGCTGGGGCCGACGTTGTCAAAGTGGGGCAGGGGCCTGGCTCCATCTGCACAACCCGCATCGTGGCAGGGGTCGGCATCCCTCAGTTAACGGCGGTCTACCTTGCCTCGCGCGCTGCGCAAAAGAAGGGTGTGCGCATCCTCGCCGACGGTGGCCTCACCAAAAGCGGCGACATCGTCAAGGCGCTCACGCTGGCCGACGCCGTTATGTGCGGCGGCATGCTGGCCGGCTGCGCCGAAGCCCCCGGCAACATCATCGAGATCAACGGTAAGCTCTACAAGCAGTACCGCGGGATGGGCTCGCACGAAGCGATGAAGGCGGGCTCGGCCGCGCGCTATGGTCACGACGCCAACGACTACCAGCCCGTCGAACGCAGTCAGGGCGAGAACTCAAAGAAGGCCTCCGATATGGGCAACGGCAAGGTGGCCGCCGAGGGCATCGAAGCCCTCAAGGAGATCGCCGGCCCGGCCGACCAAATCCTCGGCGAAATCGCCGGTGGCATCCAGAGCGGCCTTGGCTACCTCGGCGCGCGCAACCTCGCCGAACTCCGTACCAACGCCCGCTACATCCGCATCACTCAGGCCGGCCTCCGCGAAGCCGCCCCCCACGACGTTGTCGAAGTCAAAACCACCAAGGAGAGCTGAGCCAGGCTCCTAGCTACGTCTTAATTGCAGCCCCCTGCCAAGTCCGGCAGTCCGAGCGTTTCGGCTACGGCTTGCCAGCGATAGGGATGGCTCCAATGGGCCATGCGCGGCCTGAAGCCCAGCTTCCAATACGTGCGGATTGCTGGGTGTCGAAAGTCGTCGGTTACCAGCCATGCGCGCCTGCAACCACGCCCTGCAAACCGGTGCAGCACGGCCAGACTCACCTGATAGCCCAGCCCTTGCCCGGCGTGTTCGGGCAACACCCCTACGTAATGCACGTAGCCGTCCACGGCATCTCCGTAGGCAGACGCCGTGGCCACCGGCGTGCCCTCCCGGTCGCAGACAAACAGAATGTGTTCTGGGTTGGCGTCCGCGCGGTCGATCATTGCGCGCTTCCATTCCGGATAGTCCCGCGGATCCCCAAAGGCCCGGCCAATGACGGCGCACCACTGCGCGGCATCGGTGTCGCCTGGCCCTGCCTGCCGTAGCGTATAGCCCTCCGGCAAAGTCACCTCGGGCAGCCCGTCGAAGCCCACACGCTCCATCTCCATCTGCGGCTGGCTCAGCGACAGGGCCTGCGCCCGCCTGCGGACTTCATCGTCGGATGCGGTCATGCGCACATGCAGCGCACCGCTTCAAGCGGCTTCAAGCTCATTGCGCCCGCCCGTTCCTCTCCATCGATGTACGCCGCAGGCGATCTCATCGGCTGCATCGCAAGCGCGGCCCCGCACGAACGCCCTTTTCCCTTGGACTTGCCACCCGCGCCACGACTTGGTTTTTTTAAATCTTTGGTCCCGATTTCTCCGAACCCCTGATTTCACTGCAATTACCATGTCCCTCACGCCCTTCAAAAGCCACCTGATCGCCGACGTCGGTGTCACTCTCGGCGACGAGGGCAAGGGCCGGCTCATCCCCGAGTTGATCGACGAACTCCGCCACCAGTCCGGCCAGGCCGACCCCGTGGGCATGGTCCTCAAGGTCAACGGCGGGGCCAATTCCGGCCACACCGCCGGCGGCTTGAAGCTCAACTTGCTGCCGGCCGGCGTCATTGAGGCAGACGTGGGTTGCCTGGCGCTGGGGGCGGGCGTGGTGGCCGACCCGCGCAAGCTCCTTTGGGAACTCGCCTACGTTGAGATGAAGGGGCACGCGCACGTGCGGCCGCGCCTGCGTATCGACCAGCGCTGCCAGGTTTCCGACCTCTGCCACCGGCTCCTCGACCTCGCTTGCGAGCACTACCGCGGCGCTATCCTTGGCGAGGAAGCACGTGGCAGCACCGGTCGCGGCATCACCCCGGCCTACCTCGACGAAGCCGGCCAGTTTCAAATCCACTACGCCGATTTTCTAGGCGGCCGCGCGGACTATGCCCGCAAACTTTCCCAGCGTGCCGACCGTGCCTGTCGCACCATCGAGCACGTGTACCAACTGCCCCCTGAAAAGTGGGCCGGCCTTTTTGACACCCTCACCGCGGCGGAGACCCGCGCCAATGCCGAAACCCTCGACGCCGGTGCCCTTTCCCCAAGCGACATCGACTTCATCGCCTTCAACGCAGACACGCCCTTCAGGCTGAACGTCGACGCTTTGATCGAGGCTTATTGGCAGGCGGGGCAACGTCTGCGCGCCCACATTTCCGATGTGCGCGAGGCCGCCCTCGAAACCCTCCTCCGCGACCGCTACCTCATCGGTGAGTTCGGCCAGAGCTTCTGGCTCGACAAGCGCGCGGGCTTTTCGCCCAACGTCACCGCCTCGCACACTTACACCCCCGAGCTCTTCCAAAGCGCCGGCATCCCGATCCAGCCGGTCCACACCGTCGGCTGCTGCAAGGCCTACGACACCAAGGTCGGCACCCACGTCTTCCTGACCCGCATCGACGACGCGCACCCCCTTGCCGCCCGCCTGAAAAAGCTCGAATTTGGCACCAGCACCGGACGCCAGCGCATGGTTGGCTGGTTTGATGCCGTCGAAAAAGGTGACGCTCTGCGCTACGGCGGTTTTGACGACCTGGTCATCAACAAGCTCGACGCCCTCTCCCTGGGCGATGATTGGCCCGAAGGTAACCTCCTGATCTGCACGGGCTACGCGGACCCCGACGGCGCGATCATCCCCGGTGTTCCGCGCGATGACGCCGTGCGCAAGGCGCTGCAGCCGGTCTACCGCGAGGTACCCGGCTGGCCCGAAGACATCCGCCAGGCACGTTCCTGGGACGACCTTCCCGAAAACGCGCAGCGCTACGTGGCCTGCTGCCTGCAGGCGGTGGTCGAATGCGCCTTCCGCGCGTCCTGGGAGGAACTCCCCGGCTCTCAACTGCCTAACCTGCGCTACGTTGGGGTTGGTCCCGACCCCAGCCAGATTATCCGCGATGTGCCTCCGCCTGCCGAACTGCGCTCTCTCGCCAACGCCGTGCCTCAAGCCGTCGGCGATCAGGCCTCATTCCAGGCTAACTGAGGCGGATCCATCCGTGAATCCTCCCCTTTGCTAAAAAGCCCTACCGCGCGGCGAAAGCTCGTAGCCCGGCTGATGGCTGATGGTCCGACCCAGGTTCTTGAGCTTGCGCACGTTTGTCTTGAGCCATTCTTTCTCAAATCCGCTGGTGGCCGCTAATTCAACTGCTGGAAGCTTCGGATTGAGTTCGATCGCATGCAAAATCTTGGCCGTCCACGGTCCGTGGCGGGAAGCGCCGTCATAGCGGTCAAGCTGAGTCCGGAGCTCTTCCACATCTTCGTCGGATAGTTTGGTGTCTTCGCGTAGTTCAATTCTTGGGTCAGCTCCGGCGTATGTCAGCTCAATCCGGTACACATCGCCGTCTCTCTGGGCCAACTCGGTGCGTAAGGCTTTGACACTGTGGTATCTGGCACGGTTTGCATCGGCTTTGGAGATGGCGTCCAGACGGTAGTGGCGCACCGACTCGATCAAGACCAGCCCTGCCGCCGTTTTTAGTTGGCTGCCTGTCTTGACCGAGGCTCGTTTCCATCGCCGGAAAGCTAGCGTCACGGATCCATCCGCGATCCGCTGCAAGACCTCGTTACGAAAAAGCATCGTTAGCCGAAGATAAACAGAGCGATGCCCAGGCGAATCGTCAAAGCGCCACCGATTCGACCGGTTGAGCAAGTCGAGCCCGTTGGCCGGTCAGGCCATATGAGTCCTTTGTCGCCCCCTTTCCGTTGGACTTGCTCTGCCGATAAGGCATTCTTAACCAACGTGGCGCTTGTCCGTCAACGCGGCACATAGACTGCTCACCGCGCTCACCCAACCCACTCTACAGAGAACGCGCATCCATTTCCATGAACGCATCTTCCTCCATTCAGTCCGTCCCCGCCAAAAAAGGCACCGCCTCCGGTTTCGGCAACGTGCCCGGCGCAGGCCTCATTCTTTCCGCTGAGAGCGAGACCATGCCCGAGGGCTATTCGCCCAAAACGCCCAAAAAGAAGGCCAAGCCCTTCAAGTTCAATATCGAGAGCGATACCGAGGGCCTCAAAACCTCCATCCTCAATCACCTCAAGTACTCGCTGGCGCGCGACGTGGACTCGGCCCAGATGCGCGACTGGTGGCTCTCGGCTTCCTACGCGGTGCGCGACCGTGTGCTGGCCCGTTTCATCGCCACCCAGTCTGCCCACAACGAACAAAACGTCCGCCGCGTCTACTACCTTTCCATGGAGTACCTCATCGGGCGTCTGCTTGAGGACAACCTCAACAACACCGGTCTGCTCGAAAACGTGCGCACCGCGCTCGAGGAACTGGGCCAGAACCCGCGCGAGGTTTTTGAGCAGGAGGTCGACATGGGCCTGGGCAACGGCGGTCTGGGCCGTCTGGCTGCCTGCTTCCTCGACTCCCTCGCCACGATGGAGCTGCCCGCCATCGGTTACGGCATCCAGTACGAGTTTGGGCTCTTCCGCCAGGAATTCGTCGAGGGTCGCCAGATCGAAAAGCCCGACAACTGGCAGCGCTCGGGCAACCCCTGGCAGATCGAGCGCCCGGAATACGCCGTCGAGGTGCCCCTGATGGGCCACGTCGAATACCATTTTGATGATAAGGGCGATTGGTACCCCGCCTGGGTCAACCACCGCAGTATCATCGGCGTGCCCTGGGATGTGCCGATCGTCGGCTACGGTGCCAACACCATCAACTTTTTGCGCCTCTGGGAATCGCGCGCCTCGCAGGAGTTCGACCTGGAGGAGTTCAACCGCGGCGACTACGTCGAGGCGGTCCGCCAAAAGGCCATCAGCGAGACCGTTTCAAAGGTCCTCTATCCCAACGACAAGACCGAGAACGGCAAGGAGCTGCGCCTGGTCCAGCAATACTTTTTCGTCAGCTGCTCGCTGCACGACATCATCCGCCGTTACCAGAAGCACAACGAAGGCTGGGACAACTTTCCCGAAAAGGTGGCCATCCAGCTCAACGACACGCACCCCGCCGTCGCCGTCCCCGAGTTGATGCGCATCTTCCTCGACGAATACGGCATCGAATGGGACGCCGCCTGGGGCATCTGCCGCAAGGTCTTCGCTTACACCAACCACACCCTTCTGCCCGAGGCGCTGGAAAAATGGTCGGTGCCACTGTTTGAGCGCCTGCTCCCGCGCCACCTGCAGATCATCTACGAGATCAATCGCCGCTTCCTCGAAGACGAGGTCGAGGCGCACTGGCCCGGTGACGACGCCCGCAAGTCCGCGCTGTCCATCATCGAGGAAGGCGAACCCAAGATGATTCGCATGGCCTACCTTTCCGTGGTTGCCAGCCATGCCGTGAACGGTGTGGCCGCCCTGCACACCCGCTTGCTGCGCGAGGACCTTTTTAACGCCTTCGACCAGCTCTTCCCGGGCAAGCTGCAGAACAAGACCAACGGCATCACGCCGCGTCGCTGGCTCAAGGCCTGCAACCCGCGCCTGAGCCGTCTCATCACCGACTCCCTCGGCGACGAAAACTGGGTCAAGGACCTCGACCGCCTCCGCCAGCTTGAGCCGCTCATCGAGGACGCCGGCTTCCGCAAGGAATACGCTGCGGTCAAGCGCCAGAACAAGATTCGCCTCGCCGGCGTTATCCAGGAGTGCATGGACATTTCAGTCGATCCCGGCGCGCTCTTCGACGTGCAGATCAAGCGCTTGCACGAGTACAAGCGCCAGCACCTGAACCTCCTGCACATCCTCAGCCACTACCGCCGCATCCTTCACCAGCCCGATTACAACTACGCGCCGCGCGTGTACGTTTTCGCGGCCAAGGCCGCCCCGGGCTACGAGCTGGCCAAGACCATCATTCACGCGATCAACGCCGTGGCCGCGCGCGTCAACAACGACCAGCGCGTCGGCGACCGCCTGAAGGTCTGCTTCCTGCCTAACTACAGCGTCACGCTGGCCGAGCACATCATCCCCGCCGCCGATCTCTCCGAGCAGATTTCTACCGCGGGTAAGGAAGCCTCCGGCACCGGCAACATGAAGCTCGCGCTCAACGGTGCGCTCACCATCGGCACCCTCGACGGCGCCAACGTCGAGATTCGCGAGGAGGTCGGCGACGAAAACATCTTTATCTTCGGCAAGACGGTCGAGGAGGTTGAAGCCCTTCGCGCGAGCGGTTACAACCCGTGGGACCTCTACAACAGCAACGAGGAACTCAAGGCCTGCCTCGACTGGCTCACCTCGGGCTACTTCTGCGAAGGCGATCCCGGCGCTTTTGACAGCCTCCGCCACAGCCTCCTCGACGGGGGCGACCCGTTCCTCGTCCTCGCTGACTTCCAGGCCTACATCGATTGCCAGGCTCAGGTCAGCGACGCCTATCAGAACGCGGACCACTGGGTGCGCATGGCTGCCCTCAACACCGCTCGTGTCGGCAAATTCTCCTCCGACCGCACCATCGGCGAATACGCCGAACAGATCTGGAATCTCAAACCCGTTCAGGTGAAGTGATTTACGCGGCGGAACCGCTGGCCACCACCGGCTGTCTGTGATAAATCCATTCACATCAGATGCCGAAGAAATCCCTCGCCATAGCCGGCTGGTTGCTGTCGGCGCTTTGCTTTGCCGCCTGCACCAGTTCCGAACTCAGCACCGATCCCATCGTCCTTTCCGAGGTCGATCCCGCGCTCCCGTCGGATGCCGACTTCGGACCCTCCGCTCCGGACGAAGCGCCGGTCGTTTTCTCCGAAGCCGACCCGCCTAGCCAAACTGACTCGACGACACCTTCGGGCGAATTAGCGTCGTCCGAAACTGCCGCAAACGTGGGCCTGGCCGATGCGCCCGCCCCGGTGATTGACGACGGCGATCTGCCGGCCGCCGACCACACCAACGCTCCCCGCGCCCCCGGCCTGCAGGGCGAGGCACCGCCCTTCCGCATTTCCGAGCGCCTCTACTACGACCTCAAGTGGGAAGCCCTCAAAGTCGGCGAGGGCCTCATGATGGTCGAAGGCCCCGAGGAGATCGACGGCATCCCCTGCTACAAGCTCTCGCTCACCATCCGCACCGACCCCGTCATCGATCTGGTCTACAAGGTCCGCACCCGCATCTACGGCTGGGCCCAGCTAAACATGCAGCGCTCGTTGCTCTACACCAAGCGCCAGATCGAGGGCAAAACCAACCGCGACGTGCGCGTCACGTTCGACTGGGACGGCAAAACCAGCCACTACACCAACTGGAACCGACCGCACAAACCCGCCGTCGATCTCAAGGAAGACGGCTTCGACCCCATCTCCGCGGTCTACTTTTTCCGCACCCTCGATCTGCGCCCCGGCCAGAATTATTACGTCCCGCTCACCGACGGCAAAAAGTGGGTCGACGGCTCCATCGATGCTCTGCGTTATGAGGAAGTTGAGGTCCCACTCGGCAAATTCGATGCCCTCCTCGTCCGCCCGGACGTGGGCGATGCCGGCGGCGTCTTCAAAAAAAGCCCCAACGCCGAGGTCCTCATCTGGCTGTCCAACGACCGCTACCATATCCCCGTCAAGATGGCCTCCTCCGTCGTGGTTGGTGACTTCTCCGCCGAACTCCGTGCCATCGAGGTCGAGGCCCAACGCGGCATCCCCGAAGGCATGGCCTACAATGGCCCCCCCGACCCCAAGGAAATCGAAACCGGCCCCCGCCGCTAAAGAGGCCCATCTTCCCTGCGTCATTGCGACGGAGCCAAGCGACCGTCGCAATCCAGCAGAAGGTGCTCACGCAGCGCTAACTACGCGCCCCCCGATATCCCGCCAACTGGTTCGCCCCCCCAAGATGGTCCCGCCGGGGTCACCCGGTCCTGCTGGGGTCACCCGACCAGGCTTGCCCCAAAAGATAGTCCTGCCGGGGTTACCCGGTCCTGTCGGGGCCACCCGACCTTAGGCTCGCATTGCGCGCTGGCCCTCCGCATTCTGGCCGGTTTAATCAAGAGCTAACCGGGCGATGGATGGGTTATCTAAAAGGCACAAGCTGCAGCCGCCGCGATCGTCACCGCCCGACCTGGCCGCATGAACAGCACCGAACAACTCCCCGCGGGTGAAACCGTGCCTCCCGGCGAGGTTGGCCTCGTGCGCTGGCAGGACTTCGAATGTCGCCAGCCTCTGGAGTTCGAACGCGGCGGACGCCTCGAAAGCTTCACCTTGCGCTACGAAACATACGGGCGCCTCAACGCTGCGCGCGACAACGCCATCCTCGTTTGCCATGCCCTCAGCGGCGACCACCACTGCGCTGGCTACTACTCGCTCGACGACCGCAAACCCGGCTGGTGGAACAACCTGATCGGCCCTGGCAAGCCCCTCGATACCGACAAGTTTTTCATCATCTGCTCGAACAGCATCGGCGGCTGCCAGGGCTCCACCGGCCCCTCCTCGACCAACCCCGCCACCGGCGAACCCTTCGCGCTCGATTTCCCCGCGCTCACCATCCGCGACATGGTGGCCGCCCAGGCGCGACTGATCGATCACCTCGGCATCGACACGTTGCGCTGCGTGGTGGGCGGCTCGATGGGTGGCATGCAGGTGCTCCAATGGGGCATCGATTTTCCGGAGCGCGTGCGACAGATTCTAGGTCTGGCCACCACCGCCCGCCAAAGCGCCCAGGCCATCGCCTTTAACGAGGTGGGGCGCCAGGCGATCATCCGCGACGCCGGCTGGAACGAGGGTCACTACGCCCCGGGCGAGGGCCCCGACGTGGGCCTCGCCATCGCCCGCATGATGGCGCACATCACGTACCTCTCCGACCAGGGTCTGGAAGAAAAGTTTGGCCGCAGCCGTCGCGAAGCCCGCTCTCGCGAGTTCTTCGACGTCGAGTTCGAGGTCGAATCCTACCTGCGCTACCAGGGCCAGAGCTTCGTCAACCGCTTCGACGCCAACACCTATCTCTATTTCACCAAGGCCCTCGACCGCTTCGACCTCTACGGCGAAACCGGCAGCCTTGAAGACACCCTCGCGCGCATTCAGGCCCGCACGCTTGTCGTGGGCTTCTCCACCGACTGGCTCTTCCCGCCCAGCCAAAACCGCGAAATCGTCCACGCTTTGCTGCGTTGTCGCAAGGACGCCACCTATGCCGAAGTCGATATGCCCCTCGGCCACGACTCTTTTCTCGTCGACGCTCCCGAACTCGGTGACCTCATCCGCGCCTTTCTCATTTGATTTAAGTAAATTAGAACCATGAATAATTCCGTCTCTCTTCATGTTCGTGGTTATGTATATGTAGCTCCGGGTTTGATTTGCATCCGATGAAACCTCTTGAGCAGAAGCGCAAAGTCGACTTCGCCGCCCTGCGTGAATGGGTCGGCGAAGGTGAGCGCGTGCTCGATCTGGGCTGTGGGCGCGGTGTCTTGCTGCACGATCTCAAGCAGCTCAAAAGCATCTACGGACTGGGCGTCGATCTAAACCCGGAAAAGATCGCTGGCTGCGTTCGGCGTGGTGTCCCGGCCTATCAGGGCGACATCGAAAAAATTCTGGCCGAGTTCCCTGACGACTTTTTCGACTGGGTAGTCTGCTCGCGCACGCTCCCCGAACTCAGCCGCCCGGCCCACGTTCTCGACGAGGCGCTGCGGGTGGGACGCCATGTGGCCATCGGCTTCGTGAATCACGGCTTCTGGAAAAATCGCCTGAACATGCTGCTGGAGGGCCGTCGGATTCGCAACGACGTCTTCCCTGAACGCTGGTACGAGTCGCGCCCGACCAATCCAGTCTCCATCGCGGACTTCGAGGAATTCTGCGCACAGCACGCCATCACCATCGCTCGCCGCCTCTACCTCTCCGCCGACTGGGAATCCCCCCAACGCTACTGGCCCAGCCTCCTGGCCGGCTACGCCATCTACGAACTCAGCCGCTAGAATCATTGGATGGCCGCCTCTCTGGCAGATGGAGTTCCTTACTGCTTTGGCATTTGTAAGGTGATGAAACTGTGTGAACTCGCAAAAGCCTTCAAAGACAGGTCATACTACCGTAATCGCTGTGCGATTCAACGAGCCTATGCGCAGTTAGCTAGCGTTAAGAACTGGAACAGGAGCACACAGAGAGACTAAAAACGTATTTAGGAAGCTATTTACGCAACATTTCCCACTTACGTCATTGCGAGGAGCACAGCGACGTCGCAATCCACCAAAGCTACCACGCACTCCAACATATTTGGACCAACCCTAAGCTACCAACCCACCTACTCATTCTATTACCCCTGATTCTCCTCCCTATCTCTGCTCCTTCCCGTTCAATATTATCATCTTAACCAATCCACCCTCCCGTTCCCCAAAACCAAAAAAACGAAAAAACTTTCCACCGTAACCAACCGACCCAACCCATCCGTTGCGCCCTCATTGGCTTTCTGCTAAACTTAAAGCATCATGTCTTCCAAAACACGCCCGCCCTAATCTTCGCATCCACAAGACAGAAGCCTCCACAAGCGAAGAAGCCCGGCTGTTTCGCACACGCATAGCTATAAGTGACCTCCGGCAGCCGGCATCGACTCAAAAGGTTTTGTCTCCCGCAAGCGCAACTGCCCGCTTCAATCCAGACAGTCCCTTCCCACGGTAGTGCGCAAGCGCTTGCCATCAGCAGCGCAGTTGGGCACTATTAACGACACTACTGGGAAATGCATCTTCGCATGCAGCCCCTCTCGTTCTTCAACCCGCACACACTGCCATACCCATGACGACCGCTACCATTCCCGCGCCTGCCGCCGACCGTCTCGTTGCCCCCGTCCGCGACTTCCTCAGCCACCCCGGCAAAAACCTGATCAACGGCCAGTGGGTCGAGGCCGCCAGCGGCCAGACCTTTGAGGTCTTCGACCCCTCCACCGGCGAGGTCATCGCCCACGTCGCCAAGGGCGAGCAGGAAGATATCAACCGCGCTGTGGCCGCCGCGCGCAAGGCCTTCGACCATGGCCCCTGGCGTCAGATGAAAGCCGCCGAACGCCAGCGCCTCGTCTGGAAACTGGGCGACCTGCTCACCGCGCATCTTGAGGAATTCGCCCAACTCGAGGCACTCGACAACGGCAAGCCGGTCACCGTGGCCCGCGTCGCCGATGTGCCGCTGGCCGCCGAAATGTTTCAGTACATGGCGGGCTGGGCCACCAAGCTCGAGGGCAACACCATCGACATTACCGTGCCGTATACGCAGCGCGCGCAGCGTTTCCACGCGTACACCCGCCGCGAGCCGATTGGCGTGGCCGGACAAATCATCCCCTGGAACTTCCCACTTTTGATGGCTGCGTGGAAGCTGGCGCCTGCGCTTGCCGCCGGTTGCTGCGTGGTCCTCAAGCCTGCCGAGCAGACGCCGCTGTCCGCCCTGCGCCTGGGCGAACTGATTTGCGAAGCCGGCTTCCCCGAAGGCGTCGTCAACATCGTGACCGGCTTCGGCGAAACCGCGGGGGCCGCCCTGGCCAACCACGAAGACGTCGACAAGATTGCCTTCACAGGCTCCACCGAAGTCGGTAAAATCATCGTCAAGGCTGCCGCGGGAAATCTGAAAAAGGTCACGCTCGAACTTGGCGGCAAGTCGCCGAACATCATTCTGCCCGACGCGGATTTCGATGCGGCCATCCCCGGCGCCGCCAACGCCATCTTTTTTAACCACGGGCAGTGCTGCGCCGCGGGCTCGCGCCTGTTTGCGCCCAAAAAGCACTTTGACCGCGTTGTCGAAGGCATCGCCGAAGTAGCCAAGGGCATGAAAATCGGCCCCGGTCTTGAGGAAGACACGCAGATGGGGCCGCTGGTCTCGCAGGAGCAGTTCGAGCGTGTGACGGGTTTCCTCGACAGTGGACGTGAGCAAGGTGCGCACGCGGCGGCCGGCGGCAATCGCCACGGCGACCGCGGTTACTTTGTGCAGCCGACCGTGCTGACCGACGTCAGCGAGCAGATGCGCGTGGTGCGCGAGGAAATCTTCGGGCCGGTGGTGACCTGCCACGCCTACGACGACCTCGACGAGATCGCCAACGATGCCAACGCGACGCGCTACGGCCTGGCTGCCGGCATCTGGACGCGCGATATTTCCAAGGCGCACGCCCTGGCCGAAAAGCTGCGGGCGGGCACCGTCTGGATCAATTGCTACAATGTGTTCGATGCGGCGCTGCCCTTCGGCGGTTACAAGGAGTCGGGGTGGGGCCGCGAGATGGGCCACGACGCCGTCGACCTGTACACCGAGAAGAAAGCGGTCTGCGTCGCGCTTTAACTAGCGCGGCGTCCAGCGTTCACTGCGTGTGGCATTCCGCGCAGCAGTGCGCGCATCCATTGACCTGGCTGAAATACTCGCGGGCTTTCTGCACCGCGGGCCGGCACGAGTCGTAGTCGCCCAGGTAGATCCGGTGCTCCTGGTCTGGCATGAACTTGCAGCCCTCGCGGTGGACCTCGTGGTCGCCGTTGCTCTGGGCAATTTCATTTACGTAATATCTGGCCATAGAATTGTTGAATCTACAAGTACAATGGATACACAATAAGGTACTTGCGTCGCCGATTGCGTGTCAATGGCACGCACTGGCAGATTGGTTAGGGTGCGTCGCCTGAACACCCTAACCCGATTCCGGGTTCGCGCCCCTGCGCAGACTTGCTCTACTCTGTTAACTACGTAAGAAACCCGCCCAACGGGCCCTTAGCTCAGCGGTTAGAGCAGGGGACTCATAATCCCTTGGTCGTCGGTTCGAATCCGACAGGGCCCACCATCCTTCGCTGAAGCTACGGATGGCAGGCCATCCATATGGAAGTTTCCAGCGCAGGCCATCCGTGTGGAAGTTTTTGGCGGAGGTCTAGGTATGTAAGTTTCTGGACGCGGATCGCTGTGATGAGATTTTGGCTGTAGATCTTTGTGCGGAAGTTTCTGGTCGGAGATTTTCGCGTGGAGGCTTTTGGTTGCTGGGCACTTTAACGCTCAGGAGGTGGGGATGGGCGCTTCGGGTAATTTTGGAGCATCGGGGTCTCTGATTTACCTGGGCGAGGGCGTTGGCTACTGGTTGGAGGTGGGGGCTGTTTTGTTTCTGCGCGGGCAGGCGGCGTTGCGGCCTCGAGGGTGGGTTAGTTTTCGAAGGTGAGGTTGGGGATGCGGTTAAAGGCGATGCGGACGGCGGTGGCTTCGTCGAAGCCGCCGTGGGCGCAGCCGAAGTAGAGGCTCTTTTGGCCGAAGCGCCGGGTGACGTTGTCCAGGGCGCTGGCAAGGGCTTCGTCGCGTTTTTCGGCGCGTTGAAAGAGGGAGGGGGTGTGGTTGGCGGCTGGTTCCAGATCGCAGAGGATGATGCTGCAGCTTTGCGGGGTGGCACCCCAGAGGACCGCAGGCACGCGTTCCCACAGTGTGCGCAGGGCCTCGATGAAGGCGGGTGTTTCGCGGGTGTGCGCGAGGGTCATTTTGTCGGCCCATTCGTGGCCATTGTAGAAGCGGATTTGGAAGTTCAGGCAGCCGGCGTAGTAGCCCTCGGCGCGCAGTCGAATGGCGGCGCGCTGGAGGAGTCGAAAGAGCGTGGCGCGCACGCCGGCCGGGTTGCGGCGATCGGGGGGCAGCACCCGGCTGTGGCCCATGTGCTGGCGGCGCGTTTCCACCGGGGGGACTTCCTTGCCATGGAGCCAGCCCCAGAAGCGTTCCCCGTCGATGCCGCCCCAGATGGCGCGCATGCGCTCGATAGGTAACTCGTAGAGCTGGCGGATGGTGTGAACGTTCTGGCAGGCGAGGCGGCGGCGCATGCCCTCGGCGATCATCGGCAGGTCCTTCAGGGCGAGCCCTTCGAGCGCGTGCGGCAGGTCCGCCTCCTGGAGCAAGACGAGGCCGTTGGGCTTGCGCATCTCGGTGGCGACCTTGGCGAGCCAGGTGTTGGGGGCAAGGCCGATGGAGGCCTTGAGCGCGGGCCCGAAGGCCGCCAGGCGCGCCTTGATCTGACGGGCGAGCTTGAGGGCCTGGTCGGGTTGACGCCAGCGACCGGTCAGCGGGCAGGTCATCTCGTCGATGGAGAAAACTTTCTCGACGTACATGCAGCTGTCGATGATGCGCTTCACCTCGTGGTGGAGCTTGACGTAGAGCTCCGGGCGCGAAGGCACGATGGCGATGCCGGGGCAACGCTCGCGGGCTTCGGCCACGCGGGTGCCGACCTTGATGCCGTGGGCGCGGGCCTCGTAGCTGGCGGCGATGCAGGAGCCTCCGGGGGACTGGACGGGGGCCACGCCGACGGAGCGGCCGCGTAGCTCGGGCTGCAGGTGCTGCTCGCAGCTGGCGAAGTAGGCGTCGAAATCGATGAACAGGGAGCGCAGGGACATAGTGAACGTATGCGCATATTCTTGGCGGCTGGCAACCTTCGGGAATCAGATTTTTGTGGAGGGAGCGGCGGCGCGGCCGCAAAGAAGCCGGGCCCTCGAATCCGCGGCGATGGCGGTCGAAGGCCCGGCCGTGTGCTCAGCGCTTTACCCGGGCCGATTGCGGCTACCGAGTCGGCGCTTGGGTCGGTTGCAATCCGTGCAAGGGCGTTCAGCTGCCTCCGGGCACATCGAGGTAATCGATGTTCGGGCTGTGGCTGTAGCGGGCCTGGAGGCGAATCACGTTGGTCCCCGCGCTCAGGTTGAGCGAGAAGGTTTTGTTTTGCCAGGTGGTCCAGCTGCCGGTGGGTGAGTCATAGACGGTTTTGGCGAAGGAGCCGTTGACGTATACGTCCGTACCCGAGCCCCATTGGCGGCCGTTGGCGTAGCGCATGGTCACCGTGACATTGCCGGCGGAGGCCATGTCGACGGAGGTGAACTCGATGCGGTCGCCGGCGCTTTGGAAGTCGACGTAGCTGCCGCCATTGGCGTTGCCGCCGGTTTTTACCTGCGCTCCGGTGACGGTGGCGTTTTCGGCCTGGTAACGGGGGCCTTCGTTGCTGCCTCCGCCGCCGCTGCCGCCGCCGCCGGGGGCGATGCCATTGAGCACGACGTTGTCGATGGCGCCGTAGCGATTGTCACCCTGGCCACCGCTATTCTGTTTGAACTGGAAGCGCGCCTCGACGATGCCGACGAAGTCAGGCTCGATGAGGGTCAGGCCGACTTGCTTGGGCAGATCGTAGATGGCGATCTCGCTGCTGCCATCCGCGTAGGTGACGGTGAGTTCGAGGCTTTCGCCGGCATTGGTCCCGGCATCGAACTCGGTGAGGTCGAAGGGGTTGCCGTCGGTGCGCGCCAGGTAGAGCGAGGTGCCCCAGTTTCTTCCGTGCAGGACCTTGCTGGGCCAGCCGGCGGGCCAGGGGCCACCCGAGGGCGCGTTGATGTAGAGGGAGCTGCCGTTGTTGGAGGTGAACGCGTAGGCGCCAAAGGTCATGGGCTCGGGCTCGCCTACGCCGTGGGTGCTGACCGTCTGGTTCTCGAAGTCGATCGTCTTTTTGGGATAGGCCGAGCGCTGAATCGACAGGAGGCTGAAGTTGCGCCAGTTCACGTCGCCATCGCTGTCGTGCACGCGCAGGTAAACGAAACTGGAGCCGCTTTCGGTGGGCGTGCCGGAGAGGCGCAGTTGGTTAAGGTTGAAGCTCAGGCCGTCGACCAGCGACTTGCCGATGAGGTCGACCGTGCGCGTGCCGTTGCCGCCTGAGATAGCGATGGTCTGATTGACGCTGTTACCGACTTCGACGCCGGGCAGGACGGCGGGCGTCGAGAAGCTCGGGCGGCTGCCCTGGGGGGTGTCGAAGATGTGGGTGAAGCTGTTGTGCTCGTCGAAGGCCTGGCGAATCAGCTGCCACTTGACCGAGGTGTTCAGGTCCTGGCCGAGGTATTCGTTGTGCCCCCATTGCCCGAATTTGCCCCACTTGCTGACGTCGGTGAAGAGCGAGTGAGCCTTGAGTCCACGCTCGAAGGACTGGTTGAGCACGATGTCGTAGATATCGGCAAAGCGCGGCTCGCGGTTCAGATCCATGACGAAGGTGGTGATGCCGTCATCGGCGCTGCCGCCGACATCGAGGGCATCGGTGTAGAGCGAGGGCCCGCCTTCGTAGGCGATCATGTCGAGGTTGCGCTCCTGGGCGACGTCAGTGACGTAGGCGGGGAAGTTACCGATGTTGTCCGGGCCGGTGTTACCAGCGTTGCCGTACTTGGTACCCGACAGCACGAAGAAATTCCACTGGTCGAAGGTGGCTTGCTTGTCGGCTGCAAACTGCGCGCTGCTCCAATACGGGTCGTTGGGGCTGCCGGGCAGATTCGGGAAGTTGTCGTGCACCCAGAATTGAATGCCCTGGCCGTAGTAGGTCGTGGGTGAGATGTTCTCGGGCTTGAGCAGGCTGGAGTTGTTGTAGAACTCGTCGATGAAGGCGCGGGTGTAGTTTTCGCTGCCGGTCCAGATGGCGGCGGTGCGGATGACCCGGCTGGCACCGATGCGCGCTTCGAGCCGGTTCCAGATCTTCGAGAACTGCCGCGCGTTGAACTGAGGCTTGGAAATGCCCTGCTGGTTGGCCTGGTCCTGAGCCCAGTTGCCTTGCGGAAAGTTGCCTCCGTTGCTCCAGATTTCGTTGGAGAACTCGAAGTAGACCTTACGGTTGGCGTTGAGCGGAGGATAGACCGGGTTGGCCTGCGGGCTGGTGTAGGGGGTGCTGCCGTCGGAGCCGTAGGCGATGAGATTGCAGAGTTTGTTGATGTAGTCGTCGGTGGCCAGGTGCGGCACGCAGACCCACATGTCGCGAGCGGTCTGGTTGCACAGGGCGATCATGTGCTCGTAGGCGATGCCGGTGCGGCGGTCGCCTGCGAAGTAGACGTTTTGCCCGGCGCCATTGACGTACCAGACGAGGCCCTCGGCAGGGCTGCGCCGGTTGATGATGCCGCTGGCGAAGCAGTCGGCGGGCCGCCGTCGGTCCGACCAGTTGCGCTGCGGGCTGGCGTTGGTCTTGCCCCAGTCCATGAAACGCAGGGCGCGCCAGTTGCGGTCGGCGATGAGGTCCAAGAAGGCCGGGTGGAAGGTCTTGTCTTCGAGGGATTTGTTCTGCGGGTCGGAGGGGTCGGGCATCCACAACTGAATGCCGGTGAGCTGGCTGCCCCCGAGCGCGTGAATCTGTACCTCGACGCCGTTGGCGTTGCTGGTGTTGACCTTGTAGACGCGCCGTCCGTTGTTTTTCACGCCGGTGGAGCCGGTGTTGGATTTGGAGGCAACGAAAGAATGGCCCACGACGCGAATGTCGGCGGCACCCTGCCATTCGAGTACGAACTGCCCCTCAAAGAGCTGGCGGGTTTGAGGCACGGCGTTTTGTCCGGGCTTGGCGACCAGAACCTGCCCCGAGTTCAGAAAGGTGGGGAAGCCGAGGCTGTTGATCTGCGCGTTGTCGGAACCATCCGGGTTGAAGCGGTGGATGGTCTGGTTGGTGGCCTGGTCGCGCCAGTTGCGGCTTTCATTCCAGAGGAAGTTGCCGAAGCGAGGCGCATCATAGTAGGCGTAGCCGCCCAGGCCGTAAGAGACAGGCGTGTCCGCGCCCTGAAGCATCGAGGGTAGCAGCAACAGGAACAGCCAGCGCAGCACGCGCAGGCGGGAAGCGGACAGGGACCGGACGGACAACCGCCAATCCATGAAGGTGGGATATGACTTAGTAGGATACATTTTGAGACTTAGTAGTTGCGTTTATGTCTTTGATTTCGCCGAGGATCAGCGAAAGCGGGGTTCAGGGAGACAGCAGCGTTTGCCAATTACGAAGTAGCAAAAACTAACAGCACTGGCGGAGCCGTATCCGTTGAGGCCGAAGCCTGAAAACGGAAAAGACCCGGCGCATGCCGAGGGTAAGCGTGGAGTTGAGATTACGAGATAGAAACCTCCATCAAGGAGGTAGGGGCCGTTCCATAGCAGTTGCTAATGGCTGAAACAGATCACACTTCAGCTACTTGTCATGTCAAGCGAATAACGGAAATGATCTGTCATTATTAATTAGCGATACGTACACTTAAGTAGATGACAGTACACCTGTTTCATCCCTCCATAGGGACTTTCCAGATTCATTGGCGGCGTGTTTCAACCGCGTGTTTTAGCACCCGCGCGAAGGCAGTTCGATTTCGCCGGCTGAGCGGTGTCCCGAGCAATGGCGATTGCTTGCAGGGTGCTCCGCGCTGCATTATCGGATACTCAAACACCTTAATCATCTTTCCGTATGAGCCATCAACCTTTTGGAGATCTCGCGTCGCTGGAGGCGTATTTGGAAGCGAAGGTGCGTGGCTTAACGGAGGGTTACCCGCGGCGGCATGTCTGGAATCCCGAGGGTTTGGACGGGGCGGCGGCGTACGTTCAGGCGGAGCTGGAGGCCGCTGGTTTGCCGGTGCAGACAGAGCCGTACCAGGCATGTTTTTGGCGCAACGCCCAGCGGGAGGTTGGCACGCACCGTTGTCGTAACCTGATTGTTGATTTCCCTGGGCAGGCGCATCCGGAGCGCGTGCTGATTGTTGGGGCGCACTATGATTCGCGGGTAGGCATGGCCTCGCAGCAGGGCACGGTGCCGTGCTTTGAGTGGGAAGGGCAGCCGGCGGCGGTACGCGAGTTTCAGGACACACCCGGGGCCAACGACAACGGCTCGGGCATCGCGACGTTGCTGGCGCTGGCGCATGGGCTGCGCCAGTCCCGGCTGCCGATCACCGTGCGGCTGGTGGCCTGGGCGAACGAGGAGTATCCGTTTTTCCGGAATGGGTGGGCAGAAGCCGACAAGGCGGGCGCGGAATTTTTCGCAGAAGGCATGGGCAGCTACCACCACGCCAAGCAGCTGTCCGCGGGAGATGAACAGATTTGCGGGGCCATCGCGCTGGACACCCTGGGGACGTATCGCGCGCGTGATGCGGATGCCCTGGATGCGCAGAGCTGGCTGCGGCGCCTGGCTATGCGGGCGCTCTTTCCGAAGGCGGGCGATTACGTTGCCTTTATGAGCAACCGGGATTCGCGGGGGTTCTTGAAGCAAGTGCACCGCGCTTATGCAAAGAATGGCACCGTGCGGGGGATTACGCGTGCGTTCCCGACGATGGGGCGGGGCTGGTCAGATGACTGGGCCTACTGGCAGTTCGACATACCCGGACTGATTGTGACGGACACGGCTTATGTGCGTTCGCGCCACTACCACCGGGTGAGTGACACCGCCGACCGTCTGACCTACGGGCCGTTTGCCGAGGTGGTCTGGGCGCTGCGCTCGACCATTGAGCAGGTGGCGGCGGAGCTGGGCTGAGTCTGAGCCCACTGCGTTCACCGCAGTCAATCGAGCGAATAAAAACCTCAGCGTTCGCCGGTGGCGCCGCCGTAGTGGACGAGGAAGGGGTCCTCTGGGACAAAAATGATATCGCCGGACATCAGGACGGGATCCTCCTTGCCGCGCTGGACGATGTCGCGCAAATCGTAGCGCGTGGTGACGCGCCCTCCGGAAGGCAGGGTGCGGATCAAAGAGATTTTGCGCGGGTCGCCCACAGGGCCGACACCGCCGGCTCGACTGACAACGCTGCTCAGGGTCATGTCTTTCTCGTGAGGAAAGTTGTAGAGCCCCGGACTGGTGATGGAGCCGAGGACCTTGACGCGACGGTCGGCGTATTGAATCACGTCGATGGAGACATCCGGCTTTTGGAAAAAGTCGCCTTCGAAATAGCGGCGCTCGAGCTCGGTCTCGACCTCGAAGATCGACATGCCGGCGACCTCGACCGTGCCCAAAAACGGGACGATAATCCGGCCGTCCTGGTCGAGGCGGCTAAGGGTGACCATGTTGTTTTCGTAGGTCATGGTCATGCGGATGTAGTCGAAGGCGCGCAAACGGTAATTAGGCGAGGTGTCCAGCGAGGCATCCGCTGCGTTGCCGGCATCGCTGGGAAGTGCGGCAGACGGCTCGGAAACGTCGGACGCTGCAGCGTCGGGCGGGCTATCGGTTCGTAGCGTCAGGGAAAGCGGGCGCGCGCCGAGTTCCAAGACAGGCAGAGCGCCAAGCAAAAAGGCCGTCGTCGTTACAACGAGCAGCCGAGAAAGGAGTTTTTGAAAATAAAGGTCCACCGAGGAGCGAATGGGTGGTCAGTCAGGAAAGAGCGCGGCGGGTTCCGTCAAAGAACCTTTCAAGCTCATATCCAGCGACTTCGCAAATTGAATCAGGGGCGGGAACTTGCTCTCGGGCTCATTTGAGGCCTTGCCCCATGGGTTTGGTAGCGGTTTGGATGACGTCTGGATGTTGCCACCGGATTATCATGCAGGAGGTGCCCCGCCGGTGCGGGTGGCGGCTCGGGTCGTGGTGCAGCACGAAAGCAAGCTGCTGGCGATTCACATGCGCGATGCGCGGGGTGACTTCTACATTTTGCCGGGTGGCGGGCAGCACCATGGCGAATCGCTGGCGGAGGCGGCACGGCGCGAAGCTTTGGAAGAAACCGGGCTGAATATACGCATCGGCGCGCTTTTGTACGTGCGCGATTACATCGGGGCCCGTCACGACAACCCGGCGCACCGCCGATTTCACCAGGTGGAGGTGGTTTTTGCGGGCGAGCTGGAGGGCGAGCTCAATGGCCAAGCGCAAGCGCAAAGCCCGGACACGCGGCAGGTGGCCGTACGCTGGCTCGACGCGGCGGCGCTGGCCCAGGTGCGCTTCTTCCCGGAGGCCATTCAGGGACGCTGCCGCCTGGGACAGCCGCTGGATTACGCGGGGTATTTGGGATGCGTCAATTAGGCTTTGCGCACGGTGGGAAAAGTAGTTCATTTTCATGCATAGGCCACTGTTAACGAGGCGTTAACAAAAGCCGTAAAAAAATCATATTTGAGCGTGCGCGTGGTATAAAAAGTATTGCTGGCGTGATCGCGGGAGGGTTAGTGTTTCGTAGAAGCAGGTGGTTGCTTGCCTGCTTTGAGTCGGAGTCACCGGCGCTGCCCCGCGCCGTACTGGCTGTTACCCTGGTTCACGACAAAAACTCCTACTTATCTCGATATGCCAAAGCCCCGACGTCTCCTATCGGAGGAGCGGCGGCGCCAGATCCTGGAATGGGTTGAAGCGGACGGAAACGTTACGACTGGTGCGCTGCTGCAAAAACTCGATGTCTCGCCGATGACTCTCTGGCGCGACCTTGCCTGGCTCGAAGACAACAGCCTGATCAAACGCACGCGCGGTGGCGCGCTCTCCACCAACTTCAATCTGCAGGGCTTTTCCGGGCGTCATCAGATGACTGCGGACCCCTCAGTTGACGATCCGCGCGTTGACGAACGTCGTTTGAGCATCGCGCGCCGCGCGGTGGAATTGTACGTGCGCGACGGGCAGACCCTCGTGTTGGAGGATGGCCCGATCACGCGTCGAATCCCGAACTTGCTGCACCACAGTGAGTTGCGGCTGGCCAGCCCAAGCCTGGGCATGCTGGCGCTACTGGCCCGGCGCAACGCGGACCAAGAGGTCTTCAGTTGTGGCGGGGTCCTGGACTCGGAACTGTTGACGTTTCGCGGCGCGGAGGCGGAGGCCTTTTTCACGCGCCTGCACTCGGATTGCTATTTCCTGAGTCTGCAAGTCGGGCAGACGCGTTCATCCGCGGCGCGTCACAGCCTGGATCGCATCAACAAGGCGATGATGCGATCCTCGGAGCGTAACGTATTGCTGGCCGAAAGCGGCGATCTCAGTCGCCTGGATATAACCCAGCAGGCCCTGCCGGAACTGGCTCACACAGTGGTGACTGACGATTACCTGCCCGAAGAAACGCATCAGCGCCTCTTGCGCCATGGCATCGACGTGGTGCGGGCTTCGGAAGGTCACGATACACAGACGCCGGAGGCGATGGATCGCGCCGGCTAGGCGTTGCTACGTAGTTAGCTTCAAGTTCGGCTGTTTTCATCGAGCATATCCTCGATGAGCAGCGCGAGCTTGCAGCCGTGGATGCCATCGGCTTCGCAGGTGACCTTGCCTTCGATGGCGTCGAGGAAGTGCGCGTGTTTGTTGAAGTCGGGCTCTTCGTCGAGCTGGACGGCGCTCTTTTCGTTGGCCTTTTGGAAATACAGGTAGCGGCTCCACTGGTCAGTGTAGAGAGCGGCTTCGCGCCCCATGATGCCGACGCGAAACTCGGGGGCGGTGGCGGCGTGGCTGCCTTCGATGGAGCCGCTGACCCCGCCGTCGAAGCCCATCAGGATGCTGACGTAATCGTTGGCCCGTGGGTGGTCCTTTTTGAGGGAGTAGGCGTGGCAGTGCGCGCGTTTGGGCGGGCCGAAAAGCCAGGTGATCCAGTCGAGCTCGTGCGTGATGAGCTCGTGGATGACGCCGCCGGAGCGCTCGGCGTCGCCACGCCAGCCATCGAGGGTGCCGGGCGGGTAGAAATGCAGCCTGCGCGAAAAGGCATTGATCGGCTCGCCGAGCTTGCCCTCCTTGAGGTAGCGCTGCAGGACACGGTGCTTCCAGCCGAAGCGCACGGAGACCCCGACAAAGGACTTCACATCGCTGCCTTCCAGAATCTTCAGGGCGCGCTCGGATTCGGCGCGATTGACGGCCACAGGTTTCTCCACCCAGACGTGTTTGCCGGCGGCGACCACCTGCGTCAGGTGGTCCACGTGCATCCAGTTGGGTGAGGAGATGACGACCATATCGACATCGTCGAGAAACTGTTGGCAATCATCGACGGCTTTGGCGCCCGGGGCAAGGGCGGCGGCTTGCTCGGCCAGGGCGGTTTGCGGATCGGCAACCGCGACGACCTGGCAGCGGTCGTTCAGCTCGGTGAATTTTCTGACGTGTCCCTGGCCGTTTTTGCCGGCTCCGATGACTCCAATGCGGATCATGTTTTTTAGTGCTTAGTGCTTAGTGCTTGGGGTTAAGTACTTGGTGCCTGGTACTTATACTTAGGGCTTGGTGCTAATAAATAGTACGTAGTATGTCGTGCGGGATGCGTGGTGGATGGTGGTAATCCGCCGGGATGGCTGGGGTGGCGCGCTGTGTGAAAGGTCAGGAGAATGCGCGGGGCACGGCTGCACTGTCGAGCGGTTTCCCCAGCTTACAGCGCGTAGCAAAGAAGCGCTTTCGATTTTTTGGCTACGGCCACTACACCGCCTCGTGTTTGGCGACCGCTGGAAACCATTTGATTTTTCTACGGGTTCTTAAGTGTACCGGACGCTTGGAGGTGTTTTTCGAGGAAGAAGAAGGCGGCGACCATGAGGGAGTGGTGAACTTCGCCAGCGAGGATCATCTGGCGCACTTCGTCGAGGGGGGCGGTGCGGGCAACGATCTCCTCGTGGGCATCAAACTCGAGGGTGTCGGTGAGGTGGCACTCCTCGATCAGGACGAAATGGGACCAGTTGTCGATGAGGGCTGGGTTGGGCATGACCTTGCCGAGGTACTTAGGCGGTTGGCCGGTGTAGCCGGTTTCCTCGCGCAGCTCGCGCACGGCTGCGGCTTCGGGGGCTTCGCCGGGATCGACCACGCCCCCGGGAAATTCCCAGCTGAGGGCGTGCGCGGCGTGGCGATACTGGTGGGCGAGGACCAGTTGCCGGTCCGGCGTCAGGGCGATGGCCTGCACCCAGTCGGGCGCTTTTTGGATGTAGAACTCGGCCTCTTCGCCGGATTCGGGATGGCGGACACGCCGGGTGTACACGTCGTAGACGTAGCAGGGAGCGTGGAGTTTTTCGCCCAGGTTTTCCCAGAGCGCAGGCGGTTGGGCCATCGGCAGTGTCTAGTTGGCGGGGACCTTGATGACCATGCCGGGCTGGAGGCGGTCGGGGTCGAGTTCCGGGTTGAGGTCGAGGAGATCTCTTAAAGGGATGCCCAGCCGGCTGGCGACATGCCAGAGGGTGTCGCCCGAGCGAATCGTGTAGCTGCAGGTCGCGACGGGGGCCGGTGGTGGGGGTGGCGGAGCGGCGCGCCCGGCGTCGACGGGAGCCACGGGCGTGGCGGCCGGTGGCGGGTCCGAGCCTGCGAAATTATCGACGGGGGCGGCGGGCACGGCGGCCTGCATCTCCTCGACGGCGCGCTTGAGCTTGAGCAGGTCCTTGTCGGTGAGTTGGAAGGCACCCTGGAGGTTGCGGATGTCGGTGCGCAGGGTGGGCAGGGACTTCTGGTCGATGGCCTGGATGAGAGTGACGAGCTGGTCGAGCCGCTGGGAGCGGTCGCCCAGGTCGGCGCGGAGTGCTTCGATCTGCTGGTTGAGGGAGTCGACCTCGGCCTGGGTGGCCAGTGGGGTTTCCGGATCGCTGGGCCCGGAGCCCAGGAAGACCGCCAGCCCGCAGGCGACCAGAGCAATCAGCAGGGCGAGCCAGACCAGGGGGTGTGCGCCGCTGAGGATGCCGCCCGAGTCGTCGGTGGGGGCGCTGTCGCTAAAGAGCGAGGAGCGCGTGACGCTGCGCCGGGGCGCTTGCGTGCGGACGTTGGGTTCGTCGTCTTGAGACATGACTGGCCGGTGGCTTTACCTTAGGGCTGGGAAGCCGGCCCGCAAGCATGGGTTCGCGACCGAAAATGCGGCGATCAAAGATTTTCCCAGGGGCCCCAGCCGGGCTTTTCGGGGGGCGTAGGCGCGGTGCTACTCAGCGCGAGGTCGTCGGTGTCGCGCATCCACGTGTCGATGAGCGTGGAAAGGCGGTCACGCACGGGAGCGTACTCGGGCTGGTTCACCACATCGAAGAGCTCGAGGGGATCCTGCGCGATGTAGTAGAGTTCCGTTTCGGCGCGGGGGACGCCGGAAGTCGGCCAAGTGCGCTCGTTGGCGTCCGGCGGCGGCGGGGCTTCGTGGCGGCGCAGGGGGCGGTCCTTCAGTTCCGGGTGGCAGTGGCGGATCAGGTGGAAGTCGCTTGTGCGGACCGAGCGCACGGGATCGTAAACGTCGCGAAAGCCCGGGCCTTCGGGGTTGTGTTCGCCGTGGCAGTTGCGCTCGACAAAAATGTATTCGTGCGGCTGATACGGCTGCCCTTGCAGGAGCGGGGCGAAGGAGCGTCCGTTGATGGAATCGGGGACGGGCGCGCCGGTCAATTCGAGGAAGGTGGGCGTGAAGTCGATATTCTGGATGAGGTGATGGACGTCACTGCCGGGCGCGCTTGGGCCGGGCATGCGGGCCAGCAGCGCAATCTCCATGCCGCGGTCGTAGCAGGTCCCCTTCGCAAGGCGCGGGGGCACGGCGATGCCGTGGGCGGTGGTAAAGACGACGAGGGTCGTCTCGCGCAAGGCCAGGCGGTCGAGGCCGTCCAGAAGCCGCCCGAACTGTACATCGAGGTAGCCGATGGCGCTTTGGAAGTTGGCCAGAAAGGCCCGGATTTGCGGGGTGTCGTGTAGCCAGGGCGGTACGAAGACGTCTTCCGGCGCGGGCTTGTAGGGGGCATAGGCGGCGGGTTCCTTGGTGAAGCGCGAGGCGTGCACATCGTGGGTGCCGATGTTGAGGTAAAAGGGGTCCGCATCCGCCGGGCGTTTTTCGAGCCAGGTGAGGGCCTTGGTTACGGCGTTGGCGGCGTCCCAGTCGTCCCAGTGTTCCTCGAAGTCGTGCTGGTAGTGATTTTCGCCGGCGTGGCGTTCGTGATTGAGTCCGCAGTGGACCGTGGTGCGCCCGGCCTCGTTGAAGTAATCGACAATGGTTTTGGCGGACTGCGGGAGGGACCAGCCCATGTGCGCGAGCCCAATCTGGCCGTTGACGTGGGAGTACTGGCCCGTCATGGCGCAGCCGCGCGAGGGGCTACAGCAGGCGGCGTTGGTGAAGGCGTTGTGAAAGCGGAAGGACTCGCGGGCGAAGGCGTCGAGACGGGGCGAGTGGATGAGTCCGCCGTTGTAGCAACCGAGATGTTTGCCGAGGTCGTGTACGACAAAGTAGAGGATATTGAGGGGCTTTTCGGGCATGTGCAAAATGAGCGATTCTTATCAACACACTGGGCCTTAATCTCACAATCGCGCAATCCTGAAGGTTTCTTAGGGGATTATCCCCGAGCTGGGGTCAGGGAAATCCTTGTCCGCAGGTTGCCGGATTGTTTCGTCTGGGTGTGCGGGCGCGGTGTGCTTATGGTCTGTAGTCGCGCTGTGAATTCATCGTGGCGCTTGAAACAAGAAACACCTCACAACCATGAGTAAGTTAAAGACCCTCCAAAGCGTTACCTTAGGAGCGCTTCTAGTTGTTCCGTCGGTGCTGACGGCGCAGAGTTTCCAGGCCTTTCTGGACTCGGCGCAGGAAGTCGCTCCGGGCGGGCAGACCAACTCAACGGGCACCGGATTCGGTTCGCTGTTTCTCAGCGGTTCCGAAGCCGAGGGCTTCGTGTTGCACTATGAACTGGTGTTCGACGCGTCGGTGAACTTCGACAACGCGTTTCCGGGCGAAGGTCTGGACAATGGCGGTTCGGAGATCGTGCGCGACGACGTGGTGCTGCACATCCACCGCGGCGAACGCGGCACCAACGGCCCGATCTCGCTGGGTATCTTCGGCCCCGACCAGGATCCCGAAGCGCAGATCGTGCTCAACAGCGACAACACCACCACCGTTTTCGGTTCGTTTGACGGTGGCGATCCGACCAACGAGTCGATCAACGACATCGCGCAGGACTTCCTGAGCGTGCCCCAGGGCGCGGACACGGAGTTCTACTTCAACCTGCACGGTGAGAACGATCCGGCGGGCCTCATCCGCGGGCAGATCACGGCCGTTCCCGAGCCCTCGACCTACGGTCTGGTGGGTATCGGGCTGCTGACGGCGGTCGTACTGTTGCGCCGCAAGAAGGCCTGAACGACGTCAAAGGCTGATTCCTGAATTGCTGCTTTTATAAAGAGGGGCCGCCAGACCGAGTGCTGGCGGCCCTGCTTTATTTTTGAGATACGTCGGCAGGGAAGAGGCGTGCAAACCATGGCCCAAACCGACAGGCTGCCCGACATGCCCCAGACGGAAATCTCAATTGTCGACGACGCTTTTTACCTGAACGGAACGCCCACCTACCCGGGCCGCGAATGGAACGGCCACAAGATTGAGGGTCTCCTGCTGAACGCACGGGTGGTGCAGGCGATTTTTGACGATTTGAATCCCGAGACGCGCTCGCGGTGGAATTACCCGGACACCGGCGAGTGGGACCCCGACCGCAATACGCGCGAGTTTATCGAAGCGATGCCAGTCTGGAAGGACTACGGGCTGCGCTGCCTCTGCTTCAATCTGCAGGGAGGCAGCCCGCAGGGGTACAGCCGGGAGCAACCCTGGCATAACTCCACTTTTGAGGCCGACGGCTCGTTGCGACCGGAGTACCTGGCGCGGCTTTCGAAGATTCTGGCGGAAGCCGACCGGCTGGGCCTCGTCGTGAATCTGGGGCTGTTTTACTTTGGGCAGGACCACCGGCTGACGGACGAGGCGGCGGTTATCCGCGCGGTCGACAACGCCGTGGAGTGGCTCCTGCAGACCGGCTATCAAAACCTGCTGCTGGAGGTGAACAACGAGTGCAACGTGCGCTACACGCACCCGATTTTGCAGCCGCCGCGTGTGCACGAACTGATCGAGCGCGTAAAGGCGACGCAGGCTGCAGACGGACGACGGCTGTGGGTCAGCACCAGCTACGGCGGGGGAACCGTGCCGCTGCCCAACGTCGTGAAGGCCTCGGATTATCTGCTGCTGCATGGTAACGACGTGGGCGACCCGAACCGGATTGCCGCGATGGTGCGCGAGACGCGCGCGGTCGAAGGCTACCGACCGATGCCCATCGTTTTCAACGAGGACGACCACTTCGATTTCGACCAACCGATGAACAATTTTGTGGCGGCGGTCAGCGAGTATGCCAGTTGGGGCTATTTTGACCCGGGCCAAAGTAATTACCTCGATGGCTATCAATGCCCGCCCGTGCAGTGGATGCCCACGACTGAGCGCAAGCTGGGCTTTTTCAACCTGGTCAAAAACATGGTCGGCGGACCCGCGTGACCGCGGGAGGACTCAAGTGCTGCGCACTTGGTTTTTGGCAGGCCAGATGTCGTGTCGTGTAGCCTGTATGAGGTGAGCCTCAAATCGCGCTGTGTGCAGACGTGCGCCTGGATTGCGACGGTCGCTGCGCTCGCTCGCAATGGCGGCGTGGTCGGCGGACCCGCGTGACCGCGGGAGGACTCAAGTGCTGCGCACTTGGTTTTTGGGCAAACCCGTAATCAATGTGCTTAAGTGCGTTCGTCGGGAGTGCTGCTGGATTGCCTACGATGCTCGCGGGCCGATGGCTTGGGTAAGCACTCGACTTGTTTTTTTACAAAAAGCCTCGAGCGAGGCGCGGGTCTCGACGTCGTACTGGGTGCGCACCGGCTGATGGATCAGCGGGTCGCCTTCGTCGTATAAAAAGGCCCAGAGGCGGGCATCGAGTTCCGCGAGGGTGGCGTGGTGTTGTGGGTCGCTGGCGAGGTTCTGGTGCTCGTCGGGAGCCTTCTGGAGATCGTACAGTTCGAGGTGAGGCGCGTTTTTAGGATCGGTGGCCGGGGGTCTTTCATCAGGACGGGAGCGCCAGAGCCAGCCCGCGCGGGCCGGGAAGAGTTTGCCGCGATTGGAGGGTTGGAAGTTGCGGATCAGCTTCCAGCGCTGGGTGCGGACGGAGCGGATGGTTTCCACCATGTGGGCAAAGATGGCCTTGTTTTGTTCGTGGTCGGCCTGGCCGCAGGCGTGCGGGGCAAAGCTGAGGCCCTGAGTGGCGTCGGGGACGGGATGGCCGGCGAGTTCGAGGACGGTTGGAAACACGTCGATGTGCGTGGTCAGATTTTCGACCGTGTGGTTGGTGGGGACTCGTCCGGGCAGGCGCATGAGCCAGCCGACCGCAGTGCCGGGGTCGTAGCAGGTTGTCTTGGCCCGGGCGAGCCCGACGCCGTGGTCGACGCAGACCACTACCAGGGTGTTAGACTCCTGGCCATTGGCCTTGAGGGCGTCGAGTACGCGGTCGAAGGCGCGTCCGGCGCGGGTCAGCAGGCCCTGGAGGTTGGCCACGGTCGCGCGACCGGGTGCGTCATCGGCCAGGTAAGGCGGCAGATGCAGGCCTTTCTCGGTGTAGTCCTCTTGTGGATACGCGGGATTCGTCTGTGCGTTGTAAAACGCGCCCAGGTGACCTTCGAAGAATCCGATCTGCGCGTACCAGGGTGCGGTGTCAGTCTTTCGCTGCTCGAGCCAGTCGATGAGCGCGTCGCAGGAGACATCGGCCGTGGGCCACGGGTCGGTACGGTGCGCCTCGTCAAATTGCTGCACCCGCCAGATATGTTCGTGCGCGGCCTCGTGCTGCACGCCAAAGAGCGCGGTGCGGTAACCGTGATCCTCCTTGAGCAGACGGGCCAGGTGTCGAATGGAGGGATGGATGCGGTTGGAAAAAACGTTGTTGGTGAGGCTCATGACCCCGGCGGCCTGGCAGGTGCGCCCGGTCATCATGGCAGCGCGCGAAGGCGAGCAGATCGCGCAGGCCGAATGGGCCTGGGTGAAACGGCAGCCCTCGGCGGCGATGCGGTCGATGCCGGGGGTGTCTACGGTGTCGACGCCGTAGCAGTTGAACCAGCGTCCGGCATCATGCCAGGTGAGAAACAGGATGTTGGGAGGGGCCGCACTGGACATAAGAATCAGAATGGGGCTCACGGTTCGGGCTGTCACGCTCGGGCTTAAGTGGTGGGTGCGATTTTCCTTTTCGTAAGCGAGGCAGGTGTGGACGATGCCGGTATGCCGACTTCATCGCGTCGTCCCAATGTTTTGTGGATTTTTGGCGATCAGCACCGCGCCCAGGCTCTGGGCTACGCGGGTGATCCGAATGTCTACACGCCCAACCTCGACACCAAGGCCGAGACCGGCGTGGTCTTTGGCGGTGCGGTGGGCGGCTGCCCGCTGTGCTGTCCGTTTCGCGGTTCGCTACTGAGTGGGCGTTATCCGCACAACGCAGTGCCCGGGCACGAGTACCCACTGGACCCGGCGCTGCCGACGGTGGCGACCGCCTTCAACGCCCACGGCTACCGCACGAGCTATTTTGGCAAGTGGCATGTGGACGGCTGGCACGAGCGTGATGGGCGCGGAGGCACGCACACGATCCCCTGGGAGCGACGCGGCGGATTTACCGACTGGGTCGGCTATGAGAACAACAACGCGCCATGGGACTGCTGGGTGCACGGGCACATGGAGGAAGCAGAGGTCGAGATGTATCGGCTTCCTGGATACGAGACCGACGAGCTGACCAACTTGCTCCTGGAGTACCTCCGCGACCGGGGCGAGGCGTTGAAAAACAATCCCGAGGCGGAGCCGTTCTTTGCGGTGCTCAGCGTGCAGCCGCCGCACGACCCTTACGGGGCTCCGGCGGAGTTTATGGAGGGGCACAATGCGGCCTCGGTGGAGTTTCGGGCCAACGTACCCGAGATTGATTGGGTGCGTCAGCAAGCCGCGCGGGAATTGGCCGGCTACTACGCGATGATCGAGAACCTCGACTGGAACGTCGGGCGCATCAACGACGCGCTGAAGGAAGCCGGGCTGGACGAGGACACGCACGTGCTGTTTTTCTCGGACCATGGCGACATGCACGGCAGTCACGGGCAGTTTCGCAAGACCTCGCCGTGGGAGGAATCGCTGCGGGTGCCCTGCGTGCTGTACGGCATGGGCGACACCTACTACAGCGGTAAGCGCAGCCACGCGGACAATGCGATCCTGTTTAACCACGTCGATTACGCGCCGACCTCGCTGGGCCTGTGTGGACTGCCGATCCCGGAGTGGATGGAGGGCACGGACTACGCGCACCACCGCGTCTGGGGGTGCGAGCCTAGCCAGCCGGATCCGGACAGCGCGTTCATCCAACTGGTTGTGCCGACCGGGCACGCGCACAGTCTCGACCGCGCCTGGCGTGGGGTGGTGACGACCGACGGCTGGAAATACGTCTGCATTGAGCACCAGCCGCTGATGCTGTTTAACCTTAATGACGATCCGTACGAGCAGATGAATCTGGCGCATAACTCGGCCTACCGGCAGAAGCGCCGGGCGTTGCAGGATCGGCTCGCGCAGTGGATCACCGACACCGGGGATTGCTTTGCGCTGCCGAAAGACATCTAAAGCGCTACAAGCATTAAGAAATTTACGCGGCCAGCGGTCCGCTTAACGTGAAACCGCTACGGTGGCAATTTGGTTCCATGAATATCACAATCAAAGGGTTGCCGGATGCAGTGCACCAGCGCCTCAAGGAGCGGGCCAAGCGGAATCAGCGCTCGCTGAGCCAGGAAGTAATCCGGATGCTCTCGCAGGCGTCGCAGGTACGGCGCCGCACTCAGGAGGAAGAACAAGCGCTGCTGGCACGGATCGACGCCTCGATTGAGCGGCACTAGGCTGCCGGCGTGTCGCCTTCGATGGATGAAATTTTGGCCGCAGTGGAAGAAGGGTGCGAATAAATGTGCTTGTTGCGGATACCAAGGTCGTCGCTGCGCTCGGGATTGGCCAGCTACGACCGTGAGTTTGTGGCGCTGGCGGAGGACCTGGACGTTCCCTGCCACACCTTCGACGGGCGATGTGGGCGAAGTGTCCCCAACGCTGCCGCCAGCCCGAGCCAACGAACTGATTCCGCGCTTGCTTGCGAGGCTGGGGGCGTGGCATGGACTTAGGGCATGCCTGCTTCCGATTACGACGCCCGCCTGAAAGCCATCTACGCCCACTACGAGTCCGTGCTGGGCCGCAATAACCCGGTTGACGAAGCGCGGTCGCTCAACGGGGTGCTTACGTACTATCAGCACCCGGTACTGACTCATGAATCCGTGCCGCCGCACTGGTGCTACGACTTTGACCCGGAGCGCAACCCGCACCTGCTCGAGCGCATGGGCATGAATGCGGCGTTCAATCCGGGCGCGATATACCACGACGGCAAATACCTGATGATGGTGCGGGTCGAAGGCGTTGACCGGAAGAGCTTCTTCGCGGTGGCCGAGAGTGACAACGGGGTCGACGGATTTCGCTTTTGGGATTTTCCGGTTGTCATGCCGGAGACGGACGACCCGGACGTCAACGTGTACGACATGCGGCTCGTTCAGCATGCCGACGGCTGGATTTACGGCATCTTTTGCACCGAACGCAAAGACCCCGATGCGCCCGCCAGCGATACCTCTGCCGCCATGGCCCAGTGCGGCATCGCCCGCACCAAGGACCTGGTCCATTGGGACCGCCTGCCGGATTTGAAAACCTCCTCGCCGCAGCAGCGCAACGCGGTCCTGTTGCCAGAGCTGATCGACGGCAAATACGCCTTTTACACCCGTCCCCAGGATGGCTTCACCACGACCGGTTCCGGAGGCGGCATTGGCTTCGGGTTTTCGGAGAAAATCGACGGAGCCGAGGTCATGGGCGAGCACATCGTCGACGAAAGGATTTACCACACGATGAAGGAAGTGAAGAACGGGGCTGGCGCTGCGCCGATCAAGACGGACGAGGGCTGGCTGCACATCGCCCATGGTGTGCGCAATTGCGCGGCGGGGCTGCGCTACGTGGTTTATGCATTTATGTGCGCGCTCGACGAGCCCTGGAAGCAGACGCATCGCCCGGGCGGCCACCTGATCGCACCGATGGGCGAAGAGCGCATCGGCGATGTCTCCAACGTGGTGTTCACCAACGGTGTGATCACGCGCGACAGCGGTGAAGTATTTATCTACTACGCCTCCTCGGACACGCGTAGTCATGTGGCGACCACCACTGTCGAGAAGCTGGTCGATTACGTGAAAAATACCCCAGAGGATCCGCTCACCTCGGCCGGGTGCGTCAAGCAGCGGGTCGATCTGGCTACGAAGAACATCGCTTACGCGGAAAAAGCGGGGCTGGATCTGGGTCTGCTCGGCAAGGGTCAGCCGTAGGGATGCCTCAAGCCGCCGGTTTACGGGCGCGCAGGAAGTAGAGGCTCCAGTCCAGGTGGGTTTGGCCGTCGCGTTCGTGGACGGGGAGCCACTCGGCGATGCCTTCTGCCACGGAAGCCTCGTCGCCGGCGAGATCGAGGCCGAACAGCAGCTTGCAGTAGCCGCCAAGAGCCTCGCGGTCGGGGAACACCCAGGGATAGTCCACGGATTCGGCACGCTCGACCTCAAAGCCGGCTCGGCGAAGTTCCTCGGACGAGGCCTGCGTGAGGTAGCGGCCCTCGTGTCCGGATGAATTGTGCTGGTCGATAAAACCATCCAGAAAGCGCGCGACTGCGCCGCCAGCGAGCGCATCAGCGACACAAAAGACGCCCCCCGGTTTGAGCACACGGAAGACTTCGGCAAAGACGGTCACACGGTCCGGTACGTGGTGCAGCCCGGCAAGGCTGATGGCCACATTGGCGTGGTTTGCAGGCAGGCCCGTGGCGTCCAGCGGCGCGCAGCGCGCTTCGACGCTGCCGGCATGCGGGCCGGAGTGCAGGAAGTTTTCCGACTCATCGATGGCGATCAGCCGCGCGCCTTCGGGCAGAAGCGGTCGCAGATATCCGCCGCCGCTGGGCAGATCCAGCACCAGGTCTTCGGGCCGAGGCTGGGCCCAGTCGATGATGGTTTGGAGTTCGTTGCCACGGGCCTTGGGCCAGCGTTGCATGGCTTCATGGTAGGCGGCCCCGCGTTTTTGAAAGACTTCCCGGTAGTTGAGGAACATGGCGTCAGGTCGGTGTGGTGTCAGCAGGTCTAATCAGCGAGATGAGGCCGGCTGATTTAGCGAAAAATCGGTGCTGGGGAAAGTCGGATGCTGTCGACAGATTCTTGACTTAACAACTGCAGATTCGGGGGCAATCCCGGCGTTTTTCTGCTGTATGTAATTCATTCGACGGAAATCTCTCCGCTAACGCTCTCTTTTTAAATCGTAATGACCCTTGACTGCTCTCGCAGGGACGCATTTGCGCGTTTTGCTCGTGGATTTCTACTGCCTAAATTGGCGGTTTGGCTGCTCGCCGCGGGCCGGCGGTTTTGTGATTTATAAGTACTGGGTGACGCCCGAGGAAGCGTCACTCATAAGTTACGTTGATGCCGACTTTGAAGGTGCTGAAACTTTGCGGGTGTTGCCAGCGTGGGTGACGTGATACATGTTCAAGTTCACTCAGAAACACCCTAACCCAGGCTTGCTCGATGCTTTCCGAACTCTTTCTCAACCGTGTTTTCTTGCGTACGCGTGGCGCGCCAAAAGCTTTAGGTGCTTGCGCCCTTGGGCTCGTGCTCAGTAGCGGATTCGCAGCGCCTTCGGCCTCGGCCGCCTTCGACCCCAGCACGCTGCCCGAGATGGGCGTCGGTGCCGGTGGCGTTACTTATTTTAATGCGCCGGTTTTTGCCAACCTGCTCTTTATCGAGTCACGAGACTGGCGGCTGCGGATCGATGGCGCCTACACCGGGGACCGGCCGCCGGTCAGCCAGCTCGACGCCAACGGTTACCCGCTCTTTCTCAATCCGGACGAGACCTTTTACGCGCAGCCAGGGCAGAACATGCGCAGCAACCGCAACGATCTGCTGGAAGGACGCATTGTGGTTACCTGGGAAGGTCGCGGTGACGTGCAATTCACGAATGGTAGCTACGTGGGCGGGGACCCTGCCACGGGCCTGCGCACCGATGGCCGGCGGGTCTACGATTTTAGTGGCAGCGGCCTCGGCATGCGGATCGAGATTCTGGAACTGGATCCCACTGACCCCGTAACAAAAATCCGAGTCTGGGCGCCGGACCCGGCTGATCCGCAGAATCAGTCGCTGGAGCCGGCACCCGGAGACCCCGAGCCGATTTTCAACCCGGTCTACATCGATCGTCTGGACGATCCGGAAATCGCGACCATCCGCTTTATGGACTGGAACGCCACTAACGCCAGCCCCCAGATGACCTGGTCGGACCGCCGCCCACCCAACCACGTTTTCATGGCCGGCAGAATCAACAGTCGTCCGCCGGCCAATGGTTTCAGCGGCGATCGTCGCACCGGTGTCGCCTGGGAGTACATGGTCGCGCTGAGCAACGAGACCAACACGAATATGTGGATCAGCTTACCCCACATGGCCACGGACACCTACGTGCGCAATCTGGCCAATCTGATTCTGTTTGGGTCCGACATCAATGGCACGCCCTACACCAGTCCGCAGGTCGACCCGTACTACGCGCCGCTGGACCCGTCGCTGAAGCTCTACATCGAGTATTCCAACGAGATTTGGAGTAACGGCAGCAACTTCGCGCAGGGCAATTGGGCGCAAGATCAGGCCAACACCATGGGTATCAACCGACGGGTATTCAACGCCCGGCGTGCGAGCGAGATCTGGAGTATTTTTCAAGAGGTCTTCGGTGGGACGGATCGCTTGGTGCGCGTGGCCAGCGCCTGGACGGGCGCAAATACAACCGGTGAGAATTACACACGCGGATTTCTGACGGAGGCGTTTGCCTACGGTCCGATGCTGCCGACGGCGACATCCGGCAACACCATCGTAGGTGACGGCGGCTACACACAGGCGACCCAGCCGGACGTGTTGGCTGTCACGACGTATTTTGGCCAGAGCATGCAGTTTTGGGTGCGTGACGAAGGGATCGAAGACGACCCGAGCGAGGCGAACCTCAACCTGGCCTTTGACGAGTGGGAGCGGCGTTTGCTGAGCCTGACGCCGGTCACCTCCGGGGTGGACCAAACCGGTGCCGGTGGTGGATTCGGTCAGAAGAATCGCAACATCGCACTGGATTTCAACGTGCCGATCGTGGCCTATGAGGGCGGCCCGAACAATCCCACCGATGCGCTCGACTTGGGCAGTCCGGACGACGACGGCATCACCGACTTTATGGCGGCACTGAATCGGCATCCGCGCATTGCGGAGATGTACCGGATCCACCTGACGCTGGCCAAGCAGTTGGGCCTGCGCACGCACGATGCCTTTGTCGATGTGTCGCTTTGGGGCAAGTTTGGCTTTTGGGGTCACCTGGAGTACCTTGACCAACCAATCGATCCGCTCGTGCCCGGCTACGCGGTAAAGTGGCGCTTCCTGCTGGACTGGGTGCAGGAGCAGGCAAGCATCAACCACATCGACGACCCGGTGGGCACCGTGCCCGAATTTCTGACCGAGACCGAGCTGCCGCCGGCCACCGTGGGTACGCCTTATTTTGTTGAGATTGAAATCACCGGCGACGGTTCGATTGAACTGGAGCAGATCGGCGGCTTTTTGCCGGAAGGACTGAGTCTGAGCCTGACCTCCGGCACCGCGCCACTGATTACGATCAGCGGCACGCCGACCGCAGCATCTTCGGAAACCATCCTGCTGCGCGCACTCGATCCCGACGGGGACCCGGCCTACCGCATCTTTAACTGTTTCGCGTTGTCCGCACCGTCCGACCAAATTTTTGCCTCGGACGACTTTGAGCTGGGCGCGCTCGGATTGTTGCACGAACAAGTCACGGGCGTGGGCTTTGCCGAGGAATGGAATGTGCAAAACGGCAGCAATTCTCCCGGCTTCGCCATCGAAGACGATACCCCGCTGACGTATCCGGGCCTGACCACTTCAGGCGGCCAGTACGTGGTGGGCGGCGACAGTTTCCGCTCCGCGACGCACCTGTTGGATGTGTCGGGCTTTGGACCGCTGATCGCTTCGGCCGACGACACGGCCATTGGCCAAACCGGTACGACGCTCTGGATGCGTTTCCTCATCCGGATGAACGCCGTGACGGACCGCCGCGTAGTCGTTTTGGCCGACGGGAGCACCACTCAAAATTCGTCGCAGCGCCTGGCCACGATCGATATCCAAAATGGGAACTGGGCCTTGAGCGCGCGCGACAGCGCTAGCGACGCGAACAGCCGCACCGTTGCCGAATCGACCAAACCGGCGCTGGTGGACACGGTGCAACTGATCGCTGTGGCGGTTGAGTTTGGCACGGACAGCGACACGCTGCGACTCTACGTAGATCCGCCGCTGGATATGACGGCTCCGTTGACCGCCGACGCGACGCTGACTACCAATGGCGCGGTCGATATGCTTTTCCGCAGCCTGGGCTGGTTTGGTGGATCCGGGTCCAATCAGGCAGCGGCCGATGACTTTGTCTTCGCTGACAGTTTCGGCGCGTTGGTGATGGATCCGTCTCCGCCGCCTCCACCCCCTCCTCCGTCGGAAGATCCGATCGCCTTCGAGGATTTTGAGTCCGGCACCGTCGGCGTGCTCGACGCGCAAACAACCGGAACCGGTTTCTCCGGTGAATGGGTGGTGCAGGCTAACTCCCCGGGCTTTGTCATCGCGGACATCACCCCCTTCAGCTACCCGGACCTGATCACCTCGGGCGGGCAATACGTGGTGGGCGGCGACCAGTTCCGGTCCGCCAGCCGGCTCCTGGATGTCAGCGCGTTTGGGCCGCTGGTTTCGACGGCGGACAGCACTGCCATCGGCGAGCCTGGCACGACCCTTTGGGTGAGTTTCCTGGCGCGCTTTGCCCCGGGGGCACCCAACACGCGCATCCTCGTGCTCGCGAGCGGAAACCAGACGCAGCTGACGGACCAACGCCTGGCCACGGTCAGCGTTACGGATGGCTTCTGGTCGTTGACGGCTCGCGACAGCGCGGCCGAGAGCAACAGCCAGACGGTGGTCACGTCCTCGAAGGCGCGCCTGACCAACACGGTCCAGCTGGTTGTGGCAGCGATTGATTTCGGTGCAACCAGCGACACGCTGCGCCTCTACGTCGATCCGCCGGTGACCTTCCAGCCACCCGCCACGCCTGATGCCGAATTGACCACCAACGGTGCGGTCGACTTGCTACTGCGTGGGTACGGATGGTATGGCTCAACTGGCGCGAATCAGGCCGAGGCCGATGACTTTCGTTTTGGGGAGACCTTCAGCTCGGTGGTGCCGTCTATCTTTGGTGGTCCGGCCGGCTACGACCAGTGGGCGCTCGACAATGGCCTGTCGGGTTCGGATGCCGACCCGGACGCTGACCCCGACATGGACGGCGTGAATAACGCCGGCGAGTATGCCGGAGGCTCCGATCCAGACGACTTCAATTCCGTTCCGGAGGAGACTATCGAGGTGGTCGGCAATTTCCTCTACGCGACCTTCATCCGTCGCAACGACGATGCGAATGTCTCGCGAGCGGCGTTCGTGACCGAGGTGCTCGACGATGCCAGTGCATGGCGCGGACCCAGCGATGCCAACGGCACGGTGCTGGTGACCGAGCCCGCGCAAAGTCAGGCGGGCGTGGCCCCGGGCTACGAGCGTGTGCAGTATCGCAGCGTGCAGGCGGTGGGCGACGTGCCCCGGCTGTTCATCTTCGTGCTAACGGAACTGGTAGATGACGAATAGCGAAGCTGGAACCCAGCCTTGCCTTGGCTCATGATTGGGCCTTGGCATTGCGGGATGCAGTTTCTGGAGCACTTCGAAAGCCGGTTGAAGCCTTCCCGTATCGGGCTGGGCTGCATGACCTTTGGTAAAACCTGGGATGGTCAGACGCCCGTGGCCGAGCTGCTGCCGCGTGGCCGAGCCGCTCTGGAAGCTGCCGTGGAGAGCGGAATCAACTTCTTCGATCACGCGGATATTTATTGCCGGGGCCGGAGCGAGGAGGTTTTCGCGGCGGCGGTCACGGACCTGGGGCTGCAACGGGAGTCGCTCTGGATTCAGGGCAAGGTGGGCATCCGACCGGGATTCGGCTTTGATTTCAGCCATGCGCATATCGTGGAGGCTGTCGAAGGCTGCCTGAAACGACTGGAGACCGGGTACCTGGACTCGCTGCTGCTGCACCGACCGGACGCGTTGATGGAGCCAGAGGAAGTGGCCCGCGCTTTTGAGGATCTGGAGCAGTCGGGCAAGGTGCGCCATTTTGGGGTGAGTAATCAGACCGCCGGGCAGATGGCCCTGCTGCGACAATTTGTGAAGCAGCCGCTGCGCTTCAATCAGGTGGAGTTGAGTTTGCTGCACACGCAGATGTTGGATGAGGGCGTGGATTTCAATCGTGACATCGACGAGGTGAATCCGACGCGGCAGCACGGCTGTCTGGATTACTGTCGGCTGCATGGAATCACGCCGCAGCCGTGGGGGCCGCTGGCCAAGGGAAAGCTCTCTGGCAGGGAATCTCCTGACGACAATGACCGCATCCAGGGTGCGCGGGAAAAGGTGACGGAGATGGCCGCGAAGTACGACGTGCCGAACGAAGCCGTGGTGGTGGGCTGGCTGTTGCGTCACCCGGGACGGTTTCAGCCGCTGATTGGCACGACCGGGCCGGAGCGCATCCGCAACGCTGCACAGGCTGCCGGGTTGGAGCTCTCGCGCGAGGATTGGTACGCGCTGTGGGTGGCCGGACGCGGACGCCGCCTGCCCTGAGTTCCCGAGGGAACCTCGGGCTGCGAAATCGGACTTTATTGGCTTAAACATTTAATCAGCAATCCCCTATGAAACCACGCACGCTTCTCTCTTGTTCTGTAACGTTGGCCTGCCTTGCAGGTCTAGCTCCGGCCAGTCTTGGCGCTTTTCTCTGGATCGAAGGCGAGGCCCATGACTCGGCGGAGACCACCTCCAACGCGTGGTGGGAAGCCGTGCGTAAAGACGGCCTGTCGGGAGGTGCCAAGGTCGCGAGCTTCAAGGAGCCGGACCAGGCGATGGGTCGAGTGACTTACTCGGTCGAGATCCCCGAGAGCGGTTCGTATACGTTGTGGGTCCGCGGGGCCGGCAACGGTTTTACTTACGCGGTCAACGGGGAGGAAGCCGGTGTTATCAAGCCGCGGGCACTGCGCGGGGAGGACAACCGCAATCGCCGCACCGAGGGGTATGTGCGGCGTTTTCGCGATGAGCGCAACCTGGCCCTCGACGGCGGTACCGGCGGCAAGCATTACGCCTGGCTGAAGTTTGGCTCTCACGATCTGGATGCCGGCACGCACACGTTAACCTTTTTGCTAGGCGACCCGGAGAACGAAAAGCCACACGCAGCGATCGATTGCTTCGTGCTGACCACGGAAGGTTTTGAGCCCAACGGGCAGTACCGACCGGGCGAGACGAACCCGAATGTCATCACCCAGGATGCGTCCAAGATGTGGCCCTTTGAGCCGAGTACGGACCCGCTCTCAGAGGAGTCGCTGCTCGATTTGCGCTACCTCAACGAGGACGTGGCCGGCCAGAGCGGCTTCGTGCGGTTGAGCGAGGATGGCCACAGCTTTGTCCGCGCCGACGGGCAGCCGCTGCGGTTTTGGGCGGGTACAAATTACAATCAGCGCAGCCTGTCCATCGACGAGATGAAGCGCCACGCGGAGTTTTTGGCGAAGCGCGGCGTCAACGTGATACGCTGGCATGGCGATCTGGCACCTCAGGTTTCACGCCGGGAACGCCGTGACGGAAAAACCGTTGAACTGAATGACGTCGACGAAAAGGAGCTGGACGAGGCGTTCAAGCTGGTGGCGGGGATGAAGGAAGCCGGGATTTACACCATCCTCTCGCCTTACTGGGGATCGCATACGCGCCGGGAAGCCAATTGGGAGATTCCCAACCCGGTGAACGGCAACCTGGCCGGGCTGGTCTTCTTTGTGCCGGAAGTTCAGGAGGCGTACAAGGGCTACCTGCGGGCGTTGTACACGCGTCCGAATCCGTACACGGGCGTTCCTCTGAAGGACGAGCCAGCGGTGGCGGTCATTCAGCTGCAGAACGAGGACAGCATGCTCTTCTTCACCTTTCAGAATGTGCGGGGCGAGGCAGAGGTACTTTTGAAGCAGCAGTTTCGCGACTGGCTGATCGAGAAGTACGGCTCGATTGAGAAGACCAAGGAGGCCTGGCACGGCTATCGTTACGACTTCCGCGGCGAGGACTGGAAAGACGGTCTACCAGCCATCATGCTGGTGTGGGAGTTTTCGCAGGGCGGCGTGGAGTCGAAGGGCGACAACGCTGGTTTTCTCAAGCGACGGGCCGACCAGCTCGAATTTTTCGCGCGCACGATGTACAACTTCAATACGGAGATCGCGCGCTTTTTGCGTGAGGATCTCGGCGCGCCGCAGTTGATCAACGCCGGCAACTGGAAAACAGTAGACCCGGTTTTGGTGAGCGACGCCGAGCGCTGGAGCTACACGGCCAATGAGGTCAGCGGGAAGAACCACTACTTTGGTGCGCTGCATACCGGCCGTACGCGCGGCTGGCAGATTCTACCTGACCATATTTACACCAACAAGCTGGGTGCGCTCAGCCCGCGGGAGTTTCCGACCAACGCGCGTCAAACCTGGGGGCACCCGTTCATCATTCCGGAGAGCTTGTGGGTGCCGCCGAATCGCTACGAAAGCGAGGGCCCGCTGGTGGTAGCCTCGCAGCAGTCGGTCAACGGGGTGGATGCGTTTTTCTGGTTCGCCACCGGCAAGCCCGAGTGGATTCCCGCCGTGCAGGGCGGGCGCAACAGCAGCCTGACCAAGTGGACCTTCGCGACGCCGATGCAACTGGGACAATTCCCGGCGTCGGCCCTGCTCTACCGTACCGGAATGCTGCAGGAAGCCGACCCGGTGATCGTGGAGCGACGCAGCCTGGAAAACATCTGGGATGAGACCCTGCCCCTGACGGCCGAAAGCGCTTCCTTTGACCCGAATCGGGACCAGGGGCTGATGGCGCCGGACTTGAAGCTGGAGTCGCCGATCGATCCGCTGGCCTTTCTAGTGGGACCGGTCCTCGTCGAGTACGGGGCGGACCCCTCCGAGACCGAAATCGACGAGAGCTATCGCGAGCACATCGACCACGAAAAGGCGATGGTGCGCAGTTCGACCGGCGAGGTGGAGATACACCACGAGCGTGGGCTGTACCTGATCAAATCGCCGCGCGTGCAGGCGGCCAGCGGCTACCTGGGCAAAGCCGAGGGCATTGACTTGGGCGACGTGAAGCTGTCCGTGAAAAATGAATACGCGGCCATCACGACCGTTGCGCTTGACGAGCAGCCGCTGAAGGCTTCGAAAAAGGTGCTGGTTCAGATCGGCACGTATCAGGAGCCTAACGGGTGGAAGACCGAGAAGATTAACTTGAAGATCGAGGGCAAGCCGATGGCGGCTCAGCGCATTATGGAGACTGGCGAGACTCCCTGGATGATTCGCCGGGCTGAAGGGGTTTTGTGGATACGCAACGCCGGCCTGAAGGAAGCAGTCGTTTTGGATGCTAATGGCCTGCCGCGCGGTGAAGCGGACTTCGTGAAAGCCGAGGGAGACTGGATGAAGCTGACGCTGCCGGAGGACGCCCTGTACGTGGTGCTGCGTGGATAAACCGCGCGCCCACCTGCGACCGGCTAAGTTTGCGTAGAAAAGGGTAGGCCTTCAACCAGACCCTCTCGCCAGCGCTGGGGCCAGGCATCGATGCCGTGCGCGTACCCCAGCAGCGCGCCGAGCACTGCGCCTCGGTGCACGTTGTCGCCGCCTGCGTGGGTATTTTCAATAAGGGCCTGTTCGGGATCTTCGCCATGCTTGCAGAGCAGGTACAGTATGGCGGGCACTGCTTGCTCCACGTAGCAGACCGTGCCGATGGCGCGGTTGAGCACGGCGGTGGTGTTCTGACTCAGCAGGTGCTGCCACTGGTCGGCGGAGACACTTTTTGCAACTCTGGGCAGCAGCTGAGTTGCGGCCTCCTGAATGTGGGTGCCTTGGTGCACGCGATCAAAGAGGTCGAGCATCAGGTTGGCTGCCCAGCGCATGCGGTGGCCCGGGTGGGTCAACTCCAGGCGTTCGAGGGCATGGGCGCGAGCGGACGCAAGGTCGCTGGTTTCGTGGGCGAGGATGGGGAAGAGCGCGGCGAGCCCGGCGATGTGTTTCTCCTCGGTGGCACACTGGCGGGGTTCAGCACCGCGAGCGTAGTTGGCGAAAAAGTCGCGGTGGCATTCCTCGAGGTAGGTATCGTTGTGGGTGCCCGGCGTCGTCAAATAGGCGATGTAGCGCTGGAGGTAGGCATCCGGATTCCAGCCGCCGTCCTCGTGCAGGCTCTGCCAAAGCAGGCGACAAAGCTTGGCGGTGAGGGTGTTTTCGCCGGCCTTTTGAAACTGGTGATAGTGCACGTCGCGCTGGCCCCAGTAGCGTACCTGGTCATGCAGGATTTCGCCGCGCGGATTGGGCGCTTTGTAGCTGGAGCGCCAGAGAATGCTGAAGGGGTGTGGGTTGCGCGGGGCCAGGTATGCGCGCACCTCTCCGTAGTCCTTGCGAAGGGCTTCGGGGTCGTAGTACCAGTGCACCGGCATGGCCAGGGCGTCGCCGATGAAAAGACCGGCGAGCATGCCGGCGGGCTGGGCATCGAGTTCGGGACGGGCGGGCGCTTGGGCGGCGGATTGCGTCATGCAGCAACCTGCCCGAAAGCGGGAGTCTGTCAAAAATAGTCCGCGCGCTGGACACCGGCACGAAGGTGGCGAGGATGCCTGTATGGCGACAAGCGGACGCAACGTTTTGGGCACTGGGCTGGTGCCTTGTTCCACCGACCCGATGACGGGCTTTTTTCGCGATGGCTGCTGCCGGACCGGGCGTGATGATCTCGGCGTGCACGTGGTCTGCGCGCAGGTGACGGCTGAGTTTCTGGAATTTTCCCAAGGCCGCGGCAACGATTTGAGCACGCCGCGTCCGGAGTATCACTTTCCGGGGCTGATGCCGGGCGACCGCTGGTGCCTCTGTGCGCAACGCTGGCAGGAGGCTTACGAGGCGGGTGTCGCGCCGCCGGTAATTCTTGAAGCTACGGCGGAGGCGGCCATTGAGTTTGTCGATCAGACAGCCCTTGAAGCGCACCGGCTGGAGGAATAAGCTGGCGCTTTATGATTAAAAGGCTAGCGCGGGCCATGGGCTGGAGCCCGATTTGCCTGTGGCGCGAACGTAGCCACTTGAGGCGTTTCGTATCCAAGATCCAGGTGTGCGCCCCTTTTGTTCCTGTGAATTTTGCTTCCCTGCGTGAAGGCTTCGGTGCGCAAACAAAAACGCCCCCGGCGGCAGGCCGGAGGCGTGGTGTATTAAAAACTTAGGTACGTAAGTTTACCAGCCGACCGAGGGCTTCTTGCCCTGCTTGGTGATCATGGTCTGGTCTTCCCAGACGGCGAGCCCGGTGGCGATTTCGGTCAGCGACATCTGGAAGATGAAGGTGTTTTCGCTGACGTTGCCGGCGCGGGCGCTTTGACGAAGGGCCTTGTAGGTCAGCGAGTACTCCGGCTTGACGGTGGTCTGGCCGCTGCCCTCGTTGAGGAAGTCGTTGATCTGGGCGCGATTGGTGGCGAGGGTATCCTCGGAATTGGCGGCGGTGCCGGCAGCACCGATGGTCGTGATGGTCTGGGCCACCCCGGCCTTGTTGAGGCTCACGCGGATCTGCTTGACGACCAGATCGCGGTCCAGGTGGATGCCGGTGTTGTTAACGTAATTGGAAATGGCGATGTAGGAGGGCCGGCCCTGGGTGCCGAGTACGCCCGAATTGAGCAGCGACTCGGACATCTTGGCGGCGGCGTCCACGGCGTCCTTGGTGTCGAGCTGGTTGACGGTGGTGATGGACTCGGTGCCACCGGATTCGATGCGGCGGGCGCCTTCGGAGCTGGTGCAGCCACTCAGGGCGAAGAGGCCACCGGCAAAAAGCGAGGCCAGAAGGATTCGGCAAGCGTATTGTGTCTTCATGGTTCGTGCGTGCGTGGGCGTTGGTCGGTAAAGGTGTGTGTGTTAGGAGCCGGGCTCGACGAGCTTGATGCGGAAGTCGGCGGCGTTGGGCGAGGGGGCCGTGGCGGTGATCGGCTGGGTGTCCTTGCCGGCGAGCGAGATGCGCTTCCAGCTGGACATGGGCGAGTCGATGACGATGCCGTCTTGGTCGAACCAGTCCACGCGGTAGTTCACCTCCTGGCGCTTGTTGGTCGAGTTGAAGATCTCGGCCTGAATGCGCAGCAAGCCGCCCGGGGTGCGCGATTCACGCACGCCCAGGATGCCGGCCTTGTTGCTCAGCGAACTGTCGGTCTCGACCTGGTCGATGGTGACGTTGGTCGGGTTGGCGTTGGAGAAAGCCGGGTCGGTGGTGTTCACGGTCTGGCTTTTGCAGCCCGAAAACAGCGCGAGCGCGAAGCTCAGCGTGCCGATGGAGAGTACGATGCGGTTGTTTGCCATTGTGCGCCTGGTACGAGGTTAAAAGTGTAGATTTGCAGCGGAGCGTAAGTATGGACGCTGCGTACGAGCACGACGTTGACGCCTTCGGGATTTACGGACACGGGCTCGGGCTGCGGGGTTCCGGGAGTTGAGACCAGGATGAGACCGCCAGCCGGCGTCGGCAAGCGTGCGTACTGAACCTGCTTGGGCAGCGTGGCCCAGGTGCGCAAGTCGGCCTGGTTTTGCGAAACTTGATAGGTGGTGGTTGCGATCCGCGTGGCCAGTTGCACCCAGGGGTCCTGGTCCTTGACGGCTTCCTTGGCCACGTAGGCGGCGAGCGCCTTGGTGCCGCTGGCGATCAGCGTCTTGGTGATGATGAGCGGCAGCTCGTTCTTAAACTCCTGAATGACAATGGTATCGATATCGGCCAGAATGGAGGTGTCGTAGGGTTCGCCCTCGGCGACGACGCGCATGCTGCGAGCAAAGCCGTCGTGCGTTTCCAGCCTGGGAAAGGCAGCGCCGACGTAATCGACTTCGTTGTTGACCAGAAAGAGCGGGATATCGATGCGGATGGTTTCACGGTGCGGGGCCACGCCGGTCTCGAAGATGACGTAGGTCAGGTTCGGCATCGGTGCGCCGCGCGCGCGCTGGGTGGCCAAGTCGAGGTCCTCGGCGAGGTAGGCGTTTTCGGGCACCATACCGTTGACCCGCTCCATGGAGACGCGCCCACGCTCGAGGTCGTTGGCGTCAGCCGGGTTGGCCATAAAATAGAGCGCCTGAAAGAATTCCGCGTAGGGATTTACGTAGGCCTCGTAGGCGTTGAACTGCTCGAGGTTGTTGTAGGCTGAATCCAGGCCGGACTGGAAGCCGGGGTCCTGGCGGGCGCGATCGACATCGTAGCGCTCGTTGGATGTTTTCTGTTGGTTGGCGTCTTCGAGCTCTTCCTGTGCTTTGGCGATGCGCTTGGCGTTGGCCTCGACGGCGATTTGCTGGCGGTCGTAAACACGGAACAGCTCCACGCGGGCGGAGTCGGCGTCGCCCAGGGAAAGGAAGTTCATCGCCCGGTACATGCTGAGCATGATGCGGTCGTAGTGCATCCCCCGGTAAGGCAGGAAGTTGAGGTTGGTGAAGAGGGCGGTGCCTTCTTTGGTGACGGAGACGCTGGCCATCTGGTCGAACTCTTCGACGTACTGGTCGGCCAGTTCGAAGGCGGCATTGGACAGCTCGATGTCGCCGGCGGTGCGCAGGATCGAGCCTTCCTCGAGGTGCGCGATAAGGCGGTCGCGGCCATCGCCGTCGTCCTGGACGTAGCCCTGGATGCTGGTTTTGGCCAGAGCGATGTCACCGGCTCGGTAAGCCTCTTGAGCTTCCAGCAGGGAGGCGTTGTGCTGACAACCGGCAACGAGGCCCAGCAGCAACAGCGGCAGCCCAACGCGAAGTATGCGTTGGCTGGAGGCGAGAAACGAAGCAGAGCGGGCAGGCGGCTTCATGGAAGTTCAGACGTAGGACGGAAAGCAGGCAGCAAACTGGACGGTTCGAACGAAAGAGTTGGTTACCGTTTCGGTCTCAGGAATCGGCCAGGCGAAGGACCTGGAGCTTGTCGACGCCGTAGTCTTCGAGAACTTTGGCACGCGCGAACTTTGGGGTCACGCCGATGACCTCGACCTTGCCCATCAGCACTTCCTCGGCACCGAGGCTCTCGCCGGTGTCGGGGTCGATGAGGGCTTCGCCGAGCGCATAGACATTCCAGACCTGGCCTTCTTGGATGCCGGTGCCGTCACCGCGGTTGATGGTGACTACGCTGCCGGTCATGGCGATAACCTTGGCCGGGAAGATGACGTCGAGCACGCGGTTGGCCGCCTTGTAAGACATTTCGCGGGCCATGATGGTGAGCAGCGCGTCGCTGTCGTCGCCGTCACCAATGACTCCAAACTGCGCCTCCTCGGCGTCCTTGTTGGTCATCTGAAAGTTGGCGGTTTCCAGCAGGGTGAAGTCCGTGGTGTCGTAAATCTTGGCGACGGCGGAAAGTCGCACGATGCGCTTGGTGGCGAGGACCTGGCCGCCTTCGGCACGCAGCTGCTGCTGGATGTCCTGAAAGTCGTCGATGGTGGTGATCAGGGCGTATTTGCAGCCGGCCATTTTGAAGGCCTGGGCGACCTGAGTGTCGGTCGGATCGGCAAAGACCTGTTGCAGTTCCTGCTCCTTGAGCATGGTCTCGAGGTCGCTGCGGGAGACGACCTTGAACTTGCGGGTGTTGTGCACGCGGTCGATCAGCTGCTGGCCCATCGAGTCGGCCACGCGCTGCAGGGAAATGGCCTTGTCGGCACCGGCGGCGGTGGTGGCCACCATCACGGAGTCGACGACCTCGACCTCCTGAATGCCGATCGAGAGCAAGCCGCTTTGGGCCGGCAGCGTGACGGCTCCGGCGAGCAGAATGGAAAGGGCTGAGAGTATCCGGGCAGTTTTCATGACGGGAAACTGGAAAGGCTGGAGGCGGTTAGGGTGCGGCGGCTTCGGACGCGGTGTTGGAAAGGACGTTGGTGATGGGCCAGACGACGTCGTTGTCGGTGGCACCGGTGATGCCACCTTCGTTGATGACGCCCGGCGCTTCGGTGGTGTTGATGTTGACGTCGGAACGGCGGTCGATGCGCAGGCCGCTTTGGCGCATCATCTGGGCGATGGCCTTGACCTGTTCGGCCTGTGCTTCGGCCATCTGCTCGTTCTGCTTAAGGTTGGCAAAAAACTCGGCCATCTCCATCCAGTACTGGCGGCCCTGTGGGTTGAGCGTCATGGCCACGTTCAGGGTGAGGCCTTCGCGGATGTTGATGGTGCGTTCCCAGGTTTCGAAGCCCTCGCGGGTCAGGCGCAGCCGATGGAGCCCGGGAGCAGCGGTGAAACGACCGGGCGCCGAGCCGATGACCACGCCATTGAGCTCTACAACCACGGCGAGAGGCTCGAGTTTGTAGCGATTGGCGGTCAGGATGAAATTGCCATCGTCGTCACGGGTGACCTCCGGGACGGTCATGTCCTGCACGCTGCAAACGACGGTGAAGCCAACATCGCCCGGCAGCGTGGCGGGTGCGGGCAGAATGTTCGCCCCGCCCTTGGCCTGGATGTTCTGGCCGATTTTCACGGCGGCGTCGGCGATGAGATCCTCCAGAAGCGGGCTGGAATTTTGCAAGGACCCGGACTGCTGCGAGCGCTTGGAGGCGAGGACGGTACCGGCGGCCAGGCTTTCGCCGTTGACCGCGCTGAGAATCTTGTAGCTGGCGCGCAGTTGGTGGTCGGAGACCGAGCGGTTGATGCCGAGATCGGGCCGGTTGATCTGCTGGACCTGCACCCCGGTCGATAGCAACGAGCCCATGACGAGAAAGTCCGCGCCGAGGTTCTGGGCAAGCCGGGTGGCCGAGGTGCTGTTTTCGAGCAGGGCATCGAGCGGGTCGGCGGTGAGACCACCCTCGTTCTGGCTGCCGAGGAAGGAGCGCACCGCACGGGTGGTGTCCTCGGAGCTGATGATGCGCAGTCCGCGGTTGGTCAGCTCGGTAACGAGCTGGTCCTCAAAGGAAGGCAGCAGGGTGTCGAGGCTGTCCTCGCCGCGATTCTTAACGAAGATGGCGGCGACCTTGACCCCACGCTGAGCGTTTGAGGTGGCGGACGTGGCGGGATTTGAGGGGGCTGCCGGCCCGGGCTCGATCATTTCGGCACGAACCGAACTGAACAGACAAACCGGGGCGAGCGCCGCGAACAACAGCTTCCAAAAATTCATAACGGGAGGCAGAGGGCGGATGCGTGAGCGCGGCGAGCGACGTGTCGCCGGTCAGAATTTTGTTAAGGATGTGGGCGACCCTCAGAGGGTCAAGTGTGTATTCGGCACGCGTTTTGGGAATTGAAACGCGCGTTTGAACTTGAAAAAAGTCGGGGCGGTGCGATTCGAACGCACGACCCCCTGCTCCCAAAGCAGGTGCGCTAACCAGGCTGCGCTACGCCCCGAAATGTATGTTGGGAAGCCTAGTAAAATCGGACAATGGGCCGCCGGTGTCAAAGGCAATCAGACCGGGCCTTGGTCAGAAAACATGCACCCAGGGGGCCAAAATTCCGAGGGATTCAACAAGCAGGTGGCCGCTGCGGCTGGGTAGGTGGAAGAAAGATTCGGGGCTCGCCTGATACGGTGGAGCAAGCACTCTGTATGCATGTTGTGCCTGCCCCGACTTCGACTTCTTGCACCCGTTTGTGCCCTTACCGCGATTTTGGGCGGCTGCACCTCCAACACTGCGCCGCGACCCGGGCCCAATCTCGACGAAATTTATAGCGACGTGGCCCAGCGCGGGGAGGATCTGCGCAATCCGGTGATCGTGATTCCGGGGATTCTCGGCTCGCGGCTGGTGGACGCGCAGACCGGGCAGCGGGTCTGGGGGTCTTTCGATTCGAAATTTGCCAACCCGCGGGAGGCCGATGGGCTGCGGACGTTTTCGCTGCCGATGGAACAGGGCCAGCCGCTGAGCGCGCTGACCGATTCGGTGGTGGCGGACGGCCCGCTGGACGACGTGGAGGTGCGCTTTCTGGGGCTGCCCGTGCGTCTGCGGGCGTATCGGGATGTGCTGATGTCGCTGGGGGTGGGTGGCTACCGCGATGAGACGGAAGGCAGCCGCGGCGTCGATTACGGTGACGCGCATTTTACCAGTTTCCAGTTTGCCTACGACTGGCGGCGCGATAATGCCGAGAACGCGGCCAAGCTCTCGGCCTTTATTGAGGAGAAGGCCGCCTACGTTGCCGCCGAGCGCAAGCGCCGGTACGGGTACGAAGGGCCGGTAAAGTTCGACATCGTAGCGCATTCGATGGGTGGGCTGGTCGCCAGGTATTATTTGCGCTACGGCGATCAGAGGCTCGACCCCGCCGCGCCGCCCGCACTGAACTGGGCGGGAGCCCAGCGGGTGGATAACCTGATCCTCGTAGGGACGCCCAGCGCGGGCTCGATACAGGCCTTTGAGGAGTTACTGACCGGGAAAGACTATCCGGGGCCTCTGCCGAATTATCCGGCGGCTTCGCTGGGGACCTTTCCATCGATTTACCAGCTGCTGCCCCGGGAGCGGCACCGGGCCTGGCAGTGGGCGGGCTCGCAAGTGGGCGTGCGTGGCCTGTATGACGTGGCGACGTGGGAGCGTTTTAGTTGGGGCCTAACCGATGCGGCGGCGAAGGCACCGCTGGAGGACCTTTTGCCGGACGTCTACGCCGCATCGCAGCGACGTGCGATCGCCCGGGAGCATCTGGCGAAATGCCTGGCCCAGGCGGAGGCCTTTCATGCGGCGCTGGACACACCGGCCCGCCCGCCCGAGGGCACTTCGATTTACCTGGTAGCCGGGGATGCGGCGTCCACTCCGGCAGTGGCCGTGCTGGAGCGCGAGACCGGTGCGCTGGTCGAGGTGTTGGAAGCCGCTGGCGATGGCACAGTGTTGCGTTCGAGCGCGCTGGCGGACGAGCGTTTGGACCGCGCCAACGCCGACCAGGTGCGGTTGGTTTCGCCGGTGGATTGGCACGCGGTGACCTTTCTCTTCAGCGACCACCTGGGCATGACGAAGGACCCCGCCTTTACCGATAACGTGCTCTTCATCCTGTTGGAGAAGTAGGGCTTATAAGCGCCGCGGGCCGGTCCGATTGCGGGGTTGCTTTAGGGCGGCGAGTGTGCTCCGTTCCCCGTCTTAAACCCAATCAAGCTATGCCGGAGAACGAGAAAAAAGAGGAGAGCCGGGGCGTTTCGATGCTGATGCAGAAGCGCTTTTTGGAAGAGCGGAAGATTTTCATGTGGGGCGAGGTCAACGATGAGTCGGCCAAGGATGTCACCGAAAAGCTGCTGTATCTGGAGTTAGACGCACCGGGCAAGGACATCACCTTTTACCTGAACAGCCCTGGTGGTTCAGTTACGGCCGGGATGGCCGTCTACGACACGATGAAACTGATCACCTCGCCGGTGACAGTGGTCGTGACCGGGCTTGCCGCGAGCATGGGGTCGATTTTGTTGTCAGCGCCTGAGAAAGGCCGCCGGCTGATTTATCCGCACGCGCGGGTACTGATTCACCAGCCGCTGATCATGGGCCGCATCGTTGCGCCGGCGGTGGATATCAACATTCAGGCCGAGGAGATGGAAAAAACTCGCGCGGAGATGAATAAGATCCTGGCGGAGGCATCGGGTCAGCCGCTTGAAAAGATCGAAAAAGATACCGACCGCGACTTCTACATGAACGCGCAGCAGTCCATTGATTACGGCCTGGCTGACCGCATTGTTGAGTCGGTCTAGGGTTTCGTGCGGACTCCAAAAGCGGCTTTGTGCGGCACCGGTTAGTCTGCGTGGTTTGTCTAAGGCGTGCCGGATTTTTGTCGGCCCTTCCAGGTGCGGGCGGTGTCGGAGGCACCGGTGCGCTCGGCCAGGGTGATCGCCTCGGGCAGCCAAGCAAAGGCGCGCTCATCGGTCAGCCGGGAGTCCTCGATCACAGCCTTCATAATGGCGAACGCCGAGGCGGGCTTGCCGTTTTCGTTCAGGAAGCGGGCGGCCTCCATGGCGGCAGGATGAAGACTGGCGGGAAATTGCTCGATGCGGGCAAAGGCTTCGAGGCGTTCGATGGCCTCAGTTACGCGTCCTTCGGCCTTGAGGAAGTCCTTGAGGGTCAGTACGAGCGGCAGCGGGTTGGGTTTTTGGGCGTCGAGGTAAGCCTGGCCGAGTTTGATGGCTTCGTCGTTGTCGCCTGCGCGTGAGTGCAGATACATCTGCCGGATGACCGCGTAGGGCTGCCAGGGATCGCGATCTTCATCGCCAGGGGCCATCGGGGTGACGGCGTCGGCGATCTGAGCATCGAGCGTCTTAGCGAAGGGGCGGTACAGCGGATCGCCGATCATGAAGGTCCGCCAGCCGAGGGCGGGTAGGGCAAAGTAGGCGGCTTCCCCGGCGGTCTTGCCCTGGGCCAGGCCCTCCAGAAACAGATCGTAGCGGTGGACCAGCGTGAGCGAGGGCTCGTAGGCGTTGCCAAAGGTGATGGTGACGCCGCGGTTGATCATCGGGCCGACCCACCAGGCGCTTTTGTGGCGAACGGTGTAACCCGAGTAGCTGTGCAGGTGTGCGGCCACGGCGCCCGGAGGAAAGCGAAAATCGGGGCTGAGGAAGGGCCCTTCGGCCTTGAACGTGTACCAGCCAAAGTAGATGGCGGCGGCGTCGAAACGGTCCTTGGCCAGGAAGCGTTTGCCCTTGGTCGGCTCGTAGACGGTTTCGAAGCCCAGGGTCTCCGTGGCGATGCCGGCGTTGGTCATCCAGGTGTCGCCGCGCTGGTAGCGTCCGCCAAAATCGATGTAGGCGCGTCCGCGCAGGCCAAATTTTTCACCCAGCAGTGCGTTGTCGACAAGGGCCTTGACCGATTTAACGTCGGGTCCGTCGAGGCGGGCAACGCGCATCAGATCGTGGTGTTCCTGGCCGATCACAACTTCGCGCGAGAAGAGGCTGTTGCTGATGATGCGGTTTGCCGGGGCGTCGGCGACGGGCAGCAGGCACAACTCGCTGTCGACGGCGGCGGCCAGGCGGGCGACGGGATCGTTGGCGCTGCCTTGGGTGAGTTCTTCGGTGCCGGTGGTTTTGACCGGCACGCCGTAGACGGTGACCAGGAAATCGATTTTGTGCCCGGCGAAGGTGCCTTCGAGGATGCCGTTGGCGTCTTTGCCGCCGGTGAGCACGCCATCGATCCAGCCTTTTTCGAGCAGTTGCTGCCGCAGGGGGTTGAAGAGGGTGTCAGTGAACTCCGACCAGATGATTTCCTCGCTTCCCGAGGCTTCAACGAAGAGGAGGTTTTTCTCCGGGATGCCGCGACGCTGCATGTAGTAGCGGGCGATTTCGACGGAGGCCGGCACATTGCGATTGGCCACCACGACCACGTTGGCCGGATTGGGCCCGGAGTCATTGCTCTGGGCCTGGCCTTGCATAGCCAACGCAGCAAAGGCGAGGCAGCCAAGAAGGATTTTTTTCAGCAAAAGCATGGCGGGGTGCGCAGTGTTGACCGGGGCGAAAGGCGGGCGGTTCCAAAGCCGGGTTATCGTCCGGAAGTTGCGCTCAGCAAGTACCTTCCGGCAAAGTAGCCCAGGGCGACGGCCCCGAGCGTCAGCAGCAGGTTCAGTGCGATGTTGGTCAGCGCGGCGGCGTGCTTGCCTTCGCGCAAGAGGTCGAGGGTCTGCCAGCTGAAAGTGGAAAAGGTGGTGAAGCCGCCACAGAAACCGATCGCGAGCAGATCTCGGGCGTGCGGGTGAAGCAGGTTGCGGCTGTGGGCTTCGACGGCGAGCACGCCGCCCAGGATGAGCGAGCCCAGGACATTGGCGACGAGCGTGGGCCAGGGCAGAAAATGCCCGGGCTGCGCGAAGGTAAGGCCGAGCCAGGCCCGCAACATCGCCCCGCCCGCACCGCCAAGGCCGACCCACAGAAGGGTTGTGAACTGGGCCATGAAATCGCCTAGCGCGCGCCAACGCGCTGAAGGGTGGTAGCATAGGTGAGCACCCCGCGCGCCAGGGAACGGGCGGCTTGATCGCGGTATTGGCTGGTCTTGAGCTTCGCGCCTTCGGACGGGTTGCTGATGAAGCCCAACTCGACGAGGACCCCGGGGCAGTTCAACGACTGCAGCACGGTAAAACGGGCTCGTTTGACCCCGCGATCGGGTGCGCCGAGGCCCTGCAGCAGCCCTTTTTGCAGGTAAAAGGCCGCCAGCAGATTCCAGGCGTCGAAGCGGTTGGCCGGGTAGGTGCGTTGGTCGGAGCTGTGCAGCTTAGCCCGTCCGGTGGAAGGCTGGCCATGGGGCGTGTAGGCAAAGGTTTCAATGCCGCGCACGTTCGGGCTGCTGAAGGCGTTGGCGTGGACGCTGATGAAGAGGTCGGCCCCGAGGCGGTTCGCGATGGCCGGGCGCTCGCGCAGGTCGATAAAGCGGTCGTCGGAGCGGGTCAGAGAGACCTGATAACCAGCCTCCCGCAGCAGCTTGGCCAAGCGCAGCGAAACTTCCAGCACGAGCTCCTTTTCGAACAGGCCCAGGGAGCGGTTGATGGCGCCGGCGTCCTTGCCACCGTGTCCCGGGTCGATGACGATGTGTTTCAGCGCCGGAGCTTGCCCGAGCGACTTTGGGCTGAGCAAGGGCAGGAGCGTCCGGGCGTAATCGGTGCGAGTGATGGTCAACTGGCCGGAAGCAACGCCGACGGGATCGCCCAAGTGCACACGCAGGCCATCGACGGTGAAGGCGCGCTGGTTGCGCTCGAAGACCAGGGAGACCCAGCGGTTCTTGAGTTGGGCGGTTTTGCCGGGTTCAAGCCAGGCCGTCTGCAGGCCTAAGTATTGGCCGGATTCGTAGAGCGAAAGCCTGGGCGAAGCTATCGCTGCCTGGCTACTTATAGCAAGTGCCAGCAGGACAAACGCAAGCAACCCGAAGTGCGGCCCACGGTGACCGCGCCCTTGCCAAGAATGCCCTCCCATTAATGGCGTATCGCAGCAGGGATTATCGAAAAAGGCAAGATTCGCGAATGCTTGAGCGGTGCGTGCGTGGCCTCATACGCGGAGCGGATCAAAGTCGTCGTCCAGAGGATTGGCTGAGCCGGTTTCCTCCGGCTGCTTTTTCTTGTGGTGCTTGTGATTGGTTGCGGCGACTTCGGCTTCCTCCACGTGTTCCTCTTCGTCGTGATCGTCCTCATCGTCTTCGTCGATGTGATCCTCGGCGGACGGCTCGTGGCGGGTGCCGTCCTCGCGGAGGGTCCACTTGAGCTTGCGCTTGTTGGAGGGCAGCGGCGACACGGTGGCGTTAACGAAACGGCCCATAAGGCGGGGGTCGCCGTCGGAAACACCGATGTGGTCGAGGTCGCCGATGGCGCGGTTGATGGTTTCGACGCCGAGTTCCTTATGCTCGTTTTCACGGCCCCGGAACATCAGCGAAAGCTTCACCTTGTTGCCCTTATCGAGAAATTCCTCGGCGTGGCGCAGCTTGACCTCGTAGTCGTGCTTATCGGTGCGTACGCGAAATTTAACCTCTTTGAGCTTGGAGCTGGTGCTGGCGCTCTTGGGCTTTTTCTTGCTCTCCTCGTACATGTACTTGCCGTAGTCGAGGATGCGGCAGACCGGCGGCTGGGCGCTGGGAGAGACCTCGACCAGATCGAGTCCGGCGTCGCGAGCCATCGACTGAGCCTTGCGGGTGGGGATGACCCCGATTTGCTTGCCATCGGGTCCGATCACGCGGACCTCGGGAACACGGATGCGCTCGTTTTTGCGTGGACCGCGCGGCTGATTGTAGCGCCTGCGGTGATTGGGCCGGCCTCCGGCGAAGGAAAAGTTTCCCATCAGACGAGGCGGGGGGTTGCGTTTGGCAAGCCGGCAACGCGCCGGGCCTGCGAGGGAAGTACCGCCATCAAGCGGTTAGCTGTCGGTTGCTGCATAAAGTCGGGGAAAAATCGCGTCTGTAGATTCAAGCCAAAGCGCAGAGGCCTTTCAATCGAAAACTCCGATCGGAGCCGTTCCTATACACTAAAGCTTTCGCCGCAGGAACAGCTCGATTTGGCGTTGGGGTTTTCGAACTTGAACCCGCCGCCGACCATTTTGTCGGAGTAATCGAGGGTGGTGCCGCGCAGATACAGGGCGCTCTTCATGTCGACCAGGACGGGCACCCCGGCGGAATCGACCTGAATGTCGCCCTTGCGGGTTTTGGCCGTGAACTTGAGCTTGTAAGAAAGACCGTTGCAGCCGCCGCCGGAAATACCCACGCGCAGGTAGGGTCCGGACTGCTCCCGCTCCATCAGGGCGCATGCTTTGCCGCCGGCGGATTCAGTCAGCCGGATAAGGCGCTCGTCCGCATTGCGCGGAGCGTCGATGGTGGATGTGGCGGTTTGGGTCATACTTGACGTTGCGGAAGATAGATTACGCAGGCGCTTCGGATATTTCAAGGACGATGGCCTGACTCAGTCATCGGACGTTTGCGCAAGGGCTTTCGCCAGTCGGTCGGCGAGTTCGACGGCGTTGCCAAAGCTGGTGTGGCGGGCCAGCCCGCGCCCGGCGATGTCGAAACCGGTGCCGTGGTCGGGGCTGGTGCGGATGTAGGGCAGGCCCAGCGTAAGATTGACCGCCTGGTCGAATTCGAGGGTCTTCAAAGGGGCCAGCCCCTGGTCGTGGTAAAGTGCAACCACGGCGTCGAATTCGCCCTGCAGTTGGCGGTGAAACACGGTGTCGGCGGGCAGACAGCGCGAGAGACCCGGCAGGCGCTCACGAATTTTTTCGGCGATGGGGTCGAGCCGGACGGTCTCATCCGTGCCGAGGATGCCGCCTTCGCTGGCATGGGGATTCAGTCCGCACAGGGCGATGCGAGGTGATTCGGCCCCGAGGGCCCGGGCCAGCCAGTCGGCACGCTCGCAGGCAAGGGTGAGGGTGGCTTCATCGAGCGCGGCAGGTACCTCGGAAAACGGGATGTGCCAGGTGGCGAGGATGACCCGCAGGCGCCCGCCGGCGAAGGCCATGGTGGGCCGACCGTTCCAGCAGGCGGCAAAGAACTCGGTCTGCCCCGGAAAGTCGTAGCCGAGGGCTTTGAAGCGGGCCTTGCTGATCGGGCCGGTCACGACTGCCCGAAAGTCGCCTTCGACGCAGCCGCTGCTGGCCACATCGAGGGCCTCCATCGCACAGCGAGCCCCCGGATCGTCGGGCTGACCCGGCGTGGCGCGGTAACCGGCTTCACCGACTTCAACAGTGGTGATGGCCGGGTCCACGGCGGCGCGGGCTGCCTCCAGCCAGCTACCGGGGCCGATCAGGCAGACCTGGGCAGCGGCGCGAGGGTTTTCCTCAAGCCAGCGCAGGATGACTTCGGGGCCGACGCCCGCCGGGTCGCCGCAGGTCAGCGCGATGGGTTTGGCGGAGCCTGTGCTCATGTATCGGCGGGACCCCCGGTGCGTCGCCGCGTTTCATAACGCGTAACGAAGCCGCGCTTGCCACCCCCGAAGAAACTCAAGAAACGTTTGCCCGGCGCGCTCTCGGCGGTCTGCCTGGCGGCGTGTGCGCGCACGTTTCCCGGGGCATCGAGCACGGCGCGGAACAGGCGCTTCAACTCGCTGACGGTTTCGGTGGAAAACCCGCGACGGCGCAGCCCCACGTGGTTGAGCCCGTGGACGCGATCGCGCTCAGAGACGAGAATGTAGGGCGCGATGTCACGACTGAGCGAGGCGTTGCCGCTGACCATCACGCCGTCGCCGATGCGTACGTGCTGGTGAAAGACTGCGCTGCCCCCGATGAAGCAGTGGCTGCCGACTTCCACGAAGCCGCCGAACAGAACCGCGTTGGCGATGACCGTGCCCTGGCCGATGGTGGCGTCGTGCGGCACGTGGCAGGTGGCCAGCAGAAAGCAGTCGGGGCCGACGACGGTGCGCTTGTTGGGCCGGGTAGCGCGGTTGATGGTGACGTGCTCGCGAATGGTGGTGCCCGCGCCGATGTACACGCCGCTGGGCGTGTCACGGTCGAACTTGATGTCCTGCGGATCGCCCCCGATGACGGCATGCGCGTCGATGAAAATTTTCTCCTCGAGAATGGTGCCGGGATGGAGAATGGCGTGCGCACCGATTTCGCAGCCCGGGCCGATGACGGTGCCCGAGGCGATGACCGCGTACGGGCCTACTTTGGTGTCGTCGGCCAGTTGCGCGCCGTCTTCGACGACGGCAGTGGGATGGATGCGAGTGGCGGGTTCGCTCATGCGCGGCGACGCCGGGGGCGCTGATCGTTTTCGACGAAGAGTTCCATCTGAGGGGACTTGATCATGTCGTAGTTTTTAAGGATGCGCAGCAGCTGCAACAAGTCGGACTTGGAGTAGTTGTAGTTGTTTTCAACTTTGACAACAAGGTCGTGCAGCATGGAGCGAAAGGAGAGGATGCCGTCGACGCCGTGTTCGCGCAGCAAGGCGATGCTTTGGGAGCGGTGGGGCTCGTGCGTGGGTAGTCCCGGCAGGACCAGGATTTTGGCAAAGGCGTCGGCCTCGGGCTCCAGCTCTTCTTCCAGGGCAAAGAGCTCCTCGGCTTTTTTGAGCACGTCTTTTTCGAGGAATTTAAAAATCTCCGAACTGCTGCGCAGAGTCGACGGGGTGAATCGGGTGCTGTGCCAGGCCTTGACCGAGACGATGGCGCGCTGGATGAGTTTCAAATCGGCGGCAAAGAGCAGAAAGCCGGGCTTCTCAGCGGACTTGCGGAAGGCGGGATTAACCACCGCCAGATCGATTTCCTCTTCGTGGCGCTTCATGCGCGACTGCACGGTGTACTTGCGCAACTGGCGCACAAGGAAGCCGTTCGACTCGAAGTATTCGCGGACAATGTTCTCGTCGATGCCGGCCATTCACTAAGAAGTTAGCGTGTCTGGGGCGTGGTGCAAAGCTCAAGGTGGGGCCATCGCCCGGTCCCAGATTTCGCGTATCCAGTCCTCGGGTACGTCGTCCGTGGTGACGGCCCGGCCCAGGGATTGCAGGGTGACGAAGCGCAGCTTGCCGGCGCGCGTTTTCTTGTCCTGGTACATGGCTGCGATGAGGGCGTCGGTCTTCAAGGGGGGCCGCAGGGCTGTTGGCAGATCATAGTCTGCCAGTAGGCGGACAATGCGCTGTGTATCGTTTTTCTGGATACAGCCTAGGCGCTCGGACAGACGCCCGGCCAGGACCAGGCCAATGGCGACCGCCTCGCCGTGCAGGTATTCGCCATAGCCGGCCACCTTCTCGATGGCGTGGGCAAAGGTGTGGCCGAGGTTGAGTAGCGCGCGGCCACCGGAGCCGGCGGTTTCTCGTTCATCGGCAGCGACAATCTCCGCCTTGATTTCGCAGCAGCGACGCACGGTGCCCTCGAGTTCGGGGGCGGTGGCATTGAGCGGGGTTTGCAGCGACTCGAGCTTCTCGAAGAGGTTGGCGTCGTGGAGCAGGCCGTACTTGATCACCTCGGCCATGCCGGCGGCGAACTCACGCGGGGGCAGCGTCTGGAGCAGGTCCAGGTCGATGAAGACGGCTTGTGGCTGCCAGAAGGCGCCGACGAGGTTTTTGCCGGCGGGCACGTTGATGCCCGTCTTGCCGCCGACGGAGCTGTCGACCATCGCCAGCAGGGTGGTCGGGATTTGGTAAAAGTCGATGCCGCGCAGCCAGGTCGACGCGGTGAAGCCAGTGAGGTCGCCGACCACCCCGCCGCCAAAGGCAAAGAGCGCGCCCTTGCGATCGATCCCGTTCTCGGCGAGAAAGGCGTAGTTCTCAGTCAGCTCCTCCAAGGACTTCGATTTTTCGCCGGGATGAACGAAGCGGACCGCCCGCGGGGGCGTGCGGGTGATTTTGAAGTCGAGGGCGTCGAAGTATTTGAAGCTATCTTTGTCGAATACGCCATCGGCCAGCATCGCGAGGCGTCGTCCGTCGCCTTCAAGACTGTCGAACGTATCGCGCAAAAGCCCCTTCAGCCCCCGGCCAAAATGGATGGGGTAGCTGCGGTCGGCCAGTTGAACGCTCAGTGTTTTCATCCGTGCAGGGCCTCAACGGTACCTGATTTTTGAGTACTTTCGAGTTTTCCAGGAGCGCTCATCTGCTTCACCTTCTGTAAGCCCTTCGCTCAGCCCGGCACGGGTTCCTCGGCACCGAAGAGGGCGTTGACGTAGTTGTCGACGGAGAAGGGTTGCAGATCCTCGGCGCGTTCGCCCAGGCCGACGAAATAGATGGGGATCTTCAGTTCGCGGTAAATGGCGACCAGTGCGCCGCCTCGGCTAGTGCCGTCGAGCTTAGTGACGATGAGACCGGTCAGGCCGAAGCTCTCGTGAAACACGCGGGCCTGCTCAATGGAGTTGGAGCCGAGACTGCCGTCGACGACCAGCCAGGCATGGTGCGGAGCGGCGGCATCGTGCTTCTGCAGGACGCGGCGGATCTTGCGCAACTCCTCCATGAGGTTGCTCTTGGTGTGGAGGCGCCCGGCGGTGTCGAGCAGGAGGACATCCTGACCGCGATTTTTGGCGGCGGTGTAGGCGTCGAAGGCGACGGCGGCGGCATCGGCCCCGGTGTGGCTGGAGACCAATTCCAGGTTGAGGCGGTCGGTCCAGGTGCGCAGCTGCTCGTTGGCGGCGGCGCGAAAGGTGTCGCAGGCACCGACAAGTACGCTCTTACCGTCCTCGGTAAAGAGGTGGCCCAGCTTGGCGGTGCTGGTCGTCTTGCCCGAGCCGTTAACACCAACCAAGCAGATGACCTCGGGCTGATGCGCGCCGATTTCTAGCGGCTGCTCCGCGCCGGTGAGTACCCGGCGAAGGATGGCCGCGGCGATGTCCATGGCGTCTTTGCCACGCAGTTCGCGCTCTTTTTTCAGCGAATCCTGTATTTCGTCGATAATCTCGCTGACGGTTTCCACGCCAAAGTCGGCGGAGTAAAGGGCCTCCTCGAGTTCGTCGACGCTGTCGGCGGAAAGGCGCTTGCCCTGAAATTCCCCAACCTGCTGGTAAGCTTTGTAGAAGGTCGGGTAGTGCTTCTTGAGGCCGTCCTTGAATTTCGAAAAGAAGCTCTTCATCGCAAATGTTTAGGTTTTAACACGAGGACAAGGCGTTTGGATTGGAACCACGAATGGACACAAATAATCATGAATGAGTTGGTGATAAAATCGGTTTTTCTGCCGAAGTGTTTTCTCTAGCTCATCTAAATTTTCGTGCCCGGTGGATTACCACGCGCAGGACCTTTTGCTTCAACTCAAAATACCTCGTTTCTGTATGATTTGTGTCTATTCGAAATTATTTGTGGTTGCTTACCTTTAAATGGCCGGGGTACGCAGGGGGCGGTCGAGGGTGGTTTTGAGCCGGTCGAGGATGCCGTTGACGAAGCGTTTGGCGTCAGGGGTGGAGAAGGCCTTGGCCAGGTCGATGGCTTCGTTGATGGTGACGATGGGCGGGATGTCGCGGCGGTGGTGCAACTCGTAGATGGCGAGCCGCAGGATCGCCAGGTCCACGCGGGCGATGCGTTCCAGCCGCCAGTTGCTGGCGTGTTTGCCGACGATGGTGTCGGCTTCGTCACGCAGACGGTAGGCTTCGTGCGCGAGCTCCTCGCCAAAGGCGTAGTATTCGCGCGGATGGTCGCGGTGTTCGAAGAATTCGCGCAGCGAGGTCTGCAAGCCGTGGTCCGCGTCGGCGGATGGGTTGATGTCGGCCATGTAGAGAAACTGCATGGCTGCGACGCGGTTGGCCCGACGCTGATTGGGTGGGCGCTCGGGCGCATCGTCGGCGTCGCCGACAGGGCCGGGACTGGCGGGAGAGTCAGCCATGGGAGGGAGGCAGTCCCTAGTTGTTTTTAAACGGGTTGCCCGAGGAGAAGTCGTCCTCGTCGGGGTTGCGGCCCGAGCGTTCGAGGTCCTCGGCATCCAGCCGTTCGAGAAATTCGCACAGGTCGAGCTTTTCGCGGCCCATGGCTACGGCGGCGGTCGCAAACTCGGTCCCGCGGTCGATTTCGCCAAGGGTGCGGGCGCGGGCCTGTGCCTTGTTTTCGGTGACGATGATGCCGTTGATGGTGGGCACCTGCGTGCTCAGCGCGATGGACTGCAGGGCGCTGGCGGTGCTTTGCGCAATGATCATGTGGTGCGGCGTGTCGCCTGCCACCACCACACCCAGGGCGATGATGCAGTCGTACTCGCCGCTGGTGGCGAGCATGTTGGCGGCGTAGGGGAGTTCCGCTGAGCCGGGCACGCGGCGCACGTCGATGTTGTCAGGCGCGACGCTGTACTCACGCAGTTGCAGGCGCACACGCGAGAGCAGGCCTTCGACGAGTTCGCCGTTAAAGCTGGCGGCCACGATACCCAGGACGAGATCGCTGCCGTTGAGATCGCCGTAATCGGGTTTACCGTCGCTCATGCAGAAATAATTTTGATGACTGAAGCCGCCCAGGATGCCACAGCGCCCAATGCGCCGCAACCATGGTTTTTGCCGGGAACTGCGGCGGTTGTCAGTAGCCGGGCCCGCAGAGATCGATGGGGGCCTCGGGCCAGGGGCCGTTGCCTGGATAAATCATCTGAATCTGGCTCCAGAAGGGATTGCGTTGTGGCTGGCTGGCGTTGCGCGAGTTGATGAAGGTGCTCTGTACCTGGCGGGCCCCGAGCTTTTCGTAAAAACCGGGAACGTCGGTCTGATACAGGCAGACCGGATAGCGTCCGGCGTCCATTTCGGCAAAAACCTCGCCCATCATGGTGAGCCCGTGGCCTTGCCCGCGCAGATCCGGATGCGTGCACACCCCTGCCAGCGCGGTGATGGGCAGCGCTGTTTCACCGGCACGTATCGTGCGTTCAAAAATCAGTGCGGTACAGGCCACTCGTTCCTCGAGCCAGCCGATGAAACGCAGGTGGCGGCGATCATCGCCCGGGGCAGAATCCCGAGCCATCTCCAGCATATCCGGATGTGGCCCCGGCCAGGTGGCGGCGGTCACCGCAGCAACCTGGGCCTGAATTTCAGGCGATAGTTGTTCGGGTGGTTGGCGTTCAATGCGCAGGGGAGGGGGCATAAAAAGGGAGCTCAGCTGGATACGTCGTCGGCGGCGAGGGGCACGTGCTCGACGATTTCCAGTCCATAGCCTTCGAGGGCCACGACGCGCCGACGTGAAGAGGACAGGAGGCGGATTTGCTGCAGGCCCAGGTCGGCCAGGATCTGCGCACCGATGCCGTAATCGCGAAAGTCCATCTTGGCCGGAGCGATCTCGGGATTTTCCTCGGAGGGTTCCGCATTGAGGCGCACGCCCATGTTGGGCTGACCGATGTAGAGGATCACGCCGTGGCCGGCTTCGGCGACGCGGGTCAGCGCGGTGTCGAGATTGGAGCCGGAGCCCATCGCGCGCGCGCGAAAAATGTCGGTGAGGAGGTTTTCGCTATGGACGCGCACCAGGGTTGGGCGGCTGTCGAGGTCGCCGAGGGTCAGGGCGATGTGCTGGCGCCCGTCGAGGATACTGCGGAACAGATGCAGGTTGAAGGTGCCCCACTCGCATTCGAAGGGGCGCGTGGTCAGGCATTCAACGAGCTTTTCGCGGCGATGACGGTACTCGATGAGTGCAGCGATCGAGATGAGGCGCAGACCGTGCGCGTTCTTAAATTCGATGAGGTCGGGCAGACGGGCCATCGAGCCGTCTTCCTTGAGGATTTCGCAGATGACACCGCTGGGGTGCAGACCGGCCAGGCTGGCCAGATCGACGGCAGCCTCAGTGTGACCGGCGCGCTCGAGAACGCCACCGGCCTTGGCCTTGAGCGGAAAGATGTGGCCGGGCTGGACAAGCTGCTCGGGGGTGGCGTCGGGATCGGCCAGAATGCGCAGGGTGGCGGCTCGGTCGTAGGCGGAGATACCCGTGGTGATACCCTCGGCGGCATCGACGGAGATAGAGAAATCGGTCTGCTGGGCCTCGCGATTGTCATGAACCATCTGGTTGATGCCGAGGCGGCGCAGTTGATGAGCCACGGTGGGGGCGCAAATTAGGCCCCGTGCATGTCGTATCATCATATTGACCGCCTCGGGGGTGACTTTGGCGGCGGCCATCACCAGATCACCTTCGTTCTCGCGGGAGACGTCATCGGTCACGATGACGAGCTTACCGGCGGCAATGTCGGCGATCGCGTTTTCCACGGAATCGAAGGCCTGCGCGCGCGAAGCTTCCTCGAAGTTCAGGGGAGATTCCATGGCTGGAATGATAAGGCCTGGACGGCCTTTGGCACAAGTCCGGGAAGGGAACCGTTTGCGTGCATCCGATAAGGTGTTAGTAATTGAATCGGCCACGAGTTTCAGCACCTCCCTTGATGTCCACCACCGAGACCAAAACGCAGACGAGCGATGCATCTGCCGAAGCGGACGCCCCTTTGACTGAAACTCAGTGGGCGGAACTGGCACGCCGTTTGGGACCGGAGCATTTGCAGGTGCGTCGCTTGCGCCAGCAGCGTCACCGCGACAACAAAGAGCACCAGGGTGGCAGCCCAATTGCCTTGCTGACGCGCTACCTCAACATCCACGCAGTGGCTTCGGGAGTCTTCTGGCTGCTGGGTAAGTACGAACAGGGCCGCTACAACTTTCTCGATCTCGGCCTGGAGCACAACCTGGTCTACCTGCGCAACCTGCCTTCAGCTTTCGAGGGCTTTCGCGTGCTCCACCTGAGCGATCTGCACGCCGACAACGACACCGAACTGGCAGAGATCGTCGGGCAGCTTGTCAGCCAGCTGAAGTACGACCTGTGCGTGATCACCGGCGACTACCGCAATTGCACCCGCCGTTCCTACGCTGAAGCGATGGCGCAGATGCGCCGCATCGCCGCGCACCTCAAGCCGCCGGTGTATGGCACGCTGGGCAACCATGACTTCATCGAGAAGACTTTTCAGCTGGAGGACATGGGCATCCGCATGCTGCTCAACGAGACCGTCGAAATCGAACGCGGCGGGGAGCGAATTTTTTTGTCCGGCATCGATGACGCGGCTTTTTACAAGACTTGGGACATCCAAAAGGCGCGGGCCATGATTCCGCAGGAGGCGTGCTCGATTTTGCTCTCGCACTCGCCAGACACTTATCGTGCAGCGGCCGCCGCGAATTTTGACTGGATGCTCAGCGGGCACACCCATGGCGGGCAGATTTGTCTGCCAGGTGGCGTGCCGGTGTTCACGCACTCGAAAGCGCCACGGGCTCTTTCGCGCGGAGCCTGGAAGTGGCGCAGCCTGGTGGGTTACACCTCGCGCGGTACCGGCGGCTGCGGGGCCCCGCTGCGATTCAATTGCCCGCCGGAGGTCACGCTGCACACGCTGCGTCGGGGCAACGCGCCTGCCTGAAGCCTTGGGCGCGGGCTGAGGCTTTACCTCGACCCGATTTGCCGATAGCCGATGCTTTTGCCCGAGGCCCGATGAGTTTCCGTCTGCAGTTCAAAAAGTACCGCCGCCCCTTCAAAGCGCCCCTGAGTCTGCCCTCGGGCGAATGGACCGAACGCGAGGGCATTCTGGTGCGCCTGCAGGCCGAACAGCCCATGGCCGATGGCGGCCCCGGCATTGGTTTTGGCGAGGTCGCGCCCCTGCCGTCCTTCGGCACCGAGTCCCTGCACGTGGCCGAAGTTTTTTTAAAGAATTATCGCGGTTCGATCGGCTTGTCGGAAATCACCGGGGTGCCGGATCGGTTGGCCTGTACGCGCTTTGCGCTGGAGTGCGCGCTCGAAATGGCGCGTGGCCGCGACCGGGCTCGCGACAGTTTCGAGGGCGGTCAGGCACTGCCTGTGGCGGGCTTGCTGCCGGCGGGTGAGGCGGCTTTGCCACGCATGGACGCCCTGCTGGAACGCGGCTTCATCTCCTTTAAGTGGAAGGTGGGCACCGGGCCGACCGACCGGGAGATCGAAATCTGCCAAGCCCTGGCCGCGAAGTTGCCGGCGGCGGGACGGCTACGCATCGATGCCAACGCCTGCTTTTCCACCAGCGAGGCTATGCGCTGGCTGCGGGTGCTGGATGAATTGCCGGTCGATTACCTGGAGCAGCCCCTGCCGGTAGGTCAGGAGGCGGCCATGAAGGATCTTTCGCGGTACTACGCCACGCCGATCGCCCTGGACGAATCGGCCACGCGGTTCACGCAAATCCGGCAACTAACCACCGGGGGCTGGACCGGGCCGTTGATCATCAAGCCGGCCTTGCTCGGCCCGATCACACTTTTCCGGGCCTGGCGGGCCACCCGCATTTGCCGGATTGTGTACTCCTCGGCCTTCGAGACCTCCGTAGGTTTCGAGGCGGTGTTGCGCCTGGCCGCCAGCGACACCCGCGAACGCGAACCGGCGGGCTTTGGCACGCTCGAGTATTTTCCGCCCGACGATGGGTTTTCCGTGCACGAGCCAGGACCGCTGTTGCAGGCCTCGGGCTACGGGCCAGACGAGTTTGAAGCGCTGTGGGACCGACTTTAAGCGAGCTGCCCGACCTGTTGAAACGGCCCTGGCTTTTCGATGTCGAGGGGCCGGTCGATTTGCGGGGTGCGCTCACCCAGGCTACGCAACAGATTGCCGAAGCGCGCGAAGAGGGTCTCGGCGATGGCGTGCTGCTCTGCTTCGAGGACCGGGCGCGGTTTCTGGCAGCGTGGCTGGCGGCGCTCATGGAAGAGGTGCCGGTTTTTCTGGCCGATCCGAAATGGGGACGGCGGCAGTGGGCGGAGGTCGAGGAGCTGCTTGCACCGGGGTTGACCCTCTCCGACAGCCCCATCCCCTTTCATCCGCCGCCAGGGCCCGAGCGGATCGGCTTCAATGGCTGCGTCGGCATCCCGACCGGCGGAACCGGAGGCCGGGTTAAGTTTGCCCTGCACCGCTGGGAGACGCTGCGGGCTTCGGCCGAGGCAACCGCGCGTTTCTTTGCCCAGGGCCAACTGCACGGGCACTGTCTGTTGCCGCTGCATCACGTCAGCGGTTTGATGCAGGCGGTGCGGGCGCTGACGACCGGCGGCGAACTGATGCTGGGCGATCCGGTAGACCCGGTCGCCTCCCTGACGGCTACGACGATCCCAGCGGGCACGCTTTCACTGGTGCCTACGCAACTGACCCGACTGCTGCAACGGCCCCAGGCGGTGCCCGCGCTGCGCAAGTGCTCGCTGATTTTTCTGGGGGGCGGACCAGCCAGCGACACTTTGCTCGCTCAAGCGCGGGAGGCGCGTCTGCCGCTAAGTCCCGTGTATGGCATGACCGAGACCGCTTCGATGGTGGCCGCGCAACGTCCGGATGCGTTTCTGGAAAAAGAAGGCCTCACGCTCGAAGCCCTCCCACACGCGCAGATCGACGTTAAAAACGAGCGTGTGGTGGTCTCGGCGGAGTCACTCTTTTTGGGTTACTATCCGGAAATGCCGCGCCCCCGTGAGCGCTTCGTAACCAACGATCGCGGGGTACTGACCACAGCTGGCCGACTTCGGTTGCTTGGGCGTGCGGACCGCATTTTGAACAGCGGTGGCGAAAAAGTGGACGCCGCGCGGGTTGAGGCGGCCATTCTGGAGGCGAAGCTGGCTGCGGATTGCGTGGTGCTGGGTCTGGCGGATTCGGAGTGGGGTGCCGTGGTCGCGGCCCTGCTGGTGGCGTATCCTGAGGCGGCGGCGATGGACTTGTCTGCCCTGCGGGAGGCCCTGAGCCCGCACCTGGCCCCGGCCGAGCGCCCGAAGCATGCGCTTTGGGTCGACGCCATACCCCGGACCGCGGCAGGCAAGCCGGACTGGCCGGCTATCGAGCGGCAGTTCGACCGCACGTAGGTGGTAGCGCACATCCTTGCCAGGCGGGGCGGAGTCCGGCAGCTTGCAGCCATGGCTGGATCCATTGTGACGCGTAAAGGCGATAGCGGGACGACACGGCTGTTATTTGGCGAGCAGGTGTTCAAGGGCCATCCACGCGTCTGTGTGTACGGGGCGCTGGATGAGGCCGGCGCGTTGCTGACCGCCGCCCGCGCGCAGTTGGCACAGACTTGGGCCGAAACACTCAAGTCGCGCCAGCGTTTGCTGATCCAGCTTTCGGCGGAACTGGCGTGTTTGCCGGCGCATTGGCCCGCGCTGGAGGCCAAGGGCAAGCTGGTGAGTTCCGAGGATCTGGCTTCCCTCGATCAGGCCTGTGCCGCGTTGGAAGGGCCGGAGCTGGCCTTTGATGAATGGATTGTCGACCTGCCTCCGGGCCCGGCGCTGGTCGACGTGGCGCGGACGGTGGTCCGGCGGGCCGAGGCGCAGCTGTGGGCGCAGCTGGCCAAAGAGGTGCGCCCGGAAACGAAGGCCTGCCTGAACCGCTTCTCGGATTATCTCTGGCTTTTCGCCCGAGCGGCCGCTCGGGCCTCAGCCACCTAGATCCAGTTAAAGAAGAATTTCGCGCAAAAGGCAGAGAAAGCCAGGCAGACGATGAGCGTCATCGCCTTGATGAAGACAATCAGGGTGATCGGAATTTCGACGCCGTTGAGGCCCCCGAGCTTCTGAACGCCCACGCGCATTTTTGACATTGGGAAAAAGACCACGGCGAGCGCAACCAGTAGCGGGATGACAACGCCGCAAAACTTAATGATGAAGAAGACTTGTCCCATGGTGATTCGCTAAGGCTTGGATGCAGGTGAGAGCTGTACGGTCAAGGGTGGATAGTCGGACGTTCCCACCGCAGGCAAATTTTCTCATCTGCTCGGGTGCTGTCCAATTCTTTTTGGGCGGCCAGCCGATAAAGCGAATACCGTGGCTGTCGATGGTAGGGGGGTGCCCACAGACCAGCAGCCCAGGCGATTGTCATGAAGGCGTCGACCCATCCGCCGGTCCGTCATCTGGAACGCTTGCCTGCGGTCGAAGCGACACCGCGTGTCCCTCAGCCGGAGGCCCTGGCGTGGGCTCACTACGGCTTGTTCGCCGCCCTTCTGCTAGGGATCTGCGGGCTGGCGCTGTTTCCGCAGAGCAGCACCCGCCTGTACCTGTGGCCGCACACGGCCTGGCACCTGGGCTTGGGTCATGCGCTCATTTGGCTGGCGCTGCTGTCCTTTGCGATGAGCCCTCGGGGAGGTGGCCAGTTGTCGCGGTGGGTTGGTCTGGGCAGCCTGTTCTGGATTCTCGGCTACACGCAGGGCCTGTTCACTTCAGCATTTCCCACGCGGGCGGTGCTGGGCGCACTCGGGCCTTTGCTGGCGGTGGCGGTAGGGTTTTTGACTTGGCGCTTCACGCACGGGGGTAACGATGCGGCGCAGCCTTCGGCGCACCGTCGCGGGCTTCTGGGTCTATTGCTGGGCATTGGTTTGGCGGTGGCGGCGGCCTCACTGCTTCGCTGGTTGCCGTTGTTGACCGAATCAGGTCCGCCCCGCAACGCGGCCCCTTTTGGGCACGCCAGCCAGACGGGTCTGTTTGGGCTACTTTTACTGTCGGTGGCGGTTGTCTGGACGTGGGAGACTTCACGCAACCGAGCCGGCTGGCTTCTGGGCGGTCTGGGAATCTTTGCGGGAATCGCCCTGATCCTTTCGAGCCAAAGCCGCGGAGCGCTGCTGGGCCTGGCGATCGTGGTTGTTTTTGCGGCCTGTGAAGGCATCCCGTGGATTCGGAGGCGGCGGTTTGGCGGGTTGCTGGTGGCGGTCGTGGGCGCGGCTGCGGTGCTGCTGGTTTCGCCGCGTTTGCAGGCAATGGCGGCAAGTCTTTTCAGCGGCGAACTGCTCGGGACCGACCGGATGCGCCTGAGTTACCTGACCACCGGCTGGCACGCTTTTGGGGATGCACCTCTGAGCGGTTACGGAGCCGGCACCACGGACCTGTGGTATCCACTTTTCTGGGACGGGACAACGCGTCTGTCCACGGCCTATCAGTTGCACAACCTGCCCCTGCAGGTGCTCACCGACGCCGGGCTGCTGGGTGGACTCGGGCTGGTGTTGATCGCCGTGGGTGTGCTTGGGCAGTGGTTCAGGCAGGCAGACGCAGGTGGGCGCACGCGGCATCTGGCGGGCGCGGGTGTGCTGGCAGCCGTGGTGGCATCGCTGGGGGATTACAGCCTGAATGTCCCGGTTTTGGCGGTGTTCGCAGGAGCGCTGGTGGGCATGGCCGTGCCGAAGCGCTCGCAACGCGCGCCTCAAGGTTCCACGGAGCCCAGACGACTGAGCCGCATTTGCGTGGCGGTGCTGCTGTCGGCAGCGCTCATCCACGCCGGGCAGCTGGCCTTGACCACCTTGCAGGCCCGCGCCAATTTCGCCTCGGCCATGGAGGCAGCGGAATCCGGAGATCTGTCCGGTTTCGAGGTCCGGGTTATGGCGGCACATCAGGCCGATTCGTCGGATCCCCTTTACCAGAATCAACGCGGGATGACCTGGGCCGAACAGGCCCTGGAGACGCGTGAGGACGCGGTGGCGCGACTCGCGTTGAATCAGCGCGCGCGGGCGGCTTTTGAGGCGTCCCTCGAGATCTGGCCCCATCAGGAATTGCCGCATGCAATGCTGGGCTGGCTGCTCAGCGAGAGCGAACCACGCCGGGCGATTCGGCATTTTCAGGACGCTTGCAGACTGCACCCCGCGACGCCGGTGCTGTGGCTGGGCCTCAGCCGGGCGTATTTGGTGGCGGGCGATCCGGAGCGCGCTCGCGAGGCGCTCAAGGTTCAGTTGTTGGCGCAACCAGCGTTTATGACAGGCGACATCTGGTTCGAAGGGCCGCAAGCTCCAGCCTTGCGTGCGCAGGTGGCTGCGGACGTGTTGCCGACTTTTCGCCGCTTGCTGGAGCCGACGGCGGAGCTTCCACAGATTGCGCAGTTGGAGCAAGCCCTCCAAATCGCGTGGAAACTGCCCACGGATTTTTCCCGAGCAGCCGAGAATTCCGCGCTGCAACGCCAGCTTGCCGTGTTTTTGCGCGCGACACCGCCCGCGGATCCGGCGAGCGTGGAGGGCTTCCGCGCTTCGGTGCAAAGGGCATTGAAACGCCCTACTCGGGTGAGCGATCTCGAAGCCTTTGCCTGGCCCGCTTATCCGCCGCTGCCCGGCGAGACCGAGGCTGCCCTGGCGGCTTTGCAGGCGCTGGCCAGCGACAGTCAGGCGCACGTGGTTACCCGCAATCGCAAGTCCGCCTATCCGGTTTTGATGCGCAACCTCGACGCGGCAACGCCCAGCGACCCACCGGTGGTCAGTCGCCGGTTGACGCGTGCGGTTATTTTCGCGCCCCTGCTGCCGCGCGGGGTGCTGCTCCCGGCGGAGGCGCTCCTGCAGGAAGCCAAACGGCGGGGGCTTTTGGAGCCACCCGCCGCTGGAGTTCAAGGTGATTCAGCGAGTCAGGAAAGCTCGCCGCGTGGTGTGGAATGAATTCAGGGGGCTACATGCGCAGCCGCTTCAATGGCCATGGAAATCAACGCGGGACCGATGGCGATCAGAACGACAGTCAGCAGCGAAGTCTGCTTGCGGATGACGCGACGTTTCGGGGAAGGCATATGCTTTTGATTTCGCGAAATCGGTTCCATCGGTCAACGCGTATTGTTTCTCAGCGCAGTGACACCGTCTGTGATGGCTGCCCGGATTTCGGACTGCGACTCGGTGCCCACCGATAGGCGTATCAGGTCCGGGTTGAGGCCCTGGGCAAGGAGTTCGCGGCGTCCCTGACTGGTAGAGGCCTGAGGGTAGTGCGCGAGATACATGAAGGGGCAGCTAAGGGAAAACCTGAGGCCAAAACTAGGTCCTTTCACAAGCCGCAGTGCGTCGAAAAATCGCTCCAGCGCGCCTTCGATTTCGATCGTGACGAGCGAGCCCGGACCCCAGGACGTATCCAGCGCGGCAAGCTCGGCAGCGGTGGAGGCCTCCCCGGCCCAGTGGACGGCTTTGACCTCGGGTAAAGACTCCAGCCAGGGAACCAATTCGCGTGTGTTGGCGTTAATCGCCTGGACGACTTCGGGCATGCCCGGGATTTGCTGCGCCAGGCGGCGGAGGTCGCGCTCGTAAAGCGGGAGGTGTCCCTGCCCAAAGGCCGCGCGCAGATCCGCGTGGAAAGGAGAGGCTGCGTTGAAGGCCAGCAGACCGGCCATGACATCACCTTCGTTCGCCCAGTATTTGGTGAGGCTGGAGGTGACCACGTCCGCGTACTCGAGCAGGCGCAGGTTAGCCAGGCCGACGGTAGACGGATCGAGGACCAGGCAGGCACCATGCTGGTAACAAAGCTCCGACAGGCGTCGGCAGTTACCGCTCTGCAGAAGCGGGTTGGTCGGGGCTTCGGCGATAACGCCTGCCAGCTGCGCGCCGTGTTGGCGAAAAATCTTTTCAACAGCTTCGAAATCGTCGATCCGCACGACCTGCAGCAGCCCATTCTCGCCGCCTGAGGTAAATTTGCGTAATACCTCGGTGGTGTCGACGTAGGCCCAGCCCAATTGGAGCCATAGGGTACGTCCGCGCGGGCCCTGCACCCGATCGATGGCATGCACCAGCGAGTAAAACGCGTTCATGCCGCTGGCGCAGGGGATCAAATCCTCCGGGGCCGCGCCTGTATAACGGGAAACGGCCGCCCGCAGATCGTTTTCGGCCTCGACCGCGTCGGATGCCAGCACTTCCGGATGTGTGCCGGAAATGTACCCGGTGCGTGCGAGGAAATCTTCAGCGGCCCGGGAGGAAAGACCGCTGCCTGTGTGCTGAAGGAATCGCTTGGCGCGGGTGGCCTGTTCCGGATCCTCGGGGATGGCCAGCGCGCTGACGCCTGCGTGCTCAAGAACGCGCGTTTGCGGTAGTCCAAGAAATTTCGCCAGGGCGCTGGCCAGTCGCTGGCTGGCCAACGGTACCACCTGCGACGTCGCGAGGTTGTTTTCCTGAGCCAGCACCTGGGCCGCCTGCAACACCAGCGGGTGCCGAATGAAGCGGGGGTAACCGGCTTTGAGCGCCTGCAGGATGCGCGCCTGGCTTTCTTCGTAGGCGATGACATCCGCCATCGTCGGCAGGCTCGAACACACCGCGTGCGGCGTGTCGGGGACCGGGGTACCTACGGGATGATGCGTCAGCAGCGACATGCGGCGAAACCCTGCATCGTGTCCACCGATGCGCTGAAAGCAACCCGGCTCTATTCGGCTGCGGTCACGGCCTGTAGCTCCAGCCAGGCTGTGCCCGCAGCGGTTTCCAGCACGGACTTCGGCCAGCGCTGCTTGCGGTAGGCTGGGCTGGTGGGGTGCGGCACAAAGTCCAGACGTGGTGCGCCGGAGAGCAGCGGGTCGGTTTCGATGGAAGTGATGTCGGACTGCACCAGTTCACGCCACTGTGTGAGGTCGGTAAAATGCGTTTCGACCCGAAAGGACGCTGGCGTCTCCCCTCGGGTGAAGTAGATGTTTTGCCGACCGGTGAACGTATCCGCCGTCGCTTCGCTGATCGGCGCGGTCCATTCAAGCAGGGCGACCTGCGGGGCCGCGTTGCGGTTGGCCAGGATGGAATCGGCGAGGGTGATCCGGGTTGCCGTAACGCCGTCTCCTTGAGCGCCGCCGCCGAAGCAGTTCAGCTGGGCAAACGGCAATTCCAGGTCTTCGGTTTGCAGGATCGACGCGGGGCCGTTGTCGTAAAAGATGCAGCGCACAAGTTCGATACGCCCGCGCAGATTGGTGGAAGCCGCATTGAGCGCGAACACGGTATCAGAAATCGTGGCCCGGTCGCTGAAGACATACAGCGCATGGCCGCCGTTGTTGATGAGGCTCAGGTCGGCGAGATTGACCGATTCGTCCGGGCTGTCGCGGTTGGCAATGTGCAGTGCATCGCACTTGTTGTCGAGGAAGCGGCTTTTGGTGATGGAGACATTTGCGTTACCCTCGAAGGATGCGCCAATGGCACCGACCGGAGTGATGCCTGCCTCGAATCCGCGCCAGTCGTTCAGCCGCACCACGCAATCATCGACGGTGACTGTGTCGGAGTCTTTCACAATCAGGCCGCCCAAACCGTTGCGCTGCACCTTCAAATCACGCAGCGTGACGCTCGCGCAAGCGGTGACCGTCAAGCCGTAGGTGTTGTTGTGTTCGAAGGTCGCGCCTTCAATCCGCACGTCTCGAGTGTTTTCGATCTCAACGGCAGCGGGGCGGTCACCCAGCACCCCGGCGGCGTGGCGAAACTCGATAGGCCCCTGGAGCGAGAACCGGTCCAGGCCGCTCACGTGAAGGAGCCGCGAGCGCGCGGGGTTGCTGATCAGCACCGCACCGGGCCCCAGCCGGTAATTGTGCGGGGGGAAGAGGGCGATCTGCCCGCTGTCCGGAAAGAGGGTGAAGGTGCCTTTCTCGATTTTTTGCGCGGGTGCGACCATGGGCAGACGAATGGCCCTGGGCTGGTTTTCGGTCCGCAGGAAAAGCATCTCGCGCTGGCGAATCAACCAGGGGATCGGCTGGCCGTCGCGGGCGTAGTTGGCCTCGATCTCGGGCGGAAAGGTGACGGCGCCGGTCGCGTGAGGCCAGGGCGTCAGATAGTAATTGCTGGCGGGCGTCCAATCATCGGCGATGTCCGCACCCGAGAGGATGACGGGCGCCTCGCTGCGCAGCGTCAAGGCACCGCGGGGCGCGTCCGCATCTAGCTGCGGCAGGACCACCTCCAGGCGTTCGCGGTAGACGCCGGGGCCGATTTCAATCTGGACCGCCGCGCCTTCGGCCAGCTGCGGGAGGGCGCGGCGGATTGCTTCGCCCAGCGTCGCCAGGGGCGCCTGCGCCGTGCCCTTGTGAGTGTCGTCCGCGTTCTCATGGAGTCGCGCCACGTGAAACACCTGCGCTTCATCCGAGGCAGCGGCCCAGGCAATCGGCTGCGCCCCGATGAGGAACAGCAACCATGCGCAGGCTGCCCGACGAAAAAATCCCATGGCTTAACCGACCAGCGCGGGCAGCTCGAGTTTCACCTCGTTGGCTACGACCTGCTCGAGGCTCTGGCGCTCGCGAATGAGGTGCCGCTGGCCTTGTTCGTCGACCAGCACCTCGGGCGATTCCGGAAAGGAGTTGTAGTTTTTGGCGCTCATGGCCGCGCAGTAGGCCCCGGTACCTTCGATCACGCACAGGTCGCCGATGGTGGCCCGGGTCAACTCGCGGGGGGCCAGCGCCTCGGGATCGCCGACGGCGGGGGTCAGCAGATCGCCCGATTCGCAACAATGCCCGACAACGATGTAAGGCTGTGTGTCGTTGGTAGCTTCTTCGGGGATGACCACGACCGGGTGCTGCGACGCGTAGAGGCTGGGCCGAAGGATATCGGTCATGCCCGAGTCGAGCTTGATGAAGGTGTGCCCGCCCTCGCCCGTGCTGACAATATCCTGAACCGTGGTCAGCAGGCAGCCCGCGTTGGCGACCAGGTACTTGCCCGGCTCAATTTCCAGGTGCAGGCGGCGGCCGGTTTCCTTGGCGAAGTCTTCGAAGAGTTGCTTCACCGGCGCGCCGATTTCCTGCAGATCGGTGGCCACTTCGTCGGACATCAACGCCACCTTGTAACCGCCCCCGAGGTTGAGCGTGTCGACGGTGTCAAAAGCGCGCACCAGATCGAGACTCATCCCGGCTACGCGCTGCCAGACGGCCGGGTCGCTGCCTGAGCCGATGTGGGTATGGATGCGCGTGATCTTGAGCTGGTGGGATTCGGCGATCTCGCGAGCCTGTTCCTGCCACTCGTGCCAGATGCCAAAACTCGAGGAGGTGCCCCCGACGTTGGTCTTGCTGGTCGAGCCCGAGCCCAGCCCGGGATTGAACCGCAGGCCGCACTCGCTGCCGGGAAAGCGTTCGCCGAAGCGCTCCAGTTGCATCAGAGAGCAGGCGTTGAACTTGACGCCGAGCTTGTGCAGACCGGCGGCATTCTTGGGCCATTCCTGGCTGCTGAGGGAAATTTTCTCTGGCGGCACTCCGGCGCGCAGAGCGCGGTCGACTTCGAAGCCGGAACTGGCGTCGATGTGCAGGCCCTCCTGGAGGAATATCTGCAGGATGGCCGCGTTCGGGCAGGCCTTCATCGCGTAGCGGGCGGTCAGTCCAAACGCGTTCGGAAAATCCAACGCGCCCTGGGCCTGCGCGCGCAGGGTGGCCAGATCGTACACGTAGACGGGTGTGCCGTGGCTGTCGCGGATGCTCCGCGCGAGTTCAGGCGTCAGAAATCTGAGAGACTCCATAAAGACTCCTAGCAAACAGGCTTCCGGCAAAAAAACAAGGGCGCGGCGTCGAGTCTGTTCCAGCTCGGGTCCGGCTACCTAAGCACCTCGCGGCGAAAAACTTGTAGCATCCAGCATGGAAGACTCCGGCGGACTGGTCGCCCCTGGCACTGTAAAATCCATGCGCACCGACGGGCCGACGCTTGCCAACCCGGAGCCTTTTTATAGAATGCAGCCCATACTCGTCGCCCTTGGTTATGTCGGATCCTGCCCAAAGATATAAACGCCGCGGGCAGGAGTTCTCGACCTTCCGAGAAGTGTTTCCGACGGCGGTGTTTCACCTTTTTCACGACGCCTGCGGTTTGGAGCCGGGTTCGCCCGTTGCTGACATCGCTTCGGCGGATGGTAACTTCGCGCGGCTGTTGTTAGATCGCGGCTACCGCGTTCATGGGGTGGAGCGCCTGGCCTGGCTGCGCGAGATGGCCCTGCAGGAACTGGGTGAGGACCCCAACTTTTTCAGTGTGCGCGGGCGCACCGATGCGACCACGCTGCCCGAACGCTCGATGGAAGCCGCAGTCGTCTGTGGGGCGGTGCCCTGGTCCGAGGTCTTTGCCGCGCGCGAAGAGTTTCGGCGCATCCTGCAACCAGGGGGCTGGATTTTCATCGTGCGCAACGTGCACGGCGCCGCCGAAGCCGAGATCTTGCAGTCCTTCGACAACCTGCTCGTCGAATTCGGAACCGACTACCGAGGTGCGGGCGGAGGCCCGGTGACCGCCGCGGATTTTGAAAACTTTTTTGGGCATCGCCAGTTCGAGCACCGGCTCTTTCCCAACCCGCAGACACTCACCTGGGAAGCGTTCAAAGGCCGCCTACTGGCCTCCTGCTACGCACCGGGGCCCGGACACCCCGACTGCCCGCCCATGCTGCGCCGCCTGCGCCAGATCTACGACGCGCACCAGTCCTTCAGCGAGGTGCACCTCCCCTACGACACCGCCGTCACCTTCGGGCGGATGATCTAGCGGTCTGGCCTTACTCGGTAAAGCTAGTCAGCAGCCGTTCCTCTGTGTGACTGCGTGAATTAGAACGAGAAGTCGGCAACGCGGTTCCACTGGACGTCCTCCGGAATGAGGTCGAGGCGCTGATTGGAGACCGTCACGCGGTGGGCACCCGGCGTCAGCGGGTTGGCCAGGCGAACGACCACCGTGTTGGGTGCTTGCGGATCCAGCGCGGCCGAGGCCACCCGGTTCCCGCCCGAAAACGTGAAGTTCGAGATCAGGCTGGCCGGCTCGGGCACCAGGTCCTCGTTGAAGGTGATGCGCACGGTGCTGCCGTTGTCGAGCACCTGCACCGGGCCGACGATTTGCAGGTCGGTTGCCTTGCTGCCCAGACCGGGCACGACGAAATCCTCGATGGCCGGGCGCTCTGGGGTCAGTTCGTTGCCGATCAGGTCCTTCACACCGACCACCTGCACGCGCACTGAAGCCGCCTCGGGCAGCGAGTCGCTCAAGCGCAGCACAAAGCGCGCGGGGTTGCCGGTGGGCTCAACCGAGGTGACGTTCGTCGGGTGTGAGGGCACGGAGTAATTCTCCGGCTTGAGGGCACCCTCTTCTTCAACGGGCTCTTCAAACTCGATGGCCACAAACTGCTCGCCGCCCTCGATCTTCATCTCCAGCGCGGAGATCTGCGGCGGGGTGCGGTCTTCGCGGCCCTGGAAGATGAAGCCGGCGATGCCTTCCGCGGCCAGGTTGGGCGGGTCGGCGCGGTCCTTAATGTCGGCAAACTGCAGCTGGTAATTGATGCCGGGCTTGAGCGGCGAGGTCGTGTAGAGCTCGACCGTTTTGTCATCGCCGAGCAGGCGCGCCGAGGAAACCTCGAGTTCGGCAGCGACCGTGCCGGCGTCATCTAGGCTCAGCACGCGGTAGCTCAGCGGGTTGACTGCGGAAGCTTCATCGAGCGGCTCGTTAAAAAACGCGCGCACGACGATTTGGCTGCGGTCGGCCGTGGCCCGGTCGAGCACGGGCGGCAGCGAATCCACATAAGTGAAAATCTGTTCGGTGTTTTCGGCAATTTCGTTGCCGTCCACGGTCGCGTCGGCGATGCCATCGACGGTCATGGTGTACTGGCGCTTGTTTTCAAAGCGCTGGTCGAAGGTCACTCGGACAGTTTTGCCGTCCTCGTCCAATTCGGCGTTCTCAGCTTTGAAGCCGGGCAGTTCAAAGGCCGAGGCGCGGACCGAGCGCTCTTCCAGGAGCTTGGTGAAACCGATGACGAGCGTCTTGGTGTTGCTCTCGTGGGCGGAGACAAAGTCGATCGCCGGGGGGATTGTGTCGCGGTACTCGAACTCGACTTGAAGCGCCTCGGACAGGGCGTTGCCGGCTTTGTCGGTGACGGATCCCACGTAGAGCTCGTACTCCTTTTCTTCCAGCGGCTCCACCTGCAGGCGGACGGCCTGGCCCTCCTGCTCGAAGCTGGCACCCAAAATTTCGAGGAAGTGCCCCTCCTCGCCACGAATGCGGAAGGTGGGGTTGTCCGCGCTTTCCAGATCGATACTGGCTTCGCTGAGGGGCTCGTTGAAGACGACGAGCACTTCGGCCGGGTTGTCCTTGGCCACGATTTCGGAGAGTTCCGGCGGCGAGCCATCGGTCAGGAAGAGGAAGTAGGCACCGACGCCCAAAAGTAGCAGAACCACCAGCGCCGCGGCAGCGTAGAGGGGCAGCTTCGAGCCGCTAGGGCTTTTTTCGAGCTGGTCGGCGACAGTTGGCGGGGTGATGGCCGAGCCGCCGCTGGTGGTTTTTTTCGCCGGGATGCCCAGCTGGGGATCGGCGATGGGGTGCAGGCTGGTGCCTTCGTCGGCGGGGCCTTCGAGGCCGATCACGAGCTTGCCCTTGTGCAGAAAATACAGGTTCGGGTGGGCGACTGGGTCGGGCAGCTGGAAGTCCTTGACCAGCTCGGTACCGTAATCGCCCAGTTCGTTGGATTTGGCCAGGCGTGTGAGCGCGCGGGCCTGCTCCTTGAAGGCTTCGATTTCGGGCTTGGGCAGTGAGCCCATCGGTTTGGCGTCCTTGGCCTTGATGACGTTGCCCTCGACGATGATTTGCAGAGGCTGGCCGGTTTCGTCGCGCTCCAACTCACCAAGGTAGCCCGACAGAGGTAGTTGCCGTTCGCGGATCAGGCGCAGGGCCGCGACCTGGTTGGCCGACCACGACGGACGTCGCTGGCTGAGCTTGTCGAGCACGCTCCCGTTGGGGTGTTCGGCTTGCTCGGACGTGAGCGGCAGCGAAGCCCCCTGGCGAAATTCGCAACCCCAGAGGATCAGCAGCTTGCGATCTTCGGACGGGCCGTAAATCCAGTAGGCATCTTTTTCGATATCGGGGTCGGGCAGCCGGAAGCCCTGCCAGATGCGCTTAACGTGATCGCTCACGCGGCCTTCCTGACCCTTCATCTGGGCGACAAAGCGGTTGGCAGCGTTGGAGAAAGCCTCCAGCAGCGAGGCGGGCAAGGCCTCCAGCGGCTCGGCGGTGGAGAGGTCGACACCCTCGTAATCGTATTCGAGCACCGCCGGGCGCGCGTCCTCGTTGAGGCGGGCACCGACCAAAAATTGTGAAAGCGGTTCGTTAGGCGCTTTAAGCAGGCGGTAGTTGTTGCGCGTCAGGTAGCTGCCGAGGCCGTCGGGGGTGCGCAGCAGGAAGTACGGATTGCGCATTTCGCGCTGGGTCGGAGGCGTCATGGTACAAAGCTTTGGGGAAAGTCCGGTATCTGAAGCGATGTCGCGTACGGGTGCAAGCGCGGGCTCAGGCGGTCAAGACTTCGGCCCGGCGTAGGACGCGTTCGCCGTGCTCGGTCTTCTCCACGATCATCCAGGAGCGGGGCTTTTTAACCGACAAACGCCCGGAAGCCGAGCCGCGGGCCACTTCCATGCGGTCGGTGTCGAAGCGGTCCTGAGGGTACACGGCCACCAGACGGCAATGCGGGAAGGCCTCTTCCAGCCCGATGCGGAAGGATTTGGTCCACTCTTGGATGGCGTCGATCCAGTCGTTGGGCTCAGAGCCGCGCGTGGCCTCCAGATAGCTGAAGAAGCGCTTACCCAACTCGTGGGTGGCGTCGACCAGGCGCGTTTCCTCGCGCGCATTGTTGGCTTCGCGCCACTGCTCAAGTCCTTCAACAAGCCCGTTGGCCGCGGGTAGTTCCTCGTGCACGTGGCCAGCGATCTCTTTGCGCCAGCTCGAAAGGCGTCCGGTAGGGCTGAAGGCGGCGGGCAGCTTGGCCGCGTGCAGAGCGTCAGTTTCTTCGCTCGGGGCGACGGTGGCCACGGGCTGCGGGTCGGCTTCGGTTTCCGTGCCGCTGAACGGGGCTCGGGAGGGTGCGCGGGTACCGGCGGTGGCGGCAGCCAAAGCCGGTCCGGGTGCGGCCCGGTGCGCGGCTTGTACGTCCGGCTGCGGGTGCGGGGGCGCGGTTACCGCGTGGGACTGCACAAGCTCGTGCAAATGCGTTTCGAGCGCATCGAAGCGCGCGTGCAGGCGACTGCATTCACTGGAAAAATCCGCAGCGGACTCCGCCGCGTGGGTGGCCACAGGACTCGGGTCGGCGGTATCCAGGCGATTCTGGACCGCATACTCCAGGCGCTCAACGGCGTCGCGCAGCGGCTTGGCCCACTTTTCCGGATCCAAGCGGTGGGCCAAACGGTCGGGCACATCGCTGACGGCGTGGCGGGTCACTTTGGAGTGCCGCACGGCGATGAACAAGGTGGCGAGCGCGGCGACGGCGGCCAAGGCTGCCAGTACGGCAGCGGCGATGAGTGCGGGCGAAGGCCCCTTGGCGGCGGGAGCCGTTGGACTCTGTGTAGTTGACGGCTGGCGCGCTTCGGCCTGCAGGGACTCCAGCGCGGCGACCTGCGCTTGTAGGGCAGACTCGGTGGCGCGCACGCGATTGAGCAGATCCTCAATTCGGGTGACGGTTGCGGCCTGGGTCTGCGCCGACGTGGAGAGGGCCTGTGTCTGCGCTCGGGCCTCCGTGGAAATCGCGCTCAACTCCTGCGCCAGGCGCTGAGCTTCGCTGACGGCGGATTGCAGGGCGTTCAGGTTTTCCCCGGCGGTGGCGTCCGCGGTGCTGGCCACGCCTTCGACTGCCTCGCCGACCGGGACCGGCGTTTCGACTGGCTGCGCCCACGTCCAAAGGGATGCCGCCGGTCCGAAGAGCAGGACCAGCAAGCAGGCAATCCAGCTGGACCCGCGCGGCTTCATACAGTGGCCAGAGACGGCTCGGGAGCCGCTTCAAAGAGGTGGTCGGTGTTGTACTGCGGCTCGTCCAGCCAGTAGCTCTCCTCGAAGAGCGTGTTGAGCTTCAACTCGACTTCGTCGGGCAGCACGTCGGGGAACTGCGGCAGCGGCTTGACCGAGACCAGCTCCAGCCGCTCGCCCTCGCCGCGCACGGAAACCCAGCGCAGCGTGACGTTAGCCCGGGCATCCGGGTTGGGCTGCACGTTGGTCGGTCGCCAGCGCAGTTCGTAGACGGGTTCGGCGTAGACGTCGTTCATGCGCACGAGTTGGCGACCGATGCGACAGTTCAGCGGCATCTCGAAAGTGCGCGGCTCGCTTTGCACGCGATCAGCCTCACCGGCCTCCGGGTAGTCGGCGGGCGAGAAAAGATAATTGCGGTGAAAGCGCTCGGGCGGATCCTCCCGGCTGACGAAATTCCAGTAGTAACGCCGGGAAACCTCGGTGCGCGTTTCCGGAATGACGTTGAGCGCCTCCAGCGCGCCGTTGTTCATGTCCTGAAAGAGCGCCGCGCCGACCACGGTACAGGTCTTGGCGTCGGCGATACGAATCCCGTCGAACGTGTTGAAGGGATACCAGGAGCCGGCCGCGAAATTTTTCACGTTGATGATGCGCTGGGGCAACAGCGGGAAGGAGCGCGTGAGCAACTCGCGGATGCGCGGCTGCTCGGAGGGCTTGCCCGAAACGATGACCATCTGGCAGTCGAAGAACCCCGCCAGTCCACCGAGGTTGCGGAAGTGCCCGGTGAAGACGTCGTCGATGCAGCCCTCTACCTGCGAGCGCTCGGCGTTGATGCGGATGCCGTGCGTGGCGAAGGCGGGACCGTCCCAGGCGTTGCCGCGGGCGCACTTGAGGCGGATAGTACGGTCGACCAGGTCGTTGAGATCGTTGATGGCGTTGCGGTCGATAACCTCGCGCTCGAGCAGGTCCTCCAGGTCGAAGCCTTCCCAAGAGCGGTCCGGGTTGGCGTCGAGGCTGGCCAGTTGCTCGAGCCAGGCGTTGACGATCGGAATGAAAACCAGCCGGGTCACCCGCATCAGCTTGACTGAGGCCTTGGGATCGACGGGGGAGAACTCGGCGTGGGCCGGGTCGGCCAGAAAACGTTTCAGCCAGCGCCGGGCCTCAGGGATTTCGTCGAAGCAGGGATTGGAGGCCGCCTTCAGCCAGACCGGCAGCAGCACCTGCTCGATCAGGCGCTTGACCAGGGTGTCGCCCGCGGTCGAGTAGCCGTCGCGGAAGAGCAGGCGCGTGGCGATCGACTTGCTCTCGTAGGCCGAGGTGCTGGAAGCCGCGCTGTAGCGGATGATCGAGAGGTCGGTCGTGCCCCCGCCGATATCGACGTTCATCACCGTCACCGAGCTGTCCGCGCCAAAGAGCTCGATCCAGGTGCGCGGATCGCCCAGCGCCCGGATGTCGGCGTACAAAATGGGCAACTGCGAGCTGACGGCCTCGTCGATGCCGTCGTCGATCAACTGCGGGCGCGAGCCGCCCTGATGCGGGCTGGTCGGGTTGACCTCGCGGTGGTCCGGGAAGCGCGTCAGCGTAAACAGGTTGATGGCGCGCTGCCATTGTTCGAGGTAGCGCGAGCGTTCTTCAAAAATCCAGCCGGCGGGGTAGGTGACACGGACGTTGCGCAGGCGGCGCGGCAGGCTTTCGCGGCCAACTTTGCGCAGGTACTGCTCGGCGTTGATCTGGCGGTAGGCCGCTTCGAGAATGGAGAGGGCAAACCAGCAGACGGCGTCGCGGCGTGGGTATTCAGCCGGGGCATCGATGCTGGGCAGGCGGGCGTACTGCTCCTCCTCGACCGGCGGTTCGTCGATGTCCCAGTCGACCCCGCTGGGCTCCATGAAGTAGCGGATCAGGCAGCGAAACTCGTCGTAATAATCCGGCGGGGTCTCGTCGGTCGGGTTGGGAATCTGCTTCCAAAAGGTGCCGCCGCGTCGTCCCTGCGGCTCGTCGTCCCAGGAGTAACGCTTGGGTGAGGAGAGGGCGAAGCGGGCATCCTTGTCCAGCGGTACGCCGCCGAGGGTTTTCGAGACGCCCTCGGGATGGCTGCGCCCGCCGCCGACCAGCGCGGGCGAAAGCTCCACAAAGGAGTGTGGCAGAAAGTACTGCTGGCGGTAGGCTTCGGGGCCCTGCCCAGGATTGGAGACCGGACGGTAATTCTCCGAAAGTTTTTGCCGGTTGTGCGGCGGCTCCAGATGGTAAAAGAGCGGTCGGTGCAGCAGCAGCCAGGAGTCGATGATGGCACAGTCGTCGGCCAGGATGCCCCCTTCGGCGTTGCCGGTGGGCGCGGTGTAGGGTGTGCCGCGTGGCAGCATGCGCAGGATCGTTACACGGCGTCCAAAAGGCTGATTGGCGGTGCCCTGCCCGGGCGTCTCCAGCAGCAGCGCGATGGTGCGAGTGTTGCCCAGGTCGACGATCAGATCGACGTCCACCGGGTCCCAGCCACCGCGCGGCGGCCAGAAAATCTCCAACTCGATATCGAGCGGCAGATCGTCCTTATTGGGCAAGGTGCGCAGGGTGATCGTGCGGTTTTTGTAATCCTCCTCGATGCGGGCTTCCTCGGAGGCTGCGTAGACCTCCAGGATTTCGTCCTCGTCCGGACGCTCCGGAACCAGCGCGTCCTCGTAGTCGAAGAGCAGACCGCGCGAGGGCAGGCCGAGGTTGGTCTCGATGGTGACCTTTAACGTCGGCACGCCTTCGACCATGGCGTACTGATAGAGCACCCACGGGATGCCGCGCCAAGTTTGCCAGGGGCCGCGGTTAGTCAGCGCGAGCTTCTCCAAAAAGTCCTCGTCGCGCTCGGGCAGAAGCTCCGCGAGCGAGATGTCGAAAAACTGGTGGCCTGTGTTGGGAAAAACGCGCAGTTGCATGGCGAAAGGAATCAGCGGGCCAGACGCCAGCGTTTGGCGTTACCCTGGGTGCGTTCACGGGTGAGGCTCACCTCGGCTTCGAGCCGGGCCGTCCAGTTGGGGCAGGGGCGTGTGTAAGGCAGGCGCGCCTCGGCTTTCAACTCGCGCCAGGTCAAGCCCTCGGCCTGCTGGCTGAGGGTGTCGACGATGCGTTGCTTGAATTCGAGGTATGTCATGGAGGTGAGCTGGAATTGGCCGCCGGTTAGGCCTTGGCGGCTTCGGGTTCGTCTTCGACCAGGCCGTATTGCTCGGCGAGCGCGCGGATTTCCGGGTCGCCTTCAAGGTCTGGGCGTGGGCGGGCGCGGACCTCGCGTTGGGCCAAAAAGTCGAGTTGTCCACCCGGGGCGACGAGCGGCTCGACAAAGTATTTGTAGGCGGGATGCGCACCGTTCTGGCTGTCACGGCCCTGCAGTTGCTGCTTTTCACGAACGGCCTCGGTGGCCGTGTGCACGCCCTTGCCGCTGTAGACGAGCGCGTTGCCCATGCGCAGTGACAACAGCCGGAGCGTTTGCGGCTGCGGCGTGTTCATGCTGCGGCTGTCGACCTGGCGAAACCACTCGCAAATGCTCTCGTGGTCGGGCGCGGTCGACAGGGCCAGGGCCTGCAACAGATCGCGCACCTCGTTGGGCTCGGTCAGGCCGAGTTCCCCGGAGATGGCGCTGAAGCGTTTTTGCTCGGGCATGCGGCGTGAGTGCGCGGCCACCCAGTTGTCGAACTGGCGGGCCACGTAATCGGTGCAGGCGGCTTCCTTGCGGTCTTGCGGCAGGAGGATGTCGGTCGCGCGGATGTTCAGCAACTCACGCAAAAAAGCGTTCGTCTCGATGAGCGCCTCCTCCTCCATCGCGTCGATCGAGCCGCGCAATTTTTGGATAAAGGCCTCGATAATGTCCCGTCGGTCGTCTTTTTCCTGCGCGGCGGGGATCAGCTGTGGCCAGGCGGTCGACTCGGCGATGCGCTCGCAGGCCTGCTCCAGGCGTTCCCTGGCGCGTACGGTCCGCCCGTCCTCGCGGTCGGCGAGGCCGATCAACTGCTCGGTGGCGTGCTGAAAAAAGTAGTTGGCGCCTCCGGTCTCCTTCTCCTGCAGCATTGTATCAAACGAATCGCTGGAGGCCTGTTTCTGGAACTGGTGCTGAAACTCCGGGATGCTCTTAAGGTTTTCGTAGCGTTGCGACCCGGGGCTGAAGTCCTGCTTGATCTCCGCTTGGTCTCGGTCAGGAGACTTGTGATCGTGAATCGCAAAAGTTGTCACCACATTTGGATCACGCAGCACGCCCAGGTTACGCAGAATGTCTTCAATGGGGTTGAAGATATCCGTCGAATTCGGGTTGGTGGTGAGGTTGAGCTGTTTGGCCCACCAGGTCATCACCAGGTTGAGCGGGAAGGGGCTGGAGCCGCGCCGCTCGCGGTAGTATTCGGGGGCGAGGTGCCGCCACCAGGATTTGACGCCGTTGATGAGCTGGTCGGCGTTGGGGCAAGCGTAGCCGCGGATTCCCTGGAAAATGGAGAAGGCATCGATATTCAGGCGCTTGCCGTAGGTGGCGACAATGGAGGCGGTTTTGCCGCGCTTGAGAATCTCCATGAAGAAGAGTTTCTCATTGAAGCACTTCTCCACCCGGGCCTTGTCCTGCGGGGTGGCGTCGGGCGCGTTGGCCTGCTTGCGAACCTCCGCGATGGTCTTGTCATCGACGATAATTCTACGGTCCAGTGACTTTGTTTCGTTGCCGACTCCAGGAAAGTCCAGCATGTCACCTTCGGTGATAAAGGCCTTGAAGGGGTTGGGTTCCTCGGTGCCGTTGGCCCCCGGGGCGTGGTCGTCCAGGTTCTTGAGATTTACCGGGATGACCAGTTCCCAGACCATGCCCTGCAGGATGGAAAAGTCGTCGGCGGTGGCGGCCAGGGCTTGCCGGGTTTTTTCGTCGCAGCCGATACGCACCACATCGTCCGCCACGGCGTAGCCCAGCTTGCGGATCAGGTTCTGAATCAGCGCGTTGGGCGAGTCCGGATTGCGGTCGGGCGGGTCGTAGGCCAGCTGGCTGGCACCCATGTTAAGGAAGAGTGCGGTCGCTTCGAGCGAGCAGAGCAGCTTCTTGCCATGCCAGGGGCCGTCGGGGCCGAGCAGCCGGTCGTAGGTCTCAAACATTTTGCGCGACCAGACGGTCAGGTTGGTCGAGCCCTCCCAGAGGATTTTCTCGGCCAGCCCGAACACATTTTCCTCGGAGCCAACAAGATGGGGCTCGTTGAAAAGCGAGCTGAGGAAGGTGTGCCACTCGTCGAGGTCCTGGGCCAGGTCGGCGTAGGTCGGGTCGTCGGAGGCGGCCAGGTCATCGAGAACCTCGGTCAGCTGCGCCAGGCGCTCGAAGGCGCGGCGGTCCTGGGGCGGGGGCTTGCCATCCTGGGTGCGGACGAACTTGCGCACGAGTTCCTGCAAACGCGGAAGGTCCCAGCGTTTGGGCATGGTGCCGGTCGGGCTGACGCACTCCGAACTGTAGCCACGGGCTAGGGCGTGCCAAAGGTCACCGGGGTTGACCAGGTGCAGTTGCACCGGAAATTGTGGATCTTCGACTTTCCAGCGGTTGGGCTCGTCAGAAAGGGTTCCGGCGGTGAAGCGGCTGAGGCAGGAGGAGCCGTCCATGCCGCGACGGAAGGGGTTGAGCACGCGGGTGGACATGTAGGGCGGAAACTCCTCAGGCGAGGCAGTCCGCGGGGCCATGAAAAAGAAGGGGATGCCGCCCTCCCAGTGCAGGGAGGAGCCCTGACCGTCGACCGCCGGATCCTTTTCAAAGGTGGCGTTGCTGTCCATGTAGGCCGAGACCAGCGTGGACTTGCCGGTTTGCGAGGGGCCCCAGATGGCCATCGACGGGCGTGGATTCGAAGCGCCTACCTCAAGGCGCTCGATCGTGCGCCGGGCCTCGTGAATCTCACGAAGCCAGTTATCGATCGGCAAACCGTATGGCTCCTGACGGGATTTTCCGTGTCGCCAATACCAGTCCTCCAGGCGCGCAGCCAGTTCTGCGTATTCCGCGACGGACTTCATGTAACTATCAAGAATAACCCTAAGGGGCGGCATTGAAAAAGGGCACTGGCCGGTGAGCAACCAAAAATAATCTTGTCAGTACCCTCATTCAAAAAGATAACCGCCGGAATCCCTGTAACTTAGCGCATACGCCGTATGAAAACTGGTTCTCCCCGCGTGAGCGCTCTGCTTGTAGCAGTTGCGTTTGCCTTCACCTTCGAAAGCGCCTCGGCGCAAAATTTCGACGAGTTGCCCGAAAACTACCGGGCAGCTGACGTCCGTTTCCAGCAGGGCGGCATCGAGCGCCGACTGGACGAAGCCAAGAGCTTCCTCTCCGAGGCGAACAAGGCCTTTGGTAATGAGCTCTACAACTATTCTTTTGAGGTGCTCGCCCAGTCGACCGCTCGCCTGGACCGCGCCGATGTCCAACTGGACAAGCAGATCGACCAGATCGCCAACATCAACGATGTGTTTGGCGACAAGCGTAAACGCGCCGAACTGAACGAAGAGCGTGAGCGTCTGCGCAATTACTATTTCGAAATCAACCGACGCGCCACTCAGTTGGGTCGCGACATCATGCCCTTCGTCGGCATCAACCTCGACGACGTACGCTGGCAGCTGGCTACGCTGCGTTTCCTCTGCGAGAACGCGAAGTCTGCGGGAGTGAAATCCCGTGCCTGCGCCCTGCTCAGCACGCTGGAGCAAGCTTTGGAGAACGGCGACGTGGCCGGCGTGAAAGCGGCCATCCAGGCCACGAACGAGTTGCTGGAAGACGGTGCGGTGAAGTCGGAACTCGAGGACAACCCGACCGGCACGCGTCCGGGTGACCCCTCGCAGGACGGCTCGATGGCCGGCGGCGCGGGCTCTGGCGGTAGCGGCGGCAGTGGTGGTGCCGCTTCCTCAGGCGGCTCCGGCTCGGGTGGTTCGGCCTCTTCTGGCGGCAGCGCAGGCGGCGGTGCCTCGGGTGGCAGCGGCACTACGCGTGGCGGCCCTGGCATGACCGGCGGCAGCGGCTTGTCCGGCGGTGATTCCAGCTCTGGCGGTGGATCGTCCGCGTCGGGCACCTTTACGCCTCAGCCGCGTCCAGCCGACCTGGCCGAGGAAAGCGTCGTCTGGGCCCAAAACGCTCTCGATAAACTTTGCGCGGAAGTCACCGACCCGCAGCTCAAAGCGGAAATCTGTGACGAAGCCCAGAAGATGCGTGAGGCGATTGCCCGCGGCGACTGGGCTGAAGCGCGCCGCATCATGGATCGCCTGCTCAAGGAGTTTGTGCCCGCAGTCAAACAGACCCAGCCGGAGCTGATCGACGCCATTGGCGGGGTGCCCGTGCTGGACGAAAATGGCAATATCCAGTACTACCCGGCCGACTTGAGCCAGCCCGGCGTGGGCACGCGCTACATCGGTGGCCAGGGCGGCAAGCTCGTGCAGGAGCAGCAGGAATTTCTCGAGGTCAACACCACCGGTTCCGGCGACGTCTTCTCGCGGCGCATTGGCGAAAAGCGCCGCTGGCTCTTCAGTGTGAATGTGGATCGTCAGGCAGCCGGTGACGGCTTCTCGGTCAACTTCACCCTCGACGAGCGCCGCCGCGAAGGCAGCTTTTCCACCGAAAGCTGGACGGTGAAAGGACCGCAGGGCCAGAGCATTTCCAGCGGGCAGGGCGAGTCTGGCTCGGCCAGCCTGCAGGAGCCCGGCAACTATCTCATCGAATTTACCGGTCGCACCGAATGGGGTTCGCCCTTTACGGTGTCTGAACAAGTAAACGTGGCCCTCTGATTGCGTCGGCGGGCCCGCTGAGCAATGGAGGCACCCACGGAATCATCCAGCGAGGTCAGTCCCCGCGAGGCGCTCCTGCAAAAGCTGGGGCTCGATAACTGTACCTGCCCGGAAGACATCGAGCGTGCCTACGAGGCGCGTTTGGTGGCTTACCAGGCGCAGATCGACAACGCGGGCTCCAAGCCCGAGCGCATCAGCGCCAAAAAGACGCTGAAGGCGTTTGAAGCGTTGCGGGGCGAAGCCTTTGCCGAAGCAGCCCGGCTGCGGGTGGAAGGGCTGCTGGAGGAGTGCCGCGAGGGGCTGGAGAAAAAGCGTGTGGGCGCGGTTTCCCGCAAGATTGCCACGATTCGCTCTCTTTGCAGCGAGCACGGTCTGGAGGATGGTGCGTTGGCGCGCGCGATCGACGATATTGAAGGTGACCTGGAGGACGTCCGGTTGATCCTGGGCATGACTACACAGGCCACGCCCCCGGAAGAGCAGGACGCCGCCGAAGCGTTTGCGGTTGTCGATACACCCGATGTGCCGGAAGCGGACCTGCCCAGCGACGCCGAGGAAGCGCCCCCTGAGGATAGCGCGGCGGTCGAAGCGGCTGCGCCGGAGGCGACCCATCCGCCGATGGAGCTACCTGCCGAAGCAGAAGCTCAGCCGGAAACGCAGTTGGAATCTTCTGACGAACCGCCGCCCTTGTCGGAAGTCGTGACACCTGAGTCAGATGCGACCATGGACGAGGCGGCAGCCGCCCAAGAGTCAACCCCGGTTGAAGCACCGCCGGAGGAATCGCTGCCAGAGCCCGAACCAGGACCAGCGCCTGAGCCCGAGCCGGCAATCGCGCCGCCACCGGTCATCCGCGAATACCTGCGTGAGAATCCGCCTGAATTTGAGCCGATTGCGGCGTGTTGCTTTTCCCTGTCAGGGCCCGAGGAAGAGCGCCTGCATGTGCTAACGGGCAACCTGCTGACTTTTGGCCGGAGCCGCGATTGCGATGTGGTGGTGCGTGCCTACGCCTCAGACGAAAACGTTGCCCGCGAGCTATCGCGCAAGATCAGCCGGGCGCATTTCAGCATCGAGCGCCGCGCTGACGATGTCCTGCTGACGGATGGCGCGGTCGTGGACGGGCGGCGCAAACGCTCCGGCAACGGCACCTACGCCGACGGGCAACTGGTCGACACGTTGCAACTTTTTCGCACCGGTGTGGAAATGCTCAAGCTCACGCGCGAGGGCGAGGCGCAGTCGCCGCCCTCCTGGCACATCGAGTTGATGATGAGCCCACCGGTCAGCGCGGATTTGCTTCCGGGCTTTGAAGCCCTGCCGACAGGTCCGCAGGGGCTGTTGCTCAAGCGCATGGACGGGCTTTGTGAAGACATCCTCCTACTGTGGGGCTGCGTGGACTTGAAAGCGCGCAATCTGACCGAAGAGCCCCTGGCACTGGCGCGTTTGAAAGAGGGCTTCGGCCTGTGGAATGGCGAGGCGCTGATGCCGCTGGAGCCGGGCTTTCGCGTGGGCGGATTCTGGACGGTCGGCAGTTTTGACCAACTCGATTACGCCGGGCTGATTACCTAGCCGGTCATTCAGCGGCGTGGTCGTGGCCGTGCGGTGGCAGGTGTGCGGGGAAGCGGAACGGTCAAAGCGGCTTCCTGCTGACTTTGCAGGAGCAGGTCGTATTCGATGGATCTTTCCACCAGGCTGCGGCTGACCTCATCAAGTGCGTCTGATAGCTCCTGCTGGCGGGCTTGCGCGGCAAGGCGCTCCTCTTTCATTTGTGTATCCAAGGATTTGATACGCTCTTGTAATCTGGCCAGCTCGCCATTGAGGCGGGCCTGCTCGTTTTCCAGCGCGGAGATAAGGGCGTCCTTGGCCAGCAGCAGGCTGGACTCGGTGCGGTCCCGGTCCTGCACTTCGGCCAGTTGGGACTGTAGCCGCCCGATGTTTTCCTGAAGGCTCGTCCGCTCCTTTTGCAACTGCTCGACCAAGCGGCGGGCGCGGTCCCGTTGATCGAGCGCAGGCAGCAGCACCAGCCAGGTGGCCAGGGCAAGCAGCACGACCCCGGTCACCATCGTTACCGTCAGCAGGGTGAGCCAGCCCAGGCCCTTCTTCACCGGCGGATGAACCACCTCCGCTGCCGCAGCGTTTGTTGGACAATGAACCAGGAACAACGTGATGTTGTCGCGCCCGTATGCGGTGATGGCTGCCTTCACCAGATCGTCAACCGTTTGGGGTAGCTGTTCGGGCTGCACGTTTTCGGCGAGCAGTTCCGTGAGTTGGCGTGTGGTGAAGGCATCAGAAAGGCCATCGCTGCAAAGCAGAAAAACGTCGCCCGGCAACACCTGACCCCACTCGATTTCCGGGCTGAAGCGTTCGGGCGGTTCACCCACGGCGGATTCAATCACGTTGCGTCCGGGCATGGAGCGGGCTTCGTCCTCGCTCAGCTTGCCTTCAAAAACCTGGCGTCCGATTTCGGACTGGTCGCAGGTGAGCTGGCGTAGGCGTCCGTTGCGCAGGCGGTAGACCCGGCTGTCGCCAACCTGCACGATGTAATAGCGATCTTCCAGCAGCCAGAGCGCGGAGAGGGTCGCGGCCATGCCCTGGCGTTCCGGATGTTCCACGGTGGCCTGGCGGACGGCTCCGTTGCACTGGCGCGCGGCATCGCGCAAAAGATTCGCACGCGGTTCGTCACGTCGGGAGAAGCCGCGGCGGGCGGCTCGCCCGAGCACCTCCCCCATGGTTTGGACGGTGATTTGACTGGCGACCTCGCCGGCTTCGTGACCCCCCACGCCGTCGCTCAGGACAAAGAGAACGCCGCGCTGAGTTTCCGCCGGCAGTGAGCCACCTTGGGGATTAAGCGCCTGGCCGGCTTCGACATGAAAGACGCCAAAGGCATCTTCGTTGTTCTCGCGCCGGGGCCCGGAGTCGGTTTGGCCTGCCCAGTGGAGCAGGGCGGGGGAGGCTGCGGGAACGGGTGAGGGCATGAACGGTTGGGGCGGGTTACAGCAGGTTGCCCTTGCGGGCACTGCGAGCCAACGAAAAATCGCCGGTCATGCACATAGCCCGATCACGTTTGCTTCCCCTGGCGTGAACTGGCGAATCGGTGCGCTTGAGGCCCGCGTCGCAGGCGATGACTTAGCTCCTTGGGGAGCCACGTCCAAAGCCGTTTTGAAACCGGTGCTGGGACGTGTTCGGTCGGTGGCTCGGGCACAGGCAGCTCAAGCTCGAGCCTGTTGCGTCGGTAGAAGGCGTTGAGCTCGGGCACCATGACGCGGCGCATGAAATCGGAACGCGCAAAGGATTGATTGCCACCCACCTGGTTGCCGTTATGCAAGCGGTAGTTGCCAAGGGCTTCGTCGAGAATCCTGACCTCGCCAAAGCAGGCGGCGGCGCGCGTGAGGAAGCCATCCGCGCAGATCCGGAACAACTCCGGTATGGGCAGGCAACGCCGCAGTACTTCTGTTGAAAACACGAGGCCTGTGGTTGGGACGAATTTAGGCAGGCGGCGGTGTTGGCGCATCCACTTCAGTACGTCGCCACCGATGGCGTACTCTGGAAAAATTTCCTGAGTAGATGTATCATTATAATGGATACGCAGCGGATGTTGGAGCAGTGCGGTGGCCCCCGGTGCCTCGGCCAGACTTTTTGCGGTACGCTCCAGCTTTTGCGGGGTCCAGAGATCGTCGCTGTCCAAGAAAGCGACCCAGAGCGAATCGATCGATTGGAGTGCGGTATTGAAAGCAGCTCCCTGGCCACGGTTGGTTTCGTGGATGATAAGGCGCGCAGGCGGCATCAAGGGCTTCAGCGCGGCTTCGATGCGCGCAACTGAGTCGTCCGTCGAGCCATCGTCCACGACGATGAGGCACCAGTCCGTAAAGCTCTGGGCACCGATGGAGGCAATGGCTTCCTCGACGTAAGCGGCCCCGTTGTAATTGGCCATTACGAGCGTGAAGAAGGGCTTGCGCGGGGCCATCGTCTGGGCGGATCAGTTGAAGAGTGAGTCGAAGTCGACGCGGGGAAACACCTCTAAATGTCCGCCCCGTGTGGCGTTCAGAATCGACCGGCCGTTCAACTCGGCGAACCGCTGGGCTTCGCGGAAGGCCCGGTTCATTCGCGCGATTGGCGCGGGGTTGATGGCCTCTCCCACGTTTCGGTAATTCGCGACAAAATGATTGACGCTACTAGAATTTACGATAGCTTGGCCTTCCGGCTCCTGCCCAGTCTCGCCCGCGTAGTGGTGGTCGCAGCCGATCAGGTAAATTGGGTTCAGGCCCAGCCAGGTAGCGATTTGCAGGTTGTCGTAAGTGACGGTGTAGCCCCCGTATATGCCTTCTAGCAGATCCGCCGAAAAGGCGGGTGCTGCTTGGTTGGACTCGGGCAGGGCATCGGCCCGAGCGCGGTAACGATAGTACCGCATCTGCGCGGCGGGCGCGCAGGGCAGATCGGCCACGGCCAGTATCTCATCGAAATACTGGCTCATCTCCTCGCGAATTTTGGGCCAGAGAACCGCGTCGGCCACGGACACGTAACTGGGCCGCCAGGCTGTCTGGTCAAAGGCGAGGTAGATGCGGTTGGCCGCGAGAGTGACTTCGCCTTTGAGGCGCTCGAGATCCTCGATTTTCAGGCTCGGCCCGTTGCCGATGATAAACCCTCGTTTACCTGTATGCAGGTTTTGGATACGCTTCCAGTAACTCCGACTCGACCACCAGCGCATCCGTTTGGCCAGCTTACGCCGAGGCGTGCGGACGGTTTCGGCGGAGGTATCTGACATCGCACGTTACCGCGCCTCAGCGGTTCTCGTAGATGCGCTCGACCAGACGCATCAGTCGCAGCGCATCGGCGGAATTACCCAGCGGCACCGGCGCATCCGACTCGATAGCGTCAAAGAAGGCATTCACCTCCGACAGCCACGACGTATCCACCGGGTAGGTGAAACTTTGCAGGGGGCCCCACTCGACCGCCGGGCTGGAGGCCTTGTTGCGCTCCATCGTCAGGACCTCGTCGCCGTAAGAGTTGGACGAGGTTTTCAGGCCGTTGAGCACCATGTGCCCCTTCTCCAAAAAGATCTCCAGAGAGAAGAGGTGCCGCCACTGCGTCATCGTCGAGTGCAGAGAGGCCACGATGCCTGTCTGCCGATTGCGCAGGTTGGCAAATACGTTGTCTTCGAGCCCATCGATCTGCCAATACACGTTGGATACCATGGCCTGCACCTCGTCGAAATCGCCAGCGAAGTGCAGAAAGAGGTCGAGCATGTGGATGCCCTGGTCGAGCAGGATGCCGCCGCCCACGAGGTCTTTCTTCGCGCGCCAGGTTTCCAGGTAATCGGCTGTGACGCTTTTGCCGTAACGGCCTCGCATCCAGAGGATGCGCCCGAACTCACCCGCCTCGACAACGCTTTTCGCCTTCTTGATGCTTTCGTGATGGCGGTGGTTGAAGCCGTACATGAGCTTCTTACCGGAGCCTTCCTCGACCTGGCGCACCACTTCAACTTCGGCGGCGGTAAAGGCGGGGGGCTTTTCACAAAAAACATGCTTACCCGCTGCCAAAGCGGCGAGCGTCAACGGCTGGTTGCGGAAGTTAGGCGTGCAGATGAAAACGGCTTCGACCGCAGGGTCTTCAAGAATTTCGCGCTCGTGCTGCACCAGCGTTGCATCGCCCGAAGCTGCCTGTGCCGCCACATCGAAACACTTGACCACGCGGCCGCGGCGCGACTCCTCGATGGCCTGGGCACGGGTTCGCCCCATTTTGCCAAAGCCCAAAATACCAATCTGGTGCAGGCGTGGCGGCGTTTCCGCGTCCAGGGCAGGTGCTGAAGTCTGAGTCATGGCAGTGTGATTATAGAGAAATCAGGGCACCGCGGGAAGCTTCACGGAAGAGGTTTCGACCAGGGGCAGCAACTGTTCGGCGACGCGTAAATCGTACGCGGTCTTAATGACATGTCCAGCCAGCGGGCTCACTTCGAAAAAAGTGACTTTTCCGTCGTAGGTGGCACACCGGCCATCGGCGCGTGCTTTCAGGAAGGCTTTCCTGCGCCAGGCTGTAATGCTCCAACTGATACGCTGCACCGGCTTTAACTCCTGTGAGTTGGTCTTCTCGCTAAAAGTGAAGTTGATCGGGGCGCCTTCCAGCGCGCATTCAATTTGTATGTGTTCGGCGCTCAGCAGGACGTCCGCATCGGTGTTTCGGCAGGTCTCCACAAAGCCGCGTACCTCGGCAGCCGTCAGCAGCGGCGCGATGCTGTGGACCTGAACAATCCAGTCGCAGGTGTGAGCTTCAAGAAACTCGCCGATGTAGTCTTCGCTGGTGGCAGTATCGTTAGCAAGCGCAGCGGGGCGTTGATGGAAGCGCACGCCCTCGGCTGCCGCGATCGGGGCAAAGGCCGCGTCCTCCGAGTTGACCCAGATCGTGTCAAAGCAGTCAGCCTGCTGGCACTTGCGGATGGCTCGAACAATCAGCGGAATGCCTCCGAGTTCGCGCAGGTTCTTGCGGGCGAGTCGCTGGCTGCCCATACGTGCGGGTATCATGGCCAGGCAGTTCATCGGGCGGCAGGCAGCAGGCGGCGCAAAGGTCTCGACAGCTTATGAAAGAGTGAAGGCTGGCGGGCCGACGGAGGCTTTAACTGCAGGCGAAAGCTCAGCCCCTGCTCGGCGTAGAAGTGATTGAGGCAGGGGACAAGCGTATCGCGAATGTATCCGGGCACATCAAACTGCGGGTTGTTGACGACGTTGTTCGCACCGTGCAGGCGATACGCACCGAGGCACTCCTGAATGGCACCGACCTGCGTCAGGGCCATGGCCGAACGCGTCAGGAAGCCGTCGGCGCAGGTGCGAAAGACCTCGGGAATGGGCACCAGCGTGCGGAGCAGTGTGGTGCGGATGGCCAGGCCGGAAGTCGGGGCAAACGACGGAATTTGCCGGCTTTGAAGGTGGTAACGCGCCAGATCGCCTTTCAGCAGTTTCTCCAGAACCGGGCGATCGGCGGGCGTATCCTCTTGCTGGATACGAAGGTTGTGGTGCAGCAGTCCCACCTCCGGATTCTTGATAAGAAAAGCTTCGACACGTTCCAGTTTCGATGGAAACCACAGATCGTCGCTGTCGATGAAACAGACCCAGTCGCCTTGGGCGGCGTCCGCGGCAGCGTTGAAGCCAGCGGCTTGCCCGCGGTTTTCCGGCAGGCGAATCAGCTTTCGACGCTTCGGGTTGGCCTTGGCAAAGGCGCTCAGGATAGCCGGCGAGTTGTCGGTGGAGCCATCGTCGACCAAAATGGTTTCAAAGTCCGGCAGCGTCTGCGCCTCGATGCTGGCCAGCGTTTCGGGCAGGTAATGCGCGCCGTTGTAATTGGCGAGGACGACGGTGATCACGAGGCTACGGCGGTTTGGGCGGAGGCCGGTTTCAGGCGCTTGTGCAGGCGACCGCGAAGACTCAGTGGCGCCCGCGGCTCCATCTGCTCGAGATAGACCGGATGCTGGCTTTTACCGGCAAAATGGATGATCGCCGCATCGGCTGCGTTCACGTCGCCCTTGAGCAGGCGAGGCTGGCGGTTGGCGCGAGCTTCAATGGAAGCGGAGGCGGTGGTGATGTAGGCATTGGCGGGCAGGTCGTTGGTGCCGAGGCCGGTTTCCGCCGCCGTCTCCACAAAGGCCAGTGCGAGGTAGGGCTCGTCGTTGAGGCGGTGCCAATCTGAACGAATGCGGTCTGCAAACGGACGCGTGCGCGTGTAAGCTTCAAAACGCTTGGAGAAAAGCCGCCCGGTGGCGGTCGGGGCTCGCCCGATCAATCCACTGTTCAGAGAGAAGTTGGGCAGGTTTTTTCCGAGCGCCCGCGTACCGTCCTTAAGTGAGAAGCCGTCACCGTCCTTCTCCTTGAGCCAGATGAAATCATCGTCGCGGTAATCGCCAAAGACGATAAACTCGCTTTGGTGAATCAGAGCGAAGAGCTCGGCCAGCACGTCGCGGTAGACCAGGCTGTCGGCATCAAGAAAGAGCACCGCATCGTCGTTGACGCGCGGGTCGTTCAACGGGGCGCACTTGAAGCGAACCTTCTCGCGTTCGTTGAAAAGCTGGTCGTGGGGATTTTTGACCGGTCGCTCGTTGGCGCTGCCGATCGACGCATCCAGCGGCAGTAGTTCCACCGCACCAGGTATACGCAGGAGTGCGGGGTGCGCTTGAGCATGAAAAATGACGAGCCGGTAGCGCTCGCCGGCGAGGTCGAGAATCGAGCGCATCAAGGCCAGGCCCATGCGCAAAAAGCGCTGGCCGATGCAGAGCGTAGTGATCGTTTCGCGGGGTTTCATCGCGTTGCACTCGCAGGGTCTGTCGCGAGGATGTCGTCGAGGCTCTGGCGCTCCAGCACATCGAGCTTGGTTTCGCGGGAAGCGTTGATCAACTTGCCGCCACGGTCCTCGACAAAGGCCCGGGCCTGGCGGAAGTCCTCGCGCTGCGCGTCCAGCTGAGGCACCGTCCAGTCCTCTCCGCTGGGGCGGTAGTCCGGGTCGAAGTGATTCACCTCGCCTTCGGAAACGATGACATCGTTGCCAAACACTTTTTCTCCGGTGCGCTTCTCTGGCACTTTGAAGGAGAAATCGATGCCTAGCAGATAGATTTCGCGGATGCCCATCCACCAGGCCAGCTTAATGCCAAAGACCACGACTGAGTGACCGGCGCGGCAGCCTTTAAGTGGGTCCCAGGCGGCATCGCCTGCGGCGCTGGGCCAGTTGCTAAAGATCACATCATCGCCAGATCGAAAATGCTCGCTCACGCCGCCAGCAAAGATGCGCTGGGAGCCCGACTGCTCCAGCAGTTGCTTGCGAATGTTTCGCGCCACCAGGAAATCACAGACGGTGAGGTAGGTGGGCCGCCAATCCGTCTTTTTGTAGATCAGGTAAATTTTGTTCGAAGCAAATGTAATCTCATTTTGAATACGCTCGATGTCCTCGACAGACAGGCTCGGACCGTTACCCAGCACAAAGGCGCGGCGTCCCTGATGTCGGTTGTGCAGTGCGCGGAGGCGGGCGTCATTTTCAGGGCTGGGTAACTGAATTCGCTGCGCTTCAGATGCGTTGCCTGCCCGGTCAGTACCCTTTGTAGCAAAGGGCTTAAGCAAGCGGCGCAGCACGGTCTGTTTTTGCTGGGCGGCCACGGTGGATCAGGCGTTGGGGGAGGTGGAGGCGGCAGCGGGTTGCAGGCCGAGTTTTCGCCGAAACCGTTCGCTCATTTCTTGAAACGCGGTGCGTTTGCGGAAGAAGAATGCTTCGGGGCCTGGCCAAGCGGCGATGAACGACTCCCACCGGCGTGCGTCATCGGCGCGCATGTGCCCGACCTTCACAAAGCGCTCCAGATAAGCCGCCGCCGTATCGATCAGGTCATGCAAGAGCAGCAGGCGCAGGAACGAAGACGGGCGCTGCTGGATTCCCATCTCGGGCGCCTCCAGCGACTCGATCGAGCGAAAATACAATAAATCACAAAACGTGTCCTGGCCGGTTTTACGCGGCAGTTCGATTTGCGTGCGGTAATGCCAGGCGCAAAGGTTGGTCAGGCGGAAGATTTCGAAACCCCGGGCCGATAGCCAATCGTGGATTGCCGAAAATGTTTTCTGCCCCTTGTAGGCTTCAAAAAATTCGACTTCCACTTTCAGGCCCAGAACCGAGCGGCGGATGGTGGCCTCCCCGCCTTCCAGCAGCTCGAAAGTGAGCCCCTGCAAATCGACCTTCATGAAGTCGGGGTCGGGCAAATCGTAGCGCGTGCAGGCCACGTCCAGCGGCATGGGCTCGATAGGTTCCTTCTGCACGGTCTCGAAGATGTCCGCCTCCGGCTCGTTCAAGCGGCTCCATTCGTAGCGGCAGGTAATTTCGCGGTTGGCCGGAATCAGCGAAGAGGTTGTTGGACGGCGGTTGCAGTAAAAGGTGGTGAGCTCCTTTGGACCGATCGCGATGCTCAAGCGGCGACCAAATTCGTCGGTGCGCGCACGCTGATCGGGCTCGAAGCTGATCGTTTCAAGCTGCTCGGGTATGAAACAAAAGGGCGGGGGCGTGCCTCCGGCGGCACCGAGATCGTAAAGCACCAGTTTTCGGCCCAGCTCTGCGAACTCAATGGCGGCCCGAGGGTCGCGCCGCTTGTGCTGCCAGCTGCCACGGAAGTAACCGTTTACATTAGACACTGAATCCTCCTGGAAATGGGATAACAAAAATAGAGCGACGATAATACGGCCAGCATCGTCCCCCCTACCCTCAAAGACCTGAATTAGAACGTAACGCAACGGCTGCCTCAAGGTCGATTTTCGGTATCAGGGTAAGTCGCGTACCGGGAGTCGCGTTGTAGAGGCGGCGTCCCTTGTTTTCAAATGCCTGGTGGCAAAGCTGGTAGGCACGTTCCATTGCGGGCAGGTCTATGTTCACTTGCGTACCCTTGCGGTAATAATTTTTAGTGAAGTGATCCTGCATGCTGGCGCTGTCGGTCCAGAATTCAGTCTTATGCTTTTTTTGTATCGCAGCGCTGTAGCTGTGGTCAACGCCCAGCAGAATCACTTCTTCGTAACCGAGATGAAGGAGTATTTGCAGGCAGGCAAAAATCACCGTGCCTCCTAAAAAGAGTTGCTTGTGAGGCTCATTCGAAAAGCGCAGCGGCTTTTCCGTGCTAAGCTGTCCATAGTCTGAGGCTTCCACCGTGTTGAGCCAGGTCGTTGGACAATCTGATTCTAGTTCTTTGAGGTAGTGGGGCAAAAACCGGCGCTTACAGCGAAGACCGCGAATGGCGTCCAGGTGGCTTTGGTAAAAATAATGAGATACGGTTACATAATAGTCAGGCTTGATGTTATCAAGCAGGAAGGCACCGTTGGTTGCCATGATCTGCTCGCCGGCCAGTAACGTTGTATCCAGATTCTTGAGACTGGGGCCGCAGCCCAGTAGAAAGCATCGCTCTCCTGTGTGCGCGTCCTTGGAAGCTTCGAACCAGTGGTCGACTTGGTAGAGGGAGTCACGCACGGTGAAAGCGTTTGTATGCTGAAGCCTGTGTAGTTGATCTCGCGTCTGGTCTAAAAGGGTGTGCCCTTTCGGCGAAAGCACATGATTGAACTGCCTGCGAAATTCCTCAGGTTTCGTTTTCTGCATCTGCTGAAAAAGAAACCGCAGATTGCGCCACAAGTTTCTCTTGGGAGTGGGCTTATCGTCCGTGTTCATAGTCGAGTATGCGCTGTGCCTCGCGAAAATCCTCCATGGTATCGATATCGAGAGCGAATTTTCGGCTGACCGGATACAAAAACGGACGGCGGCCAATGCGACATCCGGTTCGCAAAACAGCATCGCGCGTTATAATATAAAGCCCGGTGGTTTCCTTGAAAACCATGGCGTCCTGAGACCGTGGCAAGCCGTCTGCTGTGCGCGGGTCGTAGTTGCAGGCTTTGTCCTGAAACCAAAACCAGCCGGTCTCCTCAGTCACCAGAAACGTTGAGTCGTAGCGGTCGACGGTGTTGATCAGATGCTCCATGGCTTCGCGAAAGATAGAGCCCTTCAGGGTGACCGAAGTCACGTACGCTTGTGCAAAGATATCGTACGAGGGATTGCGGATGGCGAACTGCTGAATGAGGTGATTGCCGTTGGCCTGATCGCCCGCAAACCATTCCTCGCGCTCGTGGTAACGAAAACGTCCGGGGTGACGCGCCTCCACTTTTTCGTGGACGCTCCTGTGCTCGGAATCGATGTACAAATCCCAATCCTCCGGACAGGCTTCCACCAACTCGTCCAGCATCCAAAAGCACAATGGCTTGCCGCTGAGTTCGCGGAAATTTTTGTTTGGAACGCGGGTGCTTGAGCGCGCCTTGATCGGAATCTGAACGGCGACTTTCATGGAAATTGAACGGGATGACGTTCGGCCAGCAAACGTATTTGCGATGAGTTAAGGCTACATTCGGAAGGCGCGGGCAAAAAATCCTGCGCTTGATTGCACTGACGATAGGCGTCTCGGTGGCGCTGTTTTTCGGCAGTTGTATGAAAAACGTATGCTGCTTGTATCAGAGACATGGGTACACCTTCCAGCGCGGGCTCTCGAGGGGCGCCAACAATGGAGCGTATGAATTCGACCGCAAAATCCGTCGTACTGATCTGCAGGTGCAAGTCCGGCTGCCAGCGAACTCCAGGCAGGGTAAGTGCTAGCGAAAACAGGCATTGATCTTTGCCTGGAAGCCGAGGGGCGAATGTGCCGTAGCGTTTCCAAATCTCGCGATAACGAGAAACGAAGCTTTTGTGAAAAAGTACGACGCCCGAATTTACGTTCTGCCATCTAGTTGGAACCTCTGAACCCCAGGGTACTTGGAGTTCGGCCTTTTCAAAAAAATTCGGATACGGTACCGCAACGACATCCGTGTCATGCTCGAAGTAATGTGTTAAGGGCGCCCGGACAAAAGTGTCGTTATCGAGAAACAGTGTCTGTTCAAAGGGGGATTGTGCCCAGGCGTCGAATTTAGCCGCATGGGCCTGCGCTTTTGAGCGTAGCCTGAAACACTCGGCAGCTACCTTAGGGTGCCTTCCGATATAAAGGACAGCTTTGGCTACGTTCGGCATCCAACGCTGGGCTGAGTCGAAGCTTTCTTGAAACATCGCACGCTGGGTTGAGTTTTCGTCGACCAGCCAAAGCAGTCCGTTGCCTGATGGCTTTCTTCTGAAGCTAAACATGGACTTCGGCAGCAGTTTTAGGAGCGACGGTAAGCGAAAAATCCGGTCGCAGTGGCCCACGTCCTGGGCAGGGGTCTCCATACACTGAAAAGCGAAATATCACGTCTCGGTACATCAAGGACTCGCCATCGTTGACACACAGAACCAATGCATAACCACCAGGAGCCAATCCGAGGCGGCGAAGGGATAAAGCGCCTTCCACTTTCCCTTCGCACTCCAGCGGGACAGTCCTTGTTTCGCGTGAAGACATCAGGGAGATTCGCAATCCATCCGCACGAAACAATACCCAACTCAACGCTAACTGCGTGGTGGGCTTAACCAGTTCAAAGCCGAATGCTACGTTGAGGGAATCATCCTCGGAGAAAAGCGGCTCCTGAGGGGAATCAAGCTGGCCCGGGATATTGGCGTGTACATCCCGTATCAAAGTGTGTTCCTGATGCACCAAACCAAAGACCCCTTCCGCAGATTCCAAGGAGTTACGTTTCGCTGTTTCGGATTCCGCGCTGGTTTCTTCAAGGTAGGCCCTGATGACTTCCTGTGGGTTGCCATACTTTATCTTTCGGCCGCGGTTGATCCACAGGGCCTGATTGCACGACTGCAACAAGCGACTGTGTGAATGCGAGACGGAGATCGTCGTTACGCCTCGGCTACGTAGTTCCTGCATGCGGTAATGGCACTTATTTTGAAAGAGAAAATCTCCCACGGAGAGTACCTCGTCGAGCAGGAGGATGTCGGGGTCCAGGTGTACGGCGATGCTGTAGCCCAGGCGTGCGCGCATGCCCGAGCTGTAGGTGTGTACCGGGCTGTCGATAAACTCCTCGATCTCGGCAAAGTCGATGACCGCGGCCTCGACACTTTTCATCTCTCGTGAGGAAAAGCCCTGCACGGCGCCGGCGTTGAGAATATTTTCCCGACCGCTCAGGCGTGGGTTGAAGCCCGCACCCAGGTTGATCAACGATTGCATGCGCCCGCGAATGGTGATGCGCCCCGAGTCCGGCTTGAGCAGCCCGGCCACCAGTTTGAGCAGGGTGCTTTTGCCTGCGCCGTTGCGGCCGACCAGTGCCAGCGACTCGCCCGGCATGATCCGCAGGGACAGGTTTTCGACGGCCCAGAACTCGTCCTTGCGCAGTCGCCGATCGTCGCGACGCAAGCCGGTAACCTCCCGTAACAAATCGCGCAAAAGGTAGCCTCGGTGTTTGTCCGACTGCCGGACAAACTTCTTGTAAACCGATTCGATCTCGATGGCGGGTTCCATGATATCAGGCGGAAACCTTTTGCGCCAGCAGCGTCACGGACACGTGCAACAGCAGCCAGCCCGTGAGAAAAAGCAGCGCCGCTGCGCCCAGCACACAGACAAAGGCCGGCAGGTTCATCCACTCGCCCTGCACCGTCAGCAGGCGGATGTTGTCCATCACCACGCCGATGGGGTTGTAGGTTAAAATAGCCTCGAGCCAGGGCATGCCGTCGGAGGGACGGTAAAACGTCGGGCAGATGAACATCAGCGGGCGCGTGAGGTTCTGCACGAGCTTTGAGCAGTCGGAGTAGATGACGTTCAGTGGCGCCAGAAATAGTCCGAAGGCCGAGCCCAGCAAAATCATGGACGGGTACAGCACACCAAGCCAAAGCGCGCCCTGCCAGGTCAGCACGTCGAACAGCCAGCAGGTGGCCAGAATGATTGGAATATAAAACAGCGCGTCGAAGCCCAGCCGCAGCAAGACCGAGCCCACCAGTGATTCGGCGGGCACGCGCACGTTGTTGATCAGGTTGCCCGAGCGCACCAGCAGCGACAACGGCAGGTTGATCGACTGGATAAACGTCTGGAAGAGCAACATGCCGCAGACCACATACACCGGGTAGGGCATCGCGATGGTGTCGGTGCGCAGGATCCCATCCTTTTGCATGAGGATGAAAATCGCAGCCAGGATCAACGGGTTCGCAAAATTCCAGGTGTAGCCCAGCAGTGAGTCCGCGAACTCAGCCTTGAGGTCCTTGCGGAAAAGCCGGTAGGCCAGCCGCCGGCCTTCCCAGGCACCGCGGAGCATCTCACCGGCGAGCCTGGCCGGGCGCAGGCTGGTGGACTCCGCAGTAAAGACGGTGATCGGTACGTTGCTCACGCGCCACCTCCTGTTTGTCCGGAGTTGGGTGGGGCCGTCTGCTTAAAATGATTTTCGAGCACCGGCAGGCTGGCTTGAGCCTGAGCAAACCACTGCGCCAGTAATTCGAATCGCGCGCGTACAAACGCCGGGTCATCGCTGCCAAAGACGCCTTGACCGCCTTGGTCGAGCACCTGTCTGCCAAACGCCAATTGCCCGCCCCACGAGCGAAAATCACGTTCTACCTGAGCGCGGAAAAAGCCCTGAACGACTTTCGACAGATCGAGTTCCGCGGCGTAACGCGTGCGCCGGTCGCCCAATTGAAAGGCCTGCGTCACCGCTTCGTAGCGCTTTAGGTAATCGAGCGCTTTGCTGACCCCAGCTTTACTCAGGCCGAGGGCGCTCATCAATTCATCGGGACTCAGCGGTGTGGGGCTGGAGAAAAGCGCCCCGTAGACCTGGCCCACCGATTTCGGAATGCCCAGAAACTGCGCCACCTCCATGAAAAAACCGATCGCTGCCTGCCTCCAGGGAGCGGTCGGTTCAGTCGGAGTATCGACATTGACAGGTGCCTGACTGGCCATCGCAAAGTAGCTGTAGTTGAGTTCATCAACATAATCGACTTTGTCCACAAAAAAGTGAACTGTCTGAACCTAAGTAAACACCTCTGCGCCAGCATAACCTGACTACGCGCTATTCTTTCAGCTTGGCCGCGGGCAGAAACTCTTTCAGGCAGGCTATTAAGTCATTGGGACGTAGCGGCTTGGTCAAGCAGCCCAGCATGCCCGCGTCCGCAAACTTGTGCTGATCACCCGCAAAGGCATTGGCGGTCAGGGCGATAATCGGCGGGCACTTGCGCTCCAAGACTTTACGAATCTCGCGCGTGGCTTCGATCCCGTCCATGACCGGCATCTGAATATCCATCAGGACGAGGTCGTAGGATTGAAGTTGCACCATGTCGACGGCCTCCTGTCCGTTGACGGCGGCGGCGGTCGCGAGGCCGAACCGAGACAGCATGACCTCCGCCACCTTGCGGTTGACCGCGTTGTCCTCCACCAGCAAGACCATGGCTGGCTTGCTCGGGCTTTCGATTTGAAAGGGAGACTTAGTCCAAAATCCGGACTGGGCAGGCGCCCTGTCTGGCTTGGCCTGCTCGGGAGGTTGCGTCACCGGTTTCTGTAAAATCGGGACGTGGAAAGCAAAGCGGCTCCCCTTATCGGAGGTACTCTCCAGGCAGATGTCGCCACCCATGGCTTCGACCAGGGCGCGGCAAATCGACAGACCCAGGCCCATGCCGCCGTAACGCCGGGTAATGGATGAATCTCCTTGGCGAAATGGTGTGAAGAGCCGCTCGCGGGCGCTTTCGCTGAGGCCGCAGCCGGAATCGATCACCGCGACTTCCAACGCCGCGGCCTCGGCATCCAGGCCCACCTCCACGCTGATGCTGCCGCTCTCGGTAAACTTCAGGGCGTTGTTCAACAGGTTAACGATCACCTGGCGCAGCCGTGCGCTGTCGCCGTAAAAAGTTTCCGGCGTGCGTCCATCCAGCTTCAGGCTCAGGTCGAGCCCTTGCGCCTCGCATTGGCTGGCAAACAGACTGACCGCTGACCGGACCATGCGTCCGAGGTCAAAATTAGTCATCTCGAGTTCGATCCGCCCAGTCTCAATTTTGGAGAAGTCCAGCAGATCGTTGAGCAACCCCATCATGGTGTCGGAGCTGTCGCGGATAAAATCGACGAGCTCTTTTTGTTCAGGGGGCATGGGCATCTCGGCGAGCAGGTCCGCCGTACCGACCACCCCGTTCATCGGCGTGCGGATCTCGTGGCTCATGGTGGCCAGGAATTCTGTCTTGGCCCGGCTGGCCTCTTTCAGTTCCCGCGACTGCTGCTTCAGCTTTTTGAACGCTTTGCGCAACTCAAGCTGGGCGACCACGTGCTGGGCCAACTCCTGGATGGCCTCCAACTGTTTGGGATCTGGCTCGCGCGGTCGGGTGTCCAGCGCACAGAGCGTGCCCACGGCCACGCTTTCCGGGGTGATGAGTGGGACGCCCGCGTAAAAACGAATGTGCGGCGGCCCGGTCACCAGCGGGCTTTGGGCAAAGCGCGGATCCTTCGTCGCGTCCGTGACGACCTGCATGCGTCCGGATTTTACGACATATTGGCAAAAAGAGATTTCCAGGGGTGTTTGCGCCGCTTCCAGGCCCACCCTGGATTTGAACCATTGCCGCTGCGCATCCAGCAGGCTCAGCAGGGTGATTGGCACATCCAGCAAGCGCCCCAGCAAACGGGTCAGGCTGTCAAAAGCCTCCTCGGGAGGCGTATCCATGACCCCGTAGGCCTCCAGGGCTTTGACCCGTTGTGCCGTACCAAAATCTGAGGAAGCAAGGGACATTAACACAGCAACAGGGTAACTCCTACCTAGTCGGAACTCCTGAGCATAAATTTAGGTTCCAAACGCCTGAAGTATAGTTTTTTGCGCCAGTCTGGCCTATTCGCACAGGGTAGTTCCGTATCGGACGGACCGATGTGCACAATGCAGGTACGGCAGAGTGCTCGCAGCGCAGCCAGGCTCAATGCACCCTTGGGCTAGCTTTCGGATTCAGAGAGCAGGCGTGTCGCGCCCGCACGGTCGGAATCTGGCTGCAGTCCGGATGCGGTCTCGGCTGTTTTGCTGTAGTCGGGCAGCTCCACGCGTTGGGTGGGTTCCCAAACGGAGACGCCCCGCAGGAAGGCCGCCCGCCCGAGCAGGTGACTCGCCACCGGCGTGGTCAGGTAGAAAAAGGTGATGATCAGGGCGGCGTCGAGAAAGGCCCGCACATCCAGAAAATGCAGCGCGCTGGCTAAGGCGAGCAGCGCACCGCCAAACGCACCGGCCTTGGCCGCAGCGTGCATGCGGCAAAAAAAGTCCGGCAGGCGGAGCAAACCGATCGCGGCCACCAGCGCGAAGAAAGCGCCCAGAAGCACCAGGATGCCGACGACGATGCTCATTTTCCAGAATGCCTTCGTTCGATCAGGCGGGCCAAAGCCACCGTTCCCATGAAGCCCACCACCGCCACCGCGATGGACACATCCATAAACGCCTCTTCGCCCGATTCGATGGCAAGCACTAGGGCAAAGCTCAGGGTGATGCCGGCCAGTGCGTCCAGCGCGGTCACCCGGTCAGTCAGGTCCGGCCCGCGAAAGAGCCGCACCACAGTCAGAATCATGGCCAGGGACAACAGCACGTACGCCGTTAGAATGCAGAATGAGAGAAAATCGTCCATGAATCGATCCTAGAAGACGCGTTTGACCCGCTGTTCGTAGTCGCTCTTGAGCTGCTGCTTGAGCGTGTCCAACGAAGCGGCGTACATGGTGTGGATGTACAGGTGACGGCGGTCGGGCGACACATCCAGGCTCAGCGTGCCGGGAGTCATCGTGATCAGGTTGGCCAGGATGGAGATCTGCAGATCGGAAAGCTGGTCCAATTCAATGGAGAAAAAGGCGGGATCGATCCGGTACTTCGGGCTGAGCACATCGCGAGCCACGCGCAGGTTTGAGAGCACCACCTCCCTGGTGTAAAAGGCCAGCAGGTTACACAGGCGCACGACTTTCATGGAGCCACCTCCTTTTCCGCCAGCGGGTCGAACATCGATTGCCCGACGGCTTCGAGGTAGGGCGTGCGCTCCAGCAACTGATGGCCAGCGGCCTCACAGAGTTCGAATATGGGCTGTCCGAAGAATCCCAGCAGTATCGTGCACAAACACAGCACGGCCACCGGGCTGTACAGGAGCAGTTTTTCGCGCAGGCTGGGCGGCGCAGGGGCGGTGATCGGTTCGTTCGCTTCGTCCGAGCGCTTCCAGAAGGCCTCGGCCCAGATCTTGGTCATGGAGTACAGCGTCAGCGAGCCGACCGCCAGGGCAACCCCGACCAGCCACCAGTGCTCGGCGTCCAGCCCGGCTTTGACCACGGTGAACTTCGCCCAAAAGCCGGACAGCGGCGGGATGCCGCCGAGGGAAAACGCGGGGATGAAGAACAGCACGGCCAGGAGGGGAAAGGCCGGGTAGAGCCCGCCAATGCGCAGGAGTTGGCCCGTTCCGCGCAGACGCTCCACGATCCCGCCGATCAGAAAGAGGTTCGTTTTTACGATGATGTGGTGCACCAGGTAAAAGACGGCGCCAGCCAGGGCCAGCGGGGTAAAGATCGCCAGCCCCATGATCATGTAGCCGATTTGGCTGATGATGTGGAAAGAGAGGATGCGCTTGATGTCGTAGTGAGCCGCCGCGCCGAGCACGCCCGTAACCATCGTGAAGCCTGCCAAGATAATCAGCAGCTCGTGAAAGAGTCCCGTTTCGGCCGGGAACAAAAGCGTAAAGGAGCGGATCAGCGCATACACGCCGACCTTGGTCAAGAGCCCGGCAAAGATGGCGGCGATCGCCGTGGGCGGGGTGTGGTAGGAGGCTGGCAGCCAGAAAAAGAACGGAAAAATGCCCGCCTTCAGCCCAAAGCTGACCACCAGCAACACCGCCGAGCTGAGGATCCATTCGCGGTCGGGATGCGTCTCCAGCGTCATGGCGACGTCGGCCATGTTGAGCGTGCCCAGCTTGCCGTAGAGGATGCCCACGCCAGCCAGAAACAGCGTTGAGGCGATCACGTTGAGCACCACGTATTTCAGCGCGCCATCGAGCTGCGGCCGCGTTCCGCCCAGGGCCAGCAGCACAAAGGAGGAAATGAGCATCACTTCGAACCAGACGAACAGATTGAACAGGTCGCCGGTGAGGAACGCACCGTTCACCCCCAACAGCAAAAACTGGTACAGCGGATGGAAAAAGTGCTTCTCGTGGTCGGACGAGATTGAGCCCAGGGCGTACAAGCCAACGGTCAGGCCCATCAGGGCGGTGATCAGCACCATGATCGCGCTGAACAGATCCGCCACCACGACGATGCCCTGGGGCGCGGGCCAGCCGCCAAAGACCAGCACCTGGATGCCTTCGCCATTCACCTCCAGTAGCAGGACGATCGCCGCCACCAGTTGCAGCACGCTGCCACTCATGGTGAGGGCGCGCTGCAAACCCACGCTGCGCCGCGCGAAAAGGCAGGCGATCGCGGTCAACAGCGGCAGCGCAATGGGCAGGGCAACCAGCATCAGACCTCTTCCTCCGTGGTGCGAAATTTGTTCACGTCGTCGTCACCAGTTTCCTGATACGCGCGCGCCAGCAGCACCAGTGCAAAGGCCACCACGCCAAACCCAATGACGATGGCCGTTAGCACGAGCGCCTGGGGCAGGGGGTCCGCCGCGCCGGCGGTGAGGGTTTCGGAACTGGAAGCAATCAGCGGCGGTGCCCCGCGCGTCAGCCCGCCGGAGACAAAGACCGTCAGATTGGCCGCCTGGCTGATCAGGATGATGCCCACGGCCAGTTTCACAATGCTCCGCCGCAGCAGACAAAAGATGCCTGCCGCAAAAAGGACGCCTGCCAGAACTGCCAGTAAGCTTTCCATGATTCAGTTGGCCTCGCTCAGTTCGCTGATGGCCTGGGCGGTAAAGCCGACCACCACCAGGTAAACACCGACATCAAAGATCAACGGAGTGCCCAGGTGCACCGTCCCCAACAAGGGCAGCGAAAACGACGGCAGCCATTGACCCTCGAACACCGGTGCGCCGATGAAAACCGGAAACGCTGCGCTGAGACTGGCCAGGAGCAGGCCCGCGGCCATCAGACCGATGGGCTGAAACCAGGCCCGTTGAGTGATCCATTCAGGCCCTTCCGAAGACATGCGCAGGATGATCGCCACCGCCGCCAGCAACCCGCCGATAAAGCCTCCGCCCGGCAGGTTGTGCCCACGGTAGAGCACAAACAACGAGAGGACGAAGAACAGCGGGCAGAGGATCCGCGTGGCGGCACTGTAAATGACTGAGATCATAAGGACTCCACCTTTCCGGGGCCCTTGGGCCGTAGCCGCAAAAGCGAGGCCACACCCAACGCGGCGATGCACAGCACCGCGATTTCTCCCAGGGTGTCAATCGCGCGAAAATCGACCAGGATGACGTTGACCACGTTTTTGCCTTTGGCCAGCGGGTAGCTCCATTGACCGAGTTCCTGCGAGATGGAAGGAGCCAGCTGAATGTGCGTGGCCTTTAACAGCAAGAGCGTCAGGGCAAGCCCGCAGAGAGAAGCAAACAACGCATCGGCCCACATCGTGGATTTGTGCGAGTACCGCTGCAACCGAGGCAGCCGGAAGACGACCAGCGCGAATAACACCACCGTCAGCGCTTCCACCAGTACCTGCGTGATGGCCAGATCCGGCGCCGCGTAAAAGGCAAAAATCAGCGCAACGCCCAAGCCGATGACCCCCAGGTTCAGCAAAATGGCCAGCAGGGAGTTCGAGCTAAGCGCACCGATGGTCGCGGCGATCATGGCCCCGACCACGAGCACCTCGTGCAGGCGAATACCGTCCAGGTTCAGGCTTCCGGGCACGCCGCCAAAGAGCCAGATTTTGATGCCCACCAGGGTCACCATCGTGCCCAGAACAATTAGGATGTAATTACGCAGCTGGCCGGACTGAAGGACCCCGGTTTGCCATTTTGCCAGGGCGATCAGGGCGTTGAAGCCCCGCTCGTACAGCCCGTCAAAGCCGCGCAGGCCCTGCTCGGTGACCGCGCGGGTTTGCTTCCAGATCCATTCGCGCAGGGCAAAGATTGTCAGCCCGCCACCGACGGTGATCGCGCTGAGCAGCAGCGGCATGTTCAGCCCTTGCCAAAGCTCAACTTTGTAATCGACGGCGTATCCGGCAACTGCGTTCACCGCCGGTTCCAAAAGCGGCTTCAGCAAGACGTTGGGCAGCAGACCAAAGAGCAGGCCGCACACCGCCAGCGACAACGGGCCGATCACCATGCTCCAAGGTGCCTCGTGCACATGCGCCGAAGGCAGGTTGCCGCGTTTGCCAATAAAAGGGTGAAACCCGACTTTAAAGGCGAGCGAGAGCAACAGCATGTTCGCCAAGATGCCTGAACCCAGCACCAGCGGTTGCAACCACTCCAGCCCCAGGCCTGCCTTATAAACATACTCCTTGCCCAGAAATCCGAAAAACGGCGGGAAGCCGCCCTTGGATAAAGCCGCCAGTGCCGCCGCCGTCGCCGTGAGGGGCATCAGCCGGCGCAAGCCCCCGAGGATAGTCACCTCACGCGTGCCGGTTTCGTGGTCGATGGAGCCCGCCACCATAAACAGCGCCGCCTTGTACAAGGCGTGCCCCACCAGAAACAACAGCGCGGACTTGAGCGCGAGATCCGTCCCCACGCCCAGCAGCATGGTGAGTAGCCCCAGCACGCTGAGCGTGGTGAAGGCCAGGATGCGCTTGAGGTCGGTTTGAAATAGTCCAATGACCGCGCCGACGAGCATTGTGATCATGCCGGCGGGGATCAGCAGCGCCTCCCACAGCACGGTGCCGCCAAGCAACGGGTGCAGGATCGCCAGTAGAAACACCCCGGCTTTCACCATCGTGGCCGAGTGCAGGTAGGCGCTGACCGGGGTCGGTGCCGCCATGGCGTTGGGCAGCCAAAAATGAAAAGGCACCTGGGCTGACTTCGTAAAGGCACCCAGAACAATCAGCACCACGATGGCCGTGTAATGAGGGTGGGCCGACAACTCGCCCGCCTGCGCCAGCATCTCCGAGATGCGGACCGTGCCCATGGCGTTAGCCAGCAGGATCAGCCCGGCCAACAGCGCCAACCCGCCCAGGCCAGTAATCAAAAGCGCCTGCAAGGCTTTCCAGCGACTCAGCTTTTCACCGTGATTGAAGCCGATCAGCAGGTAGGAGGTGATGCTCGTCAGCTCCCAGAAAACAAAGAGCAGGTAGATATTGTCGGAGAGAACAATCCCCAACATCGCGCCCATGAAGGCGTACAGGTAGACGAAGAAGTAGCCGCGCAGGGGGTGCTTGCCCAGGTAGCCACCCGCATAGAGCGAGATGAAAAAGCCGATCCCGGTGATCAGCAGCGCCATCACGTGGCCCAAGCCACCCAGTCGAAAGTCCAGGTTCACACCCAGCGAACTGAACCAGCCGGCTTCATAAGTGACCGTGGGTCCGCCGATCTGCGCAGCCAGCCAACCAAAAGCAGCCAATGGCAACAGGCCCAGCACCACGCCCAGCCACCGGCCCGCTGGTTTTTCCAGCACCGGGGCGAAGAGGCCCCCGACGATGAGGGCGACTGGGAGAACGGCGAGCAGCACGGCTGTAAACTTACGGGCGTCAGGCGCCCAGGAGGGACTGCAGTAAAGCGCGTCCCGTGCCTTTCTCCTTTACGGCGACCACCGGAATCGTGGCCATGCGTAAAATTGCTTCCGAATTGCTGCCCAGCAGCGAAGCGGTGAACGAATCCTTGCCCCGACAACCGATCATGATCAGGTCCGCCTGGGCCTCCTTGGCTGCGCGGAGGGCTGCCTGCGGAATCAGCGGGGAGTTCGCGATGTGGGTTTCCACCTGGATGCCCCGCGTGTCCTGACCGGAAATAAAGCTGTCGAATTGCGTTTGGGCGTGCGCCTCCAGGTCCGCTTCAAACTGTTGCTTGCTGATGGTCGCGCGGTGATAGCCTGTGGGCAGGCAATAGGCGTGAAAGCCATGGATCGACGGCAGCTTTTCCGCATCGGCAAAGGCCACGGCCACGTCGAGCGCGTTGCCGGAGAAGCGGGAAAAGTCCAGCGGCACCAGGATCTGCTTGAAGTCGGCGTTGGCCCCCTCCGGCACAGTCATCACCGAACACGTGGCCTTGCGCGCCAGCTTCACCGAGAGCTGACCATCGTCTTCCTTGGACCCGATAATGATCAGGTCCACGTCGTCGTTTTTAGCGCGCTCGAGCAACACCTGGGAGTGGTTGCCGTCGCAGACTTCAACCGTGACTTTCGTCGCCGCAAAGCCATCAAAGTGCTCCTTCACGTAGGCATCGGCGCGTTGGCGGGCCGCTTCGTCGATGGGCTCCACCAGCCAGGGATAGCGCTGCTTGAGCGTGGCGGGGATGTCGATTTTCGCCGCAACGTGCAAAAAGGTCACACTCTCGGACTCGGCCAGCTTGGTGATTTTGCCCGCGTAGGCGATGATGGCCGCGTCTTCGCTGCCATCTTGCAGGCTGAGGTGGACGAGGAGCTTTTTGAAGCGATACATGGTAAATGGGGAGGGAAATGTACGGGCAGCTTACCTACAGGCGAATGCTGAAACGCGAAACAAATTTCGCTCAAAACTGCATTAGCCTATGGGCTAGTCAACTGTATCCGAACTTTCACCGCCCCGGAGCCCGCTGTCGACCCCAAGCGAATATTTTAAGCTCCTCTATCGCACCTGACCGCTTGGAAATCGGCACCTCGCGCCCTGCGCACACGTCCAAAATTTATAGTTAGTCAGGCGGCTGGCTGCGGCTAAATCGAAGTGATGCACCGGACCTCTCTTTGGGTCGATGCGCAGCGCCTTACTAAGAAAGCTAAGAACGTACGCGCGGAGCGGGTGCGCGGCGCGCCGGCGCGTCCGGTATGAAGCGCTCCGTGCCCGAGGTGTGGTTGCCGGCCTCCAGCGGTGACTGGGCGAAGAATCCGCTAGGTTGGCCCGCTGCATGACCCGCCGCTAAGGGCCGGGGTGGTGCCATCGGGGTCGTGGGGGTGTCGCTCGCGCCCACGATGCTTTGCAACTCCGCGATATCGTGGGCCAGGTCCTGCCCGCGTGTCTGCATCTCCTCGCTGATGGCCGAGGTTTGTTCGGCCTTGGCCGCGTTGCTCTGGGTCGAGTCGCTAAGCGTTTGCACGGTTTCGCTGATTTGCCCGATGGCTCTGGATTGCTCGTCGGAGGCCAGGCTGATCTTCTCGGTCTTCTGGGTAAATTCGCCCACTAACGCCTCCAGCTCTTTCAACACATTCTCAACCTCCTTGGACGCCGCCACACCGTTGGCCGCGTTCTGCTGCGAGTTGCTGGTGAACACCGAGGTCGATTCCGCAGCCTTTGCCGAGCGTTGCGCCAGCGCGCGCACTTCCTCGGCCACCACCGCAAAGCCGCGTCCGGCTTCACCCGCCCGGGCCGCTTCCACCGCGGCGTTCAAGGCAAGCAGGTTGGTTTGAAAAGCGATTTCACCGATAACCTTGAGGATATCCACCGTCTGGTCAGAGGATTTCTGAATCTCGGCAATGGCAGTCTGCATGCGCGTCATTGTCTCCAGCCCGGTGGCGGTCTGCGAGCGGGCCTGCCCGGCCTGGGTCAGCGCTTCCTGGGTATCGGTGGCGTTGGCACGTGCCGAGGAATCGACCTCCTCAATCGAGGCGGCAACTTCCTCGAGACTGGCCGCGGACTCCGTGGCCCCTTCCGATAGCGATGAGGCCGCTTCCTTCAACTCGGTTGAGGCATTCGAAATTGCGCCCGAGGCGTCGGTCAGGTTGTGAATCACGCGCCGGATGGGCCGGGCGATGTCGGCCGCGCGGTCCAGCATGAAGGCAATCCCGAGCCCCAGCGCAGCCATGACCCAGGGCAAGATTTTCAGGGTCAGCACCTCGGCGCGGGTGGCGGTATCGAGCCGCTCCTGAGCCTCGGCCATGGCGGCCTCCACGTCATCCAGATACGTCCCTGTGCCGATCCAAATATCCGTGTTGGGCACCATTTCCGCGTAGGAAATTTTCGCCTGCGGCGTATCGAAGCCGGGCTTGGCAAAGTGATAGTGCACGAAGCCACCACCCGCCCGCGCTTTTTTGTCCAGCTCCGCGACAAAGGCCACGCCATTGGGGTCGGTCACTCCCGACAGGTCTTTCCCTGCCAAGGCGGGCTTGGGCGGCACGGTCAGCACGCGACCGCCCACATGGTAGGCGAAGAAATAGCCGGAACGGTTTTCAAAAAAGCGAACATCTTGCAGCAACTCGACAATGCGGGCATGGCGCGCTTCGCCCGCGGGCAGATCCGCGACGGCAGCCCACACCAAATCCGCTTGCGCCTGCACGGTGATCTCGAGCTGTTTCTCAACGGCGGAGAGGCCCTGCTCGCGCGTCAGTTCGGCACTGACCCCCTGGCTGCGATTCAACGCGTACAACCCGCCCAGACAGGCTCCCACCAGCAGAACCACCAGCAGGAGATTCGCTCCCCAAATTTTAGCCCGGACACCAAAACGCTTCCGGAGCTGCTCCAGCGTTGGAAATCTCATGCCCGATCATATCGAACCGCTGGCAGGATGCCTGAAGTGAAATCACTACACGCACCTTTCATTATTGCTGCTAACAAGGACGATAAGGAAGCAGTAATAGTTAGCCTGCTATACAAGCATTTCTAAATAACGATTTCCGAATTAATTTTTCTGAGGCTGGATTTTGGAACCAGCCCTTTGAGTAGCTTGTTTGGCCAGCACTTCGACGCATAAGCCGTGCGGCATAAAGATTGTTAGGCCATTTTGGTACCCGGAGAGGGGGTCGAACCCTCACTCCCTCGCGGGAAACGGATTTTGAGTCCGTCGCGTCTGCCAATTCCGCCATCCGGGCCTGCGGGTACGCGCATCTAGAGCGCGTTACAAGACTTCAGTATCGGCGTCCGTTTGGGTTCAGGCAAGCGGGAACTCGTTTCAGCTTCGGTACCTGCGGACTTGCCCCACGGGGTCGGTGGACATGCGCTGAAGGTATGAAAATCTTCGGTGACTTCCGCAACTTCATCCTGCGCGGCAACATTATGGATCTGGCCATCGGGTTCACCGTCGGCGCGGCCTTCACAACCGTGGTCAAGTCGATGGTCGGCAACCTCATCATGCCACCGCTGGGCATTATCCTGGGCGACGTCGATTTCGCCAACCTTTTCCTGATTCTGGAGGAGGCTGAGAAAACGCCTGGCCCGTACGCCACATTGGCGGAAGCACAAGCTGCCGGGGCCATCACCTGGAATTACGGCGTCTTCATCAACGACTTCATCTCACTCTTCATCGTGGCCCTGGCGATGTTTGCGATCCTGCGCGGGGTGCGGCGCGTGGAGCAAAAGCTCGAAGAGGAGTTTGGGCAGGAAAAGCCTGCGCCCAGCGAGCCCGGCACCAAGCTCTGTATGTACTGCCTCACGGCGATTCCTTATCGGGCCACGCGCTGCCCGGCCTGCACCTCCGACTTGAGACCGGATAAGTCCAAGGCCGGCGATTCGGGCGCTGAGTCCCCAAGGACTTAGCCTTCTATGCAAGCCGCGAAAAAGCGCAAAACGGATTGTAAGCCGCTCCGACATGCAGGTTCCGCAGTCGCATCCGGCGCGATACTCTGCCTGATACATTTTAGGTGTTCGCCTTTTGCGGCAGCTTCGATGATCAGTCCTTACTCAGTGTACTAGCACGGGCGGTATCGGGCGCACCCTGAGCGGCGAAACGCGCGCGCAGGCGCAAGCCCTGCAGCCGGATAAAGCCGCTGGCGTCGTCGGGATTGTAGTCGCTTTGCACGCCCTCCATCGAGGCGACGTTTTCGTCGTAGAGCGACAGCGCGCTCTTGCGCCCGACTGTGATGATGTTGCCCTTGTAGAGCTTCAGCCTGACCACGCCGGATACGTTCTCCTGGCTCTTGTCGATCAGCGCCTGCAGGGCCTCCCGCTCCGGCGCGTACCAGAAACCGTAGTAGATCAGCTCGGCGTATTTGGGGATGAGCGAGTCGCGCAGGTGCTGCAGATCGCGGTCCATGGTGAGCGATTCGATCTGACGGTGCGCGTGCATCAGGATGGTGCCGCCGGGGGTTTCGTAAACGCCGCGCGACTTCATGCCAACGAAGCGGTTCTCCACCAAATCAATGCGTCCGATGCCATGCATGCCGCCGACCTGATTGAGCGCCTTGAGCACCTCGGCGGGGCTCATCGTTTTGCCATCGACGGCCGTGCAGTCGCCCTTCTCGAAGGTCAGCTCGATGTACTGGGCGGCGTCGGGCGCGTCCTCGGGATCCGCCGTCAGCTTGTACATGTCCTTGTTGTCGGGTGTGGTCGGGTCGAACCAGGGGTCTTCCAGAATGCCCGCCTCGTAGGAGATGTGCAGGAGGTTGCGGTCCATCGAGTAGGGCTTCTTGGCGGAGGCTTCGACCGGAACCGCGTGCGCGCGGCACCAGTCGATCATTTCCGTGCGCCCTGGGAAAGCCTCGCGAAAGGTCTCATTGCGCCAGGGGGCCAGGATTTTCAGATCGGGCGCGAGGGCGGCGTAAGTCAGTTCAAACCGGCTCTGGTCGTTGCCCTTGCCGGTGGCGCCATGGGCGAGGTGGTCGGCGTTTTCTTTCCGGGCGATCTCGATCTGCGCCTTGGCGATCAACGGACGCGCGATGGAGGTGCCCAAAAAGTACTGGCCCTCGTAAATCGCGTTGGCCCGAATCATCGGATAGATGAAGTCAGCCGCGAATTCCTCCACCAGATCAACGGTGTAGTGCGCGCTGGCCCCGGTCGCTTTGGCCTTTTCCGGCAGGCCCGAGAGCTCCTCTTCCTGGCCGATGTCTGCCGAAAAAGTAACGACCTCCGCCTGGTAGGTTTCCTTGAGCCATTTAACAAGGACCGAGGTGTCGAGACCCCCGGAGTAGGCGAGAACAATTTTCATCGATTCAAATAATTAAAATTTAGAAATCCTATTGGGTGATTTGAGCGAGAATGGCTTTCTGCGCGTGCAGACGATTCTCGGCCTGGTCGAAAACGACCGACTTGGGATGCTCCATGACGCCTTCGCCCACCTCCATGCCGACCTTCGCCGGCAGGCAATGCAGGAAACAGGCCTCGGGTGCGGTCAGCTCGAGCAGTTCGGCGGTCACCTGAAACGGCTCAAAGGCGGCGTTGCGCTGAGCGGCTTCGTCCTCCTTGCCCATGCTCACCCACACGTCCGTGTAAAGCGCGTCCGCTCCGTCGGCAGCGGCTTTCGGGTCGCTTTCCTGACGCCAGGTCGGCTTCAAGCCGGCTTTCCTGATGAGGGTTTCGACCTCCGCGGGCGGGCGGGCTTGCTGGGGCCCGCAAAGCACAATCTCCATCTCCAGTAGGGCGCCCATGACAACCAGCGAATTGGCCACGTTGCAGGCTGTGTCTCCGTAAAAGACCAGGCGGCGTCCCTTCAAGCACGAGGGCGAAGCTGCCACCGGGTCGAAGCGTTCGGCCAGCGTGAACATATCCGCATAAATCTGGCAGGGGTGCAGCAGATCGCTCAACGCGTTGACAACCGGCAGCCCGCTCTCAGCCGCGAACTCCTCCAGCACGGTGTGCGCGTAGCAGCGAATGATCAGCCCGTGCAGGTAGCGGCCCATCACACGCGCGGTGTCGGCGACGGATTCGCCACGGCTGATCTGCAGGTCGCCGGTGTTCAGGACGACCGCCTGCGCGCCCAGCTCATGTACGCCCACCTGGAACGAAACTCGCGTGCGCGTGCTTTTCTTGAAAAACAGCAACCCCCAGGACTGCCCGGCGAGTGGCTTGGGCGTGTCCGCACGCTGGGCCTTGAACTTCCGGCTGGTGGCGAAGATATCCGCCAAGGCGTCGAGGCCCGGATCGGTTTCAGCTAAGAAAGACTGTGCCATGCGCATCGGGGGTTAGGCGGTTTCCGCTGGCAGGCTCTCCAGCACGTTGGCGAAGATCTCCAGCGCCGTGTCGATCTGCGCGGTGGAGACGATCAGCGGGGGCAACCAGCGGATGATCTTTGTGCCCGCCGGAATCAGCAGCAGGCCCTGTTCCCTGAGTGCGGCCAGCACCGGGCGATTCTCAATTTTGAGCTCAATGGCGCGCATCAGCCCGCGTCCCCGCGTCTCGGCGACGTAGTGCGGAAAGCGCCGGGCGATGGCTTCCAGACCCGTCGCCAGGTGCTGTCCCACCGATGCGGCATGCGCGACCAGGCCTTCCGTTTCGATCACCTCAAGCACAGCCAGAGCGGCGGCGCTGGCGAGGGGGTTACCCCCAAAAGTGGTGCCATGGCTGCCGGGCTTGAAGAGGGTGTCGTAGCCCTCGCGGACCCAGATCCCGCCGATCGGAAACCCCCCGCCCAGGCCCTTGGCCATACCGATGGCGTCCGGGGTGATGCCGGCGTATTCGTAGGCGAAGAAGCGACCGCTGCGCGCGATGCCGCACTGCACTTCGTCGATCAAGAGCATCAACTGGTGCCGGTCGCAGAGCGCGCGGATGTCGCGCATAAAGCCATTCTCGGCCACGTTAATGCCGCCTTCGCCCTGAATGCTTTCCAAAAAGATGGCGCAGGTTGTGTCGTCGATGAGCGCCTCAAAGCTGGCGGCGTCGTTCAGTTTGCCGTGGGCAAAGCCGGGCAGCATCGGGTGAAAGTTACCCTGAACCTTGGCCTGCGGCGTGGCGGCCATGCCGCCAAAGGTCCGTCCATGAAAGGCGTTTTGCGCCGTCAAAATCTTGAAGCGCTGTCCGTCGGCTCCGCACAGGCGCTGCCCATGCAGCCGAGCCAACTTGATCAACGCCTCGTTGGCCTCCGTGCCGCTGTTACAGAAAAGCAGCTTGCCCTGGCCGATGCGCTCCGCCAGCCGCCGGGCCAGTTCTCCCTGAGCAGGAATCCGGTACAGATTGCTGCAATGTACCAGCTCCGCCGCTTGAGCCTGCACGGCGGCTACCCAACGAGGGTGCGCGTGCCCCAGCGCGTTGACCGCGATGCCCGAGCCCAGGTCCAGATAGCGTCGCCCCGCGTCGTCCCAGAGATAGCAGCCCTCCCCCCGAACCGCCGTCAGAGGCGCCGGTCCGTAGTTGCCGAGGAGATGCCGCGCGTAATCACTCGTGGTGTCGTGTTCGCAGAGCGTTTGCATCGTTCGTGTGGTTTTGTGGTGAGACGGTCAGGCGTTGACGATTTCCGTGCCAATACCCTTATCGGTGAAAATTTCGAGCAGGATGGAGTGGGGCATGCGTCCGTCGACGAAGTGAACACGCTGCACGCCGTTGTTCATGGCCTCGACCGCGCTTTCGACCTTGGGGGTCATGCCGCCGCTGATCGTGCCGTCGGCCATCAGGGCGGGGACCTCCGCCGCAGCCAGGCTGGAGATCAGCGATTGCGGATCCGCCGGGTCGCGCAACAGGCCCGGCACATCGGAGAGGTAGACCAGCCGCCGTGCTCGCAGCGCGGCGGCTACCGTGGCGGCGGCCACATCGGCGTTGGTGTTGTAGGGCTGGCCGTGCTCGTCGGCTGCCACGGGTGAAATAATTGGCGTGTAGCCCGACTGCAGCGCCTTCTTGATCAGCTTTGTTTTTACATACTGGATACGCCCGACGTAGCCGAGGTCGACCGGCTTGCCCGCGGTGTCGGTTTGCTCAAGACGCTCACACTGCAGCAAGACGTTGCCCGGCATGCCTTGGGGACGCCCACCGGTGGCCTGGACCAGCTCGCAAATGTCCAGATTGACCACGTCATTGAGCGTTTTCTCGACGATAGCGATGGAGGCGGTGTCGGTGTAGCGTAGTCCATTTTTGAATACAGGCTGGTGCCCGGCCGCTTCCATGGCCCGGCTGATCGCTTTGCCCCCGCCGTGCACCACCACCACGTGCACCCCGACCGCGGCCAGAAAAACGATGTCCGTGGCCACCCGGCGGCGCACTTCCGGGTCGGGGTCATCCATGAAGCTGCCGCCGTACTTGACCACAAACGTCGAGCCCTTGAAGCGCTGGATGTACGGCAACGCCTCCATCAGCACCTCCGCCTTGGTGATGACGTCGATTTCGTGAATGGTGGGAGGGATGCCGGAGGTGGTCATGGCAGCATTGTTTGGGAGGTGAGGCCTTACTCGGACTTGTTGAAGTTCACGTAGCCCTCGCTCAAGTCCGTGGTGAGCAATTCAAACACGCCATCGCCGTTGCCCAGGTCAACGGTGATCTCAAAAACCGGGGCCAGGCACTGCGCCCGCGCCGCTTCCATGGCCACTTCAACTGGCGCGCCCAGGTCGAGGACCTTCACCGCGCCGTAGGCAATGGTCAGCCGCTCCGGATCGAAATCCACCCCCGCGTAACCGGCGGCGCAAGCCACCCGGCCCCAGTTCGGATCGCTGCCAAACCAGGCGGTTTTCACCAGCAGCGAATTCGCGATCGCCCGCGCCACCGCCTCGGCACCTGCGGTATCGGGCGCGCCTTTTATTTTTAGCGTAACCACTTTGGTGATACGCTCGCCATCGGCCAAGATCTTACGCGCTAGCGAGCCGCAAATCTGCCGCAGCGCTTGAGTAAACGCTGACCAGAGTTCCCCCTCGGCTGCCTTCAACTTCACGGTACTGGCCCCGTTGCCTAGCAGTAGGACGGTGTCGTTGGTCGACATGTCCCCATCGATGCTGAGCGCGTTGAAGCTGCCGGCAACGCATTGTGCCAGCGCCGCCTGAAGCAACTCGGCGGGTGCTTCTAAATCCGTAAGTATGAAAGCGAGCATGGTCGCCATGTTTGGCTCGATCATGCCGGCACCTTTGGCAAAGCCAGACACCGTCACCGTCTGGCCATCATGGACAAAGGTGGCATGCGCGGTTTTCTCGCGCGTGTCCGAGGTCAGGATCGCCGTGGCTGCGTTCCGCGCGGCGTCGGCATCCCCAGCCAGGCTCGAACGCGCCTGCGCAATGCCCCGGGTGAGTTTTTCCATGGGCAGAGGCCGTCCGATCCGTCCGGTCGAGCAGACAAACATCGAGCCCGAGGGCAGGTCGTCACCCTCGGCGGCTTCGGCCAGAGCCCGCGCGTCCGCCAGGCCTTGCGGGCCGGTACAGGCGTTGGCGTTTCCACTGTTGGCCACCAGGCCGTGAAAGCTGTCCGACGTATCCAGAATTTCCTTACAATAGGTCACCGGGGCCGCCTGCACCCGGTTGCGTGTGAAGACGCCAGCAGCGTTGCAAGGCCTCTCCGAGACGACCAGTGCCAGATCGAGCCGACCATCCTGTGTGCCGCGCACATCGCAAGGCACGCCACTGAACCGGAACCCCGGGCACAGCGGCGGCGGGTTCTCTCCAGCGACTTCGCTCAATGGATTCACGGCAGTCATCGCAAAAATTATCTTTTAAAGCAGCCCGTCGGTCTCGGCAAAACCGCAGGCCAGATTGAAAATTTGCACCGCCTGACCCGAAGCGCCCTTGAGCAGGTTGTCCTCGGCACTGGTGATCACATAGTTGCCCGTCCGCGCATCGTGCACTGCCGCGAGGTCGATCCGGTTCGTTCCGGTCACATGCGCGCTGTCCGGAAAGGTGCCACTGGGCAACACCTGTACAAACGGCCGATCCGCGTAAGCCGCGTTCCAGGTGGTGTATAAGGCGTCCAGGTTTTGCCCATCGGCTGGAACGGTGATTGTGCTGACGATCCCCCGACTCATCGGCGCGAGGTGGGGATTGAACTGCACAACCACAGGCGACTGCCGGGCGGCTCCCAGCTGCTCCTCAATCTCGGAGAGGTGCCGGTGCCGGGTCAGTGCGTAGGCCTTGGCCGACTCGTTGCGCTCGCAGAAAAGGTAGGCCTCGTCGACTTTCTTCCCTGCCCCGCTGACCCCGCTCAAGCTGTTGCAGACGATTCCCTTGCCGGTTAGAACACCGGCTTTCAGCAGCGGCAGCAGGGGCACCAAAAGGCTGGTCGGATAGCAGCCGGGGCAGGCGATCAAGGCAGCCGCTTTCCAGTCTTCGAGCGGGTGCCATTCCGGGATGACGTATGGAGCCTGCCGCAGGAGTTCGGGCTCCGCGTGCGTCTTGCCGTAATAAGCAGCATACAACTCCGGCGAGCCCAGCCGAAAGTCCGCCGAGAGATCGATGACCCGCTTGCCTGCATCCACGAGAGGCCGCGCGAAATCCGCCGCCACCCCGTGCGGCAGCGCCAGAAACCACCAGTCAACCGCCGCGTCTTGCGCCATCGCCTGCGGATCCGAATCGCTAAAAGCCAGCTCTGCGGGCACCAAACCCCGCAGCATCGGCATCACAGCATCTACCCGCTGGCCGCCCAGGCTCCTCGAAGTCACGTGCGTTAGCGTAACTTTGGGATGCCGGGCCAGCAGCCGGACCAGTTCCAGGCCGGAATAGCCCGAAGCGCCTGCGATGCCTACGTTCATCGATGAAATTCTTTAAGCCTATGCGGGAAAGAAACTTGGGGAAATGAGGAAGGTGGAGTTTGCTGGAGATTGCCTTGTCAGAAAACAAAACGCCCTCGAGGTCGTCGTCGAACCCCGAGGGCGTTGCTGCCAAAATACCTCGTGTCCGAACGCCGTTAGCGCTTGGAGAACTGGAATCGCTTGCGAGCACCCGGCTGACCGGGCTTCTTGCGTTCCTTCATCCGGGGATCGCGTCGCAGCAAGCCGTTCTTCTTGAGTTGGGGACGCAGCTCAGGGTCGAGCTTGAGCAGCGAGCGAGCGATGCCTAGCGAGACCGCGGAGGCCTGCCCCATCGGACCGCCGCCGTCGACCCGGATAAATAGATCCATCTGGTCGCGCATCTCGGCGACGTCGAGCGGAGACAGCGCGGTGTTCACGAGCTGTTCTGAGTAAAAATATTGCTCAAAGGGCTTGCCGTTGACGGTGCGTTGGCCGCTGCCACGGGTCATGCGCACGCGGGCGGTCGCGGTTTTGCGGCGCCCGACGGCCACTAGGGAAGCTTCGCTGGCGGAAAGAGTCGTCATGTGCGGATTATTCGAAAATGCGTTCGGCTGGCCGGAGTGCGGCTAGGCCTTTAGCTCGATGGGTTGCTGGGCTTCGTGCGGATGCTCGCTGCCGGGATAGACCTTCAGCTTGGAGAGCATGGCGTTGGCGAGCTTATTGCGCGGGAGCATGCCCTTAACGGCGTGCTCAATGATGAAAGCGGGATTCTTCGAGCGGTAGTGCCCGACGCTGTGGTACTTGTCGCCGCCGACCCAGCCGCTGTAGCTCATGTAGACCTTGTCCTGCTCCTTGCGTCCGGTCAGGCGTACCTTGGACGCGTTGATCACCACCACGTAGTCGCCCGCGTCGATGTGCGGCGTGTAGGTTGGCTTGTGCCGCCCGCGTAGGATGTTGGCGATTTTTACAGAGAGACGGCCCAGGATTTCTCCTGAGGCATCGACGACATACCACTTCTTGGCGTCGCCCGGTTTGGCCAGGGTCGTTTTCATTTGGGAAAACCGAAGAGAATACGTGACTGGCTGGCCCTGTCAATGCCTTTTGCCCGCTGGGATAACTGGGCGGTATCCCTCGCCTTTAGGGCAAAAGAAACCCGCGTCCGTTGCCGGACGCGGGCGAAAGTTGGAACCGTCTGAGTCGAACTCAGCCAGCTTCTCTCAACCAGTTTTTAGTAAGAGAAGGAGGCCGAACCGCCCCACCAGAACGACTGCGAAGAACCGAGGCCGTTGGCGGGACCCACGTTGCCGGGATCGTCACCATCGTTGTTGGCCGCGGCACGCACACCGAGAGAGAAGGCGATGTTTTCGTTCAGCGAGTAAACGAGGTCGGCGCTACCGCCACCGTAGACGTAACCGTTTTCGGAACCGCCGCCGCCTTGACCCGCGGAGGTGTCATCGGTCTGCAGCCAGCCAACGTAGGCGGCCAGGTCGATGGCAACACCGGGAACGCCGGCGATATCTTCGAGGTCGAGGGTGTAACCCAGCGAACCTTCCACGAGGGTCTGCTCGAGGTCGAAGTCGTAGTAGAAGTAGACGGCCGGGGTCACAAAGACCAGGTCGGCGACGTCGGCCTGAATGCCCACATAGACTTCGCGGGTGCGGTCAACACCGGTGGTCACCGGATCTTCCGGGAACCAGAAGTAGGTGAAGCCAACGTCCACGGTGATGATGTCGGTCACCGGCATGGCAAAGCCGATGTACGGGTCAACTTCGTTACCGATGTCGCCCGTGCTGTCATTCTGCGAGATGGGCAGGTTCGTCCACACACCGGCGTACAGGTTGCCCTTGTACAGCGGCAGGCCAAACTCCACTTGCGGCTGGAACGACTCGCTGTTGAGGCGGGCACCACGGAAGATATATTCCGACTCAAAAACGAAAGAACCCGACACCGAAAGATCTTCGAGGCTGGGAACTTGCGCTTGAGCGGTGATGCCAACCATGCTCGAAGCGAGCGCGATAGTAGCAATGCTCTTGTTCATCTTATGTTTCAGTTGCTTGTTGGTTTGCTGTTTAGTCCTGAGAACAGAGTCTCAGACCCGATTGTGTCGTCAGTTTTAAAGACCAAATCAAGCTAAAAATTGGTAGCGATGTCTCAGACTCTATCACACTCCGTTTCCACAACCGGTCAGTCTCTGCCAGTCGATCCGTCATCGCGGGACTGGCTCAGCTACGCGCTGATCGCTTCGGGGGCCTTCTGGGCGCTGCTGGGAGTCGGGCTGGGGGCCTTTGGCGCGCATGGGCTCAAAGACGCACTGGCCGCAAATGAATCTGCGCAGACCTGGCGCACCGCCGTCAGTTATCAGATGACTCATGCCCTTGCCCTGTTAATAGTAGGTGCACTTGCACTGGTTCCCAAGGCTAGGCGTGGCCCCTGGCTGACCTTGGGCTGTCTTTGGGAGTTTGGCATCCTCGCTTTCAGCGGCTCGCTGTACTGGCTGGCGTTGGACGGACCGCGCTGGTTGGGCCCCATCACGCCGCTGGGGGGTGTTGCGTTCATCCTGGGCTGGGGGCTGCTGCTGGTCTGGGCGCTCAGGCGTTGCCTCACGGACAAATCGTTCAACTAAGGCCAACCCAGTCCGGCCAATCCCTCCGAACGCTTTCAAAATTGGGAATCCCGGCGCATGTTCGTGACTCCCGCCCGCAACTGACTATAAATTCATCTCAAATATGACCACCGCTACTGAAGTCGCGCAGAGCAGCCTCCAACAGCTCAAGCAGTTCACCACCGTCGTCGCTGACACGGGGGACTTTCACCAGATCAAGGAGTTCGAGCCGCAGGATTCCACCACCAATCCGACCCTCATCCTCAAGGCTGTGCAGCAAGAGGAATACAAGCCGGTCTTCGACAAGGTCCTCCAGGACCACGGCAGCGCATCCGTCGAGGAAATCACCGACAACCTTCTGGTCGCCTTCGGCACCGAGATTCTGAAGCTGGTGCCCGGCCGCGTCTCCACGGAGGTGGATGCCCGTCTTTCTTTCGACACCGAGGGCTCTCTGGCCAAGGCCCGCAAGCTCATCGGCATGTACAATGCACAGGGCATCGACAAAGAGCGCGTGCTGATCAAGCTGGCCTCTACCTGGGAGTGCCTTGAGGCGTCCAAAGTCCTCCAGTCCGAGGATGGCATCAACACCAACATGACGCTGATGTTCTCGACCATCCAGGCGGCCCGCGCGGCCGATGTCGGCGCCCAGCTGGTTTCCCCCTTCGTGGGCCGCATCCTCGACTGGTACAAGGCTGCCGAAGGGCGCGATTATGAGGCGCACGAGGATCCCGGCGTCCTTTCAGTCAAAGAAATTTACGCCTACTACAAAAAGTTCGGCTTCAAAACCGAGGTCATGGGCGCGTCCTTCCGCAACTCGGGTGAAATCCTCGAACTGGCCGGCTGCGACCTGCTCACCATCAACATCAAGCTGCTCAAAGAGCTAGCCGAGATGGACACAAAGGTCGTCAAGAAGCTCGACCCCGCCGAAGCAGCCCAGAGCGACCTCGAAAAGCTTGACACCGGCGAGAAGTCCTTCCGTTTCCTCCTCAACGAGGACGCCATGGCCACCGAGAAACTCGCCGAAGGCATCCGCCAGTTCGCGGCCGACGCGCGCACCCTCGAAAGCATGATTGTCGAGGCCAAGGGTTGAACGCTACGCCACGTCACTCGAAATTCATTTGCAAACCCCGGTTGCCTGGCCGGGGTTTTTCTTTGGGGGTTTGGATCCTCGCGCGGAACCTTTGCCCCGGCTGCACTCACTCACTTGCAGGCACTCGGCTGAGCGTTCCCGGCATTGCCAAGCGCGGCCCGGCTACGGTAAGCCTGCCGTGATTCGCATGTTTTGAAGCGATATACTGATTGTTGAACTGTCCGATCCAATTTTCCAAACCTCGACTGCCCACCCATCATGAAACGTAATCGTTTGAACCGCCCGCGTCCGCGTAACCTCATTGGCCGCGCCGCCTTCACCCTTACGGAGGTCCTCATCACGATCGCGCTGATCGCCGGTTTGGCCGGCCTTATGGTGGTGGGCTACGACCAGATCTTTGGCGGGGCGCAGGTCGACACCGCGCGCAACTGGATCAACCTGACCGGCAAGCAGGCCCTCAGCGCCTACCGTTTCCAGGTCGGCAGCTTTCCCAACAGCGCTCAGGGCCTGAAAGCTCTCTTGAACAAGCCCTCGGGCGTCACCCGCTGGAGCGGTCCCTACATCGAAAACGGCGAAGCGGGCATCACCGATCCCTGGGGCAATCCCTACCAATATGCCTTTCCCGCCCAGCGCAACAAGACCGGGGGCGCCTCAGCTTATGATCTGTTTTCCTGGGGTCCGGACGGTGCCGAAGGCGGTGGCGACGACATCACCAACTGGGAGTAATCACCACGGCTTGGCCGTGAACGGATAGCATGACACGGCGGCGAGCACCATCGCAGGATTTGAGGCGAAGCCGCCTGGGCTTACGCCGCGCCTTCACCTTGCTGGAGGTGCTGATCGTCATTGCCCTGATCGCCCTCTCGACCACGCTCGCGGCGCTGTCCTGGACCACCCTCGCGGACGCCTTCCAAAACAAGCCCACCTTCCAGCTGTTCCGCGAGCTGGTGCAGGAGGCGCGCTATCAGGCCTACGTTTCGCGCGAGCCCGTCCACCTGACCTGGGACGACAACTCGAAAGTCTTCCGGGTCTTTTCGCCCTTTGCCGATCTGCCGGAGATGGTCCTGAGCGAGGAGGCATTCATCCCGCGCGGCGACACCACGGTCAGGTTTTATCCGCTGGTGGCTTCGGAAAAAGGCGGCTCCATCAACGTCGGTAACATTGTTCCCGAATACGCCAGGGACCCGGTGAGCGATCTGGTTTTTCACCCGAGCGGGCTGTCCACCGGCGCACGCATCGAAATCGAGGAAGGCACCCAAGTCGAAGTGATCACCTTGGAGCCGTTTTCCGCCGGCCCCATCGACTACGACCCCGAGCGATGAAACAGCGCAGGTTCCCAGAGAAACGCGGCTTGTCTGCGCTCAGGCGGCGCATCCGCCGTGCCTTCACGCTGGTCGAGGTGCTTTTCGCGCTGACGGTGTTCGGTCTGGCCAGCGTCGTTTTGATGGAGGCCACGCGGTTGGGTCTGTTTTCGCTGGAGATCGTTCGCGAGACCCGCGACTACGACGAAGATTTCCGCTTCGTGCTGCGGCAGATCCTTAACATCGCCGAACGTGAAGATTTTGAGGACGGCGGCGAGATTGAAACCCTCGGCGGCGGCGAGGCCGACTGGGAAGTCGAACTGGAGGAGACCAACATTATTGATCTGTTCAAGGTGGAATTGACCGTCACCTTCAGCGACAGCGGTCCCAGTTTCACCTCGACGCAATCCGAGCCCTACACCGCGACGCTGTACGTGCTGCGCCCCGGTTGGATGGAGGAGCAGGACTTCGAGAGCCTGCTCGAGGACAAACGCGAGGCGTTGGAAGACGCGCGCCCCTGGCAGAGCCCATGAGCATTTTTTCCGCAACTCGGCCGCCCCGTGCGGGGTTTACCTTGGTGGAAGTCGTCGTGGGCATCGCCATCGGCGGCATGATTCTGTACGGCATGGCGAGCGCTGTCTTCCTCGTGCAGAAGCTGTACTTCGATATGCTCAACGAACCCTTTTACGAGGAGCACGTTCAGTCCGTGAACAGCTTCCTCGCCTTCGCGTTTTCCGCGGCCGAGGTGCAGGCCGACGAGAGCGACGAGGAGGATGTGGCCACGGTGGCCTTCCGCGAGTTGCCCGGGTCCGGCTTCGGCGAGGACGCCCTGATCAGCTTTTACCTGCCCGGTGATTTGCCCATCCTGAAGATTCTCGACGAGGATGAGCCGCCCTTTGGCCAGGTGACCGGCTACCTGCAGTTCGATGAGCGCGTCGGGCTCTTGATGTACTGGCACGGCGAGGCCGACAATCCCGACGAAGATCCGGAGATTTACCAGACGTTGATCTCCCCCCTCATTTCGCAGGTCGAATACTGCTACTACGACGAGGAGCGCGAAAGCTGGGAGATCGAGGATGCGCCCGAAGAGGAGGGCGACGAATTGCTCCTGCCGACCTACCTGCGCCTGACCTTCGACCTCTATCCCGGCAACGAAGACGAGCCCCGCCAACTCGCCTTTCTCATGCCCGAGACCGAAACCAACGTGCCGCGCCCATGACCCCTCGACTGCAAAGGCTCATGGCCCCCAGGCGGCACGGCGCGATCGCCATCATCGTGCTGGGCTTCATCTTTTTTCTCTCGGTCATGGTGATCCTCTTTCTCGAGCTGATCACCAACCGCATCCGCTACGAGGGCTACTCCTTCCAGCGCGACAGCCTGCGCGACGAAGCCTACATGGTGCTGGAGCTCTCGTTGGCGGCCTTGCACGAGATTCAGACCATCGACGAGGGCCTCTTCAGCCCCAACCAGGGCTGGACCAATCCTGTCGCCTACACCGAAATCGAATTGCCTGACGGCCTCCAGGCGACCGTCACTATCGAGGATCTCTCCGGTAAATTTGCCTTGCGGCAGCTGGCTGAGGACGAGGACACCTTTCGCTTTTTGCTGGAGGAGTTGGGTGTCGAGTTCAGTGATGCCGACATCCTGATCGCCTCCTTGGCTGACTGGACCGACGAGGACGACGACGCCCTCCTCAACGGGGCCGAAGCCGACTGGTACGAGCGCGAGGACTCCACCCGTCGCCGCCCCTCCAACCAGCCGCTGCGCAAGCTGGAAGACCTGCGCTACATTCGCGGGTTCGACGAGCAGTTTTTCGACCCCGATACCGGTGAAGCCAACGAGCGCTACCACCTGTTTGCCTCGGCGGTCACCGCCCGGGGCAATCACGCATCACCCAACCTCAACACCGCCCCGGCGCTGGTGCTGACCGTGCTGGAGGAGCGCGAAGGCCTGCAGCCCGAAAATCTCAGCGACTTTCTCACCGGGAACGACCGCACGCCCGGCACCGGCGATGAGCGTTTTTTGCGCTCCGCCGAAGAAGCCCAGAGCGAGGGGGTTTCCCTGCGCGTGGGTGATGGGGCCGAGTTTGGCTTTCAGGCGCAGACTTTGCAGGTCTCCGTCGAGGTGCGCAACGCCGCCTCCAGCTTCTTCCTCACGCTCATCACCGGTGAGGAGAACGAAGAAGACGAAGACGGCGCTCAGGACGACGGCGCCAGCCCCGACGAGGGCCAGAGTGGGAGATCCGCGCCTCCAAACGTCCGCGGCACGATCCCCGGGGGGAACTCCGGCGGCTCCGCGCGTTCTTCATCGGGGCAGCGCGGCGGTTCCACTGACGAGGAAGGCGACGGATTTCAGGACTACCCCTTCAACATAATCAGCCTTGTCGAGAATGTTCGCGTTGATTAAGGATATTCATTTCTCACCGTTTTAGTATCCGGTGCCCTCATTTCGCCAATTCCTTGATGGACTGCGTACTTCCGCCCCAGAACCCATTCGCTGGATCCCGGGCGCAGTTTTCTTTTGCCACCTCGAGGAACTGGCTCCGGGCTTACCTGCGGACGAGGTGGCCTCGCTGGCGGAGCTGACCGTCGAAGAGCTCTCGCCCTTTCCCATCGAGCAACTGGCTTGGGGCTACCTGCACAACGCGGAAAAATCGCGGTTGTTTCTCTTCGCGGCCTTTCGCGAAAGCCTGCGCCAGGAAGGCGAGTCGCCTGATGCGTGGGTGCGCGACACGTTTGTCTTTCCGGATTTTCTTCCGGCGTTGGTACGCGACACGACGGGGCCTGCCCAGGCGCGCTTTTTCCTCACCGATTCCAGCTTGACGGCAGCCCTCCATCGCGCGGGCGAGGTGTATCCCGACACGGTGCTCAGTGAGCCGCTTGAGGTCCCGCAAATACCCGACGAGGGCGAGGATGATCCTGCCGAGACTGTAGAGATCACGCCCGATGCGCCCAGCCCGCAGGCCATCGAAGCGGCCCAGGCGCGTTTGTTCGGCCAGTTTGATCGACGTACCTATCCACCGAGCGGTGATATCTTGACGTTGGCCAAGGTCGAACTGCGCAAAAAGGAAGCCGGCGTCGCGCTCCATATTTCTCGACACGATGACATTAAGTCATCTATAGGAGATACAGCGGAGCCCGCCTCCGATGCCGAGATTGTCACCTTGCCGGACGAAACCGCGCTCTGGCAGGCTGACATCCGCCAGAGCGATTTCAAGCGCCGCGAGCGCGCCCAGCGCAAGTTGGCTGGCAAGCTCTGGGTGGCCACGCAGGTGGCGGCGGCGCTGGCCTTGCTGTTGCTTGTGCTGGAGGGGGCTTTGGGCGTTTTCGGCATTTTCGCCACGGAGCAGACGGTGGCCCAGGCAGAGATGCAGACTGAGGTCGATGTACTGTTGCAGCGCAAGGATAACCTGGCCCTGATGCAGCAGTTTTCCGGGCGCGAGTTCGAGCCGTTTCAATTTCTGCGTGTGCTGCAGCGCCCGATGCCGAACGATTTTTATTTCCGCAACGCGTTTGTCACCCGTCCGGACAAGGCGCGGATTCAGGCGCGCTTCAACGAGGGCTCCGGTTCCATCGCGCTCGTTAACCAGTATATCGAGCGTCTTGAAGCGACCGGCTTGCTGGAAAAAGTCCAGTTTGATTCAAAGGTTAGCGGCCCGCAAGTGTTCCTCGATCTGACCGCTGAGTTCAAGTCCGCTGAGGAGTTCCCGGACCAGTTAAGCTTCCAGGCTCCGCAACCGAATACAAATGCTGGCGACAACGCCTCCGAAAACGCGACGACGGCCCTGCTGGAGCGACTGCGTCGGGAGACCGCACCGGTCAACTGACCTCGCGGTCACTCGTTTGCCATGAACTACTTACGCATCCTCTACAACCGACTGGTCCTGCGCGAAAAGCTGATGCTGACCGCGCTGGTGTGGGTGCTGGTGCTTGTCTGGCTAATCACCTGGACGGGGCGTTTTGGCACCGTTCAACGCACCTACACTACGGCGACGGCTTCCATGGACGCCGCCATGGAGATGATGCAGGAGGCTCCCCGCATCGATGCCGAGATCCGCGCGGTCGTCGCCGAGTTGGATCCCTCGCTGACTTTTGACCACCGCCGGCTGACGCTGGAGGTCGACAGCCTGGCCCGCCGCCTGGGCTTGCGCCGGATCAACCTGAGCACCCCGCGCAGTGAGGACAGCGACGCGTTTGTCTTTCACACGATGCGCTTCGAGGCGGACCAGGCCTCCCTGGCCAAGCTGATCGAATTCGAAGCCGCCCTGCGTGAGCGCTCCCCTTACATTTCCCTCGAAAGCCTGAAAATTGACCCCCTTGAGCGAAACCCGAATCTCGTCAAGGCCACCTTCGTGCTGCGTTCCTTCGAGCTGAGACAAGACCTGGCCGAAACCCAGGTCGAACCCATCGAAAGTCAGACCTAATCCCCACTACCCCCATCGCGATCGCAGAACCCGACGAAACATGCTCCACTACCCGCCCTCGAAACTCCTTTTTGCCTGCGCCGCCTGCCTGCTCGGCAGCGGTCCCGTCTGGCTCCACGCGCAGCAGGGCAACGCCGTCCGCCCGGACCTGCGCGGCGCCGAATACGCCTCCCTCACGGATTTGCAGCCCGACTACTTTGCCTATCAGCCCGGCTACAGCGCCCTCAATCTAGATGACCGGATCGCGGGCGTGGACACCACCGGAGGCTGGGACCTCGACACCACCCTCAACTATCTGGAGGAAGAGGGTTATGGAAAGCCAATCCTGCGCAAGCAGAACCTCAACGCGCAGGTGTCGATCCGCTTCAAGACGCAGCGCCCGATGTCCCGTCGCGACATCCTGACCGCCTTTGAGTCGCTTCTGGCTCTCAACGGTGTGGCCATCATCGAATTCAACGCCGATTACATGATGGCGGTACCGCTGCAGGAAGCGCTGGCCTCCACCACAGACTACCTGGACCGCAGCGCCTCGGGCCTGAAGGGCTCACAGAAGGTCTTTTCCAAGATTTACACGCTCGACTACCTCGACCTGGAGGAGGCGCAGCCGATCGTGCAAAGCCTGATCGGTTCGGGCCTGACCATCGTCCCCTTCGAGCGTTCCAACTCCTTTCTGGTCACCGACCACCTGCGCAACCTCCAGCGCATCGAGCAGGTGCTGTCCGAAGTCGATACGCCGCCCGAAATCAAGGAGGAGGTGCTTTTCTTCGGTCTGGACAACACCAACGCCGCCGACCTGCGCTCGCGCCTGGAGACTCTTGCCGAGGACAACGGTCGCCTCGGGCGCTACCTGCGGGGCACCAGCATCACCGCTGACGAGCGTACCAACCAGTTGGTCGTGGTCACGCACCCCTCGAACGTTTCGCTGATCACCGACGTGATCGAAAAGCTCGACGTGGACGTGGCCCCGCTGACCCGCAGCGAAGTCTTTTCCATCCGCCACGCCAACGCGCCCGATGTGGCCGATGTGATTCAACAGGTCATTTCGGGGCAACAGGCCGCCCGGGACGAAAACGACGCGCCCGACCAGGGCGTGGGCCGCACCGCGCCGCCGACGCAACCCGCCGTGCCGAACGTACAGGCCCCCAGCACACCTTCAGCGGTGGCCGCCGACGCCGGCGGGGGCGCTGACCTGCAGTTCAGCGAATTTGTCACCATCGTGGCTGACGAGCGTTCCAACGCCATCGTGGCCTACGGCACCGCCAGTGACCTGGTGCAGTTGGAGGAGCTGATCGAGAAAATCGACGTGTTGCTGGCTCAGGTACTGATCGAAGTGGTTATCGCGGAAGTGACCCTCTCCGAGGACGACGCCCGCGGGATTGACGCCTTCGACATCGAGTTCAACACCACCGGTTTCCCGGGCAACGAGATCGGCTTCAACGTGGACGCGGTCAGCACCTCGCGCCTGGGCACGCCCTTCGACTTCTCCGGCTCGGTCAAGGACTTCTCCATCGCTGCGGTCATCGGCACCGCCGCCTCCAAGAGCAATGTCCGCATCCTGTCCGCGCCCAACATCGTCACCACGCACAACCAGGAAGCGGAGATCATCGTCGGTGAATCGCGCCCGGTCATCACGCAAAGCATTTCCGATATCGATAACCCGGGCAACACGAGCAGTTCGGTCACCTTCCGTGACATCGGTATCGAGCTGACGGTCACCCCGCTGATCGGCTCCAACGGCGTCATCCAGTTGGAAATCAACCAGATCGTCGACACGGTCACCGGCACGGTCATCATCGACGGTAACGAGCAGCCCATCATTGGCCGCCGCGAGGCCACGTCCTTCCTCAGCGTCAACGATCGCGAGACCATCGTCCTCGGCGGGTTGCAGGAATACAGCTCGACCGAGACCGACAACGACCTGGCCTTCTTCCGCCACATCCCGCTGGTCAACAAGCTCGCCGGCGGCAAGACCAAGGCCGACACCCGGCGCGAGCTCGTATTCTTTATCAAGCCGTACATCGTCGACACCCGCGCGCGGCAGGACGAGATTCTCGAACGCGAGTTGGAAAACACCCAGGCACGCCCTGAGATCGAGCGCTACCTGGAGGAAGGCACCTTCGATTTGCCGGAAATTCTGCAGCCACCCGAAGACGATTGGAGATTCAAGTCGCGTCGGCGCTTCTGATCGGCTAAGGTACAGACTGTAATGCACCGCTTCGTACAGATGCGTACCGCCCTCGTACTGGCCATCGCCGGGTTGCTTTGGGTGAATCTGGGGTTTGCCGCCGACCCCCTGCTCGACCGCAATCCCTTCGTCCCACCTGGTTTCGGTCAACAGCCTGTGCGTGAGGCTCCGCCGCCTCCACCACCACCTCCCGCGCAGCCGCTCACGGTGGCCTTCACCGGCTCCTACACCACCAGCTCGGGCGAGCGGAAGTTCACGCTTTTCAACGAGTCCAACCGCCAGGGCCTGGCTGTGACCGCCGGCAAAGACGCTTTTGGCGTGACCGTGCTGGATTACCTGCCCGAGGGCGGCGAGGGCGGACGTCCCGCCCTGCGCGTCAACTATGGCGGACGCGTCCAGGTCATTTCCATGCGCGACACCTCGGGCACCGTCCTGCCGGTAACCACCGTGGCGCAAAATCAGCAGCGCCCGCAAGTCCCTGCCGTGCGCAACTTGACCCAGACGCAGCGCAGCCGCGTGCAGTCGTTGAATCCGAACAACAACGCGGGCGAGAACGTGCCGCGCCCGCGTATCCGTCGCCGCGTGGTCATCCCGCCGACGAACCCCAGCACGCCGACGCTACCCAGCGTGAACCAGAATTAGGCCCTGAGGTGACGCAGCAGGCAATCAGACACCCGCTCAACGATCTTGAAGAAGACAAGCGGCGCGAGATTATCGACGCCCCACGGGCCGACCGGCTGGGGCTGCTGAGTGAAGCGCTCGGCGAGGACGATGACGCGCTGCTGGAACGAATTTCGCAACACGCGCGCCTGTCCGTTGTTGATAAACTCGATCTTTTACCGGAGCCCACCCGCACCATTCCGTTGCGGCTGATTCACGAGTACCAGTGCCTGCCGATTCAGCCGCCGGTCGAAGGTCAGAGCCAGGCCAACGGCAACGGTACCGCCACGGGCCGCCACGGGCGCGAGCCGCTGCACCTGGTTACAGTCTGGCCCCCGGAGCCTGTCATGGATCGATGGATTCGTGCGGCCTGCGGGCGTCAGCCGCTCTGGCACCTGGGTCCGCCTTCGATGGTCAGCGAGACAATCACCCAGGTCTTTGGCGTGGGCTCGGGCAGTCTCGA
>JBHJGM010000015.1:0-6877 GCA_050331815.1 Opitutales bacterium | reverse complement strand
GAAGCTTTTGCCGAACTCACCTACAGCCTCCTCGACGATGGAGCCCGGCTGGTGGTCTTCGATATTGTGTTCCGCCAGGAGGTGCGGGACTGGGGCGAGGCCTCGCTCAAGCGCCTCTCGGCAGAGTTCCTGAAGTACTTTGGCGGTGGCGACGCGCCCGTGGCCGACTCCATCCAGCGCTTCGTCAACTTTTACCAGGGCAAGTTGGGCTGGGGGGACGACTTGTTTGCCGACGTGCTCTTCGAAGTCGGGGAAAAGGTCGTGCTCAACTACATCTGGGCTGGCGAGGACAATGCGCTGGGCCAGAGCCGCGCCTCGCTCACATTGCCGCACGAAAATTTCATCGAGGGGGTGGGCGAGGAGGCGCTTGGCTACGCCATGATCGAACTCGACGGCGACGGCGCGGCCCGCCGCCTCACGCTTGGGCGCTACCACATGCTGATCGGCCAGCCCGATGCCGCATTGCCCGACCACCTCGAGCCCGACCACTTTGCCCTCGCGCTGGTGGCCGCGCGCCGCTCTGGCCTGGAGTTCGACGAACCCACGCTGCGCGAAAAGCTCATCATCAACTACGCCGGCCCGCGCGACACCTTTCCCATCATCCCGATTGAAGATGTGCTCGAATCCGAGGAAGTCAGCGGTCGCGCGTTTTTAACCCGCAACGAATTCTTCAAGGACAAGATTGTGCTGATCGGGCCGATCGCCGAAATCTTCAAGGACGACAAGACCACCCCCTACGGCGTCATGTCGGGTCCAGAGGTGCACGCCAACATCCTGGCCTCCATCCTCAACGAAAACTTTGTGCAACGCGCCTCGGCGCTGTGGCGCTGGGTGGCGCTGGTCACGCTGACGCTGGTGCCCGGACTCATCAGCTGGGCCGTCGCGCGGGTCCTGCTCAAGCTGTTGCTGATGCTCGGGCTGGTTCTGACCTACGTGGCGGTCTCGCAGCTGCTCTTCGTGCAGGACAACTGGCACCTGCCGCTCTTTGCCCCGCTCATCGGTTTCGCCATCGCCGGGAGTTTCGCGCTGGCCTACGACTTTGTGCTGGAGCAGTACGAGCGCCGTCGTGTGCGTGGCGTGCTCGATCGCTACGTCACGCAGAACGTCGCCGAGCTCGTCCTGGCCAACCGGCAGGACTTCACTCGGTTGTTGCGGGGCCGCCGGCAGAATGTGGCCGTGATGTTCAGCGACATCCGCGGCTTTACGGCGCTTTCGGAAAAAACGGATCCAGAGCGGCTCGTCGCGCAGCTCAACGAGTACTTCCGAGGCATGGTCGACGCCATTCTGGCTGAAGGTGGAACGCTGCAAAAATTTGTGGGCGATGCCATCCTGGCGGTTTGGGGAGACACGCACTCGCACGGCGAGGCCGAGGACTGCCGCCGGGCGGTGCGCGCCGCCTTGGCCATGCGCAATTGCGTTGCGCGGCTCAACCGCGAATGGCTGGATGACCCCGAGCGCCACCAGTTACAGATCGGCGTTGGCCTTAATTACGGCGAGGCCATTGTGGGCAACATCGGCCACCCCATGCGCATGGAATTCACGGTGCTGGGCGACGCGGTCAACCTGGCCTCCCGCCTCGAAGGCGCGACCAAGTTTTACCGGCAAAACCTCCTGGTCGGCGAGCGCACCTACGCCCTGACCCGCGACGCCATCTGTTACCGACATACCGACCGCATTCGGGTGGTGGGGCGCAGCCGCGCCCTCGACGTGTACACGCCATTATCGCTGATCGAGGAACCGGCGCCGCTCTGGCTGGAGGACTGGCACACGGGCATGGCGCATTACTTCGCCAGTCGTTTTGAGGCTGCCGAACGTTGCTTCCGGCGTGTTTCCGAGCATTTCGAGGGCGAAGACGAAACCGCCCATATCTTCATCGGGCGCTGCCGCATGTATCGCGAAAAGCCCCCTGCCCACGGCTGGACTGGGGCCACCGCGCTGACCGAAAAATAACGCCGCGCTCAGGCGCTCATGGCGGCCTCGCGCTCAGCATCAAAGCACATCCGCAACCAGCGCTGCATCTGTTTTTGCAGTACGGGGCTGGCCACTTCGGGCACGGCGTCCTCGTTCTCGGCGTCGAGCTGATAGGAGATCCAGTCCGCGGCGTAGACCAGCAGCGTGGGATCGATGTCGGCGCCGCCGGGCGGATCGGTGTGGTGCTTCCAGATCGCGCTCACGATCTCCGGCTTCACGCCCCACATCGCGAGCATGCAGGCACCGATGCTGGCGTGGTCGGTCTGCATCTGCGAGTACTCGAGCTCGTGCAGCTTCTCGCCGGTTTCCTTCGACCGCGCGATGTAGGCCTCGTAGCGCTCGCCGTAATTGCTGGCCAAAACCAATTGACCCACGTCGTGCAGCAACGCCGCCGAGTAGCAATCGTTGATGGCCTTGGCCTTCAGGCCTTCTTCCTTGGCGATGCGACGGGCAATCTCGGCGCATTTTTGCGAGTGCGCCCAGAATTTTTCCCGGCTGATACCCTTCACCTGATTGCCGTCCAGCAGCGAGAGCGCGGGCGCCGCCAGCACCACCGACTGAATCGCCCCAAATCCCAGCGTGGAGACCGCCTCGAGCGGCAGCGTCACCTGGGTCGAGCGCCCAAAAAAGCTCGAATTCGCCAGGCTGAGAATGGTCGCGAAGAGCCCTACATCCTGCTCGATGGCCGAGCCGATTTTGTCGATGTCCGGGTCCGCGGATTCCAACTCCTGCAGGAGTAGCGAATAGCTTTCAGAAAAGGTCGGCAGCGTCTGCAAGCCGCTGACCACCGAAACGATGTGCGAATCCGTCAGCAAGGGGATCATTTCCACCGCGTCCTGTACGCGATTTTTTACCGCGTCTGCGTCCAACGGCTTGAAACAAAATTGATTGGCCGGCCCGCATAGATCACGCAGACGGCTCACCCCGAAAGCATTGGAAAAGGCGATGCGGATGGAGCGCGGCCAGACCATCCCGAGGTCGCCCAGGATTTTCGCAGTGCGCTCGACGCAGTCGGTTTCCACTGCCATCACCCAGGCCGGCTGGCGCTTCAAGCTCTCGGTAAATGGCTCTTTTTGCGTATGAACCTCGACTTCGTAAGTGGATTGCGAGGTGGCCAGCTTTTTGAAGGCGGCGGTGATGCTTCCATTTTCATCAAGTACGGCAAGTTTCATCTTCAGCTAACGGGCAAGGAATTTAGGCGGACACACGGGTCTTTTTTTATCGGTCGACGCATCGAATCTTTAAATCCGTCCTCACTCATAATACTACCGATAAGTCACTGAAGATGAACACTGTAACCGAGGCTATCATAGCCCATGTAGCATCATTGAGTGATCATCAACTCCACGACCGGCACCTCCACCGGCGGTGGCTGAATCGGCAGCGTCAGCCGGCAGGCCCCCTCCACATCCTTGAAGCGGATCTCGCTGCGGTCGTTGAGCAGTTGGGCGTACTCGATTTTCCCTGCGAGACCCGGCAGGTAGAGGTGTTTAAAGGGCCAGTTGAGCACGTGCAGGTAAAGGCGAGCGATCTCGGCGTTGTAAGTGTAGCGGCAATCGACCGGCTGGGCGTATTCGGGCGGTGCCATCGTGCAGGTGTAGATGGCTTCCCCGTGCACCCGCATCCACTCGCCCAGGGCGGACAGGGCCGCGTTCGCCCGGTGGTCGAAAGTGCCGCGCGCGGTCGGGCCGACGTTCAGCAGCAGGTTGCCACCTTTACTGACGCCGTCGATCAGCATCGTCAGCAGTTGCTTCGGGCTTTTCCAACTGCCCTCGTCGCGATGGTAGCCCCAGGACCCTGAAAACGTCTGGCAGGCTTCCCAAGGCAGGATGTTGCCAGCCGCATCGGTCTCTGGCTTGTCGGGTTGATACTGCTCGGGGGTGACAAAATCGCCGACTCCGGGCAGGTCCAGCCGGTTGTTGATCAGGCATTGCGGCTGCAACTCGTAGATGACCTCCAGCAGCTTCTCCGATTCCCAGTCTGTGTGTCCCTTTCCGGGGCCGCCGCCGTGCTTCGGGTCCTGGTCGCCGAAATCATCCGCGCTCCAGATGGACCTGAACGAGAAGTCGAACCACATCACCGAGATTTCGCCGAACTGCGTCAGGAGTTCGCGCACCTGGTCGCGCATGTATGCGGCATACTCCGGCATTGCGCGGCCTTCGTTCACCTGCGCATAGTCCTCCGGGTTGAAGGTGCGCGGGCTGCGCGGATGCATGCGATCGATCGTGTACTGCGGGTGGTGCCAGTCGATCAGCGAGTAGTAAAATCCGATACGCAGCCCCTCAGCCCGAAACGCCTCCACAAATGGCGTCAGCAAGTCTCGGCCGTAGGGCGTGTGCGTCGCCTTGTAATCGGTGTGTTGCGTGTCCCAGAGGCAAAAGCCTTCGTGGTGCTTTGTCGTGAGTACAACGTAGCGCATGCCGGCTTCCCGGGCCCGCCGGGCCCAATCGCGCGGGTCGTAAAGGTCCGGGTTGAAATACTGAAAATACTTCTGGTACTTCGCCTCGGAAATTTGCTCATGCTTTTTGACCCACTCGTGGCGCGCCGCCATGGCGTACGTACCCCAGTGGATAAACATCCCAAAGCGTGACTGAAAGAACCAGGAAAAGTCCTTGGTGGGATGGGTGAGGGTGGTAGTTGCGTCGTCGGGCATGCTGTCGCATGCCTTGCGTATCCGCTCGCCGGGCGCAAGGGCAAAGACCTAGGCAGTGGTCTTGCGCTGGAGCGCGTCCGCCTCGGAGGTACGCCACGTCTCCAGCCAGTTTTCGATCTGCGCGCGTACGCTTTCCGGGATTGCCTCCTGACTGACAAACGGCACCGGCACCGGCGGACGCGTGCCTTGGCCGGCCGCATCGAGGTGGCGTACCAGCGCGTTGGCCCCGTAAATCAGATAAGGCACATCGAATGTGGAGGTGTTGTCCGACGGGGCCTCGTGATGCTTCCAGATGCCTTCCACAATCGGCTGCGGCACACCCCAAACACCCAGCATGAACGCGCCGATGGCCGCGTGGTCGGTGCCCATCGACGAGCGCTCCACCGTATGCAGCGGCACGTCTTGCGCAGCGGCGTAATCGAGGTAGGCGTCGTACTGCTTGCCGAAGTTACTGGCTAGGATCAGCTTACCCACGTCGTGTAGCAGACCCGCTGAGTACGCGTAGCCCACCACCTCATGGCCGAAGCCCTCCGTGCGCGCCAGAAAGCGGGCCACCTCGGCCACCTTGCGTGAATGCTTCCAAAAGGTTTTGCGTTGCTTCTGCAGATGTGGGCTCTTATCCAGCAAACTGAGCGCCGGATAAGCCATCACCACGGCTCGCACCGCTGAAAGCCCGAGCTTTGAAATCGCGTGGGCCGCGCCCGTCACCTCCGTGCCGCCCCCGAAAAACGCCGAGTTGGCCAGGCTCAGCACAGTGGACGACAGCCCGACGTCCTGCTCGATCGCCTCGCCAATATCCAGCAGGTCCGCCTCGGGTGAGTCGAGCGCTTCGAGCAACTGGCCGTAAGAGTCCAGAAAGGACGGCAGACTTTTCGACCCGGCGATGATGGCGAACACGCTGGGGTCCGTCAGCAAGGGCTTGAGCTGCGCCGCCAACTCGATGCGCCGCACAAAGCGGTTCGCATCCAGCGGCTTGAAAAGAATCTGGTTCACCCAGCCGGTCAGGTCCCGCAGACGACGCATTTCGGTAGTCGTCGCGCAGGCCAGACGCAGCGTATGCGGCCAGCGGTGGCTGACTTCGCCCAACACATCCAGCACCTCCTTGCCTTGTTCGGCATCAACCAGCAGCGCGGCTTCCGGGTCGTGCTCAAACGCTTCGAAAAGCGCCGAGGTAGCGTCAAACACCTCCGCTTCGAAAGCGCTGGAAGCGTGGCCGTCAAAACTCAGCCCGCGCAGCGAGTCGGCGAGGCTGTGACCGTTTGCGGCCACGTCAAATATATGGATCTTCATCGCACTCAATGCCCTAAGCCAGTGCAGCCGTCGGGCGCTGAGAGAATCGGCGTGGCACAGAGCCTCTTAAGAAACCATAAGGCTGCATACACATGCGGACTGTATACCGGAGCGTTAGCTTTTCTTCTGACGCCCATCAGCGCGCCTTTCAGCGCGTAAATGCTTGTGCCTGAAATGTTTCAGGGATGTGAACAGCGTGTGAAAAATTTTTCTAACAAAAGGGTTGCGCAAGCCGATGCGCGGAGTAGTTTCTCGGCCCTTCGACAGTTGTTTCATTCCCGGTTCTTACGACCTGAGTGAAGCTGCTGAAGAAACCCGGTTCTTTGTGAGAAAAATTTATAGAAAAGCCCCTTGACCAAAGGATAGCTTTCTGTTCTCATGTTGACCTTTCCCCCCAATGCTCCGGCACGTCGGGGAGGTGTTCTTTGAAAGTTTACTTTGTGCGATTGCACGGCCCTTCAAAACATTACTTTGAGCGTAACCGGGGCCCGCGGGTCACCGCGTCCCCGGCGAGTTCGCGAATCCCCAGGATTCGCAAACAGCTCTGAACAGTTTGAATTAACAACAAACTACTTTCGGAGAGTTTGATCCTGGCTCAGAATGAACGCTGGCGGCATGGCTCAGGCATGCAAGTCGAGCGAAACCTTATGGTTTAGCGGCGAACGGGTGCGTAACACGTAAACAACCTGCCTCCAAGACGGGGATAGCCCAGGGAAACTTGGATTAATACCGGATGTGGCCACGAACCGCATGGTTTGTGTGCTAAAGCCTGAAATGGCGCTTGGAGAGGGGTTTGCGGCCTATCAGCTTGTTGGTGAGGTTACGGCTCACCAAGGCTAAGACGGGTAGCTGGTCTGAGAGGATGATCAGCCACACTGGGACTGAGACACGGCCCAGACACCTACGGGTGGCAGCAGCCTCGAATCATTCACAATGGGGGAAACCCTGATGGTGCAATGCCGC
>JBHJGM010000014.1:0-144347 GCA_050331815.1 Opitutales bacterium | reverse complement strand
GGCCGACGCTCACGCTCGTGTACCTGCCGCACCTCGACTACAACCTGCAGCGGTACGGGGAGCAGGATCCTCGGGTCCACGCAGATCTGGCCGAGATCGACGAGGTGCTCCGGGATCTGATCGGGTTCTTCACGGCCCGCGGGGTCGAGGTGGTCGTGCTCTCCGAGTACGGCATCACCGACGTCGACCGCCCGGTGCACGTCAACCGCGCTCTGCGCGAGGCGGGGTGGCTGGCGATCCGGGAGGAGTCGGGCTGGGAGCTCCTCGACGCTGGCGCCTCGCAGGCGTTCGCGGTGGCCGACCACCAGATCGCCCACGTCTACGTGAAAGACCCGGTGAAGGTTGCCGACGTGGTGCAACTGCTCGAAAAAATCGAGGGCGTCGGCCAGGTCTTACATGGCGACAGTTTGCACGCTGCCGGGCTGGATCACCCCCGTGCCGGGGAGGTAGTGGCCATTGCCGAGCCGCACGCCTGGTTCACCTATTACTACTGGATGGACGATCAGAAAGCACCGGACTTTGCCCGCTGCGTCGACATCCACCGCAAGTACGGTTTCGACCCGGTCGAGCTTTTCATCGACCCCAACCTGCGCTTCCCGAAACTGCACCTCGCGCGCCGACTCCTGCAAAAGAAGCTGGGCTTTCGCATGCGTATGGACGTGATCCCGCTGGATGCCGAACTGGTGTGCGGCTCGCACGGACACCTTCCAACGGACTCACTGGACTGGCCGGTGTTGCTGGGCGATTTTGACTTCCCGGACGCATCGAAGATCGCCGCAACCGATGTGCACGCGCACCTGCTGAGTTGGTGCTTGTGAGCCCGCCGGGCAAGTCGTACATCGAAGGTGTCCTCATTCATGTAATGACGCCCGTCGCCAAATCGCCTGACAAACCCCGACCCACGCTTTTACCTTCATGACCGACGAGCCCGCACCGACTCAGGAAGCCACCGAGGATGCAGCGACCTTCGAAACGCCCCCGCCGCCTCCCGAGGCTTCGGAAGATGACTTGCGCGCGGTTGAAGACCTGGCCGAAGCCTACGGAGCGATCCGACAGGAGCTGAGCAAAGTCATCGTCGGCCAGCAGGATGTAATCGACCAGGTCCTGATGGCCATTTTCACACGCACCCACGCGCTCTTGATGGGGGTGCCCGGCCTTGCCAAAACGCTGCTGATTTCCTCGCTGGCCAAGACACTTCACCTAGGCTTCAAGCGCATCCAGTTCACTCCGGATCTGATGCCCAGTGATATCACCGGCACCGAGGTGATGTATCAGGATCCTGCGACGGGCGAGCGCAACACGAAGTTTCTGAAAGGTCCGATCTTTTCCAACATCGTACTGGCGGATGAGATCAACCGCACGCCGCCAAAAACACAGGCAGCCCTGCTCGAAGCCATGCAGGAGCGTCAGGTCACCGTCGGCGGTGAGGATTACGATCTGCCCAAGCCCTTCTTCGTGCTGGCCACGCAAAATCCGCTGGAGCAGGAAGGCACGTACACCCTGCCCGAAGCGCAGCTCGACCGCTTCATGTTTCTCATCAAGGTCGATTACCCGACCGCCGAAGAGGAGATCCAGATCATGAAGATGGCAACCAATCCGACCCACGAGGAGCCGGAAGCCATCCTTGACCGTGACGCCATCCTTCACCTGCAGGCGACTGTGCGCAAGGTGCCCGTGGCCGACCACGTCTTTCAATACGCTGAGCAAATCGTGCGCATGACCCGCGCCGGTAACGACGCGAACGCGTCCGACGACTGGGCCAAGCGCTACCTCAGCTGGGGGGCGGGTCCGCGTGCGAGCATCAGCCTGATCACCGCCGCCAAGGCCCGCGCCATGCTCAGCGGCAATTTTTACGTGTCGTGCGACGATGTGGCCGCGGTCGCCCTGCCGGTGTTGCGCCACCGCATCGTGCCCAACTTTCAGGCTCAAAGCGAAGGCATCACCGCCGAGCACCTAATCGACAAAATCCTGCAAACTGTCCCGCAGACGTGAACGCAGCCCCTGCCCCCCATGCCCCTGCGACGTAAAAAGGGCAAAACCGCCCGCAGTGCTGCCGTAACCAAGGCGCACAAAAAAGGGCTGCGACCCGAGCAGCGGCTGCTTGACACCAACGCCATCGCGCGGGCTGAAGCGCTGGGCCTGCATGCGCGCAAAATCGTCGAGGGCTCCATGGCGGGCCGCTACAAGTCGCCTTTCACTGGTTTCGCGATCGAGTTCAACCAACACCGCGAATACACCGCCGGCGACGACCTGCGCCACCTCGACTGGAAGCTCTTCGGGCGCACCGACCGCTACTACATCAAGCAGTATGAGCAGGAGACGAACTTCGATGCTTCCATCCTGCTTGATGGATCAAAGTCGATGCAGTACGGCTCCGGCGCCACGACCAAGATGGAGTACGGGCGCCTGCTGGCCGCCTGCCTGTCCTACCTCATTCTCTCCGAGCGCAACAGCTGCACCCTCGGCGTGTTCGATACTGAACTGCGCGCCTTTTACCCGAAGACCAGCACGCCCCGGGCGATCAACAACATCTGCCAGACGCTGGTCGACTTTGAGCCCGTCGCTCAGTCGAGCATCGGCAAGGTCCTCAGCGACATGGCCGGCCAGGTGAAGCGGCGCGGCATCGTGATCGTTATCAGCGACTTTTTTGACGATCCCGAAGCGGTCCTCGACGGTTTGCGTCACTTCGCCTTCGCCAAGCACGATGTCGTCGTCTTTCACGTGATGGACCCCTACGAGCTGGAGTTTCCCTTTGATGGCACCGTCGAGTTTGAAGGTCTGGAAGTCCCGGACAAGCTCCTGCTGCAACCCTGGAACATCCGGCAAAGCTACCTCGACGAGGTAACGCAATTCATGGACACGCTGCGCATCGGCTGCGAGCGCAGCGACATCAGTTACAATCTGGTCAACACCGCCGAAAAGCCGACCGAGGTGCTCAACCGCTACCTGGCCACGCGCCTGCGCACTACCGGGCGCTGACCCGCTTCCCAGATGACCTTTCTCAATGCGATTTTGCTAGGCGGGGCGGCTTCCATCGCCATCCCGATTCTGCTGGAGCTGCTCAACCGCACGCGCATTCAAAAGGTTCAGTGGGCCGCGATGCAGTTTCTGCGCAACAGCGTGATGAAAAACAAGAAGCGGCTGCGCATCCAGGACTTGCTGCTGCTGCTCGTTCGCTGCCTCATTTTGATTCTGCTAGCGTTGGCTCTGGCGCGCCCGATCCTGCCTGGTGCCAACTTTCTGGGCCTGGGTGGCACCCATGCCATCGTGCTGATCGACAACTCCTACTCGATGCGCCTGACCGACGGTGGCGAAACCCGTCTGGAGCGCGCGCGGGCCGCGGCTGAGAGCATTCTCGATGCGCTGCCCTCGGGTTCCAAGGTCGCCCTGCACCTGATTTCCGATGACATCGATGCCGTCATCCCCCTACCCACACAGGACCTCGCGCTGGTGCGCAGCCGCTTGCGCAGCTTCAGCCCATCCGATCAGGCAACCAGTCTGGCCGGACCGTATCAAAACGCGCTCGAGCTACTCGAATCCAGCGCACCGGCGGGAGAAATCTATCTGCTCACCGACGGGCAAACTCTCGGTTTCTCCAACTTTGGCCAACTGCTCGCAACCGTTGAAGGCGCCAAAAACCGCTTCCCCACCACCTTCCTTTTTTTAGGTCAGGGCACCGAACCCAACCTCGCCGTCTCCGCGCTACGCGCCGATGCGGAAATCCTGACCACCGCGCGTCCGTTGCGTGTGGAAGTTGAGCTGACCAACCACGCGGCGACGCCCTTGCGCGATGTCGTGGTCAACCTCTCGGTCAATGATCAGCCGCCACGCGTGCAGGAAACCGTGCCGCTGATCGAGCCCGGCACCGTTACGTCCGTTACGCTCGAAGTGCACCTGCGTGAAGGTGGTACACACACGCTGACTGCCAGCATCCCCGACGATCGCCTCAACGCGGACAACCGCCGTTCCCTGGCTGTCGAGGTCAACGAAGCCATCGATGTGCTGATCGTGGAAGGCAACCCTGGCCAGCGCCCGCTCGAGGACGCCTCCTTTTTCCTCCGCAATGCGCTGCAACCCGTTTCTAAACGCCAGCGTCCGAACTTCTTCATACAAACCGAAGTCGTGCAAGCGCCCGCCTTCACGGCCAGCAACCTCGTGCAGGCCGATCTGGTCTTTCTTTCAGAGGTCGCCACGCTGCCAGAATCGATGGTTGCCTCGCTGGCGGAGTTCGTGCGCGGAGGTGGCGGCCTGGTCATTTTCCCCGGTGAGAATGCCGAAGCCGGTTTTTACAACAACCGGCTGCACGACGAGTGGGGCCTGCTGCCCGCCCGTCTCGGTTTGCCGATCAGCGAATCCGTGGCAGCGCCCATCTTCAAGGCGCTCGAGACCGACACCTTCGAACATCCGATTCCCTCGCTCTTCTCCGAACGTGAATCCGGCAGCCTCGCCCTGGCTCGCTTTTACAACCACTGGCCTTTACTTGAAAGCCCCTGGCCACCCGACGAGACCAGTCGCCTCAATGAGCAGGCGCTGGCAAACGCGCGCCGCCCCACCACGGTCCTGCGCTACGAAGACGGCACGCCCGCCGTTCTGGAACGCCCCTGGGGCGATGGCCGCGTAATCTGCTTTTCCAGCACGGCCTCCACCCGCTGGAACGACTTCCCGTTGCGCGCGGTGTACCTGCCCTTCATACATCGCACCGTTGGCTACCTGATGCAGCAACAGGGCGAGCGCCTCAACCTGCGCGTGGGCCAGCCGCTGGTGCTCAGCCTGGACGACCGTTTCCTCAACGCCCAGAGCCGTATCACCAAGCTGGATACAGACGAAACCGGCTTCAGTCCTCTGGCCACGATTGAGCTCACTGGCGGCGAGGGCCAGCTGCGCACGGACAAGCTACGCCAGGCGGGTGCTTACGAGGCCCGTATTGAGGGTCAGCCCGAGCAGGTCTTTCGATTCGCGGTTCAGCCCGACACGGTGGAATCCTCGCCCGACCTGCTTCCCGACGCCCAAAAGGAAGCGCTAGCTCGCGCCGCCCGCGTCATCGACTGGAGCGAAGACCTGGACCTCACCGACCGAATTGTCGCCGAGCGCACTGGGGCCGAACTCTCGTCGCTGTTCATCTACCTGGTCCTGGGTCTGGTCATTTTGGAAACCGTTTTGGCGCAGCGATTCAGCCGCTCGAACTAGCTTAACATGGAGCTGATCGATGCCATCCTGAGCTTCCTGCTGGGCCTGCCGACGGACCAATCGCCGCGCCTGAGCGATGCTGAATTCAGCTGGCAGGCACCGATGCAGCGCTGGACGTTCATCTTCGTGTGCGCGCTGCTCTTTGGCCTGGTTTACTACCTCTACCGGCGGACGGAGCGCCGTATCTCGCAAGGGCGACGCCTCACGCTCATGGGCCTGCGCATCGCCGTGATCGCCTATGTGCTCGCGCTGATTCAACAGCCGCTGATGACGCTTTTCGTAGAGGATGCGATCCGGCGGTTGCTCGTCATCGGCATCGACGGCAGCAGTTCTTTGAACATCGCCGACATGCGCACCCGTGACGACCGCATTCGCGCTGCCATCGCCCTGGGCAAACTCGACCCGCACCGGGGCCTCGCGCAGGAGTTTCGCAGCGACACCGAAGCCTTTGCTGCGCTCTCCCGGCGCGCGCTGGTTCAGGGCGTACTTGCCAACGAGGACCTGGCGCTGCTGTCCCGCTTGGAAGACAGATTCGATTTGGCCTTTTTCACCTTTGGCGAGCGCTTGCAGGAACTCAGCGAGCCGACCGGAGAAGGCGATACCGCTCCGCTCGAAGCGTTCGCCACCGACAGTCCCCGCACCTATCTCGGCACGAGTGTGCGCGAAATCCTCAACCGCAAGCGCGGGCAGCCCCTGGCCGGTCTTTTTCTGATGACGGATGGCGCCAGCAACGGCGGTCTGCCGCCCGAGAGCGCAGCCGTGCAAGCCTTCGACGAAGCCGTCCCGCTGTTCCTGTACGGAGTCGGCGTGACCACGCCCCGCGACATCGTGGTCAGCCAGCTTTTCCTGCCGGAGGTTAGCACGGTCGACGATGCGGTGGTCGCCAATGTTCGTTTCCGCGGTCAGGACCTGGCCTACTTTCCGGCCACGGTTGAGCTGCTTTTGAACGACCGCGTGGTGGCTTCGCAGGAGGTCGAGTTTACCGGCGAAGCGCAGGCCCTTGCCCTTGAATTCGTGCCCCGCCAGACTGGCGAATTCAACATGGAGGCGCGCATCGAGCCGATCTCTGATGAGGCAAGTATCGAGAACAACAGCCAGCAAGCGCGTATCCGTATAATCGATACGCAGATCAATGTCCTGCTGGTTGAGCGAGCCCCACGCTGGGAATTCCGCTATCTGGAAGCACTGCTGGGCCGCGACCGGCGCATCGACCTGGATATCTTGCTGACCGAGGCCGACCCCTCATTGGCCCGCGACGAAAACTCGCCCTACATCACTGCGCTTCCAGCCAATCGCGAAGCACTTTACGCGTACGACGTCATCATCCTGGGCGATGTGGGACCGCAGGCACTGGGCACTGAAACGCTCAACGCGCTCAAAGACTGGGTCTCTCAGTTTGGGGGTGGGCTGATCCTGCTCGCCGGCCGTCAAAGCAATCCCTGGGACTACGCCCGCAGCGCGGTGGCCGAACTCCTCCCAGTCGAGCTGGCCCGCGATCGCCCCAGCGGCGCCGGTTCGTTTTTCGACCAGCCCCTGCAGCTAGCCATCACCCCGGCGGGCGAGCAAAATCCCATGCTGCAGCTGCTTGCCGGCGGCGAGTCCAACGCCGCCTACTGGAGCGAACTGCCACCCATTTACTGGGTTGCCACGGTCAATCAGGCCAAGCCGACCGCCGAGGTGCTCGCGGTCGACCCTTCGCTCGTGCGCGCCTCGCGCTTTGGTCCGATGCCGGTCATTGCGCTGCAGGGCTTTGGCCTGGGGGCCACGCTGTACATCGGCACAGACAACCTTTGGCGCTGGCGATCTCAAGACGGCGGCCAGCCACACGTACGCTTCTGGAGCAAGGTCATCCAGCGCATGGCCCTAACCCGCCTGCTAACCTCCTCGGAGCTGAGCCAGATCAGCTTCCAGCGTAACGACTACGTAGCCGGCGAGCGCCTCAAGGTGCTCGCCCGGCTCTTTCGCCCGGGCTACCTGCCCTTCCGCGAAGCGCGTGTGCCGCTCACGGTCGCGTACACCCCACCCGCCGACAGCCCCGATGAGCAGTCGCGCCAGTGGCAGATTTTCCTGCAGCCAATGCCCGGTCAGGACGGCCGCTACCAGCAGCAGTTTGTCGCCACGCAGCCAGGCACCTACGCGGTCTCTGTCGACCACGATCCCGAGGCGCGCATCGAAACCCTGGTCACCGAGCCGCGCTTTGAGCTGGGCGAAACCGCTATGAACGAAGCGCTCCTGCGGCGCATGGCGGAAACCTCTGGCGGGCGTTTTTTCCGCGAAGAGGACCTCGTCAATCTGCCCGACATCCTGAACGCCGACACCGAAAAAGTGCGCACTCCGGTGGATATCGAGATTTGGGCCTCCCCCCTCAGTTTTCTGCTGCTTCTGCTGCTGCTGAGCAGCGAGTGGCTGCTGCGCAAGTTGTCCGGCCTCAAATGAATTCTGGATACAGGTCAATGAATCTCGCAATTCCAGGTGTTTTTCAGGACTACGCCGCTGCCGTGAAGCGCAGCTGGCAACGTCGTCCACGCCTGACTCCGCCCGCCGCTTCCGGCCCGGTGCATCTGGACAACCGCGACTTTGCGTTCATCGCCAACCTCGATGCCACCCGCCGCCGCTTCCTCCTGGAAAAGACCGTCTACGGACTGGCGTTGATCCTGGGCGTTCTCGCGACGTCGCTGAGTGTGCGTTGCAGCGTTGACTGGTGGCTGGAGATGCCCTGGCTACTGCGTTTTTGCTGTCTGGCCGCGGAAGCGCTCTTCGCTTGCGGCTGCGTTTATCGCTACCTCATCTGGCCGCGACGTCACCCGCCTTCGGACGAAGCGGTGGCCCTGCTCATTGAAAAGCATCACAAGGATCTGCGCTCGCGATTGATCAGTACACTGCAACTCAATCAGCCAGGTAAGCTTGGCCCGGCGGAATCCCCCACGCTGGTGCGCGCGCTGACCCGACAAACCGAAGCGCACGCGGCCGATCTGAAATTTTCAAAGGCCATCTCCATGCAACAAGCCAATCGCTTGGCTTTGCGGGCTCTGGCGATCAGCGCATTCTTGGCCACGGCGCTTTTTCTGTCCGGCGATACCGGCATGAGCCTGCTACGGCGCGCAGTGCTTTCAACCGAGCCGGTCCCACGCAAGACACGGATCGAGATCCTCACTGAACGTCACGTCATCGGTCTGGGTGATGACATCGCGCTTAGGGCGCGTGCCTCGGGTCTCGTACCTGACGCAGGCGAGGTTCGCATCGAGTATGCCTCGGGCCGTACCCAGCGCATCTCTATGAAGGCGCTCGAAGACACTAGGGACACCTTTGAGCGCGTCGTGCTCGCCGTACCCGAACCCTTCAATTACACCGTCTACCTGGGCGACGCCCGCAGCGAGGTGCAGCGCGTGCGCACCCGTGACAAACCGGCCATCCGTTCCATCCAGGCCCGTTATCAGCCCCCCGCCTACACCGGGGTCCAGGCGCGTACAATTTCGCTCCAAGATCTGAAAGTGCTGCCTGGCAGCCAGCTCATCGTAAGCGGCACCTCTGGTCGCTCGCTCAGCGGCGGCACGATCCTGCCGCGCGGAATCGCCGGCAGCTTCCAGATGACGCCGGACCCGAACGACCCCGCCCGGTCGCAAGGCACGCTGCCCATCCCGACTGAGGGCTTGAGGGGCTTTTCCGTGCATCTGCTCGACGCCGACGGCGTGCCCTCCCCGGAGTCGCCCGTTTACCCCGTACGCATCGTCGTCGATCGAGCACCGACCGTCGAAGTCGTTTTTCCCGTCCAGGTGCAGCAACTGGTCACCCCATCGGCCAAGCTGCTTTTAAGCTTTCGCGCCAGCGACGATTACCGCATCGGCTCGGTCGCCTTGAAATACTCCATCGACAATGGCCCGACCCAAACCGAGGAACTCGATCTGGGGCCAACGCCCGGCGCACTCGAAAATCGACGCTACGATTGGGACCTCGAGCAGCTGGCTCAGCCCCTTGAACAAGGCGACCTGATTCAGTTCTGGTTCGAAGTCGCGGACACCAACACGGTTACCGGGCCGAGCACGAACGAAAGCCGGCGATTCGTGGCCCGAGTAGTCTCCCGCGAGGAAAAGGCCGCGGAGTTGGCCAGCCGCGTGGCTGACAGCGTGGGCAGCATCTCCGAAGTGGCCACCGGCCAGCGTACATCCAACGCGCAACTCGGCGAATTCATCCAGCGCAAGGAGTCCGGGCAGTAACCCTCACCGGTGTCCCTTGACCGAACAAATTCGAGCCGATAGTTTTAAGCTGTGAACTGCTGGCTCCATCGGCTTCTGGCGACCCTGCTCTTTGCGGGCCTGGCCGCGCTGCACGGCCAGCCGACGTCGACCGCGCTGGGCAACGACCGGGAGGCGGTCGAAGACTCACAGTTGATCCAGGAGTCCCTGCGCCAGCGCACTCAGGAAATCATCCGCCAGCTTGATGCCATCATCCTTGAGTACGAGCGCAACGGCATCACCGGTGCGGACCTGGAGGAGCTTCGCCAGACGCGTCAATTGCTTGCGGAAAACTCCATCGAAGCCATGCGCGAAGTCGTGCGCCGCCTCGAACGCGCCCAGTACGCCCGTTCCAATTCGGTGGCTCTGGCCTTTTTGGTCCGTGCCTTTGAAGGGCAGCAGGGCATCTTGAATGACTTTCGCGATCTACTCGATCTGTATAACCAAAAGCGCGACACCGCCCTGGTACCGGTCATTTTGTTGGAACTGGCCGAACGTCAGCGAGGCAACCTCGACTCGGCCATTAATCTCGCGCGTACGGTGCGCCCGAAACGCGCCTTGAGCGAGTTCGAGCGCGCGTCCATCGACGCTCAGTACGAGGAGCAGCGTGACATCGGCCAGCAGTTCAACTTCATCGTCTCGACCATGGAGATTCTCGCCTCTGGGAACGACCCGGAGGTCGCCCCGCTCTACCGCGCCGCCCTGCTTCGCATGCAGCAGGCGCAAACCGTCGGCGTGTTGGCCCAGGCACTCCAGGCCCTGGGCGACGAACAGGTATTCAGCGCGGTCAGTCTGGAGAAGAAAGCACATGAGCAGTTGCTGGCTCTGGCGCGCTTTCTCACCCCGCCGCGCCCGGTCTCGGAACAGCTTCGCGATCTGGCTGCGCGCGTGCGCGCGTTGATTCAGGGGCAAACTGAGGTTCGCGACCGCGCCCAGGCCCAGCTCGATCAGCAGCGGCACACCCGCAATCTGGGCGGCTTTCAGGGTGACCTAGTGGTAGATGCCGCCCAGATATTGAGCGAAGCGCAAACGAGCGCTGCCGATGCGGTCCCTCCACTACAACAAGCCATTGGCTTTATGCAGGAAACGCGAGCACGCCTGGTCGACAACGACCCGGTCCAGCGAGGCGAGTCCCTGCAGTTTTCCGTCCGCGCCATCGAGAAGCTGGAGGAAGTCCTTGCACTGCTCAACGACGCCGCTGCGAGCGCCGCCGCTCAGGAGCAGCTCGCTGCCGATACAACGCAACCCGAGATCCTTGACGATTTTGCCCGCAAGTTACAGCAGCTGATCGCCATTCAAACCGAGCTGAATCGCACCACCGAAATCCTCGAACAATCGGGGGCATCCCTTCAGGGTGCCATTCCCGAGCAGGAGCGCATCCGCGGCCTGACCGCCTTTCTGGAAAACGAGGCCCGCACGGTGGCCCCCACCGCCGCGCCTCTGCTAGCCTTGGCCACCCAGAAAATGCGCGACGCCCTGGCAGCGTTACCCATCGATGCGCGCGCCCGCATCGCCATCGAACGCCAACGCGAAGCCCTCGCCCTGTTGCAACAGGCCGCAGAACAAACCACCGCGGAGCAGGCCGAGCAGCCGGAACTACTCGCTCGGAACGATCCTGAAGACGGCGAAGCGCTGGACCCGGAAGCCCTCGACGACGCCGAAGAAGCTTTGGATGCAGCTCAGGAAGCAGCCGAAAACGCCGAGGAAAATCTTGCTGAGGGTGACACCGAGGAAGCCATCGAAGACATCGAGGAAGGTCTGGAGGCGCTCGACGAAGCAGCGGATACCGATGGCTCTGAGCAGGCCGACGAAGGATCTGAAAGCGATGCATCCGATAAGGCGGAGCTTGAGGACAACGCCGACCCTCAGGACGCGGAGAACGCAGAATCCCAGGATAACCCGACCGAGCCAGGCGAGGACGCACTCGACGATCCTCAAGCGGACAGCCAGAATCCTGATGCCGAAGTTTTGCCCGACAACCCGCAACCCGGCATCGAAACCGATGAGTCGGCCACCCCTACCGACTCAGCTGAGGCCACTACCGAAGGCGATACCGAAGAATCCGAGGCTGAAGCCGCGCCGGAGGAAACTGCCGAGGACGACCAGAACAACCTGCCCGCCGAAGCCGAGGAAGCCATCGAAGAAGCACGCGAAGCGCTGGACGCCGCCCGTGAAGCCGCCGAAGCTGGCGATGAGGCCGAGGCGCAACAAAATGTGCAGGAAGCCGTCGAAGCCATCGAGCGCGCTCAGGATGTTATCGACGAGGCCCAGCAAAACACCGACAGCGAAGAACTGCTTGCCGAGATCGAAGCGGAATTGACCGACCCCCAAAAGAGCACCGAAGGCACGGCCTTCGAAGCTGAGGATGAATCCGAACTTGCCGAAAACCAGAATTTGGAAGGCGACCCGAGCGAGGCTGCCGAAGACGACCCAACACAGCTGGCGCAAAATTCGGAGGATCCTCAAGACAGGGGTGATCTCACCTCGACGGGCGAGCGCACGCAATCCGGTCGTCTCCGTAGCCTTGGCGACGGCGCGTACACCGCGCTGCCCGAGCGCGACCGCGCCGCCATTGAGCAGAGCCTGTCCGAGGAATATCCCGAGGCGTACGAGGCCTTCATCCAGCAGTACCGCGAAAACCTCGCCGAGGCGACCCGCTGACTCCCGCCATGCGTCCTTGCATCATGACCGCCGCGCGCGTCGTCCTGGCCTGTGGGCTTGGGGTCGCTGCAATCCTCGCACCATCGCTGCAAGCACAACCCGTCAACCCACCTGCTGGCAACGAGGCCTTCGCCAACGAAGCGCCGCTGCCTACCCTCGATCCTCAGACGCGGGAGATCGTTGACCATGCGCTCAACTGGCTTGTTTCCCAGCAGGAGCCCAACGGCAGTTGGGGCAAAGGCTCGCCGGGGCGCGAACAGTATCGCGGTGCCATGACCGCCTATTCGCTGATCGCTTTGATGGCTGGCGGAAACCTGCCCGGTCAGGGCCCACATGGGCGCGCGGTCGAGCGCGGCGTCGACTACCTGCTCGGCATTGTGTTGCCCGACGGACAGATACGCACCGACAATCAGCGGCATTATATGTACAGCCACGGCATCGCTACTTTAGTGCTGGCTGAGGTGTATGGTGAAACCGGTAACGCCAGCATCCGGCCCAAGCTTGAAACAATGGTCGAGGTCATCCTCAAGGCGCAGGATGCCAGCGGCGGCTGGCGCTACAGACCCGTGCCCAGCGGCGCGGACATCTCCGCCACCGTCGTTCAAGTGGTCGCCCTGCGCGCGGCACGTAATTCGGGTCTGCCCGTCCCGCAGACGGTTTTCGAGCGCGCTAAGGACTACATACGCTCCTGCCGCGTGGGCGAAACCGGCGGCTTTGCTTACCAGGCTGGCGGCGATCGTCCGGGCTTCGCGCGCTCAGCCGCAGCCATTTACTCCATGCAAATCCTTGGTGAGTACGATGAACCCTTCATCATCGCCGCCTCGGATTATTGCTTCGAAAACTTCGGCGGCGGCGGTTGGTTCGCCTACGGCAATTACTACGCCGCGCCAGCACATTACCTGATCGGCGGCGAACGCTGGACACGCTGGTATGCGCTGATTCGCGAGGATCTCGTCGACAAGGTCAACCGGCGTGGGAACGAAGCTTGGTGGGGCCGGGTCGGTGTGGGCGTGGGCCGTGCCGACAACGGGCCCATCTACCAAACCGCGGTCTACACCACCATTCTCGCCATCCCCCTCAACTACCTGCCGCTCTATCAGCGCTAGCCTCCGCCATGCACTGGTCACACCCTTTCCTGCGCCGCCGTGCGCTCCTGACGCTGCTGGCAAGCTTCCTCACTTCTGCCGCCTGGGGTGGCTACGCTTTTTCTTTTGAGGAGACGTTCTACCAGGGAACACCAACCCTCGACAACGGGCGTATCCGTTTCCCTGATACAAATCAAAACATCCCCCTCTCCGCGCTCTGGTTTGTCGATTTTCGCGACCCGGCGGCCTACAACGATCTGGGCCGCTTCACACCGCTCAGCCCCTTCCCCCAGGACCAGTTTCATGGCCGTGGCGTTCTGCTGGCCAACGGCACTTTCCTCAGCGGGCTCATCCTCAAACACGATGCGACCGAGGTCGAAATCATACCCGACGGCCAACCGCGCCAGACCCTGCCTGCCGAAGCCGTCGCCCGCCTGAATTTCAATGCCAACCTTTTCGGCGAAAACCCAGTCGTTCCCGATGGCACCACCGGCGTGGTGCTCAAGGACGGCAACTTCATCGAGGGCGACTACCAGGGCGTCGACGAAAACCAGGTTGAGTTGCATTCCGTCATCTTTGGCCCCCGACGCTTTCCCGTTAACGGCATCCAGGGCGTCGTGCTGCAGGACCACGCGACCGCCTCGAGCCAATGGATCGTTGCCGGTAAAGACGGGTCACAGTACCTCGCCAATAAGCTCAGCATCGAGGGCTCACAGCTGCGGTTGGAGGATCTTTCCATCGGCAGCGTTACCCTGCCCTACGATGAAATCGCGCTGATCAAAGCTGGACGCGCCCGCGCCGAATCCCTCACCGAACTGCCCTACCTACGCCGCGCGCCCTCAACCAGTACCAGCGACGATCTGGCGGTCCGCTCCAGCCCGGTCACCGCCGCCCCGCTGGTGGTCGACCCAGCCAACCATACCATCACCATGCCCGCCGGCAATGCCCTGGCAGTGCGCCTGAACCGTCAGGCCTGGGGCTTTGCCGCCCGTATCGGCGTCGCACCCACCGCATCGCCCCTGCAGGCCGTACGCTTCCGGGTGCTGGCCGACCGAAAAATCCTCTACGAAAGCCAGCCGAAGATCGTCACAGACGGCGAGGAGGTGGTCGTTGTGCGCACCCCCATCCGCGACTTTATCGTGCTGGAAGTCCTCTCAGTGAACGAACAGACCAACGAGGCTCCGGGCGTCTGGGTCGAGCCTGTGCTGTTGCGCAACTGATGCGTATCCAAAAATTGACTACGGCCGCGCTATTGGCTGGCCTGCTGCCTATTGCTGCAACCGACTGGCCAGCCACGCTGGTCGCATCGACAGAAACCGCCTTGCCAACGCTAGAGGCGTGGCCGGCCCCCGAGAAGCCGCTCATCTCGGCGTTGCCGGATGGCCGTATCGATATCGAAGGGGTGATCGTCGACCCGCAGGCGCGCACCGCTTCGCTCCCGGTGAGGTTGAACCTGGCTTCCGAATGGGTCATCGATGCGGACCCGCAGCAGCCGCGTATTTCCGGAGAGCCCATTGAATACCTCCTCGTGCACGTGAACGGCAAAAGCCACGAAAGTATCTTCACGACACAAGTGCGTCCCTGGGCCGTGCACACCGCCATGCTCCTGCTTGGCCTGCCGAGCCAGCCGGGCTCCGCCGAAGCCGCCCTGGCCCCGGAAACCATCGACGATGCGTTTCTTCAACAAGCCGATCTGCCCGTCGGCCCGCCGGTAAACGTGCACATCGAAGCAATCTCTGCTGGTGGCGCGCCTCTAGCATCGCAGCCTGCCACGCAGGCGCTCGCCTATGTGTCAACGCGGCACGAAACTCCCAGCGGGCAGCCGTGGGTGTACAACGGCTCTTATTTCATCCAGAGCGCTTTCATCGCCGAGGTCGACGGCAGCTTCATTTCGCTCATCACCGATCCGGCCGCCCTCATCAACCTGGACCACCCGGCCCGCGCCGATGACGCACACTGGCGCACAAATCCTATCTTGAAGCCGCATGGCTCCTACAGGTTAATCCTTTCCATCGCACCCACAGCCAAAACTCGGACCCCACCCATCGATGATCGCAAAAACGATTTGGCTCAGCCTTAGCCTGCTGGTATCGGCCAGTTGGATACATGCCGAGCAGCCTGCCGACCCGAAAAACCTGTCCCTCAAGCTTGAGGTCAAAGCTGCCATCGGGCGCGGCCTGGATTTTCTTGCCACCAACCAAAACGCCGGCGGCTACTGGAGCACCGACATTTATCCCGGGCTGAGCGCACTGGCCATTCAGGCCTTTTTAGAGGCACCGCTCCCGCCGCCGCAAGGGCGCGACCACCCGGCAGCGCGCCGGGGCGTGGCCTACCTTGTCAGCAAGGCGCAGCCTGACGGCGGCATCTACACGCCCGAGCAGGGTCTGGCCAACTACAATACCGCGATCAGTCTTGTCGCCTTGTACCTCAACAACGATCCCGCCCACGACCCGCTGCTCCAGCGCGCGCGTGCCTTTGTCGTCGGCCAGCAACAACTCGACTACGATCCCAGTACGGACGCGGCGGCCTATCTGGGCGGCATCGGCTACGGCAACAGCTACCGCCACTCGGACATGTCCAACACCTCGCTTGCCATCGACGCGCTGCACCGCACGCGCGATCTTTTGGAGCGCTCCGCCGAGGCCGAGGATGCGCCTCGCCTGGACTGGGAAGCCGCCCTCGGCTTTCTCAGCCGCTCGCAGAATCTCCCGGATACCAATCCCCTCGCCTGGGCCAGCGACGACCCAATCAACCGTGGCGGCTTCATCTACTTTCCCGGCGACAGCAAGGCCGGCGAGATGGACGTTTCCACCGACGCCGGTACCCGCACCGCCCTGCGCTCGTATGGGTCGATGAGCTACGCCGGATTGATGAGCCTGTGCTACGCGCAGTTGGGGCACGACGACCCGCGCGTCACCTCCGTGTTGGAATGGATCTCCAAAAACTGGACGCTCGAAGAAAACCCCGGCCTCGGCGCCCAAGGGCTGTACTATTACTACATGACCCTGCCCAAGGCGCTCATCGCAGCCGGTATCGACAAACTCAATACACCCGAAGGCGCGGTCGACTGGCGTGAGGAACTGGCGGTGCGCCTGCTCAATTTGCAGCAGGAAGGCGGATTCTGGAAAAACGACGCCGGTCGCTGGATGGAGTCCGACCCCAACCTCGTTACCGCGTACACACTGCTGGCCCTCAACCGCATCTACCCCGATCTCTAGCCATGGCCTTTCCACCCGACGACCCGGTCAACCGCGGCTTCCTCGCCGCCCGTGGCAAGCTGCTCGAAGCCGCCGCCTTTCTCGACCGCGCCGAGCGCCACGGACGACTCGATGACTACCGCGTGCAGGCGCTGCTCAAGGCCCTTGACAAGCTCACCACGCCCGATGCTCCGGCCACCCGCGTCGAATCCTTCCTCAACGCCTTGAGCGACCCCACTGAAGCGCCCGCCGATGCCTCCGACGGCCAAGCCGCTGCTGGGGCCTGGAAGCCACGCGCCAAAGTTCAAGCCTGACCCCGCATGCGCTACATTGAGCCTCACGCCCACATGGTCAGCCGGCTGACCGACGATTACGAAAAGCTCGCGCTGGCCGGATGCCTGGCCGTGTGCGAACCGGCCTTCTGGGCTGGTTTTGACCGCTCCTCGCCGCAGGGCTTTTACGATTACTTCAAGCAGCTGACGCAGTACGAGCCACGCCGGGCCGCGCGCTACCGCCTGCAGCACTACTGCTGGCTCTGCATCAATCCCAAGGAAGCCGAGGATGTGGGTTTCGCACGGGAGGTCATGCAGCTGATCCCCGAGTTCATCCACGCCCCAAATGTGCTAGGGATCGGTGAAATTGGCCTCAACCGCAACACCCGCAACGAGCTGCAAATCCTGGAGGCGCACATCGCCCTCGCCGCCGAGCATGACCAGCTCATCCTCGTGCACACACCGCACCTGGAGGACAAGCGCAAGGGTACGCGCCTCATCCTGGATGCACTACGGGCCGACAGCCGCATCGATCCCGGCCGCGTGATTATCGACCACGTGGAGGAGCATACCGTGCGGAACGTCCTCGACGCCGGTTTCTGGGCTGGCATCACGCTGTATCCCGTCAGCAAATGCACACCCGAACGAGCCGCGGATATTTTCGAGCTCTACGGACATGAGCGCCTCTGGGTAAATTCTGCCTGCGACTGGGGTCCCAGCGATTCCCTGGCCGTGCCCAAACTTGCCCAGGAGTTGCGGGCACGGGGCCGCTCGTTCGAAGCGATTGACCGCATACTGTATCAAAACCCGGTGGCTTTTCTCTCCCAGTCGCCGCGCTTCGAGGCTCCCGCCTAAGGGCTGCCCGGCGGAATATCCCTGCCCGCGGCGGCTCTCACCGGCAAAAGCGAGTATGGGACTGTAATTGCGGGACCGCGGGCTCGGTCCGTTTGTCTGAACCTGGCCTAGGCTGCCGGTCGAAGGCACTTTTCTCCCGCCGTCAAGGTGTCCGAACCACCGAACACCCTGACCACACTACCCCATCACACACACCCAGAGAGCGGCGGGAGTCTCCGCCTCATCTGCCCCGGGGGCCGGTTCCTCTTTGCCGAACCGGCCCTCATTGCGCCAATTGCCCTCGCTCCAAAACATCGCGGCCTGCCTGGCCCCATCCTGCGCACACGTTGAGGTTCACTCTCTGTCGAAACCGTCGATCGTATAAGCTATGCAGGCTTCGTTGTGTGATAAAGAGGGTAGCCACCTTTGGGCTCCATCTTTGATTAGCCGCTGTCGCCACGAGTCCAAGCCCGCACTCGCGACGATTACCGAGGCCGCCTGCTGCTTAACTGAGGCCACGTTCAGACACTGATTCTCCGCGGGTGGAGAAAACGAAAGGGCTTTACATATCATCTTATGCGGATACGTTGATACGTTATGGCTATTGGACGTCCCATCTCTGAGCGTTTCGACGCTGGCAAGCCCGTCATCTCCGTCGAGTTCTTCCCGCCCAAGAACGAAGCCGGGGCTCGCCAGATCTTGCGCACGGCGGCCGCCCTGCGTCCACTCAAGCCCGACTTTGTTTCCATCACCTACGGGGCCGGTGGCTCCACCCGCACGCGCACCATCGAATACGGCGAATTGCTGAAGGACATTTTCGATTTCGAGGTCATGCCGCATCTCACCTGCGTTGGCCATTCACGCGACGACCTGCGCGAAATCCTGGCCCGCTTCCACGCAGCCGGCTTTCGCAACATCATGACGCTGCGCGGCGACCCGCCGAAGGGAGACACCGAATTTAAACCCCACCCCGATGGACTTGCCTACGCTTCGGAGCTCGTCGAACTCATCCGCCAGGAGTTTCCCGATTTCTGCCTTGGCGTTGGTGGCTATCCGGAAAAACACCCGGAGGCACCCTCCTTCAAAGAAGACCTGAACCACCTCAAGAAGAAGGTCGATGCTGGCGGGCACTTCATCACCACCCAGCTCTTTTTCGACAACGCGGATTATTTCACCTACGTCGAAGCTTGCCGGGAAATCGGCATCGAGACTCCGGTGCTTCCAGGCATCCTTCCCCCGGTCAGCCACGCGCAATTGGAAAAATTCACAGCCTTCTGCGAGTCTAAGTATCCCGACGCCTTGCGCGAGCGCATGCTCGCTGCCGGCGGCGACGAGGAGGCGGCTGTCGAGGTGGGCATCGACTGGGCCTTCGCTCAGATGGAGGAGCTGCTTGAACGGGGCGCCCCTGGCGTGCACCTCTACATTCTCAACCGTCAGCAGGCTGCCATCACCCTGATCGAGCGTCTGCGCCAGCGGGATTTGCTTCCTGCCGGCGCGTAAACGCTTTCAGGCGGTGGTAGTCTCCCAGGCCGGCTTTTGCTCCGGCAACAGGAAGCCATCCAGGTCGGTCCATTGTTCCAGGCTGCCTTCCTTGGCCTGCACCACAAAGTAGACCATCATCTCGGTGCCGGTGTTGCGAAGCGTGCGTCCGGCCGCAGGCGCAACCCTGACCAGCGAACCTTCGCGTAGGGTGATCAGCGTGTTTTCAACCGAAAACTCACCGCGCCCGGAAACAATCACATACAATTCCTCATTCTGCCGATGGGCGTGCACATACGGCATCTGGCCGCCCGGCGGCATCACCCCCAGTGAGAATTCCATGCCGGTCAAGCCGAGCAGTTCCTTGACCCAGAGCTTGCCGGGAAAGGATTGGCCGCTTTTGGGCATGGCACTTGAGAAGCTGGCAATGTTGCTCAAGTCCCCGCAATGCGCGGCGGTGTAACCTTCGCCTTCCTGAGCGATGGGCTGTTTCAAATTTTACGGGAGGTCTTTCATGATTTATTGTATATGCAGTTTTTAGGTGATAAAATCTAGTCTTCCGCAGCCGCTACAATCACGTGAAGCTGGCTTCGCAGAGCATCGAAATCAAGCCTGTCGCCCATCCGCTGAAAAAGTGCCTGCTGTACTTCCAGCCAGCGCGCATGGCCTTCGCGGACCAGCTTACGGCCCTCTGCGGTGAGTTCGTGCCAACGCTCGCGCCGGTCGGCTCTGCCTTCGCGGGTTTCGATGTAGCCCTTCTGCGCGAGTAGGCGCAAACTGCGTGTCAGGGTGGTGGTATCCATCGAGAAGGTCTCGCCCAGCTGCATCTGGCTGCGTGGTCCCTCCTGCATGGCGAAGAGCAGCATCAATTGGCCGGAAGACAGCCCCAGCTCGCGTTGAGCGTCGTCGTACAGCCGGGTGACCGCACGCGAAGCACGTTTTAACTCTGCGCACAGGCACGACAGTGAACGTACATTTTTGAGCGTATTCACAGATAGATTGTATATGCAGTAAATTTCGCCATGTCAAATGTTTCAGCCCGGCCTTGCGCCTTTCCCCTTGCCTGCGGCGTCCGCGCGTTTCCAAAAATGTGGCATGTCCACCACCAAGACCAAGCCCCCGAATTTTCTCTGGATCTCCTTCGAGGATACCTCGCCGCGCTTTGGCTGCTACGGCGATCCGGTCGCGCAAACGCCCAACGTCGACCGGCTCGCCGCCGAAGGCTGCCTCTGGAACAACGCCTTTGCCACCGCGGGCGTCTGCGCGCCCAGCCGCTGCTCCATCATCACCGGCTGCTACGCCATCAGCGTCGGGGGCCAGCACATGCGCACCACCCACCGCAATCGCGCCACTCCCGAGATGCCAACCCCCTATGGAGCCTGTCTGCCCCCACACATAAAGCCCTTCACGCAATACCTGCGCGCCGCCGGCTACTTTTGCACCAATAACCAGAAGACGGACTATCAGTTCGACGCGCCCCGCACCGCCTGGGACGAGCTTGGCGAGCACGCGCACTGGCGCAATCGTCCCGACCCCGCGCAGCCCTTCTTTGCGGTCTTCAACCCGACCACCACACACGAATCCGGTCAGTGGCCCGAAAAAGGCGGCGAACCCAAAACCGACCCCGCCAAGGTCACCCTGCCGCCTTACCTGCCCGACACGCTCGAGGGCCGCAAGGCGCTCGCCCGGCAGTACGACCACATCGCCCAGAACGACGCGCTCGTGGGCGATCTGCTCCAGCAACTCGAAGCCGATGGCCTGGCCGAAAACACCCTCGTCATGATCTGGAGCGACCACGGCGAAGGTCTGCCACGCGCCAAGCGCTGGCCTTATGATTCGGGCATCCGCGTGCCGCTGGTGGTCAAGTGGCCCGGCGGCGCGCTCAAGCCAGGCGATACAACCAATGACCTCGTCAGCCTGATCGATCTCGCACCCACCCTGCTCTCGCTGGCGGGCGTGCCACAGCCACGCCACCTGCACGGCAAGCCCTTCCTCGGGCCGAAAGTCGAAAAGCGCACCTACATCCATGCGCACCGCGACCGCTTCGACGAAGCCTACGATCGCATCCGCACCGTGCGCGACGGACAGTTCAAATACCTGCGTAACTACTACACCGACTTGCCCAGCCTGCTTTGGATTCCTTACCGCGACCGCCACCCCATCATGCGGGAAATCTGGAAGCGCCGCGCCGAAGGCACCCTCGAACCCTCCCAGGCCTGGTTCGCTCGCGAAACGCGCCCACCCGAGGAACTCTACGACACTCAGGCCGACCCCTGGGAGATGCACAACCTGGCCGAGGAACCCGTCCACGCGCAAACCCTCCTGCGCCTGCGCACCGAATGCGATCGCTGGCTGCAGGAAGTCGGCGACCTGGGCGATCTCTCCGAAGCGGACATGAAGCGCCTTTGGTACCCCGACGGGACGCAGCCACAGACCAGCGCGCCCATCGCCATAAAACTCGGAGACATCGCCCCCGAAGTCCTCAGTGAAGGCGAACAGGTTCTCAAACAGGATACGGAAAATTCAGTCGCCTCACCCGCACTGGTCGGGCTGCACTGCGCCACCCAGGGGGCCAGCATCGCTTACACCTTCGATCAAGGCGACGCCGACGATCCCGCCTTGCACTGGAAGCTCTACAGCGCACCGCTGAAGCTACCCGAAGGCACCCACACCTTGCGCTCCCGGGCTATTCGTATCGGATACGAAGAATCCGCCGAGCGCTCCTGGACGCTGCAAATCGGCTGAAGCCTCAGCGCTTCCCTTTGCCGACGATCCCAAAAAGTAACGAGATCACAAATACGACCAGAAAGACAAAGAAAAGGATACGCGCGATGTCGGTCGCCGCGTCGGAGATACCCCCAAAGCCAAAGACACCGGCGATGATTGCGATAATAAAAAATGCGATAGCCCAGCGAAGCATTTGGACTGCATAGCTGTCCGCCAAGATACTTGTCAGCCTAAAAAAGCGCCCCTCCCTAGGTTGGGAGAGGCGCTGTAGAACAATTATTTCGCGCGTGCCTGTTAAATCCAGCGGCGGATTACATCATGCCGCCCATACCGCCCATGCCACCCATGTCGTGGTCATGACCGCCCGCAGCCGGCTTATCCTTTTCCGGCACTTCAGTGATCATGCACTCGGTGGTCAGGAGCAGACCGGCAACCGAAGCCGCGTTCTGCAGCGAGGTACGCACAACCTTGGTCGGATCGACAACGCCACTCTTGAGCAGGTCCTCGAATTCGCCGGTGGCCACGTTGTAGCCCTGCGTGCCCTTCTTGCTGAGCACTTCCTGCACGACCAGCGCACCTTCGACACCCGCGTTGGAGCAGAGCTGACGCAGCGGCGCTTCAATAGCGCGGCGCACGATCAACGCACCGATAGCTTCGTCACCTTCGAGCTCTTCAGCGGCCTTCTCGATGGCCTTGGCGGTGCGCAGGAGCGCCACCGAACCTCCCGCCGAGATGCCTTCTTCAACGGCAGCGCGGGTCGCATGCAGGGCGTCTTCGACGCGCGCCTTCTTTTCCTTCATCTCGGGCTCGGTAGCGGCACCGACGTTGATCACGGCCACCCCACCGGCCAGCTTGGCCAAACGCTCCTGCAGCTTTTCGCGGTCGTAGGCCGAAGTGGTTTCCTCGATCTGACGGCGAATCTGCTTTACGCGGCCCTGGATGTCCGAAGCCTTGCCGGAACCTTCGACGATGGTGGTGTTTTCCTTGTCGATGACCACGCGCTTGGCCTTACCAAGCTCGGCCACCTGGACGTTCTCCAGCTTGATGCCGAGGTCCTCGGTGATGCAGCGTCCACCGGTCAACACGGCGATATCTTCGAGCATAGCCTTGCGACGATCGCCAAAACCGGGAGCCTTCACCGCGCACACGTTCAGCGTACCGCGCAGCTTATTCACCACGAGAGCGGCGAGAGCTTCACCTTCGATGTCCTCGGCAATCAGCAGGAAGGGCTTGCCACTCTTGGCCACGTTCTGAAGTAGCGGCAGCAGGTCGTTCAGGTTGCTGATCTTCTTCTCGTGGATAAGTACGTGCGCGTCTTCGAGTACGCACTCCATCGACTCGGAGTTGGTCACGAAATAGGGCGAGAGGTAGCCCTTGTCGAACTGCATCCCTTCGACCACGTCGAGGGTGGTTTCGATGGACTTGGCCTCTTCAACCGTAATGGTACCGTCCTTGCCAACCTTGTCCATGGCCTCGGCGATGATGTCGCCAATTTCGGTGTCCCAGTTCGCCGAGACGGTCGCAACCTGGCGAACTTCTTCGCGGCCCGAAACCTTCTTCGAGGACTTAGCGAGTTCGGCCACGGCGGCTTCCACGGCCTTGTCGATGCCGCGCTTCAGGAAGATTGGGTTCGTACCCGCGGCGACATTCTTGAGGCCTTCGCGGAAAACGGACTCGGCCAGAACGGTGGCGGTGGTCGTACCATCACCGGCGCTGTCGCTGGTCTTGGAGGCAACCTCGCGGACCATCTGCGCGCCCATGTTTTCGTACGGGTCGTCGAGTTCGATTTCCTTGGCCACAGTAACGCCGTCCTTGGTGACGGTCGGTGAACCAAACTTCTTGTCGATCAGCACGTTGCGGCCCTTGGGACCGAGCGTGACCTTGACCGCGCGGGAGAGCTGCTCAACCCCGCGGAGGATGCCCTTGCGGGCGGCTTCGTCAAACTTCAGCTGTTTTGCTGGCATGATAATTTGTTTCCGTTTTTGTAAGTGTTTTCTGGATACAGGAGGGTGACGCGAGGCGTGTTTACTGGATCACGCCCAGGATGTCGTCTTCACGCAGGAGCGTGTACTTCTTGTCATCGATGGTGACTTCGGTGCCGCCGTACTTGCTGGTCAGGACACGGTCGCCCACCTTCACTTCGAAGGGAAGGGCCTTGCCGTCCTCGTCCTTGCGACCGGTACCAAGGGCGATCACTTCGGCTTCCTGCGGTTTTTCCTTGGCCGAGTCCGGGATGATAATCCCGCCCTTGACCTGTTCGTCATCTTCCACCGCGCGCACGAGGACGCGGTCGCCCAATGGGCGGATTTTTACTTTTGTGGCAGTTGCTGCGCTCATCTGTGTTCTTGTTGTTGTGCGTGTAGTTAACGCGTGGATACAGGTTATTTGAGTTTTCTCCGAGTGCGCTGGGGAGCTTCACCCGAAGCGGTCCGCCAGACGGCTGGCGCCTGTTGGACTGTTCCTAAAGAGATGTGTGCTTATTTCTTCTCGTCATCGACGACTTCGAAGTCGGCGTCGACCACGTCATCGTCGGACTTCTTTGCGTCGCCGGTAGGAGCCGACGTGAGACCGGAAGCTTCCGGGCCGCCCGGCTCCGTGTCACCCGCATTGGCACCAACGTTGGCATAAAGATCCTGGGCGACTGCCTCGAAGGTCTTCTGGATGGCTTCGGTAGCACCCTTCAGCTGCGCCTCGGAAGCCTCTTGGTTTTCGAGTACCTGCTTACCTTCGGCAAGCGCCGCTTCGACTGATGTCTTTTTGTCGGCGGGCAGTTTTTCACCCAACTCGCAGAGCTGCTTTTCGGTCTGGTAGACAAGTCCGTCCAGGTTGTTGCGCGCTTCGACTTGAGCCTTACGCTGCGCGTCCTCGGACGCATGTGCTTCAGCTTCTTTCTTGAGCTGCTCAACTTCCTCTGGATCGAGGCCTGAAGAACCGGTAATCGTGATCTTTTGATCCTTACCGGTGCCCAGATCCTTCGCGGTGACGTGAAGGATACCGTTCGCGTCGATGTCGAAGGTAACTTCAATCTGCGGCGTACCGCGCGGTGCCGGCGGAATGCCATCGAGCTTAAAATTGCCTATAAGCTTGTTGTCGCGCGACATGGGCCGCTCGCCCTGCAGCACCTTAATATCTACCGCCGGCTGGTTGTCTCCGTAAGTGGTAAAGGTCTGCGACTTCTTGGTCGGGATGGTCGTGTTACGCTCGATCATCGGGGTCGAGACGCCACCCGCCGTTTCAATGCCAAGGGTCAACGGTGTTACATCCAGCAACAACACATCGCGGACGTCGCCCTGAAGCACACCGCCCTGAATTGCTGCACCGATGGCCACAACTTCGTCAGGATTCACTCCCTTGTGCGGCTCTTTACCCGCGAGTTCGCGCGCGACCTCAACAACCCGCGGCATGCGGGTCATCCCGCCCACCAGAACAAGATCGTTAATTTCACCCTGGCTTAACCCGGCGTCACTCAGGCACTGCTCGAAAGGCTTGCGCACGCGCGTAATCAAATCGTCAACCAGTTGCTCAAGCTTCGAACGCGAGAGCGACACGTTCAGGTGCTTGGGTCCGCTCGCATCAGCGGTAATGAAAGGCAAATTGATATCGGTCGACTGCGCCGAAGAAAGCGCAATCTTAGCCTTTTCGGCTTCTTCCTTCAGGCGCTGCAGCGCCATCGGATCCTGACGCAAATCGATACCGTTCTCCTGCTTGAAGGTGTCGACCAACCAGCGAATGATCGATTCGTCAAAATTATCGCCGCCGAGGAAGGTGTCGCCGTTAGTGGCTTTCACCTCAAAAACGCTGTCGCCGATTTCTAAGATAGAGATATCAAACGTACCACCACCCAGGTCGAAAACCGCGATGGTCTCGTCATTTTTCTTGTCCAAACCGTATGCGAGCGAGGCAGCCGTTGGCTCGTTGATGATGCGAAGCACTTCAAGCCCAGCGATGGAGCCCGCATCCTTGGTGGCCTGACGCTGCGCATCGTTGAAGTAAGCCGGGACTGTAATCACCGCCTGCGTGACTTTTTCTCCCAGATAAGACTCCGCATCCGCTTTCAGCTTAGCGAGCACCATCGCGGAAATTTGCTCGGGGGCGAACTTCTCCTCTGTGTCGCCAACTTGCGCCTGAATCCAAGCGTCACCGTTTTTGCCTTCGACAATTTTGTAGGGAATCGACGAAGCATCATTCTGCACCTCGGAAAACTTACGACCGATCAGGCGCTTCGCCGAAAAGATGGTGTTTTGCGGATTGGTGACCGCCTGGCGCTTCGCCGGCTGACCGACCAGCCGCTCGCCATTCTTGGAAAATGCCACAATCGAAGGCGTCGTGCGCCCACCTTCAGAATTTGGGATGACGACCGGTTCGCCGCCTTCCATAACTGCCATGCACGAATTCGTCGTGCCTAAATCGATCCCTATAATTTTTGACATTGAACAGGACTATTGCAGCCAATGTGCCACCGCCTCTGAAACGTTTTAAGCCGTTGGACGACAATAAGATATTCTTGAGAGGCCTTGGTCCGTGTCTCAGATTCTGGATGAAAACTTCCGGAATTAAGCCACTTTGGCACACCTGTGTCACACCGATGGGCAGTGGATGACTCAAACCTTGTCACATCCAAAGTTGCGCCTATCTCCGCTCAATGCATAGGTGCCAGCCATGGATGAAACGTTTGAGGCCGATCGGCCGGCAAGGCGTAAAAAGAAGGTGGACAGCGCGGCCCTGCACAGCGCGTTCATGCGCATACCCGGTATGAAGGTCGAGGCTGCACGCGACCTGCTCGATCTCGGGCTCGACGAGGTGTATCAGCTCGAAGGGCGCTCACCCGAAAGCCTCTTCAGCGACCTGCAAAAGCTGCGCCCGGAAACCCCGGCTGACCGTGTCACATTTCTGCGCCTGGCCGTCTATTTCGCGGAAACCGACCAGCCCGACCCGCAACGGCTTCACCCCACGGCCTGGTCGACCTGATCGCTGTTTTCGCCCGGGTTATCATAGCCAAACTGGGCGACCGGCTTGCAGTGCCGTAAGAACTCCAGGCTGCCTTGCGTCAGTCCAAGGTGGGCCAGTGCCCCTTCCAGACTACTGTACACCTCAAACGCACGCAGGCGCTCCGGCAGGTAGCGGCGCCACATCATGGCGTAAGCGGTAGGCAAGGGTCGATCGACCAACAGCGCTATCCGCCGCCGTGCCGAGCGATCTTCCAGCAGGCGGGCGTGCTCGCGGGCTATGGCCTCCACGTCATCCAGTCCGAGGGAAACCTCAGCCTCCCGCAAATCCAGAAGCGTGTGCAGACAGCCTTCAAGCAGGCCGCCCCCGCGCAGTCGGGCCATCAGAGCCTGAAAATCGGCCAGGTCAAAATTCCCGCAGAATTGCTCGAGTACAAAGGACTTATCAGGGCTGCGAAAGAGATAAATCGCCATGGTGCGTGATTGGAAGTTAACTCAGCCTGTAGCTCAGCTAACAACCCATCGATTCGGAAAAATCCCGCTCCGGTTAAGCCACCTCAATCAATTTTCTGTAGCTAAATACGGTGGCCCCGCTGCTTCACCCCTCCGGCAGATCGGCGGTGGTCACGAAGCAGTCGCGCAGCTGTTTTTCAGTGACCGGGCCCGGTGAGCCGACCATTGCGTCCTGCGCCTTCTGGTTCTTCGGGAACGCGATAACATCGCGAATGTTGGTGCGTTCAGACAACAGCGTGCAGAGGCGGTCGAAGCCCAGGGCGATGCCCCCGTGGGGCGGAGCGCCAAAGCGAAACGCCCGCAGCATGTACCCGAAGCGGCTTTCGACGATGTCTGGCGGGATTTTCAAAACATCCTCAAAGACCTTTTGCTGCAGGTCCGGCTGGTGGATACGAATACTCCCCCCGCCCAGTTCCATGCCGTTCAAAACCACGTCGTAGTGCTGCCCACGCACGGCCTTGGGGTCGCTGTCCAGCAGCGGGATGTCCTCCACGACCGGCGAGGTGAAGGGATGGTGCGCGGCCACGTAGCGCCCCTCGTCCTCTTCGAAGATCATCAGTGGGAAGTCCACCACCCAGAGGAATTGCCAGTCGTCGGGGCGGATGGTCAACCTGCCGCGCTTTTCCAGCAGCTTGGCGGAGTCCAGCCGGACGCGGCCCAAAATCGTGCAGGCGCGCTCCCACTCGGCGGCGGCAAAGAACACCATGTCGCCATCCTCCACGTTCAGGCGGGTCCGCAGTGTTTCCTTTTCGGCGTCGGAGAAAAACTTCAGGATGGGCGACTTCCATTCGCCGTCCTGCGCGCGAATGAAGGCCAGCCCCTTGGCCCCGAAGCCCTTGGCGGTGTCTTCAAGGGTTTTCAACTCGCCCTGGGTCAGGTCGGCCAGGCCCTTCGCGTTGAAGGCTTTGACCACGCCGCCGCCCTGCACGGTCGAAGCAAACACTTTGAACTGCGATGCCTTGAAGTCCTCGGAAAAGTCCTCGATCCACATCTCGAAACGACGGTCGGGCTTGTCGACACCGTAACGATCCATCGCCTGCCGATAGGGCATACGCTCGAAGGGCGTCGGGATCTCGACCCCGAGCACTTCCTGCCACACGCGCTTCAGTAGCCCCTCGATCAGCGCGTACATGTCCTCACGATCGATAAAGGACATCTCCAGGTCGATCTGGGTAAACTCCGGCTGGCGGTCCGCGCGCTGGTCCTCGTCGCGGAAACACTTGGCCAGCGAGTAGTAGCGCTCGATGCCCGAGACCATCAGCATCTGCTTGTACTGCTGGGGCGACTGCGACAGCGCAAAGAACTGCCCCGGGTTGTGGCGGCTGGGCACCAGAAACTCACGCGCGCCCTCGGGTGTGCTTTTAAAAAGGATGGGCGTCTCGATCTCCAGAAAGCCCTGTTCGTCGAAATACTGGCGCACGGTCTGCGCGGCACGGTGACGCCGGCGCAGCGCCTCGAAATTGCGACGACGACGCAGGTCGAGGTAGCGGTACTGCATGCGCAGATCCTCGTTCACGCGGTCAGCTTTTTCCCCGTCGAGCGGAAACGGCAGCACATCGCACAGATTGTGAATGACGACCTCGCGCGTGCTGACCTCGATGGCCCCCGTGGGCAGGTTGGTGTTCTCTGTGCCCTCGTGGCGCGGTCGCACTTTGCCGGCGATCTGTACGACCGACTCATCGCGGAGCTTCGCCGCCTGCGCCTGCAGTTCGGCGTTGTCGTGGTCGAAAACAATCTGGGTCAGCCCCTCGCGGTCCCGCAGGTCCACAAAGAGCACGCCGCCGTGATCGCGAATGGACTCAATCCAGCCGACGAGGACGGCGTCGCTGCCGGCGTCCTCCTTGCGAAGCTGGGCACAGTGATGGGTGCGTTTCATCGATGGGTTGGTGGTTTGGCCGAAAACGGCACAGACAACCGCCCCGCCCCACCCGGCGCAAGCTTGAAGGCACCCCTGTGACACTGGGCGCTTCTCAGGGTATTCACGCGATCTATCAACTCAGTATGCACGGCTGCGCCAGTTGGAATACGCGCAGGCTCATCTTTTGTAGGCGCAAACAGTTCACCATAATCTAACTAATGCCTAACCTTATAACTCGCTAAGCAGAAACCCTTCGCCTTGCCGTAGATTCCCCGATGCGACAAAAGGGAACCGATGAAAACGAACCTGTTACCTCTGTGTATTTCTGCCGCCGCCGCGTTCCTGGTGTGCCAAGCAGCCTCCGCCGATGACGTGCGCCCTCCCGACTTCCGAGGCCTCGGTCTCTCCGTTTTTGCCGAGTGGACCAACGTTGACAGCGTCCCCCCCGACCAGCCCATCGCCCCCACGGTTTTCGAAGCTTTTCCGACCCTGGAGAACCCGCTGTATGATGGCTTTGAGACCAATCTCGTTTGCACACCCCTGGGTTTAGACACCCTTTACTTAATCGAGGTGCAAAACATCATCGACGATCTTCCGCTCAAGCTGCTGCGGCTCCAAATCACCACCGAATCCTTTACCGGACCCGCGCCCGAGCCGCAGGTGTTCGTGACTGGCTTCGATGCAGCGCTGCTGCCTCCCGACAGTGTCGGGGTCGGTGGCGGCCTCATCAATGTCGTCGATGTCGGCCCGGCTCCACCCTTCCGCCAGGTCTTCGTCTACGATTTCTTTCTGGAGCCCAACCCGGATTTCGAGATCATCGAAGTTATCGTTCCGGAAGAGGTTTCCATCGAGCAAGTCGTCGTCGACTCGATCTCGATCGTACCGGAGCCCGCCGTGAGCGCGCTGCTGTTTGGCTCAGTCTGCCTCGTGTTCGCATTCTGGCGGCGGCGGCACACACGTGACTGATCGAACGAGCTGAACGATTCACGGGGCTGCTCAACCGGTCTGGCCCCAGCCGGATTCACCCCACCCCAAATATCGTTAATAAGGGAGGTTCCCGCGCGTGACTGGCGGGAACCTCGTCTGTTATCAACAGGACGGGCTGGGCGTTGGCGTCTTCCTTGCGCACTCGGAAGCGTTTCAACAAGCACGAGGATGTTTTCGGAACACAGTCCGCAGTTGCGCAGCGGCTTGAAGGCTTTACTCGATGGCGATGAGGTGCTCCAGTCGCGCCAGCCAGGCACGATTGACCTGGCGACCCACTCCATCCCAAAACGAAAAAGATGCCCTACTTTTCGGAGGCGAAGCAGCGTGCGGCGGCAGTGCGCTTGTGTGAGCACCTTGGCGCGCATCTGGACGGGCATTTCAGCGTGCGGCTGTGGGACGGCTCAATCCTCCCGATGGGGCCCAATGCCAGCCAGCAACATGTCGTTGTTATCAACGACCCCGGAGTCATCGGCACGCTCCTGCGCAAGCCCTCCGCTGAGACCGCCCTCCTGCACTTTGCCCGCGGCGCGCTCGACATTGAGGGCGACCTCATCGACTTCATCCTGACCGCTCGTGAGCGCCGGACCTCCAAGGCGCTCAAAAAAGTCCGCAAGACCTACCTGTTGCGGCAGCTGCTGCCTTTTCTGACGGCCAAAACCGGCCAGCTCGCGCGCAGCCCCGGCTTCGAGGGCGATGCCACGGGTCAAGCCCGCGAAACCGCCGACAACAAAGACTTCATCCAGTTTCACTACGACCTGAGCAACGAGTTTTACGGGCTCTTTCTGGGTGAGGAGATGGTCTACTCCTGCGGGTATTTTCGCGACGCCACCAACTCCATCGATCAGGCCCAGCACGACAAGCTGGAGATGATTTGCCGCAAGCTGCGCCTGCAGCCTGGCGAGCGCTTTTTGGACATCGGCTGCGGCTGGGGGGCGCTTGTCTGCCACGCCGCGCGGCACCATGGCGTGCAGGCACATGGGGTCACCCTTTCCGAGGCGCAGCTGGCCTTTGCCAAGGAAAAGGTGAAGCGCCTCGGCCTGATGGACCGCGTTCACCTCGAGCTGCGCGACTACACCACCCTCGAGGGCTCCTGGGACAAAATCGCCAGCATCGGCATGTTTGAGCACATCGGGTTGGCCCACATGGAGACATACTTTCGCCACATCAACAGCTTGCTCTCCGAGCGCGGGCTCCTGCTCAATCACGGGATCTGCCGGCGCGCCAAAGGCCACAAGCGCCGCCGGGGCAAAGTCCGCCCCGAGAAAAAGCTCATCCTCAAGTACATCTTCCCTGGCGGCGAACTCGACCACGTGGGTCACACTGTCGACATGATGGAGGTCTGCGGCTTTGAGGTGCACGACGTCGAGTCCTGGCGCGAGCACTACGCGCTGACCACCCAGCGCTGGTATCGGGCGCTGATGGAACGAAAAGCGGAGGCACTCCGGCACGTCAGCCCGGAGAAGTTCCGGCTCTGGGCGCTCTACTTGGCGGGTGTTTCAATCGGCTTCACGCAGGGCTCACTCGGCATCTGCCAGGTGCTGGGCTCCAAGCGCCAGAAGGGGCCTAGCCCCGTCCCGCTGACGCGCGATGACCTTTACCGCTGAAGAATTAGCCCGCCGGAATTTTCGACCGGCGCGTAGTTATTTTTCGGATGCAAACAGCTACGGCTTTTGGTAGAGGCTGCGGTGAACGGCGCGGTTGCCGGCTTCATCGACGACTTCCAGAACCAGGCTGTGGTTGCCGGAATTCCAGCCGTCGGCCTCGACCTCAAAGGTCTCCGTCTCGCTGTCGAAGAGTCCGTCGCTGGGAAGCAAGTTGATGGCTTCGCCGCCGTTTATGGTCAGCGTTGCTTCCGTTACTACACTGAAGCCGTCCTGAACATCGAAGATGACTGCCGGCGTGGCTTGAGCGTTGGGCTGCTGGCTGATGGCGGGCGGCGAGTTGTCTACCAGAAACGGCTTGCTGACTGAGTACCCGCTGCGGGCCTGCCCCGAGGGGTTGGAGGGCGCATCGGTGGCAAGCACCTTCACCACGTAATAGCCATCGTCCATGCCCTTGGTGTTCATGGAATAGGCGGGCACGTCGATCTCGCTGGCCAGCGTAGTCCAATCCTGCTCAGCGTCGCTCTTGAGCATGACCGTGTAGCGCATCGAGTCGCCATTGGGATCGTCGGCTTTCCAGCCCGCAGTCAAAAAGCCTTCCGAGCCTAGAAAACGCACCTGCCGCTGGTTCTTCTGTTCGCGCTGATTGTTGGGCAACTCCTCACCGGACAGCAGCTGGTTCAAATTGACCGTCGGGCGGTTGTTTTGCGGCACGTTGACCAGTTGGATGCCGACCGGCACCACATTGATACCGGAGACCACTGGGGCCGCGTTGTTGACCTGATAATAAAGCCGCACTGCCCGCAGCGCGTCGCCGGGACTTTTGAACGTCGCGCGATACTGCACGAAGCGGTTAAATTGGCTGCTCATCGACAGGCCGTCGTCGAGGGTCTGCCAATCGCTCCAGGCTTGGTCGGGTTCGCCGACGGGTCCGGAGCGCACTTCCCACTGAATCCCGCCAAAGCTTTCGCCACCCAGGCCCTGCGGACGCAGGCGGCCCCAGCGCGCGGTTTGCCCCGCGTCGACAACATCGCTGGTCAGCAGGCCGTCCTGGCTGGTTTCGGTCACCAGTCGATAGACGCCGGCCGGGTTGCTGGAGAGCACGTAGAGGTCGTCGGAATCCGGTACCGGCACGATGTAGGAGGCCTGCCCACTGGAGGGCAGACGCTGCAGGCGATGCCAAATCTGGTCATCCTTCACCTTGTACAAAATGCCGTCCACCTCAGTGCCGACGATCAGCGAAGACTCGGACGTTGACTGAAAGAGGCTGAAAATTCGCGAGCCGCCCGCCGACCAGACCGGCTCGATGAAGCCTTCGGGCAACCGCCGAAAGACAAAGCCGAATGGGTTGTCCTTGCCGTTGCCATTGGCCGCCTGCTTGCGGTAGCGCTCCATCAACTCGGGCAGGTCCAGCGGGGTCTTTTTCGCGTCATCGCCGCCGGGCTTGTCCAAAAAGGTCGAAAACAAAATCGTGCCGTCGGGCTGCGCCACCATCCCGGAGATCTCCTCGGCGTCGGTTTGCGCGAGCACTTCAACCGCATCCTGCCCCTGAACACGGTACAGAACCGAGCGTGGGCTGACCGCCAGCAGCAGCTTCCCCTGCGCGTCGAACTCCAGCTGGGTGATGTGGGCCCGGTCGCTCTCGAACCATAACTCGGGCTCGTCGCCCGGGGCGAAGCCTGCCGGCAGTCGATAGAGCTTGCCGCTTTGGCCGGTCGCCACAAACAGATTGCCCGCCGCGTCGAAGCGCATCTTCCAGATGTAGGTCTCGGCGGGGTCGAAAAAGATCTCCGGGTTGCGCCCGGACTCAATACGGTAAATGCGCCCGTCCGGACTGGTACCCACGTAAAGGCGTCCTTCTGCATCCATCTCGAGCGCGCGGGCCAGCACTTCTTCGCTGTCGAACAAAGTCTCCACCTCGCCATCGTCGCGCACGTGGAGGACCTTGCCGCCGTTGCCGGTGCCGACAATCAAACCGCCTTGCGGATGTGGCAACACGCCCCAAACCACCGTCTCGTCGAGAATGGCAATTTCCTCGATGGCGGGCGCCAGGGACACCGTACCCAGGCCCGAGAGCGACAGGTTTTCCGTCTCGGCCTTCAAAAAATCGGCAAAGCCGCTGTGTTCGACGTGTTGAGTGCGCACCGCATGCAGCGGGTGCAAAAGTATTGGTGCCAGCGCGCAGGCACCGGCCAGGCAAACAGGGATCCGCATAGTCCTCATGATGGTATCCAGACGATGGATACAGGGGTTAGTCGAGTACAAAGTCAAGCCGCTGCGAGCCGCTGAAGTATCCCGGCAACTCGATGCGATCTTCCCAAAGCGTGACGTGCGTCGCGCGGCTCATGGGCTCCTGGCTGCGCGGATCGCTGATCAGCGTGCGTGCCGACGCTGGCAGGGATGGCAGCGTCTGCCCCGAAACGCGCAGGCCGGGCTGTTGCTGCAGCAGTTTGATGTAGATGGCGTCTTGGGCACGGCGCTCGCGCAGGTGAGCCACCCAGTCCGACAGGCTGTCAAAATCCGAGCGTGCGCCGCCGAGGTCGATCGCATCCGCCGCGCTGGCGTCTCCGATCAACACGGTCAATTTATCGCCGGCGCGCAGGGTTTTCGGAATCGGCACACGAATCTCCTTGCGCTCCAGAGGGCCCAGGTAATTCTGCAGCGTGACCGCCAGACGGATTTCGCCACCTGGCTTGTGGATGCCATTGAGCACCTGCCATTCGCGAATGCGGGTCAGGCTCCACTCGTTTTTCAGCTCTACATCGATATCGAGCGTTTCGATGGTCGGAACCGTGAAGGGATTGCGCATCAGTTGCCCGAGTTCGCGCAGGATGCCAACGGCGGTCGACATGCCGCTGCCAGGCCCGCTCTCAACAGACTCCCAGGCGACTGCGTCAAAGCCATCCAGCTTGAGGTTGGTCTTCAGGTAGACGGTCTGGCGTTCCTCGCTCTCCATCGTGCTGACCAGAGATTGCAAAAGAGAGATGGCCGCCAGTAGCGGGGAAAAATCCTCGCTGTGAAACATCTGCGCGGAAAAGGTCGTGGGCACGCCGGTTTCCGGACGCACGGTGATGGTGACGTCGCTCATTGGCGAGTACTTACCCAACTCCCCGGCGATGGCCGTCAGCCGGTCCTGATAGATGCTCCCCAAAATTGGGCCCACCCGAGACATCTTGAACGAACTGGGCAGCGACTGCACCACCGTCACCACCTCGGCCGGTGCCATCGGCATGGCAACCGGACCGGACTGCATGAACGGGTGGCCAAACGCCAACAGCTTGTCCCCCTCGCGCCAGGTGACGGTCCCGGTGGCCGCAAAATTAAAATCACCCTGCATGAGCACCCCCGCGACCGCCGAACCCGGCTGTATGTCGTCCACGGTCAGCCCGGAGCCTTCGCCACCATCGGCAACACCCATCGGTGCGGCCATCACCTGAACGCCCAACCGGTCGAACTCGTCCTGAAAGGCAGACAAAACCTGCGGCGAAACGCCCGAGGCCATCAGGGGCGTCGGCAGCGGCTGCAGGCGCGGAGCGATGGCCGAGGCGCTGGACTGCGCCGCCAAGTCAGTATCCGGCAATGCTTCGGTGAAGCTTTCGGCATGGGTCGAAGCGATCTGTTCACCCTGCGCACCTGAGCCGCGGTTGAAAGCTTCCTCGTCGGCGGGATAGTCGAGCACCTCAAACATCTGCTCGATGGGCGTCACCCCGATGATGGCTTGCTGCTTGGGCCAGGTGTAACCGTAAGCATAGGCCCCAACGAGTCGCCCTTCGATGTAGACGGGGCTGCCGCTCATGCCAGAAACCGGGCCGCTCTCGATCTGGCTTGGTGTGATGGCCCGGCAGATGATGACCGAACGACGCGGGCCAATGAAATTCTCAACTACCCCAAGTACCTCCAGTTCAAAGGTCTCCACGTCCGTACCCGCGATGACCGTGCGCCACTCCCCGCGCATCCCGCGCTTGACCTCGGACAACGGCATCAACGCCTCGGTGGCGGCAGCCTGCTGGGCCTTCAATGGGAACACAAAGCCGCTGCTTAGCAGCAAGCACGCAAATAAAGTACGAGCAAAAATCATTGAACGGTAACCAGGGCGGAGCAATTGGGAACTCTTTGTGAACAGCATATGGAAAGGCCTTCGCATGTCAGGTTCCAAAGCGGTTAATCGGCGTAATTTTCCATGGTTCAAACCCTACCGATCGTTGCCGCTCGGTGCCGCGCCAAGTCGTTGGCGGTTCCAAACCTTGATGCGTTGATTTTGTTGACGGCGCAAAACCTGATTTGGCTCTAGGGGAATCAGTCAGGGCGACCAATGCCATGTGAACAACCGGTAAACAACTTGAAACGAAGAAACTTTAAAAGTCTGTAAGTCAACAACTTGAAGTTGTGAAAAATGTGTCAGTAATCGGTGATTAGGTGGTGAAGAACTCGGCTCAGCGTCGGTGAATAAGGCATTTTTGGGTTTACACCCACCGGACCAAAATCCTAGCCTCTCATCAGCGGATTTCCCCAATCCCTCCTCCTCGATAAGTTGCCGCTCCCGAGCCCTCCGGGAGCGGTTTTTTTGTGCCAGGAGCCGTCGTCAGGGGATTCCCGACTCAAGCCCAACCCCAAATAAAAGCGGCGCGCGCAGGATTTGATAGCCGATTGTCGTTTTGCCGTCGACGGGCACTCTAAGCGCAGCCTGCAGCGACGGCATGTTCACGCTGAGCCACTGCTCCGCCTCCGTCCACGCAGCCCACCCACCGGTTTTGAGCCGTACGGTATGGAAGCCGAGCGGGTCGGCGTTCACCTCGGCAAAATACGCTTCGAGTCGCTGGCGCGCCTCGGCGTCTTCCTGCGCAGTGTCGTTCAGGCGCAGTTGTAGCCGGTCGCCGCGCCAGATACGGGTCTTACGTACACGATTGTCTTCGTTGAGCCATTGCTCCACCAGCAACGTTTCCTGATGCAGCTCGCTGATCAGCTCTGCCCGGATTCGCGGAAAGCCCGAAACGTCCGGGGGCAGTTTTTCGAAATAGACGACCTCTTCGGGGCTCAGCGGCTCGGCTCTCAAGTCCAGAAAACGCACCAGCTTGGCGATGTCCTTCTGTTCCTCGGAGACATCTACATCGGGCTGGGCAAACTGTCCGCGCCGCGCAAAGAGCATGGCTACCACCACACACCCGAGCGCGAAGCCCAGAAAATAAACGACGTAAAGCTCGCGGTTGGAAAGCTGCATAACTTAGGCCGATGGAAGGATGCTGGAATCGCCCGAGCGCTGACGGCGGCGATGGCCCAGAATGAAGCAGATGACGATGGAAACACCCATGGCCCAGACCCCGGCATACCGCCAGCCCAGACCCCAGCCACGCGCCACCAGCCATTGCGGCGCGTAATCTTTTCCGGCCAGTTCAAAGATTGGGTAGCTGACCAGGCCGAGCACCGCACCCACGAGGCCACCGGTCAGGATGATGACCAGCGTGATTGCCGCCCAGGTCAGCAGCCAGCCACCAGCGAGGACGCCTATGTTTCGTACGTTTGCCACTTAATAAAGAGGTACGTTGCCGCCGGGTGGGTGCGTCCGCAAGCAGTGAGCACAGACTGCTTTTCCGCTTTCGTTCACAAAGGCGGTGGCTCATGCTCCGTGGACATGTTCGAGCACACCATCACCGTGCAGGTGCGCTACGCCGAGACCGACCAGATGGGCTTTGTCTACCATGCAAACTACTTGGCGTGGTTTGAGATGGCGCGGGTGCGCATGCTCGATGCGCTCGAACTCTCCTACCGCCAGCTTGAAGCCGAAGGAGCCTTCCTCCCGGTGTTGGAGGCGAATGTGCGCTACCGCCAGCCCGCCTATTTCGATGACCTACTGACGGTGCAGGTGCGACTGCCGGAAAAACCCCGCGTACGCATCCGCCTGGAGTATCAGGTGCTGCGCGACGAAGCGCTCCTGGCCGAGGGCTTTACCCAGCACGCCTGGATCGGCAAGGAAGGCCGCTCGATCCGGCCGCCGGACAGCTGGCGACAAAAACTCGACGCGCTCTTTCAGCCGGATTGAAAGGCCTTGGCCAGGCGGCGGTAGAGGCGCTCGACGTGGTCGACAATGTCGCACATCGGCCGCAAGTCGGTGCTCACGCCGGCGCCCGCGGCCAGGTAAAACGGCTCACGCTTTTTCAAGAGCTCGGTGATGCGCTCGATCGGATCGCCCTCGCCGGCCAGCATGGGTCGATTGGTCCCGCTACCGACGCGCTCCAGAATGGTCTCGGGCCGCGCGAAGAGACCGATGACGACCCCTTTTGTTTGAAGCAGCGCGCTCATGCCTGGCTCGACTACCAGACCTCCACCGGTTGAAACCACACAGCCATGGGCCGGATGCCCGCTTTCGACAAACGCACGTTCCTGTTGTCGAAAAAACGCCTCCCCCTCCGTGGCGAAGATCTCTGGAATCGTTCGGCCCAGATGCGCTTCAATGGCCTGGTCGGAGTCGATCCACTCCATCGAAAGGCGCTGCGCCAGCTGCCGACCGACCGCTGACTTACCCGTACCCATGAAGCCCACAAGGTAAAGATTGGGCAGATTGCATGCTTCTCCGGTGGGTGTGTCGCTTTTGCGCATGCTGTCTTAGGCTTTCAGGCTCAAAGGGTTGTGGTGGCTTGCATCGCTCTTGGAGCCTTTTCATATTGGTCCTGTCGGAGGAACGGGCAAGCACCCTGTAAACGACGCTCGCTGATTCAATCATGGGCCTGAAAACCCCGTACGCCGCAGACGCCGCCACCTTGGAGCAATGCTGGGCCGACGCACTCGGACAGCTCCATCAGCGTGCCCATCACTCGCCCGCGCTGGCTCCCTACGCACGGACGATTTACGAGTTTCTTTCCAACTCCGGGAAACGCTTTCGCCCACGCCTGTGCCTAGGCGCTTTCAGAGTTTTTCGCGATTGCAAAAGCGTACCCCTGAACGTTGCCCAAGCTGCCATCGGTCTCGAACTGTTTCACAGCTTCGCGTTGATTCACGATGATTTGATCGACGGCTCGCCGACCCGCCGTGGACAACCGTCCCTGCATCGGCGCCTGCGCGAAGCCCTCGAAATTTCCGCAAGCCAGAGCGAAAAACTGGCTCTGTTGGCTGGCGATCTTCTATTTGGCATGGCTTGGGAGGCCTTGTCCAGATTGGGAAACCCGGTGGCCTCCACGTATTTTGCGCGGGTGACGCAGGACACCGGCTGGGGCGAAGCTCTGGAAATCGTCAACGCCTCGAAGATTCTCTCAAATGTTTCGCGCGAGGCAATTGAGAGTACCTACCTTTTCAAAACGACCCGCTACAGTTTTGAGGCGCCACTGACGGTGGGTGCAATGGCGGCGGGTGCGCCGGGGCCGATAGCCGACGTCATGCACCGCCTCGCCGAGCCGCTCGGCCTGGCCTTTCAGGCTGAAAACGATCTGCATGAAATCGAGCGCTGGCTCGACGGCGAAACGCGGCCCTCCTGCGATTTGAAAGGCGGTGTGAAGACGCTGGTCCTCAAGGAAGCCAGCGCCCGGCTGGAGCCGCAGCCGCAGGCCCGGCTTGACGCGCTGTTACAAAACCCGGCCCAGCCCGACGCCATGGCCGAACTAGCTCGTCTGGTCGAGCGCAGCGGAGCGATCCAGGTGGTCCGCGAAATCGTGCGTGAACAATTCGAGGCCGCCCATACTGCCCTTGAAAGCGACGCCTTAGCGCCCGCCCAACGTGAAGGGCTCGCCTCTCTGGTGGCGCTCGTGCGCGAAAACCTGCGCCACTCCGAAAGCCTGACCGAAGTGGTCTAGCCACCGGGCAGCCTCGTAGCTGCCCCAAATGTTGTTAGCCCTTAATGACTTGCAGGTAAGCGCGATCCTGAGTTGATTTACAGTTATGAAGAACGACGTCACTGAGGTCTCGATCAAGGGAGTCATGCCCACCTCCAACGGGTGTGCCATCTTCCTTGGCAACGACGACAAGACGTTTGTGATTTATGTCGATCAGTCCATCGGCAACGCGATCTCGATGACGCTCAACGACGTTAAAAAAGAGCGTCCGCTCACCCACGACCTCATCCACAACATCTTCACCGGGCTCGAAGTGGAGGTGCAGCGCATCATCATCAACGACGTCGACGATGGCACCTTTTTCGCCCGCATTGTCCTGAAAATGGACAACGAACTGGGCACCAAAATTATCGAGATCGACGCGCGCCCCAGCGATTCCATGGTTATCGCCCTCCAGGAGAAAAAGCCGATTCTCGTTGCGCACAAGGTGCTCGATTCGGTCGAGGACATGACCGAAATTCTCGAGCGCATCCTTAAGCAGCAGAACTGAAGCAGACGGTCCGTTCGCTTCTTTTCCCGAGATGCTGGAGCCGGGTCCCAACTGCTTCTTTCAGGGCTGCACCGCGCTGGCGCCGATGCAGGACGTGACCACGCTGCCGTTCATGCGCCTGGTCACCCGGCTCGGGCCACCCGACCTCTTTTTCACCGAGTACTTTCGGGTGCATACACAGTCGCGACCCGAGACCCACATCGTCGAGTCGATTGAGCACCACGGCTCGGGCAAGCCTGTCTTTGCCCAGCTGATCGGCGAGGACCTGTTTCACATCGAGCGGACCGTTCGTGCCATCGAGCACCTGCCCATCGCCGGTATCGATCTCAACCTGGGTTGTCCCGCGCCCAAGGTGTATAAAAAGCAATGCGGCGGTGGGCTGCTGCGTGACCCGGACAAGGTCGACGCGATCGTGGGGCTGTTGCGCCGTGTCGTCCCCGGGCTGTTCACGGTCAAGATGCGGCTGGGCTTCGACAGCACGGATAACTTTCCGCGCCTGTTGGAGATTCTGGAAGGGCACAAAATTGATGCTCTTAGCCTGCACGCGCGCACGGTCAAAGGCCTCTATCGCAGTGAGGTCGCCTACCCGAGCATCGGCCTGGCGGCGAAACGCATGTCCTGCCCGGTACTCGGCAACGGCAACATCGATTCAGTCGAGAAAGCCCAATGGGTGCTCGACACGACAGGCTGTCGTGGCGTGATGATCGGGCGTGGAGCTATCCGCAATCCCTGGATTTTCCGCCAGCTTGCGGAAGCGCGCGTAGGCCGAAAATTTTTCCGCCCCACCCTGGCGGACGTGCGCGCCTACGTGGACCTGCTGCGCGACGCCTGCGGCGGCGGCTTGGACCTGCCCGAGCGCCTGCTGACCGGACGGATGAAAAAATTCCTGAATTTTGTCGGTCAGGGCGTCGACTCCGAGGGCCGCTTTTTGCACGAAATGCGGCGATCCAACACCGAAGCGGATCTACTCAAGCTGTGCGACCGCTACCTGACCGCGGACGGTCGCGGCGAATGGCTGTATGCGTCCGTACCTTTCGATGGATTGGTCGCCCGGCCCAACGCGGAAGCACCGCTGGCGGCGGCGAGCGCGAACTAGGACCCGCTTATTCGAGACCGAGCTTGGCTTTGCCAGCTTCGGAAATCATCCGCGGGTTCCAAGGCGGGTCCCAGACAATGGAGACCTCCGCAGAGTGCACCCCATCGACCGATTCCACTTTTTGCCGGGCGTCGTTGGCAATGGCTGGGCCCATGCCGCAGCCCTGCGTCGTCAGAGTCATCTGGATGGCAGCGTGAGGACGGCCCTCGGGATCGGCGGTGAGTTGCATATCGTAGATGAGGCCCAGGTCGACGATGTTGACCGGAATTTCCGGATCGTAGCACGCACGCAAGGCACCCCAGATGCGCTCATCCAATGACCCCTCCTGCACGTTTTCAGCGGCGGCGGCTTCCGCCTGTTTGGCAAACTCCGGCCCTAGTGCGTCGGCGTCGCTATCGGCAACCCTGAACACGCCCAGGCTGCTTTGCAGGGTAACGTGTCCACCCAGGGCTTGCTTCACGAAAAAACGATCCCCTTCGCGGAGCATCACCTCGGTACCGTCGGGAACCTGCGTTGCCCGGCAGTTACGAAGTATCTGGATCGGCGCTTCGGTCATGTAAAAACAGTCGTTAAATGAAAATTGCGAGTCAATGCCATCGGCGCAAAAAAGTTTCCCCAAGCCGTTGCGAAGTGCTATAAATCGGTGTGTGCGTTGTTATGTTTTCACCCAGAAACGCGCCAACCTTTTTGATGACGATGCCCCGACCACTATTTTCCCACGCAGGGATTCGCTTGCTTGTAGCTGCTGCCAGTGTGCTCACGTTGCTGTTGGGCGATGCCCTGCTGCACTCGGCCCATGGCCAGAATCGCCGCGCAAAGGCCGCCGAAACGGAGCTGCCACAAATCACCGATCCGCAGGCCTTTCAACTGCTCGACGCCTCGCAGCGCGCGGTCTGGAACCGAGCCCTGGCCTTGCGCAAGGAAGGCGAGGACGACGTTGAAAGCGGCAACTGGCTGCTGGCGCGCGATAACAGCGGTCTCGGCTTTCAGCGCGACCTCCGCGAGGTCCACGCCGAGGGGCGTGCGCAGGTCGAAAGGGGTGAGGAAAAAATCGCTCTGGCCAATGCGAAACTGGACGAACTGCGGCTGAACGCTCGGGAGCGCTATGTGCAGGTACTGGAGCAGAACAAGCCAAAGGCTTACACCTTTTTGGTGCCGTCGGCGCAGTGGCCCGGCACGCATCAGGGCTTGCTCGAAGCTGTCTTGCAGGACGTTTGGGGCCAGGGGTATACACGCGTTTTCTTTGCCGGTCACCACGTGCTCGACAGCGAGGGTTACTACCATCCGCCGCGACTGAACGCCCAGGCCGACAAGTTGATCGATGCCATCGATGCGGATCGCTTCACCTACAAAAAAGTGAACCCCAAGACGCTGAAAATTGGTAGCAGCGGCGACCGGCTTCAGTTGGAATTTCCCGAGAGCAAGGAAGTCGGCAGCAACCAGCGCGCGGCAGTGCTGATTGGCGAGATCCTTCCCTTCGCCCAAGATACCCAGTACCTGTTTTCCGTTCGCGCAATCGAGTTGGACTCCTTGGAAATCGTTTCCAGTGTGGAGCGCATCGTTGCCTCTGACGAGGTCGTCGAGGCCACCTTCGCCCGCGCGCTCGATATCGAAAGCGGCGAGGCGGGCGCGTTCGACGAAGACATTCAGCTGATTCCCACCGACCAGCACGGGATTTCCATCGCCCGCGTCAACCCGGAATCCACCGCCGACGGCACCCTCACCTCGGAAGCGATGGAGGTCACTCTCGACGACGTGAAACGTTTCATCCAGCGCCTCGAGCAATCCCGCGATGAGTGGATGTTCGGTCTGTCGTTTGATCAAAACGGCAGCGTGCTCCCGCACCGTGACAAGCGCCGCGCCATCCTCATGGCCAAGCTGCTGCTGCTTTCAAACGGCGGGCCCGCCATTACCGATACGGATTTTCTGCGTAGTGTGCTGGCCAAGGACACCGCCACTTCCATCCTGAGCGTGGATGAGCGGGGCAACCTCATTGAGCCCACCGAAGCGATGGCCCCCGAGAATGCCCTCTGGGTGGTCACGCACGAGCGCGGGCCCGATGGGCGCGGCTCGCTCGTTTTGAAAGCCGAACGCTTGGATGGCTCCAATCGCCGCATCGAAGTCGGCCCGATCCGCTTCGGCGGGCGCAGCACGACCCGCCCCACTGGCGGCGGCTGAGCCACGTTTTCTCTGGCGCAGCGTTCGACAGCCGAGCCGCGGATTCTCTAGGTGGAGAGCGGCTTCCGTCAGCGAATGTCGAAGAAAAACGGCAGCCGCATGTAGGCGTTCATCGGGTCGTCGAAACTGTCCAGCTCGCGCAGCATCTGCATCAAACGCTGCGCCTGCTGACCCAGACGACCCGAAGGAAGCGCCGGCAGCGTGTGCGCAGCCCCGGAGGCTTCCATCGACGCCGCAACTTCCGTGGCAAGTGCCTGCGCGCTCTGGCCTTGCAGCGAATCCTGAAAGGCCTCGAAGAACGACTTGTAATCGGGGACCTGACGAAGCTTGAAATCGGTGAGGTTGGCCCGGTCAGCGGCTTCGGCGATGGCTTGGCGCAGTCCGCCGATTTCATCGACCAGGCCGTTGCGACGCGCGTCCACGCCTGACCAGACACGCCCTTCGGCCAGTTCTCGCACCTCGCTCAAGGGAAGTGAGCGCCCATCGGCCACGCGCTGCAGGAATGCTTCGTACGTCTCGTCGATGTACTGCTGAAAAATCGCCATCTCGTCTTCGCTCTTCGGCTGTGTGACCGAGAACAAATCCGCGAAAGGTGCCGTCTCAACGCCATCGAAGGTGACTCCCTGCTCGTTGGCCAGCGTCTCGAAATTGGGAATCAGCGCGAAGACGCCGATCGAACCGGTGATCGTTGTGCTCTCGGCAAAGATGTGGTCGGCGTGCGTGGAAATCCAATAGCCGCCGCTGGCCGCCACCCGCCCCATCGAGACCACTACGGTCTTCACCTGGGCCAGACGCCGCACCTCGCGCTGTATGGCCTCTGAAGGAAAGACGCCGCCCCCGGGGCTGTTTACGCGCAACACCACGGCCTTCACGTTTTCGTCGTCGCGGAGTTTGCGCAGTTCGCGGGCCATCTCGACCCCGTTGACGGCCTGACCGTCGCCGTCGTCCATGCCCAGGGCGCCTTGCACATACACGATGGCAATTTCCAGGGAGTCATCATCGTCACCGCTGCTTGCTTCACGCTCCTGCTGCCGCAGGTAGGATCGATAACGGCCCGCCGAAAGTGCCTCCAGGTCGTCATCGTCATCGACGGTGCCGATCTCTTTCAGGCGGGCAATCACTTCGTCCTTGTATGAGATGTTGGTAACCAGTCCCAGCTGTTTGGCTTCGACCGGGTCGAGTATCGGGTTGCTGTCGGCGGAGGCCTGAAGGTCTTCGGGCACGATGCTCAGATCGCCACCCAGCCCGGCCAACACCTCGCGCCAGGCGGACTGCAACAGATCGTTGAGTTGCTCGCGGTTTTCCGGACTGAGCGCGTTGCGCGTGAAAGTTTCGCCAGCGGACTTGTAGCTGCCCGCACGGGCCACCTGCACACCAACGCCGTACTTCTCCAAAAAATCACCGAGGAAAGTCAGCTCCAGGCCAAGCCCGTTGAACACGACCACCCCAAAGGGATCGAGGTGCAGTTCGCTGGCTTTGGACAGCACAAACATGTCCGCGATGGTCGGCGCGACCGCGTAAGCCACCACCGGCTTGCCCGTATCGCGAAAGGTCTGCAGCGCTTCGCGTACTTCTTCCAGACCGGCAAAGCCGACGTTGCTCTGTCCTTCGAGAAAGCTGCCTTCGATGTATAGCGCGGCGATACGCGGGTCCTCGGCGGCGGCTTCGATTGTCTGCAACAGACGCAGCAGGGTGAAGCGTTGAGGGCCCTCCTCGCCTTGCAAGGCTTCGGCGGCTTCAGCCAGACTTTCTGCAAAATCCTGCTTCACCGGTCCATCGGTCAGGGTCATCGACAGATCCAGCACCAGGGTCGAGCCCTCTTCCACACGGATGGGGTCGGGCTCCAGAAGCTTGCCGTAGAGCACGAAGAGGCCAAAGGTCAGCCCCAGCGAAATAAACAGCAGCACCAATCCGGTGGCTAGGGACACAGCCAGTTGTCGAAAAAATGCATTCATATTTCTAAGAGTGCGCCCGCCACGGAGGCTTCTCAAGCGGAATTGCACTTCTGCCTTGGCCCCGCCCGCCTCGCTTAGCAATGTCGGGGCGACGCCGATTCAACACTGGCACGCCTAACCGATTTTTCGTTATGACGCTGAAAACCGTCCCGGGTAACAACACGCAGTCGACCAACAACAAGGCCCTGCAGATCAACCTGCGCCCGGAGGTCTACGGCACCTTTGCCGAGATTGGCGCGGGGCAGGAGGTGGCGCGCAATTTTTTCAAGGTCGGCGGGGCAGCGGGCACCGTGGCCAAGAGCATGTCCGCTTACGACATGGTCTTCAGCGACTCCATTTACGGCAAGAGCGAGCGGTACGTTTCGCGGGGTCGTCTCATGCAGATGCTTGAGCACGAGTTCACCCTGTTACGCGAGCGGCTGATGGCTCAGCGTGGAGCCAGCACCCGTTTTTTCGTCTTTGCCAACACCGTTGCCGCTCGCGGCTACAAGCAAACCGACAAGCGCGAAAGCCACGGTTGGATGGGCGTGCGCCTGCAACTCAATCCCATGGGCGATCCCAACGACATCATCCTGCACGTGCGCATGCTCGATAAGACCAACGCCGCCCAGCAGGACGCCCTGGGGCTGCTCGGAGTCAATCTGATCTACGCCGCCTTTAACTTCATCGAGTCGCCCGCCGAATTCGTAAAATCACTGCTGGACGAGGTGGGACCCGAACGCGTGGAGGTCGACATCCTTTCGTTTTACGGGCCCGGCTTCCAGGCGTTCGACAATCGCCTGATCGCCCTGCAACTCGTGGAGCATCACCTGACCAGCGCGGTCATGTTCGGCCCCGGCGAGGAAGTGCTGCTACCCTCGGAGGAACTGCGCAAAAAGCCCGTGCTGGTCGAGCGCGGCACCTTCCGCCCCATCGCCAATGTCAACGTGGATATGCTGCGCAGTGCCGGCGCGATGTTTGTGCAGGAGCCGCAGGTGTTGGGCAAGGAGGTCTTCGTGGTGCTGGAGATCACCATGAAAAATCTCCTGCGCGAAGGCCACATCGACCCGCAGGATTTTTTGGCCCGCGTCGACGCCATCCACGCGCTGGACTATCCCGTGATGGTTTCCAACTATCCTGAATACTTCCGCCTGAGCGCGTATTTTCGTCGCTATACGAGCGAGATGCTGGGGATGGTCCTTGGGATCAACAACCTGCTCGAAATCTTTAACGACAAGTACTACGAGCACCTGGAGGGCGGCATCCTCGAATCCTGCGGCCGGCTGTTTAAGGAAGCGGTCAAGCTCTACGCCTACCCGATGAAAGGTGAGGGTTTTAACCGCTACCTGGCCGAAGGCGACGGCTCCTTGTCCGACCAGGTGGCGGTGCAGCGCTTCGCCCGTGAGGTCGTCATCTCAGCGGAGAATCTTCAGGTGAAACGCCACCTGCGCCACCTGTACGCCTTTTTGCTGGAGAATCATTTTATCGAGCCGGTGGTCGGCTACGACCCGGAGCAATTGAATACACTCTCGCGCGACATTCTCGGGAAGATCCGCGCCGGCGACCTGTCCTGGAAAGACGGCGTGCCGCCCGCGGTGGTGGCCCGCATCGAGGAACGCGGCCTGTGGAAGGCCGCGGCGATGGCCGGCTAGGCGTGGAGGCTGCCAAATCGCAGCGAAGGCTTGCAGTGGCGGCTTCTTTGCTGTCAGTGCACACCGATGGCCAAAGTCCTCATAGTCGGTGCCGGCGGAGTCGGTAACGTCGTTGTTCAAAAGTGCGCGCAGCTGTCCGAAACTTTTTCGGAGATCGTTCTGGCTTCGCGGACTTTGTCAAAATGCGTGACGATCGCGCGGCGGGTCGACAAGCCGGTGCGTTGCCTCGCGCTCGATGCCGACGACGTAGCCGCCGCAACCCGTCTACTCAAGGCCGAGCAGCCCGACCTGTTGATCAACGTAGCCCTGCCCTATCAGGATCTGCCGCTGATGGACGCCTGTCTGGCCGCCGGGGTGGATTACCTGGACACCGCCAGCTATGAGCCGCCGGAAACCGCCAAGTTCGAGTACTCTTGGCAGTGGGCTTATCGCGAACGCTACAATCAGGCCGACCGCATGGCGCTGCTGGGCGCGGGCTTTGATCCGGGGGTGACAAACGTTTTTTGCGTGTGGCTGCAAAAGCATCACTTCGATGAGATCCACACTATCGACATTCTGGACGCCAACGGCGGCGACCACGGCAAGCCCTTCGCCACGAACTTCAACCCGGAAACAAACATCCGCGAAATTACGCAGCGCGGCAAATACTGGGAAGACGGCCAGTGGATAGAGACCGACCCGCTCTCGGTCGCGCACGATTTTGATTTTCCGGAGATCGGCCAGCGCCGCGCTTATCTGATGTACCACGAGGAGTTGGAGTCGCTGGTCCTGCACCTCAAAGGACTCAAGCGTATCCGCTTTTGGATGACATTTTCGGAGAGCTACCTCACGCACCTGCGGGTGCTTGAAAATGTCGGAATGACTCGCATCGACCCCATCGATTTCGAAGGCCAGTTGATCGTCCCGCTAAAATTTCTGAAAGCCCTGCTGCCCGACCCGGCCAGCCTCGCCCCCGGCTATACCGGCAAAACCAATATCGGTGTCATCGCCACGGGACTCAAAGACGGCACAGAAAAAACGCTCTATCTTTACAACGTTTGCGACCACGCCGCGTGCTATAAGGAGGTGCAGGCGCAGGCAATCAACTACACAACCGGGGTGCCCGCGGTGGTCGCTGCCAGTCTGATTCTGAAGGGCGTTTGGCGACGTGCTGGCGTGCACAATATCGAGGAAATGGACCCCGACCCGTTCATGGAAGCCATCGGACCCGCCGGTCTGCCTTGGAATTTGACTGAAGTCCCCAAAAATTTCTGGAGTCAGGAGAGCTTTTCGGCCTGATGGCGTGGCTAGGCAAAATTTGCCGCCTACTGCTGAGGATGCGAGCTACTGATTGACCGCGCTCTCTGCCTGGACACGTCGGCGCAAATCAGCACCAACATTCAAAACAATGCCACAGACTTTTTCGACAACCTTGGGATCGCCTTCGCTGACCGGACAGCCGCGGCGCTCACCTTCCAGCCACGTCTCATCTCGGATGATCTTCTCAATCATCGGCAATTGACGCGTGGTTGCTGAACTTTGCTGATTCATCAAGTAATGAAGCACTTCGTAGCATCGACGATGCCAGCCCCGTGTAAAGGTCTTTACACGCAATTCATTAACAACACGTCATCAGCTAGTTAAAAAAATTAATATTTTTACGGCAAACGCCCGACACAGACTACAAATTCGGGCAGAATCGGGAACGGCGAAAAGTTTCCGGCAATTCCTTCATCCCTAACATTTCATGGCAATCACCCAGCCGTTTGAGTTGCCCGAAGACTGGTCAGGACTCGATTTCGCGCAGTTGCCCAGCCCGGCTTTTGTGGTGCACGCCGATCGGCTGGAAGCGAACGCGCGCCTGCTGGCGGACATTCGCGAGCTGGCCGATGTCCGCATCTTGCTGGCCTTGAAAGGTTTCGCCATGTACGAGACCTTTCCTACGCTCTCCCAATATCTGGACGGAACCACCTCCAGCGGGCTGCACGAGGCGCTGCTGGCGCAAGAGTTTTTTGGCCGGGAGATTCACGTCTACAGCCCGGCATTCAAGCCCGAGGAAATCCAGAGCCTGATCGGGTTTGCCGACCATCTGGTTTTCAATTCACCCGGACAATGGATGCGTTATCGCGAAAATGTGCAAAATGCAGGACGCAGGATAGATTGTGGTTTGCGCATTAACCCCGGCTACTCGGAAGTCGAACTCGCGCTGTACAACCCGTGTGCCCCCAAATCGCGCCTGGGCACCCCGCTGGATTGGTTTGAGCAGGAGCTTATGCGCCACGGCACGAACTGGCTGAAAGGCCTGAGTGGCCTGCACTTCCACACGCTTTGCGAGCAAAATGTGGGGGCCCTTGCCCGAACGCTACCGGAGTTTGAGAAAAGATTTTCAAAATACTTCACCGGGCTGGAGTGGGTGAACTTGGGCGGGGGACATCACATCACCCGCCCCGATTACGACCGTGCGGCGCTCGTTGCGCTGCTAAAAGATTTTCGCGAACGGCATGGCTTGACGGTCTATTTGGAGCCGGGCGAGGCGATTGCGCTCGATACCGGAATCCTGGTGGCGACGGTGATGGATATCATTGATAACGATGGGCTTGTGGCGGTGCTGGACACCTCGGCGACCACCCACATGCCCGACACGCTTGAGATGCCCTACCGTGCGCACATCTACGGTGCGGGGCAACCTGGCGAGCATCCGCACACCTATCGGCTAGGCGGGCTCTCCTGTCTGGCGGGCGATGTGCTTGGGGACTACACCTTCCCCGAGCCGCTCGAAATCGGCCAGCGGCTTGTCTTTGCCGACATGGCCCATTATACAATGGTAAAAACCACGACATTCAACGGGGTGCCCCTGCCCGCTATCGTGCTTTATCAACCTCAAAAGGAGCCAACGCACAAGGTCGTGAAGCGCTTCGGCTATGAACATTACCGGGAACGCCTCTGAATCTCGCGTGTCGCGAGTCATTGCCTGGCTTGCGTAAAAGAATCGTGACAAATCAACGATCAACGCTTTTTTCGTCTTTGAGGGGGTGATGCCACTATGAGTGGAAAGAATGTTTGGGTACCGATTTTGTCGTTGGCCGTGCTGATTCTGGTGGCCGCGCTGGTGGTGATGTTGACCACATCTTCGGACGATCTGCGTGGCAAGCCTGACACGGCTCAGTTGGAGACGCAGGTCGAGCGGCTGCAGTCACGCCTGGAGAGCATGCAGCAGCAGATACAGCGCACGGACGCCGAACAGGCCGCGCGTTTCGCCACGATGCAGGTGCAGATGGAACAGGCCGAAGCCGAGGCGCAGCGCATGGCCGAGGAGATCAGCGCCGAGCAGGAGGAGCGCCTCGAAGCGCTCAATCTGGAAGTTTTCAAGGAGGCGACTGCCCGCGCCCAGGCCGAGGAGGAGATGAACGCGCTGGAAGAGCGCCTGCTGCTGGCGCGCACGGAGTTGCAGAAGGCTCGAGAACGGCAGAATGATCTGCGCCGCGAGATGGAAGCAGCCGAAGGCGGCGCCACCCCGGCCATGGAAGCCGAGGCGGAGGAATCACTCCTGGCGCTGAAAAAGCGTGAATCCGAAATCGAGCGGCTGCGGCTGCAAAACGACGCCCTGCGACTGGAACGCCTGCGCGCCCTCCAACGCCAGATTGAGCTGGAGCAGACGATCGTCGCCGAAGGCGGCGATGTCACCCTCGTGAAACCCCTCGTCTACTCCCCCAACTACAAGCCGAAAACGCGGTAGGATTGAGGATGGTCAGGCTGCGGATATTTTTATCAGTAGCAGTTATCTCACCGCCTCCTCCTGCAGCAGGAGTTGGTATTCGACGGAGTCCTTGAGGGCTTCCCAGGAGGCTTCGATAATGTTGTCCGAAGCCCCGACGGTGCCCCAGATCTGATGGCCGTCGGTGAACTCGACATGCACGCGGGTCACGGCCTGGGTGCCCTGGCCGCAATCGAGGATGCGCACCTTGTAATCGGTCAGCTGGATGTCGGCGATGGAGGGGAAGACATTCGCGAGGGCCTTGCGCAGCGCGCGGTCAAGCGCCCCGACCGGGCCGGAGGCCTCGGCCACCTCGTGATGGATTTTGCCGTCTTCGCGCACCTTCACGGTCGCCTCTGAGATGGTTTCGCCCTTTTCAGCATTGTACTCGACGATCACCCGATAGCCGACCAGGTCGAAGCGCTCCTGCCGTCCTTCGAGGGCGCGCTTGAGTAGCAGCTTGAAGGAAGCGTCGGCGGCCTCGTACTCATAACCGCGAAATTCGAGGCCCTTGAGCTCCTCTAGAAACGCCTTCACCTCCGGCGACTTCGCGTCGAGGCTGACACCCACTTCACGTGCCTTCATCATGATGGAGGAACGCCCGGACATGTCGGAGACGAGGACGCGGGTGCGGTTGCCAACCAGCGCCGGGTCCATGTGTTCGTAGGAGCGCGCCACCTTGTTGGCGGCGTCGGCGTGCACACCCCCCTTATGCGCAAAGGCCGAGGCTCCGATAAACGGTGCCTTGATGTCGCTGCGCTGATTGGCTAACTCATCGCAGAAGAGCGAGAGGTCGCGCAGCTTGGGCAGGTTCTCCGCGCAGCGCATCGGGTAACCGAGCTTGAGCGACAGGTTGGGGATAATGGAGGTCAGGTTGGCGTTGCCGACGCGCTCGCCGTAGCCGTTGAGCGTGCCTTGCACCAGCGTGGCCCCGGCTTGGACGCCGGCCAGGCTGACCGCGACCCCCACCCCGCTGTCGTTATGGCAATGCATGCCCACGGGCGTCTCCGCGCCGAAGCGCTCGACCACCCGGGCGGTCGTCTCGCGGACCTCGTCCACCAGGCAACCGCCGTTGGTATCGCAGAGTGTCAGACAGGAGGCCCCGCCGCGCTGAGCCGCGGCCAGGGTTTGCAGGGCGTAGTCGGCGTTGTCCTTGTAGCCGTCGAAAAAGTGTTCGGCGTCGTAGATGACCTCCTTGCCCTGGGACTTCAGGTAGGCCACGGACTCCTCGATCATCGCGAGGTTTTCCTCCGCGGTGGTGCGCAGGACTTCGGTTACGTGCAGCAGCCAGGTCTTGCCAAAGATGGTGACCACAGGCGTTGCCGCATCGAGCAGGAGTTTCAGCTGGGCATCGTCCTGGGCCTGGATGTTGGCGCGGCGCGTCGAGCCAAAGGCGCAGATTTTCGCATGTTTGAGCTTCAGGTCGCGGGCGGCCTCGAAAAAGGCCATGTCGCGCGGATTGGAGCCCGGCCAGCCGCCTTCGATGTAATCGACGCCAAACTGATCGAGCTTCTCGGCCAGGCGCAGCTTGCTGGAAACGGAAAAGGAGATGCCCTCCCCTTGCGTGCCGTCGCGCAAGGTAGTGTCGTAGAGCAGTACGTTCGGTTTTTCGGACATGGGAACTGGAAAATTGGTGTATGAATGGGAATTCGGTCAGGTAAACGGGCGACGGGTGTCCGCGCGAAGAAAAAGCGGACGTGCACAGGCTGCGTCGAGCCTGGAAGCTTTTTCAAAAGGGGGTGACCGCAAGCGCCAACAAAAAGGCGCACAGATGAAGGCCACCCCTACAGAATTCGGCCAATAATCCAGATGGCCTGAGCGGGGAGCAAGACGTCAATGAGGATGACGTTCCTAAACATAAACAATAAGTACACCGGACAGACGCTTGAAATCAACCGCGAAGTGATTTCTGCGCTGTGGGCTCAGCGGGCGGCCAACTCGGTCGCCTTAACGTCGACATCCGCGAGAAAGCCAAAAACGTCCGCTGGAAAAAAGGCGAGCGTGGCGGTCCCGATGACGAGAATCGGCCAATACATGAGCGTCTCTTCGGTTTGCTCCAGCCAGTCAAACAGCACGTGGCAGATGAGCAGAACAAACGTCACCGACAGCGCGACCGTGGAAAGCGGGGTACCCAGGAACCAAGCCAGTGCGGCGTGCACGCCGGCGTAACCCACGGCGAGCGTCCACGGAATTTTGAAGGCGGCCTGAACGCGCACCATGGTTGTAACGATGAATAACTTTGCCAGCAGCCCGATAAACATAACGCCTAGCAAATCGGGCGGCAGGGGGTCGCGCTTTAGGACTTAGGGCCTGCCTGACAATCGAAGGCGGGTAGAACGGTGTCCGCCGAGCAGCTGTTCTAGGCCATCGCTTGAGGCTTCAGTGCGTGCGTTTCCAGGAACTCGCGCACCGCCGCGGTTTCGGCGGGCAGGCGGTACTTTACAGGCTCTTTACGCTTGAGCGCTTCCAGCCGCGGGTGGGTCGGGTGCTGGCCGATGGCGCGCTCGATGGTGTCGGGAAACTTCGCGGGATGGGCTGTAGCGAGGACAACAGTGGTCGCATGCGGGTCGTGCCGGGCGAAGCCGCAGGCGGTATGCGGATCGGCCACGTAGTTGTAGCCTGAATACACATCCTCGATAATGGACGGTATCTCGCCGTCGTTGGTGCGCGAAGCGGTGAAGGTGTCGGCGTCGAAATTATCGAAGGTGTAGAGTCCGGTCTCGCGAAACGTGCGCATGACTGCCCGCACGCGGGCGGGCTGGCGCTGCTCCGCGTAATAGAGGAAGCGTTCGAAATTGGAGGCGACCTGCACGTCCATGGAGGGGGCCAGCGAGGGCGCGACATCGCCCAGCTTGTAACGACCCGTGGTAAAGAGCCGGTAGAGGATGTCATTCTGGTTGGTGGCCACGCGGAAAGAAGTTACCGGAAGGCCCATTTTTTGCGCCATCCAGCCGGCGAGCACGTTGCCGAAGTTTCCGGTGGGCACCACGAACTCAACCGCCCGGCGATGCGCCTCAGGCAAGCGCAGCCACGCCCAGATGTAGTACACGCACTGCGCCAGAATGCGGGCGAGGTTGATCGAGTTGATCGCCGAAAGCCGCAGCCGCGCCTTCAGTTCGGCCTCTCCGAAGAGGTCCTTAATGATGCGCTGGGCGTCGTCAAAGGTACCTTCGATCGCGATGGGGAACACGCTCGAGGAATCGGTGCAGGTCATCTGGCGCTCCTGCAGTGGCGAGATGCGGCCCTCCGGATAAAGTATGAAGCTGTGCACCCCCTGACGGTCGAGCAGCCCGTGAATGGCCGCGCTGCCGGTGTCGCCCGAGGTGGCTCCCAGCACGTTGATGGGCTCTTGCGTACGGGCGATTTGGGCCTCGTAAAGGTTGCCCAGCAGTTGCAGTGCAAAGTCCTTGAAGGCGAGGGTCGGCCCGTGAAAGAGCTCCAGCACGTAGAGCGGCTCCTTGCCGAGCGGGACCAGCGGGGCGATGGCCGGATCGTCAAAGCGGCTGTAGGCATCGGCGACGAGGCGGTCGAGCTCAGCGGAGTCGATGTCAGTTGCAAAATGGCTGAAAAACGCACGGGCCAGCGCGGCGTAGTCCATTTCTGAATACGTGGTGAGCTGGCCGGAGATGTCGGGCAGTTCCGCCGGCAGGTAGAGACCGCCGTCGGGGGCCAGCCCGGTCGCCACCGCCTCGGAGAAAGAAACCTCCGGACACTCGCCGCGTGTAGAAAGGTAGCGCATGGCGGGTCAACCGGTGAGCGGATTGAAAGTCTTCAGCCTGGGAAAGGAGGAAAAATCGCGTTTCGCCGTCCACAGTTCTTCCACTTGGTTCGTAAGACAGATCGCGGCAATCCGAGCGTCATGGATTTTTCCGCTAACCGTATTCGGGCTCAGACTGATCTCCCGCAGCGTGCGCATGTGACCCGGTTTTTCGTACAGGCACGTCACGCCTTTTTGCTGCAGTAGCCGTTCCATAAACTCAAACGCGAGCGACAGGGAAGAGAGCCGCTTGAACACGCGCGGGTTTGTCACCACGGCTAAAAACTCTTGCACACAGGGCCAGAGAATACCCACCGACGTACCCTTATTCAGTACCGCGGCCAGCTGTTTTAAGATCTGCTTGTGCGTGCCGTAATCCTGGCGATGACAAGCAACCAGGATATTCGTATCACAGGAGATCACCGGTATTTGGATAAGAGGCTTCCAGTATTTTAGAGAACGGCGCGTTTTCGAACTCCGGCGTAAATCCGCCGCCCTGGCTTGGCAAGGAATCGAAATCCTGAGGAGCCAGCGGGCTATCCGCATGAACGAGTGATCGGAGGTCTTGTTCCACGAATTCGGTGACTGAGCGTTTTTGCAACGCGGCAGCAGACTCGACCTGGCGGGCGAGCTCATCGGAAATCTCAATCGTTAAGGGCATGGGACAGGGGGCCAGTATATGACGCCAGAGTAATAATTTAGCCGACAGGCTTAGCCCTTCTCAAGGCCGAAGGCGTCGTGCACAGCCTGCGCAGCGAGGTCGGCTTGATCGAGGGCGATGGCCACGGAGATTTTGATCTCGGAGGTGGTGATGAGCTCGATGTTCACATTGCTCTGGGCAAGCGTGCAAAAGAGAGTGGCTGCCACGCCGGAGTGCGAGCGCATGCCGATGCCCACGATGGACAGCTTGGCGATCTCGCCGGTCGCCACCACCGAGCCGCCGCCGCCCTTGGGCAGGGCCTGGCGGACCGCGGCCAGTGCCCGATCCACATCATCGCGGCTGACGGTGAAGGTGAGGTTGGCCCGGCCGCCCACGCCCACATTCTGAACGATCATGTCGACATTGACCTCAGCCTCGGCCAGCGAACTGAAGACCCCGGCGGCCATGCCCGGTGTGTCCGGGAGTTCGCGCACAGTGACCTTGGTCTGGTTTTTGTCGACGGCGACGCCGCGCACGACGACGTCTTCCATGGAGGGTACTTCGGCTTTCACAAGGGTTCCCGGGTTGGCGTTGAGGCTGGAGCGGACTTCGAAGGTGACGTTGAACTTACTGGCGAATTCGACGGCGCGCGCCTGCATCACCTTCGAGCCCATCGAGGCGAGCTCAAGCATTTCGTCGTAAGCGATTTCGTCGAGCTTGCGGGCATTTTTAATGACGCGAGGATCGGCGGTGAAGACGCCGTCGACGTCGGTGAATATCTGGCAGAGGTCGGCCTCCAACGCCGCGGCCAGGGCAATGGCAGACAGATCGGAACCGCCGCGGCCCAGCGTGGTGATCTGGCCCTCTTCGTTCAAACCCTGGAAGCCGGCCACGATGACGATTTTTCCTTCCTTGAGTTGGTCGCGGATATCACCGCCGGAAATCGAAAGAATGCGCGCCCGCCCATGCGAGGGACTGGTCACGATGCCCGCCTGCGGTCCGGTGCGCGAGACCGCCGGCAGCCCCAGCGCGTGCAGCGCAATAGCCGTCAGGGCGATAGTCTCTTGCTCGCCGACGGTCAACAGCATGTCCATCTCGCGATCGTCTGGCTGCGGATTGAGCGATCGGGCCCGGGCAATCAACTCGTTGGTGACCCCGCCGCGCGCGGAGACAACCACCACAATGTCGTGCCCCTTGTCGCGAAACGACTTGATGCGGCTGGCCACATTCTGGATGCGCTCCACATCGCGCACCGAAGTGCCCCCGTATTTCTGTACGATCAGCATGGTGCAGGTGGGCTCAATCGGTGGGCTCCTCGAAAATGCGCAGCAGAAACGGCTTGTCGAGGACGATGGCCTGGCGCTCCAGTTCACGGCAGACCTTGGCGATGTCGGCTTCGTTGGAGCGGTGCGTCGTGAGGACCAGCGTGGCGGTGGCTGGCTCCGTGCCGGCGTCCTGGATCAAGGTGGCCACCGAAACGCTCTGGCGGGCCAAGCCCGCGGTGATCCGCGAGAGCACACCGGGTTGATCCTGCACTTTCATCCTCAGGTAAAAACGCCCCTGCACGTCGTTGAGGCGGCTGAGTTTAAGGCCCTTCGCCATCTCCGCGTAAAAGTCGACGTCTTCTTCAGAAACGACCGGCTCAGGGGCGCCCAAGAGCGCGAAGACCGCGTCGGCGATGTCGGAAATCACCGCACTGGCGGTGGCATCCTGACCGGCACCTCGCCCGACCAGCAAGGTGGTGCCGACCACGTCGCCGGAGAGGCTGACCCCGTTGTACACCCCGTCGACACTAGCCAGCCGTGCTTCGGTGGAGATCAGCGCCGGGTAGACGGCGGCATGAACGGTGTTTGCCTCGAAGTCGCGCCGTATGATGGCCAGCAGCTTAATTTTGAAGCCAAGTTGTTCGGCAAAGCGGATGTCCTCGGTGGTGATCTGGCGAATGCCCTCGACCAGCATTTTCGAGAGGGGAATCCATTTGCCGTGGGCCAGATAGGCGAGGATCACGGCTTTGTGGGCGGCGTCGATGCCGTCGAGATCCAGGGCTTCGTCGGCCTCCACGTAGCCGAGCTTGCGGGCGTCGGCAACGATTTCATCAAAGGAAAGACCTTCGCGCTCCATACGCGTGAGGATGTAATTGGAGGTGCCGTTGAGGATGCCGTGAATCAGCGAAAACCGGTTGGCCACCAGCCCCTCGCGCAGGGTTTTGATGATCGGGATGCCGCCGGCCACCGAGGCTTCGAAGAAATAATGCCCACCGCTCTTGCGCGCGGCCGCGAAGAGTTCGGCACCGTGTTCGCAGATCAGCGCCTTGTTGGCCGAGACCACAATCTTGCCCGCACCAAGTGCCTTGAGGGTATAGGCACGCGCCTCTTCGATGCCACCGGCGAGTTCACAGACGATGTCGATTTTGGGGTCATCGAGGACGTCTTCGGGCTTGGTGGTCAGGCGGCTGGCGGGGATGCGTACCGAGCGCTTTTTTTTGAGGTCGCGCACGCAGGCACGGGTCAGCTCGAGCCTGGCGCCCAGCCGCGACTCCAACCGGGTGGCGTTGGCCGAGAGGTGCTTCCAGACCCCCTGGCCGACGACGCCCAGGCCGATGAAGCCGATGCGGATGGTGCGTTTGGACATGGCTGCGTTTACAGGAAACGGGCAGGGTTAGCACAGGCGTGCGTTCCTGGCAAAGGAAGAAACGCGCAAGGAGCTAGGCCTGCAGGCCAGTGCAGAAATCGGCGACACGGTCCAGATTCTGGCTGCCGAAAAAGGCGGCATCGACGTGACCCGCGCCGGGGAGCCAGACAGATTCGCAGGGATAGCCCGCGGCCTCCATGGCGGCCTGGAAACGCGTGGCCTGATCCGGCAGAACCAGTACGTCCTTTTCGCCGAAGATGAGCAGGTGCGGTGCGGGCGATTGGCGGTCGATCCAGGTAATCGGGCTGGCCTCGCGCGCCGTTTCGCGAATCTCCGGCCAGGTACCGCCCAGCATGGCCTGCATGTTGGCACCCGCGCCGGCTTTGAGTTTGCGCTCGGGCAGCGTTTCAAAGCGGTAAACCAGGTCCGTGGGGCCTGCCATGTTGATGCAGCCACGCACCTGGGGTGCATCCGGCTCGAAAGCCCCTACCCCGAGCATCGAAGCGATTTGCCCGCCAGCGGAGTGCCCGCAGACAAATGCCTGCTTCGGGTTGAGCCCGAGGGAGTCGGCCCGGTTAATAAGATATGCCAGGGCCGCGCGGGCGTCGTCGATCTACGCCGGAAAGGTCGCCTCGTTACTTAGGCGGTAGCTGATTTTCGCGACAGCCAGCCCCCGACGTACGAGGTGTGCTTCGCCTGCGAGGCGGTTGCGATCTCCGGTACGCCAGCCTCCCCCATGAATCCAGACGATGCAGGGCCAGGCACCTTTCGGCGGCTCCCCGCTCGGCACGTAGAGATCGAGCAGCTGACGCAGGTTACCCGACCCGCAGTAGTCCAGATTGGGGTAGCAAAAGCAGGGGTTCATTCTGCAGAGCTATCGGTAAGGAACGATTTCAAAATCTTTTTCGCCAGTCGCTCGTTGATTTCCGTATGACTAGGCATGGGCTCAGTGGCACCAGTTGCAGGATTGTGATAGATGTCGTGACGCGCGCCAAGTCGAAGCAGCACGCAGCCGCCATGCTCCAACATTTGCACGAGTTACCGACGCTTCACGCTTCAGAGTTCGCAATGGTGACGGCTGCCGCAGCTTTGGGTCTTTTCAGACTTCGATTTCTTAGATGCGCCGAATACCCGGAAAATCACCTTCGGAAAACTCTTTGTACAAGTCGCGAAGGTGGGTCTTCAAGTCGTCAAGGTCCACCCCCCGGGTCCAATGATTCGGAAAGTCGTTTAGATAGCCGAGATACTTTCCGTCCGGCTCCCTCCACCAGGTAATTTTAGTCTGTATGACGCTTATCTTTTATCGTCCGAGCGCTGGTGAGCCAAGCAGATTGATCAGCGCTCTCTCCCGAACGCCTGCTCTTCGCCGCGACGCAGGCGGCGCAAATTGCTTTGGTGCCGCGCGACCACGAGGAGCGCCAGCAGGACCATAACTACGTGGGAGGCAACGCCCGGGTCGGCAAGCAGCAGCGAGTTGGCGCCTACGAACCACAGCGCAAGGTTGGCGAGCGGCAGACTGAGCGCCAGGGCGACGCTGCCCAAGGCGACTACGCGGGTTGTGTAAAACACGCCCAGCCACACAAGCAGCCCCACGGCGATCACCGGTGTGTAAAGCGCGCCCACGCCGCCGATCGTAACCGCAACACCCTTGCCACCGCGAAAGCGTAAAAACACCGAAAAGCTGTGCCCAAGAATCGCCCCGACCAACCCGGCAATTCCGCAAAGCTCGGCATGGGCGGAGGCGCACAACTCCCAGAGCGGCTGACCCCAGTCAACCAGCACCGGCCAGAGCGCCGCCACTAGCCCTTTCAGGCAATCCAGCGCAAAGCAGAGGTTACCGGGCCCCTTGCCCAGGACGCGCTTGACGTTGGTCGCGCCGGGGTTGCCGCTGCCGGCTTTGAAGATGTCGACCCCCTTGGCCCGGGCGATCCAAACCGCGAATGGAATCGACCCCAGCAGGTAACCGACCGCCAGCGCCAGCGGTATGCCCAAGCCGTCCATCGCTACCTTGAGCGGCCCCGCCTAGAGGTGAACGACCTTCGCGCTGAGGACGCCGTCGTGCCCGAGAATGCGCTGGAAGGCGGCGGCACTGGGTTCGCTGTCTAGCGTGTAGACGGCACGCACGGCGCCCGAGCGGTCGTGCGGATGACGGGCGAGCGAGAGGTTGGCGATGTTCACCTGCTCCTCCGCCAGAATGGTGCCGAGGTGGCCGACGATGCCCGGCTGGTCGCGATTTTTCAAAAAAAGCAGCACCCCAAAGGGCTCGAACTCCACCGCGTATTCCTTGACCTGCACCACCCGTGGATTCTGCACCTTGCCGATCAGCGTGCCTGCCGCCAGCACCGATTCGCCATCCTTGCAGAAGGCCTCGACCTGAACCAGCTCGGTGTAATCGGCCTCGGTGCTGGACTTGGTGAACTCCACCTGCACGCCCAACTCCTTCAGTTTTTTGGGTGCGTTGACGTCGTTCACCTCGGCTCCAGAAAATTTATCGAGAAAACCGCGCTGGATGGCACGGTTGAGCGGCATGGCGTCGAGGTCGGCCGCCTTGCCCCAGTAAGTCACCTTTAGATTTTGCACCTGCGTGGGGGCCAGCTGCTGCACGAGCGTGCCGATTTGCTCACCCAGTCGCAGGTAAGGGCGCAGAATCTCCAGCGTGCGGGCATCCACCGAGGGCATGTTGACGGCGTTGCGGATTTCGCCCGTGCGCAGGGCCTGGGTTATGTTCTCGGCGATTTCCAGGCCGACGGATTCCTGCGCCTCCCGGGTTGAAGCTCCCAAGTGAGGGGTGAGCACGACGTTCTCCATCGTGCGCAGCGGAGAATCTTCGGCCAGCGGTTCGTCTTCATAAACGTCCAAACCCGCCGCGCCAACCTTCCCTGACTTGAGGCCCTCAATCAGCGCGGCTTCTTCGATGATACCGCCCCGGGCGCAGTTGAACAGCCGCACCCCGTCTTTCATCAAGGCGATGGCCTCGGCGTCGACCATGTACTTGGTCTCGTCGGTCAGCGGCATGTGGACGGTGATGTAGTCGGCCTCGCGGAAAATGGTTTCCTGGTCGACGGGTTGCACGCGAAGGTCGCGGGCACGTGCCTCGGTCAGGAAGGGGTCGAAGGCTAGCACCTTCATCCCGAACGCCTGCGCGCGGGCGGCGACCTCGCGGCCAATGCGCCCGAGGCCGAGGATACCCAGCGTCTTGTTAGACAACTCCACGCCGGGATACTTCTTGCGGTCCCACTTGCCGGACTTCATCGCACTGGAGGCCTGCGCGATCGGGCGCGTGCCACAAAGCATGTGCGTGAAGGTGAGTTCGGCGGTGGCGACCGTGTTGCCCCCGGGCGTGTTCATTACGACGATGCCGCGCTCGGTGGCAGCGTCGATGTCGATGTTGTCCACGCCGACGCCCGCCCGGCCCACCGCCTTGAGTTCCGGCGCGGCGGCAATGACTTCGGCGGTCACTTTGGTTTCCGAGCGCACCACGATGGCCGCCACGTCTTTGGCCAATTCGAGGATTTGCTCGGGAGTAGAGCCGTACGCCTCGATAACTTCGAGGTCGGACTGGTCCTTGAAATAGGCCACCCCGATGGGTGAAATTTTGTCGGCGACGAGTACTTTCATGGGTGTTTCAGCAGGCTGCGGGTCGAGAGGAGAGAAACTCGCACACAACACCGGCCACTGTGTCGACGCAACCGGGAATTCCGGGATGCGCCGGGACGGAAGGCAGCGCAGGACACCTGTTCAGAGGCAGGATTTTTAACAGAAGGGCGCTAGGGATGCGAATTGGAACAGGAGGAAACGGAGAACACGGAGATGATGAGATGCGATGCACAAGAGAAAATTGGAACCAGAGAACGGTGCAGGCTGCCGACTATTCTCTTGCGAGCGATGAGCGCGTTTGGGCGGTTACGTGAAAGCTGAAAAATCCGTTGTTCCAAGACCTCCGTGCTGTTCTGTTATCCTGTCCAAAGAACTCTACGACCTCTCTTCTCTCCTGCTCCGATTCTTGTCACCTCGCGGTCTTCGCGAGCTTCTGTTTGAATTCACTCGTTCGTCCGGATGCTGGAGTAACTCTGCCTTTGCTTCCTTCGTTACCTTCTGTTCAATAATACGAATCGATGCTTGAATCGCTGACCGAGAAGATGGGCAACGCCCTGCGCCACCTGCGCGGCCAGGGGAAGTTGACCGAGGAAAACATGGCTGAGGCCCTCAAGGAGGTGCGCCAGGCCCTGCTCGCTGCCGACGTGCACTTCAAGGTGGCGCGACAGTTTACCGAGCGAGTCAAGGAGTCCGCCGTCGGGCAAAAGGTGATTCAGTCCGTTTCGCCAGGGCAGCAGTTGGTCAAGATTATCAACGACGAGTTAGTGCAACTTCTGGGCGAAGGCACCGCCTCGCTGGTTGAGAAAAAGCCGCTGCGGCTGATGATGGTCGGCCTGCATGGCTCGGGTAAGACGACCACCTCCGCCAAGCTTGCCCGCTTTCTGAAGAAACAGGGTTACACCCCGTGCCTGGTCGCCTGCGATGTTTACCGCCCCGCCGCAATCGACCAGTTGGAGCAGCTCGCACAAAAAGAAGAATGCCTCTTTTACTGTGACCGTGGTACTCAGGACGTGCCCAAGATTGGCCGCGCCGGCATGGAATTTGCAAAAAAGGAAGGCGCAAATCTGATCGTCTTTGACACCGCCGGACGGCTCCAGATCGACCATGACCTGATCGAAGAGATCAAGGACCTGCGCGAGAAGATTATCCCCGACGAGGTGCTCCTCGTCGCCGACAGCGCCCTGGGCCAGGAAGCGGTCAACGTGGCCAAGCACTTCCACGAAGCCGTCAAGCTGACCGGCATCGTCCTGACCAAGCTCGACGGAGACGCCCGCGGCGGTGCGGCGCTCTCGATGAAGGAAGTCACCGGCGTGCCCATCAAGTTCATGGGTACCGGCGAGAAGAGTGATGCCTTCGAGGCCTTTCACCCGGACCGGCTGGCCCAGCGCATCCTCGGCATGGGCGACGTTGTTTCGCTCGTGGAAAAGGCGCAGGAAACCATCGACGAAAAAGAAGCCGAGCGCCTGGCCGAGCGCATGCAAAAGGGCGACTTTAATTTCGAGGACTTTCTGGGGCAGATGCGCCAAATTAAAAAAATGGGCCCGCTCTCCGGCTTGATGGGGATGATCCCCGGCATGAGCGGTATGAGCATCGGCGACGCCGAGGAAAGCAAGATGCGCCACACCGAGGCGCTCATCCTCTCAATGACCCCGCAGGAACGCCGTAACCCGCAAATCCTCAATGGCAGCCGCCGCGCACGCATCGCACGTGGCTCGGGCATGGAGGTGCGCGACGTCAATCAGCTTATCAAGCAGTTTTCCCAGATGCGCAAAATGATGAAGATGATGCGCTCCTCCAAGGGCCGCAAAGCCATGAAACAGATGGCCAAGAAAGGTGGCGGCGCGGGCGGCATGGGCGACTTCGACTTAAGTCAGCTCGGCGGCGGCAAGGGCGGCTTCCCGGGGCTCTAGGCTGAATTGAACAGAAGGTATCCAAGGAATCGGAGGGAACGCCGGCGTGTCTGTGTTTCAGATACAAGACCGCGATGTGTGCGGAGAATTTTTTCGGATTACAGGCAGGCAAAAAGTCCTTTCGCGTGATATAGGCCATGTCATTTTCTACGCGCCCTTCGCGTCCCTTCTGTTAAAACGCCTTTCTTCCTGTCTACCTTTGCTCTCTACGTTCTCCGTGTCCTTCTGTTTCAATTCGCATGCCTACGCGCCCTTCACGTCCTTCTGTTGGATGTCTATCTTTCGAGACCACTGCAGCAGTCGGGCACCTTGATTGGACTAACGGCCCGGCACCTCGATGGGGCAGCGTTCGCCATGCTTGAGTAACAGGGTGGCGAGTTTCTTGGCCCGCCAGTACCGCGCGATGAATTTTTTGGGATTCTGAAAGCAGCGCCAGAGCCAGCCCAGGTAGAGGCGGTCGGCCCACGGCGGAATCCCCGCCTGCGCGCCCGTGAGGAAGGCAATCGCCGCGCCGATGCCCATGATGGCCGGGGTATGCTCGAGGTTGCGGCGCAGGTAGTAACCGAGTTTTTCCTGCTTGCCGCCAGCTACGCACAAAAAGATGTAAGCGGGCTTGAGCCGACGCGCGCGCTCCAAGAGCTCGGAGTCCTTGAGACCCTGCATCGGGTAATACGGTGCGACGTAGGCGGCCTCTTCGGTCAGCGGCAGGCCAATGCTTTCGAGGTAGGCTCGGTTAGACTGCGCCTCGGCCTCCGAAGGCATTACCCAGAGCATTCCCTGCGTCTGAACCCGTTCGCGAAAAACCGGGTCTTCCAAAATGCCGCGCAGAAAACGCAAACCGCTGAGGCGCTCCAGTTTTTCACGGCGCTTGAGCCACCACAGAAGCACCATGTAACCACTGTCGGTGATGGCCCAGTCGGCGTTGACGACCGCCTCGGTGTACTCGGGGTCGTCGGCCATGTCGGCCAGATTGGGTCCTGAAGGTACCACGATGAGCCCGCCAGCGTGGGCCGCGCCCAGCCCGTCCTCAAGGCTACCCACCAGAAAATTGATGCCGAGGATCGTGCGGCGCGGGACCGCGTCCACGTTTCGCGCGGGTGCTTCAGCGGGGAGCGGCTGATTGGCCGGTTCGGTAGACATGACAGGATTCAGGTTTCTCGCGTCTGAGCCAAGCACATCGGAAGCCCGCGCGGACTTCAAAGCTCGAAACCGAACAAAAACCACCTTCAGCCCTCCCGATTCGATTCCGCACGCAGGATGAATTGCGTCTTCGAGGCGCCCAGCAGCCCTACTTCAATGCGGTGATCTCTGAGGAAGGCACGCGATTCCGCCACCAGGCGAATCAAAAACCAGAGGCTCAGGATGGGCATGACCGTGAAAATCGAGGCCGACCCGTTTCCGCGTGGAATGGCGCCGCGCGCGATGTCCAGCTGCGTGCGCAAACGCAGGATGGCGTAGCCGTTGAGCGCGGAGGCCACCATGTTCATCAACAAATACGCCTCCAGCACGCTGAGCGTTGTGTGCCTCACGAGAAACCAGGCGACCACCTGCACCACCAGATTGGTCAGGACGCAATACGCACCAAAACGATCGTCGACCGCCAGCGCTTTCAGGCGGGCCAGGGTCGGCGGGCGGTAAAGTCGTTCACGGCGCAGGGGCACGTTTGAAAAATGGGGAGAGGCCTGTGAACACGCAAGCACTGGGCGCGCCGCAGGCTGTGAGTAACTCCCGCTTGTGCGGTGGACGCACGCAAACTAGTCTCAAATTTTTAGCGAGAAGGGAAAGCATAGGCATGTCGGATTTCGTTCACCTGCACGTACATACGGATTATTCGCTGCTGGACGGCTGCTCGCGGATCGACCGGCTGACCGCGCGCGCCGCCGAGTTGGGCATGCCCGCCCTGGCCATTACCGACCACGGCAATCTTTTTGGCCTGCCTCAATTTGCCCGTGCCTGCGAAAAAAACGGCATCAAGCCGCTGTTGGGCTGCGAAATCTACCTCGTATGGGACCACGTGCTGACGGACCGCCCGGAACGCGCCAAGCACAAGTACTACCACATGGGTTTGATCGCCCAGAGCTTCGCGGGTTATCGCAACCTGACCAGCCTGGTCTCCGAAGCGCACCTAGAAGGTTTTTACTACAAGCCGCGGACGGATCGCGAGCGGCTGGCCCAGTACAGCGAAGGGCTCATCGCTTTTTCCGGCTGCATGCAGGGAGTGGTCCCGCAAGCGCTGCTGCGCGGCGACTTTGAGGCCGCCCGAGAGGCCTGCGCCGCCTTTGTCGACATTTTCACTCGGGAGCGGTTCTTCGTCGAGTTGCAGGACCACGGCATCGACGGCCAGGCGAGCCTGAACCGCGACCTGCTTAAGCTGGCCAGGGAATTCGACCTGAAGGTCGTTGCCTCCAACGATGTGCACTACGTGCGCTCGGACGATTGCGCCCCACACGATTCGCTGCTGTGCATCCAGACGGGCGCGCGCCTGGCCGACGAAAAACGCATGCGCTACGATGCCCAGCAATTCTGGCTGAAGACTGAGGAGGAGATGGCGCAGATTTTCAAGGAGGTGCCACAGATCGTTCCGAACACCCGGCACGTCGCGGAGATGTGCGACTGCCGCCTGCCCTTCGACGAAAACCATTACCCCGTTTACGAACCTGACGAAGGCATCACCCTGCCCCGCTCAGATGCCAAAGTTGACGCACTGCTCGATGCCTTTGTCGCCCTCAAAAATGATCTGAACGAACAGGCGGGCAAGGCGCGCGACTTCGCACTCGACGAAGACAAGCGGATGCCGATCCGCGAAAAGCTCCCCTTCCTGCTGGAGCAGTGCAAGCGCGGGCTCAAGCTTCGCTACGGGGTGGATTACGACGATCCGCAGGCCTACTCCCCGCGCGCGGGTGAGGCCCTCAGCTTCGCCCGGGACCTGGTCCAGCGCGTGGATTACGAGCTGTCGATCATCGCGGGCACGGGCTTTACCGACTACTTTTTGATCGTCTGGGATTTTATCGCCTGGGCGCGCCAACGGGACATCCCGGTCGGCCCGGGCCGCGGCTCGGGAGCCGGCTGCATGGTTTCGTACATCCTGCAAATCACCGACGTCGACCCGCTGCGATTCGGGCTGCTGTTCGAGCGCATGCTCAACCCGGAGCGCGTCTCGCCGCCCGACTTCGACGTGGACTTTTGCATGCGCCGCCGTGACGAGGTGGTTGGCTACGTCCGCGACAAATACGGGGCCGAACGTGTCGCCAATATCATCACCTTCGGCACCTTCGGAGCAAAGATGATCGTGCGTGACCTCGCCCGCATCAACGATCTCCCCTTTGCCGACGCCGACCGCCTGGCCAAGATGGTGCCGGACGAGCTCAACATCTCCCTGGAAGACGCGGTCATCCGCTCCTCGGATCTGGCCTCTGAAGTAAAGACCAACCCCACCGCCCGGCGCATCGTCGACCAGGGCAAAATCATCGAGGGGATGGTCCGCAACACCGGCAAGCACGCCTGCGGTATCATCATTGGCGATCGCCCATTGACGGAGCTGGTACCGGTCACCCTGCAGGAAGGCGACCTGACCACCCAGTACGCGAAGGGGCCGGTCGAGGATCTCGGCCTGCTGAAAATGGACTTTCTAGGCCTCAAGACACTGACCGTCATCGCCGACGCGCAGGAGAACGTGCGGCGCACGCGCGGGCAGGCGGACTTCGACATCGAACTGGTGCCGCTCGAGGACCCGGCCACCTTCGACCTGCTTGGACGCGCCCGCACCGTTGGGGTATTCCAACTGGAGTCGGCGGGCATGCAGGCGCTTTGCCGTCAATTGGGCGTCTCGAGCATTGACGAGATCGTGGCGCTCATCGCTCTCTACCGTCCGGGCCCGATGCAGTTTATCCCGCAGTACGTGGCCGGGAAAAAGAACCCGTCGAAGATTGAGATCCCCCACCCGCTCTTAAAGGAGCTTGTCAGCGAAACCTACGGCGTACTGGTCTACCAGGAGCAGGTGATGGAGGCCGCGCGGATCATCGCCGGGTTCACTCTTGGCGGCGCGGACATCCTCCGGCGTGCCATGGGCAAAAAGATCGCCGCGGTCATGGAGGCGCAGAAGGCGATCTTTATCGAAGGGGCCAAAAAGACCAACGACATCGGCAAAGCCGAGGCCGAGAAGCTGTTTGGTATCCTCGAAAAATTTGCCCAATACGGCTTCAACAAATCGCACTCGGCGGCCTACGCGATGCTCAGCTACCGCACCGCCTACCTCAAGGCGAACTACCCGGTCGAGTTCATGGCCGCTCTGCTCTCGTCGGAGTTGGGCAACGCCGACAAGGTTTCTCATTTCATCGACGAGTGCGCCGCAGTGGGCATCGAAGTGCTGGGGCCCTCGGTCAACGAGTCGCGCGAGGCTTTTACCCCCGTGCTGGAAACCGACGGCAGCGGCTCGATTCGCTTCGGCCTGGCCGCGATCAAGGGCGTGGGTGACGGGGCGGCCCGCGCCATTATCGAGGAGCGTGAGCGTGGCGGAGCTTTCAAGCACCTGGTCGACTTTGCCCGCCGGATCGACCTGAAGGCGATCAACCGCCGCGCGCTGGAATGCCTGATCAAAGCAGGTGCCTTTGATGAATCAGCCGACGGCGCAACCAGCTACGACCGGCAGCACCTGCTCGACTCCGTGGATGGCGTGCTCGCCGACACCGCCTCCAGCGTCAAGGACCGCCTGGCCGGCCAGGCCAGTCTTTTTGGTGAGGAAAGCGACGGCGCCGAACTCCTGCGCCTGAACGGAGCAACGCTGCCCATGATGGAGAAGCTCGGCTTCGAACGCGAGCTGCTGGGCTTCTACGTTTCCGGTCATCCGCTCAACCCGTACCGCGGTTTCGACGAGGCGCTCAACACGCACGTCGAAGCGGAGATTCCCGATTTTCGCGGCAGCACGCCGGTCCCGTTTCGGCTGTGCGGTGTGGCCAGCAACATCGCCCGCCGCTACACCAAGAAGGACAACCGACCCTGGGCCAGCTTTCAGTTCTCCACGCGCAAGGCCAGCTTCACGGTCAATCTCTTCCCCGATGCCTACGAGACGCACGCGGAGCGCCTGGAAGAGGGCGCGCTGCTGGCCATTGAGGGGGAGCTGCGCTGGCGCGAGGATCGCAGCGAGGTCGGCATCACCGCCAACGCGCTCTTTGCCTTGCCTACGCGTATCCAAACATTGATACGCAAGCTGAGCCTCATCCTGCGGCCTGACCCCGACCTGCTAGATGGTTTCCTGACGGATCTGGAGGCCTTCTTCCGTAATCACCCGGGCGAAACACAACTGCTGCCCGCGATCGCCCTGGACGCCGCGCCTGCCGACGCCGCCGAAAGCGACGAGGACAGCCCTTCCGAAGCGGTCACCGGCGAGCAGCTGCGGCTTCTGCAACTGGGCCTGCCCAAATCGCTGGGCTGCGTCTTGCATCCCGACGCGTTCAACCAACTGCGGCGGCACCCGGCGGTGCTGGGCATTCAGATTGAAGCACCGCCCGCGCCCAAACGCGAGTTGCCTAAATGGATGCAGGAGCGCGAGCAACGCCTGCAAACACAGGCTGCCAGCGCTTGAGGCTGCTGCGGGCACTTCGTTTCATTCTTCCGGTCAGACAATTACCGTGTCGACACCTCCTCCAGCGACGCCCCGCGAAACAAACCAGCCCGTCGCCGAGCCACCTGCCAAAGCCGGGGGTCGGCGCGACCTTTGGACTGAAAACGGCACCCGGCTCGCCATCCTTACTTACGCGGTCACCTTCGCCATTTTCGCGCCGCTGTTGCAGTGGATTTTTCTTCAGTCGTATGCGCAGGAGCAGCTGCACCTGGCCTTTCTGATCCTGGCCGGGGCCGGTATCTGGCTCTACATCGAAAACCGCGAACGCCTGCACCTGAATCTGCATTTCGGGGGACAGAGCCAAGCCCTTTTGCTGGGAGCCTACGCCTGCTTTCTAGGCGCCTTTACGTCAAACCTGCTATTCCCTGCCAGCGATCGCCCGGAAGCCCCCTGGCTGGGTGCCACCTACGTTGCCCTGAATCTGGCCGCGCTCTCCCTGGCGCTGGGTTCTCTGGTGGCTTTCCTCTTCGGGAGCCGAGCCCTACGGGCCAGCCGCGGTATCCTGTTTGGCTTCTTCTTTTACGTGGGGCTGGTGGCCGTACTGCCGATTTACGACTGGCCGTTGCGCCGCGTGGCAGGTGAATGGTCGCTCTGGCTGTTGCAAATCCTGGGCATCGACGCGCGGCTGGGCACGGTCGCACTCGAGGAGCCCATCCTGGTGCTGGAGGTCAGTGGCCAGGTTTTCAATGTCGCGCAGGAGTGCAACGGATTCGGGTTGCTCAGCGCCTCCATTTTGCTGACGCTGCTGCTTTCCATTTATCGGAAAATCAGCCTGCTCGACCGCGCCATCCTGATGACGCTGGCCGTCGTGGGGGCCTTGTTTTTCAACGCCGTGCGCATTTTGGGCATCGTGCTGCTGGCCCCGCAACTACCGCAGTCCCGCTACCTGCTGATGCATGACACGGTGGGCATTCTCATCTTTTACGGGGCGCTGGGGCTGCTTTGGTGGTTTATCCGAGGCTTTGGCAGCGACATCTCCGCGCCCAACGATACTGCAAGTGCAAAGGCTTGAAGCCTGAGGGCAGCGACCGTTTGAAGTTTGCTAGCCCACCACGTAAACGCTAGCCTCTGACTTTCATCCAGAGTAGAGGTCATCTGTGTTTATCGGGTTCGTTGCTACCTGCTCATGAAGATTCTAGCCGTTGGCGACCTGCATTACAATCTCAAGCAGTACGACTGGCTGCTAGAAGTTGCGCCACGCTACGACTGCCTGATCATCGCGGGCGACATGCTCGATATCGCCGGACATGTCGACATCAAGACCCAGATCCTCGTCGTCGGCAAGTACCTCGAGCGCCTCAAGACCCAGGTGCGGCTTTTCGTCTGCTCGGGTAACCACGACGGGGACCGCAAAAACACGCACGGTGAGTTCATCGCCAGCTGGTTGAAAGACTTTCGCGACGAGTACTTAAGCGGCGATGGCAGCAGCTTCGACATGGAGGACTGGCACTTCACGATCTGTCCGTGGTGGGACGGTCCGGTCACTCAAAAAGCCGTGGAGGCGTTCCTTGAGGCCGAGGCCCGTCTGCCCAAGGAAAACTGGTTCATCATCAACCACGCCCCGCCGAGCCAGTCGCCCACCAGTTGGACCGGCAAGCGCGACGTCGGTGACCCTCAACTGCGCGAATTTATCCAGGCGCACCAGCCGCAGGTCGTACTGTCTGGACACGTGCACAACGCGCCCTTCCGCAGCGGCGGTTCCTGGCACGATCGCATCGGCGAAAGCTACGTCTTCAACGCAGGTCGGCAGCTGGGCGAGTTGCCTGCCTGCCTAACCTTCGACCTCGGCGTGGACCAAGTTCAGTGGATGTCGCTGGCCGGGAGCGAATCGATTCCGCTGGAGGTGAAGCCACCTCAGCCAGCCACACTGCCGAAGTGATTCAATCGTCGTCGAAGTTTTCGTCGCGACGCTTGTCCGCGGTTTCCTCGTCAGGGTGCGCGTTCATGATTGCATCTAGAATTTCGTCGACAAAACCCAGGTGGTCGCCCCGGTCCTCGAACTGCCGCTTCAGGTCAACCAGGTACCGGTTGAGTGCGTTCAGGCGCTGGGCCAGGATGCGCGAAACGTAAAAGGTAACGTCCGGATTCTCTTTTAGCAGAGACAGGCTGCCGGTGGCCATTTTGAACACGCAATCCTCCAGGGCCACGACCGAAGCCACTGGAGGTCGGTTCAGGATCACAGACATCTCGCCGAAAACAGCTCCGGGCTCATCCACCCGGCAAATCTTGACGTCCTGCTTGGTGACCTCGACGCGTCCGCTGACCAGAAAAAAAAGACCTTCGGCCGGTTCGTTCTCGGTGATAACCGTTTCGCCTGCCTTGAATTGACGTTCGGGCAGGCTGCGAATGTGCGCTTCGATTGGAGAGTCCATGAGAACCGTCAGCTAATTGCAGTGACCCGCACAGACAGTGGCCAGACAATTCCCTGCCTGAGCAATGGGGCCTCCAGCGACCCGTGGCCCAAACCAATTCCCCGATAGGTCTAGCCCCGAAAGCTCAGCTGACCACCCGTTCGAGCGCGCTTTGCACCAGCTTGACGAAACTTTTCGCTTCGAGTGAGGCACCCCCGATCAGGCCGCCGTCGATATCCGGCTGGGCCAGCAACTCGTCAGCGTTGGCAGGCTTCATGGAGCCGCCGTAAAGGATGCGGATTTTTGCCGCGGTATCGGCGTCGAAGATGTCCGTCAGTTTTTCGCGGATAAAGGCATGGGCTTCCTGCGCCATTTCGGGAGTCGCCGTTTTACCCGTTCCGATGGCCCAGACCGGCTCATACGCGATGACCACCGAATCCGCATCGGCCTGCTTCACATTGGCCAGTCCGCCCGTCAGCTGCGTGTTGAGCACCGACTCGACCTGCCCGGCTTCGCGCTCCTCGATCGTTTCGCCCACGCACAGAATCGGGCGCAGGGAACTATCCAGGGCCGCTAGGACCTTTTGGTTGATGAAGGCGTCGGACTCGTTGAAATACTGCCGCCGCTCGCTATGGCCGAGAATGACGTAGGTGACGAACAACTGGCGTAGCATGGCGGCCGAGACCTCGCCCGTGTACGCGCCCGAGGGCTCCGGGTGCATGTTTTGCGCGCCGAGGTTGATGGTGCTTTCGCCGATCGCTTTGCCGGAGGCTTCCAGCGCGGTGAATGGCGGGCACACCGCAACACCCACATCGGTCTGCTTGCCCACTTCCGCCGCGATATCGTTCACCAGTTCGGCGCCCTCATCGGCGGTTTTGTTCATCTTCCAGTTACCTGCGATGAGGTATTTACGGTTGTTCTTCGGCATGAGTTTGTAGCGGGTAGGTCAGATGCGATTAAAGACCCGCGCCGCCATCCCGAAGCAAGGGCAAAATCACCGACCTTTTTCGCAGCGTCAGCCCGGGCTCCCTGGAAAAGCGCAGAAGTCTATGCCGCCGCAGACGGGTAAAACAGACCCATTGACCGGATGGTTGACGTGCGCCCCTAGCGCTATCGCCGCAGGCGCTCTGTTCACAAATTGAAGAGCCCCCACGACTCCAAACCACCGCGGCCTGTCAGCCAAGGCGTGCTCAACCGCTCTTGTGATTGGCCTTGCCGATGGTGCTTTTGAAGGTGCGTAAGTCCAGGCGACCATCGCCGCAGCCGCCTTGGCCATCGCGGCGGACGTGAGGCTTGGCAATGTCGCGCGTCCCCTTCCAGGCGTACGGGTCGGTCCCGGCAATCATCACGATGTCCCGGTAGTCCTGCCGGGCCATCGCCCGCCCTTGCTCGTGATGCCATGGCAGGTAGCTTTCCGCGCTCATGTAATGGTTGACCAAGACACGCCGAAATCCGCTTTCGGCCTTGTTCGGCAGTGAACGGTGCAGCGTGTATCCGTTAAAAAAGACGATACTGCCACGCGGCACCTCCACCGGAATCGCATCCTCGTCGGCGTAGGGAAAATCGTAGGCTTCCTCCGCGCAGTCAAAGCGCGGGTCGTTGTGCGGATACTGCGGCCAAAGAATCCCGGGCTCGTGCGAGCCGGGAATGACCCAGAGGCAGCCGTTTTCGACGGTGGCATCGTCCAGGGCAATCCAGGCTCCAGCCAGCGAGCGGTCACGAGTCGGAATGTAATCCTCGTCCTGATGCCAAGCCTGCCCGGGCTTACCAGCGGCCTTGATGAAGAGCATCGATTGCATGCACTTGACGTTGGGGCCGATGACGCCCGCCAAAACTTCGCGGATGGCAGTTTGGCCGAGATTGCGATGCATGACCTCGGAAATCTTGTGCGGCTGGTGGATGCAGAGAAAGCTGCGAATGACCGCCTCGTCCGAAAGATCCGCCTCGGCTTGAGCGGCGGCGGGTTCACCGGCGCTGGTCTTGGGCTGCTCCAGAAAAACTTCGCCGCGCTCACCCCGGCAGATAGCCACCGTCTCACCCAGCATGGCGTCGACCTCCTCGGGCGCAACCGCGTCGACCACGACCAAAAAACCGTTTTCGCGATAAAACTCATTCGAGGCGGGGCCGAGTTCACCTTGGGTGAAGTAGCCGGGTTTCTTCACGGAAATGGAGGCTGTGGACATAACGGATACTTTCGTTGGAGTTTAGCGAAAATAATACCGCAAAAGGGCCTCGCCGGCAATGGCTCCGATTCTCATAAACATATCCATAATGCACCTGATAACGGAAGATATTCAGTTTTTCGTAGGCGATGTTGTCTATGAAAAAAGTGGCAGCTTTGGCCCAAGGCGCCAGACGTTCCTCCAGCTCGTTTACCTGCACAATGGCAGCGCGCTCGTGAAACACGATCACGGCAGCTTTTCGGTAACAACTTCCCAGGCCTTTTGGATGCACGCGGGGCGGACCTATCGTATCGAGTTTTCAAAAAACGAGCGCGTCCGCCACGGCTGGATCGACATGCGTACCTACGTCCCCCCGCCCAACCTGCAAAAACGGCTGGACGCACTGGCCGAAGTCTTTCCCGCGTCAAAGCGGCTTTTCCAACTCTGTGCGATGGCGCGCACGCTGACAGCGCCGTTCAACAGCAGCCAGCGGCGCCTGCATGACGACCTAGCCCGCGCGGCGCTCTCAGAAGCTTTTCTCATCGCCGGGCTGGACGCTGAACCCGTGGAAGAACTGCCGGAAGCGGTCGTCCGCGCACAGGCGTTCATCCGCACGCAGTATGGAGCCGTCCTTGCGCTGCCTCAGATCGCCCGGGCGGCCGGTGTCAGTATCGCCCACCTCATCCGTCTTTTCAAGCAGCACACCGGGCGCACACCGATGCAGACGCTCTGGCACACGCGGGTCAGCGAGGGCTGCCGTCTACTGCGGCAAACCGGCTTGAACGTCAGCGAGATCGCCCTGCGCTGCGGCTTTCAAACGCCTTATCACTTTTCGAGGCTTATTAAGCGGGCAACGGGCAAGCCGCCGCGCACCTATCGCCAAAGCCACTGGCGCGACCCCCTGGCGGGTTAGAATGCCTTCCGGCTGCCGCGCAGCAGTTGCAGTCGAAAGCGGCCCTCAGGGCTGCTCTCAAGCCGCAAGGGCGCGCCAAAGGCATCGCTGAGGATTGCATCGGTCAGGACCTCTGGCACGCCTCCGGCAGCGCGCACGCATCCATCTTTCAAGACCAGCGCCCGGGTGAAGCAGGGATGAATCTCTTCGACGTGGTGTGTGACCAGCACCAGGGAGGCACCCGCTCGTTGTCGGGCCAGCCGCACGATGAAGGCCAAAAAATGCTCGCGGGCGACCGGGTCCAGCCCCGCACACGGCTCGTCCAAAATCAGCAGCCGCGGCTGCGCCATCAAAGCCCGCCCCACCAGAATCCGCTGGCGCTCCCCCTGCGACAGCACCGCCCAGGACCGGTCCCGCAGTGCGAACGATTCCATCCGCTCAAGCATCTGGAGCGCCGCCGCACGCGCCGGGCGTGTGAGCCGCCGATGGAAGTTTAAACTGGCATTGAGTCCACTCGCAACCACTTCCAGAGCCGTAGCCAGCCCTTCGATACGCTGGCCGAGGCTGGCACTGACGATGCCGATGCGCTGCCGCAGTTTGCGCCAGTCAAATTCGCCGAAGCGCTCGCCCAGGACTTCGATGGAGCCGGCGCTCGGCACCAGGTAGCCGGTCAGGGCGTTCAACAGCGAGGTCTTGCCCGAACCGTTCGCGCCGAGGACAACCCAGTGCTCACCGGCTTCCACACACCAGTCGACACCCTGCAGGATGACCCCGTCACGCTCGATACGCAGCCCCCGCACGCAGAGCACGGGCGGCGCGGCGGGCTTACTCTTCTTCCGACTTGTCGCCACCAAATCCGGGCAGGCCCCGCAGGGCTTCCTTGGCCTTCTCGGTGCCTTCGCTGATGGCCTGTCCGGCACCGTCGCCGAGAGCGCCGATACTTTCCTGAGCCCTGTTGAGGGCGGCCCCGGTCATGTCTTCAACCTTGCCGTAGGCGGCCATGGCAGCGTCACCTACCTGCGGCCCGAGCGAGTCGGAAAGCCGCCCGATACCCGCGATGATTTGTCCCGGGAACTGATTGATCAGCTGCACAACCACGTCGCCCATGATTTCCTTGGTGATCATCGCCACAAATTCCTCGGGCAGGATACCTTCGGCGCCGCCCACGTTTTCCATCTCGATGCGCGGCACTTCCAGTTCCACCGGCTCGGGCGTCAGAGGCGTTTTAACTTTCACCTTCGCGCCCTCAAGCACAAACAAATCCATGATGATGCGCTGCACGGGGGCATCCTCGTCTTCTTCAGCGGGGCCGGTCGCCTTCTCGATGTTTTCCTGAACGATGGTGAAGTTGTTCACCGTTTCGCCGGTCTTCGGGTCCTTGGTTTCGAGAAAGGTGATGTAGGGGTTGGTGATGGTGAGCTTGCGCAGCCGGATGACATCACCGGTCAGGCTCAAGGGGTCGACGCCCATCTGAAAGTCATCGACCTGGAACAGAGCCGGGTCTTCGGTGAAAATTTCCGGGTTGCCAATGACAAATTTCCGGATGGTACCCTCTTGCGACAACAGCGAGAGGTTAACGCTGTCGACCGTGACCGGCGTGCCCGTGTACTGGGGTCCATACTCCTCCACTGCGCTTTTCAGCAGCGGATCTAGGTAAAAGCGCAGGAGCACAAAACCACCCGCAACCAGGAGCAAAGCCAGGACCAATAGGCCACCCAAACCAAAGACAAGCAGCTTCTTCATGACACCCTGTGTAGGCGGCCCACAGGTCTTTGGCAAGGCGCATGCGGTTGCCCGAAACCCTGATTTCGTTCTGGCAGGTTCCGCCGACTGCACAAAAACTTCTACACGCAAAACACCATGGAGACGCTGCCTAATATCCTCGCCGACCGTTACGCTTCGACCGCCATGCAACGGATCTGGTCACCCGCTGGACGCATTCTGCTGGAGCGGCGCTTCTGGATCGTCGTGCTCCGCGCGCAGCAGGACCTCGGGCTGAACTTCCCCGCAGACGCCATCGCGGCTTACGAAAGGGCCGCTGCACACGTCGACCTGAGCGCCATCCGGGAGCGTGAGGCGGTGACCCGTCACGACGTCAAGGCGCGCATCGAGGCCTTTAATGCGCTGGCGGGCTTCGATTGTATCCACCAGGGCATGACGAGCCGTGACCTCACCGAAAATGTTGAGCAGCTGCAAATTCGCGACGCGTTGAACCTCATCCGCGAGAAGGCAGTGGCGGCCCTTTTGCAGCTGGGCACCAAGGCAAAAACCTTTCGCGAGCTTGTGCTGACCGCGCGCACCCACAACGTACCGGCCCAGTCGACCACCTTGGGTCGGCGCTTTGCCATGTGGGGCGAGGAGCTGCACCTGGCTCTGGAGGGGCTCGAAAACTTCATCGAACGCTATCCCCTGCGCGGTCTCAAGGGTGCGGTGGGCACACAGATCGATCCGCTCAACCTCTTCGGTCAAGACCCGCCCAAAGTTGAAGCGCTGGAAGCTGCCGTGACGAAACACCTCGGCTTTTCGCCTCTGCTGCATAGCCCCGGCCAGGTCTACCCGCGCAGCCTCGATTTCCAGACGGTCAGCCAGCTCTATGCGCTCGGCAGCGCTCCGTCGAACTTCGCCAAAACCTGGCGGCTGATGTCCGGGCAGGGGCTCGTCAGCGAGGGCTTCGCGAAAGGCCAGACGGGTTCCTCGGCGATGCCGCACAAGGTCAACGCGCGCTCGTGCGAACGGCTCAACGGCCTGCACGTCATCCTGCGCGGGCACCTCACGATGGTCGAAGGACTCGCCGGCGACCAATGGAATGAGGGCGATGTCTCCTGCTCGGTGGTGCGCCGGGTCGCCTTGCCCGACGCTTTTTTTGCCCTCGATGGTCTCCTCGAAACGTTCCTTACCATTTTGGATCAACTCGAGGTCTTCGAGGGCGCCATCAACGCGGAGAATGCCCAGCAACTGCCCTTTCTGCTGACCTCCCAGGTCATGATGGCGGCGGTGAAGGCCGGGGTCGGACGCGAACAGGCGCACGCCGTAATCAAGGAACACGCGCTCGCCGCCACGAACACGCTGCGCACCGGTGCTTCCGAAAACCCGCTCTTTAGCAATCTCGCCAGCGACGATCGCCTCCCCCTGGACCAGGCGGCCCTCGACACGATTCTCGCCTCGGGCCAACAGGCCACCGGCCTTTCCAGCCAGCAAATCGACACGTTCCTCCACGCCATCGAGCCCTTACAGCAACGCTTCCCGAACGCCGCCCACTATACGCCTGAGCCAGGGCTGTAGCCGGGGTCCTACTTGACCTTGAATTACAGGATCGGCATTGTCGCCTAATGGACACACAAGCATGGCAAGCGGAGTTAGACGCGCTTTCCACCGAGGAGCGAGAGGCCACCTTGGCCTTCGTGCGTTGCTTGAAGCAAAACGGTCCCGAACCCGCGCAGCTCCTGGCACTCATTCGCAAACTGTTAGCCGGTAGCACACAGGTTGATCCGGACGACGCTTGGGTTCGAGAGATTTAGGCTGATGCGAGCAGCGGCAAACTCGACGCCATCATCCAGCAAACCAAGCAAGCCGCCCGAGACGGAAAATTAACGGCCCTTTAGATGGGCCATAGGGCATCGACTGGTTTGGGATCGACACGCACGCGCAGTACGAACACCTGATCCGATAGCGATCGAATTCCGGTTGAGGCCCTTCCACCTTGCCAAAGGGGTGTGTCCGTGTTCAGCGTTTGGACTTACGACGCAAACCTCCGTCCACCGTACTTATGACTACGTATCCCGATCTGCCTGCCAAAGTTGCCTACGAAGGCCCCGACTCGAAGAACCCCCTCGCGTTCAAGCACTACGACCGCGACGCCGTCATCCTCGGCAAACCGATGAAGGACTGGTTCCGCTTCGGCGCGGCCTACTGGCACTGCATGCGTAACGCCCTGGCTGACCCCTTCGGCGTGGGTACGGCCCAGTTCCCCTGGGATGATGGCAGCGACTCCGTCGAAAATGCGCAAAACCGCGCACGTGTCTTTTTCGATTTTCTGGACAAGCTCGGTATCGATTTTTACTGCTTCCACGATCGCGACATCGCCCCCGAAGGCATCACTCTTGCCGAGTCCAACAAGAATCTCGACGCCGTGGTCGACACCTTCGAGGAACTGCAAAAGGCGCACGGCAAAACGCTTTTGTGGGGCACGGCCTGTTTGTTTACAAACAAGCGCTATCACTCCGGGGCGGCCACCTCGCCCGATGCCCGCGTCTATGCCTACGCCGGAGCTCAGGTCAAAAAGGCCATCGAGGTGACGCACCGCCTGGGCGGCAAGGGCTACACTTTCTGGGGGGGGCGCGAGGGCTACGCCTCGCTTGTCAACACTGATATGCCCTACGAACTGGAACACCTCGCCAAGTTTCTGCACCTGGCCGTGGACTTCAAAAAAGAGATCGGCTTCGACGGGCAGTTCTACATCGAGCCCAAGCCGCAGGAGCCCACCACCCATCAATACGACTACGACGCAGCCACCTGCCTGTACTTCCTCAAGCACTTTGACCTCTGGGACCACTTCAAGCTCAACATCGAGGCCAATCACGTCACCCTGGCCGGCCACACGATGCAGCACGACCTCGTAACCGCTGCCTCGGTCGGCATGCTGGGCTCCATCGACGCCAACCAGGGCACGCCCAACGTCGGCTGGGACACCGACCAGTTCCCCAGCGACCTCTACCTCACCACCCAAATCGCCAGCGTCCTGATAGAGATGGGCGGCTTTACTACTGGAGGCCTCAACTTCGACGCTAAGCGCCGCCGTGAATCCTACGAGCCAGTCGACCTGGCCTACGCGCACATCGGCGGCATGGACGCCTTTGCCCGCGGGCTGAAAATCGCCGCCAAAATTGCCGAAGACGGCACCCTCAAGCAGATGCTCGACGCACGTTACGCCACCTGGAAGGAAGGCATCGGCAAGAAAGTCGACGCGGGCGAAGCGACCTTGGCCGACCTCGAAACATGGGCCCTGAACAACCCGGACCCGATGCCGATTTCCGGACGCCAGGAAGTCTTCGAAAGCCTGATCAACGAATACCTGTAGGGGCGTTCAGATCTCCAGCGTTTCCGCTTCGTCCTGCCGCAGGGGCGAAATTTGCTCGTCGACATCGGGTACGACCCGCCGCGCGTTTTCGAAGCAGCGCTGCGCTTCGATCGTCATCCCCAGGCTTTCGTAACTGCTGCCCAGATAAGCCTGCAGCAAGGCCCAGCGCTGCGGGTGCGTTTCCTCGGTGTAAATGCTCAGCGCCTGCTGAAAGGCCTCCACGGAGCCCTCCAGCATGATGTCCGACTCAAGCGAGCCTTCCTCGCTGAAAGTTTCGGCGGCCACCTGGTAGCTCAGACCGAGTTCCATCTGGGCCATCGCCCATTCCTCGGGATAGGTACGCTCGTTCAGTTGAGTGAGCCCGCGGCGAATCGCGATCTGGCTTTCGCGCAGGTAGATGCCGGTGTCCAGCGCGTCCGGAGTTGTCAGGGCCAGCGAGCGCAACAGCTGCCCACGTTTGATCTGCAGCATGACCCAGTTTTTCGGCGAGACCCGACGGGCGAAAACCGAAAGCGCAAGCTCGTTTGAGGCGAGCGCCGCCGAGAGATACTCCTCGGTCAGGATGGGGTCCATCGATTGCCCTGCCTGGACTGCAAGCGATACCTGAAGCCTGAAGTGACACAGCGCCCACAAGGCGGGGTGCTTCTTCTGCGTAAAGACCTCCAGAGCCAGGCCCAGATGTTCGCTGGCCCGGCCCGCCAGCGTCGCTTCGTTGGAAACATCATCTTCGGCCACTACGGCAACCAGGGTCTCACCCAGCGCGTAGTTCAAAAAAGCCCAGTCGTTCTCGGATTCCTCGCGCGGATAGAAGCTCAGGGCCGTTTCGTAGAGATCGATGGCGCGTTGGAACGTTTCGACATCCGGTTCGACTTTTTCCAGGACGCCCGCCTCGGTCAGGGATTTGGCGGCGTACACCCAGGACTGCGCCTGCGCGCGCAACTGCGCGGCATCCCACAGCTCAGCGATTTCCAGAAAGTCCTCCGAAGCTTTCTTCAGTTGACGGATGCGCTGAAAGTCCTCCCTGCGCTTGTCTTCGCCGATTTGCCGCGCGCTGAAGGCGCGGCCCAGCAAGAGTTCGCGCCGCTGCAACTCAGCGATTGGGGCAGGCGGAAAATCCAGCCCTTCGTTGTAAGCGAAGTTCGCCGCCTCGGCGTCGCCTTCGAGCATGTAGGCATCGCCCTCGAACAGTTTTGCCTCGGCCCAGACCGTGGCGTCGTTCTCGGCGGCTTCAAAAGCAATGGCGGCGGCTTCTGTGTACTCGCCAAAAATCAGGTGCGCGCGCGCTTTTTCCAGCGGGGCGGCTTTTTCATCCTCCAGGATGCCATCCTTCCACTCGCGTATGGCTTTGACGAATTCGCGTTGATAGACCTTCGCCTCCAACGCCGCCTGCGTCACAAAGGTCGGCACCGGCGCGGTCTTCTCCGGAGGATTCACCAGAAACTCGCGCCGGTAAGATTGGCGAAACTTGGTTTCGATTTCCGTTGCCTGGGCTTCATCGAAAACCCACTTAGGGGCCTCCTCAGCCGGCGCTTCGTCCGCGCGCTCGCGGTACGCGTCTTCACGGTCGCTGTCAAAGCTGACCCGGCTGCGTTCTTCGAGGTCATCCACATTTTCCCAGGGGGCGATCTGGACCAGGATCGCCAGAACGGGCATCAGACTGAGGATGGCCGCCGCCGTTGAAGCCCGACTCCAATTGAAGGTGCGCGCCAACAAGTCCGCTGGCAGGAGCAGAAGCAGCCCTCCTACAACCACCCAGATAGCCCGAAAATCGGTAAAGATATCCGTGAAAGAGGCTAACAGTACATCGGACACGGAAGTCATCAGTGGGAGCGTGCGGCAGGAATCGTGCACAAATCCTGTACCAGCTTAACGCACAGAAAATTCTTTTCAACGCCGGGGCAAACCTCAACCGTAATGCGATGGCCGAATACCTTCTCGGAATGGACGTGGGCACGTCCTCCCTCAAAGCCGTCCTGATGGAACCCGACGGTGCCGTCGTGGCGACCGCCACGCCCGAATACCCCTTCCAAACTCCGCGCCCGCTTTGGGCCGAAAGCGACCCGCTGGACTGGTGGCAGGCCTGCCTGAGCGCCATCCGCGAAATCCTCGAAAAGAGCGCCGTCCCCGCTCGCGAGATTGTCGGCATCGGGCTCAGCGGTCAGATGCACGGTCTCGTCATGCTGGATGCGCTCGGCAACGTGCTGCGGCCCTGCATCATGTGGAACGACCAGCGCACCGCCCAGCAATGCCAGCGCCTGACCATGAAAGTCGGCTCCAAGAAGGTGCTCGAACTGACGGGCAATCCGATTTTGCCCGGCTTTACCGCGCCTAAAATCGTCTGGGTCAACGCGCACGAGCCCGAGGTGTTTGCGCAGTGCGACAAATTTCTCCTGCCCAAGGATTATGTGCGCTACCGGCTCAGCAACGAATTTTACACCGACGTCTCCGACGCCTCGGGCACCTCGCTGCTGAACGTCGGCAAGCGCGACTGGGAACCGGAACTCCTTGAGGCCTGTGGCATTCATCTGGAGCAGTTGCCCACCGTGACCGAATCGGTTGAGGCTTCCACCAAGTTGTCCCGAGAAGCCGCCGAGTTGACGGGGTTGCTGGAAGGCACGCCGATCGTGGCCGGTGGCGGCGATCAGGCCGCCCAAGCCGTGGGCTGCGGAATCGTCCGCGAAGGGCTGGTTTCCTGCACGCTGGGTACCAGCGGCGTTGTCTTCGCCCATTCCTCTCAATACCGGGTCGAGGAAAACGGACGCCTACACGCCTTTTGCTCGGCGGTTCCGGGCGAGTGGCACCTGATGGGCGTGATGCTCTCGGCGGCGGGGTCTTATCAATGGTACCGCGACCATCTGGCCCAGGAAGAAGTCCGCCGCCAGAAAGAAACCGGCACTGATGCCTACGCGTTTTTGGATGAGCTGGCCACACAAGCGCCCGCCGGTTCGGAGGGCCTGCTCTTTCTTCCCTACCTGAGCGGCGAGCGTACGCCCCACCCCGATCCGAACGCCCGCGGCGTCTTCTTTGGCATGTCCCTGCGACACAGCCGTGCACACCTGACACGCGCCGTGCTCGAAGGCGTCACTTACGGGCTGCGCGATTCGCTCGAGCTGATGCGCGAACTGGGCGTGCGCCCCTCAAAGGTCATCGCCTCCGGCGGCGGAGCCCGCAGTCCCTTCTGGCGACACCTTCTGGCCAACATTTTTCAGGTCGACATCGCCACCGTCAACGTGACCGAGGGCGCGGCGTACGGGGCCTGTCTGCTGGCCGGGGTCGGCGCGGATGTCTACCCTTCGGTGCAGGAAGCCTGCAAGCGCACCATCAGTGAATCACCTGCCAGCACGCCCGAAGGCGACGCCCTGATTTACGAGGACTATTACAAGCACTACCGCGCCCTCTACCCGCTGCTCAAAGATGAGTTCCAGCGCCTGGCCAAAACCGTCGACAAACACCTCAGCGAGTGAGGGCGGATGCGTGGCGGGTCACTCCTTGACGGGTACCAGCTTCACATTATCGACCCTGATATCGGGTATCAACTGATTCACAATCGCGAGTCGGTCGCCAATCAAGTATACGAACGCGCCGCTTTTCAATTTAAGGCGCACGACCGGAACCGCCCGTCCGCCCTTCAGCGTAAAGCTTCGTTCTTTGGTCAAGACGCTCGAATCAAGTAGATTCTCTTCCAGCCAAAAATCGACAGTCTGCCCGTGGGCGCTATTATCTTCCAACCACTTGGCCTGTGCTTTGCTCAGGTTATACGTGGCCTGACCGTAAGGCGTGCGGATCAACTCGATTCGATATCCATCGATCGCGGACTTAAACTCTCGCAGCCATTCGACGGTTAAGGCCTCAGGGCGGACCAAAGCCGAATCGGGCGATGGATTTGATTGTATGCGCCGGCGCATGACCTCCATATCCTCTTCTACCATGGCGTCCAGGCGGTCCAGGGTATCGTAAATTGAGGCGTTAGTAAGACCGGATACTTCTTCCGCATACTTGCGGAAAACGAGGTCCTTCATCTTAAAGCGCTCGTCTTGAGCCATGCGAGGTAACGTGAACTCCGGTGGCGCTCCTTTTTCTGCACTCACTTTTTCCACAGCCTGCACAAGTCGGGTCATGTTTCGGTATTGCTCCCAGATCAGTATTTTTTCCGATCGCTTGGGCTGATTTACCAGCAAAGCCTCCGGCTTATACTTGGCATCCAGAAATGGCACCAGTCGCTTGAAGTGAGCCACGCCCGTGTATTCAAAAGGGCCATTGGCTGGATCCGGGCCATCCTCAAAGGGATTCATCGATGTCAAAAGTCCCTCACCGCTGGATTCGCCAGCGAACAAGTCGCCTTGCGTTTTCCAAAAGGCGTATCCAAGACCACCGGCCACAATCAACAGCAACAGCAAAAACAGTATGCCTGCGGCGTTGCCTCTCTTCACCGGAGTGGGTTCGCTTGGATACGTCGACCGTTTCTGCTCACGCGCATCCAAGGCAGCACGTGTACTGGCGGCTTTCTGCGGCCGATTGCGGTCCGCTGGACCTAGGGGACTTGTCGTTGACACAATAGACTACAACCAAACTGCGAGGGATATTGCAAGGATTGCGATGACGATTGCGAAGTAATCAGGTGCGCTTTAACCTGACTTCATTACCCGATGGAACTCACAACACAGTCCGCTCTTGAAACATTGCGCGCCCAGGCACCGGGGCTGAAGATCCTTTGCGACGAGGCTTCGCGGCTGCGTGCCTCCGTGGACAATGCGCGCGTCTCCTTCCTTCCGGACGCGCAGCTGACCGTCTCGAAGCCACAGGAAGTAGGCATCCTGCTACGCCTGGCCAACGAACATAAAATCCCGGTCACACCACGTGGAGCGGGCTCTGGGACTACAGGCGCGGCCTCGCCCCTGCGTGGCGGCTGGGCGCTCGACCTGACTGCGCTCAACAAACTCCACATTGATGCGGTGCGCGGGCTGGCCACTGTCGGTCCGGGGGTCACAGTCGAAGCGATGGATCGGGCAGCCGCCGCTGAGGGATGGTTCTTTCCTCCGGATCCTTCATCCAAAAAGCACGCGACCGCTGGCGGTATCGTCAGCACTAACGCGGGCGGCATGCGTGGAGCCAAGTACGGGGTCACCCGCGATTACGTTCTGGCTTTGCAGGGTTTCCTGCCCAACGGAGAACCGGTTTCCTGGGGCGCGCCCCTGCGCAAGTATGTCTCCGGCTACAACCTGCGCGACCTCTGGGTGGGCGCCGAGGGCACTCTTGGGGTGATTACCGAAATCACTTTCCGCCTGATTCCGCGCCCGCAAAGCACCCACACCTTTCTCGCTGCCTACCCGGATGAAGCCTCCGCGCTCGATGTGGTGGCTGCCGTCGCTGAGGCCCGCCTGATCCCATCGGTGCTCGAGTTTCTGGACTCCCAGACCGTTGCCTGCGTCGAAACACGCCACGGTCCGCTTTTTGACCGCCCCGCGGAAACACCCACGCCTACGGTTTTGCTGCTCGAAGTCGACGGCACGCACGAATCCGTCGCTCAGGATCGGCAGCGCTTGCTCCCGCTTCTTGAGCCGAACGCCGCCCATTTGGCGGACACCGCGGATGCCGCTCACGCCGATAAGCTTTGGGAAGTGCGTCGCCGCTGCTCACAGGCGATGTTCGCCCTGGGCGACACCAAGCTGAACGAGGATATCGTTGTGCCGCCGGAGGCCTATCAGCTGCTACTGCACTACACCCGCACCTTACAGGCGGAGACCGGACTGGCCACCCCGACCTTTGGCCACGCTGCCGACGGGAACTTTCACGTGCATATTATGTTCAACCGCCACGATGCCGGCCAGCGCCAGCGAGCCGAAATTGCGGTGCGTGAACTAATGAAACATGTAGTTGAGCTGGATGGCTGCATCACTGGCGAACATGGAATCGGACTGGCCAAATCACCCTTCCTGCACCTGCAACACAGCCCGGCGGAAATCGCCGCCATGAAGGCCATCAAGCAGGCGCTCGATCCCAATGACATCTTAAACCCCGGCAAGATTTTTGAGCCGTTCAACGTCTGGGAGGTCGATCCCATCGAGATTCGCCTCCCGTGGGATCATTGAGTCGGTATCGCGGATAGTTACTCGCGTCGCGCCCTGGTAGTGCACCGCGGTCATCGTTAGCAGCGGGATGGAGTAAACGTGCGCATCATCGTCGACGACTTGCACGAAGGTCCCCTTTGGTGAGATGAAAATGTGCTCTCGAGTGGGCAACCGATACTCTTTTCCCCTGGCGGTCACGATGGTGAACGGCTGTCCGCTGTCCATCGCATCTTGAATCTGGCCTCGGTTCATGACTGCAAGCTTGGACCTCTGGAGCGTTACAGGCAATCCGCAGGATGTGCTGCCCTGCCAGCGCCTATGGCTGTAGCCGTGACAGGACCACCTCAAGCGAAGCGCAGGCAAGACCGATGCAAGTATCGCAGCAGCCGTAGTAAAGCCAGATGCAGGGGCCGCCCGCGGTCTGGCCGGTAAAGTCCTCGTCGCGCAGCAACGCCGAGGTCGGAAACACCACATTGGGTATGTAGGCTCCCACCCGCTCATAATATTCGACAGGTTCCAGCAACGGCTTATGCGCCCGTGCAAGCACCTTGAACGGATTCTCCAGGTCCAGGAGCACCGCACCCATCCGGTAGCACACGCGCCGCTGATTGGCATCCAGGGTTTGCACCGCGTGATAAAAGACCAGCCAGCCCGCCTCGGTCCGGATGGGAGGCGTCGACCCGCCGATCCGATTGTCTTCCCAGGCCAGGGACGGTTGCAGGAGTGGTTCCGGGTCCGTCCAGTTGCACAGATCCTGCGACCAGCTCAGCATGATGCCGGGCTTGCTGGCGTGGTTGGCCAGGGTCCCGACAAAGGTAGAAGGGCGCCGCAACACCGCATAACGCCCACCGATTTTCTCCGGAAACAGGATGACGTTCCGATCATCGATGGTGGGCGCGGTCACCCAGCTATGAAAGATCCACTCCCGCAAATCGATGGAAGTGGCCAGACCTGAACGCGTCTGGTTGTCGGCGTCTTTACCTGAGAATCCGGGAAAATCCACCTGATGCGACTCCGGTACGCCGACCCCGGTGGGGTGGCTGGCCCAGGCAAAAGGACGGAAGGCAAAACTGAGGTAATACGTGCCATCCAAGGCCACGATGCGTGGGTCCTGCACGCTGCCGTGTTCGCTGCCCGCCATCGCGGGGGTGAAGACAGGGGCGTCACCCACCTGCTCGAAGTGGATGCCATCGGGGCTGTGTTGAAGCCCCAGCGAGCAATGAAAGGGACGAAACCCTCCGGACACCCGCTCAATCAGTGCATAGCCACCGGCTGGATCCGCGATGACCGCCGGATTGAACGTGACCGCTTGCCGCCAGGCGGGCGGGCCCGGCTGAATGATCGGGTTGGCCGGATATCGGACGAACAGCTCCATCGTTTGATTTGGGCGGGCTGGGACGTTTCAGGCAACGCTGGATCGGTCGACTCTATGAGCTTGCAGACGCATACCGGCTGCGGGCCTGGCTGCTATGGCCCGAGCGCAATGTACCGATAGTTCAACAGTGGCTCCGTTTCACCTAAACGCGCGCTTTCAGCATGACTGACCCGACCCAACACGCCCAAGAGCCCGTCGTTTTTTCCCACGGCGCGCTGCAGGACGCGATGCGGGCATTTTCCTCGCACCTCGCGCATGACTTGAACAACCAGCTGGCCACCATCCGGCTGGGCACCCAGATGCTCGAGCGCTCGGTCGAAACCGATGCCGGGCTCGACGTACTGCGCATGGTCAATCGCAGCATCGAGCGGGCCACCCGCATGGTTGCGGATCTCGGCGTCTACGCCAGCGGTGTGCGCGGCGAGCCCGAGCCGGTCGCCCTGTCACCCTTTTTGCGGGAACTTGTAGCGGAGGCCACCAGCGAGTTACCCGACTGCGTTCAACTCAAAGCTGAGGTTGGCGAAGCGCTTCCACAGATCGATCTCCATCGCGAGGCCCTTGAGCACTCCCTCAGCCTGCTCTTTCAATTTCTGGGCAACTGCCTGAGCGACGCCAGCGAAGCCGGAGGCAGCATCGACTTTGCCGCGCTCGAAGAGCCCGAACACTTGCTGCTGCGCATCGATGTGCCCGTGAGCATCGTTCCGGTTGGCAGCGGCGTCGAGGCGCTGATCCCCTGCTTTAACAAAAACGGCAACTGCCGGGGGACCGGTTTGGCTCTGGCCGTGCTCGAGCGCGTGGTCCGCGACCACGGGGGTGCCCTGAGCCTGGACTGTGAATCGGAAAAACAGACCCGGCTCCAACTGCGGCTGCCGCTGATGAAAGCCAGCCCACCTCAGACGGTGGAAGGTACTGCGGCCTCGGCTGAAACGGAACAGGTTACCTTCAAGCCCTCGCAAACCATTCTGATCATCGACGACGAAGAGCCACTGCTCGATCTGGTGGGCGGCATCCTCAATGGCTCCGGCGCCAACGTCCTGCTGGCTTCCAGCGCGGTTGAAGGCATGAAGCACTTCAAGCGCAATCAGGACGTCCTCGACCTGCTGATCTGCGACGTGAAGCTGCCCGGCCTGCCAGGGCTTGAACTGGTCAACGCCATCCGCTCGGTGCGGGACGACCTGCCGGTGCTTTTCCTCTCCGGGGCCGAGCCCTCTGAAGTCGGTACGCTTCCTGAAAATTGCCAGTTTCTGGGAAAACCCTTTCACGAAAAAGATCTGCTCCAGGCGATCGAAAGTCTCCGCCGCGGGACGGTTCTTCAATAACGCCGACTCAAGTACCCTTCATCTCAGACGATCTCTGTAGGAGCCTCATAATAGAGATTATCGCGCTGCTGCTCATGCCAGAAACATCACCCAAATCCGTCCAGCCGGACGCCATCGCGGAGACGGCCCTCCCGAAAATTTTTCTGGTCGATGACGATCGCGCAACGCGTACGCTGATTCACAACGTACTCAAGGCCAATAAGTTCGAGGTTCACGAAGCGAGCTCCGGAGAAGAGGCGCTACAGATCCTCGAGGCGCTCCAGCCCGACCTGATCCTGCTCGATGTGCTGATGGACGGCATGGACGGTTTCGAGGCCTGCCCCGCCATCAAGGCGCTGCCCAACCTGGCCGACGTGCCGATTATTTTTCTGACCGGTCGCTCGGACACCAAGGCCATCCTGGAGGGCTTCCGGGCCGGAGCCAGCGATTACATCACCAAGCCGTTTCGTCCGCCGGAGGCGCTGGCACGGATCCGCACCCACTTGCAGGTGCGCAGCCTCATTTCCCAGCAGCGGCTGACGCTGGAAGAACTCGACCGGAAAAACCGCGCCATCAACAAGATGGTCAGCATCGTCTCGCACGATCTGAAGAATCCGATCAGCGCCATTCGCGGCCTAGCCGAATTTCTCGAAAGCGGCAGCTTTGGCGAAATGAACGAGGACCAGTCGGAAATGGTCCGCAGCATTCACTCGGCGGCCGACGCCATGTTTGGGCTCGTCAAGGACCTGCTCGATGTCTCCTTGATGGACAACAACTCGATGAGCCTCGAAGTCGTGGAGGTCGATTTTCAGCGCATCGTCACCGATGCCATCAACCTGCATAAGGTCAACGCCGAGAAAAAACGCATCACGCTCAACTACGCTGGCCTCACCGAGCCGCACACCCTCGCCTGCGACCGCGTACAGGCGCGCCGGGTACTCGACAACCTCATCACCAACGCGCTGAAATTCTCCCCCTCGGGCACGACGGTGCGAGTAGAGCTACTCAAGGAAACCACCCACCTGCTGCTGAACGTCTGCGACCAGGGTCCCGGCGTTCCCGAGGCCGAAAAATGCAACCTCTTCAAGCACCTGGGGCGCACCTCGAACAAGCCCACCGGCGGCGAGCAATCCACCGGCTTGGGCCTGGCCATTTGCAAGAAGATCGTGGAAGCGCACGGGGGTAGCATCGGCTTTGAAAATCAGGCCGAAGGCGGCGCCCGTTTCTTCGCCACCTTCCCCATCGCGCCGCCCAAGGGCTTTTACGCGCGCGAAGATGGCCCCGAACTGGAGGCCTCCTCCGAGGACGCCAAACGCCGTGAGGAAGCCATCGACCGCATGACGCACACCCGCTCACCATTCAAGGCGAGGGCACAATCCGAAGGGTCTGCAGAAAGTGCGACCCGCGAAGACGCACGCACAGGCGAAAGCGCCGGCACACCCGCGGCCTAGCCGACCTGAAAGTCGCCGAGCTTGCGCTGCACCCGGATGCGCGCCAGCTGAATGAACTTCGGCACCCCGTTCTCGAACGGAACCTCAACCTCGCCCTGAATCAGCGGCAGCGCGTATTTGGTAAACTGGAAGTTCAGGCTGACCCCGTCGTCGTTGATCCAGTTGGTCGGCAGAGGCTTTACGCCGTTGGCCACCTCGCTCAAATCGGCAAGCCCGGTCTCGCAGGTGTACAGATCCGTTTCGCCGCGCAGCAACGTAACCATCTTGCCCGAGGTCCCGCTGACGGCTTCGCGAACGGCGGCCTGCCCGCACATGAAAGCCTCGTCGTTATCGGCCTTCGAGGCACAGGTGCCGGCAGCGCGTTGAGAGATACCCAACGTGGCCGAGCGCGCCTTGATGCCCAGCCGATCCTGCACGATGCGCTGCAGGTATTGACCCACGCCGCCCAGTTGGCTGTGCCCAAAGGCGTCAGTGCCGCCCTCGGTGTTGAGGTAGTTGCCGTCGGTGTCGACGAGGCCCTCGCCGACGACGATCATGCAATACGGATGCTTTTTGAGCACCTCGCCCACTTGAAAGACAAACTGCTCCTCGGAAAAAGGCACCTCGGGCAGGTAAATTAAATGGGGCGGGTCCTCGGGGCGGTTGCGGCCCTTGGCGAGGGTGGCCCCGGCGGCGATCCAGCCTGCGGAGCGCCCCATCACCTCCAAAATTGAGACCAGGTCGTGCTGCCCCATCCCCTCGTGGTCCAGGCACATCTCCTTGACCGTTTTGGCGATGTGCTTGATCACACTGCCGTAGCCGGGGCAGTGGTCAGTGGCGACCAGATCGTTGTCGATCGTCTTCGGTATGCCCACCACGCGCAACTCGTAGCCGCGGCTGGCCGCGAGCTCGGCGATGCGGTTGGCCGTGTCCATCGAGTCATTGCCGCCAATGTAGCAAAAATAGCGGATGTTGTGCGCCTGAAAGACCTCCAGCACGCGCTCGTACTCGGCGTCACGCTTGAGCTTGTGGCGGCAGGTCCCCAGGGCCGAAGCCGGGGTGTAGCGCAGCCCGCGAATCACCTGCTGGGACTCTTCCGCCAGGTCGACCAGGTCTTCACGCAGGATGCCGAGCACCCCGTTCAAACCGCCGTAAATCTCCTCGATGCAGCCGTGGTTGAGGGCCTCGGTAATGGCGCCGGCGAGGCTGGCGTTGATCACTGCGGTCGGACCGCCGGATTGCGCAACCAGGATGTTGCCGATGAGTTCTTCTGCCATGTGCGCTGTCTGTCTCTTGTTTTCAGGGTTAAAGGGCAGAAATGGAGCGTCGCGCCAGGCAACGCAACCGGAAATTCCCGCCAACGCCCAATCCCTGAATTCTCTCCTGAAGACACTGGCGGAACGGTCGAAGAAAGGTGATACTGCTTTAATTAGCCGTCTGGATTCCGACGGGCTGACTCAAACGCAACCGCCAGCCATCATTTGGGGTTAATCTCCTCAGCCACATGGACCGCAAATACATTGTTCGGGTCTTCTTCGCTCTGGCGGCGGCCCTGCTGTTTTGGGGACTCACCCAGATCGAGTCCCCGCAGCCGCCGGAGACCGAGGTCGTCTCCCAGGCGAAATCCAAGTCAAACAAGGGTGCCAGCGAAGCTGCCGAAGCCTCAGCTTCCAGCGACGAACCGAACCGCCAGTCGCTCACCGACGAGGTGCTGCGCTACGCCCCGCCCGTTGCGGTCGGCCCCCTCGAACTCCCCGGCGAATTCATCCTGCGCTTTCGGACGAAAGCCGAGTACGATGCCTTTTTAGCCGAAGCGCGTCGGCGCGGTCTCATCATCCTGGGCGAAAACGCCGCCCTGCATACCCTCCGCATCTCCGGAGACCCGGATACCTTCGGTCCGTGGTACGAGCAACTCGCCCGCGACGCCGAAAGCTTTGTCAATGTGCCCGTGCTGGTGCCGCCCTTTGGCGATGATGTCGCGCTGCCAGACTTTGGCGACGGCGGTGGTGGGGGCGCGTTTGGCACCGGTGCACTGGCAGCCATCGGTGTCCCGACCGACAACGCCAACTGGGGCGCGGGCGTGACCATCGCCGTGCTCGACACCGCGCTCGGACCGCATCCCTCGCTCGAGGGCACCAACATCCTTTTCCTGGACCCGCTGCCCGCCGGTGCCGCGGAACTCAACGGCAGCCATGGCACCTCCGTTGCCTCACTCATCGCGGGCAACGGCGCCTTCGGCATCACCGGGGTTGCCCCGGCCTCCACTCTGTTGAGCCTGCCCGTGCTCGACGCCGAAGGCAACGGCAACGCCTTTACCCTGGCCGACGCCATCGTCCGGGCCACCGATCGCGGGGCCGACGTCATCAACCTGAGCCTGGGTGCCTACACGAACAGCCCCGTCATTCAGGATGCGGTGATTTACGCGGCCGACCGGGGCGTGGTGCTGGTGGCTTCCGCCGGTAACGACGGCTCGGGTGCGCTGCTGTACCCGGCGGCTTACGAGCAGGTCATCAGTGTGGCGGCGGCGGACAGCTCCGAGCACGCGGCCTTCTTCTCGAATTTCGGGGTCGGCCTCGATCTGGCCGCGCCAGGTGTGGGCGTTTTCGCCGCTGGAGCCGATGGCGATGCCGCGCTCTTTTCCGGCAGCAGCGCCGCCGCCCCATATGTCTCCGGAGCCGTCGCCGGACTGCTCTCCCTCGACCCGACCCTGACCCCGACGCAGGTCACCGATCTGCTCACCACCTACACCAACGACCCGGGACCGCCCGGCGTGGACCTGCAAACCGGCTCAGGTTTTCTCAACGTAGGCTCGGTCCTCGAGCGCGACACCCCGGACATCTTCGACGCCGCCGTGGCCGATATTTTCGTCGACCCCAGCGAGTCCACCGACACGACCGCCGCCCTGACCGTCACCGTGCAAAACCGCGGCACCGAACCGCTCGAAGAACTGACCCTGGTTACCGTGGTTGACGGCACCGAGGTACCCTTTCGCATCGAGTTGCTGGAGCCCGGCCAGACCGATTTTCGCATCATCGATATCGACCGCACCCGCCTGACCGAAGGTGACGGCATTAATGTGGAAGCCGCCGCCGTCCCTGCCGACCGCCGCGACGACCGCCGCGCTAACAACCTCCGCCAGACCCAGCTCCGACTGCTGGAGCCCGGCGAGTAGGTGCTGAGTAAAGGTTTGGAGGATGTTTTAGCTGCCTACCGCAGCGTGTAGCCGGGTTCCCACTCACGGCCGAGTAGGTCCATGGCCATGGCGTAATTGCCTTCGAGTTCGTCGAGTTCCTTGCTTCCGGGCATCGAGCGGCGCGCCTGAGCGACGTTCTCGCGCAGCAGCTTCTCGGCTTCCTCAAATTTCTTTTGGTGCATCAGCGTGCGGGCCACAATATCTGACTGCGCGCCCTCAAGTTCCTTCAGGGTCGTGATGCGTTCCTCCATCTTTGCCACCGCCTCGGCGTTTTCCTGCTGATGCCAGTGGGCCCTCGCTTCCAGCAAGAGCGTGTGCGCGCGGTTCTGCGCCTGCTGGGCCGGCGTCAGTACGACTTGCGCCGCTGAGTTCGCTGCCGATTCTTTCGAACCTGCAGATGCCACCAACTCAGTGAGGGCTACCGTGAAGAGGAAAACCGGTAAACAAAAACGCATTTGGTACATCACAAAGTCAGGCAAACAGGGATTACGCATACAAGCCAGCCTCTATACGGCTCAGTGAACGACTCTGCGCTGTAGCCGCCTCATCAATGCCTATTTAGCCAGACTTTGAAACACCTCAACCGCTTGAGCGACCGCCTTCGGCGATTTGCTGAGCAAGCATGGAGAGTTCGGCGGCCTTGAAGGCGCGGTGTTGGGTCATGGCGTTTTCGGTGCGGTTCAGGCAGTCGAGGATCAGCCGCCCGTAAAAGGGGTAGCCCACCTTGCCGTTGACGTCGATTTCCTGCTCGCTCGTGCCGTCGGTGAGGAAGATGCGCGAGCTGTCGCCCCGCCCCACGTCGAAGTATTTGCGGATTTCCAGCACGCCTTTCGTCCCCACGATAAAGGTGCGCCCATCGCCCCAGCCGCGCTGTCCGTCCGGCGTAAACCAGTCTACGCGCGAGTAAGCGCTCGCCCCGGGCCGGCCTTCCTTGCCATCGAGCGCCAGCGAAGCCTCGCCGAAGTCTTCCAACTCGGGCTGGTCGGCGTTGGCAAAATTGTCCACCCGCGCGAAGTTCACGCTCCCCTCGTCCGCATCGGCGTACATCAAAAACTGATAAAACTGATGAGAGGCAATGTCGGTCAGGATGCCCCCGTACTGCGCCTTCTGGAAAAACCACTCGGGTCGCTTCGGCTTGTTGAGGCGATGCGGGCCGCTGATGGCCATGTGCACGATCTCGCCGAGCGCCCCCTGCTGAATCAGCTCCCAGGCGTACCAGGCGCACTCCACGTGGGTGAACTCCGAGTAGTCGACCAGGAACTTCTTGCCAGTGCGCTCGACCGCCGCGCGCGCCTCGGCCAGCTGCGCCAGCGTGGTGAACGGGCACTTGTCCGTCAGGTAGTCTTTGCCGTGGTTCATCGCCTCGATACCGAGCGGCCCGCGGTCGCAGGGCACCGCCGCCGCCGTTACCAGCTGGACCTCCGGGTCGTCGAGAATCTGCTGGTAGCTCTCGGCCGGCTGCGCCTCGGGATACTTTTCACAAAAATCCTTCAGGCGCACGGGCTCGGGGTCCCAGGCCCACTTGAGCGTGCCGCCGGCCTCGCGCAAGCCGTTGGTCTGGCCGAAAATGTGGCCGTGGTCAAAGAAGGCGCTGGCGAAGACAAATTCGCCCGGCTGCACGACTGCCTGAGGCAGGTCGGAGGTCGGGGCCCAGTTCATTCCGTCACCGGCGGCTTGAGTCATGGTAGGAGGTTGGTTGGTCAGTTCGTCCTGTGGTCGGGAGGTCGCGTGCTGAAAATGTCAGGCGCTTCGCGGTTGCAGAGCGCGAAACCGCGGATACTGAAATACGCGGCCAGGGCTGGCAAGGGGAAGTCGCCCCCCGTAGATTGACCGTACTTGTGAATCCGGCGAATACTGAACAGCCCGTGCTATTCTTCGATGGTGTTTGCAACCTGTGCAACGGCACCGTGCGGCTGCTCATGCGCCTGGACCGCAAAGCGCGTCTGCGCTTCGCCCCGCTGCAGGGCGAAACAGCCCGGGCGCTTCTACCCGCTGAACTGCGTGAGACCGGCATGGATGGCTCGCTCGTGCTGTGGATGCCCAGTGGCACCGCTACCCTGCACCGTCGCTCCGAGGGTGCGCTCGAAGCCGTGAGGCTACTGGGCTGGCCTTGGAAAGCGTTGGCGTTCTTCAAACTCCTGCCGCTGAGTTGGCGTGATGGGTTGTACCGCTGGGTCGCCCGGCATCGCTACCGTTGGTTCGGACGCAGCGAGACCTGCCGCCTGCCCACCGCCGCCGAGCGCGCACGCTTTCTCGACTAATTTGGCTTGGGCTGGCCGAGACTGTGTGCAATGGCTCACGCAAATGCCCCGCAACGCAGAGACCCCGCAGCGCTTCAAGGCGTGGTGCGCCTACGACGGTACCGACTTCGCGGGTTGGCAGAGTCAGCCAGGCGGCAACACCATCCAGGACCACATCGAGGCCCGGCTGGCGCAAATTTTCAAGACGCCCGTGCGCATCCACGGCAGCGGGCGCACCGACAGCGGCGTGCACGCACGCGGGCAGGTTTTTCACTTCGACGCTCCAGCACCGGGCTGGCCACACGTGGTCGAAAAACTCGAGCGCGCCCTGCGTATCGATCTGCCGTCCACCATCCAGGTCTGGCGAGTTCGCAAAGCCTCGCCGAACTTCCATGGCCGCTTCAACGCCGTGCGCAAGCGCTACACCTACCGCCTTTACGAGGGCCACGCCCCGCCGATGGAACAACGCTTTTTTTGGTCCACCGGCGAGCGTATCGGCCCACTGGATACACAGAGAATGCACGCCGCCGCCCAACTGCTTGTCGGCACGCACGATTTCTCGGCCTTTGGCGCAACCCGTGGTGACGGTTCCAACGAGCGCGAAAATCCGGTCAAGGACCTCCAGCGGCTCGACCTGAGGCGCCGCGGACCACGCCTGACCCTCACCACCGAGGCCAGCGGCTACCTGTACAAGATGGTGCGCTCACTGACCGGTGCTCTGGTGGAAGTGGGCCGCGGCAAACTCAGCCCGGACGAGTTGGTCGCCATCCTCCGGGCGAAAAAGCGTATCCAGAAAATCCCGACAGCCCCGGCGCGTGGCCTCTGTTTGGAGCGCGTCTGGTACCGCTAGGCCTCGGCCTGGCGACAGCCTCTATGGTGTTGGCAAGAGAGCGGGGCCATCTTGCAGGTGCGCTTCACTGGGGGGCGGATAGCCAAAGAGGCACTCCATGACCTCTCCCACCGCGTACAGCGAACCCGTAACCACAATCGGCTGCGCTGCCTCACCCACCGTGCACGCACCTGCTTCGGGAAAGAGCGCCCGCGTCTCGCTGCGATACATCGGCCCACTGAATACATTACCGAGGACGGCTTCCATCGCTTCAAAACTGCAAGCGCGCAGCTGCTGAGGTCGGATCAGGTGCACCGATGCCGCGTACCGCGCGATGACCGGAAAAAGCGCCTGAGCCCGGCGTTCGCCCAACACACCCGTAACGACAACGGGCGCGCGGCCGGTCTCGGCACGCAAACGCTGCAGGCTCGCATCCAACACAGCGGCCCCCGGCTCGTTGTGCGAGGCGTCCAGGATGAGGAGTCGCCCGTCGTTCAGGCGCACCCGCTGCCAGCGCGCGGCCCACTCAACGGCATTGAGCCCTTCGACAAGCACTCGTTCACTCGCCCCCGCCGCCCAGGTATGTCCATAAGCGTCACGCAAGGTCTGAGTCACCAGTTGAACCAGGGCGGCGTTTGCCCTCTGGTGTTCCCCCTCCAGCGAGGTTTCTGGAAACGACTGGAGCCCTTGCGGGAAGGCCTCGCGCACGGAAAAGACGGTCGACTGCTGGTCGGCGGCAATCTCGCGGATGACGACTTCGGCTTCCTCCGGCATCAGGCCTAGAAAAAGCGGGCAACCTTCTTTGATGATGCCCGCTTTCTCCCGAGCAATTTTGGCCAGCGTGTCGCCCAGGATCTCCATGTGGTCCAAGCCGATGGAAGTGATGACCGAAGCGGCGGGCCGCTCGATCACGTTGGTTGCATCGAGCCGACCGCCCAGCCCCACTTCGATGATGCCCACATCCACCCGTGCCTCGGCAAACTGCAAAAAGCCCATGGCCGTCATGAATTCGAAGTACGAAGGATGGTCGTCCGGATTGCGGGCCGCGAGGGCTTCGGCCAAGTTGCGCAGGCGGGTGCAGTAGGTGGCGATTTGCTTGCGTGCGAGCAGTTGCCGGTTCACCTGAACGCGCTCGCCCAGATAGACTAGGTGCGGCGAGGTCAGCAGGCCCGTGCGCAGTCCGCTCCGGCGCAGCACACTTTCGAGCATGGCAGCCACCGAGCCTTTGCCATTGGTACCGGCAATGTGGATACACGGGTACTTGCTTTCCGGGCGCTCAAGCCGATCGGCAAACAGCTGCATGCGCTCGATGCCATATTTGGCACCGTGGTACTTCAGCCCATAGAGATAAGCCTTGGCCTCTTCGTAAGTCATCACATCTTGCCTGGCGCTGACAATGAAACCACCTGAACGAGCGTCCAAAAAACCGGATACGCCGCGCCTTGGACCTGTTCGGAAACGCCTCGGCCCAGCCGCTAGTTTTTGGAGGTGTCGCTGACGGGGCGGTGGCCGTTGCCGTTGTTCGAGTGAGTCGCCTTCGCCTGCGGCTCGCCGCGATAGAATGCTTTCAACAGCGAATGCAGCCGCTCGCGCATTTCCAGGCGGGGCACCACCTGGTCAATCAGGCCGTGCTCCAGCAGAAACTCGCTCGATTGAAAGCCCTCCGGCAGGTCTTGGTTGGTGGCGTCCTTGATCACGCGAGGTCCGGCAAAACCGATCAGCGCGCCCGGCTCGGCCAAAATCACATCGCCCAGGGCGGCAAAGCTGGCCATCACCCCGGCCATCGTCGGGTTGGTCAGGATGGAAATGTAGGGCAGGCCTTTTTGCTGATGGCGTTTCAAGGCCGCGCTGGTTTTGGCCATCTGCATCAGGCTGAGGATGCCTTCCTGCATGCGCGCCCCGCCCGAAGCGCACACCACGATCACCGGCTTGTCCGCCTGGGTGCCGCGCTCGATGGTGCGCGTGATCTTCTCCCCGGCGACCGAGCCCATGCTCGCCGCCATGAAGCGAAAGTCCATCACCGCGATGCTCACAGGCTTGCCGTCAATGGTGCCTTCGCCGCTGAGCACGGAATCCTTCAGCCCCGTGCGCTTCTGATATTTTTCAACCTTTTCAGGGTACGCGCCGCCCGCGCGAAACTGCAACGGGTCGAGCGAGCGCAACTCCGCATCGTGCTCCTGAAAGGTGTCCTCGTCCAGAAGCAGCCGCATGCGCTCCGGCGCAGAGAGCCCAAAGTGGTAGCCGCTCTTGGGCACGACCATCCAGTTGGCCTCAAGCTCCTTGTTGTAAATGATTTCCCCTGACTGCGGACACTTCGTCCACAGGCCCGTGGGGATGTCCTTACGCTTTACCTTGACCGTCGAATAACGCGGCTTGCTGAACAATGCCATATTTCAACAGCTTAGAGCACGTGGCCGGCGTTATGCAAGGTGCGGTGACCGCCACGCGGGATGTTTTTCAAAGGCGCGGGATCGCCAGGAAAAATCTCCTGCCGCGAACTCGGCTCACCCATGCGCCAGGGTCAAAATCTGTATGTGCCGCGCTCCGGCCTGCCGCAGCACCCGGCAGCAGGCCTGTAGTGTCGCCCCGGTAGTGAAGACGTCATCCACGACCGTGTAAGTAACCTCCGGGGATACCCTGACCTTGTCGGCAAGTGCGAAAGCCCCGCGCACATTGGCCTGGCGGGCCGCCCGGTCGCGGCGCGTCTGCGTTTGGGTCCAACGTACGCGGCGCAGCAACCGTGCGATTTTCACGTCAGCTTGACCGGTGACCAGGGCTTCGGCGATGAGCTCACTTTGGTTGAACCCACGCTCGCGGAGCCGAGCCGGGTGCAGCGGCACCGGCACCACTGTAGAGCCTCGAACGAATTGCGTGTAGTCGGGCGGAATCTTCACGAGCTGCTGCAGATCGTGCAGCAGAAAGTCGCCGCTGTGGTACTTGAGCGTGTGAACAATCTGCCGACCCGTCTCCTTGAGCAGAAAAGCCGTTCGCCCCGCGCTCCACAGGCCCGCGGGCTGCAATTCGCTGCAATTGGCGCACAGGCGGTCTTCGCCAGCCAGTTCCCCTGCATGGGGCTGACCACACGAAGGGCACCAGGGTTGTCGCACCCAAGAGATCGTCTCTAAGGCTTCGCGGCTCAGGTAACGAAACGCATGCGGGCCTCCCAGTTTCAGCGAGGCCCCGCTTTCGCGGGCGATTGGGCCCTCCACCAGGGAAATACCACCTGTCTCCTCAATGGCATCACCGGTCAGGATGCACTCTCTTGGATAGACCAATTCGCTCAAATCCCGCAGGCCCCAAAGGAGCATTTGGCGCAGCGCGTTCATGGCTTCGAGTTGGCGGGTGTCCATGCCTCCGGTAGCGGCAGGCAGCGCAGAGCCACCAATAAAATAACCAGCAGCCCCGTGGCCAGGAAGCCATCGCGCAGTGGCGTTGTTCCCAAAAGCCAGTGCAGCGAACCGGCATCCACGTTGTAGAGTTTTGAATAGGTTAACATCGCCAAGACAAGTCCGCTGTGCAGACCCGCGCAGACCAGCAGACTCTGGCTGCGCACAAACAGCACGCCCAGCACCACACCCAGCAGCGTGTAGTTCACGTAGGAAGCAATGAAAAACGGCGCGAAGCCCGATAGGTCCGCCTCCGCCAGCGGTCCTAGCAGCGTCCATAAGGCCACGTAAAAGCCGCTGTGCCATTCAACCACGCGGCCGCTGCCTTCCCAATAGGGATTCGGAAACTTAAAATGGACTGTCGCGAAAAACACCGCCGTTAGCAGCACCGCCAACCAGCTGGAGCGAAACGCACTCAAAAAAATGCGCAGCACCAGTCCGCGAAAGACGATTTCCTCAAGGATGCCGATGATCACCGCTCCCGGCAGCATTGATAGCAACGTGAGCGGCAGGAAAGCCTCCTGACGCTCCGGCTTGCGGACCACCTCGGCCATTAGGCTCTGGGCCAGAATCGCGATCAGAAACAACCCGGCACCCACACCCAGAAATCCAAGCCAGCCGAGTCTTTCCGCACGGTTGAAACGCAACCCCAGCGCACCCAGGCCCGTTAGTTTGCACAGGCGCAACACCCACGGCAGACCCACCAGGATCGGCAGCCAGCGCACCCGATCATAGTAATCGTGGAAGGACTTACCCGCGAGGTATTCCAGGGTGCCATTTTCCGGAAATTGCTCCGCCAGCGCCTGCACTGCCCAAAAGATCGGCGGACTCAAGACCGCCGCTACGAGCAGGGCTCCGAGATAAACTCCCAACAGCAGCCACAGACCCTGCAGCGACGTCTTGTCCGCATCCAAATCGAAAAGCAGCAGCGCTCGGGGGCGCGGCAACGGGCAACAGACAGTGTTCACAAACAACACCTAACCAGCTGCGGACTCGCCTGAACAGGCGAATTCCACCGCTTCGGAAAGCTATGTCAGTAGCTTGCAGACACCGATTCAATCAGGATTGAGCCTGTGGAACGTTTTCGCTCGCAAATACGCGGTGAGCGATGGCACTCGTTGGCTTTGCAACTGACTCCAATCTCACTCATCGATTATGGCTAAGGCACGATTTAAGAAAGCTTCCGACATAAAGGTGGGCGTCATCGGCTACGGCGGCGCCTTTAATATGGGCCGCAAGCACCTGGCCGAAATGCGCGACGCAGGCATGACCCCGACCGCCGTCTGCGAACTCGACAAAGATCGCTTGAAGGTGGCTGAAGAGGATTATCCGGGTATTGAGACGTATACCTCCCTTGCGGACATGCTCAAAAAGTCCGACGTGCACCTGATCACGATCATCACGCCCCACAACACCCACGCACCCCTCGGCCTGCAGTGCCTCAAAGCCGGGCGTCACGTTGTTTGCGAAAAGCCCATGGCGATCACCACCGCCGAATGCGACAAGTTGATCGCCGAGGCGAAGAAGCGCGACTTAATCGTCTCAACCTATCACAACCGTCACTGGGATGGCGGCATCCTCAAGGCCAAAGAGATTCTCGCCAAAGGCACCATCGGCGAAGTCATCCGTTATGAAGCGGGGATGGGCCATTACGGGCAACCGCGCGACTGGTGGCGGACCAGCCGCACGATGTCCGGCGGCATTATGTACGACTGGGGCGTCCATCTGCTCGAATACGCGCTGCAGATCATTAGCGCCGACATTCAGGAAGTCAGCGGCTTTGCCCACCTTGGTTTCTGGGCCGACCGCACGCCCTACAAGGAAGACACCAACGAAGACGAAGCCAGCGCCTGTATTCGCTTCAAGAGCGGCCAGCAAATCTGGTTGCGCTTCTCCACAGTCGATCTCCAGCCCAACAGCCTCGGGCTCTTTTGGATTACCGGCACCAAGGGCAAGCTCGTGATGAATCATAAGGACTACGCGCTTACCGTGCGTAATCGTAAGGGCGAGACCGTGGTCACCAAGGCGGCGCTTCCTGAGAACGAGCACTGGCGCTACTACCAGAACGTCAGCGACCACCTGTCCAAAGGGGACGCACTTGTCATCACCGGTGAATGGGCCCGGCGTCCGATTCACCTGCTGGACCTGGCGGTGCAATCGGCCAAGCAGAACCGCGCCCTCAAAGCGAAGTACATCTGATCCAGCACACTGAAGCGCGAATCAACGCGTCACTCGATTTCAGGCTTTTGGAAAAGCACTTCCGGCACTGGTACATCGTGCTGGATGGTGCGAAAGGTCATGATGATTTCACCGATGGCCATCTGGGTCGTGACCTTGAAAGGCATCTTACGACCGTTGGCATCCCGGTAGTCACTAAATATGCTTTTGGCTTCGATACTACCTTGAACGCCCCGATCAATGACGGTATCCGTGCGCACCAGCAAGTGGCTGTTTCGCCCAAAATAAAACAAAGAACGTCGACCGTCCGCGGAGTAAGCTTCAACTACGTCGGTCGTCACCCCACCAATGTCTTTAGGTGGTAATAGCTTACGGCGGGTAAAGTGTTTTTCGAGTTCTACATCATAGTAAAAATCGACCTTGTCGGCCACCAAAGCAATTTCCTCCGGCTCCATCGGACGCACGCCTTCCAATGGATTGGCAAGCCAGCCGGAGTCTCCATTGACAACCTGAATCATCACAGCATTGCCAGGCAGCAGCATTTCAAAGCGCAGCTTGTCGGGTGCCTTTTGGTAAATCTTGAAGGGCACCTTAAGGCCTAGGGAAATCGATTCCATCCGGCCCTCCATCACACGCGTCTTGTGTGAGAGAATAACTTTTTTTCCACCGATCGCCTCGGCGTAGTCGCGGAAAATTTTCAGCCCCGGGTCGACGGCTTCGGCGGTTTCCTGGGCGCTGGCCGTAGCAGGCAGCAGCACGGCTGCAGCAATAAACAAGCAGCCTGAAAAAAGTCGGGGGATTTGGTAACTTCGCATCATTTTCATCTAAAGTTAATTAGGTAGATTAGGCCTCTACCATCGCCCGCGCGAGGCAATTCCTTAGCCAGCGTGGGGCGTTGGGCTTGGGGAGGTTGGGGTGTCTGTGAAAGTAAAAAGTTTGATAGGAGCTACTTTAGCAACTTCCTGCTAGGGCTGCGCAAGCTCTTCATCCAGCCATTGTTGCGCAGCTTCCAGAACCGGGTCTTCGCCAGCGAACAGCGCTTCCCGTGTCGTGGTTATCGACACATCTGGCGTGACGCCGGTTCCATCGATTCGGGAGCCATCGGCAAGCTTCAAATCCCCGATGACAAACTGAAACTTCCCGCCCCCGGGCAACTGGGTTAACAATGAAAGCATCGCGGCCCCCGAGGTGCGTTCGCCAAAGACGCGTCCCCGCTCGGCCTGCTGCAAGCCGCCCGCCAGCAGTTCCGCCGTCGACGCCGTGCCCGAATCCACGAGCACCGCCACTGGTCCTAAAAAGGCATTCTGCTGCGGATAGGCGACAAAGCCGAGCCAACCGTCGCGCAAGTCGCTGCGGCCCAGCTCAGTTTGCTCGCTGATAAGCAAGCCCGCCACCCCGTTCGCCATCAAGCCGACACCGCCTTCGTTGCCCCTTAGATCGAGCACCAGTCCGCGCTCCACACCCTGCAGCGCTGGACGCAGGCGAGACATCATCTCAGGCAGGAAGAGATTGAAGTGGATGTAATGGATACCATTTTCCAGCTTACGATGTTCAAACTCCAAGGGCAGCGAAGGCAGGTAGCCGATTTGCTCCGAAAACTCCACCGGTCGCTGCCCGAGCTTGAAACGCACGGTCTGCGCGTTCCCCTCGAGATCCGCCAACTCCAGCGTGCGTTTTTTCTCCGGGCGTCCGTCGAGCAGGGTCTGCAAATGCTTCAACCAGGCATGGCGTAGCCGTACGCCCTCAATACCGGTGTTTTTCAGCGCGGCGCGGATTTCGTACACATCTCGCCCGCTAATCTTGCGCACCTCCATTCCGGCGACGACCCCGGCAGCGTCCGCGGGCGAATCTTCGAACACGCGCAACGCGACGACCTTATCATCCAGTTCGGATAAGCGGATGCCGCTGTAGCCATCTCCGGAGGAAGCTAGAAACAGCCGTTCATCGTCGCCCAAGCCCAGGACTGCCAGATGGGTGACGCCCAGCTGACCCAGCATGTGATTGAGCAGGCGCTCCAACTCGTTGCCCGATGTCGCCTTCACCGCCAGCGGGCGCACGCTGTCCCGTTGGGCCTCCCAGTCCACGCCGGAAAACTCCGGGTCGTAGTAAGCCTCGTTCACCTGCTCCCAGACCGCATCAAAAACGGCGGCATTGCGCTCGGATTGGTTCTCGGCGAATGCGCACCTGGCGCATCCCCACCCCGCCAAGGTCAAAAATAATCCCCAGCGGTAACTTTTAGTTGCTATGCCCAAACGCATAACGTGTCCTAAGAGGTTCCGGCAGCTGGCGCAACTGCGATTGAGCCAATGCCGGATGGGGCCACCGCCGCCACGGTGCCCTGCCAAGCACCTTTCAACCAGGCCCGCCGAGAGCGCGGGCGCCAATGACCGCCACCGATCCAACCGAAGCCAATCCCGAGCAGTCCAGCGCTCAGCTGATTGGTCGGCTGCTTCGAATCAGCTGGCGTTACAAGTGGCAATGCGTGCAGGTACTCCTGCTGCAATCGCTACTTCAGGTCATGGTGATTGGCGGCATCAATCTTTTTGGCTTGGGGGTCGATTACCTGCGCTTCCAGCTCGAAGACGGGGCCGAAGCGCCCAACTGGTGGTGGTTCGGCGGATTTGTCGAAGGACGCGAGGGGGTGGCGGTGCTGCTGGCGATCGTCATCGGCATGCTGGTGGTAGCCTTGATCCGGGGGCTGCTCGGCTACCTGACCGCCATCACGGTGGGGCGGCTCGTGCACACCAAGATTGTGCCCGATCTGCGCCGCCAGATCTTTGGCAAGCTCCAGCGGCTGTCCTTTCGCTTTTTTGACAGCAACGCCAGCGGCTCGATCATCAACCGCGTGACCAGTGACGTGCAGGCGGTGCGCATGTTCATCGACCAGGTACTCATTCAGGTCTTTGTGCTGCTGATCTCCATCTGCCTGACCCTCAGCTGGATGCTTCACAAGCACGTGCCGCTGACCCTGGCCTGCATGGCCACCACGCCCCTCATGTGGATCGCGGCGATCAAATTCTCCACGATCATCCGCCCGGCCTACTTCCGTAACCGCCAGCTGATGGACAAGCTCGTGCTCAACTTCTCGGAGACGGTCCAGGGCATCAACACGGTCAAGGGCTTCGCGCTGGAGCAGGACATGGTGGACAAGTTTCACCGCGCCAACAACGACGTGCGCCAGCAGAGCTTCTGGATCTTCTGGCGCGTCTCCATCTTTCAGCCCTTCATGCACCTGCTCGCCCACACCAACATGATCGTGTTGCTGGGCTACGGCGGGTATCTGTTTTACAACAACCAGATCGCGCTGGGCACGGGGCTGGTCGCCTTTGCCGCGCTGCTGCAGCAGCTGTCCAACCAGGTAGGGGCCATCGCGCAGATTACCGACAGCATCCAGCGCTCCCTGACCGGGGCGCGCCGCGTTTTTGAGATCATCGATGCTCCGCTCGACATCGAGTCCCCGCCCAGCCCGACAACACTCGGCAAAGTGCGGGGAGCCCTGCGCTTCGAGCATGTTTCCTTCCGCTACCGGCTCGACGACACCGTCCTGCACGACATTGATTTCCAGGTCGAGCCCGGCGAGATCGTGGCCATCGCCGGGGCCACCGGCGCGGGCAAAAGCGCCCTCATGAGCCTGATCCCCCGCTTCTACGATCCGCAGGAGGGACGCATCCTGCTCGACGGTAAAGACCTGCGCGAAACCTCCGTCGAGGAGCTGCGCCGCAACATCGGACTGGTCTTTCAGGAAAACTTTCTCTTCAGCGAAACCATTGGCAAGAATATCGCCTTCGGAAATCCGGACGCCTCCGCCGACCAGATCGTCACCGCCGCAAAAATTGCTGCCGCGCACGGCTTTATCACCGAGATGGCCGACGGCTACGAAACCCGCCTGGGCGAGTTCGGAGTGAACCTCTCCGGCGGCCAGCGCCAGCGCATCGCCATCGCCCGCGCCCTGCTGCTCGACCCGGCCATCCTGTTGCTCGATGACCCGACCACCGCCATCGACCCGGAAACCGAACACGAAATCCTGGAGGCCATGGACAACGCCATGCAGGGGCGCACCACCTTCATCGTGGCCCACCGGCTGAGCACCCTACGCCGGGCCAACCGTATTCTCATGCTCCAAAAGGGTCGCATCGTGCAAAGCGGCACGCACGCCGAACTCATGGCGCAAGACGGCCCCTACCGGCGCGCCATATCCATCCAGGACGTCGACCCCGAATCGCAGCGCCTGCTCAACGAGGTCAGTCAGCGGCGGGAGGCCGCCTCACGATGAGCAAGATGATGGGCGGCATGGGTAAGGGCATGGGCAAAGGCGCCGGTGCCTTCTCCCTGGAAGACAAGGACAAGCGCCCGCTGGACTGGGGGCTGGTCAAACGCCTGTACGGGTACACCCGGCCGTACGCCCGCAAGCGCAACTGGCTGCTGTTGTGCGTGCTGGTGCGCTCCGTTCAGATTCCGGTGATCGCTTTCTTGATCGGGGCGGTCATCGCCGGGCCCGTCCAGGCACGCGACACCGAGGGCATCATCCTCGGCGTCATCGGCTTCGCCGCCTTTGCCCTCTTTACGGAGATCACCATGCACTTCCGCTCGCGTCTGGCCGCCGAGCTTGGTGAGAGCGTCGTCCAGGACCTGCGGGGCGAGCTCGTCACCTGCGTGATGCGTCAGCCGATGACTTATTTCAACAAGACGCGGCTGGGCTCCATCCTCAGCCGGATGATCTCGGACATTGAGGCCCTGCGCACCGGCGTACAAAACGTGGCTTTCATCTCCCTGGTTCAGTTGGGCCAGATGATCGGCTCAGGCGCTTTGATGGCTTACATGAACTGGGCGCTTTTTCTGGTCGTCTTCATCATGACGCCTTTCATCTACGCAGTGAACAAAGTCTTTGGGAAGCGCATCGGGGACGCCTCCCGCACCGTCCAGCGCAGCTTCTCGCGTGTCACCAGCAACGTCGCCGAGACGGTCTCGGGCATCCGAGTCACCCAGGGCTTTTCTCGTGAGGAGTTAAACGCCGTCTTTTTCAACAACCTCGTCAAGCGCCACGGCAACATCAACATGGAGTTGCAGCAGTACACGGCCCTTTACGTGCCCCTGCTGGAGCTGAACGCCCAGTTCTTTCAGGCGGCCATCCTCTTCGTGGGTGGTTACGCCGCCCTGCAGGCCGATGTGAGCTTCGTCCAGATGGAGATCAGCGACCTGGTGACCTTCTTCTTTCTGGCCCAGCTCTTTTTCGCCCCGGTGACCAACCTTGGACGCCAGTTCACCATGGCTCTGGCTGCGATGGCCGGGGCCGAGCGCTTGTTCGATACCCTCGACCGCAAGCCCGAGTGGCAGGACCCCAAGGACGCAGTCGAACTTAAGCCCATTCGGGGTGACATCCAGTTTGACAACGTTGTTTTCGAATACGACGCGGGGAAGCCCGTGCTGCATGGAATCTCCTTCGAGGCCAAGGCGGGCGACACGGTTGCGCTGGTCGGGCACACCGGCTCGGGCAAAAGCTCGATCATCAACCTGGTCTGTAAGTTCTGGCTCTGCCAGCAGGGCGCCGTTCGCATCGATGGCGTCGACATCAAGCAGATCCGCAGCGCAACCCTGCACCGGCAACTCGGCCTGGTCCTGCAGAGCAATTTTCTCTTTTCCGGCACCGTAATGGACAACATCCGGCTCGGGCGCATGGAAGCCACCGATGCGGATATCTACGACGCCTTCGAGCGCCTGGGCTGCCGCGACCTGGTCGACGCCATGCCCGACGGGCTGCAAACCGAAGTCGGCGAAAAAGGCCGGGGGCTCTCCCTGGGTCAGCAGCAGTTGGTCTGCTTTGCCCGCGCTTTTCTGGCCGACCCACGCATCCTGATCCTCGACGAAGCCACCTCCTCGGTCGACTCGATCACCGAAGCTCGCCTGCAGGACGCTCTCGAGCGCCTGCTCAAAGGCCGCACCAGCTTTGTTGTGGCTCACCGCCTGTCGACTATCCGCAAGGCCAGTCAGGTGCTGGTACTCGACCACGGCAAGATCATTGAACGCGGCACGCACGCCGAGCTGCTACGTCTCGACGGTACCTATGCGCAATTGTACCGGCAGTTCGTCTCCCAGGATGACAATCCTGCGCGACCCCTGCACGGATTCACGCGCTCGCCACATACCTGACAGGGATTCCCCTAGGATGGATGCAGTTACACGCGCACGCTAATTAGGAGTCCTAGCAAGGCAGTCGTTCGCCGCAACAGCAGTGCTCATGCGGGATTCAAGGTGATTAAATATCACTCATTACAGCGACTAATCAGTGGCAGCGATCCCGCAACGTCACAGGAATGTGGCAGCTCTGTGACCTTTTTCTCGCATGCGTCATCAGGTGTTGACCTTTAGGGCGCGCATACATCCATTACGCACACATCCAATATTCGCACAGAGCTAAAGCTAACAATCAGCACTGGAAGCAGCGGCATCCAGCTCAGATTCAGCCAGCCACAGCAATCACCTAACACCTATGAAAAAAGCCTTTGCGGGCCTGACGGCCATGGCCGCGTGTACAGCCACGTATGCGCAGCTTCCACTCCTCGATGACTTTGCGACGCCCGTAACGAGCGAAATCGCTCCCGGAGTCTCCGGTATCCTCGTCGTCGGCACGAATCCGGTGGGCACGACCTCCGTCACGGTTTTCGATGAACCCAGCCGTAATGCTGATTTTACGCTGCCTGGCTTTCCACCCAACGCGATTGGTTTTCGCGAGTGGAACGTTAACAACCCTGACCTGGGCCAGGTGACCATCACACTGACCGATGCAGCATCCATGTCGGTCAGCTTCAACAACACCGTCGGCACCGGTGCGAATATCTCCATCACCTATTTCGACACCATCGCCGACTTAGTTCCCGGACCCGATGTCATCACCGGTCTGGACCTGGACCTGACCTCTGGCGGAGGTAGCGCTTTTGCGGTCGATATCCTCGATTACGACCTGCTTGGCGTCGACCCGGTCGAACTCTTCATCACCGTTGAGGACTCCGACAGTGCGGACACCGTCGCGGTCGATCTCCTGCTGCAAACAGCGCCTTTCGCCGAGGCTATCGCCTTCGCCGATTTTACCGGCATCGACTTTACCGACGTGCAATTCATCACCATCGGCTTCGATGCAGACAATGCCAACGGCGCCGACTTGGTGTTCAACAACTTTCGTGTGGTTCCCGAGCCCACCACCTGGGGCCTGATCCTCGGCAGCGCCGCTCTCGGCTTCGCTTTCTGGCGGCGTCGGCTGCGCGGCTGAGCTCGGCCCTCATATTACCCACTCTGCAAAACTCAGAAAACCGTCCGCTCCTGCAAGCGGGCGGTTTTTTTTAGGCACCGGCGAACGCTTGCTACGCCGGGCTTGGGCGACTTACGGTCAAGCGCGTCAGGCCGATGTGCCTGTTGCCGACATGCCCGCCAGCCCGCCAGAAAGCCAAGGTCGCCTCAACAGCCAGAACATCGTTGCCTGTGTCTGGGACTTTGATCGCACGCTCGTGCCGGGCTTCATGCAGGCTCCGCTCTTCAAAGCCTACGCCATCGACGAGCGCGCCTTCTGGGCGGAGGTCAACGCCCTGCCCGCCATCTACGCCGAACGCGGTATTCGGGTGGCTGCGGAAACCTGCTATCTGAATCACCTTATCAGCTCGATTCGGAACGGGCCCCTGCGCGGACTGAACAACGCCCGCCTGCGCGAACTCGGTGCCGAGTTGCGTTTTTTTCCGGGCTTGCCCGATCTTTTTGCCCAGCTTCAGGAGCGTATCCGCGCGCGGGAGGATTTCCGTCGTCATGACATCCGGCTCGAGCACTACATCATTAGTACCGGCCTCGCCGAAATGATCCGCGGCAGCGCCATTGCGCCGTTTGTCGAAGGCATTTTCGGCTGCGAACTGGTCGAGGATCCCTTGCCTTACGGCTTTCTGCGCCAGCCTGAGCTGACCGTGGGCGATGCCTCCCACGAGATCTCCCAGATCGGGATGATGGTCGACAACACCATCAAGACGCGCTTCATCTTCGAAATCAACAAGGGCTCCAACAAGCACCCCGAGATCGACGTCAACGCCGCCATGCCCGCCGCGGATCGGCGTGTACCAGTGGCCAATATGATTTACGTCGCCGACGGGCCCAGCGATGTCCCGGTCTTTTCGGTTGTGCGACGATTTGGCGGCAAGGCCTACGCCGTCTACGATCCGGATTCGCCCGAGGAGTTCGCCCAAAACGATCGCCTGCTGCAGTCAGGTCGTATTCACGCCTACGGGCCCGCCGACTACCGAGAGCAATCCAGCACTGCGCTCTGGCTGGGCATGCATATCGACCAGATCTGCGCGCGCATCGTTGCCGACCGCGAGGCCGTCCTCGCCCGCAGCCTCGTTGGGCCACCGCGTCATTTGCACCGGGCAGATACGCCAGCCCACCCGGAGGACTCCACCGGGCTGCACCTGCGGCAGGACGAAATCTTCCCCGAAGGCCCGGCCCCGCATGCGAAGTAAGCCGCCCATGCTGGTTCCACGAGAACGACTCAACGTCACCATTCTGATCTCCGGCATCGTCGGGATCTTGTTGATCTTCTTCCTGCAGGTCGCCGTTGGACCCAATTGGGTGCTGCGCTTCGGCACGGTACCCGCCGAGGTGCGCGCCGGCTGGAACACCTTGACCACCGCGGGTTTCGATCTTTCCGCGCTGTCGGAGGTGCTGACGCTCTTCAGCGCCACGTTGATTCACGGAGGGGTCGAACACGTCTTTTTCAACCTGCTGTACCTCTGGATCTTTGCCTTTCTGGTCATGCAGGCGCTGGGCCCGGTTTGGGGCGCGGGGATTTTCGTGGTGACCGGTGTGGTCGGCAACCTTACGCAGTGCTTCTTCGAATGGGATTCCACCATTCCCATCGTCGGCGCCTCCGGGGCCGTGATGGGATTTGAGGGCGTTTACCTGGGCTTGTTTCTGCGCTTTCGCCTGCGCGATCCAGACGTCTGGCCAATCGCCCACCCGATTCCGCCCTTCAACCTGCTGCTGTTGACCGTCTTCGGAACCGTGGCCGACGTCACGGGGATCGTCGGCGGCGGTCAGGGGATTGCCTACGGGGCCCACCTAGGCGGACTCGTCTCGGGCCTATTCATCGGCTCGTTTATCGTACCCAAGGTGCGTGAGGAATCCCTGCGCGACCACAACTGGTGAGCGCGTTTTCGCCGACCTAGCCTATTCGGCTTCGGTAAAAGCGCAGATCGCGTGCACGGGCACTCCGGAGGCTTCCAGACGCTCCTTGCCCTGAAGGTCCGAAAGGCGGACCACCGTGCCAAAAGCCAGTTGCGCCGCTCCGAGTTCCCGCAGCAGGCGGCAGGTCGCCTCGGCCGTGCCTCCGGTGGCCAGCAGATCGTCGACGATCAACACGTTGGTCCCCTCGAAATGCGCGGTACGCGAAAGCTCCAGCGTGGCCGAACCGTACTCCAGCTGGTAATCGGCCTGGACCGTGTCCGTGGGAATTTTGCCTTTTTTGCGCACCAGAAACAGCGGCTTTTTCACCCGGGCCGCCAAAGCACCCGCCAGCACGAAGCCCCGGGCGTCGATGCCCACCAGCACCTCGCAGGCGTGCTGCGCAAACCAGTCGGCCGCCTCGTCGATCACGTAGGCAAACAAGTCAGGCTGCTCGAACAACGCCGGCACGTCGCGAAAGTTAATGCCCGGCTTGGGAAATCCAGGGATCGTACGAATGGCGGACTTGACGCGTTCGGGGCTCATCCGGGCAGCATTACGCGCGAACGGGCGATGACAACGGGAAAGATAGGCCCGGCAGCCTCCACCGCATACACTTGCCGGCGGCAGGCGGAACCCCCACACTGCGCCTCAGTCCAATCCCTTCGCGAACCTTCAACGCCGGATTCACTATGTTGCTTCGACTCTCGACGATCCTCGCCTGCACCAGCCTCGCCGCCGTGCCGCCAGCCCTCGCCACCGAAATCGGCTGGCGCAACGACGGCACCGGCCTTTATCCGGAAGCCTCTCCGCCTCTTAACTGGTCCGACAGCGAAAATGTCCTCTGGCAGACTAAATTACCGGATTGGGGCAACAGCATGCCGGTACTGGTCGGCGACAAAATTTTTCTTACCTGCGAGCCCGACCGCCTGATCTGCCTTTCCGCCGAAACCGGCGAAATTCTCTGGGAAAGCGCCACCGGCATGGAGGACGCCCTGTCGGCAGAAGCGCGTCAGAAACTCAAGGACAACCAGGCCACCATCGCCCAGTTGCAGGCCGACATTCAGAAGCTGCGCCAGGAGTCCGGCGCGCTCCGCCGCAAGGTGCGCCGCGCCGAGGGCGAGGAACGGGCGAGGCTCCAGGAGCAACGCACACTGGTTCAAGCCAATGTGGCGGAGAAGGAAAAACGGCTGGCGGGCATCGGTGGGTTGATGACTCCGCGCGCGCATCCAGAAAACGGATACACCTCCGCGACCCCGGTCTCGGACGGCAATTTTGTTTACACCGTCTTTGGCACCGGTGTGATCGCCGCGCACGATCTGGACGGCAACCGCGTCTGGGCCAAGCTGCACGAGCAGCCCACGCACGTTTTTGGGCACAGTTCCTCGCCACGCCTCATCGACGGCAAACTCATCGTCCACATCCTTACGCTGATGGCCATCAATCCAAAAGACGGCGCTATCGTTTGGGAGGCCGACCTGCCCTCATCCTGGGGCACTCCGGCAGTCACCGAAATCGGTGACACGCCCATCATCATCACCGCCGCCGGCGACATCGTCCGCGCCTCCGACGGTCACCTGCTCGGCTCCGAATTTTTCGAGCTCAACTACGGCTGCCCCATTGTCCAGGACGGCAAGCTCTACGCCATCGACGAAAACGGCGGCTGGGCCTATCAGCTGCCGGAATCCATCGAGGGCGACACCATCGAGCTGGCACAAATCTGGACCAACAACCCGCCGCGCGACCGCTACTACAGTTCGCCAGTCGTTGTGGATGGCGTGCTCTACACCTGCAACCGCGCACGCCGCTTTACCGCCTTCGACGCAGCGACCGGCGAGCAGATTTTTTCCGAAGTGATTCCCTTCGGTCAAGGCCGTCAACTCTACGGCAGCTTTTCGTATGCGGGCGGGCACCTCTTCGTCAGCCACGACAACGGCCAGGTCGCGACCCTGCGCGAAGGCAAGACTTACGACCTGGTGAACATCAACTCCCTCGACGAATCGAAGGCCACGCCGCTGTTCGTCGGTGACCGCGTCTTCATGCGGACACACACCGCCCTGTATTGCCTCTCCAGCGGTTGAGCGCAGAGGCTGACTGTCTGCTCAGTAGCCCGCCGGCGCGGCGGCTTTTTTCGTGCGCAGGTTGGGCAGTGTGCCTTCGAAACCTCGACCGATGGCGTCGTCCAGCATGACCTGCGTCGCCGTGGCCCCGATGCGCGAAACACCCAGCGCGCGCACCGCAAGGAGGTCATCCAGCGTGCGCACGCCGCCAGCCGCTTTGATCTGAACGGTATCCGGGCACTTCTCGCGCATGAGCTTGAGGTGCTCATGCGTGGCCCCCTTATAGGCGTATTGCCCGCTCTCCTGCTTGACAAAACCGTAGCCGGTGGAGGTCTTCACAAAGGCCACCTTGGCCTCGGAACAGATTTCGCACAGCCGGCCGATCTCATCGAGCGTAAGGTAGTCGTTCTCGAAGATAACTTTCAGGATCGAACCCGCGGCCACGACCGCTTCGTTGATCAGCGTAACTTCACGGCTGATGTAATCCCAGGCAGCGGTCTTCACCTTACCGACGTTAACCACCATGTCGATTTCCTTGGCCCCGGCCAGCGCAGCCGCTTCGGCTTCAACGACCTTGATGCCGGTCGTGCTGTTTCCGTGGGGGAAACCGATGACCGCACAGGCATCGACGCCGCTGCCCGCCAAAATATCCAGCGCCTGGTGAATCGAGTACGGCTTGATGCAAGCCGTGGCGACGCCGTAGTCGCGGGAAAGTTCGCAGCCCGCCTGCACGTCCGCATCGGACATCGTCGGGTGCAGCAGGGAGTGGTCGATCATTTTGGCCAATTCGTTGACAGTAGGTTGTGTGCTCATGGGAGACTTTCGTTTAGGTGAGGAAAACTAGGATTGGAAAAGGATTTCGGACTCCGCACGAGCGGCGCTGTGGGACGTCGACAACGCGAAGCGAGTGCCATCGTAGTGCAATTGCTGATACCAAAGCGGGCGCGCCTGCGCATCGTAGCCGGTCGACTCCAGTCGCAGACAGGGGTATTCGCCATCCAGGTAGTGGGCCACCGCCGCGTCAGGCAGGGTTGCGCGGACAACGGCTTCTTCCCGCGTGGCCACCAATTCAAAGCGCTCGCGGCAGAGCTTGTAAAAAGAGCCCGCGCATTGCCGCGCCTGCAGCCGAGGATAGCGCGCAGCCGGCAGCCAGCGGCGCTCATAGATCACCGGCACGGCGTCGGCCAGGCGCACACGCTCCAAAAGCAGGATGCGCTCCCCAAAAGCCGTCGCCGACGCAGGCACCTCCGCATCTGCGTGCAGACGCTGCAAACCCAGCACCTGGGTCTCCGGCTCAAAGCCCTGCGCCCTCGCGTACTCGGTAAAGGATTCTAGCCGATGCAGCGAAGCCAGCAGACCGGGCCGCTCCGCCACAAAACTACCCTGCCCGCGGCGAATTTCCAGCCAGCCCTCACTGACCAACTTTGCGATAGCCTTGTTTGCCGAGGTGCGGCTGATCCCGTGCTGTGCAGCCAGTTCCCGCTCGGAGGGAAAACGCTGGCCCGCCCGCCAGCGACCGGTAGCGAGGTCACGCTGGCAAAGCTCCACCAGTTGTGCGGTAACCGAGCGGGTTTCTATCATAACCGTCAGATAGTGGCCGGTGGCCCAGCCACCGCAATGAAAAAAATCTTTGCAGCCTACGCTTACAGCCGGCAGTCCGTCTGCAGAAACGTCCACTCCACCCCAAATGCTTCGGCTACCTCGCGCGCCAACTCCCGAACCCCGAATACCTCCGTTGCGTAGTGCCCGCATGGATACAGGTTCCAGCCCATCTCCTGAGCCAAGTTAAAATGGTTTTGCCGCAGTTCTCCGGTTATGAGCGTGTCGACGCCAGCAGCCGACATGTGATCCAGCGCGGCGCGTCCGCTGCCGGTTAGAATCGCGATGCGCTCGGGCGCCGCCGACCCGTATTCGATGGCCTGATACGTTTCCGGGAAGAGTCGCTGCAATCGCAAAGCCAGTTCGGTGCGCCCGCCTTCAGGCCCACTGGCCAGCGCGGCCATCGCCATGCCCTCGTACTCGACAAACCAATCCTCCACTGCCAGGCCCAGTTCCTTCGCCAGAATTGCGTTGTTGCCGATCTCGGGATGCCCATCCAGTGGCAGATGGCTCGAGTAGACCGCCAGATTTTGCTCCAGGCAGGTTTTCAGCTTCTGATAGCGATGCGCCGTGACCGGCACCGGAGGGTCCCAAAACAGCCCGTGATGCACGATCAGAAAATTCACGCCCGCAGCCGCCGCCTGTTCAAAGGGGATCAACCCCGCGTCCACGGCGGCCCCAATCTTCGTCACCGTGCCGTTGTTTTGCACCTGCAGGCCGTTTTCTGCGCCCGGAAAGTCCCGATACTCTGCGCGCCGTGTGCGCCTGTCGCAAAAATCAACCACCGCTGCCAAATCTGCCATGCCTTGACCGAAACACCACCCGCCGGCAAGCGCAAGCGCTCTTGGGTCTTGCCATGGCATCGTGGCCGGCCAGCATAAGCGAGTCATCCTTCCGCCTCGTCATTGAATTTTGAATACGCCTGATGGACTTTGCGACGATCCGCGCCTTTATCTTCGACATGGATGGGCTGATGCTCGACACCGAGCGCATTGCTCTAGCCGCCTGGGACGGCGCTCTCGTGGAGACCGGTGTCACGTTGCCCAAAAAATTCTTTGTCCAGCTCATCGGCAAACGCACGACTGACAGCCAGCAACTCGTCCGCCAGACCCTTGGCCCGGGGGCACCGGTCGAGGCGCTCTGGGAAGCCTGGGGCCGCAACTTCGAGGCTATCACCAGGCGCGACTCCATTCCGACCAAGCCCGGTCTGCTACCCTTGCTGGACTACCTTGAGCACATCGGCCTGCCCAAGATCGTCGCCACCTCGACCGGCGGGCCCCGCGCCCGCGATCACCTCCGCGACGTCGGCATCCTCAACCGCTTCACCGAGGTGGTTTCCGGCCGCGATGTCCCGCTGGGAAAGCCCGCGCCCGACATTTTTTTGCGCGCCGCCGAACGCCTCGGGCAGTCGCCTGAAGACTGCCTCGTACTGGAGGATTCCGGACCGGGCATCGCCGGAGCGCACGCCGCGGGCACGCTGCCGGTCTTGATACCCGATTTGCATCCGCCCGAGCCAGAATTGCGTAGCCTGGCCACCTTTGAATTTTCCTCGCTGCAGGCGTTTCATGAGGCCTTCGCCGCTGCGCGCGGTGGTTCAGATTGAGGTCCAATTGGTCGACTTACGGAGGTGCCCCACCCGACCCCGTATGCCCGGCCTGCACCGAACCTTTTGCGCCTGTATTCTCAGCTTGCTTGCGTGCCTTATACAGACGCAGGCCGCACTGACTGACGGCGAGCAGCTCATCGCCGCCGGCAAGATTTATGAGGATGTGCGCATCTTGCGCTCAACGCCAGAATCCGTGACAGTGCGCCACCGCGCCGGCCTGACGCAGATCATGCTGCGCGATCTGCCAGACGACTGGCAAAGTCGCCTGGGCTACGATGCTTCGGAAGCCGTCCAGTTTCGCGAGTCGCTGGACCAGGAACTCGCCGACCGGCTTTCCTCCCAGACCAGGCGAAATCCCGTTCCTGCAACCAACGCATCGAGAAGTGTCAAACAGCCTGCAATTGGCGGCGCGGGCACGCTGCTCGCCGCGATCGGCAACGAACCGAAAATCTACGCCGAGGTCGACTTTCGTCCGGTCTATCAGCAGTTCGCGCTCTCTACCCGCGACCAGGGCCCTCGCCCGAGTTGTTCGGTCTTTGCGGTGGTTAGCGCCCTGGAGTTTCAGAACGCCATGGCCAAAGGGCGGCCGGAAAAACTTTCCGAGGAGTACCTCGTCTGGGCCACTGCGCGCAGCCTCGGCATCTCTCGCGAGTACGCCGCCGAAGCCAGTGAATCCGTGCCCGTCGAAACCGGCTTTTCCCTGCTCGAGGTCGTGCAGGCCCTTCGCGCCTATGGCATCGCCCTGCAGGCACAGGTGCCCAACACCTTCAGCAAGACCCTTCAGGAAATTGAGCCCCCCACCGAGGAGGTCATCGCCAGTGCCCGAGCCCGCCAACGCATCGCCGCATTCACCCTGCCCGGTCGCGAGGGCGAAGCCCGGGTCGACTCCGTTCTGCATGCCCTGAACAACGGCACACCGGTGGTCGTCGGCATCGCTTTCCCCCATCCCAACGCCTTGCGCACCACACACGTGCTCGGTGAACAGGAGCCCTTCGAAAATTACGCTCACGCTGTCACGCTGGTCGGCTATCGCAGCGAAACCGGTCGCAAGGAGGATACCCGCTTCATCTTTCGCAACTCCTGGGGTATCGGCTGGGGCGTGGGCGGCTACGGTTTCGTTACCTACGATTACCTGCGCGAGCACCTGATCACTGCGGTCGTGCTCGAACTGGGCGAGGCCTGATCGCGTCGGATCGTACAAGGCCTAGACGCCGCTGGCTTGGCCATCCTCTTCGCTCAGCCCCAGCAGCGCGCGGGCTTCCTCGACCCGCTCGCGCGGCACATCCAGGCGTATGCCACCCGGGGCCAACGCGCCCAGGCCCATCCAGGTCGCCCCCATCTCGCCGCGCACATAGGCGGGAATCCCCGAGGACTCCAGCAGCGAACGGTCGAGGTTGGCACCCATCGCATCCATGTAGACGCGGATGGTCACAAAGGTCGGCTCCTTGTCGCGTTCGCGCTGGCTCATAAAGGGGTAGCGCTACTTTTTGCGCGTGGTCCGGCTGGAGCGCAGATCGCGCGAGAGGCGTTTTTCGATGAGCGGCAGGAAGTTCGCATCGAGGTGCGCGAAGGCGGCTTCGAGCCCATCGCGTTCGTAAATATCGGCGATGGCCGCCTCCACCGCGACAGGCCTGCCCTGCGAGGCCAGAAACTGGTTTGAGGTGATCGACTGGTAAAGCGGGTCGTCGATCCGGCCCTGCGTATCCAAAATCCAACGACGCGCCCACAAGGCCAGGATGGCGTCTCCCAACCAGGCCTTTTCTCGCAAAAGCTTTTCCTCGTCGACTGCGGCCATTGTTCAAATGCGTATTAAGTGATCGCTTCAAGCGGGTCGAAGCGTGCCGCCAGCATCTCGGCCCATTGCTGATTGGCGTGGGCGGTGCGCCCGGCGATGTGCGGCGTATGCACCACGTTGTGACGCCCCAGCAGCGGATCGTCAAGCGGCAGCGGCTCCCGGTCGAAAACATCCGCAGCCAGGCTCAGATCGTCCGCCAGCACGCGTGCCCGCAGCGTATCCATATTTACGATACCAGCCCGGGTCACCAGCACCACCAGGCATCCTCGCGGCAACTGGCGCAGATGGGCCTCGCTCACCAGCCCCTCCGTCGAAGGGCGCAGTGGCAGCAGCGGGCAGAAAATCTCCGCATCATCCAGCAGTTGCTCAAGGTGGTGCACCCGGCGCGCCCCCGCCCGGTGAAAGCAGGGCTCGCTGGCATAGGGGTCCCAGGCGGCGACCTCCGCCCCTAAAAATGAGCAGAAAGCGGCCACCCGGCTCGCGATATTACCCGCGCCGACAATCCGCACTCGCTTGCCCGCCAGTGTCCCGTTGGCAAAGGCCGCGTCATCGCCAAACTGGATGCCGCGCGCCCCTGGCTGTCCGCGACCGGGCCCGTCGGGCGGCTGATAATTCCAGGGTTCTTTCGACTCGATGATCGTCCGGTGTAGCTGGGGGATGCGCCGCAGCCCGTTTAAAATCAACGCCAGCGCGCACTCTGCCACCGACTGTCCCCAAAAACCTTCCGAATCGTGCACATGCAACCGCATGCCGACCTCGTAGCAGGCATCCTTCAGCTCCTGCGAGGCGCTTTCCAGACCGACTTCCCGCACACCTTGGAGCGTTTTCAAACAGCGTTTGGTCAGGGGCGGGCCCAGTGATGCGATGCGCCGCAGGCCGTCCAGCTCGCCGAGGATCTCACCGACCGTCCGACCGTCTCCCTCGCCCAGACGCTCAAAATGCACCGCCCCCTCCGCGACCCAGATCCGATGAAAGTGATCCGCCGCCAACGGCCAGTTCGCGTCGAATTCCGGACGCACGATCAGAGCGCTCTGAGTTGTGGCGGTTGACATCAGATAACATTCCAGCGCCCGCCGTCGGCGCACGCAACCGCTTTCGCCCGGCTCACTGTAGCGAGCAACTGTGCGCCGCAAAGCCCGCCCCAAAAGCCGTCAACCAGAGCGGACCATGATTGCCATTTGCTTTCTGTTGCTTCAGGTGATCGTCCAACGCGAACATGACCGAGGGGCTGCTCATGTTGCCGAAGTTACGCAGCACCGAGGCCGTTGGCCCGAGCCGATGTCCGGGCAGGACGGACTCCAGCGCCGCGATCACATCCGGCCCGCCCGAATGCGCGATCACCTGGTCGATGGTTTCACGAGTGCCGTTGAGCCGGTTGAACAACGTGGCCACCGCTTCGCCCGCGTGTTCGGGCACGCTGCGATGGAGGCGATTGCGCAGCTTACCCTCAAAATTTTCGAAGCGCAGAAACTGCCGGTTTTGGGGCACATGCAAGGTATCAAAATCACCTGCCTTCAGCGCGCCGTTGCCCGTGAGCGCATTGAGTCCGTGGCCCGGTAAAGTCGGCTGACCGGTCCAGATGCTGGCCGAGGCACCGTCACCAAACAGGCAAAACGACACGATCACCCCCACGTCGTTATCCAGGTAAAAGCAGGCCGAACAGATCTCCACCGCCAGCACCGCGACTTTCGCCTCGGGTTGCGCTGCGGTTATGTGCGAGGCCGAGCGCAGGGCCGGGATAGCCGCCCCGCAGCCCAGCCCGACCAGATCCTGAAGGTAAGTTTCCGCGCGCAGACCCAACTGCTCCGCCACAAAACTCGACAGCCCCGGACACAGGTAGCCCGTACAGGTGCAGACCAAGAGCGCATCCAAATCCGTAGCCCGCAGACCTGACTGCTCCAGCGCCTGCGACAGCGCCCGCGCACCGAGCTTTGGCGCTTCCCGTTCAAAGGCCTCGTTCAGCTCCTGCGGCCCGGCCTGCATAAAAAACTCCAAATCGTTCAAGGCAAAGTGCCGCTGTGCCATCCCCTCGGACTTCACCAGCACCTTCTCCAACAAACGCTGCGAGCGCTCTTTGAGTTGGCGCACGGGCGCCGACTCACGAATGGCCTCCCACACTTCAAGTTGGCTGTAGCCGTTGGGCGGCACGCAATTGGCAAGGGCTTGCAGGTACATACGAAAATCGGGGCGGCTAACTGTGCGTCAGCCGAAACAGGGTTTGAAAGGGGAACACACCTCCGCGCGCGCACAAGCTCAAACCCGTACGCGTCCACGGCAACAACAACATGGTCTGCGTGCCGCGCGCCCAGCGCACCCGGCGGCGAAAATTGCGCCCCAGCACCCGGCGCAGGCGCAACTGGCTCTCCGGCCAGGTTGTCCTCCGCCGAGCATAGGCTTCCAGAACTGGCGCGGCCTGCCAGGCCGCCTCCAACGCCATCGACATCCCATTGCCGGTAAAGGGCGGGATCACCGTCAAGGCGTCACCCACGGCGGCCTGAGGCTCCTGGGCCTGTCCAAACGAAAAGTGCGAAATCCCCACCACCGACGCGGCCTCCGGCTCGGCCTGCTCGATGCGGCGGGCCAATGCGTCCAGCCCGCAAGCTCGCAGGTAACCCAGCATCAGCGCCACCCCGCGTCCGTCCATGGCGTCCCGCTTGCGAAAGAGCCCGCAGACATTCACCGCGCCCGCCTCCACCGCCGATACCCCCACGTAACCGCCCGCGCCCAGATGCACCTCCAGGTTCTCGCGTGTGGCCAGCGCATGCACATGCAGCTTGAGGCCCAGCCAATCACTGGCACGGTCGATCTGCCGACCCGTTGCGCGCACCTGCCCCTCGCCGCCAAAGTCGCGAGGCGCCCGCGCTTGCGTGCACAGCTCGCCGCCCAACGCCTGGAAATGCTCGGCGAGGCGTACGTCCATGGTGTGCCGCGAAATCCCCAGCGCTGTCTTTGGCAACGTCCCGGCAAGCACGTTGCGGCCCTTCACGTACCAACCGGTCTGGCGATGACGCACGGCCTCGCTTTCCAGCGAGCCCAGGCCCAGCGCCTCCAGCAATTGCGCGCCCCGGCCACATAGAAACTCCCCGCAAACACGGTGCCGCGGATAGGTGCCCGCCTCCAGCACGGTGACCGGCACCTGTCGCTGCCGCAAGGCAACGCCCAACGCCAATCCAGCAACGCCGCCGCCTGCTATGGTAACCGTCTTCATGTTTTTTTGACCGCCCGCAGGCGCACCGATCCGAAGGGAAGAGCTTTCTCATGCGTGTTCCATTCCGGTGCCCTTGTTCCCAGCACCGTACCCATTTCGCCGGGCAAAAAGCCGCCACGCAAGCTGACCGCCGCATCGTGACGTGAGACGTAGTTCATTCGCGTCACGAAAGCAAAGGCCGGCAGCAGCCGCATCTGCAGGCGCGAGCGTTGCGTCTCGCACGCAAGCATCAACCGCAACCCGGCCTGCCGCAGCGTTTCGCCCAAGCCTTCCAGGGCGGCATCGTCAAACTGGTGCAAAATGTAATTTGCTGCCACCACGTCGTAATCACCGTAACCGTCAAACGTCAGCAGATCCCCCTGATGCCAGCCCCAGCTCAATGGCCAGGCCGTCGGCCTTGGGATCACATCCAGTCCGCTGATGCTTGCGCCCTCGGGCAGCTGTCCCCGCCGCGCGACCAAGGCGCCCAGGCAACCCTCGCCCGCGCCGATTTCCAACACTCGCATCCCCGGCCAGCCATGCCGCTCCAACTGCCCGGCCAGCCAGACGAAATTGCGCGCCAGCCCATTGAAAATTCGCAGATCGCGCCGGTTGTGCAGGGCGTCCGGGTGATCATGCGGCAGGGTGTCGAGCAGCTCGGGCTCAACGATGCGTTCAAGTGGCACCCGGCAACACAACCGGCAGTTGCTTGCAAATGCAAATGCCCGTGCGGCTTGCGCGGGCCCGTCACTCGCCCCAAGCTCCGACCATGTACGATGTCGTCGTCGTTGGCTCCGGCCACAATGGAATGATCGCTGCCGCCTACCTGGCCAAAACAGGCCTGAAGATCTGCGTCTGCGAGCGCCGGCCCATCGTCGGCGGAGCCGTCTGCACCGAGACCGATCGCATCCCCGGTTACCGCATCGACGTCGGCTCCTCGGCCCACGTCATGATTCATCAGACGCCGGTCATCCGCGAACTCGAGCTCGAGCGCCACGGTCTCGAATACATCGACATGGACCCCTGGGCCTTCTACCCCATCCCCGGCCAAGCGGGCCTCTACTTTTACCGTTCGGTCGAAAAAACCTGCCAGAGCATCGCGCGTGTCAGCCAGAAAGACGCCGAGGCCTACGCCCGTTTTGTCGAGGCCTGGGGCAAGCTCAACGAAGGCGTCTTTGAGGTCTTCCTCAAGCCGCCCACCCCCTGGAACATGGTCTCGACGATGTTTGGCCGCTCACTCAAGGGCGAGAACCGCATGAACATGATCCGCCACCTGATGGGGCCCTACGGTCAGCTCGTGCTGGAAACCTTTGAAAGCGAGCCGGTCCGCACGGCCATCATCTGGCTGGCCGCTCAGTCGGGCCCCCCGCCCTCCGAGGCGGCTAGCGGCGACTTTGCCGGGTGGCACTCCATGTACCATCAAAGCGGCATGAAACGCGCCAGAGGCGGCTCGGGCGCACTCACCCAGGCCCTTAAAAACCGCATCCTGGCCGACGGCAGCGAAGTGCGTGAAAACGCTCCCGTCACCCGTATTTTGACGGACGGCCAGGGACGCGCCACTGGCGTCGAACTTGAAGGCGGCGAGTCGCTTCAGGCCAAAGCCGTTCTGGCTGCCTGCCACGTCAAGACCACCCTCGAAACCCTGCTGAAGGACGCTCCCGACCTCCCGGACGAACTACGCCATCGCTCCACCCAACTGCGCGTGGGCAACGGCTTCGGGATGATTGTCCGCTGCGCCATGAGCGGCCTGCCCGAATACCCCGGCGAGCCTGTCGACGCCCAGGGCGTTTCCCCGGCGCACCACGGCTTGCAATTGCTCTGCCCCTCGCGCGCCGCCCTGGACGCGGCCTACGGCGATTACCTAGCCGGGCGCCCGCCGGAGAAACCCATCCCGCTGAGCATGACCTTTTCCGCGATCGACCCCACCCTGACTCCCGAAGGCAAGCACACGCTCTTTGTCTGGGGGCAGTACCACCCCTACGAGCTGCGCAACGGCGAGCAGTGGGACCACATCGCTGACCGAGAAGCCGACAAGCTCCTTGCCGCCGTCGACGAATTCGCACCCGGCACCAGCGGCAAGGTCCTCAACCGCTACATCCAAACGCCGCTCGAAATCGAACGCCTGCACGGGCTCCTACGCGGCAACGTCATGCACCTGGAGATGAGCTTCGACCAGATGTTCTGCTTCCGCCCGATGCCCGAACTATCCAGCTACACGGTGCCGGCCATCCAGGGGCTCTTTCTGACCGGGGCCAGCACGCATCCCGGCGGCGGCGTCTGGGGCGCTTCCGGCTACAACGCCGCCCGCGTCGTCCTCAAACACTGGAAGGCGCTCAAGCGCTAGCTGCCCATCCAAATGGATTGTCTCGCCGCAGGACCCGGCGAACGCGTCTTCCCCGCGAGAAAAAACTTCGGCCCTCAGGACGGAATGACCTTCGCGCGGATCGCAGTGACCGAGGCGTCGAATTCCGAGCGAATCGAGGCCGTGCATTCGCCAAAGGCGCTGAAGGTGCCGTCGTCGAGGGCGGTTTCGATGTTGCGGCAGAACTTCGATAGTCGCTGCAAACCCAGGTTGGCCGCGCTGCCGGCGATGAAGTGCACGTACTTGCGCAGGTTGGGCGCATCCTCGTTTGCGCAAGCCTGCGCCACCAGGTCGAAGCGCGGCTCAATCTCGTTGGTAAAGGTATCGAGCATGTCGCCCCAAAACTCCGCTTCCATCCCTTCCGCGGCCATGTTGAGAATCTCCACTTGCTCGTCATCCAGCAGGCTCACGCTCTCGTCGGGGTAATAAACGGTCAGGGTGGGTGCGCAAATCTGGCTCATAAAAGGTAACAAGCTGGAGGTTCAAGTGAGCGCTGAAACAGCGATCACACCGTGTGGGTTTCCACGGGTAAACGAATGCCCTTTTACAGTCGTCTGACCTGCGGGCTAGTTTAGCCGTTGGCGCTCATGTTGGGGCAGTTCGATCCAAGCCAGATTGTCCGCCACAAACGGCTGCTGCCAGAGCTCCCGGGCCTCTAGGTCGAGGACCACCAGAATCCGGTTCACCCGAAACAGCGGCGTGCCCGGCTCAGGCTCCAGCCCGGGGCGCTCGCTGACGCGCACCTTACGAGTCAGCACGGCGGCCAGCAATCGCCCGTCGCTGCTCAAGGCCAGGGGCCGCGAGTAATTTTGCTCCGGGCGCGCGTACCCGGCAATCCGCACCACCCAGTGCCCCTCGCCGCTTTTCGGATCGTAGTGCCAGAGGTCCGCGCTGCTCTGGCTGAACCACAGGGCGTTCCCGTGTTCGGCCCAAATTGGGTATTGGCCGCGCACGGGCAATTCCTGGAAGGTGCCGTTGGTGAGGTTCCATTCGGTCAGGGTGCCGCCACCGAGCAGCACACTGGGCCGCGTCGGATGAAACGCTGCCCCCCGGCCCTGCGGCAGACCCTTCACCCCGGCCCGCCGTAACCGCGTGCCGGAAAAATTCACCAGCTGGTAGCCTTCGGCCCCATAAAAAAGCAGCTCCTGGCGCGCTTCCGATACCGCCAAGGGCTGGTAGGCGTCGCGCGGAAGGGGTATCAGCAGGGTACGTTTGCGCTTCAAATCGAAGAAGCCCAACTGGTGCAAAATCGTCAGCTGCGGGCGGCGTGCGTCCGTCGCCACCAGCGCCAAAAGCGTGTCCCCGCCGCGCAAAAGGTGGCACATCCAGACAATCCACTGGTTCGGTGCCATCCGAAACATCGCCCGCATCTCCCCGCTGCGTGCGTCCAGCGCCCGTAACTCGCTGAAGTCCCGCTGGCCCTGCTGCATCTGGCAGCAGTAGCGGTACGCCGTCGGGATGCCCGGATGCGTTGCCAGCGGGCAATCCACCGCCCCGGTCCCGGCAAACCGCAACGGCCCGGCAAAGTCCGTTTCCGCGCAGAATACATCCGCCCCCGAATCCCAGATCAACTGCTTGTCGGTCGCGCGCGGGCGCACCTGCTTCCAGCCTTTTCTGACCTGCAGGGGCAGCGGTCCGTGTCTGGGATGAAAGTCGGCCATGGGGTTTGGGCAAAGAATCAGTGTAGGCACGCCCGTCCCGCCGGATCAACCTGAGCCTGCACCCGAAGACAGTCACTGTTTGCCAAGGCATCCAATCGGCTTCATCGTGCCCGCTTGCCTGATTCCACCGACAGTCCGTCCAGTACTTCCGAAGCGCCCAAGTCCCCGCCGCCCACTGGGCCAGAGGCCGCGCCGCGCTCGGTGATGGGGCGTCTGTTCGACCCTCAGGCACCGGTTTCCCCCAAAAAGTTTCCCTTCTTTTACGGGTGGCTGATCGTGCCCATGGCCGCCTTTGGCCTTCTGGCCAGCATGCCTGGTCAAACCATTGGCGTCGGCTCGTTCACACCCCACCTGCTGGAAACGCTCCGCATGGAGGACGAGAGCGAGCTGACCCTGGCCTACATGATCGGGACCATCTGCTCGGGGCTCCTGTTGCCCTTCGTTGGTCGGCGCATCGACAAGGTGGGCGTGCGCCAGGTGGGCGTGCTGGTCTTTATCTGCTTTGGTTTCGTGCTGTTGTTCATGGCCAGCCTGGGCTACATTCTCGATACCCTCGACAACGCGGACAACCCCTCGCCCAGCATCGCCTTTACCCTGGTCCTGGTCGGCTACTTTTTTCTCCGTTTCCTGGGCCAGGGGGTCGTCTCGATCCTGCCCGGGCTGATGATCCAGCGCTGGTTCAACCGCCTGCGCGGACGCGTGGCCGGCATCTTCAACGCCACGGTGGCGCTTGGCTTTTCGTCCTCGCCCCTGGTGCTGGATTTCATCATCGAGATTTTCGGGCCGACCGGTGCCTGGGTCTTCCTTGGCTGCGTGATGATCTTCGTGATGGCTTCGCTGGCCTATCTTTTCTACCGCGACAGCCCCGAACAATGCGGCCTGGAAATGGATGGCGGTTGGGCCCCGAAAAAGCCCGATACCGCCAAAACCGCTGCCCGCTTCCACACCTATCACGACTTTACCGCCCTGGAAGCCGTGCGCACGTTGCCCTTCTGGTTCTTCGCCATCGGGCTCGGCTTTCAGAGTTTTACGATCACCGCCATTTTCTTTCACCGCAAAGAGATGGTCGGGGAAATGGGCATCACCAACGACGACTTCGGCAGCATGCTCATCGGCGCGGCCTGCGCCAACATCTGCATGAACCTCGTCATCGGCTGGATGACCGAGCGGGTCGCCCTGCGCAACGTGCTGGGCATTATGCTGGCCGGCACCTGCACCCTGATGGCCGGCGTGCTGACTTTTCCCAGCAACTGGGGCTACGTGCTGTGGATTCTCGGCAGCGGCATGTCCTGGGCCAGCTACGGCGTGCTCAACAACGTGACTTGGCCGCGCTACTACGGGCGAGCCCACCTGGGCAGCATTAATGGCATCTTCATGTCGACGCTCGTCTTCGCCAGCGCCCTCGGCCCGCATTACTACTCGCTCATTTTCCAAACAGAGGGCGCCTACCTCGCGGCCATCAAGTACTCCTTCATCTGGCCGGTGGCAATCCTCTGCCTGTTTCCATTCATCCAGAACCCCCAACGCAAGTACATGCCGCCCGAGGTTGCCGGGGACGTTCCACCCCCTAAAGCCTAGGCTGCAGTGGCGGGATTCCCAAATTATGCCGAGCCTCAGCCGCCCACCACGTTTTGCGGCGTGCCGGCCTGAAACTTCGCAATGTTTTCGGCGGTGATGGCCAGCAGGCGCTCGCGGCTTTCCAAACTGGCCCAGGCCATGTGCGGCGTGATCAGGCAATTCGGTGCGCTGCGCAGCGGATTGTCCGCCTGCATCGGCTCGACCGAGATCACGTCCAGCGCCGCCCCGCCAATCCGTCCGGCTTGCAGCGCCTCCGCCAGATCCGCTTCGTTTACCAGGCCACCACGCGCGGTGTTCACCAGCACCGCCGTGGGCTTCATCCGCCTCAACAGCGCCTGATTCACCAAGTGCGTGGTCTCGGGCGTTTGCGGGCAGTGCAGGCTGATCACATCCGCCCGCTCGAAAATCTCGGGGATCTCCGCCCATGCAAACGGGCCCCACGGCGGCGGGTTTTTGCGGCTACGCGAGGCGCCGAGCACAGTCGCCCCCAGCGCGTGCGCCGCGTAACCCACCCGGCTGCCAATGTCGCCCCAGCCGACAATGCCCACCGTACGGCCCTCCAACTGCACCGGCGCTTGCCGCCAGAACGAAAAGACCGGGCTGCGCACCCAGGCTCCATCCGCCACCTCGCGCGCATGCAAGCCCGCCTGGTTCGTCAGTTCCAAAATGAGCGCCAGCGTATGCTGCACCACCGAAACCGTGCTGTAGGCCGGCACATTGCATACGGTCACTCCTTGCGCCTTCGCCGCCGCCAAATCGATGATGTTGTAACCCGTCGCCAGCACGCCGATAAGCTTCAACTCCGGCAGCGCCTGCAGCGTCGACGCGCTGAAGGGCACCTTGTTCGTCAGCACCACGTCATGGCCCTGCGAACGCTCAACAATGGCCAGTTCCTCGTAGGGGGTCAGTTCGTGAAAGGTCAGTGCGCCGTGCGCGGCGACAGGTGACCAGGCAGCCTCCGGCAGGTTCAGGGTGGCGGCGTCGAGCGCGACTAACTTCATGCGCGCCGATGCTGCGCCTCCCCCGCCAACCCGCAATCGAAAACGCCCGCACCCGCCATGCTCAAAAGAATTTGCTCAAGGTGCTCGGCAGGTGTGCGCGGCCTCGCAATCTAGGACGCACACCTCAAGAACTGGGGTGTTTCTTTTTAACAGGAAAACAGGATGAGCAGGAAGATTTGGAGTGTTGGGAACCTTCCGCGGCTTAATGGGACAAGCTCATCCAGGATGCCTGAGGCTTCCAAAAAATCCGATTATCCTGTCTGAAAATCTTCTCCTGGATTCGCTTCGCGTCCTTTGCGTTTTTCTGTGAATAATACCCTTCGCTCAGCGCACTCTGCAGTGTTTCCGCATTTGCCTTTGTAACGATTCGGAAACAGCTTCGCCGCTGATGTCGGCCCTTCCCCAAAGAGCCCTGCCCGCGGTTGTATTTGGCCTGTGCCTGCTGGCTGCCTGGTACGGCGCCATCTGGGTTTTCAGCATCAGCCCATTCCTGCTGCCCGCCCCGCACGACATCCTCCTGGCCGCTTGGGAGAAGCGCTCCACCCTCTGGATATCCGGCTGCATCACGGGACTGCACGCGCTTGTCGGCTTTTCACTGGCGGTGTCAGTCGGCTTCATTCTGGCCGTGCCGATGACCCTGTTCGGCACCGTGCGTCGCGCGGTTTATCCCTACGTGACGGCGCTGCAGATGGTGCCGGTCATCACGCTGATCCCCATCCTGGTGCGCTGGTTTGACTACGGCATGGGCAGCGTCGCGGCGATTACCTTTCTGATTAGTTTTTTCCCGGTCGTGGTCAACACCACCACCGGCCTCCTCAACGTGGACGAAGACCTGCTCGACCTCTTCAGGCTCTACGATGCGAACCGCTGGCAGGAACTCTGGCTGCTGCGCGTGCCTCACAGCCTGCCCTACTTTATCGCAGGCGTACGCATCGCGGCCACCCTCGCGCCCATCGGGGCCATCACCGGCGATCTCTTCGCAGGCAGCATCGGCGAAGACGCCGGCCTGGGCTACCTCGTGCAGCTGTACCAGGGCGAAGGCTTCATCAACGGCGTGTTCGCCGTCGTAATTTTTTCAAGCCTGCTGGGCTTCGCTTTCGTGGCGGTCGTCCTCGCCCTGAGCAACCTCCTGCTCAAGCGCCACGGCGAAGCCTGACCCGCCGCCCCCCTCCGACCGAGCTTACCATCTGCGCTCTCTATGCAAAAGGGTTGCCCCGGTACCCGCGGGCGGCTCAACCTCGGGACATGTTCAAGCGCACATTTCTGTTGGCGGTTTCCCTGCTGATTGTCGCAAGCCTGCACGCACACACCATCCGCGCCGTACAGCACCGCGCCTTTTCCACCGCCGACTTCGAGCGCATCGCTGAATACGCCGGTTGGGAGGATTTCGACGGACGTCTCTGCGTGCGCAGCAACTCCGATGCTTTCGACGGTCATTACTTCATCGTGCGCTTTAACAAGCAACTCGCGCAGCTTCCGCCGGACGCGCGCATCGAATTGGAATACCTGCGCGCCGACAGCCCGGACATTCATCGCTTTGAAACGACGCTCCCCCGGCCCGAGCCGCGTCTCAACAACAAGCGCCTGTACCTCGGCCTTACCAAGGGCGGCGAGTTACCCATCCCTAACGAGGACACCCCGCTGACCGCTTATCGCCTGCGCCTTTTCCTGCCAGAGGCTGAAAAGCCCGTTGCCGTGCACGAGAGCTTTCTTTGGCGGGCACCCGTGAGCCAGAGCGACACCGAAGCTCCCACTTCGGCCCAGTCCCACTAGTCGGCCTGATGGAGGCAGCGACGCCAGTCGTGCCCGCGGGCTGGACTGAGTGGCAACAGCTCCAACCGGCGCTACATTTTGACACGCGCTCGCTCGCCGAAACCCTCGACGGGGGCCAGGCCTTTCGCTGGAACCGCGCCGCGCCCGCTTCCGACGTCTGGCAAGGGGTCTGGTCCCATTGCCTCGCCCGCCTGACCCTCGATGCAGAGGGAGGCCTGCTTTGGTCGAGCCCCGAGCCACTGGCAACCCGCGTCTCTGCTCAGTTACCCGACTACCTTGCGGGCGAATGCGACTTTGCCGCTTGGGCTCACAGCCTGCCGCTGGCAGGTGATGAGAACCTCCGCCGCGCGGTCGAGGGCTGGCCCGATCTACGCATCCTGCGCCAGCCCCTCGGCGAAACCCTCTTCGCCTTCCTCTGCTCCTCCACCAAACAGATCGTTCAAATCAAGCAGATCTGCGAGGAGGTCGCCGCCGCTTTCGGCCCGGAGATCGCAGCCGGCGTCCACGCCTTGCCGGACTGGTCGGCGCTGGCCCATGTATCCGAGAATCAACTACGTGCTTGTCGCCTCGGCTACCGCGCCCGCTACATTCACGAAACTGCCCAGTTTCTGGCCGCCGCACCTACATTTCTCGACGAGTTGGAAAAGCAGCCACTTGAGGAAGCGCGCCAACAGCTGCTCAAGCTTCCGGGTGTCGGTCCGAAGATCGCCGACTGCGTCCTGCTCTTTGGCGCAGGCCGACTCGATGCCTTCCCCATCGACACCTGGATCTTAAAAGCCCTGCGCGAACTCTATGGCCTCGACGCGGCCTGGCGTGCCGCGCACCTCGAACGCTTCGCCCAGATCCACTTCGCGCCCTGCCCCGGCCTCGCTCAGCAATTCCTCTTCGCCCTCATGCGCAACCGCCGCAAGCAGACGAACTTGGTAGACTAGCCAGGCCGTTTAAAGCGAAAGATGCGAAGTACGTTTAAAATCGAAACAGGTTTAAATACAGGAAGCTTCTGGTGAACGGACGCTATCCGCTTTCTCTAAGCGAGTCCGGCACATCACTCAAACTTCCCATGATGTAGCTATCCTGAATTTCCTGTTCACATGATGACAGGCAACCGCTTCATGTGCGTGCGTCGGTCTGGCGTCAGCTGGCCTGTTCCAGGACGGCGTCGTCGATGTCGTAATTGGAGTGCACCGCCTTAACATCCTCGAGGTCGTCGAGCGCCTCAATCAGCTTGAGCACCTTCTTGGCCGTATCGACATCGCTTACGGGAACCGGTGTGTTGGGCAGGTAGACAATTTCAGATTCATCCGCCTCGATCTCGGCCTCGGCCAGCGCCTTCGACACGGAGTCAAAATCCTGCATCTCGCAGATAATCTCGAAGTGGTCGTCCTCATTTTTGACATCCTCGGCACCCGCCTCGATGGCCACTTCCATCAACTGCTCTTCGCCAGTCCTATCGCCGCTGATCAGGAACTGTCCCTTGCGCTGAAAATTGAAAGCCAGCGCGCCCGCCCCGGCCAGACTGCCCCCATGCTTGGTGAAGGTGCTGCGCACTTCGGCGGCGCTGCGGTTCTTATTGTCGGTGGTTACCTCCACGATGAGTCCGACACCACCCGGCGCGTAACCCTCGTACGTCAATTCCTCAATGACCATCCCGGGCAGTTCGCCGGTGCCCTTCTTGATCGCTTTGTCGACGTTGTCGCTGGGCATGTTCGCCGACTTGGCCTTCTGCAGCACCGTACGCAGGCGTGGGTTGAACGTCGGGTCGCCCCCGCCGGCACGCGCGGCAATCGTGATCTCCTTGCTGATGATCGAAAATGCCTTGCCGCGCTTGGCGTCAACCGCGGCCTTGTGGCGCTTGATGGTGGCCCATTTACTGTGTCCGGACATGGCTCAATGCTGGGGGATTACTGGCGAAAGGTCACTGCCTTGGAGTGACTTCTGAAACTGCTAAAGCTGCCGCAAATCAGAACGCTTTGCCAGTAAAAATCCTACCGCCGCGCCTTGGTCTTGGGGCGACTAGCCCCGCGTGAACCGGCAGCGCCGGCGGGCTTGCCGCGATTGCCACCACCGGCTTCCACCACCTCGGGTTTCACCGCCGCTCCGGGTAACTCGTCCGGGTCCTTACTGCGATTGGTCAGCCACTGCTGGAAGATCCCCAGCAGGTTGCTCACGGTCCAGTACAGCACCAGTCCACTGGCAAAACTGTACAAAAACACCAGCAACACCAGCGGCATGAACTGCAAAATCGTGCGCTGCATGTTGTCCGCCGAGGGCGAGGGCGTCATCCGCATCTGCACAAACATCGACCCCGCCATCAGCAGTGGCAGCAGGTTAAACGGAAAGTCGCCCAGCATGAACAAGGCGTCCTGTGCGGACAGATCGTCGATCCACAAAAAGCCCGAGTAGCGCAACTCCGAGGCCGTACGCAGCATGAAAAACAGCCCCAGGAAAATCGGCATCTGCACCAGCAGCGGCAGGCAGCCTGCCGCCGGATTGACCTTGTGCTCCTTGAACAGGCGCATGGTCTCCTTTTGCATCTTTTGCGGGTTGTCCTTGTACTTCTCGCGCAGTTCCTTCATCGGCCCGGCGATCTTTTGCATACGCTTGGCCGACTTCGTCTGCACCGCCGTCAGTGGCCACAAGATCGCCTTGACCAGCACCGTCAGCAAAATGATCGCCACGCCCCAATTGCCCACGCCCCACTCCAACAGGTTCAGCGCCAGCAGCAGCGGAATGCTGATCCACGAGAACCAGCCAAACTGCATGACCTCGTCCTGACCGCCGCCCAGCGCGCTCAACCGCCGGTACTCCTTCGGCCCCACGTAATAGGCGCCTTCCAGTGTCTTGTTCTGCCCGGGGGCCAACTCGCCCAGGTCCACCAGAATCGAGGCGGCCAGTCCCTTCGCCAGCTTGGGGTCGGTCTCTGCCGCGTTAAGCAGCAAGTCGTCAACAAACAGCCGTGAGCCCAGCGGCATCGAGGCCCCTTCCTCTGCCGGCGCGGCGAAGGTAAAAATTCCCGCAAAGAACTGGTTCTTCACCGTCGCCCAGCGCGCCCCCGGTGTGTTTTCCGACAGCGTTTCGGCTGCCGTGCTCGCGCCGAACAGCCCGAGAAAACCGCTGCTGCTGTAGAACTCGCCTACGGGGAAAAAATTCGCGTCGTTACCATCGTACACGCCGGCGGCCAGCGATTCTAGCGCCCCGGTGCCACGGGTGGGCTTCATCGCACCCAGCCCCACGAAAAACGACAGCGGCACCACGGTGTCCTCGTTGCCTGCCTTGGGGCGGTACGCGAACTCCGAACGGTGATTGATGACGTACTCCTCGCTCTCCTCACCACGCGGCTGCAGCGAATACACCCGGCGAATAACAACCCCATCCGCATCTTCGCGAAGGAACGAGACCGCCATCTTTTCCTCGTTGAGTGCCTCCAACTGGAAGCGACGCAGCCGACGTCCCGGGCGCAAATCCCCAGTGCCCTCCGGACGGCTGAGGCCCAGCGCTGGGTCCTTTCCGATTTCGTTAAACACCACCGGCTCACTTCCGCCGATCTCCACCGGATAGGCCAGTTTGTCTCCGTCGCGCTCAATCAGCGCCACTTTCTGGATCGCTCCGCCGTCGTTGGTAAAAGTCACCTCGATGAAGCCATTGCTCAGCGTGACGGTTTCCTCCGGAAGCGCGGCTTCCTGTTGCTCGCGCTGAACGCGGCGCACCAGCGAAGGCTCGCCGGACTCCGGCTCCAGCGTCGCATCGTTGGGGTCACCGGTGGGCTCCGGGGCATCGACTGTGTCGGCCGTTTCGGAAGGTGCGTCTTGCGGCGATGACTCCGACTCATCGCCGGTCGGCTGCGTGGGCGCAGCGTCCTCGGCCCGGTCCGGAATCGGTGCCGGCGCCTCGGGCGCGAAGTACTGCATCGACAAAAATGCCGCAATCAGCAGGGCCAGCCCAATAAACAGGTTCTTCTTGTCCATTTGCGTGATTCGAAATGCTCAACGTGACGCCTCGGCGCTATCCGACTGAAAGCAACAGTGCTCATCTTCGCACGTGTCCACACGACCTGCGCGCGCCAGCTTCGTTCCGGTCTCCGGCACCGGATCGTAGCCGCCCGGATGAAAGGGGTGACAACAGCCGATGCGGCGGATGGCCAGCCAGCCACCTTTAAACAGACCGTGTCGTCGAAGGCTGCCGACCGCATAGTGCGAGCAGGTCGGGTAAAAGCGGCAGCCCGCGTTTGGACCGAACAAAAGACGCTTCAGAGGCGAGAGTGTCCACTGGTACGCGAGGACCAGCCAGACCACCGGCAAGGCCAGCCAAGATGATAGCCTTGTAATCATACGCGCTCCTCTCCATCCGGCTTGCGCTCCCGCGGACGTCGTACCCGCCGCAGAGCCTTTTCAACGCCCAGCACGAAGGCCGCCTCCAATGTAGCATAGTCAGCCGCCGCCGTGGACGGGCGCGCCACAACCACCACATCGCAACCCTCCGGCAACAGCCCCGGATGCCTGCGAAAAATCTCTCGAAAGCGCCGCTTGATCCGGTTGCGCGTCACCGCGTTGCCCACTTTGCGGGAGGCGACGATGCCGAGCCGGGCGGTCGCGGGTCCGTCGCCCTCACGGCGCAGCCGCACACGCAAAAAAAAGCTTCCACACTCGGCTCGCGATGATCGGTTACGCACCGCCGTAAAATCCGCGGGCCGCTTCAAACGCTGTGCCGGACGAAATCCGTGCGTCATGTCCGTCCCTTCCGAAATCGATTGCTTCGCGGACAACCTCCTGGGTGCCACGTCGAACGCCCGCATCAGCCGGCCAGGCGCTTGCGGCCCTTGCGTCGACGCGCCGCCAAAATTTTGCGACCGCCGCGGGTCAGCTTGCGGGCACGGAAACCACAGCGGCGAGCGCGCTTGAGTCGTGAAGGGCGAAAGGTCGGTTGCATGACGGCGTTTTGGGTTCAATCAAAACGAGTAAAAAACCGTACCCGCTCACAACTGTCAAGCCTCTGCGCCCTACCCCACCAGCCGCCGGTAGGCTTCCAGGTAACGCGCCTGCGTCTGCTGAACGACCGCTTCCGGCAGTGCCGGGCCAGGGGCGGTTTTGTCCCAGTCCAGCCCCTCTAGGTAGTCACGCACGTACTGCTTGTCGTAGGCGGGCTGCGGCTGGCCCGGGGCGTAACCGTCCATCGGCCAGTACCGCGACGAATCCGGTGTCAGCACTTCATCGATCAGGCAAAGCGTCCCGGTGGCATCCCGCCCAAACTCAAACTTCGTGTCCGCCAGCAGCATCCCCGCGCGCTTGGCCGTCTCAGCCCCCAGCTGATACAACGCCAGCGCCGCCGCTCGAACCGCCGCAAACGTCTCCGCCCCGACCAGGTCACGCGCCTGCGCTTCCGTCAGCGGCAGGTCATGCCCAGCGGCGGCTTTTGTGGTCGGCGTGAAAATCGGTTCCGGCAACCGCGCGCTCTCCCGCAAACCTGCAGGCAATTCGTGGCCCTGCACCAAGCCAGTTTCGCGGTAGGCCTGCCAACCGCTCCCCGCCAGATAGCCCCGCACCACCGCCTCCAGCGGCAACGGTGCCAGCTTGCGCACTAGCATGGAGCGCGGCCATAAGTCCGTGCGCTGCGGCAGCAACGCCCGCAACCGCTCCTGGGCATCCTCCGGCAGGTGGTTGCCGATGACGGCCTTCGTTCGCTCGAACCACCACAGGCTCAGCTGCGTCAGCAAAACGCCTTTGCCGGGTATGCCCGTGGGCAAAATCACGTCGAAGGCCGACAGTCGATCTGTCGCCACCATGAGGAGGTGTTCCCCGTCGCCCGCATCAAACAACTCGCGCACCTTCCCCGACGCCAGCCGCTCCAGCTGCAGCCCCTCAACCGCCAACAACGCCGTCTGCGGCAACGTCTTTTGCAATGCCTCCACCTGCATTCCCACGATTCCGCCTGCCTTGTCCCCGCAGCGCAACCCTTTCAGCTGCAATCCAAAAAATTCCTTGCACGCAGGCAATCCCCGTGTAGTTTCCAGTGTTTGCTGAAAGCGATCCATTGACGCCTTCAGACGAGGTCCCCTTCGTCTAGTCAGGTCTAGGACACTGGATTTTCATTCCAGCGACAGGGGTTCGAATCCCCTAGGGGACGCCACTTAGATGATGTGGTTACGAACAATGCACACGGAGGCACATTGTGAAAATTGTGGCTATCAGCATGTATTCATTTCCGCTTGGCATTGATACTTTTTCGGCTGCGCTCATTAGCTAGCACAAAGGAAAGAGAAATGCTTTTTCGGCATAGGCTTCGAAGGGAGGACTGAACCCACGAAAAAACAGCGACCTTACAAAAAGGTCGCTGCTGAAGAAAGTTGAGGCACTCAAGGAGCTCGTTGCAGTAGCGGGTCTATTCCGCCAGGTCCAGTTTGCGCAGTTTGGGAGCGATCACGTAACGGCAGTAGCCGTTGTGTGGGTTGTTATCGAAAAAATCCTGGTGGTAATCCTCAGCTGGATAAAAGACATCCGCGTCGTTTATTTCGGTAACAATGGGTACCACGAAGTCCTTCTGCGCCACCTTTTTGGATTTTTCGGCAATGTCACGTTGCTCCGCAGAATGTACAAAGATGGCTGAGCGATACTGCGGACCCACGTCGTTGCCCTGACGATTCAGCGTCGTCGGGTCATGTGCCTGCCAGAACAGACTCAAAATTTCATCATAGCCGACCTTGTCCGCGTCATACTCGATCCGCACGGCCTCGGCATGACCGGTCTTTTTTCCGATGACCTGTTCGTAAGTAGGATTTTCGACATGGCCTCCGGTGTAGCCACTCGTGACCGAGTAGATGCCGTCGATACGCTCAAAGACAGCCTCCACACACCAGAAACAGCCGCCAGCCAAGGTGGCGACCTGCATATTTTCGGGTTTTTCCTTCAACATTTCCGCGGGTTTGATGGGTTCCTCGGAGCTAAGATAAAGCGCTCCGCCAAACAGTCCCGCGACCACCAGATAAATCAAGGTCTGCCGCATATTTGTCCTTTCAAAGGTATGTGATTGTTTCTGTTAAGAGCGCTGCCCGGCCTCATAAATTCCTGAGTCGCGGCCATTTTTGCATCCAAATTCAGTTAACCAAGGCGAACTCCCTGCGCTTCAGATACTTGGGGCGCTCGCCTGGGCTGCGTACCGTTTCCAGCAGCACATACGATTCCACTCGAAAAGGCGCCGTGCCAAAGGTCTCATGGCGTTTCAGGTACTGCCGCGCCTGCTCGGCAGAAAGCCCGTTACACCGCGCCAGTGTGATGTGGGGCATGAACGCCCGCTTGCCCGGGTCTAAGCCGAGGTTAAATAGATCACTCTCGATGCGCTGCTGCAACTGGAAGAGCACCGGGTGCGCCGTGCCCAGGCCCGCCCACAGCACCTGCGGATTGCCCTTTTCGGGGAAGCGCCCCACCCCGCTCACCTCCAGCATAAAGCTCTGAAATTGCGCCTTTTCAAACGCCGCCAGTGCCGCCTCCTCGAAGCCCGCGCTGGCCTCGCCGATGAACTTCAGCGTCAAGTGAAAATTGGGCTCGGGCGTCCAGGCCACTTTGGCCAGCGGCTCCTGTATCCGCGTCAGGGCCTCCCTGACATAACCGGGCAGTTCAATGGCCACAAACAGACGCCGCACCGCGCCTAGCCCTCGCCTTCGGCCCGTTCGCGGGCGTCCGCTTCCAGCGCCTCGGCCAGCTTGCGCAGTGTCTCCTCGGCCTTCGCCTTGGCCCCGGAAAGCTCGCCGGGCTCCTCGACGGGCTCGTGGGCAAAGGTATAAAACTTAATTTTTGGCTCCGTGCCCGAGCCGCGCACGGCAAAACTGTAGCCCCCGGCCAACTCCAACACAAAAAAGTTCTCCTTGGGCACGGGCTTGCCGTCGGCGTCCTCGAGGTCTTCCGCGCCAAAGTCGGTCACCTTCTCCACGTCAAAGCCCGCCATCGATTCGGGTGCGTCGTCACGGTAGCTCTGGATGATGCGCTGAATCTTGGCCGAACCCTCGGCGCCCTCAAAGTAGAGGTTCAACAAGCCCTCCGTATAGTATCCATAGCGCTGATACAGGCCGTCGAGATACTCCAGCACGCTTACCCCGGTGCGCTTTAAGTGGGCCACCATCTCGCAAAACATCAGCACCGCGCTGTTGGCGTCCTTGTCGCGCACGCGGTCGCTGGCCAGGTAGCCGTAGCTTTCCTCACCACCAAAGACGTAGTAAGTGCTATAATCACGTAAGATCTGTACCCGCGTGGAGATATCCGTAGCATCGTAGTCGATCACCAATCCCTCTTCCTCGACGAGCCCGGAGGCCATCGCCTCTTCATAAAGGTGCAGCTTCTCGCCGATCCACTTAAAGCCGGTCAGCGTGTCGATCACCTTCAAGCCGTGTTCCTCGCCGATGGCCCGTTGCAGTGGGGTTGTCACAAAGGTCTTGATCAGGGCGGCGTTTTCGTCGCCGCCTTCCGGCAAAATTTCCATCTCCTTCAGCGTGGTGATGCGGTACTCGGCCAGGAGCGAGCCGATCACGTTGCCCGTCAGCAGAACCCAGTCGTCTTCGTCGCTCGCGCCGGGCACGGCGACACCCATGCGGTCGGCGTCCGGGTCGGTCGCCAGCACCACATCGGCATCCTCCTCCTTGGCCAGTTCGATGGCCTGTTGCAGCGCATCGGCGTTTTCCGGATTGGGCGACTTCACTGTGGGGAAACGCCCGTCCGGCTCGGCCTGGGCTTCCGGCAGAATCGCTTCGACCCCGAACCGCTTCAACGCCGGCACCGACGAGACCGCACCCGTGCCGTGAATCGGCGTGAAAACCACCTTGGGGGCCTGGTCCTCCAGGACTTCCTGGTCGAGCACGGTTTCTTCGAGCACCTCCAGGTAGGCCTCATCAACTTCGGGGCCCAGGATGCGCACGCCTTCCAGATCGATCTCCAAATACGGCGGCAGCGACGCCAGTTCCACCGCGTTGGCCTGTTCGACGATACCCTCGGCATGCGGGGAGACGGTCTGACCGCCGTCCTCGAAATACGCCTTGAAGCCGTTGTCCTCCGGCGGATTGTGGCTGGCGGTGATCATCGCGCCACAGGTGCATTTCAGGTGGCGTACCGCGAAGCTAAGCTGCGGCGTCGAGCGCGGGCCGTCGAACAGCAGCGCGATGCCGCCAAGATGCGTCCAGATGGAGGCGACCAGTTCGGCAAAGTGCCGCGAGTAATGCCGCACATCATGGCTGATGACGATCTTTGGCACTTCGAAACGCAGCGGATCCTGCGCGATGTAGGCTTCGGCGTAGCGGAAAAATCCGACCGCCGCCCGCGCCAGCACAAAGTCGTTGAGCATGGCCGTACCGACCCCCGGGTGCTCCGGCGCCCCCACTGGCGAGGGCGTACCCTGCTCGGCCTTGGTCGGCTTGGGCATCATGGTCTTCCCGCGAATGCCGCCGGTGCCGAAGCTCAGCTGCTTGTAAAATCGGTCATTCAACGCCTCCCATTCGCCGCCGCCGACCAGCTCGTCGAGCGACTCCAGGGCCCAGTCAGGCAGAAACTCCGCTTCAAGCCAGGCGGTCAGGTGCTCCGCGCTGGACTCAAGCAGATCGCCCTTCTTACGGGCGGCGTTGATTTTTTTCAGGAGGGCGGCAGGCTCGGCTACAGGCATGTTCAGGTGTTGGCTGGAGGTCTTTCAGGAGCACTGCGCCATCGCTTTCAACCCGGCGATCTCATTAAGAATCAGCCCGGTCGTCCGCGGCGCAGGCAGACATGGGCACTCATCTAGCCGCCACGCCACGCCAATGTCATTAAGAAAAACGCCGAAGCGCCCGACCTACTCCAAATAAAACCCCGGACCGACCGCGGGACGCTCCGCTTCAGGCAACGCCTGCCACTTGCGCGCGAAGGTCGCCGGGTCGTTCGCAAACAACGGGCTGATCTCCAACGTAAACGGCGGTAGCCCGGTCGCATCGGTTTCGATTTCCACTCCCGCTGCCTTGAGCCAGCGGGCAAACTGCCGGCACTGATCTGCGCGGCTGCTCTCAGGGGAGTCCACCCCCTCCGCGTTTTTCACCGGACTGAACACCGCCTCCCGCGCCGCCTCCACGATGACGGGATTGCCCGCAAACGGCAGCGCATCGAAGACAAACATCTCGAACTTGACCCCGTTTGGCGACGCCGGCGTCACCGGCTCACCCGCCGCATCGACGGTCGCAACTTTCTTTTCGGCCCGGTGAAACGCCAGATGGAAGTCCGGATCCGTACCCGAGCCGCAACGTTCCACAAACGCGCGCTTAAACACGTGAATCGCAATCGAGCCGGCATTGAACCGCAGGTTGCCCGCGTCGGTTGTCTGCTCGGCCAATTCGTCGGGCAGGTCCGAGTACTCGATCACCACCATCCGCCCGCGCTGCGTGCAAAAGTGCCCGAGCTTCTCCTTGGCGTACGCCTTCTCGACCATGATGCTCGACAGGTCGCTTCCGGCCTGCAGGTGATGCCCAATAAAAACCGGGTCGATGACCGGCACCAGCGGGTTGTCCACTTGAAAGTAGCTGAGCACATCAACGCCTGCTGCGCGCATGGTTTCGCAGGCGCCCGAGCGGACCAGCGCCCGCAACGAGCCCCCGTGACCGTCGGGGCTCAGTGCGATGGAATCTCTGGCCGCGAGCAGAATTTTGCCTGCCTTGTCGACCGCCGGCATGCGTCCCTGCTTGAACAAATGCACCGAGTCCGCACCCAGCCCAAACCAGCCCTGCGCCTCGAAAAAGCGCCGGGTAGGTACGTCGTTGGCGTGGCTCGTCATGATAAACCAGGGGATGGCCGCGCCGTAGGCGTCCCGTGCCGCGCGTATCTTCTCCGCAAACACCTGAAAGAGCGTCTTCTGCCGGAGCGGCGTGACCGGAAAGGTACCTTTGGGGCCGTCGTAACCGAGCCGCGTGCCCTGCCCGCCGGCCACTACAAAGGCCGCCACCCGACCTTCACGCAATGCGGCTTCACCCGCGTCCCGCGCCGCCGCCTGGTCCTGCAACCGCCCTTCGTCAGCCCCATCCACCAGCGGGATGTAGGGAGCCGGCTCCAAATCGCTCAGGTCGACCCCGCTCCCCTCGTAGTTCATCACCAGCGTGTCGATGAGCCCCCGCAACTCCTCCAGGTCGATTTCGCGCGCCTCTTCAATTAGACGCGCCCTTCCGTCCTCGTCCAGTTGGTCCCAAAAGCGGAAGACATGGCCCTGCCCGGCCGCCTCAAACTGCGCCCGCAGGTCCTCAATGGTGGGTTCGGTCGTACTCATGCACAAATGGTTTGCCGCTTGAAAGGAATCCGAAAAATCCGCTCGGCACCCTGCCAGCCCCGCCCGCAGTCGACAAGCCTTTAGGGTATTTCAGCAAAACCCAATGCCGGGCGAGAGCCTCCATAGCATTTGTGTAGGATAGGCACCCAATCCAAGCCTTTGCCTGAAGCTTCCCTTCAAATCGCGGACTCCAATCGCTCACTGAACGCACCGCTTACGGGCCTGCCAACAAACCAGATGCGCCGCATCTGAGTCCTGCCCAGGTCACCGAGTCTGTTAATGCGGGTGCCTAAAGTCTAGTGAGAGCCTCCATAGCATTTGCGTAGGATAGGCACCCAATCTAAGCCCTTGCCTGAAGCCTCTCCTGAAATCGCGGGCTCCAATCGCTCACTGAACGCCTCGCTTACGGGCTTGCCAACAAACCAGATGCGCCGCATCTGAGTCCTGCCCGGGTCACCGGGCCGAGGGGAAGCGAAAGACGATGTCTCCAGGGCGGACGTAGCCAAGGCGTTCACGCAGGACGCGTTCGGCCAGGGCGTCATCGGTTTCGAGGCGTTCGGCGTAAGCACGCTGCCGCTCGATGGAAGCCTGCAGCTGGCGAATTTCACGCGAAAGTTCGGCCTCGCGAGTCTGCTGGTGCTCGAGCTCGCGAACGGCGGTACGCCAGGAACTCCAGGATAAAGCGGACACCGCCAGCAGCCCAACGACGGCGAGCGCAAAGGCCAGTTGGTGCCCCCATGGCCGCGGTCCGCGCCCATCGGACTCCCATTCTCCCTGCCTTTCGCCCGTCCCCACCTTATGGATACGTTTATCGGTTTCGAGAAATCATTCGCAAGCGAAAAATGCCTGTTTTCAAGGACTTCCACAATCTCAAGCCGGTCAATGATCGCCTGATCACCGCTTTAGCCAAAGACCGCAGATGCCTCCCACGCACCGGTGCGGCCAGAGCTTAAAGCCTGGCGGATGCAGCCGACACTATAAGAGGCGTCGACCGTGGTCTCGCAACCCATCGGCGCACCTTTGCTACGCACGCACTCGCACGATACGCCGAACGGCTTTCCGGCGCGCTCATGGATGGAGCTGACGGATGGCTCGAGCGTTCCATCCATCCAATGTACGCCGAATTCTACGGGCGACCCGAACGGCCCTTCTACGCGACCTCCGACCCGCGCTTCGTCCTCCGATCGCCGGGCCATACGCAGGCGCTAGCGTATGTGCGTCGCCTGCGCGCTGCGTCCTCGCAAGGAGCACGCCTGCATCCAACACGCCTTATCTCCGGCTCCAGTCAGCTGCGTTTATCATTCTTAGTAACGGCACCTGGCTCCTGAATTCTGACTCCTGGCTTCAGCCTTTTAGATTCTCCTACAACTTATGTCCCTCATTCAACAAGTCCCCCGGCGAGAGGGCAACGCACCTATGGCGCTGCCGCGGCCCATCCGTGATCGCGCGGCTTCGGAAACCGATCAACCGGAGTTGGAGCCGAACGCAGGCCCACGTGTTCGCGGGGTGACGCGCTTGATTCCCGCCGAGCCGGAGCCAACCATCGAGATGCGGCCCAAGCGTAGCACCGACACCCGCCTGCTCACCCTGGCGATCACAGCCGGGCTTTTAGCCCTCGCGGGTCTCTTCGCGGTGGCCGGGTACTTTCTGCCAGAGGGTGCGGTCGGCCCGAACGCTCCGGCCACCGCCTCCAGCACAACCAACAACCTTTATATCAACTCCCCCCTGAGCGGCCTCGCCGAAGGTCCGACCGAGGTCGTTCCGCTGTTGCCTGCGGTAGCCAAGCCCGCAGCCACCACGCCCGTCGAGGCGACGGCACCAGTGCCCGAGCCGCCCGCACTGTCACGCGCACAGCGAACCTTTGCCACGCCCGCACCCGCGGCGGTTCCAGCCGCCGTCACCGATGTGGACGGACTCGCCAGTTTTGAAAAACCGGTGGCCACCGCTGCACGCGCCGATGACCTCGGCGACCTAGTGCGCAAGACCCGCATCACGGCCCTGCGCTTTTACGGCACAGAAGACCCGCGCAACAAAGTCATCGTTCAAAATCGGCTTTTACAAGAAGGTGACACACTTCTGGCCGATCCGGACCTGAAAATCGCCCAGATTCTTCAATCTGCGGTCATTCTGGTCGATGAAACAGGACGAGAGTTCAGGAAGCCCGTCCTTGGACGCTGACCGATTCATTGCGACTGCTTCCTTCGCCTATCTTTTTGCACACACGCTACAGGTTCCGAGATGTCCGCCCTTGATCCAGGCAATCAGCCCGACCCTTCCGAACAGGAGCCGCTCGAAGGCCTGAAAAGTCACGAACAGGCTTCGGTAGAAAACGCTGCGCCCGCCCAGCCCGAAAGCGCGCCTGTGCCCGCTTCAAAAACGCCCGCTGGCGCCGACACCGGCTCCGCGCGTGCGCTGAAGCCCGCGCTCAAACTGCAGCCGCAAGCACCGACCCCTCAGCCGCCCGCCGCTGCGGAATCGCCACCCGCAACAGAAGCGCCTCAAAACCTTTCGACAGAATCGCCAGCTGCCACACCCACGCCCGAAGAGCCGGTTGCCGAGCAGCCGGTGGCCGCAGCGCCGCAGCCAGCCCCTGCGCTTACACCGCAAAAACCGACGATAACTCCCTCTGCTACCGAACCGCAGGCGGCCACCTCCGCGCAACCGAGCGCCTCTACGCCTGAAGCGAACACCCCCACGCCAGAAGCACCTTCATCGGATTCTGCCGCCAATAAGCCCAAGCTCAGCAAGCCCTCGGAAACGCGTGGTCTGCCAGATTTGCCACCGCTGGATCCTGTCCCGAAGAAAAAGCGCGAATCGCTGACCCCGACCCTCTTCTCCGGAACCACACCCGAAAAGAAACTGGCGGACGACATCGACACGGCTTCCGAGCCCAACCCGGCCTTTGCCCCGGACGCAGCAACCGCCCCAGGCGCTGGCGAGACACCGGCCACGCCGCCGCCTGCCGCTAGCACTTCCTTGCCCGGAACCCGTGTGGCCGGGCCGCCCTCGAACACTTCGCCATCGACACCACGCTTTGAGATTCGCAAGGGGCCACCACGTCCCGGCATCGCCAAGGGCGTCACCCTGCCCCCGATCAATCACTCGCGCCCACCCGTCGGCGAGGAAGCCGCAGCGCAATCAGCGGTACCGCCGGCTCCCAGTACAGGCGGCACGGCACCGCCGACCGGCACTACCGCCGAAGACCTTTCCAGCCTGTCCGATCTGGTCGACCCGCCCCGGCCCGAGCCCGTCGAAGAAACCGGCGGCGGTTTTGCCGGAATCGACTCATCGGCTGCAACTGCTCCCGAAGCCGAGGGCAAACGCGGCCTGAAGGTTCGCAAGCAAAACACCGAAGCCCCGCCCGTCATCGAGGAGGCCGGTGAACTCGCCAGCGCGGGCGCCAAAAAATCCAGCGCCAAGGGCGGCCTGATTTTTGTCGCGATTCTGCTGCTGTTGCTCGGGGTCGGCGGTGCCTCGATGTACTACGGCCTGGACAAGGTGATCGACTCGTTTAAGGAGGTCGCCGGGGGCACCACCAGCAGCGGCGATGCCAGCGATCGCGGCCCTGAAACGCGCGATGCGAACGGCTCCGAGTCTGAACCCGACCCCTTTGCCGCAGTCAGTAGCCCGGTGCTCGCGATGGAGCAAGCCGTGCAGAACAACGATCGCGCCAACGAGAACGTCGCGCAGATTAACAAGATTTTACGCTCCGGCGAACAGGGCCAGCGCCCAACACGCACCCTGACACAAAACAGCACCCAACCCCGCAACGGCGACACACCCGACCCGGCAACCGTCACCGAGGCGCCCGCACCTCCGCCAGCGCCTGTACAACGGCTCAAGCCGCAACCCGAGGTGGTGCATTACCTGCGCTCGCTGCATATCACGGGAGTCTTCATGACCGGCTCGGGCAGCGCAAAGATGATGGTCGATGGTCAGGTCTACCTGCTGGGACAGACGATCAACCCAGATTTGGGCCTGCGCTGGATCGACTACCGCAAGGACGAAGGCCGTCTGGTCTTTCAGGACGACCGCGGCATGGGCTACGTGAAAAAGTACTAGCGTTTTTTCAGGGCTGCAGGGCTTTGGTACTTGGTACTTAGTGACTGGTGCTTAGTGACTCGTGTTGCGTGTTGATTGCTGCACCGATGTGTTTTGCGG
>JBHJGM010000013.1:0-136877 GCA_050331815.1 Opitutales bacterium | reverse complement strand
CTATTCTCCCGTCCTAATCAGCCTGGCCCCATTGAAGCGTTTTGTCACAATTCTCTGGCTTAGCACAGTGCTTCATTCTCCCGGCCTAATCAGCCGGGCCCCATTGAAGCGGTGAGGCACTAATCTCCGGCAAAGCACAGGTCTTCATTCTCCCGGCCTAATCAGCCGGGCCCCATTGAAGCTTTTCTGGTTTTTTTTGTCTGACTTTTTTTTGAGATTCTCCCGGCCTAATCAGCCGGGCCCCATTGAAGCTCGATCTCCGACTCCGGGAAGGCTTGCGTCACATCCATTCTCCCGGCCTAATCAGCCGGGCCCCATTGAAGCGGTGAGGCTCAGGTCTCCGACAAAGCACGGGTCTCCATTCTCCCGGCCTAATCAGCCGGGCCCCATTGAAGCCACAGGGTGGCTGCGCGGGTTGGACAGTCCCCGAACTCTTCTCTGTTTTTCAGAACCCAGAAACGGCGTTAATCAATCGTGCACTGAGAAAAGTCAGGCGGAGCTTTTTGCCCGTTGCATCAAACTGCTGCTTCAGGACGCGGTTCTCCTCCAGCAGATATTCAATAACCTCCTGCTGCTTACGGTTCATCCACCCGGCGATGGCGGCTAGAAATATCTGGACTTGCGGGCTCAAGACGAAGAGCATCGAACTTGCAAAACCGGCCGTCAAGCCGCATCGGGACTGCGAATCGTGAAACTTCACCCCACACGTAGCTGTGCGTGCCGATGCCGTCTTCATAGGGCCGTGGTGTAGTCAAGAATGAAGATATTCTCTGAAAATCCGAATTTTATGCAAAAAATGTTCTGGATGCAAGCTACCTGCTTCCTCTACGCAAAACTGTTTAAATTCCGAAACTACTTTAAAATAACCTCCGTAGTTAGCGAGAAATGCGTCAACCAGTTTGGATATCCCTCCAAAGATTGTAAGTCCTTCTTGAGTAAAGATCACTCCCAAACTCTGTGAGCGTCCAAACATATATGACCAGAGAAACGAGAGATCGGTATATTTCAGGTCGTTCCAGTCCCCAAAATTTACATCGTACAAAAAACATGAAGTCGATTCCGGAGCTGTTTCTGCCGTCTTCAAGCACACAGTGGTGTCTGATGCTAAAGAAAACGTTCGCAAAAGGTTACGAACTACGTCTTCACTAAGCGTGTTTATCTCACCAGGAAAAACCAGAATGCGCCAGTTGTGGTTCTTAAATTTGAAAGAATTCCAAGGCTCTAGCTGAAATATTCTTGCTTCGTGTAGGCTCCAACCTTGTCGTGGAATTCTTGGAGGTTAATTCTACGCATGATTTAGCCTCCTTATTCCGGAAACCGGATTTTGATTGTCTTGCCTGCGGAACCTGTGGGTGGATCAACTTGTATAGTAGGGGGACCTCTCGATGAATCTGGCCGCAAACTGCAAGTTCCTCCATAAGGAAGATCTACCACCTCAATTTGAGAGCCGTCCGGCCTTGTAATGGTGCGTCTATTGTCTCCACCAGCACCCGGGCCACGGCCAAACCTCCGGTCCCAGGGCCCTGGGCGGCAAACCAGAGCGCTGAGTTCCCACCATCGCCGTTCGGGGCACGCCCGTTCAGGATGTCGACAGGCATCCCTTCCTCGAGCAGTTCACGCACCCGCCCAGCGTCCCGGTTTCGAGCCGCCGTGTGTAGCGGATGGAACTCGGTCTCCACACTTCCCCATGGCGCGTCTTTATCATGATTTTTCATGCGGTTGACAACAGGACTGCGTTTCGCACTCGTCAAACCGGCAAGGGAGGGATCCCTCAACAGATCAGCTCGAGAATTTTGGCTGCCCGAGTTGGACAGTCCTCGAACTTTTCTCTGTTTTTCAGAACCGAGAAACAGTGTTAATCAATTAGGAATTGAGAAAAGTCGCGCGACGCCGGAATATCTACCGAGGTCTGACCCCTTTTGAGTCTCCCCTTTTGAGTCTTCCCCCATCACACCAAACCGGGACCAACCGACCGGACGGGAAGCGCAAACCAACACCAATAAACTCACCAACGCCAGCAGAACAATCGTTAGGAAGTTGGAGAGAAGGAAGGCTATGGCCATATAAGTGTTCCATCCTCACCAAAGGTAACACGTTCTATGCCACGAGGAAGTATTATTCTATAACTAAATCGACCGCTCAAACCCTCTTTTGCAGGACTCAGCATGATCTTAATATTTAAATCCTTACCGGTTGTTTCTGTTGTCATATTAGATACGGCCAATGAACTATGGAATGCCAATCCACTAATGCTCAAATATCTGCTATTTGATGATGCCTCTTCGACAACTCTAAAATCTTGAACGTCGTCTGACTCTAGTATCATAGGAGCCTTTTTATTGCAGGATGACAATAGAAAGGCTGCGCCTCCTAATACCATCGATAAAATTACCGCTATTATTTTCATTGTAGCGAAGAACCACAAGATGTGACTGAAGAGCCAGATGAATGTGAAGATGAAGATGGAGTTGAACCTGTATTGTTTTGAGATGTTGCGGTATTATGTGAAACACCACCATTCGCTTCAGTAATGGAATTCTTCAACGTCGTTGGATTGCTAACTGGACCCCAATTAGAATTTAAACTCTCTCCGGTGCCTGCTTCCCAAGCGGAGCATGCAAAACCAGAACAAGGATGCCCAAGCTTCCATGCATCATCTCCTTTATTTTTATACTTGTTAATCGCATCCATCAGTTTCTTTTCCTGTTCATCCGAAATATCGCATGAACGTGAAGCATCACTGCCTCTTCCTGCTTCCAGATCCTCAAACAGTCCATTCCCCTGCCCAGTTGGGTTGTTACCCCAAGTCCCATATGTTGTAGTCGATCCTCCATGGCAAATGCCAAAGGGGTCAGGCCTCGGCAAGAAAATTGGTGATACTGCTCATTCATCAAATTCTGCGGAGGCCTGACCCCTTTTGGCGCTCCTCGGGCGATCTGAAGCATCAAGTCGCCCGTGTACTGGCAGCCGATGTGCGTGATCTCGACCTTGCGCGTCAGCAGGTCGATGACGAAGTGGACGCGATACATTACGAGCCCACGCAGCGTCCAGACGGGCACGGTGAAGAAGTCCGTAGCAGCGAGTTGGTCGGCGTGGATGCGGATGAAGGTCTTCCAGTCGAGGCGGCTGCCGCGTTCAGGCGAGGGACGGATGCCCGCCTCGCGCAGGACTTCGCCGATGGTCGAGGTGCTGAGCTTGTGCCAGCCGAGGGACTGCATGACACCCTGGATCCGAGTGTAGCCCCAGCCTGCGTTCTCAGTAGCCAGTTTGATGATGAGGGCGTTGCGGGCCTCACGACGGGCATGGGCTGCTGAATGATCCCGGCCCTTTGGAGCGAACTTCATCGCCACGAACTTGCGATGCCAGGCGTAAATCGTCTCCGGTGTTACCAGTGTGGCGATCTCCATCAGCACTTTGCGCCTGAGGCGGCGGCCTTTCTCGGCAAGACGACGACGCTGCCCAGCGTTGAAGCGTATGCGCTTGCCCTTGGCGTGAATATCGAGCTGCTCCCGCAGAACGCGGTTCTCTTCGACCAGATACTCGATCACGCGTTGCTGCTGGCGGTTCATCCAGCCCGCCATCATCGTCAAAAAAAGGTGTGCTTGGGTTTCAAGCGGGAATCTTAAAAAAACCGTAAGTTGCTGTCAAGAAGGAGGAAATCCAGAAATCGCACCCTCTAAGAATCTTCAAAAAGACATAAGTTGCTTTCAAGGAGGACGAAATCCAGGAATCGCACCCTCCACCCTCCAGGGGCAGGTCAGGGCACAGGCCACCATTAGGGTCAAGATCACTCACTTGTTTGGAGAGTAGAGTCATTTACCCAAGGTGATTCTGTCAAATAATAGCGAACAAAATCATCGCCTTGTTTTTTAATCAACAATTCATGAATACCATCACCATTGGCATCGAAATAGGACGAATCATTGACGAACCTTGTGTAATTTAGGGTGTTGTCGGTCGAGATTTGCGCGACAAATAACACTTCTCCCTGTCGTCCACTTAGGGTGACTCCAAATCCTGCGTCTGTATATGATATTCTCATGCTGGAAAAACTATTCCCATTTGCGCCTTCGGGTGCTACGAATAAGAGCATATCCTTTTTGAGAACTATTTTGTCAAATTGTTCTTGAACAGAAACTTCGCGATCCTCTCGCCCATGTTCGAATACCATAATGAATGCTATCAAGCCAATGGCAAAAACCATCGCCAAAAAAGTTAAATTACTCTTTGCTGCGTTCCTGCTAATCATAATGCCGCCTCCGCCAGTTGACCTGCTAGTTGAAGCAACTCTTTCGCGTTATTGCATAATTTATTGCAATCTCGGTAATGACAGCCGGAGGGCTTGTGAGCTGTCTCTGTCAAACACTTTAGACACTGGGAATATGCTCTCATGGCAATAATTTCTGTAGTGATTGCAGGCGATGCAAGCAGGAAGTCTGGTAAATCTATCGCTTCCTTTGCCGCCCCCTTCACTAAGCTACCGACTTCTTTTTTTATCTTATCAGTTACTTCTCGAAGAATAGCGCATTCATCCTTTTTCGCTGCGTTTAAGGCTCGTAACTGTTTATTGAAGTCTTTTTTGCTTCGGAACTTACCCGTTTTTGAATCTCTTAAAATATTATTTCCGTTTTTATCTTGCTCGTGTTGTATCGTCAAGCCAAGTCGGTCCACCCAACTTATAGGATTATTGCCAGCGTAGCCGTAAAGATTTGGTCCCTCCGGGAGAAGCTCTGCGTATTCGAGAACATCCCTGCTGAGCCACCTGCCAAACTCTGGCGAGTAGGCTCGATACTTCGCCAAGAACAACTCGCTCTCGCCGTGGTAGAAGTGTCCGGTGTAGAGAAAGTCACTGCCCACGGTGATGGCGCCGACCTCGATGACGTTGCCCCAGGGGTCGTAGTCGTAGCGGGCGGTGACGGTTGTGCCATTGGCAGCGACGATTTCGCGGATGCTGCCCAGATGGTCGAATGTGTAGAAATACCTACTTGTCCCCTCGACGAAGCCGACGGCGTAGTAGTCCCTAACCACGGTGGCCCCGGTCGCATCCCGTTTTTGGCAGATGGTGTCACCGCACCAGATGAAGACGTTGTTGGTGGTCGTCGTCAGCCCGTCGAGTTCCTTGATGCGCGCGCGGTTGCCGAAGCCATCGTAGGTGAATTCCGTGCGCTTGTTGGTGCCGGTGTAATTGATGGCGACCAGCCGGTTTAAGGCGTCCCACTCGTAGGTGCGCTCCTCGTCTGATAGCAGGTTGCCGTCGAGGTCGTAGGTCAGGGTGCGGTCCACGCCACCGGCGACGGTGACCCGCCAGACCTTGCTGGTGGTGTTGTTGTTGACGTCGGTGGCATCGACCGAGACATCGTGCGTGCCGGGCGCAAGGTCCAACTCGGCCTCGAAGACGTTACCCGCATACATCCGCGCGTCCACGCTTTGCGCGCCGGAAGAAACGGTCACCGCCGCCGGTTCATCAACGGTTCCGCTGATGAGCATCTGGCCCCCTGAATCCAGTTCGGTCAACTGGTTCAGCGTATTGTGGGTGGCTGTAACTGGTCCGGTGTTCGTCTGCTCCGTTACGCGGTTCCCGGCGGCGTCGTAGCCGTAAACGAAGTTTGTGTCCACCGCCCCGGTGGCGTCATGGAGCACGGCGCGGGTCAGCTGGTGGGCGGTGTCGTAGCCGAAGCGGTAGGTCGAAAGTACCTCGGGGCTGCCCCAGCGCCGCTCCCAGGCCTTGATGTTGCCGACCGCGTCGTATTCGTAGTCGAAACGGGAAAGCAGGCCACCGGTGGCATTCTGGTTGTGAATCTGCGTGAGCCGCGCCTCGCCGCTAAGGGTGAGGTCGTAGGAGTAGTCCGTGTGCATGCCCGGCGTCGCGCTGGGGTAGTCGATGCGCGAAGGCAGCGCGCTATTGCCCTGATAGGCGAATTCGAACTGCCCGAGCGCGTTCGTCATGTCCTCAATGCGGCTGAGAGCGTCGTAGTTGATGGCCGATACGCCGACGCCGTTGATGAGGCGACTGGTCAGCCTCCCGAGGTTATCATAATCGTAGTCCACCAAATCGTCCGCCCATGGTCCATTGACGGTATTGACCCGGTTCAGATCGTCGTAAGTGAGAAGTGTGGTGCCGAACTGGTCAAGCATGCGCCCCGGACGGTTCAGCGCATCGAAGTCGAGAAACTCAACCGTGGGAACCGCGCCGTAGATCTTTGTCCGGTTGTAAACGTCGTCGTAGTCGTATTGGACAATCTGGCCACGGGCATTGGTGAAGGCGGTGACGTTCCCCACATCGTCATAGCCGTATTCGACGAAGGTGCCGTCGGGATAGACCCGTTTCGTTACGCGGTTGCGGGCGTCATACTCCCAGGTGGTCGTATTCATCTCGCCATCGGTCAGGCTTTCAAGGTTTCCATTGGGCTCATAGCTGTAGGCGGTTATGCGCCGCTCCGCGTCAATCTCGGCGGTGACCCGGCGGTTGGCGTCGTAGAAATACTGGGTAGAGTTGCCGTTGCGATCAATGAACTTCTCCAGGAGCCCACAACACGGCGTCCAGACGTTCTCCGTGTAGGTGCCATCGGGGTACGTGGTGGTGGTGAGCCGGTTCAGGTCGTCATAGTCGTAGATTCGGAGGACGCCCAGAACGTCCATAATGGTATCCACTCGCCCAACGGTGTCGTATGTCATGCTGCTGAGCGTCACAGCACCGTTTTTCACGTATTCGATCTGGCCGAGGCTGTTGCGCTCGTAAGTGAGAGTCAGCTCATCAGAGCCGTTACGATCGTAGGTCACCGATTCGAGCAGGCCGTTTGTCGCATTGTAGGTGAAGTAGGTCTCCACCCCCATGGCATCGAAAACGGATTGTGGCTGCCGATGGGCATTATAGTCGATATGAGCGATACGCAGGTTCGCCGAGTCGGAGGAAATTTCAACCAGGTCCAGGCCTAGGCCCGCTCCACTGTCGGCATAGGCGAAGCGGGTGACGTTGCTCCGTGCGTCGGTGACGGTCAGTATCTGCCCGCTTGTATTGTAAGTGACGCTTGTTTCGTTGCCTTCTTCGTCCTTGATGAGCCGGGGCTGTTTGTTGCCGTTGAAGTCGCTATAGTTGATGTAGGTCCCGTCGGGGTGAGTGATGCGGGAGACCATGCCAGCACCGCTGCTGCCCGAAAGGAAAGTATAGTCGAGTTTGGTCGCCACCGCCCCGGAAAACATCGGGCCGACGGTGGGGTCATATTGATTGGCGTCGCGGATATACCCATCGCGTGAGTACCCGTCGTAGTAGTACTCCGACTTGTGGCCGAGAGGATCGGTTATTGTGATGCGGTAGTTTTCCCACATCAGTCCACCGATGGGAGGATACTTGTCGAAGCCGTTGGGCGTATCCGCATCCGCCGGTTCGATGAGGAATTGCGTGGTGGCTGCTTCCGAACCATAGGGAAGCGTGATGCTGCTCATATACGCTCCCGGAGCGACGATTTCCGGGTTCTCATCATACCCGTAGCTGTAGGCGATGCCTCCCATGTCCGTCTGTCCAACCAGGTTGTAAGTGGTCGCTCCGCCGTCGCCCTGAACGGCGGCTTCTTCGTAGCTGAAGGTTGCCTCACGTCCATACGGGCCCGTAATCTTCGCGACCAAGCCGGTCGTGGCATCATAGCTGATTTCGGTATGCGGGTCTGCCGGATTCATCGCCGGGTATCGGGCGTCCCAGATTCCCACCAGCGCACCATTGGCATCATGTTTCAGTCGGACCGCCTGGCCATAGGTGTCCTTGATGGCGACCAGCAGCATGTTGGTCGTGCCAGGCGGCATCGCGGGAGGCACGGCAAATTCGTAAACGGTCCCGTCCGCCAGAGTCAGGTCGTATGCGTAGGCACCTGTTTTCAGCAATTTGTAAGCGGCCTTTCCCGGTGGAGGTGTGTAACCACCCCCTCCGTCGGGCGTCCAGACATCGCGGCGTCCGCTACCCATAATGATCGTGACCGCTCCGCCGGGAGCCTCCATGGCGTAGGCGCAGTAATTGAAGGTCCACTTGTTGCCGAACGGGGCAAGCTGGTTGAGCGCATCCTGGCTGTTGTAAGTCAGGGTAATATGAATTTCCGGCCCGATCACGGGATCATACCAGAGGGGCGTGTCTTGAACGAGCAAGTTGAAATTGACCGGGTTGACCGACCACACGGGCAGTCCGCAGCCAGCCTTGCCCTCCCGGCATGTGCCCAGTCCGTCTTCCGGTCGCGGAAGGCCACAGCAACCGCCAACGAAATGGAGATCGTCGCTGGAGGCTTCGAAAATACCTTCGGGCAGATCCTCGTCCGCGTCCAGCAGCAGGCCCAGACCCGACCATTGCGCGAGGAAGGAATCCCGGCTCATCGACACAACCCGGCCCACCCTAGAATCGAAGACCTTGACGTTACCATCTTGGTCAAAGCCTTCAACGGTCACAAAGTGCTCGTCTTTGTAGTGGGCAATGAACGGGAAAGACAGGGTTTCGAATTTTTCGGGCGACACTCGCACGCTGTCCGCTTTCAGCCCAGAGGCATTCGCAAGAGCCTCAAGTTCCTCCAAAGTGAATCCGTAGTCGCCAAACGCCGCCATTTCACTCAGTCCGGTGGCGGTCTCCAAATCTCCGCGCATGCGGAAGACATGGGCGATAGCGGCTCCGCCGCAGTTTCGCAAACTTGCCTGGTGGCCTTTGTAGGCGCTCAACTGGCGAATCCAATTCTGCGCGTAGGTGCGCCTCTGCCAGCTTGCTTCGGTGACGAGCATCAGGCGGAAGCCCGCGATGCTTTCGTTGAAATCGCCTCGCTCCATCAACAGGACTGCCCGTCGCAGGAGGGCTTTTTGATAGATGTCCGAGCCTTCCGGAAGATTATCGATGATCCATTCAAACCGGCCTAGGGCTTCATCCCAGCGCCCATTGAATTGAGCCTCACAGCCCATGTGCAGGACAGATTCGCCCGCCCACGGACTGGAAGGAAAATCTGTGTGATGCGCCTTGAAGAGCCGGACTGCCTCCGAATAATTGTGCTTGTTCCACTCCTGCATCGCCCGGCCAAAAGCGAGGTTGTCCGCCGCTTGGCGCTCTCTGGCGGTGGTATCGCTGATAAGCATCGGTTCGGCCTGGCCAACCGGAGACAACGGGCTTCCCAACTGTCCCGAAAGGCGCAATTCCTCCTCGGTGGGGACCCGGGAAAGATCCAGCGGACGCAACGTGATCCGGCCCGACACGCCGCCATAGGGAACCGTCTTTTTGACCTGCTCATGCCGCAGCGCCAGAGCAGAGGCATCGAATGAAACCTCCGAGGCGATGCTGCCGGGTGAAGACTCCGCCCCGTGCAATGCACTTGAGGCGAGTATCAGGCTCCCGAGAATGATATTGAAGTTATTCATGTGTGGCGAATGAAGGAATTGCTGAAGCTTGCCCATGGTAGTCAGGCTCAGAGGGGTATGGCGTTCTCGGGAATGAGGAGGTCGATGACGGGCCCTGTTTGGTCGCCGCCGTCCAGTGGCGGGAAGCTCGAACGGGTTTCATCCAGTGGGAAGGCATCGACATCGTCAGCCACGGAGTCACCATCCGTGTCGGTCAGGAAGATGCTGGTGCCCGCAGCCAACTCGTCTTCGTTGGAAACGCCATCGCCATCCGTGTCCACTCCCATGCTCGTTGGGTAAATTCCCAAAAGAATGAGCCCGTAGTAGTCCACTATGCCATCCGCATTGTCGTCATTGAGGAGTGTATGCGCATCCGCCACTGTGGGGTCTGTCCCCAGAGACAGAACCTCATCATCGTCAAACAGAAGGTCTCCATCTGTATCTTCAGAGGCTGGGTTGGTCCTGGCCTGGTATTCTTGAAGGTTAGTCAGAGAATCGGAATCGGCATTTGCATTCGGGTCGGTGAGACCATAGAAGGCCTCCCAAGTATCGGCCATGCCGTCCGTATCCGCGTCCACCACCTCATCGACGCCAATGTCGATCAATCCATCGGAGCGTTCCTCTTGGTCGAAATCGAACTTTCCATAAGTCGAACTGCTGCCGGCGTCTTTTGCCGGGGAGGCGTGGTACAGGCCATAGAACCCGTTCAACCCGACGATATCCGTGGATTGGTCCATCCCGTCGATGAGGACATTACCTGTGGACGTGTTGCGACTTACAACCTTGTCCGCAGAGATCGAGCCAGTCTGTCCAGCGAAATCGGTTCCGTTAAGGTGTGGGTTCCAGAACAGGCAGTTCACCAGAAAGACCTCGTTGGACGAAGACCGATTGTAGAGGCCATGGCCGGAAGCAGCGCGGTTGTCGGCAATGGTCGAAGATACCACCGTCAGGCTGCCATCATACAAATAGATGCCGCCACCTTGATCTCCGGCGACGTTGTTGATGATGAGACAATCCAAGATACGAGGTGAATCCTGCGCCCCGGACACGGAAACATAGAACCCGCCGCCGTCGTCGTCATCCGAACCATTCTGGACGGTGAAGCCGCGTACAACAGATTCGGACCGGATGACAACCACGCTGTCGTTCGCACCCCCTCCATCTATGATTGTTGCCCGCGCGCCATCTCGGGCAAAGAGGTAGACCCGCTTGTTGGAGGGGATCTCTATGTCCTCATTATAAAGTCCCGGACGCACTTCGATGATGTCGAAGCTCTTGGCCGCATTGATTGCCTGTTGGATCGTACTCTTTTTGTAGGTCGTGTTGGAAACGCCATCGACGATGTAGTAGTTGTCCGTTGCGGGAGGTGCCAGTGGGTCCAAAGGCTGAGCCTCTATAAACGAAGGGAAAGACTGTGCGTGAGTAGGGTCTGTTCCATGCCGGTGCTCAAAGATGTTGGGGACACCATCAAAGTCCTCGTCGGCGGATGACAAAACATCCGTCGTTCCAAACTCGGCCAGTTCCCAGGTGTCAGGCATCAGGTCTTCATCGAGGTCCTGATAAAGCGTAACCTGTACTGGCTCGGATGGCGACTCCGCTCCAAACTGATCCACCGCAACCGCAACCAGCGAGTACCGTCCTTCGCCTGGCGGTACCCAATTGAAGAAGTTATAGGATGGCGTGCTGTCTGACCCGATGAGTACGTCATTCGCGTAGAAGTCCACCCGCTCAATGCCGAAATCACTATCTAAGGCGGTGACAAACACATTGAGGTTGAAGCCTTGATCCATCCAAAAATCGTCGCCGTCATCTGGGTCCGTAATAGAGATGTTTGAGGGTGGATTAGTGACTTCGAGAATGGCTTCGAACTGCCACGGAGTCGTGCCAGTGCCGTCATGGGAAATCTCTACGTTAGCGGTGTAGGTTCCCGGGCCCAGTTCATAAGCATTAAACTGCGCATTAAGTGCCAAAACCTGACCCACTAAGAGCGTTCCAGTATCTGGAGAGATGTCCACAAAAGGCCTCGATATCGGAGTGAAGCGGACAGCAAGGTCGCTGGTGATTTCGTCCGAATCACCCCAGGCTTCAGTTCCATAGTATCCGCTGGGACTCTCAACACCGACAGTGGCGCTGTTGAGAAGACCCTTCATCTCTTTATAGAAAAACTCGATGGTTCCATTCTCATGGAGTACCGCCTGGAAGGTATTTGCATCCGTGGTCGTATCTGGCTCGTCGCGTGTCACCCCGTCGAACTGTATGATAACTCGATCCGCTTCACCTTTGACATAGACTTCCCCGGCATCATTTGTATTTTGGTCATCCGTGTCCAAGTCATCCCAGAACAATGCGATAAAGCCATTTGGGGCTTTCGTGCTGGGTATGGACCTGTTGGAGGGTTTGGTGCTTGGACTCCCAACAGTTATTAACCCATTCGAAGAAACGTATATACGATCATAGCTCGCTCCATAAAAGGGAAAAGAGAAGTCGGCGCTAACGTCCGCGAGCACAATCTCTACAGACGCGTCGTCGTGCTCAGAGATTCCCGCTATCAACGCTCCCGTTGTCGAGATGTCGGTCCAGCTGTAGGCGGCAGATCCGGTGAGTGAATCTTCGAAAGAGTAGACGATTTGGCCCGGTGCGACGTTGTTCAAAACTGAGATTGAAAAAGTCGCATCAGGGGAAATTGGATTGCTGAGGTACAGTGGAACGACACTGGACTCTCGAAAGGTTAGAGCAGCCCGCAAGGGCACCGGAAACACCCCAAACTCGTCGTCGTAGAAAAGCTCCCATTCATCGGGAAGGTTGTTTGAATTTCCGTCGGAGATGTCAAAGGGGTCAAACGCATTATCCAGCTCAAACTTGTTCGGCACATTGTCCGCATCAAAGTCTGAGGTCAGCAGCGCATCAGCCGGATCATTCGTGTAGAGAACACGAAAGAACATGTGTGGCGCATTCGGCTGCGTGAACCCAATACCCGCAACAGCATCGTTACCCTTTACGGCATACGGAAAGTAATTCCATGTGGCGCGCAGGTCTTCTGTCTGCTGCACGAAGTAGTACTCCCCGGCTTTGGCCCACCAACGAAACTGAAAGGCATCTGAAGATGCATCATGAATGAAGACCTCACCAATACCAGGGTCGGACGGACTCTGCGCCGTGAGCGAAGGCAGAAGCGCCACCATTAGAAGAATAGCAGTGACAGTTGCTTTCATGGGATTTCCTCGGCTAAAGGTCCTGCCGCTATTCAGTGTCTAATCGCCAGAAGTGGATCACTGTGTCCGGTTTTGGTGCCGGCGGGTTTGCTTGCTCGTAACGCTCCCGCGCTGCTTGAAGTGCTTCTCGACGCTGGCGCTTCACAGCCAGCTCTGACTTGTTCTGAGCGTAGTGGGCGTGTATAGCGAGCAATCCACGGTAGGCATCGACGCTTGGTTCATTGGTTCCAGTTAGGGATTCCACAAAAAACTCTACCTCACCCTCCGTGAATGGTGGCCAATTGGGGAGCGGCATTAGCGAGGACTCAGGGTAGCCCTGCGCGAGAAGCTCCTGGTTTCGCGATTCAATCGCTTGTGAATCCATTTCGTTCACAACCAAGAGGGTTGTGTAGACAGTGGTCTCCGTCTCAAACAACAAGGTCCCGGCGAGGTCGTTGAAGTCTACGTTGCTGTAGGCGCGAAAATCTTCACCTTCAAATTGCCAATCGAGCACAGAGTAGATTTGATCGTAGACCTGCGCCGTGACGAAGAGGCTCTCCTGCTCCTTTGCGTTCAAGGGCGCTTCACCCTCTTCTTCGACCGAAAGAACTGAAACGGCTTCGCCAATGGCCTTGGTCAGCGCGGTGGGTTGGGTAAAAGAAGCGACAGAGTAGCTCGGGGGAGTGACTCGGTTGAAGATGAGCCTACGACCATCCAATTCGATTTGTTGCGACTGAATGATCTCTGCCTCATCAAAGTGGCCTTCTGCTTCCGTCGCAGGTGCCATCTGGTCAGCGACAATCGTATCTGCCTCGTCATCAGAAAGTGGCTGCAATGCGGCGGTACCGGCAGCGAGAGCGGTATGGGAAGCGTACAACAAAGTTGCCGCAAGCACATGGAGGTAAGTGGGTCCGAGGAGAGGCATTTATTGTGTGATGCCTTGGAAAAATTATGATGTCCAGCATGCAAAAACGAGGGTTGCATGCACATTTGTATCACAGTCGGGTCTAATCTTTTAAAATCCAGTAGCTTATCCACAGCATTAGCTGAGTTACTGGAGAAGCAGATATAAGAATCTTTTATCGTAAAACATCTTCCTAAAAAGATTTCTGGATAACCGCTCCCAAGAGAACTGAAGGTTTGTGTCAGTGATTCGTAGAAAAACCGCGCATATCACAGTCCTTCAACGCCTTACGAACTTTGGCTGTCCTCGTGGCGTCGCCAGACTTAACGACACCAAGTCGGTTTTTTTCTGACACAAAGCCGCTCAAGTTGACCGATTTACGCGAACTTTGCCAGTGCAAGAGCTAGTCTGGCGGCGTATTGTTGATGGGTATGGTGGTAGATGAAGCCAATGCGGTTGCCAACCGTTGGCTGCACGCCCATAGGCATCAACGGAAGAGCAGAGCAGTATGGGAAGTTTTATGGGAACTTTGAGCCCTGAATGGGCCTAGGAATCGCTAAGTCGCTGACCAACAACCGTCCCCATAGTTCAATGGATAGAATCGCGGTTTCCTAAACCGTTAATCCGGGTTCGAGTCCCGGTGGGGGCACCATAAACAATAAAAATTCTAAAGGTCATTGAGGTTAATCCCTGTTAAACAGGCTTTCATCAACGAATCCTGATGCTTTCAGGCGTGGTTTGCTGCAACGCGCTTTCTGACGCCCTCAAGGCTTTGGAATTCCTCTATGGCTGAAAGCACACATCAGGGAGGGCCTCAACATGCGTAAGGGCTGCGCGTTTGAACCGTCAGTTCAGATGATTATCGTGTCAGACAAGCCCATAGCACCAAATACAAGCATCGACAGTCACGGATGCCCGATTGATTGAAGCCATGCGCCTACGAGTAGGTTACCGGGCATCACCACAGCCAGCGAAGCCTTTTCTCGAAATACTCCAGAAGTGCGGTTGGTATGTATATTCGTGAAGGCACTCCCAGGACAGCCACGGTACCGAATCTCGAGAATCAGCTGATTTTACGATTGGTCTGACGAATCCTGGGGTGCGTGAAGCTTGATTTCCGCAGTTGCCGACAAGCTCATTGTCAGTAGGCTTTTGCAGTTTAGGAAACATCACTTGCGTCTGCGTATTACGAGACCAAGCCTTGGGGTGCAGGTTTCAGATGCTTTTGTGGTGCGATCACGGCGGGGATACCTCTGTTATTTTATGAGATAAATAGGCCCCTCAAATCTGAGGGTTCAAGCGACTGGCCTGATGGAGGGCGCTGAAGAAGTGTACAGACATGCATCGGTACGATCGTTTACTTGCGCGCGAAGAGTTTCGAAACCTTTGGAATTGGATGGAAGAAGAGAACGGAGCAGTGACTTACGTTTGCTTGAGGGATCGCCGCTGTCATGCTCATTTTTCTCCTGCTCAAACTGTACCCGGTGCATTGTCCTGGCCTATTGAGGAGTTCCAGGATGCAGCAGTGAAGCCGTCTTCAAGGAAATGCCATGAAGCTCACCTGAAGCGAGTGGCCGCAGGCTTGCCGTCTGTCGGCGTCTTTCAACTATCGCCTTCAGACTACTGGGCACTGGACCTCGCTGTGCCTCGCAAGAGTCAATTGGTCGTTGGTAATGTCCTGGTAGCTAAGGATATTTCAGAAATTGCACAGGCGTTGTATCAGTCCATCAAACCGCGTCGTGGCCCTCTTCGCCATCACTGGTTCTTTGATCCAGAGCGTAAAGAAAACTCTGAATAAGACGCAGTTCGTTTGTAATGCTAGGATCCTCTTGCCTTGCCTTCTGATAGCTTTGCTGCAGCAACTTGGTCGTTTTTTCGTCACCTAGAATCTTCGAAGACGTAAGCAGTTTGTGTAGTATAAAAGCGGCTTGCGAGCAATTTCGTTCTTCGACCAGATGTTGCGCTTTGCTTATTTCAGCATTCATATACTTAACAATTTCTTTTCGAATCTGGCCTGCTTTCGCACGATCCTGACCCGCTAGGATGCTCAGAGCGTCTAGGACATTAGGTGCCCGATCCGCATTTTGATCGGTATCGTCATCAGATAAATGCTTTTTCAGATATCCAAAGCTGAGCATCGTCTCCATTAGCTTGTCGCTCGAAAAGGGCTTTAGGAGATGTCCGTCCAATTCAGGGATACTTGCATAGCCTTGTGACTGGATCTGTTCGTCTGCGGTCATTGCGACCAAATGAGCTTTCTTGCTTCCTCTTTTTTGTGAAGCAAGGAGGCTCAAGACCTCGAAGCCGCTCATATCAGGTAGATTAAGGTCGCAGAGGACTACATCAAAACGACTTTTCTCAAATGCAGCTATTGCCTCGAAACCAGTGGCCACACATGTCGCTTGAACTCCGAGGTTGTCCAACACTTCACCAACATAGATGCGGTTGTACTTATCGTCTTCGATCACGAGGACAGAACAGGTAGAAACAAGCTTGTAGGACTCCTTTGCATTTGTGAGTGGCTCTTTTTCTTGAACTCTAAATGGAATGATCAGTCGCCATTCGCATCCATCTGCCGGAGATGATCGGACGTGAAATCTTCCACCAAGCACTCGAATTGCTTCGCCGACAATAGTTAGACCAAGGCCGAGCCCATTGCGCGGTGTGTCCACCACGCTAGATATTTCGGCTGGTTTTGCCACAGCTTCTGATAATTTATCGATGCTGGAGGTCGATAACTTGTATGCTACAAGACCTGGTCCTGAGTCTGTGATTACGAGTTGTAGATCCCCAACATTTCCGCTTCTATTTGCAGACATAATAAAGCTAATCTCACCAGCCTCTGTAAACTTAATGGCATTGCCAAGCAAATTGCCAACAACTTGCCTTAACAAGCCAGGGTTGATTGAGGCGCGGAGAGCTTTCTCTCCGAGAAAACGGCTAAGAAAGCGCAAGTTTTTTTCATCGGCAAGCCTCTTATAAGAGGCGGTTACTTCATCAAAGAATGGTTGAAGACTCAAAACACTCTCGCCAGAAGGTATTACACCGGCCTGTAGTGCGGACAGATTTAGAAGCTCACTCACCATTTCCTTGAGATGGGAGGAGACCTCATCCAACTGCTTCAAATAGGGTTCAACTGTGGAGTCCTTAGCACGATCGCGAATTACTTGCGAAAGTCCGAGAACACCATTCAAGGGATTGCGAATTTCGTGGACGACCGTGCTTAGGAGGTTTTTTCTAGCCTGATTCGCTCGAAACAAGTCGAGGTTTGCGGTTTCGAGCTCAATTGTCCGCAGAGCGACTGCCTCTTCGAGCTTTCTGTTAGACCGCTGGAGCGAATAGACTCTTAGCTTGATGAACGCTAATATAAGCGCAAAGAAAATGATAAGAAACAGTCCGCGACTCCACCAGGTTTGATACCAATAAGGCAGGACATGGAAAACAAGTGAGCTTTGAGAGGGAGGCACGCCATCGACGGAAAATGCCCTCACGAAAAACCGGTACTTCCCAGGTGCCATGTTGGTAAACTCGCGGAAAGCTTCAGTGGTTACCGGTTGCCAGTCTTCATCGTAGCCTTCAAGAAATGTCTGGTAGCTCTTTTGAAGCGGCAAGGGAGAGGCGCTGGAGTATCGGAATCTGAAGCGGTCTACATCAGGCGAAAGTGTTGATTGAGAGTTTATGTTTTCAGTGCCTGAATCTAGCATCGAATACAAGTTGCCACCTCGATACGTAGCGAGAGTGAGATGAGGGGCTGGATTTCTCGCTTCGATGGGTTGTTCCCCGACGCTATTCATGCGCAGCACTTTACCCACACCGGAAACAAATATTAAAAGAGTTTTCTGGTCTGCACGAAAAACCTCGATATCATGAATGGTTCTCATGGTTGCTAGCTCTGGCCTGTGCAGTGTTTGTAAAATGAGCTCTCCTTTGTTGAGCGTGACAACACACAATTGGAAACCGGATGGAAAGGAAGAGGAGTCCATGGACGGCGAAATCAGATAGAGAGAATCTTCGAAGGTCGTAGTATTGACGGCATAGGCATCGCTTCCAAACTCAAGATCAATCTCTCTTACTTTGCTAAATCTCTCATTTGAGTAATCAAAGAGGAAAACCCCGTCAGAGGTTACCGCAATTACCTCTTCATTTAGCTGATGAAAGCGGACCCAAGATACATGCTCTAAACCGACACCTTTAATCCTTGGCCTATTCGCATCACCAGCGAGTAAAGTTGAATAGGCACCATTTTGCAATGTCCCAACGAGTATCTCGTTTTTCGAAAGCTCCAGTATCGAATGGACAATCTCGTTTGAACGCCCGACTTCACCCAGCACGGAGATTGGCCTCTTGAGATTGATGCGTAGAGCGTTTCCGTATTGGAGGATGTAAGCTTCCTCTGGCTTGAGGTGCGATTTGATGATCTGCGCTGCGTCAGTCCTTGTGGGGAGGCGGCTATCACCTGAATCGAGGGACCTTATACCAGAAGGTGTGCTAAGAAGGATGTCGCTCGCTATGGGATACATAGACCAGGTCCAATCTGGAAAGGGCCCTCGCGAGACAAAGGAGGCATCCTCGCCATCCAGTTTCAGTTCGTGAACGCCTTCGTGCCCTGCGATAAGTAATCGGTCCTCATGCAGCAGCAGGTCGTAGATAGGCGTTTCGGGTAAGCCCGTCGACGCATCATACAGGTCGCATGTTTTAACTCCGTAGATGTAACCAATACCGGCGGCAGTGCCGACCCATAAGTTCCCATGAAAATCCCTGCAGATCGAGTATGGGGGGCTAGCTGGTAAGCCATTTGAACTACTGATGACAGCAGTAGGAGCACTTAGATTGTCAGTAAGAATAATACCGTTACTAAGAGTCGAGAAGGCCAATAGAGAGTCTGTGATTCGAAGACCCGTAAACACGATTTGGTTTTCGAATTCAGATACGCCAGTGGACATTGTGACAGAAGGCCCATCTAAGGAAAAAGAAACCTGCTTGCCGTCGGCCAAAAGTCCGCTCAATGAGTTTGCAGCTGAAGCTTTCTCTAAATATACGATCCCTACGGAGAAATCAGGCGCAGTCGGCACTAGCACCTCAAAGTTAGTTCCTGTCCACCTCAAAAGACCAACGCCCCTTTGGTGCACGTAAAGAGTGTCATTAACCAGGTGAGGTAACAGTCGCCGCTCGGTGGGAAGCGCATGCACCTCCAGTTTCCCATCGCTCCAAACGTAGGCAGCCTCGCGTGAGAAGAAAAAGTAGTCGCCGCCAAACTCCATAGACTTCCAAATCAAGGGGCGTGGCTGTTTCTCTTCAAGCAGTCGTGAGAGGTCGACGAATTCCTCTTCAGAATAAGGAAAAGGCACATAGCCAAAGGACCCTGTCCCTCCTAGCAGCATGTCCCCTGCAGCGGTGAATGCCACAGACTTTAACCCTGTGATGAAACTGAAGCGATTATACTGCCATTCTTCACCATCAAAGCGATGAAGGCCATTTTCGGCTGCAAAAAACACTACATGCTGGGGGCTCTCGGCTATATCCCATATCGGTGAGGTGCCAGCCTGAGCTGGAAGCGGAAACGAGAGCGTTGGACGAGTAGAAAATCCGCTCTCCAGCGCAGGTTTGCCTAAGGTGATTTGTGCAAGACCAAGAGAACACCCAAAAATGAGGGGAACGAACGGTTTTACCCACTTCGTTCGACCGGATATGCTCCAAAGCGGATTACTAAATCCAATATACCAAGGAAATAACATGAAAAACAAAATCGCCTACATCAAGCGCGCCGTTGAGCGTGTCTCCTCCTCGATTGATCCCTTGAGCAGCAAAGTCGTCAAGACGGATTCGACTAAGCCAGCTTTGCCCTCGGTCTACCCGACCGAAGTCTGATTTTTTCGAGACGAGGTACTCAAACCGTCCCTCCGTGGGGCGGTTTTTCTTTGGATGTTTTCGCTTGGGATTTTACGCTACCGCAGTGTCATGGAGGTCGATGGTGGCCCCATCGCTCGACTTGAGCAGGTGTTAGAGACGACTGGTGACACCGATGAATACAGCGCTTTCGCCTACCTTCGTGAAGGACTTCCGGCTAGTCGGACGCACGGAGACGAAGATCGGCTTCCAGATGGTGCCGGGACTCATCGGTCCGCCTCGCGTGCCCGTTTCATGGCAGTCTCCGAGGCGCTTGAGCGCTGGGCTCACCGAACCGTCCAATCCGAATCACCAGATGCGTTCGGGTACGATGTCGATCCATCTTCGACAGGAATGGCAGCATTCCCTGGCATGCATCCTCGGCAGGCTCGAAGCAGAGCATTCAAAGAGGCAGTCGAACGTCAAGCCCTGCTTCTCTGGTGGGAGCACAGGATTCCGCACAGACACATTCCACTTTCAAAGAATGGAAGGCGAGCCATAGAGTTAGTCCACAACCTTTCGAAAACGCGAGTTGTAGTGACTTGGCGAAGTGAGGGCGACGAAGGCTTCTCCATCGGATTTAGCTATGGGAGGAGTCTGGTTGAAGCTGTTACTCGTGCTTCCATTGAGCAGGATCGCTCATGGCGAATCGTTGAACAGACAAAGGTTGGGAAAGGTACCGCACCTCTGCATTCAGTCCAACCTGAAGGATCGCAGAACAGATTCAGCAGGCGAATTCGTTTTTATTCCAGCCCGGAAGGCTTTGAGAGTTTTCTTCGTCGCTTACAAGAGCCATGCAAGGCCTCGGCTGCTTCTAGCAACACTCTCGTTTTTGACGGCCCGATTAAGGGAGACTGGTCGCGCTACGCCGATGTTTGGCGCGTGCTTTATAAGCCTCCTACGCAAGATCATCTCAGCGAGCGCAGTGACTACCTTTACTGGTGATGGTTTAAAATGGTACACCCAGTTCAATCGAAACAACCCGACCACGAATATCGTAGGTTGAGCTATCAAACCCGTTTTCAACAGCTCCCGCAGCAAACGGTGGCTGACGGTCAAAAGCATTTTCGAGACCGACTGAAAATGCCGTTCCTCTTGGAGCTTTGCTGAGAATCTTCGACACTTCCAAGCGCACTCTGAAATCAAACCGAGTGTATGCCTCTATGTCACGTCCGGATGGAGAGGACGTAAAAAGAGGATCATCTCGCAGGGTAGGGATATGAGTGATTCGGGTCGAAAGGAGTACCGGTCCTTTCTGATATTGAGCTCCGAAAGCAGCTTTCCAGCGAGGGACGGCTCCGGGGCTAAGGCGATTGGACCGGCTGTCAACAAATGATCCGGCGATGTCCATTGCTTCAGCACCTGACACGGATTCGATTCGATAGTTCAAGATATACTTTACCTCCGTGAAGAATCGCAGTGCACCATGCGAAGCCCACTCTTTTTCGTACTCCAAGAGCAGATCGAGTCCTGAAGTTTCGATCATCGATGCATTAAAAAAGGACGAATCAACTCCCAATACGATGCCGGAGATGGGGTCCCGGGAAATTCGGTCGCTAAAAGGTGCAGCTAGGCTTATATCTCCTGAAACATTCACCTCGTTAGGCTGCCCATTGGCATTCTGGGAGAGGATAAACTGAGCCCCGTTCGACACGACGTCTCGAATCCGCGTGAAGTAGGCTGATGCACTTAGCTTTAGGCTTGGAATTAAAGTAGGCTCTATGTCGACTATGGCGTTTAGGCTCAAAGATCTTTCGGGATCCAGATCTGGATTAGAGGAGACTGAGGAGGGAATCGAAGTCCCGACAGGTGTGAATCCCAAGGGATCGATGAGTGGCGGGGAGTCTAATACTGTCCCACCAAAAGATTCAAACAGAGAGGGTGATCGAAATCCAGTTGCGCAGCCGAGGGTAAAGATCAATTTTTCGGATGGACGAAACGCAACATCTACGCCAACAACTGCAACTACATAGCTGTTTGCATCATTAGATGAAGGGCCACCTGTGGCAGAGTCAAAAGCTCCTTCAAGCCGTCCGTTGAGTCTCACAGACAGCAAGGGATATGTCTCTTTGTGCAGAGCATTGATAATGAGCTCACCGAAAAGAGCACCTGAAGCTCGGTTCGCTCCGAATGGGCTTACGGGCAATCCGCCTAGATTTGACTCGAGCGCCCAGAAAGGGTCGGGGTCTGCTCGAACGTGTTCAAAGCGAAACTCGGTTCCTAAAAGCCCGGAGGCCAAAAACGGCCCGATGTTCAACTCGTTATGGGTGCCCGACGCGATCAGGGCAAGGTGCGCTTCTTCGTAGTTGTCTGTTGGCACCACTGCAGCTTCTCGTAAGGCCAATTCATTCTCGTAGCTCTGGCCCGTCAAAGCTCCCGAAGGTATAATCCCTGCAGAAAATGCACGGCCAAAGGGGTTGAAACTCCCTTCGGCGATCGCTCCTTCTAGAATCTGTGCATCAGCAATTCCAGAAATCCTGTTTTCGATGTCTACATACGATGCCGAAAAGCCTATGGAGACGCTACTGTCCGGTCCCAGCGCCTTAGTCAACTTGGTGTCGCCCCAGATTGCTCTCCGCTGCCAGTCGTTGGTGAGATTACCCAATTCAAAAGATCGGTAGGTGAAGCCTATCAAGTTCTCAGCTGGTGTAACAGGCAAGTGGGGGCTCATACGCGCAGCATCCAGAAGGTTTCCGGTAAGGCTCGACCACGGTGCAGGAGCGAGCTCTGTGAAGAAATCCTGCTGCGAAAAGACCAGATGGCTGTGAACTATCGTATCCTTGAGCGGTTCCGCTTGGAACCCAATCATACCGCTCAGTAAGCGGTTCTCTGGAACGACGAGACTTGTCTCTGCGAAATCAAACCGATCGTTTGTAACATCGAGATTGCGATAGTCAGCAATTGAAGCAGGTATGGAAACTGAGTCGTTGAGCACCTGCTCATTCGCTGTCTCTGGCGGCCCCAAAGTAATCCTCCCCGGAAACGAGAGTGAGCGTCGGTCGATGCCGCCAAGAGGAAGGAAATTAGCGGAAGCCGACAACTCTCGTTCACGCGAGGGAAGCGCCTCCCGCTCCAGGTAGGAAAAGCCTGCTACTACTGAGAATCTACCTTTGCGGAATGACCGGAAGCCATAAGCGGAATAGGTATCGCCTCCTGAAGATGGAACCTCTTCTATAGCTACGCCAACAAGGTTGGGTGCCGTCGAACTTCTCAACTGAAAATCCACAGCACCAGCAATCGCATCAGTGCCAAAGACTGTTGCCGACGACCCCCTGAAGACACCAATTTTTTCAATGGCACTTGGGGCAATCAGCGCAAGATTGCCAAAGCCTCCATTCTCTACGCCGACAGCGCTGTTTGTTTGAGCTCGAAAACCATTCAATAGCAGGATTGTGCGACTGGAGCCAAGACCTCCCAGATTGAGGCCCTGCGAGCCGCTTCCCCCATTCGCTTGTTGATCATTGTTCACGTTTCCGAGAAACGCCGGAGACTCACGCTGCAGGTCGGCGAAAGACAGACCAACTTGCTCCTCAAGATCGATGCCCTTGATTTCGGTGCTGTATAACGGCGAAGGTTCCGCACCTACGGGCAGGCGGCGACCAAAGACGTTGAACTCGTCGAGGATAAAGACGGGTGTTTCGCTGATAATCTTTTTGGCCTGGGGCTCTTGTGCGGCTGACGCGTGAGATAGGAATGCCAAACTGACAACGCCCATAAGCATGCTCAAATGTTTACTAAAATGAGTGTGCATGGATGTTGCAGAACGGTGCAAAACAATCAATGATGAAAATGTTGTGAAAAAAGCACTTATCTTGCTATGTTTCCGGATCTGTCGTTAACCATCGTCGAAGATGAGCGCCTTTTCAGAGAGATGCTCTGTCGAGTCTGTCAGGATAACTTCAAGGAAGTATTTCCTGCAGCCTCAGCTTCGGAAGCAAGGGCGATTTTTTCAAGGGCAGTCCCTGATGTGCTGGTAGTAGACTTGATGTTGCCCGATGGTGATGGAGTCGCACTTGCAGAGGAATTCATCGAGCGTTATCCCCGCCTTAGGACATTGGCATTATCATCGGCAACGGATCCTTTTACCCTCCATAACGTTGTGCGTTCGCGAATCAATGGATACGTGGACAAGCTGAAACAACCAGTTGACGTACTAATTAAAGCGATACATACTGTTGCGAGTGGTGAAAAATACTTCAGTGAGATTGGCCACGAAGTCTTGACAGGGCTTAAGGCCGATCCAGAAGCCTTTTACAAAATCCTTTCAGATACAGAGCTTACGCTGCTGCCTCTTTTTAGTCAGGGAATGAGTAATGATTCAGTCGCTGAATCGGTAGGCATTCGTCCATCGACAGCTCAGTGGCATCGACGTAACATCATGAAAAAGCTTGGAATTCATGCCACACCAGAATTAATGCGCTATGGGATTAAACAGGGCTTCTGGAAAGCTCGACCATAATCAGTTTTGAATATGAACCGATCAAAGGAGTAGATTAGACATGAAGAAAAAAAAGAGTCACGCCCGAGCCCCAGGCCAGACACAGATATCGATTAGCATTCCACAAGAACTAGTCGACCAGGTCGAAAAACTCGCCAAGGCTGAAAACAGGAACCGGTCAAATTTTATCTCCTACCAGTTGGAGAAGATGTCAAAAAGCAGCTCGCAGCGTTAACGTCGACCAAATCGTTGCAAACTGGGTTGTGCGAAGTTGTTCATTTGCAGGCTGATCATGCTTCCTTGTTTTGCTGCTCACTCATGTTTCGAGACTACTACTGATAATCTTTGGCGAGCAATCTCAGAGGAAGATGTCCTTGTTTCTTGGTTCCACCCTAAGGGTTGTTCCATTGTTCAAAGCAGTCTGGATTTATATCCTGAAGGAATCTTTCACTACAAAATGCAGGGCCCAGACGGTGGTATCTTCTGGGGTAGATGGTTGTTTACCCGAGTCGAGCCTTCTCGAAACCTTGCCTTCAGAATGTCTTTTTCGGCTGAAAACAAAAACGAAGTTGTGCGAAGTCCTTGGGATCCATCGTGGCCACTTGAAGTTCACTCTGTTTTCCGAATACACTCAGTTAAGGATGCAGTAAAATTATCTGTGAGTTGGTCGCCCTGGCAACCAAGTCCAGAAGAGGCTCACTCCTTTGAGCGAACAAATTCTGTAATGTCGGATGGCTGGGCTTATATGTTTAGCGAATTGCGTAAGGTGGTGCTAGGGTGATGCACTGATAAACCTGGACTATATGCAGTGTGATCAATCTATGCTCAATTCGATTGTGTGATTAACTCAGTTGTTTACAGTAGGTTTATACAAGGGAGCAAAGCAAGCATGTAGCGGGATGTCCGTCGCACGCCTTTACTAACTATCTGCTAATCTTTCTAGGCAGTCATTTATGTGCAAAGTCGTGAGCCTTCCTGCAAAACTGCCTCATTGAGTGACGCGTCTATGAGATAGTGAGCATAGCCTTTATTTACGTAAACAAGAAAACTTTTCATGTGGCATACAGGCAACGATAGCAAAAATGCATACCGAATACAGTCAAAGTATGGTCGCGAAATGTCTACTTTTCTTTAAACCGATAAGAAATCTGGAACCTTAGATTACCCTTTAAAGGCTCATACATACCAAAGTATGAAAATCTCGACTAGCACAAGTCGAAGAGATTTTTCCTCAGACGCTGAAAGCTGAGACACGTCGGTGTAGATCTTGGCAGTAAGTTGCGGGTTACTGTGGCGCATCAACTCCTGGGTCAGCCGCTGGGACGTCCCTGAATGCGTGAGCTTGGTCTCGAAGGTATAGCGCAAGGCTTGGCGAGGCGATGTCGAAAGCCATCCACACACTCTAAGCCGGCTCGCTCGATATCGATGCGGATAGGGTTGGGATGCCTTTGGTCACGGTGAAAGCCCCTTTCCGCGTTGACTCAATGAAAGTCACTTTCATTTTTAGAGAGTGGAGTTTGATGTCGTTATCGTTGGGACGGGGCCGGCTGGGATTGGCTGCTGCCTTGCCTTAAGGCGGGCAGGCGTAGAGGACGTGCTGCTGCTGGAGGCGGAATCTGTAGGGTCGTCCTTCCATCGCTGGCCTGAGCAGATGCGGCTAATTACGCCGTCGTTTCACAGCAATCCCTTCTTTCAATCAGACCTCAACGCGATCACACCCGACACCAGTCCGGCGGATCTGTTTCAGAAGGAACACCTGAGCGGAGAAGAGTATGCGGCCTACCTGGAGACGGTCGCCCATCATTTTGAATTGAACGTGCGGGAAAACGAAAAGGTCCTGGAGATAGTTCCTGAGACTGGCGAGTATTCCGTCCGTACCGAAAAGGCGAGCTATCGGGCGCGCGCTGTCATTTGGGCTGTCGGTGAGTTTTCGCATCCCAAAACGGGCTCCTTTCCCGGCGCCGAACACTGCGCCCATGCCAGCACCTTTCGAAGTTGGGACGATTACCGTGGAAGGGACGCATTGATCATTGGCGGCTACGAAAGCGGCATCGACGCGGCCTATCATCTAGTTGAGTTGGGGAAGCGCGTGCTTGTGCTCTCCAGGGGCGAACCTTGGAACGCCGACGACCCCGACCCAAGCGAAGTGCTTAGCCCTTTCACGCGTGAGCGCCTGCTGGACACCTTGGACAGTTATCCAGAACGCCTTGCCCTGCATGGGAATTCGACGGTGGTGCGCGTGGATAAACTGTCGGGGCGCTATGTCGTGGAAACGGAAGACGGTGAGGTTTTTGATTCGAAGCACCCGCCCATCGCAGCAACCGGTTTTCATTCGGCACTCACTCCCATCAAGGACCTCTGGGAGTGGGATGGCTCGGTTCCACAGTTTACCGAAGACGATGCATCCACCCTCCATCCCGGTCTTTACTATTCTGGGCCTTCTTTAATACAGCGAAACTCACGGTTCTGCTTTATCTACAAATTCCGGGCACGCTTCGGAGTGATCGCACAGTCGATGGCGCGGCGCCTCGGTTATCCGGAGCCCGACCTAACGGACGACCGACGTCGTGGGTTTTTAGTCGACGATCTGGAGTGCTGCACCAATTGCGAGTGCGCGGTCAAATCAAAGCCTGAACCTGTGGAAGCGCAGTCGTGAATGCGGCGGGGTTTGCTGTCGGCGAAAATCCACTCCTTTCCGCAACCGGGAAGCGACCCTCCGTGGCGGTTCTCGGCTTGGAGAGCGTGGGCAAGAGCAGTCTCCTGTCCGCTTTGACCGGTCGTTTTGCCGAGTCCTCGCTGCTGGCAGGCACCACCTTGCGCTGCGAACGTTATTCAGACGAGTCTTGGGATTGGGTCGACACGCCCGGGATTGTCACAGGCTCGGATGCGGTGACGGTCAGCGATGCGCTCAATGCACTGGAAGGTGCTGAGGCCGTTTTGGTTGTGTTGCGCGCTTACCGGGCTCGCGAGGAAATGGCTGCACTGCAAGCGCTCCTCGGGTCGCGGAAAGTCGCCATCACACTGACTTTCCGTGACCGCGTGGCCTGCGCCGACGCAGCGTTACTACAAAGGCACACGGCTGCCTGGAGCGAGAAACTCGGTGTGCCGGTCATGCTTTTAGACAGCCGCAAGCCGGATGCCACAGATCTCGCAAACGTGCGAACAGGCGTTATGCAGGCGAAACCATGGACCTTTGGAAACCTCCACGAACTTCCTGTTTTCCCTGAGGCTCAGAGAGCAAACTTCGGCTTGATGCTGGAGCGGGCGGCGGGCTTCGCGCCGGTGAGTTTGCTCCTGCTGTTTGGACCGGCGTGGGTCGCGGTCACGCAGGCAAACCAACTCGCGGATTATTTCTTCAACTCGCTGAGCATGCTTATGCAGCCGGTGCTTGGCTGGCTCAACACGCTTCCCGCGCCCATAGCCGCTTCGCTAGGAGGCGATTACGGGGTGGTCGCGATGTTTCCCTTTCTTCTGCTTTACGCGCTGCCGACGATCCTGATCTTCACCGCACTGATCGCAGCCTACAAAAGCACGGGTCTGATCGATCGTCTGTCCTATGCGCTGCATCCATGGTTGAAGCCGTTTGGGCTCGGTGGCCGCGACCTCGTGCGCGTGGTGATGGGGTTTGGCTGCAATGTGCCGGCAGTCATCGCGACTCGTGCGTGCTCCAGTTGTTCGCGAGGTGCGTGCGTCTCAGCCATCTCCTTTGGTTCCGCCTGCTCCTACCAACTGCCGGCGACTTTGGCGGTTTTTGCGGCGGCGGGCTTCATGTGGCTGGGGCCTGTCTACCTTGCGGTGCTCGCCGTCACGACGCTGATGTATCTGCGACTGACAAGGCCCGCGGCACTCCGACACGCCCAAGCCAAAATGCTACTGCCGGCTCAGGGGAACCTGCGCCTGCCTGAAATCAATGCGGTCCTGCGCGAGGCGCTGCAAAGTCTTCGGGACTTCGCGATTGTCGCTCTGCCCATCTTTGTCGGCGTTTGCGTGGTTGCCGGTCTGCTCCAATGGTCGGGCGCACTAGCTGCTTTGACGCATCTGCTGGCCCCGGTCATGGCCGTTTTCAACCTGCCGCCTGAGGCCTCTCTGGCGGTTGTGCTGGGCTCGGTGCGCAAGGATGGCATCGCCATCGGACTGCTCAACGGCGATTGGGATTCGCTCAAGATGCCTCTGGATAGTTCGGTTCAAGTGCTCACCGTGGTCTACCTCGCCGGCGTCCTGCTGCCCTGCCTCGTCACGGTGCTGACGGTCGCGAAAGAAATGCGTCCGGGCTTCGCGCTTAAATTGGTCGGGCGGCAGGCGGGTTTTGCCGCAGTGTTTGCCCTGGGCATTGCCTGGTTGGGAGCGCTGCTTGTTTCCGTCAGAATTTAGCTCAATTATACATTATGCGAACACCAAAGCGTAAGCTCCCCGTCACCGTCCTTTCCGGTTTTCTTGGGGCCGGGAAAACCACGGTACTCAACCACGTTTTGAACAACCGGGAGGGACTGAAGGTCGCGGTCATCGTCAACGACATGAGCGAGGTCAACATCGACGCCCGCCTGGTTGCCGAGGGCGGGGCTGAGTTGAGTCGCAAGGAGGAGAAACTGGTCGAAATGAGCAATGGCTGCATTTGCTGCACCCTGCGCGATGACCTGCTCGAAGAGGTCCGGCGCCTGGCTTACGAGGGGCGTTTCGACTACCTCCTCATCGAGTCAACCGGCGTTTCCGAGCCCATGCCCGTAGCCGAGACGTTTTACTTTCGCGGCGAACTCGGGTTCAGCCTGGAGGACGTGTCGCGCCTCGATACGATGGTCACGGTGGTCGACGCAGCGAATTTTGAACGCGACTTCGGCTCACCGGAAAAGTTGCGGGACCGCGGCCAGGAAGTCGGTCCGGAGGATGACCGCAGCATCGTCGATCTGCTTGTCGATCAGATCGAGTTCGCCGATGTGATACTGCTCAACAAAGTTGACACCGTCAATGAAGTCACACGCGCGCGGATCATCTCCGGTATCAAAGCGATCAACAGTCGGGCCGAGCTGATCGAGTCGAGCTTCGGGAACATCGAGCCTCGCTCTATTCTCAACACCGGACGCTTCGATATCCAATCCGCCGAACAGATGCCGGACTGGCTAAAACTGATCCAGAACGAGCCGGTTCCAGAAACCGAGGAATACGGCATCAGTCATTTCGTGTACCGCGCGCGGCGCCCGTTCCATCCTGAACGTGTGCGCAAGTGGATGGCTCAGGACTGGCCGGGGGTGATTCGTTCAAAGGGCTTTTTCTGGCTCGCAACCCGCATGCCTTACGTTGGGCTTTGGTCAAGGGCCGGAGCCCAGTCCGACGTGCGGCTGGCAGGCAAGTGGTTTGCCGCCGTGCCTCGCAATCATTGGCCGGACGACGAAGAGGAAATCACCTCCGTGCTCTCTAATTGGAAAGAGCCCCATGGCGACCGCCGCCAGGAAATCGTACTCATTGGCCATGTCGGGCAGATGGACGAAGCGTTTCTGCGCGACTGCTTTGACGCCTGCCTGTTGACCGATGATGAGATGGGGGAAGGCGTAACCGCTTGGAGCACCTTCAAGGATCCGTTCCCGGACTGGACTAGCGACGCCTCGCCCCTCGCCGCGGAGCTCGATTGAGGATGCCTGTCTACGTCTACGAAACCGTGCCGCGCACTGAGGACGAACAACCTGAGCAGTTCGAGCTCTTTCAATCGATCAAGGCCGAGCCGTTGCGCACGCATCCCGAAACAGGAAAACCGGTGCGGCGGCTTGTCTCCGGCGGTGTCTTCATTCCTAAAAACAAGAGAATTCAGCGTTCATCAGCCGGCAGCGGCTGTTGTGGCGGTGGTACATGCGCAAGCTGCTAGCGCCTGTTGCTATCCGCGGTCTGCTGAAACTCAATTTTCGGAGCCGAAGCCCGGCCGACAGTCTTCGCAAAGTCCGTACACTTCCATCAGATGGGTGACTTCGGTAAAGCCGAGTTTGCGGGCCTGCGCTTCCAACTCCTTGGCCAGGCATAGATCCAGGCGTTCGGCCCGATGGCACTCGCGGCAGATAAAGTGATGGTGGTGATCGTTGGTTTCGGTCAGCTCGTAGAGACAGCCGTTTTCCTCCAACGGTATTCTCTGGATAATACCGATGCGTTCGAACGCCTCCAAGGTTCGGTATACCGTCACCAGATCACTTTCGGGAAGGTCGGCGCGATCGCGCAACGCCGCCGCGGAGATTGGCCGGTCCACCGCGACCAACGCCTCAAGAAGTCGCTCACGCTTATGGGTCATGCGCAGCGAACTCCGCTCGATGGACTGACGAATGCGTTGGAGGAATCCCCGATCGTGCTTCATGGCTTCCTGAAAGTCGCTTTCATTAGCTTTGCCATCGGCACGCGCCCACTCAAGATTTAAAGAATGAGTTCAGAACCAACCCTATCTATTTTTGCAAAACGCGAGAGCGTCGAACAGGTCGAAGAAGGCGACCAACTTGCGCCCAAATTCGATTCTCAAGGCGTACTTCCCTGCGTGACTCTGCACGCGGTTTCTAAAGAGGTACTGATGGTCGCCTTCATGAACCCAGAAGCGCTCGCCCTGACCATTCAGACCGGGCTGGCGCACTACTGGTCCCGCTCTCGCCAAAAGCTTTGGAAGAAGGGCGAAAGTTCCGGCATGTTTCAGCATGTCAAACGGATGCTCATCGATGACGATCAAGACTGCGTCGTGCTTGAAGTCGAACTGACCGAACCAAAGGCTGGCGGCGACGAGGCCTCCTGCCACGTTGGCTATCGTTCCTGTTTTTACCGGGAGGTGCCCATCGGCGAGTCGGATGAGGCGCTGCGCCTTCGCTTCGTCGAGGACTCTAAAGCCTTCGATCCGAAGGCTGTTTACGGCGACGCCCCGAATCCGACGAAGTTGTAAGACCAAGCACAATCTGCCTCGCTCAAACCGACACTGGGGCAAGGGAGGCCTTGAGCTCGTCGCCTAGAGTAAAGGAATAGCGAATTCGCTTACCCCTTTACTTTTTCGTGCGCGAAACAGTCTTTCAGCACGTTCTCGATACGCTCTTTGTTCAGGTCGATCCCGATGAATACGATCTCCTGTCTCCGATCCCCGAGGCCCGGAAGCCAGGACTGCTTCACCAGTTCCGGCACTTCAGCCAGCTCCGATTCTCCACGTTGGATCTTCGTGTGCCACCATTCAGAGAGGTAGTCCGCGCGGAGCATCTTCCCGGCAATCGACAAGAGGCCTACGCGCGTGGGCACCCGCTCGGTCCAATAAAACCCTTTGGCGCGAATGACGCCCGGCAGTCCCGTTCGCAGCACCCTGAGAAACCGGGCTTCATCAAATGGGGTCCGCGCATTGTAGACAAAGGTCTCTAGCCCGTAGTCTTTGTGGTGATGGTCATGTTCATGATCAGGGTGCTCACATGCGTCGTGTGTGTGATGGTGGTGGTCGTGTTCATGCGAATGAGCGTCAGCGGCTGGCGGTTCATCTTCGTTTGCAGCCTGCTTTTCCTGTTTCCAGGCATTTCTACGCCCATCGACGTTGTCGAGAATGGCATTCTGCCACGCCGCACTGTTGAGCGTTTTGCCGACACTGAATCGATGCTCCTGCATCAGCCGATCCACATCGATCTGCCCGAAGCTGCTGGTCCACACCTCGGCAGCTTGATTCAAGCTCCCCAGGTAGGCCTGAAGGCGCTTCCGGGCATCCTCCTCGAGCGTATCCGCTTTGTTGATCAGCAACACATCCGCGCACTCGATCTGCTCGACGAGTAACTCTTGGAGCGGGCGGCGCGGGTCGTTCGGGAGAAGGTGGGTCCGCGGGCGGTTCCCGCTATTGTCGGGTGACTCAAGATACTGTTCCAGATTCCCGCCATCGACCACCGTCACCATATTGGCGACTTTAAGGATGTCCGTGCCGCTCCAGCCCGATGGATTGCGTGTGTAAAGGGTCTGCAGAATCGCCTTGGGCTCTGCCACGCCGGTCGCCTCGATCAGAATATGGTCCGGCTTGAACTTCTGGGTGAGTTCAAGCAGGGCATCCAGCAGGTCGGTTTGGATGCTGCAGCAGATACAGCCGCCTTGCAGCTCAAGCATGCCGGCAATCGCGCCATCCACCTCTTTGACCGCGCTTTTAATCAGGGCCGCATCAATGTTGATCTCGCCAAGATCATTGACGAGCACCGCAATTCGCAGCGAGCCCGCATCTTTAAGCACCCTGTTCAGGACGGTCGTCTTTCCCGCCCCCAGAAAACCACTCAAAACGGTGACCGGGACCAGCGTTGTCGGTTTATCCGCACCCTGCGGATTCCACATCAGAAAACTCATGCCTTAATGCAAATGACTTTCACTTTCGCATCGAGCCAAAAACGAGCGTTTCCATAAAAGGAAGTGTCATGACCGCTCTGGCCCCTGAGCACCTTCAGCCAGTTTCAAAGCGAAGTTGCGCTGCCGATGTTATCGGCAGTTGCGCGATGATTTTTCCAGAATTTGATGCCACCTACACGATGGTGAGTGGCATCAAAACCTGGCAGTACTTCGGTTAGTTTGTTTGCTAAGACCCTGGGAGCCTCAGTTCGGCTTGCCCGCAGTTTAGCTAGGAATCGTCGAACTGGATTTCGGCAGCGTAGAGTTTTCCAGTGCTTCGGAATTCGCTTGGTCCGCAAGGATACCTACACTCTTGCTCTTTATGATAACGGTCGGGTCATACTAGTTGAACGCTAGTGCCGGATAGGGCTGAGTGGCGCTGCAGTTCACTGGGAGTACTCTTTGCATCACCAGATGCACGGCTGATGCCTTCTGTTAGAGCTGTTTTAGAGTGTGCTCTTGAAATGGTTGACGACGGCCTTTGTCGCTTGCTGTACGGATTCTGTGTCGTCGTAAAAGTCGAATTGAGTGACTTCGTCGAGCATCAGCAGTTGAACATGCTTGCCGCTCAACGCCGCATAGGCTTTGGCACCTTCAGGGATAGCTGCCGCCTCGGAGTGAACCAACAGGCCTGGTTTGGTCTGAACCGATGCCGTCTTTAGCGCATCGTAAGTGAGCCAGGGCTCCCAGGAAGCGGCGTTGAAGCGATTATCGTATTCGCTGATGAATCCCCGCTCCGGATCGGTGTAGTAGGGAGCTTGTTGCATGACCGCGTTTTCATTCGTGGTGCTTGCAGCCTCGAGATACACTGGCTCCGAGGATGCCGCGGCTCGACGCGATGCTTCAATCAGGCTGTTGACGACGGAAAGGCCTCCATAGGTAGCCTCGACTATCGCGGCGTCATGCAACCACGGAGCTACCAAGGCGAACGCCTTCATGCGTGGGTTGCTCGCAGCGGCATCGCTCATGTAACCGGCTGAAGCGCAGATGCCCAACCCACCGATGCGTTGCATATCCACTTCTGCCCGTGTGCTGAGGTAGGCGACGGCGGCGTGAATGTCCTTGGTTTTTTCAGCCGGGCTTTCGAGGTACTTTACCTCGCCTTCACTAGCGCCCCAGCCCCGGAAGTCGAACGTGAGGGCAGCGTAACCATTGTCGGCCAACTTCGCTGCATAAGTGGCGGGCATTTGCTCTTTCACGGTTGTCCAGGCTCCGGTAATCACAACCGCGGGTAGCTTTTCTCCTTCGCGGTAATCGTCCGGCAGGTAGAGGTTGCCAGCCAAGGTCTTTCCCTGGCTTTCGAAGCTGACGCGCTTCTTGATTGCTGCTTCTGCAGCAGTGCCAATCAGGCTGGTTAGCATACCGATAGCAGCGATGGATTTCAGTTCGGTGTTCATGGTGCTTTACCTTCTTTGAGTTGTTTGCGTGATTAGAAGTTGATGTACCGACTCTACCGAATTTCTGCCGGTTCCTCTTGAAGCAGCTTGCGAAGTTTTTGAAAATTCTTGCGCAAAGGCTTTCCTTTCACGGGACTATCGTATCGCAGACGATAGCCGCTGCAGAGGTTCTTCACTCGTCCATCCAGCTTCTTTACGGAGGTTGCTCTAAGCGAATGACTATCCGTCACCTGGCTCGGCAAACCAAGCAGCCGCAGAACAATCCAGCCTCTCTTTTAAACGAGCCCGCGCATGAAAGCCTTCAACTACCGGCTTTGACTCCTGCTAGGCTGTCGTCTGAAGCGAAACGCGGTATTGTCTCGGCGTTTGACCTGTCAAACGTTTGAACACACGCGAGAAATGCGCTTGGTCGGAGAACCCACAAGATACGGCGATGTCGATGATCGGGCGCTGCGCTTCCAGAAGCATTTTACGGGACTGCTCAACACGATAACGCATCACAAATTGATGGGGCGTGTGCCCAATGGTTCGCTTGAACAAGCGCGTAAAATGGAAGGGGCTAAAGCCTGCCCGACTCGAAAGTTTTTCCAGGGTCAAGTTCTCGTGAAAGTGTGCAGCAACATAATCCAGTACCTTCTGATAATGTTTCGACGTAAAGCTCTGGTTAAAGGCAAGTGTCTCATCACACTCCAATCCATACCTCTGGATCAACTTTGTCAGAAAGACCCGCGCAAAGCTCTCAAACATGACCGCGGATCCTAATTCGCTGGTCAGCGCGTCTCGCAACATAATGGCAGCCTGCGTCAGGTCTGGATCCACAAACTGCGGTGTATCTTTGAGCTGGGTGTCTGTCAGTAGCGTTCCCAACTCGTGCTGGGCAAAGGACTCCAGTTGCGTGGGCTCCAGTGTGATGACGATGCACTTTGATCGGTCATGCCAACGCCACCCGGAGCGCACCCCTGCGGGTGTTACGATCACCTCGTCCTTGCGATACATAAAATCGCGGTGGACACCGTCACGCCAATTTTCCAGGCGATGTGGCGAGTCCCTCAAATTGAATAAGATGTGATGCTGATTGAAGACTTCCTGAGGCATTTGTCCTGGCGCAGCCTCAAAAAATTCGAGCCTCAGCAGCGACTTCGCGGACGGACGTTCAAGGTCTTCACTGTTCAGCAAAGGACTTTCTGGGTAAATGTCCTGATAGCGTTTCGGTTGCTTGCTCATGGCTATGGGCTCAGCAAACATAGTCGGAACCCACCAAAATGTAAGCCGCGCGGCTTCTTTGTCGCCGGCGAGTGCGTGGTTGATCTTTGCGCGGCACGCCCGATAGTGGCGCTTCACCTTTTTGATTTGTCAGGGCGCCGTTCGGCCTGGCGACGAGCAGAGGTGTCCCATCCTTTCCCATGAGCCAACTGGCCACGCTAGACAGCGCGGAAGCCGCCAAGCGCATCCGCAATATCGCGATCATCGCCCACGTCGACCACGGCAAGACGACCCTGGTCGACTGCCTGCTGCGGCAGTCCGGGAACTTCCGCGACAACCAGGAGATCCCCGAGCGGGCCATGGACAGCATGGACCTCGAACGTGAGAAGGGCATCACCATCAAGGCCAAGAACACCGCCATCGACTGGAACGGCCACACCATCAACATCGTCGACACGCCCGGGCACGCCGACTTCGGGGCCGAGGTCGAACGGGTCATGAAAATGGTCGACGGCGTGCTGCTGCTGACCGACGCGGTGGGCGGACCGCAGGCGCAAACGCGCTGGGTCCTGCGCAAGGCCCTCAACCACGGGCTGCGTACCATCTGCGTGATCAACAAGGTCGACCGCCCGACCGCGCGCCCGGAGTGGGTCCATGACAAGGTGCTGGAGCTCTTTCTCGACCTCGACGCCTCCGAGGACCAGTTCAACGCGCCCTTCCTCTACGCCTCGGCGAAAAACGGCTGGGCCGACCGTACGGTCGAAGGCGCCCGCGCCAATATGGATGCGCTCTTTGAGACCATCGTCGCGCACGTGCCCTCGCCCCGGGTAGAGGAGGCGCCGTTTCGGATGCTTGTCTCCAATATCGACTGGGATCCCTTCGTGGGGCGGCTGGCCATCGGACGCATGCTTTCCGGGCAGTTGAGCAGCACCGACACCGTCCATGCCCTGCGCAAGGACGGGCGCAGCGAGCGCGTCAAGGTCACCAAGATCACGCGCTTCACGGGCCTCGGAGTGCTTCCGGTGGACTCGATGGGCGCGGGCGACATCGTTGGGATCGCCGGTTTTGAAGATATCGATATCGGCGACACCTTGGCCGCCTCACCGGAGGCCGAGCGGCTGCCCTTCGTGGAGATTGATCCGGCCACCATCCAGATGGAGTTTCACGTCAACGACGGTCCGCTGGCCGGCCAGGACGGCAAAAAGGTCACCTCGCGGCAGATCCGCGACCGGCTCATTCGCGAAATGAAGTCCAACATCTCGATCCGCGTGGCCGATACCCCCGACAGCACCCGCTTTCAGGTCGAAGCGCGCGGGGCGATGCAGATCGCCGTGCTCACCGAAACCATGCGCCGCGAGGGGTACGAGGTGATGGTCTCACGTCCGTCGGTGCTGTTTAAGGAGGTCGACGGCAAGCAGCAGGAGCCCTTCGAGCAGCTCTGGGTCGAGGTGCCGGAAAACCTGCTGGGCGCGGTCATGGAGAACCTTTCCAACCGCAAGGCGCAGATCACCAACATGGACCACCACCACGCGGGCGTCACCGTCGAGGCGGTCATCTCCACGCGCGGGCTGATCGGCTTCGAGAGCGATCTGGTCACGCTGACCAGCGGCCACGGGGTTTGCTCGCACCTGTTTTTGGAATACCGGCCCCTGCAACCGGTCAACAGCACACGCAAGACCGGCACCCTCTGCTCGGTCGAGACGGGCACCACCATGGCCTACGCGCTGGACATGTTGCAGGCGCGCGGAAAGCTCTTTGTCGGCCCCGGCGAGCAGGTGTACAACGGGCAGATCGTCGGCGAAAGCCCTCGCAAGGAGGATCTCCCGGTCAACCCCTGCAAGGCCAAGCAGCTCGACAACATGCGCGCCGCCGGTTCTGACAAGGGCATCCAGCTGACTCCCCCGGTCAAGTTCTCGCTCGAGCGCGCCATCGAGTACATCGCCGAGGATGAACTCGTCGAGGCCACGCCTAATTTCCTGCGCCTGCGCAAGCGCGTGATGGACGCCGAGGAGCGCCGCCGCATCGCCAAGCGCCTCAAGAAGGACTAGGCCCGCTATCGCCTGCGCGCGGCCCTCATGACCGAGGCCCGCGCGCAGGCCGAAAAAATCCGTGTGGTGGCCGAGGCCGATCAGAAGCGCTTCGAGGTGGAGGCCTACGGTAAACAAACCATCATCGAGGCTAAGAACCTGCTCTCCGAAGACATCATCAGCTTCGAGCTGCGCAAGCTCTTTGCCCAGGTTTTCCCGCAAATCGTTGAAGCCATGGTCAAGCCCGCCGGGAGCATCGACAGCATCAAGGTCATCCAGACCAACGGCTTTGGCGGGGGCACTTCCGGCGCTCACGCCAGCAACGGCCAGTCCGCGGGTGCGGTGGGTGGTCCGAGCGGCCTGCCCAATGACCTGACGCAGGCCCTGCTGAGCTACCGCATGCAATCGCCGCTGGTCGACAAGCTGCTGGACGAGCTCGGCCTCGACCCAGGTTCGATGGACACCGTCACCGATCCGCTGATCGAAGCGCTCGGCGGCAAAAAATCCGGGCACAAACCCAAGTCCGCTGCGGTTTCAAGCAGTGGCCCAGTCACTGGCGAGGCCACAAACACCTCGTGTGCGCAGCCTTCGGCACCGCACACGCCGCATGGCTCTGGTGCCTAAGTGTGCGCTCTGCTGCTTTCTCACGTCTAACGTCTTAGAAAAAAGGCCTCGGGTTACATACTGGACCCGGGGTCTTTGTCTTCCCAGAAACCGCGGCCACTAATTTGTGGCAGTCTGCAATGTGCGCGGGCGCAAGTCGTTCCGCAGCATGCAAGGCCATGGCTCTAAAGCGGCGTACCCGGCAGCCGCCTGCTATCTGCCCGACAGGAAACATCAACGCCCTTCTTGATAATCAAGTTTCAATTCAGATGCGATTCTGAATGCAGACTCAACGGTGCATTGAGCCGCTCCCGCTGATACTTTACTAAGTAGAATTCTGTGATAATATCCTTATGCTCAGACAGGATATACACCCATCTCTTTGTCTTTGTCTGACTAAGACCTTTCTCGTTGAAGCCCTGACCGCCCCCGCGGTCGTCCCATTCCCGTCATGATTCAGTCCCGTTTCCTGGGCACGGTGTGCGTGTCTTTTCTGATTTTGTGTGCGCAGGCTGCACTGGCGGTGGTTCCGCCGGTCGCCCCAACCTTCCCGAACGCCCCGGACGACCCGTTCAACTACATCCCGGGCCAGCTGCTGGTTATCGATCGCTACGACGGCACCGGGCCTGTCGCTTCCGGCAACACCGACCGACCGACCAACATCATCTACCACAACGGCTTTATCTACGCCAACACGGTAGGGGGGCGCGACCAGCGCGAGTGGACCTGGTCCAACTCCAACGACATCACCTCCTTTTTCGAAACCGCGCAAAGCGGCAACCTCCCGCTCTTCAACGACCAGGGCAATCACGCCAACACCAAGGTGGGGGACTGGTTTGGCGGGAGTTTCGACATGGCCATCCAGCGCATCGGGGTGAACCAAAACGGCTACGGGCGCGATTTTCGCATCCCCAGCGATCAGGTGTGGCGCCCAAGCACTCCGCCGGAAGCCACCGGCGGCATCATTCGCATGTACTATCCCTGGTCGGTGGCCTTCAACTGGGCCTACGGTTCCCACAACGGCCAGACCTTTATCTATAAGCGTGATGAGCTGCTGGCTAACTGGAACGCTTTGTCCGAAAGCGGCGTGTCCGGCACCACCATCCTCGTGGGTGACCTCTGCTTCATCATTTCCGACCAGTCGCGCACCGGCGTGCTGGCCTACGACATGAGCCCCATCTTTCAGGATCCGCCTGGCGACCCCATCCTGCTCGACAAGCTCTCGGGCGACTTCGGCGCGTACCTGCCGGTCCTCTGGGAAAATTACATCCTCTTTGCCCGCAACAACGGCGACACCCTCATGGACGTCGTCGATTGGTCCGACCCGACCGACCTGAAGTTTGTTACCTCCATCGACCTCGCTCGCGACGGCAACGACGGCCCGTCGAACGTCCCCTACATACAGGCGCAGGATAATTTCGTCTTCGCCCGTCACCACAAGGTCAACATGGACACCTTCCAGGTGGACCTGAAGTTCGACCAGACCGGCAACAATCGCCCCGCCGGCTCCCTGACCGACCAGCTCGAAACCTCCCAGTACATGATGCCGCTGGGCCGTTTTATTATCTCCGGCTCCTACAGTTTTGCCGATTACGATGGCCTCGGCGTCTGGGTGCACCAGGCCGAGCCCGACACCCGGCGTCCCTACGTCGGCTACCACCGCCCGCGTCCCGGTCAGACCAATTTCCCCCTCGGCGCACCCATCTCGCTGCTCATTCACGAAACACTCGAGTCCTACACCATCATCAACGGCGAGACCCTCATCGTCCGCCCGGTTGGCGGCGACCCCATCGACTGCTACACCAGCTTTTCCCACGACGACATTCTGACCATCACGCCTGTCAACGACCTCTTGCCCGACACCACCTACGAAGTCATCGTGGTCGACGGGGGCATCAAGGACGCCGCGGGCAACGGCATCGAGCCGTACTCCTTTACCTTTTCGACCGGTTCGGGCATCGCCGGAGGCAACCAGGCCCCTGTCATCAACCAGGTCACTGCGAATCCCTCGCCAATTCAGCCCGGTAACGCCATCGCCTTTTCCGTCGACGCCTCCGACGACGAGAGCGACCCGCTCGAGTACCGCTACAACTTTGGCGACGGCACCGCTTCCACCGAGTGGACCACCGACAGCACCATTTCCCACCTTTATCCCAATGCTGGCCACTTCGAGGTCAAGGTGCAGGTGCGCGACCTCAAGCCCGGCGGCGCCACTTCCAATGCCGTCCTAACCCTGACGGTAACCGTCACCGACATCCCGAGCGGCCCCTTCCCGACCAAGTCCGGGCCCATCGCCCTCGATGGGGCCGCCTGCCGCGTGTACACCGTCAATCCGGACAACAGTACCCTCACCGCCATGGACGCCGACACCCTCGCCGTCCTCTGGGAGGTGCCCACCGGCACCGACCCCCGCTCCGTGGCCGTCGACAGCGCCGGCAAGGTCTGGGTCAGCTGCTACGACACCGGCTTCATCGATATCTTTAACGGTGCCGATGGTGGCCTGATCCAATCCCTCGACGCAGGCTACGGCAGTGCCCCCTTTGGCGTCTGCGCCACCGCGGACGGCGCGCAGATTTTCGTCACCCTGGAAGGTTACGGCGATCTCGTGCGCTTCGACGCGCTCACCATGACCGAGACCGCCCGCCTCAACCTCGGCCCCTGGGCGCACGCCATCGCCATCTACGGCGACGGCGACAAGCTGCTGGTTTCGCGTTTTCTCTCGCCGCTGCACTTCGGCGTCATCTGGGAAGTCGAGAACAACCCAACCAGCCTCGTCCTCAGTGACACCATCGAGCTGTACCGCGACCGCGGGGACCGCGGCACCGACGGTGCCTCCGCCGGTTCAGGCGTGCCCAATTACATCTCCAGCATCACGATTTCCCCGGACGAGGCCTGGGCCTTCTACACCGCCAAGAAAGACGACACCCAGCGCGGCGAATTCTTCGACCTGGGCACCGGCAACAATGCCCCGCTGGAGCCCGACCACACCGTGCGCGCGCTGGTCGGACGCATCGACCTGTCCAACAACAAGGAGCCCGCCATCAGCGGCGAGCAGGACGACCACATCCGCCTCGATGTCGACAACTCCGAGGGGCCCACCGCCGTTGAATTCTCCCCGCTGGGCGACTGGATTTTCACCGCCCTGCGCGGCAACAACCTGGTGGCCATCTACGACCATTTGCACCTGCTCGGCGGCGGCTCCGAAAACACCTTTGCCCGCATCGACGCCGGCAAGGCACCCCTGGGTCTCGTCATCGACCCGGCCACCAGCCGCCTCTGGATCAAGAACTACATGAGCCGCGACGTGACCTTGCACGAGTTGGCTGACTTTTTTGCCACCGGCGACCGCACCTACACCATCACAACCATCTCCACCGTGGGCGGTCCGGAAATCCTCGACCCCCAGGTGCTGCTGGGGAAGCAGATTTTTTACGACGCCGGTAACTCCGGGGACGGCAACAGCCTTGAGCGCATGAGCCTGGAGTCCTACATGTCCTGCGCCACCTGCCACATCGACGGCTCCTTCGACGGGCGCACCTTCGACTTCACGCAGCGCGGCGAGGGCCTGCGCAACACCACCGACCTGCGCGCCCGCGGCGGCATGGCCCATGGCAACGTCCACTGGTCGGCCAACTTCGACGAGATCCAGGACTTTGAAAACGACGTGCGCCTGCACTTCGGCGGGGCCGGCTTCATGACCGATACGGATTTCGCGGAAACCCAGGATCCTCTCGGCGCAGCCAAGACCGGACGCTCCAGCGACCTCGATGCGCTCGCCGCTTACGTGACCAGCCTCGATGTGACTTCCTTGCCCCAGAGCCCTTACCGCAACGCCGACGGCACCCTGACCGCCGCCGCCCTGCGTGGTAGCGCCATTTTCCAGGCCGAGAGCTGCGCCACCTGCCACGTTCCGGCCGGCGGCTACACCGACTCGACCGGCGGAATCGGTGTTGCCGTGCTGCTGCACGACATCGGCACGCTGCGCACCAGTTCCGGCCAGCGCCTCGACGGCCCGCTGACGGGCATCGACACACCCAGCCTGCTCGGTGTCTGGCAGACCGAACCCTACTTCCACGACGGCTCCGCCCAGACCCTCGCCGATGTTTTCACCGTGGCCGGCGGCGTTATTTACCAGGCCGAGGACGGCACCCTCAACGGCGCGAGCGTCCCGAATTTCATCAACATCAATCGTGACAGCGCCTGCCACGGGGCGGAGGTCGACGTCGACCCCGGCGAAACCGTCACCTTCAGCAATGTCGACGGAGGCTCCGGTGGCACCGGCGCGCTGGAGTTTCGCGTGCGCACTTCCGACAACAACGTAACCCTGCGCGCCACGGTAAACGGCACGCCACACGAGGCACCGGTCCCCGAATCCGTCACCCGGCTCGAATACTACAATGTGCGTATCGAAGGCGTGAGCCTCCTCGCGGGGGCCACCAACACCATCGTGGTGACGGCGCTGGGAGACCGGCACACGCTTGACGAGATGATCGTCTCCACGGCAGACGCCTTGGCCCTGGCTCAGCCGCACCGCCGGGTGCTCACGCTTTCCCAGGGCGACCAGGACGACCTGCTGGCCTACCTGCTCGAACTTGATGGCCGCGATGCCTCGGGCGATCTCACGGTGCCCGAGCCGCTTCCCATCCTCGATCCGCCGCTGGCACCCCTCAGCCTGGAGGCCACCTCCGACGGCTCCACGCATTCAATCCGCGTCGCTTTCGCCGATGGCAGCACCAACGAGACTGAGTTTATCGTGCGCTTCCGTCAGCAGGGTGCCACCGTGTGGTTCCTGGCCGGCGAGCTGGGGCGCACGGACACCGGCTCAATCGTCACCATGACCCTCACCGGGCTTGAAGCCAGCACCACTTACGAAATACAGGCGCTCGCCCGCAACGCCATCGGCGATTCCCCGGTGACTGCCATTGTCTCCGCTACCACCGCGGCCGAAGCGGTCCAGCCGTCGTTGACCGCGCAACTGCGCTACAACGTCTGGGACCAGTCACCCACAGTTTCCTCGCTGGATGACTACAGCCTGCTCGGCGATCCGGACGTCGACGGCACCATCGACTTTTTCGACATCTCCGAGTTCGACGGCACTACACAGTACATCTACCGCTTCTGGGGGCTCATCGAAATTCAGACCCCGGGCGTGTATACCTTCTACACCGCCTCCGACGACGGCAGTAACCTCCTGATCGAAGACACGCTCGTGGTCGACAATGGCGACTTCCACGGCACTCAGGAGCGCTCCGGCACATATGAATTCACTCAGGCCGGTTTCTACCGGATCGAGGTGGGCTACTTCCAGGGCGGCTCGGGCGATGCCCTGACCGTCAGCTACGCGGGCCCGGGCCTGAGCAAGCAGGAGATTCCCGCCAGCGTGCTTTTCCACGACCCGTCGCAGTCCGCCCTGCCCATCATCCTGCCGGATCCGGGCCCGTTCATCCCGGGCGTACCGGTGCTGACACGCACCTCGCCGACCTCCATTGACGTCAGTTTCCTCGACCAGAGCGACAACGAGACCGACTTCCGCCTCTTCTATCAGGCGGTCGGCTCGGGCCTCTTTAGCCAGATGGTCCTGCCCGCCGCCGATGGCACCGGTGATGCCGTGACTGTTTCGCTGACGGGCCTCTTGCCGGATACCTCCTACCAGGTGCGCGTTCAGGCGCGCAACGGCTTCGCCAGTTCGCCCTACACGCCGTTTGCAACGCTCTCGCTCTCGCCCTTCGCCCAGTGGCAGTTGGCCAACTTCTCCGAAGCGGAAATTGCAGCGGGCCTCGCCAACCCGGATGCCACACCGGACGGCACCACGTACAGCGTCCTCACGCAGTTCTTCTACGGCATGAATCCGCGCGTGGACGACCTGCCGCTCGAGCCGTTCAAGCTGATTCTCGATGGCGACACCATTACCGGTACCTTCGGCCGTGCGGCTGCCGCCAGCGAGGTCGACTGGACGCTCATGCAAGCCACCGTGCTGGACGACACCGGTTTTGCTCCGGTTGCCGACGAGCACTGCAATGAAGCGCCCACGGTGGCCTTCACCGGCCCGGAAGGCGTGGAAATGGAACGTATCAGCTTCAGCCTGCAGAACCCGCCCTATGGGGTCTCCGATGCCGTGCAGCGCTTCTTCTACTTGGAGCTGCTACTGACCCTGCCCGAGTAACCGCGGCGTAGCTCAGGACTTGAGCGGCCTTCTGCTAGCGGAGCCACATGATGGCTGCGAGGGACCTTTGGCGTGGATACGCTGAAGGTGGATCGTATCCGTTTCACGGATACGTCAGTGCCAGAGGCCGCAGTTCAGGCACCCACGGCCAGGGCCGCGGCCGGTTCTTCGGCACCCGGGTCCACGACCTGAAGCTTTAGTGTGCCGTTCACGCCGGCGGCGCGTAGCGGCGCGAAACATTCCTCGACGAGGGTGGGGCGGTTGCAGTCGCGGGAGAGGTGCGCGAGCACCAGGTCGCGCCAGCGCGGGCGTTCACCCGCGCTCAGGCATTCGTTCAGCAGTGAGTAGGCGGCGGCGTTGGAAAGGTGTCCGTGCCGACCCTTGATGCGCTGCTTGGTCGACCAGGGTCGGTTCGGGTCGCCGTCGAGCAGGTCCACATCGTGGTTAGCCTCCAGCACCAGACAATCCGCGCTGCGAATACGCTCACGCACGAGCGTCGGCGCATGCCCCAGGTCGGTCACCCAGGCCAGCGAGCATCTTGGCGAAAACAGATCATCGTGACCGGTCTCGAAGAAATAGGCCACCGGGTCCACCGCGTCGTGCGGCACCGAAAAAGGTTCGATGGTCAGATCCCGAAAGGCGAACGCCCGCCCGTTGTCGAAAACTTTCCAATTGGGTCGATGCTTCAGGCGGCTCTGCACGGCACGGGCGGTGTGGCGGTTGGCGAAAACGGGCAGGTGCGCCAGCTTTGACAGTCCGCCCAGCCCCTTGCAGTGGTCCGCGTGTTCGTGCGTGACGAAGACCGCGTCCAGTTCCTCCAGCTTGTGACCGGCGCGCGCCAGCATCTGCCCCAGCCGCCGTGCCGAAAACCCCGCGTCGATTAACACCAGCGAATCCGCCGTTTTTAATAGCCCCGCGTTGCCGCTGGAACTGCTGCCCAGCATGCGAAATTCCATCCCCCTCATGGGCACATGAGTTAACTGCCCGGCGCTTTTTCAAGCAAGGGCAAAGGCGGGCATTTGCTTACTTTGCCGCGTGATTTTCTCCGCTATGGTACCAGCATGGAGGCAGGGCGATACCCGCCAGATCCAAGTTGTCGGAATCCAGCGGGTGCGGAAACTCCGTCGCATAGCCTTGCCCGCGCATGCGATCGCGGCGCAGAAAAGTAAACTCCAGCAGCCTCGGCACCTCCAGGCCCCGCAGGCGCAGGTTGCCCCTTACGTTGTTGGGATGCGCGTGCACGCAGGCGTGCGTCGCCAGCAGCTTTGTAAACACGCTGGTGGCAAGTTTGAAAAAGGGCTGGCTCCACAGAAAATTGATGTCGTGAAACTCCACTACAATGATGCGGCAGCGTTGCAGCAGTTGCGGGGTCGCCAGCGCGAAGACCTCGTACTCAAATCCCTCGATATCCATCTGCAACAATAGCTCCGCGTCGCTGTCTGCCAGGCTCTGCGACACCCACTGATCCAGCGTCATGAAGCGCGCGTCGGGCGACCCGCCCAGGAACTTTTTGGTAAAGGTGAAACGCGGATGATTCTCCGCCGGGCCGTCGACCGAGGCGTCCGCCAAAAAAACATCCATGCCCCGTTCGGCGCAGTCGATTTCGAAGCCGGAACGGTCCGACACCCCGGGCGAGAAGCACGCCTGAATCCCCTCCAGATCATCCGGCACCAGATAGCCGCCGTCGCCCTTGGGTCCCAGCCGCATCAGCTCATGCCCGGACAGCAGCGGGTAGAGCGATTGCATCAGCCCGCGCAACGCCGCCGGATCCGTCTGCAAAGTCGGAAACAGGCGTACCGCACTGAGCGTTTGGATCGCCGTCGAACGTAAAATCTCGCGTAGGGAAGCCATCGGCGAAACGGTGTGGTGGGCGTCGTAGGCGCTCAGCCTCGTGACCGCAACGCAAAAGCTGGAAGCTTGCCTGAAAATCGAACCGTACGGATTCAGTCGTCGGATTTCAGCCGCAGCCGCATCAGTCGGTAAGGTTCGCGGGGCTTGGGTCCGCGATGGATTTGCGAGGTTGTGACGTACAGACCGGCACCCCTGGGGTCGGCGGCCAGCGAATCCGGCCAGGCCAGCCGCGGGTCGCGTACCGCCTGCGTCACCTGCCCGGTGGCCGGGTCGTAGACGTCCAGGCTGGGCGTCTCGAGCGTCGTCAGGTACAGACGCCCGTCCGGCCCAAAGGCAATACCATCGCAGGGCCCGGGCTGAGCCACGGTCTGCACAAACGCACCCAATTGGGCCTCGTTTAGCTTTGCGTCGCGCAGGTGCCGGGTCTCAATCCGGTACAGCGTGCTTTCCGACAGTGGCATGTAGTACAGCCACTTTCGATCCGGCGACAACGCGATGCCGTCCGCATGGATGTTGGGCGTCACTCCGTCCTGCTGCCAGACCTTGCCCTCGATTGAAATCTCGATGCCGTCGCCTTCGGTCGAGGGGTGCCGATCCAGCACGCGACGCGCGGCACCGGTGCGCAGGTCCACCACAATAATGGCACCGTCGCCAGAGTCGGTGATGTACGCGGTGTTGCGAAGCACATCCACTCGCACATCATTCAGGTAGCTGCCTTCGCGCGCCACCGAGCGGTCGAAGCGAATCGTCTGCACGATGGTGTCGCTGCGCAGGTCCAGCCGTACCAGCTTGGGCGCGCCCAGCAACGTGCCCTCGAAGCGCGGGTTGCCCGTATCCAGCGCCCACAAAAAATCCTCGTCATCCACATAAACGCTTTGCACACAGACAAAGTGCGCCGCCGGATCGCTGGCGGGAGTGTAGGTGTTCCACTGCGGGCTGGGGTAGGGCACGATGGCGCCATCGCGCAGCACCTGGGCCACCGACATCGGGATGAAGTCCGACCAGCGCGGAAAATTGACAAAGATGCGCCCATCCTGCGACACCGCCACGCCTGTCCACTGATACGGCGAGAGTGCCACCGGCTCCAGCTCGGCTGAAAGCGGGATCGACGCGCGGGGCTTGGGCCGCGGGGGTGGCGGGGCCAGCGGCTCCGGACGCGTCTTGGGGGCCGGGGCCGTCGGCTCGGGCTGGGCGTCAAAGTCCGGGTCGCCCTCGCGCGGTCCCTCCGGAGCATCTTCGCGCAGGCGCTCGGCCGTGTTCGACCTCGGCGGGGCGAACAGCGCCAAGGGCACCGCCAGCAACAGCAGCACGGAAAGGGCCGAAAAGTTCTGCTTCATACAACCAGTAAATCCGCTTCCGGAGCGTTCGTCATCGGCATTTCTGCAAAAATCGTGAAGGATTCCCACTCGGTTGGCGTTTCCCTCATGTGATGAATGCCCTGTGTTTCTCTCGTACGTCCGCTCGAATTGCTCAGAGACTGCCTGTCTCGGTCCTGAGCGTGCTTTGCCTTGCCTGCACCCCTGCACCGTTGCCAGCCCAGAGCGAATCTGAGCCCCAAAGTAGAATCGTAGAGCGCGAAACGCCCCAGCGGCGGACTGCAACCCGACAGGAAATTAGCCAAACACCCACCGCACCCGCAAACGCTGCGCAGCGCGTCACCACTGAAAAATCCGATCCCGCCCGCATCACGCTGGATTTCCCGGGGGGCACGCCCAGCGAGCTGATCGATGCCATGAGCAAAGCCCTCGGGCGGCAGATCAGTGCGGTCTTTCCGGTAGGCTCCGAGCGAATCGAGATCCCCCCGTTCACCGTCGAAGAGGCCGACGAGACCGCTCTGCTCAAATCACTCTACTATCGCGAGCAGTTTGAAATCAGAGACCGCAACGCGATTTCATACCGCGAAGTTGGCTACAACTGGGGATGGATCGGTGGGGTCTGGCGTTTGGAGATTGACCGCGTGTCCGGCGTCGGTCCCGTTAACGAGGTGGTTCCGGTCGGAGTCGGCGAACTGCTGAGACACTACACCATCGAGGAGATCACGACCGCCATTCGCCTCGGCTGGGACAACCTGCCCGCGCCAGCGTACGAAAATTCGCCTTACTACCTCGTCAGGCCTAACAAAGCCCCGGCGTCCCTCCACTATCATGAGGAAACGCAGCTATTGGTCGCCGTGGCCAGCGAACCAGAGTTGCAGCTGATGCGCCAGACGCTGAGCACCCTGCAGGATCAGCCCGCGCCGTACATCGAGGTGACGGTGCTGGGAGCAATTAGAGAACCGGGAACCTATCGTCTGCCCAGCAATGACGCCACCTTGAGGAAGCTTTCCGCCATCGTGTCCTTTTCAGAAAGTCTTCACCATCCATCAGGCGTTTTTGCCAAGGTCGACCTTAAGAACGTGCAGCTCACACGGAGCCAACGCATGAGCGCAACCGTCGACATGCCCGCTGTCTTGAATGGCCCGACTGAACTTAAGTTCGAGCAGGGCGATATCCTCACTGTCAGTTTCTCAAGCGATGCCGATGGAAATCCTGTTCCCTCACCTTCAACACCCAGGCGGCGCGTCGTGCCTCGAACACCCTAGGAACGTACCAACGATTGAAAAACGCGGCCCCATATTGCGAGGAACGACTGCTTCCCTTGCTGGCCATGCCCAAAGCCGGCGCGGCGGAAAAAACGCTTGCGCCGGAATCGCCGACCGAACTGATCCATCGGCTGCACCGGGGCGATGAAACGGCTTGGCGAATGTTTCTGGACAGCTACGGCGAACGCCTCCGCCGCTACCTGCTGGTGGTTGCGCGCGGCGACTTTGCCGGAGCCGACGAGGCCTGGCAGGACTGCCTGCAACGCGTCGCCAGCAATCTCAAGTCCTTCGACAGCGACGAAGCCTTCTGGCGCTGGCTTTGCCGCGTCGCGCGGACCGCCTGGCTGGATCGCTGCCGTCGTCAGGGCCGTTACCGCTCGATGCTTGAGCGCTTCCGCGAATACCGGCTGGCCCTGAACTGCGCACGCGATGGGGACGCCGAGGCTCGCCTGGCTGACGCCCTCGAGTGCGCACTTGTCCGCTTGGGTGAAGCCGATGGCGCGTTGCTAAGGCAAAAATATTTTGTCGGCACATCTGTGCGCGAATTGGCCCGCGAAGCAAATGTGAGCGAAAAGGCGATCGAATCGCGGTTGACCCGGGCCCGCCAGCGCCTGCGCAAACTTTTGGAGGCGGAGATGCACTCATGAGCCCGCGTTCGTCATCATCGCACCGTGCGCTGCTGGGCGACCTTTTGGGCCCGAGGCACCCGCGCTTGCCCGCGCAACTGGCACGCGCCGCCCGGACGGCCGTGACGGTTTCAAACGCAGAGACCTCACACAACACCTCCTTTCCCTTGGCTCGCTGCGGGGCGGGCGCGCTCGCCTGTTTTCTGGCCCTGTTGCTGTGGCTGGCTTGGCCCGCGTCACCGCACGCTCCAACGCAAACCGCAGACCTGACCGCTGACAGGCCAGCTTCCAGCCAAACAAACGCCTCCAATCCAACGTCCTCGGCTCCTTCGATTACGGACTCCAAGCCCGCGTCGTTTGCCTCCGTCTACACCCGGGCCGATGCGGTCGTCCGGCACTCGACGCTTCCCGATGCCTTCCAAAGCTACGCTTCGGCGGACTGGGAAACCTCTTTTCAGTGGCTGACCGATGGCGGCCTGCTTGAACTGCTGGCCCAACTCGACGGTCCACCACCCATCCTTATGAACGTCGACGGCCAGGTCATCGACGAGACTCCGTAGGATACCTCGCTGCTTTGCTGCGTAATTGGCCATTCCACATGAATCGTAGCTCCAGAGCGGTGGCTTCTCCTGGATGGTTAACCCCAAGGCCCTGCCTGCCACCTAACGCCCTTGCCATCAACCTGCCAATAGGTAAGGTTTTGGGCTTTTCCTCCGAACTTACTCTGCGGTCATGCGTATACTAGTCACCGGCGGTGCCGGTTTCCTCGGCAGTCACCTCTGCGAACGCCTCTTGGGCGAAGGGCACGATGTGCTCTGCCTGGACAATTTCTTCACCGGGCGGCGCGACAACATCCTGCACCTCATGGACGACCACCGCTTCGAACTGGTGCGGCACGACGTGGTCGACCCCTTCAAGGCTGAGGTCGACCAGATCTACAATTTCGCCTGTCCGGCTTCGCCCGTGCATTACCAATTCAACGCCATCAAAACGGTGAAGACCTCCGTCATGGGGGCCATCAACATGCTCGGCCTGGCCAAGCGCGTACCCGCGCGTATCCTGCAGGCCTCCACTTCAGAAGTTTACGGCGATCCGGACATCCATCCGCAGCCCGAAAGCTACTGGGGCAACGTCAACCCCATCGGCATCCGCTCCTGCTACGACGAGGGCAAGCGCGTGGCCGAGACCCTTTTCATGGATTACCACCGCCAAAACGGCGTGGATATCCGCATCGTGCGCATCTTCAACACCTACGGCCCGCGTATGAATCCGGATGACGGCCGCGTGGTTTCAAACTTCATCGTGCAGGCCCTGCGCGGGGAGCCGATCACCATTTACGGCGAGGGCACGCAAACCCGTTCATTCTGCTATTGCGACGACCTGCTTGAAGGCATCGTCCGACTGATGAACCAGGAGGCAATCATCGGCCCGTGCAACGTTGGCAATCCGGGCGAGTTCACCATCCGCGAGCTGGCCGAACTCGTCATCGAGATGACCGGCAGCAAGTCCGAGTTGCAAAAGCTACCGCTTCCCCAGGATGACCCCAAGCAGCGCCAGCCTGATATTTCCTTGGCCCGTGAAAAGCTGAACTGGGAGCCCAAGGTACCGTTGCGTCAAGGCCTCGAGCGGACGATCGCTTACTTCGACACGCTGCTGTCGAAAGGCGGCGAAGCCGCGGCCAAAGTCACCACCGTACCTCAGGATGACGCCTCCAAGCCCGCCACCGTCTAGGTCCCGCGCCTCCGCTCACCGCGGTTCTGACGCCTGAATAAATTGGCGACAGGCGTTAAACTCGGCCGGATATACTCGGCGCCAGTTGCGAGTCCAAACGGTTAAACTAGGCGATAAGAGGTGAGTCCACCCGAAGCAGTTCGGCGACGAGATTTAACGCGTACGACCAGATAGATCCGGCGGCGAGTCGCGAGTTCGGCGGGTTAAATACCAGGTGGATTTTGCAGCCAAGAGACGGGTTCGCTCACGTAGATTTGGCGACGCAGCAACAGGTTTGTCCGGGTAGATATGCCGTGAGCTTACAGGGTTCGCACAGATGGGTTCTGCGGCTGGGTTAGGGTCCGCCCATTGCAAGCGCCGGGTCGAATGGCACAGTCGCACGGGGGCAGCCTACTTCAGGTAAAACGAGTCGATAATCGTGTCGAAGATATCGACCGCGGCCTGTTCCTCACCGCTCTTGGCGGTGCCGGTCAAAATCCAGCCTTTGCCGTCCTTAATCGTGAAATACTGGTACGTCCACACGGTGTAGGGATTGACGCGGTGTGTGTAGGTCAGCAGCCGGCCCTTGCTGTTGGCGGCCTCGCGGGATTCGCGGTCGAGAATGCTGGGGTTGTTCAGCATCAGGTCGAGGCCGTCGATGGACGCGTCCAGATAGTCGTCCATGCCGACGCCGCTGGGCACCGCCTCAAAAAGCACGTTCACGTTGACCGCGAAGTCCTTGGTGATCGTCTGGTCCTGATCGATGAAGAGGATCATGCTGCCATCCTGCTTGGCCCATTCCTCGGGGTAGACGAGCGAGAAGTTCTCGTTCTCGTACTTGGTGAAGCCGTCGGGAACATCAGGCGCGGTCTTTTTGACCACCGGGCAGCCCGTCAGCAGCAGGCACAAAGGCAGCAATAACGAAAAAAGAATGCGTTGCGTCATGGGGCGAAGTTTGGCGGCTGGGGCGGTGGATGCAAAGCCCTCTTTTGGTCGGCGCTGCTAATACGCCGAGTCCTCGCCGGAGGGTGCCGGTGGCAGCGTCGCGCCTTCGACTTCGAAAAAGGCGATGACATTATCGACGAGGGCCTGGGTGTCCGCCGTGTCCACGTCGAAGCGGGAGTGGATGCTGACGTTCCAGGCGATGCCGCCGGTGATCGCGACGTAGCGGTCGACCCGCTTGGGCGCGTCGTCCTTTTTGTGGCGGATGGAGACGAGTTTGCCGCGGGTGTTGACGGATTCGCGCGGGAGGCGGGCGAGCACCTTGGCCTCGTCGAACTCGAGGTTGAGGATGCGCACGCGCGCGTCGATGTAGGCGTCGAGCGAGGCGCCGCTGGGCAGCGGGTCGGGGAAGACCTCGATGCTGCGCGCGCTGGCCAGATCGGCGTCGGCCAGGATGGTGCGGTCCGCGTCGACGGTGACGGAAAAGGTGTCGGGGTGGGCCAGCGTGAAGCCGTCGCCCTCATGCAGCGCATAGCCGTCGGGCAGGCCGCCCTCCTCCTGGGAGCAGGCGGGCAGCAGCAGCCCACAGGTGAGAGCGAGGGAGAGTTGGAAAAACCGGCTGAACACGCGCGCAATCGTAGGCGAAACTGCTCACAGGTGAAGGGCAATCTTGTGGATGGGTAAGCGGCATGGGGCGCAACGAGGGGCGCACAGCTCGCGACGGAAAGGCCGCTGGAGGTGAAGCGACAGCTTTCGTGCCGGAGGCAGCCGCGGCATTGGAGGTAAGGCAGGGCCTACTCAACCGGCGACCACAGAGGTCTCGAAGGAGCGGCAGATGACCAAAAAGTCTTCGGAGGAGCGGCAGAGAACCACGGAGGCTTTGGAGGGACGGCAGGGGGCTTTGGGAAACCAGAACGTAAAAATAACTCGGGGCGCGCAGCGGCAGCGCCCGGTTTTTGAAATGGTTCTGAGCCGGGAACCTCAGAGCCAAGGTGCAGAGGCTGGAACGCAGGCGGGAGGTGGGGGTGTACGGTGTTTGCATGTGGGGAGTTTAGCCGAAAGTTGGCCCGGCGGCAACGGATGCGTTGGCTCGGGTGGGTGGCATGGGCAAAAAGTTTCGCGCAGGCGCTGAGGCCTGTGAGCAAGCGGCTGAGCGGGCGAAAAAAAATAGGGGCGGCCTTTGCTGGGTTGGGTGGCAGGGTTGCTTTGGGCAACGCTTGCCGTATGAACCGGCGCCCACGGAGGACCCAGCAGCGAGGCAGGAGGCAATTGGGCCGTAGTTTCCAAAATGGGGAGCGCAATCTTGCATAAGGGCGGGCGGGACGTATCACAGGCAGGCGCGCCGCGCGTGCACCTCCCCTGGCCTTACTTATGTCGCAAAATAAGAATATCCGACAGTTCAGGAAGCAAATCTTGTATGGTCGGGCCGAGGATCTGGATGAATTGGAGAAGAAGATCCAGCAGCCGGGGGTTATCGTTGTCCGGGGGAAGGCGAAGCAGGGCAAGAGCTGGCTGCTGGAGCAGCTGTGCTGGCGGTTGACGCTGGGTGCTGGTGGGCAGAAGGCGCACGTGGGCTGGACGGAAAATCAATCGAGCACGGTCAATCTGTGTCTAAAAGATGCCTATCGGCGCTTTCTCGGGAATGCGGATCCCAAGGTGCGTTTCAAAGCTGTGCTTCAAAAGCACAGCGGTCAGTGGGGAGAACGTTTTGTTCGATGGATTCAGAAAGATTTTATTACCGAACCGGTAAGGGCTTCGACGGGGATGGCAGAGGCACAGACGTTTGAAGGGCTGCCGCTCAACGAGGCGCGCACCTACGCCGAGGCCATTCAAGATGCTGGGAAGTTACCGCTGGTGCTGGTGCTTGACGGCTTTGAACTAGTCCAGAGTCACAGGGATGAAATCCAGTTGCTGGAGGGATTTTTGCGGGAGCGAGAACGCTGGGCGGAGACCTGGAGGCACTGTGTTTTCATTCTTGGGGTGCGGACCCCCGATTACGAACAACGCCCTGAGGTATGGCCCGATTTGCAGCCGATGCTGAATGAGTTTAAGTCCTGGGCGTCGTCGTACGAACTGCCCGGACTGCGGCTGGAAGACGGTGAAGACACGCGCCTGCTGAAGACTTTGCGGCAAGAACTGCCGGCGCTGGATAAAGTCGAAGACGCGACCATTCTGGAAACGATCCAGGGCAACGCAGCAGTTCTCGATAGGTGGAAGGATACGAACGAAGAGAGCAAGGCAAAGCAGGCACATTGGGACGGACTGCAAGCATTGGCAGAGGAGGGGCATCGCCTGCAGTATCCGGAGTTACGCGCGTTGCCCAACCTGGAGATCGGAGCCCGCAAAGTGGCGCTACGGCTGGCGCTGCTCCCGCGCTTGAACGGGATCTTTACGGTGCTCGAAGCCGCGTTGTTTCGCGATTTGGAGGCGAAGGAAGCCGAAGCCGTCCGGTACAAACTGGAGGATCGCGGATATTTGGATGCGAAGGCGCCGGAAGGGCTCAGCTACGGACACGACACACGACAGGCGTGTGCGCTGGCCGCGTTTGTTGATGTGGGAGGGCGGTTCCTGCGCGAGCAAATCACCCGTCTGGCATTCTGGCTGGCCTCGCAGGTAGTGGAGATTAACGATAGCGCTCTGCCTTACGTGCTCGCGCTTGATGCCTTGGAAGATCGGGTCGATCTTGAGAACGCAGCGCCGGCTGTCCGGCTCTTTATCGCCGTAGCCAAGACGACGTTAGGTAACCGAGCTGAGGGCTCACGAGAAATTACCCAACAGCTTGGAAAAATTCCCGTCGAGGCGAAACAGGCGCCCGTTTTCCTGGCTGTTGGGCTGTTCAATGCGCTCGTTAAAGCGCCAGCTGAGGCGCAGGGCGCTTTGCTTGATGAGCTGCGTGCGTTGGCGCAGGCGCACCCCGGGGAGGCGGCGGTACGTGAATGGTTCGCCAAAGGGCTGTTCAAAGCGATCTTCGATGTTTCAGCCGAGGCGCAGGGAGCTTTGCTTAAGGAACTGCGGGAGTTGGCGCAGGCGCACCCCGGGGAGGCGGCGGTACGTGAGCATTTCGCGAAGGGGCTGTACAATGCGCTCTTTAAAGCGCCAGCCGGGGCGCAGGGAGGGCTTTTGTCTGAGCTGATGGGTGAGTTGTGGAAGCTGGCGGAGGCGCATCGGAAGGAAGCTCCGGTACGCGAATTTCTCATAGATATCCTCGGTCGTCTTGAAGACAGGACTGTGTACCGGGAGAATCCGGGGGCGCGGGCCATTGGGGACAAAATCTCAGCTCTTTTGGCGGAGGGTGCAGGGTAGCGTGCGCTGAGGTGGGTCGCCGGCAGCGGGTTTGGGTTCGCGATTCAGGGCGGCTTGGCGGCGAGGGCTTGTGGGGGTGGCAGGCGACATGGCCTTGCGTTTCGGGGCGGGGGCGGGCAACCTGCATGGTTTTGGGTTGTCCGAATGGGTCGATAGGTCCGAGGGCGGCCCGAGTCCGGCATTTCCCCGCAGTTCAGTCGAAGTGAGGTCATGATTACGAAGGTATTTGCGCCGTTCAAGGGACGGCACTACAAACAGTTCACCCGCAAGGCGCAGCCGCTGGTGGCGCGCATCAACGCGCTCGAAACGGAGTACCAGTCGCTATCGGATGAGGCGCTGCGGGCGAAGACGGCGGAGTTTCGGGGGCGGCACGACGCGGCGATCGCGGCGGCTCAGCAGCCTTTTGAGGGTCAGCTGGACTCGGAGCGGGCGCAGGAGGCGGTCGAGTCGGCGCGGGAGACGGTACTGGAGGCACTTTTGCCCGAGGCATTTGCGGCGGTGAAAAACGCGGCGCGGCGGCTGTGCGGGCAGACGATCCTGGTTTGCGAGCACGAGCTGAAGTGGGAGATGGTGCACTATGACGTGCAGTTGATCGGCGGGCTGGCGCTGCACCGGGGTAACATCGCCGAGATGGCCACGGGCGAGGGTAAGACGCTGGTGGCGACGTTGCCGCTGTACCTGAACGCGTTGACCGGGCGCAATTGCCAGCTGGTTACGGTGAACGATTACCTGGCGCGCCGCGACGCGGAGTGGATGGGGTATCTGTACAAGTCGCTGGGGCTGACGGTGGGCTGCATTCAGAATTCGATGCCTTCGACCGAACGCCAGGCGGCCTACGGTTGCGACATCACCTACGGGACCTCGTCGGAGTTTGGGTTCGATTACCTGCGCGACAACGGGATGGCGGCGAACAAGGAGTCGCAGGTGCAGCGCGACCATTATTTCTGCATCGTGGACGAGATCGACTCGATCCTGGTGGACGAGGCGCGCACGCCGTTGATCATTTCGGGGCCCGCCCAGCAGCAGCGCGATGCGCCGTTTGTGGAGTTGAAGCCTTCGGTGAAGGACCTGGTGGCAAATCAGGTGCGGCTCTGTAACCAGCTCGTCAACGAGGCGAAGGAGGACTTTAGCAGCGAGGACACCGAGAAGCAGGAACTGGCCCTGACGAAGCTGCTGCAGGTGCGCCTGGGCATGCCCAAGAATCGGCAGTTGATGAAGCTGTTGCAGGAAGGGCCGGGGCGTCGGCTGTTGGAGAATTTTCAGACGGAGATGCAGGCGGACTTTAACAAGCGTCGCCTGTTTGAGTTGAAGGAGCAGCTCTTTTACGTGATCGACGAGCGGCAGCACTCGGCAGACCTGACCGAGATGGGCCGCACGACGCTCAGCCCGAACGACCCGGATGCCTGGGTGCTGCCAGACCTGCCGATGGAGTTCATGGAGATCGAGCGGCAAGAGGCGCTTTCGCCCGAGGACAAGCAGGCTCAGAAAAAGGCGGCCGAGGAGCGCTTCGCCAACCTGAGTGAGAAAATTCACTGCATCAGCCAGCTTTTGCGGGCGTACTCGCTGTACGAGCGCGATGTGGAGTACGTCGTGCAGGAGGGTAAGGTTCACATCATCGACCAGAACACCGGGCGCATGATGCCGGGGCGGCGCTGGAGCGATGGCTTGCACCAGGCCGTTGAGGCGAAGGAAGGCGTCGCCATCGAAAAGGAAACCAAGACCTACGCGACGGTGACGGTGCAGAATTACTTTCGGCTGTACCAGAAGCTGGCCGGGATGACCGGCACGGCCGAAACCGAGGCCGGCGAGTTCAATGACATTTACGGGTTGAACGTGATGGTCATTCCCACGCACAAGCCGTGTATCCGCGCGGACTTCAATGATGTGATCTACAAGACGCGCCGGGAGAAGTACAAGGCGGTCATCGATGACATCAAGGAGGCTCACGGCAAGGGGCAGCCGATTTTGGTGGGGACGGCGTCGGTGGATTCGTCGGAGACGCTCTCGCGTATGCTCAAACGCGAGAACATTCGCCACGCGGTTTTGAACGCGAAGTACCACCAGCAGGAGGCGGAGATTGTGTCGCAGGCCGGGCGGAAGGGCGCGGTGACGATCGCCACGAACATGGCGGGCCGCGGTACCGACATCAAGCTGGGTGAGGGCGTGCATGAACTCGGTGGGCTGTTGGTGCTGGGCACCGAGCGGCACGAGTCGCGGCGGATCGACCGGCAGTTGCGGGGCCGTTGCGCGCGCCAAGGCGACCCGGGGGCGTCGCGTTTTTTCGTTTCGCTGGAAGACGATTTGATGCGGCTGTTTGCCAGCGCCGGACCGATCGCCAAAATTCTCGATCGCACCTTTAACGAAGGCGACATCCTGGAGCACCCGCTGTTGAACCGCTCGATCGAGTCGGCGCAGAAAAAGGTGGAGCAGCGCGATTTTTCGATTCGCAAGCGCCTGCTGCAATTTGACGACGTGCTGAACCGCCAGCGGGAGGTGATTTACGGCATTCGCAACCAGGCGTTGCACGACGCGCGCCCGCGTGACGTGCTGTTTGAGATGGTGACCGAGGAGTTGGAGACACGCCTGGAGCCGCTCTTTACCACGCAAGGGGAGGTGGAAGGACCCGAGGTGGAAAGCTTCCTGAATTGGGCCAACGCGCAGTTCCCGATTTCGCTGAAGGATACCGATTTGAAGGATTGCGGCTCGATGGAAGCGGCGCGCGATTCCGTGATGGAGCGTATCCGTGAAGCCTACAAGTCGAAGGAGGAATTTGAAACGCCTGAAGACCTGGCAAAGGTAGAGCGCTACGTGATCTTGCGGGCTATCGACTCCACCTGGCAGGACCACCTGACCGAGATGGATTCGCTGCGGCAAAGCGTGAGCCTGCGCAGTTACGGTCAACGCGACCCGCTGCAGGAATACAAGAGCGAGGCTTTCAAGTACTTTGAGGAGATGCTTGGACGGGTGCGGGCCGACATGTGCACGGGATTGTTCCGCTCGGCCAGCAACGTTGATGCGCTCAAGAACATGATCGCGCGGTTGACCTCTCAGGCCAAGACCCTGGGACCCGCCAACCAGCCTACGGGGGGCATCGCGGCGGGAGCTGCGCCTGCCGCAGGGGGCGGCACCATGACCGTAGGACAGATGCCCGCGCAACCGGCGGGGCGCGCGGCTGCAGCGGGGCAACCCAAGCGCGAGGTGAAGCTGCCGAAGGTGACCGTGCGGCGTGAGGTGCCGAAGTTGGGGCGCAACGAGATGGTGACCATCCGCAAGGGCGATCGCACCGAGACGATGAAGTTTAAAAAAGCGCAGCCGCTGCTCGAAAACGAGGGCTGGCAACTCGAGAAGTAGGCGCGGTGGGGAGCATTGACCGACCGTTCCGTCGCTGTGATAATTCACCCGTGAAAATTGCAAAAGACGGCACGGTCCAGATACCGCCAGAAATCCAAAAGGAATTCCACCTGGAGCCGGGAATCGATGTGAACTGGGTCAGCGATGGCGGAGGTCCGCGTCTTGTCAGGGCAGACCTGCAAGCCAAGTACGAAGCCCTGCGGAAGCAATCGCCCTTGAAAGAGTTCATCGGTTCGGCGGACGTATCGATTGGAGACGTCGATGAGTTTATTGAGGCTATGCGCGGGCGATGACGGTGACGGTTGATTCAAACGTCATACTTGACGTTGTTCAGCCTGCCAGCGTTCTCACTGCTCGAAGCGTGCTGGCGTTAACGCAGCTAAGGCTATCCGGGAAGCTTCTAGTTGGAGAGGTCGTCCTTGCCGAGACAGCTACCTATTTCAGTCAGCCCGAACTTCACTTAACAGCTCTGAGCGCCCTAAGTGTGCAGTTGGTGAATTGTTCGCCAAAAGGATTGTACGAGGCCGGGAAGCGTTTCCGTGCCTATCGCCGAGCTGGCGGCCCCCGTGAAAGAATTTTGCCTGATTTTCCGGTTGGGACGCAGGCGATTGAACGCGCCGATGCTTTGTTGACGCGAGACCGGGGCTTTTACCGCAAGTATTGTTCCGAGCTGCGTGTGATCGACCCAAACGATTTTGTATGAGCGTTGCGGGTGATCTGGCCGCTGAAACGGACTTGCAGCCACAGCGCGCTAACGGGCGGGGGCGTGGCCAGTTGCCCCTGTGGGTACCGTTCTTCTGCGGGGTGTGGTTTGTCGGTTTCTATGTGGGCGCGTTCCCGAATTTTAATTTTTCCGAAGGTGCGTTCATTTTTCTGGTACCGTTGACGCTGTGGGCAGCCGCGCGCCCGCGCTGGCGGGTGTTTTTGCCGGTGGCGTTTGTGAGCAGTTGGATGGCCTGGTCGCTGATCGTGGTGTGGTTGCGTCATTTGCCAATCGACTGGTACGCGGCCTGGGCGGCGTTTCTGGGCCTGGGTCTGGCGACCGGCCTGATTGTCATGGGCTGGCTGGTGGCGCTGCGCTGGGCCTTGCCTAGAGCCCTGAACCTTGAGTGGCCGCTGCGTATCCTGGTTTTGGCGGGCTTGTCCGGCGGGTGGGTACTTTTGGAGTGGACCCGCAGCTGGCTGCTGACGGGCTTCCCCTGGCTACCGCTTTCGGCGGCGTTTTGGGAAAACCCGCTGATGCTTTCGCTGCTGCCGTGGACGGGCAGCTACGGGCTCTCGTTTGTGCTGGTGTTTTTCAATCTCGGGCTGGCGGCGAAGGTGCGGCAGCTCTGGCCGAAGGTGCGCCGGCAGCCGGCGGAGGCGGGGGAGCGCCCGAAGCGGCGCCGGGGGCTGTGCCCGGAGTTTTATGCAGCGCTTTTGCTGCTGGTTTTGGGACCGTTTGTGGGGCTGCTCGCGTTGGGTCAGGACACACCCAGAGGTGAAACGCTGCGGGTGGCCTTCATTCAGCCGAACATCCCGGCGGAACTCAAATGGGATCCGCAGATGGTGCAGCAGGCCTGGGCTTCGGTGCGCAACAAAACGCGCGAAAGCATGGCGGCCGCGCCCGAGCTGATTCTCTGGCCGGAAACCGCCACGCCGTATCCAATCCAGCACTACGCCCAAAATGCCATGCAGCAACGGGTGGAGGAATTGGTAGCGGATTTGGAGGTGCCGGTGATGACCGGAAACCTCGGACGGCCCTCCGAGGATGTGTTGTACAACGGTGTTTTTGTAGTCACACCTGAGGAAGGCGTGCTCCCTGATTATCAGGCCAAGCGCAAGCTGGTGCCCTTTGGCGAGTATGCACCGTTGAAAGGCATTCTGCCCCTGGACAAGGTGGTGCCCATACCGCTGGATACCACGCCGGGTGAAACGGCAGTGTTGCTGGAGGCGGCGGGCGTGAAATTTGGCGCGCTGGTTTGCTACGAGGATATCTTCCCGCAACTGGCGCGCGAGCTCGTGCTGGAAGGCGCGCAGATGCTCTACGTGGCCACGAACAACGGCTGGTACGGTGAGGAGGCCGGGGCTTACCAGCACGCGGCCAGTTCGGTGCTGCGGGCGGCGGAGTTGCGGCGGTCGGTGCTGCGTTGCGGCAACAATGGCTGGAGTGGCTGGATCGATGAAACCGGGCGAGTGCGCTACGTGTTTTTGCCGGATGAGGGGGAGACCATATACGCGGGTGGCTGGTCGGTCGTTTCGGTGAGCAGGCCTGCGTCGGGGCCAGGCGAGCTCACCCTCTACGCGCGCTGGGGTGACTGGTTTGTCCTGTTGAGCGCGGGTCTTTGCCTGGCCGGATTTTGGACGGTGCGCCTACAGCGTGCGCAAAGCGGAAGCTGAGTTTGCAGTTGCCGCGCCGAGGCAGGTGTTCAGGTTGTCGACTGAACCGCCATGTCGAACGCGAGAGAAATCAGAAAAGTGCTGGTCACCGGAGCGGCGGGTCGCTTTGGCCGTGAGGTGGTCCAGCGGTTGCATGCGTCGGGTTTCGAGGTTCGAGCATCCGACCAGAAGACTACCGAGGATTTGCCGGTGCCGGTGGTCATCGAAGAGCTTTCCGAGGACCTGGCTGGGATTCGCCTGTGTGAAGGCATGGATGCGGTGGTACACCTGGGCAACATCCCGACCTCCGGACTGACGGACGACCAGCGCACGTTTAACATCAATGTGCGCAGCAACTTTAACGTGTACGAAGGGGCACGGCAGCAGGGCGTGCGGCGGGTCATCTTTGCCAGCTCGATTCAGGTGATTGGGGGTAAGTCCTGGATTCAGCCCGATGAACCGAACGACGTTGGCTTTGAGCTGCCGATGAGCGAGCGCACGCGGGCGAATCCGGGCAACGCCTACGCCCTGTCAAAACAGGTGGGCGAGGAGAGTTTGAAATTTTTCTGCGAGATGCACGGGCTGGAGGGGATTGCGCTCCGGCTGCCGTGGCTGCGTTCGACGGCGAAGCACGCGCAGCGGTCGCTGCGGAAGCACCTGAGCAGCCGCCGCCCACGCATGCCCGATTACGCCGCCTGGGTTTTTCGGAGCGATGCCGCGCGCCTGGTTGAGCGTTGCCTGCAGGTGGAGTTGCCAGGGTATCGGGTGTATCTGCCGTCGTCCCGAGAAAATATTGAGGCGCTTCCGCTGGAAACGTTTTATCAACGTTGGTATTCTGGGACGAAGTTATCGCAGCCTCTGGAGACGCTGGATTCGCTGGTGGATATCTCGACAATCGTGGATGAACTGGGCTGGGAGCCGACGCCGCTTCAAGAAGCTGTGCGGCAAATGGAAGCCAGCGCGAGCCGCTGAGACGTACGGCTGCGTGCAGCCCATTTAACGAGGGAGGCTTGCGGTCAAGTGCAGGGGCGTCACAGTGGCGAGATGCATATTTCCGCGAACGCTCCTGAAGTGCTCAAACCCGGTTTGGAAGACCGTCTGGCTGGTATGATGGTGGGTCAGTTTCTGGGGGATGCCGCCGCCCTTGGCAGCCACTGGATTTACAATCTGGCCGATCTGGAAAAACAGTTTCCGGGCGGGCCGGCGGGTTTTGATGCGCCGGCCGAAGGCCACTATCACTACGGGAAGAAGCCAGGGGATTTCACCCACTACGGGGATGCCGCGCAGGTCGTGCTGGAGGTAGTCGCGGACACAGGACATGCCGACCCGCAGGCCATCGGTCAGGCGTGGGCTCAACGGTGTCTGCCCGAGAACGGCTACAAGGGCTACTTCGACAGCGCCAGCCGTGGAACCGCCGAAGCCTACAAGTCGTGGTTGGACGCCGGAAGCCCGGCCGAGTTGTTCGATTGGCAGCAAGGGGCCGACGACGATCAGTTGGCCACGGCGACCTCGTTGACACCGGTGGTGGCCGCGCATTTTTACGATCCGAACTGGGCGGGCGCGGTCGAGATGCTCACGCTCATCCGTCAGCGAAACGCCCGTGCCGTGGCCTACAACCGTGTGCACGGAGCCATTTTACGGGAGCTGCTCTGCGGTCGCGATCTGCACAGCGCCTTGCACTGGGTAGAGGGCGAGTTGGAGAAGTCCACCGAGCCGCTGGACCTGGAACTGCGGCGCAAGCTGGGCGAGGCCTTTTCGCTCAAGCACAAGCCGGTGAAAGAGGCCACCCAAACGCTGGGGCAGAGTTGTCCGCTCTTGTGCAGTTTTCCGGCGGCGGCGCACGCGGCTATCAAATATCCGGAAGCCTTTGAGACGTGTCTGCTCGAAATCATCGGCGCCGGTGGTGACAACGCCGGGCGCGCGGCCATCGCCGGAGCGCTCTTGGGAGCTTCGCTGGGATTTGAAAACCTGCCCGGGCACTGGGTGGCGCGGCTTTCGGCCAAGGAGACGATCCTGGAGGGCGTGAAGCGGATCCAGCCAAAGTCGGTTGAGGGCTCCTGATGGCGCCCAGCGACTCGCTGAGAAACCGCTCGCAAAGAACGGTTTGGGTTGAATTAATTAGAAGCAGGAAGTGCCGAAAGGGTTGACACTTGTGGAAGAATTTGACTGAAAGCATTCAGAAACTCTCAAAAATCTGCCAAATATGGCGCAAACCCCGCAAAAGAACGTGCCTCGGGCCGTGGTTGAACACCTGGTCCGCGAAAGCGTGTATCGACACCTGGGCCTGCCGATGCCGATGGCGGCCAGCGGGCCCAATCCGTTGGTGGTCAACGTATCGGCGCGGCACTGCCACCTGACGCAGGAAGCGGTGGAGCAACTGTTTGGGCGGGGGCACCAGTTGACGCCGTTCAAGTGGCTGTATCAGGAAGGCCAATACGCGGCGGAAGAGGCGGTCACCCTGATCGGGCCGCGCAGCCGGGTCATTTCAAATCTGCGCATCCTGGGCCCCTGCCGCGACTTCAACCAGGTGGAGCTGGCCAACACCGACGCGGTGGCGCTGGGCTTTCGGGTGCCGGTGCGCCAGAGCGGCGCTATCGGCGGCACGCCCGGGTGCATGCTGATGGGTCCGAACGGATTTTTGGAAATGAGCGAGGGTGTCATACGCGCGGCTCCGCACGTGCACATGCACCCCGACGACGCGGCGCATTACGGCGTGGAGGACAAGCAGATGATGCAACTGCGCGTGGGCGGTGAATTGGGCCTGACTTTCGACCGGATTTTTGTGCGCATAAAAAAGGACTTCAAGCTGGAGGTGCACATCGACACGGACGAGGGCAACGCCTGCGGGCTGACCCCAGAGTCGACGGTGGAGCTACTGCCACCGGCCTGAGCGCGTATCCAAAACATTGAGACAATTTTCACCCGAACAATTTTAAAGCCAGAACCTTCAACACAACTGTTCAAATGAGTGATTCCATTGGTCTGATCGAAACTCGCGGGTATGTCGGCAGCGTCGAAGCCAGCGACGCGATGGTCAAGGCAGCCGCCGTCAATCTGGTGAAGAGCCTGCCGATCGGCGGGGGCTTCATCACCATCCTCGTCAAGGGCGACGTCGGCAGCGTGAAAGCCGCGGTGGACGCTGGGGCCGACGCTGCGGGCCGCGTAGGCGAGTTGGTCGCCTCGCACGTGATTCCCCGTCCGCACCCGGATTTGCTGAAGCAGTTCGGCGTGTAATCGCCCGGTGCGCATCAAACCTCCAAAGAATTTCTGAAAGGATACAGCCATGGCAAACGAAGCAATGGGAATGATCGAAACCAAGGGCCTGATCAGCCTTTTTGAAGCCAGCGACGCGGCCATGAAATCGGCCAACGTGACGATGACCGGCTGGGAGAAAATCGGCAGCGGCCTGGTCACGGCGTTCTTCGTCGGCGACGTGGCGGCGGTGAAGGCCGCAGTCGACGCCGGGGCCGAGGCGGCTGCGCAGGTGGGCGAAGTGGTGGCCGTACACGTGATTCCACGTCCTCACGAAGACCTGGGCACGATGGGGGCCTTCGTCGGCTGAGGCAGTTTTTGTCACGGTTCTCTGAATACACGCCAAAGGTGCTCCCCCATCTATCGCAATGAAGGTTCTGGTGGCCAACATGGGCTCGACCTCGTTCAAGTACCGGCTCTTTGAGCTGGCGGACGGGGACGGCGAGCGCGTGCTGGCCAAGGGCGGTTATGAGCGGGTGGAGGACTTTGAACCGGTCGTCGAGGACGCGTTGAAGCAGCTCTGCGACGGCGGGCACTTGAGCGATTTGGACGATCTCGACGCGGTTGGCTTCAAATGTATTTTGGCCAAGGGTGTGACTGGCTGCGTCGAGTGCGATGATCGAATGCTGGAGGCCATGGAGGCCATGCGTGAGGTGGCGCCGGCACACAATCCGGCTTACGCAGCGGGGGTGCGGCTGTTTCGCCAGAAAGCGCCGAAGGCGACTCTGGTGGCGCTTTTTGAGACGGCGTTTTACCAGTGGGTGCCCGAGCCTGCGACGCGCTACGCGGTGCCGGATGCCTGGCACGCGATCGGGATTCGCCGAAACAGTTTTCACGGAGCCAGCCACAAGTTCATCGGCGAGCGCACGGCGGAGTTGTGCGGCCACGAGGCGGTGGCTGCGGTCGCGCGCGGGCTTTACCAAAAGGGTCCGCAAGCTGTGGATGGAAAACCTTTTCGTGTGGTTTCGTGCCATCTGGGCGGCAGCAGCTCGCTGGCAGGCATCCGCAACGGCGTGTCCATCGGAGGCAGCATGGGCCTAAGCCCGCAGAGCGGTTTGCCTCACAACAATCGCGTGGGTGAGTTGGACTCGATGGCGATTCCGTTGGCGATGAAAACCTTGGGCATCTCGCTGGAAGAGGCCGAGCGGCAGCTGACCAAGGAAGGCGGTCTGCTGGGACTTTCAGGCGGCCTGAGCAACGACCTGCGCGACATTAAAACAGCCGCCAAAGCGGGCAACACGCAGGCCCAACTGGCGCTGGATGTATTGGTGCACCAAATACGGCACTGGACCGGCGCGTTTTTGCTGCAGATGGGCGGGCTGGATTGCCTGGCCTTTACCGGTGGCATCGGCGAGCACAATCCGGATTTGCGCACGGTGGTTTGCTCGGGACTGGAGGGGTTGGGCTTTCACCTTGATGCGGCGCGCAACGACGCCTGTGTGGGCGATGAGGCGATCATCAGCGCCGAAGGCAGCCCCGTGACCATCTGCGTCATTCCGGCCAACGAGGAACGCGTGGTCGCGCGCGAGGTGAGGCGTTTTCTAGCGGCGCGCAACTGAAGCGCAGTATCCAAAATTTACCGACAAACGATCTTCAAATTCAACCCGTACAAAATCATGGCAGAAAAAGCTCTTGGCTTACTTGAAACCAAAGGACTGATCGCGCTGGTGCAGGGCACCGACGCGATGCTAAAGGCGGCCAACGTGACGCTGGCCGCTCCGATGAAAAGCGTCGGCAGCGCGTTGGTCAGCGTCATCGTGCAGGGCGACGTGGCCGCGGTGAAGGCCGCCCTCGACGCCGGTGCCCAGGCCGCAGGCCAGCTTGGCGAAGTCGTCAGCGCGCACGTCATCGCCCGCCCGGCGGACGAGGTGGCGAGCATCCTCCCGAAGGCGAGCGGCGGCAAGGCCTCTAAGTAACCCACTTTCCACGACTCCCAACAACCCACGATGTTTCTCGCCCGCGTCATCGGCCAGGTCGTCTCGACGAAGAAGGACGACAACCTGCACGGTCGCAAGCTGCTGTTGCTGCGCCCGATGCTGGTTGACCAGGGCGAGCCCAAGCGCTTCAAAGAAGGCTCGAACACTGTCGTGGCTGTCGACGTGGTCGGGGCCGGGCAGGGCGACATGGTCCTCTTTGCCCAGGGCAGTTCGGCGCGGCAGGCGGCGGGTCTGAAGATGTTGCCCGTGGATGCAGCCATCGTGGGCATCGTGGACTCCGTCGACGTGGAGGGCACGCAGTTGTTTGGCGGTGACTGATCACGGTGCCCCTAGGAATCCCTGAATTATCCCATGAGCAATTTGACTGGAATCAACGAGAGTACGGTGCGCTCGGTCGTCGAGGAGGTGCTGCGCAAGCTCAATGGCGAGTCGGCGGCTCCAGCCGCGGGCAGTGCAACAACCGAGTGCGGCTGCGGGGGTCAGCGTGCAACGAATTCCGGCAGCGGCGCGGACGGCGTTTTTTCCTGCGGCAAGGAGGCGTCCGCGGCGGCGCACGAGGCGTTTCTGGCGTTGCAGCAGCTGGGCATGGCGGGGCGTCAGAAAGTCGTCGACATCGTCAAGACACTTTGCACGGACAAGCAGGAGGAGTGGGGGCGTCTAGAGTTTGAGGAGACGAAGATCGGTCGGCTTGAGCACAAGATCGACAAGCTTCGGGGCATCAAAAACATCCCGGGTACTGAGTGGCTCTCGCCTTACGGTATGAGCGGCGACCACGGCATCGCCATGGAGGAGCAGACGCCCTTTGGGGTGATTGGCGCGATTACGCCGGTAACGCACTCCATCCCGACGCTCTCGTGCAATATCATCAACATGGTGGCCGCCGGCAACGCGGTGGTCTTCAACGCACATCCGGGCGGAGCGCGTTGCGCCGCAGAGTCCGTGCGGGTTTACAACCGCGCCTTTCGTCGTGAGTTGGGCATCGACAATCTGTGCACCATCGTCGAACACCCGACGCTGGAATCCTTTCAGGCCATCGCGCAAAGCCCAGAGGTACGGCTGCTCTGTGTGACCGGCGGACCCGGGGTGGTGGCAGCCGCGATGAAGAGTGGCAAGCGCGCGATTTGCGCCGGGCCGGGCAATCCCCCGGTGGTCGTCGATGAGACAGCGCGCCTCGACCGGGCCGCGCGCGACATCATCATTGGCGGCGCCTACGACAACAACCTGCTCTGCATCGGTGAGAAGGAGGTCTTTGTGGTCGACAAGGTCTACCGGGAGTTTATCGCGGCCTTCAAGGCGGCGGGTGCGTATCCAATCAATGATACGCAGCTGGAGGCGCTGACCCGCGAGTGCTTCGCCCAGAAAGACGGGCACTGGATGCTTAATCGTGATGTGGTGGGCTTGGATGCACCGGTGCTGGCCGAGCATGGCGGTGTGCGCCCCCCCGCCGACTGCAAGCTGCTTTTTGCCGAGACGAGTGCCGACCACCTGTTCGTCGTCGAGGAGCAGATGACGCCGATGATTCCAATCGTGCGCGTGCGCGATGTGGAGGAAGGCATCGAGCGCTCCAAGGTGGCCGAGCACGGTTACAAGCACTCGTCGATGATCCACTCGCTCAACGTCGAGAACATGACCGCGATGGCGCGTGCGCTGGACTCCACGTTGTTTGTGAAGAACGGGCCGTGCGTGGCGGGTCTGGGTTCTGGTGGTGAGGGCTATTCGAGTTTCTCCATCGCGACGACCACCGGCGAGGGCATCACCACGCCCAAGACCTTCACCCGCACCCGGCGCTGCGTGATGGTCGACAACCTGCGGATTTGGTAATTGCTCATGCAACTAGCGCGCGTGGACGGCAACATCACCTCGACTATCTGCCACCCGAGCATGCGGGGGTGGCGGACGTTGATCTGTCAGCCGATTGCCGAGGATGGCGCCGAGGCTGGAGAGCCGATGCTGGCGATCGACCCGCACGGGGCTGGCCTGCACGCCCGCGTGATCGTTTCGAGTGACGGCATGGCCACACGGGGCCGTGTGGAAGATGCGGACTCGCCGCTGCGCAACATGGTGATCGCCTTGGCCGACGACTAATATTTGTATCGAATTTTTAAATACAACAACTGACTGAAGCATGCGACTAGGACGCGTCATCGGACGAGTGACCCTCAGCGAGGACGACCCGGCTTTTCACGGGGCGCGCTGGCTGCTGGTCTCGCCGCTCACGCGCGCGCAGTTGCGCGAGGGTCCGCCTTACGCGATTTCGACCGCCGCGACGCTGGTCGTCTACGACGGGCTCGGCGCGGGCATCGATGAGATTGTCGGCTACGTGGAAGGTGCCGAGGCCACCCAGCCTTTTGCTGTCCCCACGCCGGTGGATGCGCTGGTCGTTTGCCTGGTCGACCGTCTCAATTATCAGCCGCCCGCTCAGACCGCGACCGTCACGCCGGCTATTTCGAAACCGCCGGACACGCGCGTGGCGGTGGCTCCGCTGAAATAACTTTATCCATTGCGACATGAAAAAGGTCATCACCGCCAAGGACATCGAAGGTTTTATCGCCGCAGGCCGCGACCCCGCAGGAGCCATTCCTGCCGGGGCGATCGTCACGCCCGCGGCCCGCGACCTGTTGCGCGAATCCGGAGCGGCGACTCCAATGGGCGGATCGGCTCGCATGTCGGGCAGCGCGCCCCAACTGCCCGATTACGAATTTCACTGGGAGCCCGGCAGCGACCCGAAGTCACCTCAGGAGCTTCAGACATTTTTTAACTCGCCGCGTGTGCGCGAGGTGAAGGAGCGCATCGTCGATATCGGGCGGCGCATCTGGGAGCGCGATTACGTCGATGGCAACGGCGGAAACATGACCGTGCGCGTGGGCGATGACCTGGTCCTGTGCACGCCGACGCTGATTTCCAAGGGCTTCATGCAAGTGGAGGACATCTGCATGGTCAATATGCAGGGCAAACAGGTGGCCGGGAGCCGCCCGCGTACCAGCGAAGTGAATACGCACCTGGGCATCATGCAGCGTGTGCCGGCGGCGAAAAGCTGCGTGCACGCCCACCCGGTCCACGCCACGGCCTTTGCGGCGGCTTCGGTCAAGCCACCGACCTGCATCATCCCGGAGGCGGAGGTCTTTCTGGGCGAGATTGGGCTCGCGCCCTACCAGACGCCGGGCACGCCGGAAAACTCCCGGGTGGTGGGCGAGATGGCGCCCGACCATCAGGCGATCATCATGGAAAACCACGGGGTCATCACCTGGGGCAAGGATGTGGAGGACGCCTACTGGAAGATGGAAAACACCGACGCGTACTGTCGCGTACTGTGGATTGCCTCGCAACTGGGCAACGGCCTGAAGACCTTTGGGCCCGACAAGCTGCGCGACCTGATGGCCATCCGCCAGAAGCTGGGGATGCCCGAAAAACGCGCCGAATTGACCGAGTGCGAACTGTGCCACAACGACGAATTTCGACCGGGGGTGGTCTGCCAACTGCCCGGCAAGGGCAATGGGGCCAGCGGTGTGGGCAACGCGGCGACGACCGACCCGAAGGCGGAAGCGGTCGTGCGCGAGATCACCAGCCGCATACTCGAGCAGATGAAAGGCTGAACGCTCAAGCAGGGATACAGGAAGCGAACTTTACGATGAAAGTGACGATCATAGGCGGTGGCGGACGCGTCGGCTCAAACGCGGCCTTTGCGCTGCAGTGCGGGGCGATTGTATCCGAAATTCAAATACTCGACGCGAACCAGGATCTGGCCGAGGGCGAGGCGCTGGATCTGCTGCACGGGGCCTCTTCTCTGGCCGACCAGCGCATCTACGCCGGTGATTACGAGCGGGCCAAGGACTCTGAAATTTTTTTGATCACGGCCGGGCTGCGGCGCAAGCCGGACGAGTCGCGCCTCGATCTGATCAATCGCAACGTCAGCCTGTTTTCCCAGATCATCGGCAGCATCCGCGATGCGGGCTACCGCAGCGACGCGCTCTTCTTCATCGTGTCCAACCCGGTAGACATCCTGACTCACATGGCCGCGACGTTTTTCGATGTGCCGTGGAATCAGGTCATCGGTTTGGGTACGATGCTCGACACGGCGCGTTTTCGCTCGCTGATTGCCGAGCACCATGGCCTGCCCGCGACCCAGGTCAAGACGCTCATCCTGGGTGAGCATGGCGACTCGATGGTGCCGATCTGGTCCTCGGCCACGGTGGGCGGGTTGCCGCTGTCCGGGTTGAAGGGGTGCTCCCCGCAGTTGCAGATTCAGCTGTTCAAGCGCACGCAGGGCTCAGGCGCGGAGGTGATCCGACGCAAGGGCGGCGCGGGCTGGGCGGTCGGCGCGACCATCGCCGAAGTCATCCACGCGATCGCGCTCAACAAAGAGCAACTGCTGCCGGTCTCGTCGCTGCAGCAGGGCGCTTACGGGATTCGCGACATTTGCCTGAGCACGCCGACGGTGCTGGGCCGCAAGGGTGCCCTGCGCCACCGCGAGATCGATTTGTGGCCCAAGGAAAAGTCGGGGCTGATCGCCTCGGCAGCCGCCCTCAAAGCGACGCTGGCTAAAGTCGTGGGCAAGTAGGCGAGGGTCCGTATCAAGGGTGCACAAGGGCTAGACCCCGGGCACGATTCTTCTGTATAAACGCTAAAGAATCTTATGAGCCGAAGATGGACGGATTGGGTGTGTGTATGTGTGGTGAGTTTGCTGCTGACCGGCTGCACCACGTCTTCCGGCAGCCTGGGCACCGGGCGCGGCAGTCAACAGCCCGAGGCGCTTGCGTTGCTCGAAGTGATGCCGCTTTCGTTGGGTGATCCGGAGGGGCTGCTTGTCCGCCCGGGTTACTCCGTGAGGGAGTGGGCCCGGTTGGGCGAGAGTCCGGCGATAGTGGCGCGTATCATCGAGAAGATGGACACCACGCTCCTGCAGGCAGTTGCCGCCGGCGACCCGCCTGACCCGGTGCTTTTGAACCGCCGGATTCGCCAGTCTCTGGACGTGCGGCAAACTGGCGGCGACCGACTGCTCGCAGTTTCTTACACCTTTCCAGAGGCGCCCGAGGTTGCGCTGCAAATGACTGAACTTGCGTTCGAGACGCTGCAACAGTTCGACCTCGAGCAGGCCAACCGACTACTAGGCCAATTGCTTGAATCGGCGACGACCAAGGCAGACCGTTTTGGAGCCCGCATCGTGGAGTTGGAGGGGCAAATTGCCGCCGCCAGTCAGCGACTTGCCAATACGGAAACGCAGCAATTGACGCTGCTGCAACTGGAACTGGAGACCACGCGCGAACTTTACGCGCTGCAGATTCGTGAGGTGAACGCGCTCGCTGCCGAGCGAGAGATCTTGCAGACGCAGCTGGTGGTTCTGGCCGAGCCGTTCACGCCCTAGGCTCTAGCCGGTGGCGGATGTTTCGAGATCGCCCGTGGTTTCATCGCTGCTTTGACGCAGGAGATCGGCGGTCACGTCCTGGCCGCCGGCAAAGTTGTGGCGCAGGCAATCCAGCGACTCGGTGATGCCCCCGGGGCCGAACCAGCCACACAGTGCGGTAAGCAGGCTGCATCCAAGCAGGGAGAGCCAGGCGTGTCGACCCGCACGCACGAAGATGATGTTCGAGTTACGCCGCCAGGTGATCAGCAGTGCGGAAACGGTGTAGTCAAAGACGACGAAGCGCCCGCCACGCCGCAGTTCGCGGTTGAGCCAAATTGAATCGCGTCCGGCGATGCCCCTCACCCTCATCCTGTAGACAAAGGTCGTCAGCAAGCTGCCGGGTCTTTACCCGCTCAGGTGTTTTACGGAGGCCGTCGGGTCCGTATTTTCCTGGAGTCAGGATTCAGCCGGACTTTCAGCAGGCAATTCGTTTGTCGGCTGGTCAGCGATTGCCGCGGCGGCGGCCGTTGCGCTGGACCGAGCGCTGGTAGACGTTGTTGATCTCCTGCTCGGAGTATCCACTTTCGGTCATCCACTCCTTGGCGGCGACGGCGTCCTGGCGCATCCAGGATACGGTGGTCTCCAGGACGGCGGTCTGGCGCTGGCTTTCGTCGGTGATGGTGTTGGCCCAATCCATGGCGGCAACGGGATCGAGCGAGGCCACCTCGCGGGCGTAGGCAGCCACGGCGCGGTCGGTTTCGGGTCCTTGCGGCTGCTCGTCCAGCCAGAGAGCGGCGGCCTGCGGGTCGCTCTCGGCCCATTCGCCAAGGGCTTCGGCCAGCGCCTGGTCGCGGGCTTCGCCTGTGGGCATCTTGTTGACCAAATCGAGCGCGCTGGCGGGATCGGTCTCGGCAAGTTCGCCTGCGAGTTCGGCGGCGGCATCGCTGGCAAAAGGCTGCTCAAGCTGTGGTTCGAGCCAGCGGACGGCGGCATCGATATCATCGCGGGCCCAGCGCTCAACGATCTCGTTGTAGGCGTCGGTTTTCATCTGCGGGTCGTCCAGATTGCGAGCCCAGGTGGTCGCGCTGGGATAACCTTCGCGCAGCAGCTGGTTGACCAGGACGCCGGTCAGGCGCTGGCGCTCGCCGCCGGGCTCCAGTCCCTGCACGTAGGTGGTGGCGCCCAGCGGGTCGTTTTGCGCAAAGCCTGAGATGAGGGCCATGTTGGTGAAAAAGTCTCCGCGCGGATTGTCGGAGGCGTTCTCCTGCGTCCAGGCCACCGCAGCCTGCGGGTCCACGCGGGCCCAGCTGCGTACGGCGGCCCCAGCCATGTAGGCCCCACGGCGACCCTGCCTGTTTTCGCGGGCGTAGGTCACGGCACCGGGCCCGTCAAATTGTCCCCAGGCGTACATCAGCATGTTCCAGTCGCGCATGGATTCCCAGCCGCGGTCGGGCATTGATTCGTAAAGGGCCAGGACCTGCGGCAGCTGCTCGGGGGTTAACCCCGTGAGGATGTCGGCGAGCATCGCGGTGCGCAGCAGGTCGTTGGACTCCTGCACGGCAGCGCTCAAGTACTTTTCAAAGGTGCCGTAACCGCTGAACGGCAGCTGTTCGGCGGTTTGTGCTTCAAGCAGCGCGACTTCGGCCCGCAGTTCATCGAGGCGTTCCTGTTCCGCCGCGTAGACTTCGGAGGCGGAGGCAGGACTCGAATTGCCGGCACTCGTGGATTTACCGGGCGTGGACGCCGCGGCAGCCGACGGTACGCTGGCCGGGTCGGCAAGCTCAGGGCCGGAGGTGGAAATTGCGTAACCCAGGCCGAAACAAGCTGCGCCGGTTGCCAGCCAGCCCAGAAAAAGCACGTAGCGAGATTTCAAAAACATAACCAACCTTTCGCTTCCAGAATACAGCCTGCCACCTGTGGAATCAATGGGGCGTGGCGGGTAACCCAATCCAGTTCAACCCCGGTGGGCGCAGACAAGTTTCAGGCGCGGTTATCCGCGTTAGCCTGCCTGCAAGCCGCCGGTGGCATAGAGGAGGGCCAGCTGCACCAGGCCGACGACAAAGCCCAGCACGCCGCCAAGGATCTCGATGGCGCGAAACTCCTTGCGGGCGATGCGCATCACGATGGCCTCCAGCTTGTCGGCCTCAAAGGCGGCGATGCGCGTCTCGACGTGCTGTCGAAGGTTGAGGCGGCTCTCGAGCTCCGTGCCGAGACGCTCTTTGAGCGGGCCGACTTCCTCCTGCAGGGCCGCCCGGGCGGTTTTTTCAATCTGCGCGAGCGTGCGTTCGTTGAGAAAAGCGCCGACCATGCCCAGCTTGTCGAGGTGTTTGCCCAAGCGTTTTTTGAACCAGTTGTGCACGAAAAGATCCATTTGGGATTCGAGATCGAGCCGCTCGATCTGGCCACGGATGAAGTGCTGGCTGACGAGTTCGCGCTCGACGACCTCAGCCGTACGCCCGGCCAATTCCGCCTTGCGGCGTGGGATCAGCCCATGCAGGCGCAGGCCCAGGAGGTTCCACGGCTGGCGGGGGCGAAAGAGCATGCGGATGGCCAGCCAGTTGGTCAGCCAGCCGATCAGCGCCGTGAGCAGCGGCACCCAGGCGTATTGAAGCAGGAGTGGGAGCATTCCCGGTTACTGCACCGAATGGCTCGAAACGGGGCCAGCCTTTTCAGGCGATGGACCCCTGCGCCGTGCCGCTTCCTGCGCCCGGTTGCAGTGTGAGGTCAGGCCAACTCGGACAGCCGCAGGGCCTTGGGCTGAAGCTTGCAAAGGTCGTTGGGGCGCACGGGCAGTCCGTTGGCGATCGATTCGTTGGCGGCGATGCCGATCAAAATCGAGGCCGCGCCCTGCTCATGTCCGGCGTTGCGGTGCAGCGTGTCCTTGGGCGGCTTGGGCAGGAATATCTGCTCACCCAGTAAGGTGTCGCTGCCGCCGTGGCCTCCGGCGACGGCTTTCGGTGGCGTGATCGTGTAAGCCTCCTTTGCATGCATCGGATAGACGGTGATGCGGTGGTCGTGCGAGCCCTGCTGCTGTTCCTGCGCGAGTTGCTCGGAACTCTGGCCCTTGATAATGTGTGAGCCGCCGAACTCGTAAAACTCCAGCCGACCGCGGTCGCCGTTGAAGGTAACACGCATGCCCTCGCGCGGGCAGAAGCTGTTGAGCGAATAGGTCAGCAGGATGCCGGAGCGATAACGAACGTTCACGCTCATCGAGTCGTAAATATCGATGCCCGGACGGAACACATTCTGGTCGCGCAGGTAGCCGGTTTCGGCTTCGGCGTCGTAGTAGAGTTCCTTGAGCGTGGCATCGCGCGTGAGGTCGATCATAAAGGGGTCCTGGCCCTCCTTGACCTTGCCGGTGTAGCGCGGGTAGCGGGTGAGTTTTTTCTGGCCGCGCTGGAGGGCGTTCTCCTGGCCGTAGAAGGCGAGGCGTGCGTGGGCGAAGACCTCCTCGGCGATGCCATCGATCCACCAGTTGACCAGGTCAAAGTGGTGGGTGCTTTTGTGTACGAGCAGTCCGCCGGAGCAGTCCATGTGGCTGTGCCAACGGCGGTAGTAATCGGCCCCATGGCTCGTATCGAGCAGGTACTCGAGGTTGACCGAAAGCACGTTGCCGATCGCGCCATCGACGAGCGCCTGCTTCACGGCGGTGCACCAGTTGATCCAGCGGTAGTTGAAGGTGACCCGTACGTTGCCCTGATAGCGCTTGACCGCGGACAGGATTTTTTTGCATTTCGCCGCGTCGGTGGTCATCGGCTTTTCGGTGATGATCTCCAGGCTCTGTCGGACGCCTTCGACGATGTAGTCGTGATGGGTGGAGTCCATCGAGGTGACGAAAATGGCGTCCGGATATGTCTGCCGCAGCATCCGGCGAAAGGCGGCGAGTTCGCCCTTGAAGGTGGGCACAGCGGGATGCCCCATCTCAACCAGACGCCGGTTGGTGGCGTCCATCCGCACCTGGCTGATGTCGCAAAAAGCGACCAACTCCGCCACCTCACCATAGCGCTGGATGAGCGGGTCGATGAAGTTGCGGCAGCGCCCGCCGGTACCGACCACCGCGTAGCGCTTGCGCCGCTTCAGCGCCGTTTTTCGAGGGCGCTTGGACGCAGACTTGGGCAAGGGCTTGGGGGCTGGCTTTTTCTGACGGACGGGCGGGGCTTTCAGAGCAGCGGTCGGGGCAGGCATAAGCACATTGGTTTAGAGACAAATTTAACAGAATTATCAAAATCCAAGACACCGTCCTCCGGATCAAATGTATGCTAGGGAAGTCGCGGCCATGACCTCTGGTGCATCGAATAAACTACCTCGGCTTCGGATAAGATAAGTTTCTGCAGGGGTCATGCGAGCCGTTATGATGCACTAAATTCTGCGAGGTCTGCCTGGAACATCCGCTGCCGGGCTTCACGCATCAACCAGCCTCGAGCAGCTCCAGATGGCGACCGAGCCAGCTTTCAAGCAGTTCGGTATGCAGGTCGTCCTCTTTTTCGAGCAACTCCAGAATGGCCTGCTTGAAGGGCTGGCCATTCTTGCGGGCACCCTGGGTCAGGACCGACCCGAAGGTGACGTGCAGGAGCTGGCGGCCGGTGTCCTCGTTGAGGTAAGCCTCTTCCAACTCCTCGTCGCCGAGGTGACGCTGGCGCAGCTGGGCGATGTGCTCGGCGTTGGTGGAGACGTGGTAGCTGGCGACATCCTCATCGAAACGTCCGACGCAATAGGCGGCGATTTCCTGAAAGAGTTCGCGGTCGGTTTGGCAGACGACCCGCAGGGCCTCGAGGTAGCTGGTGCCAGCGGTCTTGACGTGGAGGAGGTCGCCGCAGATGCGGCCGATGATCGGGTAGACCGAAAACTTGTCCGAGCCGGAATGCACGCTGATCTTGTACGGACCCATTTCGCGGGCGATGGCCACGTGCTCGCGCAGGCGGACCTCGAACAGATCCCAGTCGCCGCGATAGTCCACGCCTTTTTCAAAGTCGCCGATGAAACGCGGCGCCAGACTGACTACCGTGACGCTGCGCCGACGCAGTTCCAGCGCGAAAAAGAGGTGCTCCAGCGAGGAGGTGGGCGAGTCGGTCTCGTCGACGGACACCTCCAACTCGTAAGGGCGTTGCGCGCAGTGCTTGGCGACGAAACCGGCCATGGTTTCACAATGAGCGATGGCGCGGGCGTACTTCACGGCGGCCCGCTTGAGCGATTCCTCGTTGTAGCGCAGGACCAGGTCCTCGCCAACGGTGTAATCCTTTCCCAGGTACAGGTCCATCCAGTCGCTGCCGGGCAGAACCCTGTCGCTGGTCATGGCCTGGATCGCGCGGTCGAGGTCGGCTTCCTTCATCCAGTCGGCGTCGTTCTGCACATAAGTGGACGGGTCGATCGTGAAAAAGCAGAAGCCGGCTTCCACGGTCCGGGCCACGTCGTCCTCGTTCTTCAAATGATCGGCGTCGGCGCCCCAAGGCTGGTCGTAATGGCTGGCCTGAATGGCCGTGCGGGCCGCCTCCATGACGTCCTCGGGTTTTCGGTCGGTGCGATTGAGTTCGCGAATGGATTGCTGGGCGAGGATCCCGGCGAAGCTGCTGTTGCGCAGGGCAGCGATATGGCCAGGTCCGGCAAGGCCGAGACGGTCGCCAAAACCAAAGGATTTTTTGAGTCCAAGCGGGACGGGAGCAGGTGTGCGCATGCGGTCGTAAGGGCGGAGGATGGTCGGATTTGGGAGCATCCCAACTAGGATGCGATGCTCGTTAAGCGTGTTCGCGGAGGTCAACCTCAAAGCAGTGACCCACGAGTGGACTGCGCCTGCATGCGCGGTTGCATCAAGCCATCGGGTGCAACGCTAAGTCTACGGGCAGTGAATCCCCCATTGTTTCCTTTTCGCCTTGTCCCAGACAGGGTGTGCGGTCATTGATGCAAGCCTGTTCTTCCCTGATTATAAGCGGTTTTGTCTTCCTGTCTGAAAATGTGTCCTGTTCCCATGCACAGCGTCACTCAATCCTGCCTCGGCGGCTGCGCCCATAGCTGCTACGGGCAGGGTTTCGTTTGCTGGGTACGGGCGTGAAACCCACGCGGCTCCCCCGCCTCGCGAAAGCGCCGTGTCCGAATAGATGCGGCAGTTGTTGCGGGGTGCCGTAGTCAGTCTTGAATAAAGTCCCTCCAGTCTAATACACTTCCTCTTTGTCGTCTGATGTCCGCCTCCTTCCAGGATACCTGTCTGTGCGCCATGCGCTGGCTGAAAGTCCGCGCCTGGGCTGTGTTCGGCTGGCTGCTGGGCTACCGCTCCTGGGAGTGCTACAAGGTGACGCTGCGCTGGATGTTGAAGCTGCGCTGGCGGCGGCTGGGTTCGAGGCGTCCGCGGATTGGCTTTGGGCCGATCACCACGGTTGAGCGCCGCCTGGACAACCGCAAGTGGGAGATCGACCCCTTTGTCGACCACGTCAACGCCCACAGCGACGCATACGACGCGGATATCTTTTTTGTGGATTCGGACTTGAGCCGCTTCGACGCGATCGTTCTGGTGCGCGAGTTTGAGTACCTGGGTCGCGAGCGGTTGGAAGCATTGAAGGCTTCCGGCGTCAAGCTGCTGTACAACACGTCCGACAACATCATCTACGACCGCAATTACCTGACCGAGTCGTGGCTGATCCCGTTATTCGACGGCGTCGTCTCGGAAAACCCGCTGACTTATGACGACGTGAAGGATATCACGCCGACGCGCTACATCCCCACGCCGATCATTTCTCATGGCTACAAAAAAAGCTATGAACAAAAGGGCCCGATTCAGATCATCTGGGATGGGTTCAAGATGAATCTGCATGTGGATCAGTTCTTCAACCCACTGATCCACCGCCTGATCGATGAGCTCGGGCGCGACATTCGCATGATTTATCACGTGGACGTGCCCACGCGCCAGGAAGGGCCGATTCAATACCTGGCCTGGGACAAAAAGCTGTGGGAGCCGCGCCGGATGGCCTCGGACATCGCGATCGCGCTGAAGGCTTCGGACGATTTTCGCAAGCAGCGCAAGCCCGGCGCAAAGGTGCAGACCTACATGGCCACGGGGCTACCGGTCGTCTGCACGCCCTCGCGGGCCGACCTCGAATTGATCGAGCATGGCGAGACTGGGTTTTTCGCCTACAATGAGGACGACTGGTATGAATTGCTCAAGGAGCTGGTCTGCTCGCAGGAGTTGCGTGAACGTGTCGGCCGGGCCGCCCGCCAGGAGGTGGTGGAGCGCTTCAGTGTGCCCACGCTTGGCACAAAGTACCTGGAGTTCTTTGACGAGCTCGGTGTCGGCAAGCGCGGCAATGAGCCCGCCAAGGTCATGGAGGTGGTCAAGGCTTCCTAGTTGGGGCTCGGCGAATTCATGAAGGCGAAACTGGCTTCTCTGCGCCTGGGCATCATCGGCACCGGCTTTATCGCGACGCACCTCGCCACGGAGATCCTGCGACGCGGCGAACCGCAACTGGCCAAGGTCCTGACGCGCCGCGCACTGGACACGGTGACCGCGTTCCCGGCAAGTGACCGCTTGACGCATTCGCTGGATGTTTTTCTTAACAGCTGCGACGTCGTCTTCGAGTGCAGCGGAGACGCCTTTCACGCCTTTGAAGTCATTGGCGAGGCGCTGCAACGCGGCAAGCCCGTGCTGACGCTCAACCCGGAATTTCACGTCACGGTCGGCTCGCACTTTGCCGGCAAGGGGCTGCTTACGGAAGCCGCCGGTGATCAGCCCGGGAGCATCGCGGCGCTTCACCGCAACGCCTGCGAGTGGGGTTTCGAGCCCAAGGCCGTGTTGAACTTGAAAGGTTTTTACAACCCCGACCCCGAACCGGAAGAAATGCGCTTTTGGGCGGAGAAAAAGGGCAACTCGGTCGAGATGGTGACCTCGTTCACCGACGGGACCAAGATACAGGTCGAGCAGTGTCTGGTGGCCAACGGTCTGGGCATGGGCATTGCGAAGGAGGGTCTGGTCGGTTTGGAGACCGCTGACACCGCGCACGCGGCCACTTACTTTGGCGAACTGGCCGGGACCAAGGGTGAAGGCCTCAGCGACTTTATCATCGACCGCTCGCTGGGCCACGGCGTGCTCGTGATCGCCACGCACGACCCCGCCCAGAAGACCGCCCTGGTGAACATGAAAATGGGTGAGGGGCCGTACTACGTGGTCGAGCACTTTTGCTGTTTGCTGGCGTTTGAGGCGCTGCAGACACTGCGTCAGGTGATGGAGACGGGACAGCCGCTGCTGACAAACAGCGCGCAGCCGCGTTTTGGCGTGGCCTCGCTGGCCAAAAAGCCCATCGCCGCCGGTACCCGGCTCGAACGCGGGGCCGGGAGCTTTTTGTTGCGCGGGATAACGGTCGACCTGGCCGAGCGCGCGGGTCACCTGCCGATCAACCTGGCGCAGAACATTACCTTCAAGCGTGACATCGAGCCCGGCGAACTCGTGTTGCTGGAGGATGTGGAAATCGCGGACAGTCCCGTGTTGCGCGCCTGGAAGTCGATTGAAAGCGGCTTGCTGACACCGGCCTAGGCTTTGGGAGGATCGCGCGATGGAAACTGAAGCGACTTCGATACCGGATGTCTTTGTGCTCAAGCCCCGGCGGTTTGAAGACACCCGGGGAGCCTTCCGCGAAACCTTTAAAGCCCACGAGTGGCACGGCCCCGGTCCGACCACGACCTTCGTTCAGGACAATCAGGCCCTGTCCTACAAGCGCGGCACGTTGCGTGGGTTTCATTTCCAGCGCACGCCGTTCGCGCAGGCGAAACTGGTGCGGGTCTTGACCGGAGCGGTGCAGGACGTGGCCGTGGATTTACGGCAGGGCTCGCCGACCTACGGGCAGCATGTCTCGGCGGTGCTTTCCGCCCAGAACGAGCACCAGCTTTTTGTGCCTCAGGGCTTTGCGCACGCATACCTGACCCTCGAAGACAACACCGAGGTGCTTTACAAAGTCGACCAGCGCTATCACCCGCAGTCCGAGGGAGGGCTTTTGTGGAAGTGCCCCATGCTCGAGGTCAACTGGATGGTGCCTGCTGACGAAATCATCTTGGCCGAAAAAGACGCAAAATGGCCGACGCTCGAAGCACTGGAGGTCTCCTTCGCCTGAGCCGGGCCGAGCTTATTTACTTGCGCGTGCGTCCAACCGATAGTTTTGCCTTTCGTTTTTTCTGCTCTGAACTGACCCATGCAAAACGTTCTGGTCACTGGCGGGTGCGGCTTTATTGGCACCAACTTCATTCAATACCTGCTGCAGCTGCCGGAGTTCTCCGGACGCGTGGTGAACATCGACAAGCTCTCCTACGCTGGGACCCGGCAGAACCTGGAGACTTTTGAGCGTGACCTGCCCGAGCGCTACCGATTCATCCAGATCGACATCTGCAACGGGCCGCAGGTGGAAAAGCTCCTGACCGACGCGCACATCGACACCATCGTGCACATGGCGGCGGAGTCGCATGTCGACCGCTCCATCGACAGCAGCGCGCCTTTTATCGAAACGAATGTGGGCGGCACGCACGCACTGTTGGAGGCCGCGCGCCGTTATTTGTCGCACTCGCCGCCCGACCACCCCTTCCGGTTTTTGCACGTATCGACCGACGAGGTTTTTGGCGCGCTGGGTCCGGAAGGCACCTTCACCGAGGACTCGCCTTACGCGCCGAATTCACCCTACGCCGCGTCCAAGGCAGGCTCCGATCTACTGGTGCGGGCCTGGGGCCAGACCTACGGGCTGCCCGTGCTGACCACCAACTGCTCCAACAATTACGGGCCCTACCAGTTTCCCGAAAAACTGATTCCGGTGGTGATCCTCAGTGCGTTGCGGCGTCAGCCGGTGCCGGTTTACGGCCAGGGCACCAACGTGCGCGACTGGCTCTACGTGGGCGACCACGCCAGTGCGCTCTATACGGTGGCCACCAGGGCCGAGCCGGGCGCGCGCTATAACATCGGCGGGGACTGCGAACGTACGAACATCGATCTGGTCACCGCGCTGTTGAAAATCCTTTCCGAGAAACTCAGCGACGGCTTCGATTACACCTCGCTGATCTCCTTTGTGAAGGACCGGCCCGGCCACGACCTGCGTTACGCGGTCGATGCCACTCGGCTGGCCAACGAGCTTGGCTGGAAGCCTACGATGCCCATCGAGGACGGCCTGCGTAAGACCGTTGACTGGTATCTGGAGAATCGCGCCTGGTGGGAAAGCCTGTTGGGTACCACCGACGGTTCCCTGGAGCGGCGGGGGCAACTGGGTAGCCCGCAAGCCGGAGCCGAGGGCGGGGCACCCGCCCAGGCCACCAATGCGGCCTCATCTTCACGCGGCGTGCTGGGGGCCGGGGTCATCCCCTCCATGACGCGCGAGCAGGCCTGAGCGCACCGGCGAGGCGAGGTTGTTGCAATCGCAGCCTTGATTTGGCGGCGTAACTTTCGATTGTGGACTCTGCGATGGAACGCAAAGGCATACTTCTGGCTGGCGGCTCGGGCACACGTTTGCATCCCTGCACGCAGGCTGTGTGCAAGCAACTGCTGCCGATTTACGACAAGCCGCTCGTCTATTACCCGCTGTCGGTGCTCATGCTGACCGGCATTCGCGACATCTTGATCATCTCCACGCCGCGGGATTTACCCGTGTTCGAACGGCTCTTTGGCGACGGGCACCAACTGGGCATCCGGTTGGAGTACGCAGCCCAGCCCAGCCCGGACGGGCTTGCCCAGGCCTTGATCATCGCCGAGGACTTTCTGGCGGGCGCCCCAAGCTGTCTTATTTTGGGAGACAACCTCTTTTTTGGCCACGACCTGGTGCCCAAGATGGCGAAGGTCGACGAACAGATTGAGGGGGCCACCGTTTTCGGGTACGCTGTGGCCGATCCGGAGCGTTACGGGGTGGTGGAATTCGACGCCGACGGACGCGCGATCGGGCTCGAGGAAAAGCCGCTCAAGCCAAAGTCCAACTACGCGGTCACGGGCCTGTACTTTTACGATAACCAGGCACCCGCGCTGGCGCGCACCTTGAAACCTTCGGCCCGGGGCGAGTTGGAAATCACAGACTTAAATCGCCGGTACCTCGAAAAAGATCAACTCCGGGTGGAGTTTCTGGGCCGGGGCACCGCCTGGATGGACACCGGTACCCCGCTGGCGCTGCTGCATGCCGCCCAATTCGTCGAGGTGATTCAGAATCGCCAGGGCATGGCGATCGCCTGTCTGGAGGAAATCGCCTGGCGGCGCGGCTGGATCGGTGACGAGGAATTGCGCGCGCTTGGCGAAGTTCAGGGCAAGAGCACCTACGGCGGCTACATTCAGCGCATCTTAAACGAGCGCGGTCCGGGCACCGCCGCTTCCGACCCCTGGGCTCCGGGGCTGCCCACGCCGGTTCCCTCCGGCTAAGCGCCAGGCTCAATCCCAGGGACCGTCACCCTCGCAGCGTTCAGGCCATGGCATCGAATCTCAGTCAACTGGTGGAACGCGCGGGTTCAGGCCAACGCAGCAAGCCGCTGCCGAAAGTGCTGGTCGTCGACGACGACACTTTCAACCGGACCCTCTTCGACAAAACGCTCAGAAGCGAGGGCTACGAAACCTCCGCCGTGGAAAGCGTCGCCAAGGCCCGCCGTCTGCTGACCCGCGCCGGGGTCGCGGCCTTTGCCTGCGTGTTGACCGACTACCACATGCCCGGCGAGACCGGCATCGATCTGCTCAAATGGTTGCAGGCGCAGAAAGATGCGCCGGCGACGATCGTCATCACCGCCGACGAGGAGCGAGAGGTCATCCGGTATTCGTTGCGTGGCGGGGCCGTCGATTTTCTGGAAAAGCCGGTCAGCCGCCAGGATTTGTGCCGCGCCATCGAGCGCGCGGTCCAAGAGACGCACCGCCTGCGCAAGCTTCGCGAGTCCCGCGAGCAGGTTGACGAAGCCGTTCAGATCAACCACCTCTTTCAGCACGTGGGGCAGGGGATGCTGGGGCGTCAAGTCCGCCTGGCCTTTCATCCCAAGCATGAGGTAGGCGGCGATTTCATCAACGTGCTACCCAAGCCCGGCAACGATAGCGGCACCGTACTGCTGCTGGGCGATGTGTCGGGGCACGACCTGCGGGCTGGTTTCGTCTCCGCATACTTTCAAGGGATGGCGCGCGGACTGTTGATGCGCGAGACGCCGCTGGAACAGGTGATCGCCCAGTTCAACACGACACTGGCGCGCGAGTGGCAGGTCGATTCGGTCAAGACGGGACAGCGCCTGGCGGTTGGCACCTCGCTGGCCCTCTGCGCGGCGGAGGTGAACCCGCAGCAAGGCGAGTTACGGGTTGTGCATTGTGGGTTTCCCTCGCTTTGGCTGCTCAACCGCGCGGGCCAAGTCGTACGCTCAGGCCGAGGTAACCCGACTCTGGGCTGGTTCGAGGACTGGACGTTTGCCGCGCAGACCTTCGCGCTCAACAAGTGGGACCGTCTTTATGTTTGCACGGATGGGTTGCACGAATATGCTGCGCATCAAGGGGTAAGCGTTGTTGCGATAGCCGATTATCTCTTGCGCCTGTCCGACGATGCGCGCGCCGAAACCCTGGAAAAGGCCCAAGACGATATCCTCGTTATGAGTTTTGATTTTGATGCCGCGCAGGCCGGCGCGACTTCAGCGTGGCGTCCTGTGCTGGGCGAGCAATACGCGGGCAACGAAGCCGAATCCATCGACCGCTTTCAAAACATCTGGCGGCGCAGTTTGCAGTTTGCCCTGCCCAAAACCGCGGAGGATCGGCTCTACGATTTTCTGCTGTGCTGCCGCGAGGCGGTGCTCAACGGGTTGGTGCACGGCTGCGAGGGCTCAGCGGACAAAATCGTCGACTTTTCTGTCAGCTACAACGAGGAGACCCGCGTGCTCATAGGCCGCGTGGCGGACCCGGGCCACGGGCACAGCTTTGACATCGAGCATCGGATCGATCGCCTGCCTCGACTGGAAGGGGCGCAGCTGGGCCTGACCATCATTCGCCAGCTCAGCGATCGCGCGGAAATCGCCAACAACGGGTCCACCGTGATTTTCGAGTTTGATTTGGGATGATGGGTTCCGATATGACCCAGCCTGCTCCGATGCCCGCCAGTGTTCCTCAGTCCGAGTCCGACGGTTGCCTCCTTCGCGTCAAGGGAGACATTCTCAGCACCAATGCCGAGGAGCGCATCGGCGCGCTGGCCGAGGAGATCGCGGCCCGCCCCATTTGCTCGCGGCTGACCATCGACCTGCGTTCGGCCAAGATGATCGACTCGATGGGGCTGAACGCCTTGTTGAGTGTCATCAAGCAGGCGCGTGCATCCGGCGCCGAGGTCACGCTGGAGATCAGCAGCCGCTCCATCGAGCGCTTGTTTCGCCTAAGTCATCTGGACGCCATCGCCACGGTGGAATTGAAGGACCGTCGCCGCCGCTAGGGAGTTGGCTATCGGGCCCGCGTTTTATTTATGGACCTGGCAGCCCTGGGCTGGACACCGGACCGCGCTGAGGCCGCGGATACACAACTGCGTCAGGGCCAGATTCCCGCCCGGGTAGCCCGGCTGAATCGCTTTGACTGCACGCTGTTGACCTCAACTGGTACCGCTTCGGGCGTGGTGGTCGGCACCTTGCACCAGGAAGGCGGCATCCCGGTGGTAGTGGGAGACTGGGTGCTCTGCACTCCGCGCGAAGGGGGCGACCTCTCGGTGGTTTCCGTGCTCGAGCGTAAGAGCCTTTTCGTGCGGCAGTCGGCTGGCAAGCGTGCGACGGCTCAGCCGGTAGCGGCGAATATCGACCGCGCCTGGATTGTCACCGCCCCCGACCGCGATTTTCGGCTCAACCGGCTGGAGCGTTTTCTGGTCCTGGCCGAAGGCAGTGGGGCGCAGGCAGGGCTGCTGCTGAACAAGACCGACCTGGCCGACGACCTGGAAACACTCCTGGCCGAGATGCGAACAGTCGCCCAGGGTCGTCCGGTGCTCCCGCTGCGGGCGGATCAGGGCGAGGGCATTGAGGTGGTGCGTGACCTTATCGGAAGCGGCGAGACGGTGGCCTTTCTGGGTTCGTCAGGCATGGGCAAGAGCACAATCGTTAACCGCCTGCTCGGGGCGGAGACCGTGCAAACCGGCGCGATTCGTGAAACCGACCACCGCGGGCGCCACACCACCACCTGGCGGGAGTTGCTGCCCCTGCCCACCGGCGGCGTCGTCATCGATACGCCCGGCTTACGCGAGCTGCAGATGCCGGGCAATCTGGACGCCTTCGAGCAGGTCTTCCGCGATGTTGTGCAAACGAGCCGGCAGTGCCGTTTTTCCAACTGCACGCACGAAGGTGAACCCGGTTGCGCGCTGGCCGCAGCCGTGGAGTCAGGCGCGCTGAAACTGCGGCGGGTCGAGCACTATTTTCAGCTGCGCGAGGAAGTCACCGAGGCGGCACAGCGCTTTGAAAAACGCGACCGACTGCGCGCCCGCAGCCGCGTCCGCGCGAAAAAGGAACGCCTCTCCAGCAAAGCGGATGTCGAAGACCTCTAAGCCGCTTCGTCCTTCTCCATGACCTTCATGAGGTCCTTGGTGGTGAGCAGGTGGATGAACTTTTTCATCGCCGGCGTCAGCACCCGGCCCTTGCGGTGAATGATGGCCAGGGGTCGAGTGACCTTCTTGCCTTCCAGCCGCACTGCGGCCATCAGCCCCTGGCGCACCTCGTTGAGGACGGTGGTCTGCGGCACGAGGGCCAACCCCGCGTCAATTTCGACCGCGCGCTTGACCGTTTCGATGTTGTCAAACTCCATGACCGGCTCGATATCGAGCTTGGACTCGCGGAAGAGCGCATCTGTGGCCTTGCGGGTGGGGATGTCCTGGTCGAAGCCGATGATTTTTTCTTCCTTCAGCTCCTGCAGGCTGATGGTCTTTTTCTTGGCGAGGCGGTGCTGCGGGCTGCACACTACGACCATCTGGTCCTCTTGAAAGGGGATGATCTCCAACTGGCGCATTTTGAGCGGGTAGGCCACCAGCCCGATGTCGACAGCGTTGTGCAGCACGTCTTCGTAGACCAGGTTCGAGCGGCGGTACTCCACGCGGCAGTTGACCGAGGGGAACTCCTGGAGGAATTCTTTCACGTAGGCCGGCAACTCGTGCAGGCCGATGCTGTAAATGGTGGAAATGTGAATGGTGCCGCTGATGACCTTTTTCATCTCCTGCAACTCGCTCGTCAGCTTGTCGTACAGATGCAGGATTTCCTTGGCAGAGTCGTAAAGCTTGGCGCCCTCGCGGGTCAGGCGGAACTGTTTCTGGCTGCGGTCGACGATCAGCACGTTGAAGTGCTTCTCCATGGCCCGCAGTTGCTGGCTCACCGCGGACTGGGTGATGCCGTTGAGTTTGGCGGCCCGTGAAAAGCTCTGGCTTTCCACCAGGTCCGAGAAGATTTTGAAGTTTTCAATGTGCATGGCCGACAGCGCATAAAATTAGCTAATCAATTTGTTACAATAAATTCAGAAATTCTAATCTGGCACGCAAGTAAAATGTTTAGCAGCTCTCATTTTTCGGAAAAGCTTGATAAGGTGCGCTCTAGAGTGGCGGCGGCCTGCGCTAGCTGCGGGCGACCGGTGGAGGGGGTCACCATTCTGCCGGTGACCAAAAACCACCCAGTTGCGGCGGTGGAACGGGCGGTGGAGGCCGGGTTGAGCCGCGTGGGGGAAAACCGTGTGCAGGAAGCCCTGGAAAAGCTCGACTCGCTGCCCGCCGACTACGCTGCCTTCGAATTGATCGGCCACCTGCAATCCAACAAGGTGAAAGTGGCGGCGGCGAAGTTTGCCCGGGTGCAGACCGTGGATTCGGAGAAGCTGCTGCGGCGTCTGGCCGAGGGTGCGGAAGCGTCCGAGCGCATCTTGCCGATCCTGTTGCAGGTCAACGCCGGTGAGGATCCGGCCAAGTACGGCGTCACCTGCGATGCATGTCCGGCGCTGCTGGAAACGGCGCTGTCGCTGCCCGCGCTGAACGTTGAGGGGCTCATGACGATTGCACCGCTGGAAGACGATCCCGAAGTAGCCAGGCAGGCGTTTGCTCGTTTGCGGGAAACCCATGACCGCCTGCGCGAACAATTCGCCGTGGACCTTCCGGAGTTGTCCATGGGCATGACCGGCGACCTGGAAGCGGCCATCGCCGAGGGCTCCACCATGATCCGCGTCGGCACCGCGCTCTTCGGCGAGCGGGCCTGACATGTCTCCTGTTGGTCACAGGAGATCCCTTTTCAGCGTTGCCCCGGGGTGCCGATTGAACAGGGTGTTAGGCGAGTGTCATGAGCGACCTGAATCTATCCATCCCCGCGCGCGAGGCGGCTTTGTTGTCACTACTGGACGATCCGGCTCCAGTGGTGCGCACGGCGGTGCGCGAGGCGCTCAAGGCGCTGGGTCGCGACGGGATTGATCTGCTGCGCGGCGTGGTCCATGCGGGCGAAGAGCCGCGGGCACGCATTGCTCGGGATCTGCTGGAGGAGTTGGTCGGGCCGGATCCGGCGGAGGCGTTTCTACGATTCATCCGCTCGTTCAATTACGAGTTGGAGACCGGCAGTCTGATGCTCGACCGCACCTACTTCCCCGACCTGGAGGTTGGTGCCAGTTGCACGCTTTTGGACCGCATGGCCAAGCGCTTTGGGGAACTGGTCGTGCCGCCCAGCTCGGGCTGGGAGCAGTGCAAGGTGCTCAACCGGGTCGTCTTTCACGAGTTTGGTTTCCGCGCCGACAACGAGGCTTTCATCAACCCTCGGGCCAGTTTTCTCAGCCAGGTGCTCGAAACGCGTCGGGGCATGCCGCTGACGCTCTGCCTCGTCTACCTGCTGGTCGCCTACCGCAGCGGGCTGGATCTGGAGCCGATCAGCCTGCCGGGGCGGTTCATGGTCGGTTGCTGGCTCGACCGCGAGCCCTTTTACATCGACTGCTACGAGCACGGCGTTTTTCGCGCCGCCGAGGACCTGCGGGAAATTTTTCAGGACAACGGTTACCCGCTAAGTGACGACGATCTGCGGCCCTCCCCGGTGGGCGATGTGCTACAGCGCGCCTGCCGCAACCTGGTCAACCAGTTTCGCGAGCGCGGGGACTTTCGCCGGGCGGCCCAGTACGAGTTGTTTGTGCACGAGTTTGACGATGCGCACCGGCGCAATGCGCGTTCCTGACGACGAGGCCAACCGCGTACGCTCCTGGCGCGCATTGCCGGAGTGGGCGCACCCGGGCACTTCCCTGGCGGTGCTGGGCCACCCGATCGCGCACTCGATCAGCCCGGCGATGCACAACGCCGCGCTCCAAAAAATGGCGGAGGCGGACCCGCGCTTTGCCGACTGGGCCTATTTCAAATTCGACGTGCCGCCCGAAGAACTCCCCGAGGCGCTGCCGGCGTTTTTCAATGCGGGCTTTCGGGGGCTCAACCTGACCATCCCGCACAAGGTGGACGCACTGGACTTGGTGGCGCAGGTCCAGGCAGACGCTGCGAAGATGGGAGCAGTCAACACACTCGTGCGGGCGGAGCAACTGGGCGGATTCACTGGCGACAACAGCGATGGTCACGGCCTGGAACAGGCGCTCCTGCAGGATTTGGACGTTACCCTTGAGGGTGCGAAAGTGGTGTTGCTCGGCGCGGGTGGGGCGGCGCGGGCAGCGGCGGTGCAGTGCCTGTTGTCCGGCTGCGTGGAGCTTTGGATCGGCAACCGAACACCCGAACGATTGCGCGGCCTGGCCGAACTGCTTGCCGGGGTTTCCAACACTGCAGTGGTGCGGACATTTCCCCTGAATCAGCTGCCAGAAGCGCTCCCGCGCGCAGGTGCGCTCATCGTAAACGCAACCTCGGTCGGCTTGAAAGACGGCCAGGACCGTCCCATGGATTTATCGAGTTTCGACGCCAGCACCCGCGTCTACGACATGATTTACAACCCGGCGGAAACCCCGCTGTTGCGGCAGGCCCGTGAGCTGGGCATGCGCGGGGCCAATGGGCTCTCGATGCTGGTCTGGCAGGGCGCGCGCAGCCTGGAGATCTGGTGCGAGGCGGACGTGCCTGCCGACGTGATGCAGACCGCCGCACGCGGCGCGCTTGGGCTGGCGTAATCGAATGCGCTTAGCGCGAAGGTACGTCGATAATCGTGGGATTGAGTGAAGGCTTCTCAAGTGCGTCGCCTGCGCGTTTGGTTGCTCAACACAGGAGAACCGTTGGGTAGGCTCAGCCTCTGGGTCCATCTTCGTGAGTCCGCAACGGTAAATCTGCGGTGCCCACCTCACGTATTGGCGGTTGCCAGCGTGTGCCGCGGACGCTTTAGCTGCCGGGGAGGGAGGCGATAGCAGTCAGCAGCGATGTGGGAAACCGTTGAGTTCATTCAAAGCGAGTATCCGTGGGTGCTGCTGGCGTTCTTCTTTGTTTTTGGGGCGTGCTGGGGCAGCTTTCTGAACGTGGTTGTGTATCGGCTGCCTGCGGGCAAATCGCTCTCCAAGCCGCCCTCGCACTGCTACGGCTGCGGCAAGCCCATCCGCTGGTACGACAACCTGCCAATCCTTTCCTGGTGCCTGCTGCGCGGAAAGGCCCGTTGTTGCGGGGCGACCTTTTCCATGCGCTACGCCATTATCGAGGCGTTGACGGGTTTGCTCTTCGCGTTGTGCTGGTGGCAGTTCGGCCCAGAGACGCCCCTGAAAGCGTTGGCCGCGATGGTCTTCGTCTTTTTCCTGCTGGCGGGCTCGTTTATCGACCTCGACACCATGGAGCTACCGGACGTTTTTACGGTGGGCGGGGCGGTGCTGGCGGTGCTGTTGTCCTTTGCGCTGCCGTCGATGCACGGGTTCACGGGCGAGGTCTGGATTCAGGAGATGATGCGCTCCGGGATGACCGCGATGGTCGGCGTCCTGGTGGGTTCGGCGGTGGTGCTGTGGATTTTGGTACTGGCCGAGGCGGTGCTCAAAAAAGAGGCCATGGGCTTTGGCGATGTGCTTTGGGTGGGCTTCATCGGAGGCTTTTGCGGCTGGCAGGGTGGGGTCTTCGCTGTGTTTGGCGGTGCGCTGCTGGGCTCGATCGGGATGCTGCCCATTTTGCTCGTGCAGCGCATGTCCGGTTCAAAGGCGCCGCACGCCTCCTCGGAGGCGTTGCCCAGCCCGTGTGCGTCGCTGGATCCGAAGGCGGCGATCGGCGACGTCAGCCGGATGATGCGCCAGCGCGACGCTGCGGCCAAGGGTGAGGCGCTGAACGAAGCGGACGCCGGCCAGTTGGTGGGTCGGGCGATTCCGTTTGGGCCGTGGCTGGCCCTGGCGGGGCTTTTGTACTTTCTGCTGGTTGGCGAATACGTCGATGCCTGGTTTGCCGACGTGGCGCAGACGGTTTTCGGGGGCGCGTTGAATCCGCGATAGCTGCGAGCGCTCAGACGAGGAAGGGCAGCGTCTCGAAAGGCTGGCCTAGCACCTCGCCGGAGGGAGCCTGGAGCCATTTCTCAAGCACCGTTGCATAAACCTGCCGAAAGTCGGTGGTGTACTGCAGATCCTGACCGCGGCGGAGGTTGAGGTCCGGCGCGGCGCCGAGTAAAGGTGCTTTCAGGCCGCTACCCATGACAAATAGCGGCGCGGCGGTACCGTGGTCGGTGCCGCCCCCCGCGTTTTCGTTAGGGCGGCGTCCAAACTCCGAGAAGGTCATGGTCAGGACCTGACCATCGAGTTTGCGCGCCTCGAGGTCCTGTTGAAAGGCCTGCATCGCGCCGGAAAGTTCGGTGAGGAGGTTCTGGTGGCTGCCGGCCTGGTTGGCGTGCGTGTCGAAGCCGCCCAGGGTGACGAAGTAGACGCGCGTTTCCAGCCCGGCGGCGATCAAGGCCGCCACACCCTGTAATGACTGGCTCAGGCGCCCACCGGGATAGGTCGCTTCGGGCTGATCGCCGGCCAGGATTTGCTGAACGCGTTTTTCGGTGACGAGGGCATCCATCAGCGTGTGCTGGAGGAATGAAGTGTTTGGGTCGTCGCCGGAGGCGCTGGCGAGTTGTTTCAGCAGCGCGTTTTCGTCGTCTGAATCGGCTGCGTCTTGACCGCGCCGGCTGCCTCGACGAGCCCGCCCGGCGTTGGCCAGGCCGAAGAGGCTGTGGTTCGCCTCGGCGAGGAAGGCCTGCGGTGTCTCTCCGGAAATATGCAGGCCAACCGGATCCGTGGAGGGCGTGCCGGCGCAGGCATTGTCGAAGAAGCGCCCGAGCCAGCCGTAGTGCCCGATGACGTCGCTGTCGGTGGCGGTTTCCCAAATTTCCATCGAGCGGAAATGGCTACGGTTGGGATTGGGATAGCCCACGTTTTGAATGATGGAGAGCTTGCCCTCGTGGTGCAGCCCGGCGAGCTCGGCACAGGCGGGATGGAAGGCCAGGTCATCGTTGATGGCGTGAGTGCCTTCGCGGATGGCGAGTTGGGGCCTCAGGTTGAAATAGCGATCATCGCTGCCGGGGATGACGGTGTTCAGCCCGTCATTGCCTCCGGCCAACTGGATCAGGACCAGGATGCTGCGGTCTTTTTCCGGGCGCGGCACCTGCGCGTAGGCAGAGCGCGTCAGGAAAAGCGGCGCATACCCGCTAAAGGCCAGCAGGCCGATGCCCCCGAAGGTGGAGCGCCGCAGAAAGTCGCGCCGGGTGACCGGCAGGGGTGTGTTCTGATTCTTCATGGCGGGCCTGTTAGTCGATGAGCGATGGCGTATCAGCAAAGTTGATACTGCGGGCTTTGCAGCAGTGCGATGAGCACCTCTTCGAGCGCTTGGTTGCTACGTTCGCCTGCTTCGAGGAAGTTGACCAGCGCCTGGGAAAAGGCCGGGTCGACCTCGCCAGGCAAAAAGTAGCGCACCAGCCAGTCGATCTGGGCGGCGGGTTCGAGCTCTTGCAGCGCCTCCAGACGGGCCGGATCGACCACCAGGTTGTCTCGGCCGTTGGCGCGTGCCACCTCCAATTCGAACTGCTCGTCGCCGTTGAGCCGTTTCTCGTTGAGCGGTTCGAACAGCTTGGCCACGAGTTGGCGGCGAGCCGCGATGGTAGAGGCGGTGATCCAGTGCTGGCCACCCACCCAGCCCCGGACGTTGGGCGGCTGGTAAAACGGCTGGCCCATGCTCCGCATCGAGGAGAGCACGGTGCGCGGAAAGGGCGCGACATCGAGCCCGAGATCGAAGCACAGACCCAGGTAAAAGTGGGTCGGGCTTTTGATCAACGAGCCCTGAAACTCAGGTGTGTAAAAAAGCGTGCTGGCAAAGATGCGGCGGCGCAGGGCGTCCAAGTTGTAATCCTGACGAGCCCACCAAAAGCCAAGCTCGCGCAGGTAGGGCGCCGCGACGGGCTGATCGGTCAGGTAAAAGCGCAGCATTTCCGCGGGCAGAAAACGTCCGGCGGCTTCCTGCTTGAAGACCAGGTCGACGATGGCGTCCCCGTCGAAGTGGCCCGTTTGGCCAAAGACGGTCTTCGAGCCCTTGTCGTGCGCGGCGGCGCTGAAATAGTAGCCCGACTGAAACCGCCGCGTCTTGTAACCGGTAAACGCCCGGGCGGCTTCCTTGATGTCCTGCTCGGTGTAATTGCCCTCGCCCAGGGTAAATAGCTCGAAGAGCTCGCGGGCAAAATTTTCATTGGGCTGCGCGCGGGTGCTGTCGTCGAGGTCCAGATAGTGGACCATTGCTGCCGAGCGGCTGACCGCCTTGACCAGGTCCGGAAAGGGGCCCGCGCCGAGTTCGCGCATGAGGTTCTGGTGGTCATACAGGACGGGTGCCGGCTTCACCTTCTCGACACTGACAACGAAAATGTTTTGCAGAAAGGAGACCCATTTTTCCTGCGGGGCGTGATCGGGTTCGCGCGCGAAGGTGTACCACTTCATCGCAAAATCGATGAAAGCCTGATTGTTGTCGCGCCGGGACTGCCGCAAAAACTCTTGGCGCTCCTCGCGAGTCATCCCGCGCAGCTGCGCGCGTCGTTCGGCCGTGGACTCGATCTGCGCATCAATTTTGTGAGGGCGTTCAAACGGTCGGACCTGACCGAAATAGTGATCGAGGGTGCCTTCAAGGCCGCGCTCCACCGCTTGCCGGGTCTCGGGCGCGGTTGCGGCAAAGCCGATACGGCGCAGCAGGTGGCGCGCGTTTTGGGCATTCCAGGCGCCCCTGGGGAGCGGGTCCCAGGCTTGTGCCGGCGACAATCGCGTGTAGGCAGGCGTCATGATACAAGGGCTGGCGTTAAGGCGGGTCTGCGAGGAAGAAATCACGAAGGGAAACCCCTCAGCGGCGGATTGGTTGCGCCGGGGGTTTGAAAAAAGCTGCAGACTGCTGGATTTTGGGATATTCTCACCTCCATGATCGCTCGTTCTTACGTTTGGCTAAGCCGACTTGGCTGGGCCGTCCTGCTTCTGGCGATAACCGGTTGTCAGCAGTTTGAGCGTAATTTGCACCTCACCTACGACGCCTCGCAGTACCCGACCTACGTGCTGCAGCCGGTGGAGGGCATTCCCTACGGAGACGTTTCGCCCGCGATGCGACAGCTGCTTGAGGACGAGGCGCTTGCCGGAGTGGCCGAACGGCTGGATGCACGTGGTTACCAGGCGACCCTCCCCGAGCAGGCCTCGCTGAACGTTTACCTGCGCTGGTGGACCGGGCAGCAGCGCCCCGACCCGGGCGGCACCCTGCAAACCGGCTCCACGCCGGGCGTGTTATCGCGTCCAAACACGGGGAAACGCATCCACCTGCAAATTTACCTGCGCGACGCCGAAACCGGCGCAATCGTGTGGGAGCGCTGGTCCGTCGACGATGCCCCGCTGCGCAGCTTCAATCAGGCGCAACTCGACCGCTTTCTCGATATCATCCTGAGCCCCTTGCCGGAAGTCCCAACCGCTGAGGCGAGCGAAAGCATCTAAGTGATCGGGCCGGTCGTCGGCAGACTGAAGTCGTCGCCGGTACGTGCAATCCAGTCGGCCAGCTGCGCGTGGAGCCGTTCCCGTTCGACGGTGAATTCGCTCATCAGGGCGAGGTTGACCTGCTCGTAAGGGTCTTCGTTGAGGTTGAAGAGCAGCCAGCGCATGGCCGGCGTGCAAACGTATTTCCAGCCGTCGCGGGTCACAATGCCGCGCCAGGCGGTGTCGAGTCCAGCGGTGTGGAGCTTGGGCACAATTTGCTGCAGGTAGGCGGAGTCGGGCGCCTCGGCAACCGGTTGAAGCGCATCCGGAGCGATCTCGCTCGCGTAGTTGTGGCCAACGAATGCGGCGGGTGCTTCGAGGCCGCACAGGCCCAGCGCGGTCGGAGCGAGATCGATGTGGTTCACCACGCTCCGGCTGATGTGGTGCCAACTCCCGGCCTCAGGCGAGGCCTTGGCGATGACCAGCGGGATGCGGATGGATTCCTCGAAGGGGTTCGATTTGCGGAAAAGCCCGTGCGCGCCATGGCAATCGCCGTGGTCGGAAAAAAAGAAGATCCAGGTGTCGCGGTCGACGCCGAGCTTGCGCAGCCCTTCGAGCAGCCGCCCGAGGTTGCGGTCGAGGTTTTCGATCATGGCGTAGTAGCCGGCCAGGTCGGCTCGCGCGCGGGCCTGGACGCGCGATACTTCGGGCACATTAGGCCGCAATTGCAACGTGGCCGGGTTGTGTCGGTGATCGCAGCCGGGCGCGACGTAGGGGTCGTGCGGCGGTTGCACCGAAAGCACAGTAAAGAATGGGTCGTAGTCGCTGCCGGCCTCGCCCACATGCGCGCGCAAATGCCGCAAGGTGAGGTCGGTCAGGGCATCGGTCTGGTAGCCCGGAAGGCGTGTCAACTCGGGCGCGTCCGTGCCGTGAATCGGACAGTTGTAGGGCTGGTTGCCGGTTTCAAACCCCATCCAGTAGTCGAAGCCGCCGCGCTCGTTTTCGGGGATGATGTGTTCGGCGTTGCTGCCGCCCAGGTGCCACTTGCCGATGTAGGCGGTATGGTAGCCGGCGTCCTTGAAGGGTTGGGCGATCGTCGGGTAATGCGCCGGGTCGAGCCGGGCTGGCGTCGAGACCGCGCCCACCCGATGCGGGTAGCGTCCGGTCAGCAGCGCGCCGCGAAACGGCACGCACCAGGGTGCCCCGGCCACCGCGTTGTCAAAGCGCACGCCAAAGCGCGAAAGCGCGTCCAGGTGCGGGGTGCGGACGTTGGGGTCGCCGCGATAGCCGGTTGCCTGGGCCCGGTGCTGGTCGCCAAATACCCAGAGGATGTTGGGCCGGCGCTTTCCGCTGGGATGGGTTTGAGGTGCCGCCATCGCCACAATCTCAAGGCTGCGCGGCGCGCTTTGGCCAGAGCAAAGGGCCGGCAGGCCGGTGCAATTACTGCCCGCGGCCCGTGCGGTACACACGCGGAACCCGCCGGGTGATCGAGCAGAGAGTTTCCCAGGGGATGCAGTTACCCCAGCGGGAAAAAGTCTCCACATGGATGTGCGCGGCTTGTTGGCGGCCGATCAGGACAACCTCGTCTCCGATCGTAACCGGTGCCTCCAGGTCGGTCACGTCGATCAAGGTCTGGTCCATCGTGACGCGTCCGAGGATGGGGCAGAATTGGCCTCGCAAGAGTACCTGGCCACGATTGCTGGAGGCGGTGGGGATCCCGTCGCCGTAGCCGGCGGTGAGTATGGCTATGCGGGTGTCGCGCTCCAGCGTACGGGTGCGCCCGTAGCTGACGGCGGTGCCGGCGGGCACCTCCTTAACGAGTCCGACACGCGTGTGAAAGCTCAGTACAGGCTCGGGTTCAAGCCCGGCCAGCAGCGAGCCTTCGTAAGGGGCCAGGCCGTACTGCAGCAGGCCGATGCGTACCGCGTTGAAGGGAGCATCTGGCGAAAACGTTTCGAGCCCGGCGCTGTTATCGGCATGGATGACGAGGTCCGCGCGTTGGTCGAGTTGCAGTGCATGCAGCTTGTCCAGCAGCAGTCCGCGTTGGTGTTGGGTGAAGTCGGGGTCGCGGTCGGCGGAGGAAAAGTGCGTGTAGACACCTGCCAGGCGAAGGCCACGGGCCGCCTCAATGGCGTTGAGCAGTTCGGCGGCTTGCGTATGCCAGACCCCAAGCCGGCCCATCCCGGTGTCAATCTTGAGGTGGACCGGAACCGAGACCGCGCGCTTGCTGGCTAGGGCGTCCAAACGCTGAACCTCCCCAATCGACGAGACGGTGGCCTCCAGCTGCAGGTCGATGACCTGCGCATCCTCCTCGGGCAGCAGTGCCGAAAGCAGCAGGATGGGCCAGCCCGTACCGATCTCGCGAATCTCCGCAGCTTCGTGCACGTTGGCCACGGCAAAGGCGTCGGCACCACTTTGCATCAGCCGGGCGACAACGGGTGCCATCCCGTGCCCGTAAGCGTCCGCTTTGACCACGGCGATGTAGCGAATGCGCTCGGGCAACTCCCGACGGATGCGCCCGAGGTTGCGCTCGAGTGCGCCCAAGTCGATTTCGGCCCAGGCCCGCCGTGACGATTCGTAGGGCATGGGGCGAGACTCGGCAGCCTTACCGGCTTCGGCAAGCCCTTACCAAAGCGCACGCCGCGCCGGCGGTGTCATGCGCAAAAGCTTTCGGCTGATCCATCAGCTTACAGGCAGGCGGCCCAAGGTGTTGAACGTTTCGACAATTGACGGCGGCAGGGACTGCATCAGGAGGCTGGCCAGCGGTCCTTGCAGAGGCTCCTGGTAGTCGACATTGAGACCTTGCAGCCCCTTTGCTGTCAGTGCCAGGTGGTAGGTGCCCAGGCTGGTTTCCACTTCGAAGAAAATCCCAAAAACGCTTTGTGAGGTGCCCGATGTTTCAGTGGGGGTCAATCCATGCCAGAAGAACGCTTCGGTGAATTCGCTGGCGATTTGGGTGTACAGCTGCGATCGCCTGCCGAAGTCGATATAGGCATCGCCCCTGCCTGCCTCATGGAGCTCTTGGGCTCGCGCGAAGGTCAGCCCGTCGGACGGCGACGCGTTCAAGGCGTAGGCTCTGACCCGCGTCACGCGTTGGCGCTCGCTGACGCGAATGACAGCGTTGTCGTGCAGAAAGATGATCGTATTGGTAAGGTTGCCCAACACCTCGAAATACTCGTCGAGAGGCAGTCTCCCGTTTGCGATGCGGTGTTCCATCACGTTGAGTTTGCGGAACGCGCGGTCGCTGTACTCGACCTTGATTTCCTTCTGTTGGGCCAGGCCAATTTTCAGCGCCAGCTCGCGCACGAAGAGGTCGAGCGTGCCACGGTCCTTGAATTCCAGCCCGGTAACGATGAATGGGCCTTCATCAGGCGTCGCCGGCTCGGCGGCCACGATTTGCAGGCACAGCCCGAAGCTGAGCACGGAAAAGAGACAACGGGTCAGGAAGTGAGATTTGGCTTTCATCCGAGGTTAGCTGCGGTGCCGTTGGCCGGACCATTTGACGTAGTCCTGCACCACTGGCCGCAGCGGGATGGGTTGGTCGACAGAGTGTGAGAGTTGACTTACCGAGAGTAAGACGGGAAGCGCCTCGAGGTCCAGATTGAAGACGGTGGCTGCGCACGGCAGTGGTTTCCACTGCTTGCGCTGAGCCAAGTGATAGAGGGGGTGAGGATAGGCTGCGAGGCGCTCCGCGTCCACAACCTCCAACGCCCCGGGACTGCCTTCACCGCGCTTTTCGCTGAGCACCCACTTGCCCAGGCCTGCCTCGGTGACGAGGCCGAACGGCGGCTTCGTGCCCTTGGCCAGGAGGCTGGCGGCGGCGGCTTCGACGGAGCGAAAGGCAAAGACCGGCGTGGTGCGATGCATAGGCAGGGCTTTCCACGTGCGGAACGTCATCGCCGCAAGGCGTAGCCCCAGCAACGTTCCTGGGCCTTCGTCATACACAAAGCAGCCGATGTCATCCAGCTTGAGGCCAGCCTGTTTCAGCACTGCCGCAATGAGCGGTGTCAGTGACTCCAGAGCCGGGGCTTCGCTGCGTGCATATCCAAGCCAGCCGTCCGCGCCGCCTAGGCCAACCTGTACAACAGGCCCCGAGGCCTCGAGCAGAAGCGCAGGTGCGTGGTCGGCGGGAGCAGGCATGCCGGGCCTTTACGACGGCGCGCTGCCCGTGCTGAAGCCGCCATCAATGTAGAGCGATTGCCCGGTGATGAACCCGGCTTGCTCACTGAAGAAAAAGGCGACCGCCGCGGCGACTTCCTCAGGCCGTCCGATGCGTTTCATCGGGATGCCCGAGAGGTAGCGCTGCTCACTCTCGCTGCCTTCGGGGTTGTTCGATCGGAAGAGCTCGGTATCGATCGGGCCGGGATGGATAGCGTTGGCGGTGATGCCTTCCTGGGCGAATTCGAGGGCCCAGGTGCGCGTCAGGCCGACCAGCGCCGCCTTGGCTGCGGAGTAGCTGCTGCGCCAGGGCGAGCCCAGCGAGGTGATGCTGGAGATGCTCACCACACGGCCCCATTTTTGCGCCTGCATGTGCGGCAGCGCCCGCTGGAAAAAACGCACGGACGGGCGCAGGTTTAAGTCGAGCACCGCCTCCAGATCGGAGATGTCGATGTCGGCTACCGGCGCTCCCTTCACCAGCGCCACGTTGTTCAAGATGCCGTCGACGGCGTGAGCCTTGAAGATGGTGTCGGCGGCGGCTTCCAGGGCCGTGCGGTCCGCAAGATCGCAGGCGTGGTACTCGCCGGGAAAGTCGGGGCAGTCGCTGCGCGCCAGGCCGATGATGGTGTGTCCCTGCTGCGCGAGCAGTTCTGCCGAGGCGCGACCAATTCCTTTGCTGGCTCCGGTGATTAAAAACGTACGCGGTTGCATGACCCAGATGAAGTGGCTTGCGTCTGCGCGGGTCAACGTGTTTGCGCTTGCCCGGGTTTGGTGGTCGAGGATGCTCTTTGAGTGTGCAACGTCATGCCTTCCGCTACCTCTTGCTCTGTTCGTTTTTTGCCATCGCCACCCTCTGCTTGCTGCTTGTCATGAACACCACCCAGGCGCGCCAAATTCGCATCGTGTGTATCGGCGATTCCATTACGCAGGGTGGGATCGCCGACCGTGAGGAGTATTCCTATCGGTATCCCCTGTATTACCTGCTGCGTGACGAGGGCTACCCCGTGGACTTCATCGGCTCGCAGCAAAGGGGCCTGCAACAGGATGCGACCTGGCCGGACCGCGATGGCGTACCTTTCGACCAGGACCACGAAGGTGTCTACGGCATCCGCACCCGGGGCGCGCTCAATCGGCTGCCCGCCGCCATTGAAAAATGGCCCGCGCCGCCGGACATCGCGCTGATTCATCTGGGCACCAACGACCAGAACGACGAGGACACCGAAACGGCCATCGTCAAGCCCTTGACCGAGATCATCGCGCTGGTGCGCGAAACGAATCCGCAGGTGGTGATCTTCGTCGCGCACATCCACTTCAACAGCGAGATGCACCAGCGCATCCGCATGCAGGTGCAGGCTTTGATGGAGCAGCTGGACAGCCCGCAATCACCGGTCACCGCCATCCGCTCTTGGGAGGATTTCAACGCCGACCCAAACCACCCACAGACCGACACCTTCGACTGGGCGCACCCCAATCCCGCTGGCCAGCTCAAGTATGCACAAAAGTGGTTCGCGGCGATGAAGCCGACTTTGGACCGTCTCAAAGTCGAGCTAGCGCAGTGACAACAGTCTTGTTGAGCACAGCGTTCAGAGGATTTCTGAAAAGGCGCTGCCTCAAATTGCGAGAAGACAGCAGACTCGTTTACTGCGCGACCTTGCCCCAGATGACGTAGCGCATCCAGGGCTGAAAGCGCTCTGAAATCAGCTGCATGCGCGTGCCGGTTTCGTTGAGCGGCTTGAGGGTCATCGTGAAGGTCTTGTCCGGGTCGCTGGTGTCCGGATGGACTGCGCGGTAGGCGTTTTTTTGCAGGTGCTCCAGCCGGTAGACCAGGTCGTGGGGCGTCGCCTGCCCAAACTGCTCACCCTGCCAGGAAAGCCGCATCGACTGCTCGGTAAAGGTCAAGGTGACTGTGGCATTGCCCCGGATTTTGTCCATCAGCTCGAGCTGCTGCGTGTAGTCGAGTGCCTTGTACGCCTCGATGGTGCCGATGTTGTCGAAGGTGGCCTCCAGGTCGACGCGCCAGACTCCGAAAACGGCCTCATCGCGTTGCTGCGGGCAGCCAGCGAAGGCGAGCAGCCCAAGCAGCAACATGGCCCTGCCGGCCCAGGATTTCCAGGCCGGAGCGGCGCTAGCGGTAGCGGCGACGCAGGTTTGTCGGCAAAATCCCGAGTTCTTCACGGTACTTGGCAACGGTTCGGCGGGCGATCTTGATATCCTTTTCAGCCAGCAGACGCACGATGTCTTGATCAGAGTAGGGCTTGGCCGGATTCTCGTTTTCGATGATGTCCGCGATCTCCTCTTTGATTGTCGTGTTGGAGACTGACTCGCCAGCCTTGTTCGTGTAGCCGGGGGTAAAGAAGTACTTGAACTCGTAGATGCCGTGCGGGGTGTCGATGTACTTGTTGGCAATGGCCCGGCTGATGGTGGTTTCGTGTACGCCCACGCGCTCGGCCACTTGGCTCATGGTCAGCGGGCGCAGCTTGGACACCCCGTGCTCGAAAAAGTCCTGCTGAAACTGCAGCAACTCGCGGGTGATGCGCTCAATGGTCTGCTGGCGCTGCTCGATGGAGCTGATCAGAAATTTTCCCGAGCGCATTTTTTCGCGCACATACTCCTTTTCCTTGGAGGAGAGGCGTCCGCGGGCGATCATCTCTTTGTAGGTATTCGAAAGGCGCAGGCGCGGGATGTAATCGTTGTTCAGTGTGATTTGCCAGTTGTCGCCGTCTTTCTCCACGGTGACGTCGGGCACGATGATGCGGTTGCTGTCTTCGCCAAACTTGCGCCCGGGGGCCGGGTCGAGTGTGGCGATTTCCTCCAGGGACTCCTCGACTTCGCGGATGGAAGCCCCGGTCTTGCGGGCGATGTCGGGGATGCGTCGGCGCAGCAGCAACTCAAAGTGCTCGCGGATGATACGAGCTGCCAGGGTCTTCTCGCGCTTGTGCTGCTTTAGCTGGAGCAGCAGGCACTCCTTCAGGTTGGCCGCGCCGATGCCGGGCGGCTCCAGCGTTTTGAGGATTTCGCTGGCATCCTGAATCGTTTTCAGCGGCAGGTTGGACATCAGCGCGATGTCACTCAAGCTGCTGGTCATAAAGCCGTTGTCGTCGATGGAGCCGATCAGGTAGTCGAGGGCCTCCCGCTCGCCGTTGACCATCTCGGTCAGTTCAGCCTGACGAATCAGGTGCTCCTGCAGCGAGGTCTCGCTGACCAGCGAATCAAAAAAGTGCTGGCGACGCTCGGCGTCTTCGTTGGTGTAGACGTTTTGCTTGCTCTCCTGGGCGAAGTGCTCGCGCCAGTCCTCATCGAGCTGCTGCAGGATTTTGAAATCCTCTGAAAAATCCATCTCCTCGCCGTTGGTATTTTCGGAGCGATCGTCCGAGACGTCGCTGCCGACATCGGACCCGTCGCCTGCGTCGGAGGCATCGTCCGGGCTGCTGGTTCGTTCGCCGGTCTCCTGCTCCAGGCTCATGCCTTCCAGCGGGAGCTCTTCAAGCGTCGGGTTGCTTTGCAGTTCCTCCAATATGGCGTTGCGCAGATCGAGCGCCGGAGCCTGCAGAATCTTCAGTGATTGCCGCAGCTGCGGAGCGAGAATCAGGCTCTGCGACTGGCGCTGAACCTGATGTAGGCCTTGGGAACTCATTGGGGAGGCGGGGAGCGTTTAAAAGTCAGGAAAGCGTCAATGCGTGTTGAGCGCTCCGGCGGCCTGTTCGATGCCGGGGGGCAGGTCCTCCTTTCCCATGAGTGTCTTGATGTACTGCGAGAGCTTTTCGGTCGTGGGGCCGTAGCCGTCGCTGTATAAATACAACTCAAGGGAGGTCAGCATTTCAGCCGCCGTGGCATAGCGTTCTTCACGGGGGCGGGCAAGGGAGCGGTAAAGGATTTCAGCCAGTTTGTCGTCGATGTCGGCCCGCAGCGACGTGAAGTCTGGCAGGGGCATCGAGAGGATATTCTCGCGCGTTTTTTCCGGGCGTTCGGCTTCGAAGACATTGCGACCGAGCAGCAATTCGGACAGGACGATGCCGCAGGAAAAGAGGTCGGCGCGGTGATCGGTCACTTCGCAGCGTGCCTGCTCAGGAGAAAGGTATTCGTCTTTGCCGGCGATAACTTCGCCTTCCTCGTTGTACATCAGGTCCAGCGCCTTCGCGATGCCGAAGTCCGTCAGCTTCACGTCGCCCTCGTAGGAGATCATAATGTTGCGCGGGCCGACGTCGCGGTGGACGATGTTGAGCAGTCGCCCGCGGCGGTCGCGCTTCTGGTGCGCGTAGGCCAGGCCGCGGCATACGCGCGAAACGATGAAAACGGCCAGATCAGCCGGGATTGGCTGGTGCGTTTCCAGGTGGCGCAAAATGAACTCTTCCACGTTGGTCCCGTTCACGTACTCCATGACCATGAAATACTGGTCGCCAATGGAGCCGAGGTGGTAGGTCTGCACGATGCAGTTGTGGATGAGGTCGGCCACCAGCCGCGCCTCGCCGATAAAATTGTTCCGAAATTCGCGAATGGCCGAGTACTCCTCGCGGATGAGCTTGATCGCGACAGTCTTTTTGAAATCGTCTGTGCCGCACTGCAGGCCCTCGTAAACCACGCCCATGCCCCCTTCGGCAATCAGGCGGACCAGCTCGTAGTGAAGCTCGTCGAAGATATGTTTCAGTTTGGGCGACACAATTGATGCAGGTTTGCAGATGGACGATGTGTTTACAAGCGGTATTTGGTCAATTGCGCACGCTTCTTGCTCTGCGCCAGTCCAACATCTTGACAATCGGTCACTTTATGGTTCCGGGTAAGGTATGATTTCGCTGACCCCGGCCGCTGCCGGCCAAATTTCCAAACTCCGCGAGGAAAAGGCACAGGACGACCAGCTTTTGCGCATCTTTGTCGAGGCGGGGGGCTGCTCGGGCTTTGAATATGGCATGTCCTTCGACGCCAAAAAACCGGAGGACACCCAACTCGAAAGTGAGGGCATCGCCTTTGTCGTCGACCCGACCAGCCTCGATTACCTGAGCGGTTCGGTAGTGGACTTTGACGACGGGCTGCAGGGCAAGGGTTTCGAAATCAAAAACCCGAACGCCAGCAGCACCTGCGGCTGCGGTCGCAGCTTCAACTAAGCGCCCACGCTGCCCAACCATCGCGTACGAACAGCTGCGCTCTGCAACAGGAGTGCAAGTAACTTAGTTGCGTGAACATTATTTTATTGCACGTTTTGAAAGTGCCCCTGCACGCATTTCAGAAGTCCCAACGTGCCTGCTAAAAACAGGACTTTCAGCAGGCAGAAGAAACGCTTTTCATTTTCGGTCGGCCCTGCATACTGGCCACATCCCCCGATTATGAAGCGCTCGGAAATCAATCGCTTCTACCACCGCGCGAAAGCCTGCTTCGAGCACTGCGGCTGGACCCTGCCGCCCAACCCCCGTTGGGACATTACCGACTTTGGCCTGGGCGCCTTTGAAAACCACGGCCTCACCCTGATTCACCTGGCCGAGGAGCCCGAGTACTGCGAAAGACTCATGTACGCGGTCCGCGGGCAGACGACCCCAGCCCACACCCACCGGCTCAAGAAAGAAGACATCATCTGCCGCAATGGCCGGTTGGCCTTACGGCTTTGGCCGCTGCCGCCAGATGACACGCCACCGGGCGAGCCCTTCATCGTCCGCATCAACGGGCTCGAGACGCAGGTGCGCGCCGGTGAAGCCGTCGAACTTGTTTCCGGCGAGCGCATCACCCTGGTGCCCGGCATTTACCACGAGTTTTATCCGATCAGCGACGAATGCATTGTTGGCGAAGTCTCCACCGCCAACACCGACACCCACGACTATATTTTCGTCAATTCTCGCATCGTTCGAAATCCCGAGATCATCGAGGATGCGGCCGCCGAAGTGCGCCTGCTCAGCGAGCAGCGGGTCACGGCGGATTGAGGTACGTCAGCCCATTGAGGGTCATCCGCTTTGCGCTGGAGGTGCATTTGGAGCCCTGGGTTGTACGTTTTCGGTCCAGGTTGCATACCCTCTAAATCCACCGAGTCGGCAGGAGCGTGAAAGCTGCATACAATTCATGACAAAATGCAGCGTGTAGGATAATTATATAAGCTGCCGCACGGATGAAATGACTGGCACAGATTTTACAGCGTTTTTACACGCGATTTGAGGTTGTCTGCCAATGAATTAGCGACCGATACAGTTAGGAACGCAACGAATTGTTAACCTACGGCAGCGCATACCAAGCAATCAGAAATGAGTCTCGGGCTGCTCCAAGGCTTGAAGCCGGGCCTCAAACGCCGCTTAGACACCCGCAACACCTTTAAAATATGCACGACATCGATGACACCCGCATTCAGGGACTTCGGCCCCTGCTGGCCCCGGCCATCCTGATGGAAGAACTGGCCGCCACCGCCGCGCAGACGCAGTTTGTGGCCGAGCGCCGCCAGGTTGCCGATGCCATCCTGAAGGGACGCGACAATCGCCTGCTGGTTGTCTGCGGGCCGTGCTCCATCCACGACGTCAAGGCCGCCATCGAGTACGCGCAGGGGCTCAAGTCCCTCTGCCTGGGTCTCGGCGATGCACTCGAAGTCGTCATGCGGGTCTACTTCGAAAAGCCGCGTACCGTGGTTGGCTGGAAGGGCCTGATCAACGACCCAAACATCGACGGCTCCTTCGAGATCAATCGCGGGCTGCGACTGGCCCGCCAGTTGTTGCTCGACGTGATCGGGCTGGGCCTGCCGACCGGCACGGAGTTTCTCGACACGATCACCCCTCAATTCATTGCGGATTTGGTGACCTGGGCGGCCATCGGCGCGCGCACCACCGAAAGCCAGGTCCACCGCGAGTTGGCCTCGGGGCTGTCGATGCCGGTCGGCTTCAAAAACGGCACTGGCGGCGAGGTGCAATTGGCCATCGACGCCGTGCGCGCGGCGAAAGTCCCGCACTGGTTTGCCTCGGTGACCAAGCAGGGGGTCGCGGCGATTTTCAACACCGCCGGCAACGACGGCTGTCACATCATCCTGCGCGGAGGCAAGCGCACCGGCACCAACTATGATGCGCAGTCCGTCGCCGAAGTGGCCAAGCGCCTGGAGGACGCGGAGCTGCCCGGCTGCGTCATGGTGGATTGCTCGCACGGCAACTCCGAAAAAGACCACAACCGCCAGCCCGTCGTCGCCGAGTCACTTGCTGAACAAATCGAGGGTGGCTCGCGCGCCATCACCGGCGTCATGATCGAGAGCCACCTGGTCGCCGGAAACCAAAAGTACACCCCCGGCAAAGAAGCAGTCTACGGCCAGAGCATCACCGACGCCTGCATCTCACTCGAACAAACCGGCCCCGTCCTGCAACGCCTCGCCGAAGCCGTCCGCAGGCGTCGCGGCTAACCGGCCTCTACCAGCCGCACGCGAGGTGCCACGGCTTCGACCACTGATTGCCGCAAAAAGCGCTAAGAATCTCAAAAACCAAGCAGCAGGCCATTCATGACCGCGTCAGTTTTTTTGCGCCTTTTGTGCCTCTTTACGGCTAAAGCTTCTCCGGCGCCTTACCCGCTACGCTCCTCGATCTGCATCTGCTGGCCGTCCCAGGTGGCGGTGACGGTGCGTCCGTCCGGAAACGGATAGGTGGCGGTGTAGTTAAAAGGGGTTTGCTTGGGGTCGAGAGTGTAGGCCTTGGCACCGGGTTCGGTGATTTCCATGCCCAGCAGGTGTGTGATGAGGTACTCGGCGGGGGCACCCGACCAGGCGTGGCTGTGCGTGCGCATCTGCCCCAGAAAGTCGCCGTTGCGGTAAGAGCCGTTGTCGCCCCACTCTTCAAAGGTGGAGGTCGCGCCGCGATCGAGCATGCGGCGTCCCCAGCGATCGCGAATGACCTGCAGGCCCAGGTCGAACCGCCCGATTTTATCCAGGGCTTTCAGCACAAAGACCGTGTAAAAGGGTTCGCACTCGGCGGTGTAGGGACGCGGGTCGTCCGGCGTGCGCTGCGTCTCGTAAAAGCGCCGGATCACCTCGGCGGTCGCCGCCTCATCGGCCAGCCCAAAATAAATCGCCGTGACCGAAGCGTGCTCGCTGTGCATTTCGGACAGCTTGCCGTCGACGTGGCAATCGGCAAAGCAGCCATGCCTGGCGTCCCAAAAATCTTCCTGGAAGTGCGCCCGGATGACCGCGCCCAACGCGTCGGCCTTTTGCGCCCAGCGCGCGTCACACAGCTGCCGGGCGATTTTACCCAACACCTGCAGCGCTCCGTAAAACAGCGCGTTGAACGGTGCCCCCGCCCCGCGCCGGTCCAGGTAGGCCCAGTCAATCAGGTGCCAATAGTTGATATCCTCGACCATCCCGTGCGCGTTGCAGTTGGGCAGCAGGGCCTGAATCACGCGCACCGCGACCGGGTAACATTCCTCCAGAAAAACTTCGTCGCCGGTTATCATGAAGTGGTCCCAAAGGAAGATGAGCCACTCCAGCGAGTAGTCCGGGATGCAGGCGTAAAAGGCGGAGCTCGGGATGTTCGAGGTGTTCGAAATCAAACCGGTCGGAAACTGATTGGCGGCGGTCTGGCGGTAAAATTCGCGCGGCAGGCGCAGGTCGCCGAAGCAGGCGTGGATGCCGCCCAGGGTCACCGCGGCAACGTCACCCAGCCACTGAGCGGCCTCGCGCCAGGGGGTGTCCGTTAGAAACTCGTTCGAGCACAGGCGCAACGTCTCGCGGGAGATGTCCCAGGCCCCCTGCAGGTCGGCGTCGTCGCCCTGGAAGTTTCCGCGCAGTTCGAACGGATAGGTGCTGATACGCGCGTGCAAATCGCGAATGATCAGCGGTCGTCCGTTGGTAAATTTGACGCGAATCTTCAGGTAGCGAAACGCCTTCCAGGTAAAAGGCTGCCAGGTTTGCGTGCCTTCGTCGAAGGTCACCTTGTCGGCAAACCAGCCTTCCAGCGCGTTGTTGAAATGCCCATCGAGCAGCCGCTCGGCGTAGCCGATTTCCAAAACGGCACTGGCGGGCGCTTCCACCGTGAAACGCGGGTAGGCCGTCACGACTTTCCCGAAATCCAGCACGAGGGCCGGATCCCAGCGGCCCAGGTAAAAGTCCTTGCCGGTGGGCTCAAAGCACTGCAACCGCGTCTGGCCGGCTTCGCTCAGAAGCGCAGTGGGATTGTCCAGGACAGTCTTTTCAACGGGTTGCCCCGCCTGGGTCAGCGAGATGGTCAGGTCTTCACCGCGCATGCGATTGACCAGATCGACGCATTCCTCGGTGTGCGCCACGGCGACGGCTCGCACGGGGTCGTCGGTCATCGGGGGCAGGGGATTGGGCACCATGCGCGCCCAGGGTCCGGCGTTGGGCACGCGTGGTGGATGGGCTCCGGCGCGGTTGTGACCGGCCGGCACATAGCTGGCCCGGTCCCATGCGTGATCGTCGAAATCCGGCTCCATCCAGCCTTTAGGCAGCGCGCGCAGATCGACGTGCTCCTGATAGCGCGCAAACTGGTTCATGCGGAACAGCTGCGTGTCCGCCCGCCAGGCTTTGCCTTGCTGCACGGCCCAGTCGGCGTCAGTCTTCATCAGGCAGGTACCGCCCACTTCGATCTCCGCGATGAAGCCAGGCTTACAATAATTACGCCCGCCCTGCACATAGACGACCGCCGCCAGCACGTTCGTCCCCGATTGAAGCCGCTCGGCGATTTCAAAGGCGTGGTAGTATTGCAACCAGGGTTGACTGGTCTTGGGCGCGCGCCCGACGGGCTCTCCGTTCAGGAAAAGCAGGCACCGCGTCTCGGCGGAGGCAAACAACGTGGCCGCCTCTGGCAATGCCTCCAAGGCGAATTCTTTGCGAAAGAGCCAGTAAGTGTTGTTGGGGGTGTCTTGCGGGCTCCAGATCCAGCAGGCGTTCCACTTGCGCGAAGGACCGATGGAGAGAAACTTCGCGGGCTCGAAAACGGGGGCAGCGTCGGGCATGGCATCGAGCAAGCAAGGCCGTCGTTTCTCAGGCAACCTTTTTGCGGCGACGCGGTCTAGCTGCGAAACACTCGTGCGTTCGTTGACAACGCATGGCAATTCGCAATGGTGCCTTATGATTCGCGGTTCTTGTTTGCTGGCAGCCATGGGAGTCTTCGGACTTCTGGGCACATCCGTTCACGCGGCCGACTGGCCACAATACCGCGGTCCCGATCGCAACGGCATCGCCCCCGGGGGCAAGCTGCTGGAGTGGCCGGAACTCGGCCCGGAGCGCCTCTGGACAGCCAACGTCGGCATCGGCGTTTCGGCCTTCGTCGCTGCCGAGGGCATGGCCTACACGGTGGGTAACAAGGACGGCGAGGACGTCGTGACTGCGTTCAAGGCCGACACCGGCGACGTGGTCTGGACGCACAAATACCCTATCGAGCTTGATGCGCGCATGTTTGAAGGGGGCCCTGCCTCCACCCCGGCGTACGCGGACGGTATTTTGTACACGCTCAGCCACCAGGGCCACTTGAAGGCGCTTAACGCCAAGACTGGCGAACTCGGTTGGGAAAAGCACCTGCTCAACGATTTGGATGGACGCCGTCCCCGCTGGGGCTTCTCCAGTGCACCGCTCGTCGTTGACGGGATGGTCGTTGTTGAACCGGGTGGCCGCAACGCCTCCATCGTCGCGCTCGACGCCAAGACCGGCGCCGTTAAATGGAAGGCCGGCTCCTCCGAGGCGGGCTACTCTTCGCCCATCGCCTACACGCACAGAGGCCAGGATACGTTGCTGGTCTTCAACGCTTACGGCATCATCGCCCACGCGCTTTCCAGCGGCAAGGAGCTGTGGAAAAAGCGCTGGGATACTTCCTACGACGTCAACGCCGCCGTCCCGCTCGCGGCCGATGAAAAGGTTTTTATCTCCTCCGGCTACGGCAAGGGTAGTGCGCTGCTCGACGTGGGTGGCAGCTCACCCAAAACCGTCTGGGAACACGACAAATTTCAAAATCAGCTGACGAGCTCCGTCCTGTACGAGGGCCACCTGTACGGCTTCAATGTGCATCACATCGGGCGCAAGCGCGGCCAATCGCTGATGTGTGTCGAATTGGATTCTGGCGAGATCAAGTGGACCGATGACAGCCTCGGTTCAGGCCAGCTCATCCTGGTCGACAACAAGCTGGTCATCTTCACGACCGACGGGGAACTCGCCATCGCCACCCCCTCGCCCAGCCGCTACCAGGAAGAAGCCCGCATGCAGGCCCTGCCGCGCCAAAGCTGGGTCGAGCCGGCTTACGCTGACGGCATCGTTTTCCTGCGCAACAACGACGGGCGGGCAGCGGCTTTCCGAATCGGCGAGGCCAATTAGCGCGCAGCGGTTCGGACAACCTAAATCAATTTGGGTGCGGCGTTCCCAGTTGACAAGGCACCATCAAACGCAGGCAGTTGTGCTATGTCCATGAATGTTGCGGTTACCTCTCTATCAGGCGCTTTTCGTTCCAACCTTCTGGTCACGTCCCTAGCGTGCGCCGTCGCGGGCTTGCTGGCCTGGATTCAGCCCCTACAGGCACATGCCGAAGGCCATTCGGAGCCGCATCTTTCCGACAACTGGTATTCCTGGCGCGGCCCGACCAGTAACGGAGTGGCCTACGACATCAACCTAAACGATACCCTGGGCGAGCCCGTCTGGACTTACCCGATCAAGGGCGGAGGCACGCCAGTCGCCGCCGACGGGCGACTCTACATTTTTGGCTACACCGGCGAGCGCGATGATTTGCGCGAGATGCTGCTTTGCCTCGACGCGCACACGGGCGAGAAAATTTGGCAGCACGAGTTTACCGACTTTGTCAGCGACATCATTTACAACCGCTACGGGATCGGTTCCCCAGAGATCGATCCGGAGACCGGCAACGTCTATCTGACAACCAGCCCCGGCTTGCTCATGGGCTTCACGTCCGAGGGGGAACAGCTTTGGGAGCGTTCGCTCATGGAGGAGTTCGGGCGCCTGACCTTTCCTAATGGACGCACCGGCTCCGCCCGCATCGACGGCGACTTGGTGATTATTCACGGTATCACGGCCAACTGGGGGCTTAACGGCGCACCCCGCGACCGCTTCTACGCCTTCGACAAGCACACCGGCGAACTCATCTGGTACTGCACGCCGGCCATCGCACCCAAGGACAGCTCCTACTCGACACCGATTTTTGACACGCTCAAGGACGGTACGCGCGTCTTTTACGCCGGCACCGGCTGCGGCAACGTGGTCTGCATCGATGCGCGCACGGGTGACCCGCTCTGGCGCTTTCATCTGTCCACCGGCGGTATCAACGGCTCGCCCGTGCTCTACGGTGAAGACCAGCTGATCATCCTTCACGGCAAGGAAAACCTGGATAAGTCCACCAGCGGGCGCATGGTCAGCCTGCGCGTGCCGCAAACGCGACCGGAAGGCGACCTGCCGATCCTCCTTGGCAAGGATGCCGAGGTCTGGCGCAACAACGACCTCTCATCGTTTTCCAGCTCGCCGACGCTCAAGGGTGATTTTGTCTATCAGACGACGGTCCACGGTGAACTCAAGAAACTCGACGCGCGCACCGGCGAAATCGTCTGGGTCAAAAAGCTTGCGCCCGACCAATTGCACGCCTCGCCCCTGTACCTGGACGGCAAGATTTACGCGCCGTTTCTGGAAGGTTCCTTTTTTGTGGTTAAGGACGGCGACACGCCCGAATTACTTGACGAAAAGCGCTACGACAAACCGCTCACGGGCCAGCCTATGTATTACGAGGGCAAGCTCTACCTGGAGGGCAAGGGCGCGCTCTACGTTTACGACCTTGGCTTCACCGGCATCCCGCAGGAGAGCGCCTGGGATTACGGGCAGATGCCGCCTGCGGCCGCGCCCAGCCCCTCCGCCTCGACCGCCCGTCGCCTGATTCCGCCCGAGTTTCGCCTGCAGCCCGGTGAGTCGGTCCAACTGCGGGCCGAGCGTCTGATCGTGCCGCCGGGCAAGGCGTCCCCCGCGGATGATCGCAGCCTGGGTGTCTGGGAAAAATTTGTGCCCGAAGGAGCCCGCGTGCGGGCCGAGATCGACGCCGAATTCACCGAGCCCGGATTGTTGGTTGCCGAAGCCGACGCGAATCAATCCGCTGGGGCCGTTCGTTACAAAAAGCCATCCGGGGCGGGGGCGGCGCGGGGTCGTGTGGTCATCGGAGACACCTACGATGAGGACTTCGAGGACTTTGCGCTTGATCAGGAGGCCAAGGACGGGACCACTTTCGGCTACCCGCCACTGCCCTGGCTGGGTGCCCGTTTTCGTTATCAGGTGATTGAGGAGGACGACGGCCAAATCCTCGCCAACACCCTCGACAACGTCATCCTGCAGCGCTCGCGCACCTTTATTGGCGACCCGGAGGCCCATACCTACACCATGGAGGTCGACGTCAAGACCGACGGTAACCGCCGCATTTCATCCACCGCCGGTGTCATCAATCAGCGCTACGAAATCGCCCTGGTCGGCAACTGGCGCATCCTCGAGGTGACGAGCAACCACGACCGTCTGAAGGTCTCCGTGCCTTTCCCGATCCGGCCCGGCACCTGGTACCGCTTGAAGACCCGCGTCGATGTCGACGACAACGGCGACGGCATGATCCGCGCCAAGGCCTGGCCCCGCGACAACGAAGAACCGGAAGCCTGGACCCTCGAGGTGCCTGTCAAAGACGCCCACACCCAGGGCTCGCCGGGGCTCTACGCATTTTCCCCACAGGCGCAGAAGCGTGTCTACTTTGACAACCTGAAGATCTATCCGAGCCCGCCTTATGAAAACTGAAACGTCCCCGAATTTTCGCCGGCGTACGCCGTGGCTGTTTCGCGTCCTGTTGACCGGCGCGATGGTGCCGCCCCTGCACGCGGGTGACTGGCCCATGTGGGGCCGCGACGTCAGCCGCAACATGGCCTCGACCGAAACCGGCATCTCCATCGACTTCGACCCCGGCGAGCACGTCGAGGGTACCGACCGCATCGATCTGGACACTGTCGAAGGGATTCGCTGGGTCGCCAAACTCGGTTCGCAAAGCTATGGCAACGCCGCCATCGCTGAGGGCAAGGTCGTCGTCGGCACCAACAACGAGTCGCCGCGCGACCCCGAGATCACCGAAGACCGCGGCATCGTCATCTGCTTTGACGAGGAGACCGGCAAGTTCGAGTGGCAGCTCAACATTCCTAAGCTGGGCGCGGGCAAGGTCAGCGACTGGGAGTACATCGGCATTTGTTCCTCGCCCGCGATCGTCGACGGCCACGTCTACATCAGCACGAACCGCTGCGAGGTCGTCAAAATCGATTTGGACGGACTGGCCGACGGCAACGACGGTGACTTCCAGGACGAAGCCGCCTACAAGGGCGCCGAACTCGCCGACTGGGACGCCGACCTCGTCTGGCTCTACGACATGCGCGACGAACTGGGCGTCTTTCCGCACAACGTGACCGGTGGCTCACCGTTGATCGTGGGCGACCGCGTCTATGCCTCGACGACCAACGGCGTCGACTGGTCACACACCAACATCCCCGCGCCTTTCGCGCCGAGCCTCGCCGTCTTCAACCGCCAGAGCGGTGAGCTCGTTGGCGAGGAAGCCTCCGGGATTAGCCAGCGCGTGCTGCACGCCACCTGGTCATCGCCTTCTTTTGGCGTCTTCGAAGGGCAGGAGATCGTGGTCTTTGGCGCGGGCGACGGCTTTGTCTACGGCTACAACCCGGAGACCGAGGTATCCGATGACGGCTTCGATGTGCTGCCCGAGTTGTGGCGCATGAACATGAATCCTGAGTCCTACCGCTTCGACGACGACGGCCAGCCGATTCGTTACGCGACCTTCTTCGGCCCCAGCGAGGTCATCTGTACGCCTGTGATTTATGAGGGCCTGGTCTACGTGAACATCGGTCAGGACCCCGAGCACGGCGACGGCGTGGGCCGGATGGTCTGCATCGACCCGACCAAGCGCGGCGACATTTCCGAATCCGGTGTCGTCTGGGATTACCGCGGCATCGGCCGCTCCATGAGCACACCTTCCATTGCGGACGATCTGGTTTTTGTCGCCGAATACGCGGGCAAGCTGCATTGCCTCGACGCCAAGACCGGCGAGCACTTCTGGACGCACGACACGCGCAGCCGCATCTGGGGCTCCACCCTGGTGGCCGACGGCAAGGTCTTTCTCGGCACCGAGGAGGGCGACCTGCACATCCTCGACGCCACCAAGGAGTACAACGTCCTGCGCACCGTAAACTTTGGCGCGCCGATTTACAGCACGCCCGTCGTGGCCAACGGCACGCTCTACATCGGCACGCAGACGCACCTTTACGCCATCGACGGCGAGACGCCCAAGGCGGTCGCCATCAACGTACCCAAGGCGGTGCACTGATGAAGAAGACCGCCATCCGACGGGTCATCTACGTCTACTTCGGCGTCATGTTCGTGTTGCACCAGGACTTCTGGTTCCGCGACGACCCCACGCTGCTCTTTGGCTTCTATCCGGTCACCTTCGCCTGGCACACGGGCTTCTCCATCGCCGCCGCGTTGGGCTGGTTGTCGCTGGTGCTGTTCGCCTGGCCCGAGGAGGAAATTGAGGCCGTCGAAGCCATGACCGAGGACACGCCGCCGCCGGGCAACCCCACCAGCCGCTAGGCATTTCGACATCGCACCTGCGCTTTTCTTTCTGAGTCCGCCGGACGCCCCCGCTGCTACCTTATGACCACCGTTGCCATTATCCTGGCCTACCTCGCGCTTCTGCTCATTTTGGGCTTTTTAAGCGCACGACTCTTTCGCGGTGGCTCCACGGACTTCTTTTTGGCCAGCCGCTCGATTGGCCCCTTCGTGCTGCTCATGTCCATTTTTGGCACCACCATGACGGCCTTTGCCATGGTGGGCTCAACCGGCGAGGCCTACCGCGTGGGCGTGGGTACCTACGGCAAACTCGCCTCCTGGTCCGGACTGATTCATTCGGCCTGCTTCTTCTTTATCGGGATGAAGCTCTGGAGCCTCGGCAAGCGCCACGGCTACGTGACGCAGGTCGAGTACTTTCGCGATCGCTTCAACAGCCCAACCCTTGGCTACCTGCTCTTTCCGGTGCTCGTCCTGCTGGTCATTCCGTATTTGCTCATCGGCCTTATGGGCGCGGGTAACGTCATGTCGGGCATCACCCGCGGGGATTTTCCTGAAACCTTCGCCGCCACCAATGGAGCCGTGCCGCCCTGGCTCACGGGGCTGGTCATCTCGGTGGTGGTGCTCAGCTACGTGTTTGCCGGAGGGGTGCGCAGCGCGGCCTGGGCCAACACCTTTCAGACCCTCATCTTCATGGTCATGGGCGTGGTGGCTTTCGTGATCATTTCCCAGGCGCTCGGGGGCCCTGCGAAGGCGTCCGCTGCCGCCGACACCGGCAAGATGTTCCGCGAGGGCAACATCCCCGAGACGGTCTTTCTCACTTACTGCGTGATCCCGCTTTCGGTGGCGATGTTCCCGCATTTGTTTCAAAACTGCCTAACCGCTCGCTCGGCTAAAACTTTCCGGCTGACCCTGGTGGCGCACCCCATCTTCATGCTGCTGACCTGGGTGCCCTGCATTTTCATCGGCCTGTGGGCCACGGGCGCGCTGCTCGACCACCCGGCCTTTGACTCGCTCAGCGCCCCGGGCGGTTCCAACAAGGTGCTGGGCATGATGCTGGGCCGGTATACCGGCGATATCGTAGTGGGCCTGGTTACCGCGGGGATTCTGGCCGCCATCATGTCCTCACTCGATTCCCAGTTTGTTTGCCTGGGCACGATGTTCACCCGCGACATCGTGCTGCGCCTGGCCGGGCCAAACCGCTTCAGCGAGCGGCAGATGGTCTGGTTCGCACGCAGTTTCATCGTGGCCATCGTCGTGGTGACATACCTGCTCACGCTGCTGGAGCCGCGGCGGATTTTCTCTCTAGGGGTGTGGTGCTTCACGGGCTTTGGGAGTCTCTTCCCGCTGGTCTTCGGGGCGCTTTACTGGCGGCGCGCCACCGCTGCTGGGGCTATCTCGGGCCTCCTGGCCATGGTCACGACCTGGCTGGGTTTCTTCATCGCCTCCGACTACGGCGCAAAGGATCTGTACCCGTTTGGGGCGATGCCCGCGCTCTTCATCTTCGGCGCCTGCCTGGGCACCTTTGTGGTCGTTTCCCTGGTCACGCCCGCTCCCTCGCCCGAACGTCTGGCCAAGTTTTTCAAAACGCCCAAGCCCGCGCCCGCGCCGACGGCTCAGCCGGTCGAAAGCACGATTTGATCGCAACTGTTGCCAATCGCTTGCGGCGACTGGCAATTTCCCCGCCCTCGGCTATGCTTCGTCGTCACGTCTAACGCACTTGCCCATGACAACGCCTACCGCCGTACCCTCCACGGCTTCAAATGTGGAAGCCGCCCGCGAAGCCCTCGACAGCCATGTGCGCGACATCGTGCAATGGCATTTTTCGCCGGAGACCGGCTGCCCCTTCTGGCTGAACTGGGCTGCCGACAACAACTTCGACCCGCAGAGTGTTCACGGCTTCGAGGATCTGCTGCAGTTTCCCAACTTCAAGGACGAATGGCTGCGCGACCTCCCCAACGAGCAATGGGTCCCCAAAGCTTACGCGGATCGGCCTTTCCTGATTTTTGAAACCGGCGGTACCACCGGGCTGCCCAAGCAGCGCGTCAGTTGGGACGACCACCTGTACGACTACACCGAGTTTGCCGACACCCTCGACGGCACCTTTTTCCCGCCCAACACCAACTGGCTGATGCTGGGCCCGACAGGCCCACGGCGGCTGCGCTTGTCCATCGAGCACCTCGCCCATGAGCGCGGGGGCTCCTGCTACTTCGTTGATCTGGACGCGCGCTGGGTGAAGCGGCTTATTGCCCGCAAGGATTTCGAGGAGGCCAACCGCTACGCCGAGCACGTCGTGGCCCAGGGCGTCGAATTGCTCAAGCACCGCGACATCTCCTGCCTCTTCACTACGCCCAAGCTTCTCGAAAAGCTTGCTGAGCACATTTCCATTCCAGGCCGGGGCATCAAAGGTTGTTTCTGTGGCGGCACTACCATGACGCCGCAAACCACCCGCTTTCTCGTCGAGGAAGTTCTCGAAAACCAAGCGCAGTTGGTGCCCACCTATGGCAACACCCTGATGGGACTGGCCCGCAGTCGCCCCCTCAGCGCTGAGTCCGACTACAGCATCACCTATCACGCCCCGCAGCCGCGCGCCGTGTTACGCATCGTCAACAAGGACAAGCCCGAGCAAGTCGTCCCCTACAACACCGTGGGCCGCGTCGAACTGACCACCTTGACCAAAGAATTTTTCATGCCGCGCTTCCTGGAGCGTGACGAGGCCATCCGCCGCGAGCCTTGGCCCACCATGCCCTGGGACGGGGTTGGCGAGGTGCGCCCCCTGGGCTCCATGGAGAAGAAGATTGTGGAAGGAGTGTATTAGAAACCTATGACAACCGCTGTTGAAGTTCCTTTCCTGCCCGCCCTGCGCTACGGGCGTCCCTATTACAGTCTCGACCAAACCGAACTGCGTGCCATCGGCTCTGAGGCACCCCTCGCGCGCATCGGCCAGATCAATCCGGGCTTGCTACGTCGCGACATCCTGGAAGCACGCACCATGCGCGAAGGTCTGGTCGATTTGGCTTCCAGCGATCTGGTCGAGATGATTCGCCGTGCCGGCGAACGCTTCTTGACCGGCGATGTTACGCTCGCCCCGGAACTGCCCCCGCAATCTGCCGACGAATTTGTGCGCGTGCTTAGCGCTTCGACCGGGTTACCGCACGCCCTCTGCCGGGCCAACATGGACAAGGTCGCGCTGGTCTGCCGCAACTTGGAGCGTGTCCTGCAGGGCCTCACGCGCGGGCTCGATTTGTCGCTCTTCGACCAGGGCGTGGTCGAGCAACAGGGCATTCCGGTTTGCTTCTTTTCGACGGCGGATTCGCTCGGTGTGGTGCTGCCCAGCAATTCACCCGGCGTAAACTCGCTGTGGATCCCTGCATTGGCCATGAAGATCCCGGTCTTTTTGAAGCCAGGCCGCGAAGACCCCTGGACGCCGTTGCGTCTGGCCCAGGCATTCATTCAAGAAGGCGTGCCGCGTGAGTTGGTCTCGTTTTATCCGGCGGGCCACGAGGGTGGGGAAACGCTGCTGCAGACCTGCGGACGTGGCATCGTTTTTGGCGGCGATGCCACCGTCGAGCGCTACGCCGGCAATCCCGCCATTCAGACCCACGGCACGGGCCGGTCCAAAATCATTCTTGGCGAAGACATGGCCGACCGCTGGGAAGAATTTATCGACGTCATGGCCGACTCGATCGCGCGTAACAGTGGGCGTAGTTGCATCAATGCCTCCTGCATCCTGACGCCGCGCCATGGCGACGCCATCGCCGAAGCCCTCGCCGAGCGCCTGGCCAAAATCGAGCCCCTGCCGCTCGACCACCCGGATGCCGCCCTCTCCGGCTTTGCCAACCCGGCCATGGCCGAAGGTATTGAAGCCATCATCGAAAACGGTTTGAAGGAGCCGGGTGCTGAAGACATCACCGCCAAGTTCCGAACTGGTCAGCGGCTCGAACGCGACGCCAACGGCCTCTACTACATCCGACCCATGGTGGTGCGCTGCGACAGTATCGAGCATCCCCTGGGCAATACCGAGTTTCTCTTCCCTTACAGCAGCGTGGTTGAAATGCCGGCCTCTGAAATGACCGCGAAAATGGGCTTTTCGCTTGTCGTGACTGCGCTCACCGAAGATGAACGCTGGATGCGTTCACTCATGGCCTGTCCGGATGTCGATCGTCTCAACATTGGCGCGGTGCCTACCTGCGTGGTCGAATGGGAGCAGCCGCACGAGGGCAACCTCTTCGAGTTTCTCTTCCAGCGCCGGGCCATTCAGCGTGGCGCTGAGCGACCCGCATGATTTCCAAAGAGTCCTTCCAGTGCCGGCCCATGCCGGAGATTCTCTTCGGCGCTGGTCGGCTCGCGGAAGCAGGCAGCCTTGTGCGGCGTCTCGGTATGGGGCGCGTGCTGCTGGTAACGGACCCGGGGGTCGAAGACGCCGGCCATACGGAAAGGCTGCTGCGCACGCTGATTCAATCGGGCGTGCAGGTCTCGATTTTTGACGCGGTTGAGGAAAACCCCACCACGCGGACCGCCCGCAACTGCGCGGAGGCAGCCAAGGAATTTTCGGTCGACGGCTTTGTGGGTCTGGGCGGCGGCAGCGCCATCGACGCGGCCAAGGCGGGTAACTTCCTTTTCACCAACGGCGGCGAGATGGCCCACTTCAAAGGCTACGGCAAGGCGGTCAGCCCCCTGCTGCCGCTGGTGGCCATCCCGACCACCTCAGGGACCGGCAGCGACTGCCAGTCTTACGCGGTCATCGCCGACGAAAGCACGCACGAGAAAATGGCCTGTGGCGATCCGACCGCGCTACCACGCATTTCGCTGCTGGATCCGCTCCTGACCGAGACGCAGCCTCCGGCGGTTGCCGCGCGGGTTGCCATGGACGCGATTTCCCACGCGGTCGAATCCTACGTGTGCAACGTCTCTACACCGCACTCGCGCCTGTTCGCGCGCGAGGCGTTTCGGTGGCTCGCTTCCAGCGTGATGCACCTGGCCGAATCGGAGCCGGGTCTGGAGGCGCGCTCGAAACTGCAGTTGGGTGCCAGCTACGCTGGCATCGCCATCGAAAACAGCATGCTGGGTGCGGCACACGCGTCGGCCAATCCGCTGACTGCCCGCTACGACGTGCCCCACGGACAGGCGGTCGGGGTCATGCTGCCGGCAGTCATCCGTTACAACGGCGAAAAGACCGAAGCCGCCGAACGCTACGCCGAACTGGCGGGCTACCTTGGCGACAGCTGGTCGGAACTCTCCGGGACGGCAGCTTTGGCCGGCTGGATCGAGCAGTTGCTGGTTTTCCTTGGGCTGGGCCGCTCCCTGGCGGAACTGGGGTTGCCCGGCGATGTCCTTGAAACCCTGGCCGAAGAAGCCTCGACACAATGGACGGGGCGCTTCAACCCGCGGCCAGTGAATGCCGATGCGCTGCTCGAAATTTATCGCGAAAGTTTCACGCCGCGTGATGTGGTTGCGTGACAAGCGTCTGTGGGCGGCGGTGGCGGTCCTGCCGGCACTGCTTTTTGGCGTCTCGAACGTGAGGGCTGCAGTTGACTGGCCGATGCATCGCGGCGGGCCCGACATGCTGGGCCGCGTGGCGGAGACGGTGCTCTCGCAGCCAAAACTCGCCTGGGAAACCAAGGTCGGCGCGGGCATCGCCGGTGGGCCGGCGGTCTCCTTCAGCGAAGCGGCGGACGGGATTGTTTTTATCGGTTCCATCGATGGGCAGATCAGCGCATTGAACCTGTCCGACGGTGCGGTGCTCTGGCAGAAGCGGCTGCCGGCCGATATCGAGGCGACCCCCTGCGTGGTCGGTGACACGGTTTACCTGGGTGCTTCCGATGGCACCTTTTTTGCGCTGGCCGTTGCTGACGGCAGCGAGCGCTGGCGCTACCAAACCGACGACAAAATCCTCGGCGGGGCGGTTTACGTAGCGGGTGAAAACGACGCTCCCAATCGCGTTCTTTTTGGCAGCTACGACACACACCTGTACTGCCTCAACGCCGATGACGGCAGCCTGCTCTGGCGCTTCGCCACAGACAACTACGTGCACGGCAGTCCGACCGTTCTGGGCACCGGTGAAACCGCGACCGTGGTCTTTGGTGGGTGTGACGGCTTCGTCTACCAACTTGCCTTGAGTACCGGTGCGTTGCGCGCCCAGATTGACTCGGGGGCGTACATCCCCTCCTCGGTGCCCGTGTATTTAGGCTTTGGATACTTTGGTAACTACGACGACGCCGTTCTGGCCGTCGATTTGCGGACGCAAACGATTGCCTGGCGCTACAAGGACCGCGATTTCCCGTTTTTTTCCTCCCCGGCGGTGACTGAGGAGAGTCTCTTCATCGGCTCGCGTGACAAGCGGCTCCACGCCATTGACCGGGAAACCGGCGAGCGCCGCTGGACCTATTCGACCCGGGGCAAGGTCGATGCTTCGCCGCTGGTGTACGACGATGCGGTGGTGGCTGGTTCCACGGATGGACGCGTTTACGCGCTGCAGCCTGAAAGCGGCGAATTGATCTGGCAGTACGATGTGGGTGCTCGCTTGACCGGCTCGCCCGCGGCGGTTCGCGGATGGATTTTGATTGGGGCCGAGGATGGTTACCTGTATGCTTTGAAACCCGCCAACAAAGGATAAGCGATGACCGTCGAAGCGCTCGAAGGCCTGCTGGCCCAGGACGAAAACGAAACGCAGGCTGGCAACTATTTTATTTCCAACTACCCGCCTTTTTCCTTCTGGAAGCCCGAAGAAAGTACGCACCTGGAAACGGTTCTGGATCAGCCGCCCGCCGCCGAAGCGCCGGTCCTTGGACTGTATTATCACATCCCCTTTTGTCGTAAGCGCTGCCGTTTTTGTTACTTCAAGGTGTACACCGATAAAAACGCCAAGGAGATCGGTCGGTATCTGGAGGCAACCTTCCACGAAGCCGAGCAGTACGCCGTCCGCCCTTACCTGCAGGGTCGCATGCCGAAGTTTGTCTATTTTGGCGGGGGCACGCCCTCGTACCTTTCGCCGGCGCAGCTGGAGCGCGTTTTCGGAGCCTTGCGCGAGGCCTTTGACTGGAGCGCGGTCGAGGAAGTCGCCTTCGAAGCCGAGCCCGGCACCCTGAACGAAAAAAAGGTGCAGGCCCTCCGTGCGCTGGGTGTGACCCGGCTGAGCCTGGGCATCGAAAATTTTGACGACGCGATTCTGGAAAACAACGGACGCGCGCATCGTTCGCCGGAGGTCTTCAAAGCGCTCGACTGGGTGCAGGCGGCGGGCTTCGACTCGGTAAACATCGATTTGATCGCCGGGATGGTCGGTGAGACGGAGGAAAACTGGCAGCGCTGCGTCGAGAAGACTCTGGAGATCGCGCCCGAGAGCGTGACTATTTACCAGATGGAGGTGCCGTTCAACACGACCATCTACAAGGAGATGCAGTCATCGGGCTCGGCAGCCGCGCCGGTGGCTGACTGGAAGACCAAGCGCCGCTGGGTTGCCGAGGCGTTTGCCCGCCTGGAAGAGGCCGGTTACCACATCGGTAGCGCCTACACCGCCGTCAAAGACCCGGAGACCACTCAGTTTCTTTATCGCGATGAGTTGTGGACCGGCGCGGACCTACTGGGGATGGGCGTCGCCTCGTTCGGTCATTTGGGCGGCGTGCACTATCAGAACGTTTCGGAGTTTGGCCAGTACTGCGACGCGCTGGAGGGTGGCGAATCGGCGGTTTCGCGGGCCCTCCTGACGACACCTGAGGAACGGCTGATGCGCGAGATGCTGTTGCAGTTCAAACTGGGTTATTTGGAGCCACCGTATTTCCAGGAAAAATTTGGGGCGGACATTCTGGAGCGCTTCGGCGATGGCTTCAGCGTGCTGGAGAACCGGGGCCTGGCCAAGATCAGCGAAGCACGCATCCAACTCAATCGGGAGGGACTGCTGCGCATCGACAACCTGCTCCACGCGTTCTTTTTGCAACAGCACACCGGAGCGCGGTACACCTGATGCGTGCGGAGCCGGCAGCGGCGGATCGCTTTTTTCCGCTGACGGGTTTTTTTCAGCGCCGGACCGAGGTGTTTCCGCACCTGTCGGAGGTGCCTGCCGAGCGCTTGCCCGCGCCCGCCAGGCGGCTGCTCGACCACACGTCGGACATGACCTCGGCGCTCGAAAGTTACCATGGGTCGACGATTGAGATTTCGCTGCTGCATCAACACAGCGAACAACCCTGGTGGGAACGTGAAGTGGTGCTGGTGCGGCGTTCGGATGCGGTGCCTGTGGAGTACGGCGCGATTGCAATTTGCTTGTCGGCGCTGCCTGAAGCTGCGCAGGTGCAGGTGCGGGCCGCGCGCAAGCCTTTTGGGGGTATTTTGAAGGCTTTTGACATTGCGTATCGCAGTGCTCCCAGCGCCTTTTTCGAGGGCAAGGCCTATGGCTCGATGGCGGAAGCGCTCAAGGTGGCTCCAGGCAGCGAAACCTGGGGGCGCTGCAACTGCCTGAGCAACAAAGACGCGGAAACCCTCGCCCGTATTGTTGAAATTCTGCCAGCCTCGGCTATGGATAGATGAGCCCGCATTCAAGAATTACATAACGCGTATCCCATGGTCTCCTTAAAGCAAAACGATGTAGTTGTGATCGGTGGCGGTCCAGCCGGTTGCACGGTTTCCACCCTCCTAGCTGAACAGGGCTGGCAGGTCACCCTGTTGGAGAAGGAGCGCTTTCCGCGTTACCACGTTGGCGAGTCGTTGATGCCCTTTTGCTACTTCACGCTCGATCGTCTGGGTTTGGTCGATCAGCTCAACCGCTCCGGGGCCACGCGCAAGTACAGTGTGCAGTTTGCGTCGACGACCGGAGAGCTCTCGCACCCCTTTTATTTTTTCCAGCACTTCGACCACGAAGCCGCGACAACCTGGCAAGTGCGCCGCGCGGATTTTGACCACATGCTGATGAACAACGCCCGAGAAAAAGGCGTGCTCGTGCACGAAGGGGTGTCCGCAAAGAAGTTGTTGCACGACGCGGACGGCAAGGTTTCGGGTGTGCTCGCCAAGGCAGACGACGGCACCGAAACTGAGCATACGGCCACGCTGGTGATCGATGCGACCGGGCGCGACGCCTTCGCGCAGACAAAGTTGGGCTGGCGTCAACGCGACCCGCAGTTAAACAAAGTCGCCATCTGGACTCTGTACGAAAACGCGAAGCGCGACGCGGGTCTGGACGCCGGTGCTACCACCATTGCCTACGTGCCAGAAAAAGGGTGGTTCTGGTACATTCCCCTGCAGGATGGCAAGCTGAGCGTGGGTCTCGTCGCCGACCGTGATTACCTCTACGATGGCTCCACCCGCGACCCGAAGGAAATTTTCAATCGGGAAATCGAGAGAAGCGCCTTTATCAAGGAGCACCTCGAAGGTGCGCGTTGCACCGAGGATTGGTGGGTGACCGGCGAGTACTCCTACCGGTCGAAGCACTGTGCCGATGACGGGCTGCTGCTCGTCGGTGATGCCTTCGGTTTTCTCGACCCGGTTTTCTCATCGGGGGTGTTCCTGGCGCTCAAAAGCGGCGAATTGGCAGCGGATGCCGTCGACGCGGCGCTGCGTGACGGTGACGTGAGCGGCGAACGCTTTGCCAACTACGGCGCAACGCTCTGCCGCGGCATCGAAAATATGCGTAAGCTGGTCTATGCCTTTTACGACGAGAACTTCAGTTTCGGCGCAGTGGTGCGCGCGCGTTCTGAGGTGCGTGGAGCTTTGACCGATTGCCTCATCGGCGATCTCTTTAAGGAAGACTACGGCGGTTTGTTCGATGCTGTGGCAGATTTCGCTAAATTGCCGGCACCTCTTGATTACGGGAAGAAGCCGGCAAGCCAAGCGGACTCGCCAAAGCCGGTTGAAGCGCTAAGCTAGGCGCTTAGTTATGCGCCTGACCTTTATCTCTCCAGGCACCGGAAGCTATTTTTGCGGTGTCTGCATGCGCGACAATGCATTGGTCAAGGCGCTTAAGCAGCAGGGGCACGCGGCGACGCTGCTGCCGATGTATCTGCCGCTGCTGACGGACGAGCCTTCAATGGCGGAGGAATCGCCGCTGTTTTTCGGGGGTATTAACGTCTATCTGCAGCAGCACGCCTCTGTTTTTCGGCATACGCCGCGCTGGATGGATTCGCTGCTGGATCGGCGCTCACTGCTGCGCTCGGTGGCCAAGCGTTCAAACATGCACGGCGGGCCGGAGCTGGGGCCGATGACACTCTCCATGCTGCGGGGCAACGAGGGCATGCAAAACAAAGAAGTGGGCCGCCTGCTCGATTACTTGAAAGCCCAGCCAAAGCCGGATGCGATTTTTTTGAGTACCGTTTTGCAGGTAGGACTGGCGCGTCCGCTGAGGCAGGCTTTGGGTGTTCCGGTATTTTGCTCGTTGCAGGGCGAGGACTTCTTTTTGGACAGCCTTGGTGCGGAAGATCGCGCTGAGGCTTACCGGCTGGTGGCCGCGCAGTCGCCATTTGTGGAGCGCTTCGTGGCGCCGAGCCGCTACTTCGCCGAGCGCATGCGCCGTCTCGCCCAACTGGACACCGATAAAATCGCGGTGCTGCCCAACGGGATCTCGCTGGAAGGCTACCGTCCGCTGAATACCTTCGCCAAACCCCGCCGCATCGGTTTTCTCGCGCACATGATTCCTGAGAAAGGCCTCGGCCATCTCGTCGAGGCGTTTGCGATTTTGAAAAAGATGAGCGGCTTTGAGGATGTGCGTTTGGAGATTGCCGGAGCCCGGCGCAAACATGACGAGCCCTTCGTTTCGGCGCTCGAACAGCACCTGCGCGAAGACGGCCTGGAGGGCCAGTTTGCGTTTTCGCCCAACCTGAGTCGCGCGCAGAAAATCGATTTCCTGCGTGGCCTGAGTGTTTTCTCCGTGCCTACGCAAATCGGCGAGGCCTTTGGGCTGTATCTGCTGGAGGCCTGGGCGACAGGCCTGCCGGTGGTCCAGCCCAATCGCGGTTCCTTTCCCGAACTTATCGAAGCGACCGGCGGCGGCGTCATCTACGAGCCGGACACGCCGCAGGCCCTGGCCGAGGCGCTTGCCGAGCTGCTGAATGCCCCCGAGCGCGCGCAACAGATGGGTCGGGAAGCCTCGCAAGCGGTCTTTGGTCGCTTTTCCATTGAAAGCATGGCTCAGTCGCTCGTCGGATTCGTTGATTGCGGCTTGCAGCCAGCGGTATCCGCAACCTGAATACAACAACGTGGCATCCTCTTTTCAAATCGAACGCCGGGTCGAGTTTCACGAGACCGACCTGGCCGGCATCATGCATTTTTCCAATTTCTTTCGCTGGATGGAAAGTGCCGAGCATGCATTCCTGCGCTCGATTGGCGCGTCGGTGCACGAGGAGCGCGACGGGCAGCAAACGGGATGGCCGCGGGTGGGCGCGCGGTGTGATTACCTGCGCCCGCTGACCTTTGAAGAGACCGTGAACATCGAGTTGCTGGTGGCCGAGATCCGCTCGCGGGCGATCCGCTACCGCTTTGGCTTCTGGAAGGACAAGCTCGGGGCAAAGGCGCTGGCGGCGTGTGGCGAAATCACCGCCGTGTGCGTTGCGTTGAATCCGGAAACGCGCAACATGGAGTCGATCGCAATTCCCGAAGACCTGCGCGCTGCGCTCGAAGTAGCCCCCGCCGAACGCATCGAGGCAGTGTCGCTCCAAGAACGCTCACCTGCCCAACCTGTTTAGCATTATGACCTGGCTGCCCTACGCATTGATGACTGTTTTTTTCTGGGGCTTGTACGGCGTGCTGCTGCACACCGGGCAGGAGCACATGGGTGGTGCCTCCGCGCGCTACAAGGCCTACCTCTGGGTGGGCGTGGCTTACTTCTTTGCGGCGGTGCTGTTGCCGGCAATCATCATCAAGGTGACCGGTGGCGATTTTAAATTCCCGGGCAAAGGCGTGACCTGGTCTTTGATTGCCGGCATCGCGGGTGCAGTGGGTGCCTTCGGTGTGCTGCTCGCTTTTGGAGCTCAGGGCAAGCCGCCAGCGGTCATGGCCATTGTCTTTGCCGGAGCGCCCATCGTGAATGCCGTGGTTTCGTTGATGTTGCACCCGCCCGCGGGCGGGTGGGGCGCGATCCGTTGGCCGTTTTTTCTTGGCATCGTGCTAGCGGCGACCGGTGCCGCGCTGGTCATGAAGTTCAAGCCCCCGCCTGCCAAGACCGCGGCCAAGGCACCGCCTGCGGCGGTTGTCGAGTCAGCCGCCAATGACTAAGGGCGCCGGCCAACTCGAACGCCTGAACACGCTGCTCGGGGCGTTGTATCCGGGCAATGGCTTTTACCGCCAGCAGATTGAAGCGGCGGGGTTGACGGAAGGGGCGCGTAGCCTGGATCACTTTCGCACGGCCTTCCCATTCACGACCAAGGAGGCGCTCTCACAGGACCAGCGTACGCATCCCCCCTACGGCACCGCCCGAACGTATCCGCTAGAGCACTACACGCGTTTTCACCGTACCAGCGGCACTACGGGGCGCCCGCTGTACTGGCTCGACACCCCGGATAGCTGGCAGTGGACCCTCGAAAATTGGGCGTGCGTGCTGCGCGAGGCCGGGGCGACCGCGGGCACGGTCGCGCTTTTTGCGTTTTCCTTCGGGCCGTTTCTGGGTTTCTGGTCGGCCTTTGAAGCCGCCTTGCAGGTGGGTCTGCGTTGCCTGCCTGGCGGCGGTTTATCCACGCGCCTGCGGCTGGAACTGGTGCGCGATCATGGCGTCGAGTTGCTTTGCTGCACCCCGACCTACGCGCTGCATTTGGCGGAAACCGCCAGTCAAGAGGGTATCGATTTACGTGGTTGTGCCCTGCGGACCATTGTTGTTGGCGGCGAGCCCGGGGGGAGTTCGCCGGCGTTGCGGGCGCGGCTGCTGGAGTTGCTGCCTCAGGTGCGCCTTTTCGATCACCACGGCATGACCGAGGTGGGACCGGTCAGTTACGAGGACCCTGCGCACCCGGGACGGCTGCGCCTGCTGGAAGATCGCTACCTGATCGAGGTCATCGACCCGGAGAAAGCTACCGCGGTCGAACCGGGTCAGGTGGGTGAGTTGGTACTGACCAACCTTGGCCGCACGGCCTGCCCGTTGCTGCGCTACCGCACCGGTGACCTTGTGCAGCCCGTGCTCCTGGATGATGGTGGCTGGGATGAAGCCGCCCTGGCGCTGGATGGCGGCATCCTTGGGCGGGTCGATGACATGGTTGTCGTTCGCGGGGTAAACCTGTACCCCAGTGCGGTGGATGAGGTTATGCGCGGGGTGCCCGGGACCGGCGAATACCAGGTCTGCCTTTCGCGCCACGGGACGATGGCCGAACTGGCTTTGCGGGTTGAGCCGCGCGAGGCGAATCCAGCTGCGCGCAACCTGGCGGAGCAGGTGCAGGCCGCCCTGCGCGACGCCTTTGCCTTGCGCATCCAGGTCGATGTGGTGGAACCTGGAAGCCTACCGCGTTTCGAGATGAAAGCACGCCGCTGGGTAGAGGCCTAGTTGCGGCAACATTTTCATAAAAAATGCTCCTTTGTTGTCAGAACTTGACCCGCCGCTATCCGACCGCTCAGGGCGCGCCGCTCACGGTGCTGGAGGGTGTGTCGCTGGAATTGAATCGAGGCGAGAGTCTGGCGATCGTGGGGCCCTCGGGCTGCGGCAAGAGTACGCTGCTGAATTTGATCGGCGCGCTCGATACCCCGGATGGCGGCAGCGTTGAAATCGATGGCCAAAACGTGGCCGCGTTGGCCGAGGCGCAGCGCTCCAAACTGCGGGCCGAGAAGCTCGGGTTCGTCTTCCAACTGCACCACCTGTTGCCGCAACTGACGGTGCGCGAAAACGTGCTCGTGCCGGCCCTGGCTCTCTCCGCCAAGGCGTCTCGGGACACCTGCGAGCGGGCCACCGAGTTGATCGAGCGCGTTGGGCTGAAAGAACGTAGCGACCAGCGGCCCGGGCAGCTTTCTGGGGGCGAGCGCCAGCGGGTGGCCCTGGCCCGTGCCCTCATCAACAAGCCCGCGCTCGTCCTGGCGGACGAACCGACCGGTGCCCTGGATGAAGCCACCGCCCGCAGCGTGGTGGACCTGCTGGATGCGCTGCGCGAGGCTGAGTCCTTCGGGTTGATCGTCGTCACGCACGCAGCCGCGGTTGCTGAGCGCATGCAGCGTTCGCTGCGGTTGAACGCGGGCTGTTTGGAACTGCAGCCGTCGCCCGCATGAGCCGTTTCGCGCTGATGGTACGCGGCCTGGTTTTTTTTCGCCGCACGCACTTCGGGGTCTGCCTCGGGGCTGCGCTGTCGACGGCGTTGATCGCATGTGCGCTGGTGGTCGGCCATTCGGTCAACGAAACCTTGCGGGCGCAGGCCCAGTTACGTATTGGCGCTGTGGATACGCTCTTTCTGGGGCAGGACCGTTTTTTTCGAGCGGAGTTGGGCGAAGTTGAAAGCGGCGGCAAGGACAACCTGAGGTATAGTCCCGCCATTCTGGCGCAGGGGTCCGTGGCTGCCGATGGCGGCGAGCGGCGGGCCAACCAGGTGCAGATTGTCGGAGCGGAAACATCGTTCTGGCAACTGGCACCGGTACCTGGGGAGCTCACCTTCGAGGCGGATCGCTCCGCTTTTGTAAATGCGGCGTTGGCGGAGCAAATTGAGCTGGAGCCAGGCGAGCGTGTGGTTATTGCCGTACGCCTGCCGTCGGTCATCTCTCGCGATGCGCCGCTGGCCGATGGCGGTGCCTCGGTGGCCCGGCTGCGGGTGACCGTGCAGCGCATCGTGAGCGATTCTGAGTTCGGGCGCTTCAGCCTGGTCAATTCGCCGCTGCCGGTGCCGTCGCTGTTTTTGCCCCGGCAGACGCTGCAGGATCTCCTCGATGTCAAAGTGACGAACGCCGCAGATCCGAGTCACGAGCTCCCTGCGGCCAATCTGATTCTGGCCGGACGGCCACCTCCGGCTGCCTCGCGCTATCCGCCCATTCAGGTCTCCAGCCAAGGGAAGCCCGCAGACAGGCTGAAGCGTGACTTCACCGCGACCGATGCCGGTTTCAGCGTCCGCCGTGTCGAAGCCACTGGGGAGTGGGAGATCCTGGCGCGTAATATTTTTCTGGATACACCCCTTTTGGAGCACGTGCGCGCGACTTTTCCCGAAGGGCATGCGGTGCTGACTTACTTCGTCAATTCGCTGAAGGCGAATGATCGGGCCACCCCGTACTCCATGGCCACGGCGGTAAACCCGGCCAGCGTCGGCTTCATTCCCGATGACTTGCAGCCCGCCGAAACCGTGATCAACCAGTGGCTGGCCGATGATCTCGGGGTGGGGGTGGGTGATTCGCTGAGCATGGCCTACTTTGTGCCGGAGCCTGGCGGTGGGCTGCGAGAGGACGTATCCACTTTCACGATACGCGCTGTGCTGCCCATGCGTGCGCCTCAGGCTGATCCGCTGTGGATGCCCGAGTTTCCGGGACTGGCCGACGCCGACAACTGCCGCGATTGGGAAACCGGCGCGCCGGTCGACCTGGACCGCGTGCGCGACAAGGATGAAGATTACTGGGATGAGTGGCGGGGCAGTCCCAAGGCTTTCATTGCGCTGGAGACGGGTCAGCGGCTGTGGGGCAACCGCTGGGGCGCGGTGACCAGTTACCGATTTTCGACGGGAACTGAGGACGCGCTTTCATCAAGCCAGATCGCGCAGCGCTTGTCCCGCGACCTCTCCCCGCAGGCTCTGGGGTTCGTCACGCTGGCCTTTGCCGAAGAAGCGCTGGCCGCGGCCAAACCGCCCAACGACTTTGGAGGTCTGCTGGGCGGCTTCAGCTTCTTTTTGATCGTGGCGGCGCTGGCGCTTAGTGCGCTGCTGTTCGTCTTCAACCTGACGCAGCGGACACCTGAGTTGGGCATGCTTCGCGCCGTCGGCTGGACACGGCGGCAGGTGCGCGCACATTTTTTGGAGGAAGGCGGGCTGCTGGTTTGCCTTGGTTCGCTGCTCGGGCTGCCGCTTGGCGTGGGCCTCGCAGTGGGGATCCTGGCCGGGCTGAACTCAATCTGGTCCTCGGCCGCGGGCGGAGTCGGGCTGTCGCTGCACGTGGGCTGGGCAAACCTGCCAATGGCATTTTTTGTCAATGTGGGGCTGGCTCTGCTGGCGCTGGCACTGGTCAGTTGGCGGCTGCTGCGGGTCGATCCGGTCCATGCGCTGCGGGGCGAGGCAGGCCCAACGGATCCGCTGCATGTGGCGAAGTCAGGGCGGCGCTGGCTGATGGCCTCGGGAGTGTGCTGGTTGACGGGTTTGGGTTTGCTGGGCTGGTCGGCGACGCAGCCGTTCAATCCTGCGCTTTATTTCAGCAGTGCCTTTGCCCTGCTGTTGGGTGGTCTGACTTTGGGAGCTGCCTTGACGGGGGTACGCTCGGCAGCGGCGGCCCCGCCTACGTTTGCCGGCCTGGCGCGGCTGAACAACGCACGCCGGCGCGGTCGCAGTTTGACGGTGGCCGGTGCGCTCGGGGCGGGAGTGTTCATGGTCGTCGGGGCTGGAGCCTTCCTGCAGCCAGCGCAGCCCGAGGTGCGCGCACCTGCTTCCGGGGCCGGCGGTTTTAACCTGCTGGCGGAGACGGCGGTCCCGCTGCCGGTGGCTCTGGGCGATCCGGACGCCGCTTCCGAATACGGTCTGCCGGAGTCGCTGCTGGGCGCCGTAGAGAGCGTGCCCTTTCGCTTGGTGGCTGGCGATGAAGCTTCCTGTTTGAATCTCAGCCAGGCGCAGCAGCCGCGCATCCTTGGCGTGGACCCGGCGGCCCTGCGCGACCGCTTTACCTTTGCGCAGGCGATCTCGGATATTCCGGCGGATTGGTCGGCGTTGCAGGCCACACTGCCCGAAGGCGTGCTGCCCGCTATTGTCGACCGCGATACCTTGCTGTGGTCGCTGAAGTTGCCGCTCGGTGCCGATCTTCAACTGGCCGACGAAAAGGGGAACAATTTCACGCTGCGTCTGGTCGCCTCCGTGAAGGACAGCGTGTTTCAAGGAAGTGTGATCGTGGACCAGACTGCGTTGCTGAAGGCCTTTCCCGGTCTTGAAGGCCACAGCCTGTTTTTGCTTCAGACCCCGCCGGAAGCCGAGGCGCAGGTCGCCGCCGAACTCAGCCGGGCTCTGGGTGACTACGGTTTTGCCGTGACCTCGACAGCGCAGCGGCTGGCGCGCTTCAACGCCGTGGAAAACAGCTACATCGCCATCTTTCAAGCGCTGGGTGGGCTGGGCGTGGTGCTGGGCACGGCCTCGCTGGGCTTGGTTGTCCTGAGAAATGTTTTGGAGCGTCGCGGTGAGCTTGCACTCCTGCAAGCAACTGGTTTCCAGCGCAAGTTGGTGGCCGCCTTACTGCGGCGCGAGGCACTCTGGCTGATCGGTATCGGTCTGGGCAGCGGCTTGCTGACCGCGCTCTTGGCCATCCTGCCGGCGTTGAGCCTCCTTCAGCCCGGCCAGATTCCCTGGCTGGCTATCAGTCTGGGCCTGTTGACGGCGCTGGCGGCCTGGATGGCGGTGCGCCTGGCCGTGGCGAGTGGCCTGCGGGCGGTCTCCTTTGACGCTTTACGCGAGGAATAACCCGTACCAGTACAGAAGCATGCAACCCTACCGCCGCAGCTGTCTTCTCTTGGCAGGCCTGATGCAGACTCTCACCGTGACCGCCGAAGAGCCCGCGCGGGAGGCTCCCGAAGCGGAAGAATGGGTGACTACGTATTCACTTTCCTGGGACGCCACCGACGATGCGAACCTAGACGATCTGTTCATCCTCGACGGTGAGTTTTTCTTCAACCGAGTCGAAGGCAACGGGCTGGCCGAACTGCCCGGCAGTCCGTTGGGCGACTTCGGCGCGCTCTACGGCCCGCGCATGGTGGCCCCGTTCGAGGTGCGTACGCGGGTCTTTGCCGGGGCTCGTGGACGGCGTCTGCCGGAGTTTGCGGTGGGCGCGCTGGGGGCGCGTGGTTACCGATTGACGGTGCGTGCCTCGGCGCGGGCGCTGGTGCTTTCACGTGGCACCGAAGACCTGGCGCAGGTGCCTTTTCGCTGGCAGCGCGACACCTGGACCACCTTGAGCCTGCGGGTCGAAAAAGCCGATGCAGGTCTGACGCTCAGGGGCGAAGCCAGCCAGCCGGGACAAGCCGCGGTCGAGCTGACCTTTGTGGACAAGGATCCCCCACGTGCCGGACGCCCGGCGGTCTGGGGCCGACCGTTTGCCAGCCTGCCGATACAATTTGACGACCTTACCGTAACCCGCCCTGCCTCGCATGCCAATTAAGCCCTTCCCTCTTGCCGTATCATTCTATAGTTTATCTACGCTACTGGCGATTGCGCCGCTTGGTGCACAGGTTTCGCCCGGCGATGCCTTCGACCTGGACCCGATGGAGGTCCGCGCCCAGTCGATCCAGCCCATCTCTTCGCCACCGGTTTCGCCGCTGTACTTTGACGACACGGTCAATCCCTTCGACGGGCTGAACACGTACGAAGGGGCGGTGCCCAACTTCTTCGCCGCTGATACCGGCACACGTTCCTTCGGCGACATCGTGACCGTGCGCGGGCTGGCCAACACGCTTTTTTTCAGCAATCCGGCCACGGCTTTTTACATCGACGACGTGCCGGTCGGGGCAACCTTTGCCGCCGCGCGCAACCTGGCCGACCTCGAGCGCAGCCTGTTTCTGGTCGGCCCTCAAGGCACACGCTACGGGCGCAACAGCCAGGCCGCCCTCATCGATGTGCAGACGCTCGGGCCTACTGATTTTTGGCGCACGCGCGCCCAGGCCAGCTACGCCACGTTCGACCAGCGCCGCGTTTCGGGCCTGATCAGCGGACCGCTCGGTCCGGTGCCTTTCCGCGAGGGCACTTCGCCGTTTTCCTTCAGCCTGTTTGGCTTTTTTGAGGACCGCGACGGATTTGTGCTCAACTCGACGCTCGGTGACGAAACCGACACCCGTGAATCGTACGGGGGCCGCCTGAAGGTCAAGTACGCCCCGGGCGAGGACTTCGACGTGACCGTTTCGCTGGAGGTCGACCGCATTCGCGACGGCAGCCAGGTGCTGGTGCCCCTGGCCAACGGCCCCGGCTCTTTCCTGGTGGCCTCAGAGTTCGAAGGCGAAACCAACATCGACCGTGACCTGCAGTCGGTGCGTCTCCGGCGCGAATTTGGCACCGCGCAATTCAAGTCGATCACCGCCCGGCAGTTCTGGGAACTCGACCCCTCCACCGTCGATTTGGACTTCACCCCGGCAACCTTGCTGACCTCGGAGATTCGCCAGCAACGCCGCCAATGGACTCAGGAGTTTCGCCTGGAGTCGCTCGAAGGGGATCCGCTCGAATGGCGCGTTGGCGTGTTTGGCCTCTACGCGGACAACGACAACGAGTCGGTGCGCGGCCTGCCCAACCCGGGCATCATGGGCCTGCCGCCCCTGCTGACTGAAACGACTGCGTATTCAATCGAGGAATACGCCCTCGCGGTTTTTGGTAACGTGGTCATCCCGTGGACCGAGCAGGCGCGCCTGCGCTTGGGGGCGCGTGGGGAAGTCAATCACGCCGAGATCGACCGCACCTTTACCTCGTTGTTTGGGGCCAGCGCCTTTGGCGACGGAGCCACCTTTTACAACGGCGCGATCGACCTGGGCCTGGAGGTGGACGTGCTGCCGACGCTTTCGCTCTTTGCCAACACCGCGCTGGCTTACAAGCCGGGCGGTTTTTCCGGCTTTGCCGAACAGCCGTTGGCGCAGTTTGACAACGAGCAGTCTTTCCACGCAGAAGCCGGCTTTGTCGTGAAGCCCAAGGAGATTCCGCTCGAGGCCTCGTTCACGATTTTCTACATCCGCAGCCGCGACTACCAGTTTGAGCGCTCGGTGCCGCTCTCCACGAACTTCATCGTGGTCAACGCCGATGAAGCGATCTCCCACGGGGTGGAAGCCAGCGTGTGGTACGAGCCGCACTGGCGCGTCACGCTGGAGGCCAACGCCGGCTACAACGATGCGCGCTTCGACGACTTCATCGACCCGTTCACCGGGGCCAGCCTCGACGACAATCGGCTGCCCTACACCCCGCGTTATACGGCCCGGGTCGCGGGTACCGTCCGCCTGCTGCGCGAGTTGTCCGTCACCGCTGGGGTGACCGCCCTGGGCGAAACCTACTTTGACGAGGTAAACACAACCGCCTTTCGCCAGAGTGAGTACGCGATTGTGGACCTGGCCGTTCGCTATGAACGCGAGCAATTCGGCTTTTCGGTCTTCGCTCGCAACCTGCTGGACCGCGCTTACTTCACAAGCATCACGCCGGGCATCTCGGTGGCGCCGCCCTTTGGCGCGGGGGCCGTGGGTGAGCCGCAAGTCTTTGGGGTGTCCGGCTGGGTGAATTACTGAGTCAACGACGGGCCTGCTGGGCCTGCGGCCAACCCTTGCCTCACACGGCGCACCGCGTAGGTTGTAAGTGTGGACTGGATACTGCGCTACCTACAAACGCTCCGGGACGTCACCGCGGAGATGGCCCCGTACCTCCTGCTGGGCTTTGCGGTGGCGGGCGTGTTGTCGGGTTGGCTGACGCGCTCGTTCGTTCAGCGGCACCTTGGAGGAGGGCGTCTGGCCTCGGTTTTTCGGGCCACGCTGGTGGGCGTACCGATGCCGCTGTGCTCTTGTGGTGTGCTGCCCGTGGCGGCTTCCCTGCGTGAGCGCGGCGCTTCCCGAGGCGCGACGACGGCCTTCCTCACCTCAACGCCGCAAACGGGTGTCGACAGCATCGCCGCCACCTTTGCGCTGCTGGGGCCCATCTTCACCGGCGTGCGTGTCGTCGCGGCATTTGTGACCGGCTGGCTCAACGGCCTGTTCGTAGAGTGGCTGGGCAGCGAGCCCAAAGACCGCGTCCAACCGAAATCAGCGAACGGCTGTTGCTCAATGGAGCCTGCCGACAGCGGCTGTGCAGATGAAACGCAGCCTGTCAAAAGTTCCAACGCCCGCAGCGTGTCCGAAATGGCACGCTACGGGTGGATCACGATGCCGCGAGAAATCGGTCGCGCACTGCTTTTTGGTTTGCTGCTGGCCGCGCTGATCGTGCAACTGATCCCCGAGGGCGATCTGACTCGCATCGCCGGCCAGGGCCTTCTTTCGCTGGTGTTGATCACCGCGCTTTCGGTGCCGTTTTACGTCTGCTCAACCGCCTCGATTCCAGTGGGTCTGGCTTTGTTGCATGCGGGTGTGTCGCCGGGCGCGGTGCTCGTCTTTTTGATCACCGGCCCCGCCACCAACGCCGCCACGATCACCACGCTTTGGACGACGCTGGGCCGGCGCTCCACGATTGTTTACATCAGCGGGCTGGTGCTGTCGGCCTGGCTGTTCGGCTGGATTTTTAACCAGTTCTACGCGGGTACCCTCGATGCGGCCAATCATGCGCACGACAGCTTGCTGCCGGGCTGGCTGGGCGATGCCTCGGCGGTGCTGCTGCTCTTGCTACTGGCGTTCGTGCTGATACCCTGGCGAGACTTGGGCATGAAAGCGGGGGTGCTCAAGCCTAGCGAACATGCGTCGTAAAGGCAGACGAGTTGTATCAGGAACCCGGCGCTGCGGCCGGACGTAAGGCCTCGCGCAACTCGTCGGCTTTCTGGCGAATCTTTTTGAGTTCTCCGGGGTCTTTGCGCTCGAGGTTTTTCACCTGAAAGGTCATGCGCCGGTTGTTCTCAAAACGCTTGTGGTGCCGCGCGAGGAAATCCCAGTAGAAAACGGTGAACGGGCAGGCGTCGTCGCCGGTCGACTTGGAGGGGTTGTACTTACACTGAGTGCAGTAGTTGCCCATGCGCTTAATATAGTTACCCGATGCGCAATACGGCTTCGTTGCCACCACGCCGCCATCGCCGTACTGCGACATGCCCAGTGCGTTGGGCAGTGAAACCCAGTCAACCGCGTCGAGGTACATCGCCATGTGCCATTCGTGGAAGCGCCGTGGGTGTGCGCCGTAGATCTGCGCGAACAGCCCGAGCACCATCAGGCGCTGAATGTGATGCGCGTATCCATGATTCAATACATTCTCCATGGCATCGCGGCAACAGGCCATCTCCGTGTCGCCGTCCCAGAAAAATCCCGGCACGGCTTCCTCGTGCTCCAGCGCGTTCAACTCGGCGTACTCCGGCATCTTCAGCCAATAGACGCCGCGGATAAATTCGCGCCAGCCCAGGACCTGCCGTACAAAGCCCTCCACCGAATTGAGTGGGGCGTTGCCGTCCTCGTACGCCTGGATGGCCTTTTGGACCACTTCGCGCGGATTGAGCAGTTTTACGTTCAAAAGCACCGAGATACGGCTGTGGTAAAGAAAGCGGGCCTCGGTCCACATGGCATCCTGATAGGTCCCGAAATTTTCCAGCCGGTGCGCGAGGAAATCGTCGAAGTACTTGAGGGCGTCTTTTCTTGTGACGGGTAGATCAAAATGGTCAAGCTTGCCGGGATGGTCGTTAAAGCGCGCTTCGACCAGGTCCAGTACGGCTTGCGTGGTCTTATCGGGCGCGTTTTTGGGCAGGTCCGGCAGAGTGCCGGGCCCGTCCTTGCCAAAGGTTTCGCGGTTGTCGGTATCGTAGTTCCACTCACCGCCAGTTGGTTTGCCGCCTTCTTCCAGCAGCACGTCATGTTTCTTGCGCAGTTGCCTGTAGAAGGTCTCCAGCACGAGGCCCTTGCGCCCCTCGGCGTAATCCCGAAACTCTTCGAGCCCGCAGAAAAAATGCGTGTCCTCGAGGATCTCCAGTTCTACCCCGGCCGTTTCGCAGGCCTCCCGAATCTGCGCGCGCACGCGCCAGTCCCCGGGCTCAACGATCAGCACCTTCTCGGGCTTTAGCTTGGCCAGATCCTTTTCAAGCAACTCTTTGAACGAACGACCGCGATCCCGCGAAGGCTGCTGCGGTAGTTCCTCGTAGAAAACCTTCCAGTCACGACTGCGCAGTTCCTGGCAGAAGTGCCGCATCGCCGTAAAGAAGTAGGCCACGCGCAGTTTATGCGCCCAGACGTGCTCGGTTTCCTCGGCAACCTCCGCCATCCACAGCGCGTCGCTTTCTTTTTCCAACCGCTTGAAAAGGGAGGAGTCGCCATCGAGTTGATCGCCTAGCACGATACCGAGCCGTCGAGCCTTGTCCTGAGTCATCTTTTTGCGCGCCATGGAACTGACCTACACACGGACCGGCGATCTCGCAAACAGGAGTCAAATCGAGGGCGCCTGTCGGTGCATCTTGAAAGGGAGGCCTCTGCCAACCGCGCAATTCGCCCTTAAAGTTTTTGGAACAAACGAAACTTCCGGAAAATTTGACCGACTCCGAAGGTTTTTCGGGCCTTACACCTGCACTTTTTTAATGCTGCAAGCACTTGTTGAAGGGCGGTTTGCGCAAGTGATCTGATCCCCCTTGCCGTCGTGTGTACGTGCCCCCGTCGTCTTTGGCATCCGAACGGGAACGCATAGTGATTAATTCAACATTACAAACTACACACAACATTATGAAAACCACACTAGCACTCATGACCGCGGCGCTGCTTGCGCCTGCCATCCTCCTCGCGGGCGATAAACATAAGCCCTCCATTGCGGAAATTGCCGTCTCTGACGAAAACTTCTCGACGCTGGTTACCGCGCTGAAAACGGCCGGCCTCGTTGACACCCTCGCGGGCGAAGGCTCATTCACAGTCTTTGCTCCGACAAACGACGCCTTTGCGAAACTACCCGAGGGCACCGTCGAAGG
>JBHJGM010000012.1:0-73278 GCA_050331815.1 Opitutales bacterium | reverse complement strand
ATGGGGCCCTCCAACGGCTCGGGCGGTACCCAGCGCCACTTGCCGATCTCCACAAACTCCATGGCCTTACCCTTGGTCTTGGAAAGGCCGCCGCCGTCCCCGCGGATGTAAGGCACGTTGCCGATGCCAATCAGCACGTTGGCGACAAGTCCCGACTCCATCGGGCTGGGCTCGGCGGCTTTGGCAACTCTGGCGGCACGGCGGCGTTTGGCCTTGGGCTTGGCAGCGTCGCTCGGCGAGGACAGGACGACAACGGGCTCCTCCGGTTCGCTTGCTGGCTGAGGTGTAGGCCGATCCGCCGCCGCAGCGGAATCCGTCATCGGTGCCTCTACGGCAACCTCCTCAGAAGGCGGCTCGCCGGCGGGCGAGGCATGGGACGTGGGCGTGGTGTCGAAACCGGTTTTTGCGGGCTGCGGTTCTTCCAATAAAGGCGCGCGGGCGGAGTGCTCCGGATGCGTTTCCTCGGAGCAGCCGTCTGCCGCCTGGCTGGACTCGGTGGGCGGGGCGGAGCGGGCGGCCAAAGTGGCTTCCACATCTGCTTCGTCAGCTGTCTTCCGCTGCGCTTGAAAGTCCGTGAGGTGGCTGACGCGGGCGTCGATCTGCTGCAGCGCCAGACGCAATTCCTGCACGGCTTCCAGGAGGATCGGCTCAGCCGAACGCGGCTGAGCGGAGTCTGTAGTGCTCGCGGGCAGACGGTCGTCGTTGTCGCGCTCGGCGAGCCACTCCCGCAGGTCCTCGCCGGTGGAGTCGAGCACCTTGACACTCTCCTCAAGCACGGCCAGCCGCGACTCAAGATCCTTGACGGATTTTTCGAGGGAGCCGCGCAGGTGCTCGAAGCGGTTCGACTGGTGGGTGAAACTCTCGGAAGCCTCCTGCAGGCTGAGCAGGGATGCTTCGTTGCGACGGGCGTTGGTACGCTCAAGCTGCGCGTGCTCCAGCTCGCGGTGGCGCATGCGCGTAGCCATCTCAATCATGTACGGCAGCGGCAGCAGGACGCAGCCCACGCCGATCAGCAGCACAATGGCGATCATCTCCCACGCGCCCAGCGGCTCGGCATCGCGAAAAGCCAGCGCCGAGGCGGAGGCAATCAGCAGCACATTGGCCACAAAAAAAGGCCATTTCATCAACCGCGTGTCGGATTCTTCGTTTTGGTCCCAACTCATGGCGCCGTCTCCCCCTTTGACCCAAGGAGCCTAGCCGGTGACCGGCAGGCTGAAAACAAAAAAGCAGGCCGGTGTGTGTCCGCCTGCCTGATGCAAAAAACGACAACCAGGCCTCAGGTCTAACGCCGCAGACGAAGCCGGGTGCATCCGGCAAAGCCCAGGCAAATGCTGCCGAAGATTACCGCTATCGAAGCCGGCTCGGGCACGGTGGACGCTGTTTCCGAAATTAATGAACCGAAAGTAAATGCAGGGTCGTTGAAAACATCAGAACCAGAATACACATACGACGAAACAACTGTTTCAAACTCGACTCTCTCAAATCCGAAGAAAGTGGGGCCTACTGTGAATTGTGTTTCGACGACTTCAAGGAGCCCCATATCCACATAAGGGCAGTCAGTACGGCGAGGTGTGGAGGGTCTGTTTACTAAGCTGAATCCGACGCTGTGTGTTGAAACAGACGGCTGAAAGCCTGTAAAAGTATTTCGGTAGCCGTTATCTAATGTAATACTACCACCTGCTAAATCCCGCTGGCCGTCCAGATTGCAAATTGAGGTATTGAGTCGTCGAATCACAGGGTGCGACTCAGCAGACGTTGCCAGCACACGATTCGCCGCCTGCAAACCAAAATTGTACTGCATGAATGCCCGGTTCCAGGCGCTGTCATTACCGCCAGCGTAATAAAATCCTGGGCTCGGGCGCTGCAAAGGCAAAACAGCGTCAGGCAGAAGGTGAGGCTGGCCTTGGGGAAGCGCATTCCCTGCAAACAAGCAGGCAATGCATAACGCGCTCCGGAGAAAAATCACTCGCTGGCACTGAATCATGCCTGGCCCTACGCTGCGGTCAGGGCATTCCGCAGACGGAATATTCGGGGAGCAATTTTCGCGCGTTGCTCAGCGGCGGCGACGCTTGAATGCAGAAGCGCCCACACAGCCTAACAGTATGCAGGCGGCCCACAGCGTGGAAGCCTCCGGAACGGCGGTCTTGGGCGTGGCATCGGGGTTACCGCCGGAGCGAAGCTGCAATGCACCGTTTACAGGCGGCGGGGGCAGCAGGACCGTGGACGCTTCCTGAACGCTGGACAAGCTCCCATGGCTGTAGCCGTAATCGGCCTGCATCAGCTCGCCCAAGGTGAAGGCGAACGGGTCGATGGGCGCTTTCTCGACGTTTGTCGGCACGTAGAAAATCTCCTGCTCGCCGCCGACTTCCATGAAGTATTGGGCCACGGGTACCAGGCCCATGAATTCGTTCAGGAGCGGGTTGTCCAGCGCCGAGGCCGCGAGCATCCGGCTGGCCGCCTGCGCGCCAAACATATCCTGCACATACGCACGCTGATAGTCCGGGGCATTGCCCCCGCGATAAAGAAAACCCTGCGTTTGGGCCTGCGCCGGTAGACTCAACACCAGGAGCAGCAGCGCGGCCAGAGCGCCTGCCGTAAATGAAAACACCGGCCGGGAAGAAGTGCCAAACAATACACGCATCGCGTTTTAGCAGAATGGCCCGGATCGTTCAGGCCAAGGAAAAAAATTTATCCGAACGTCTCAAAAAGCGACGCTACCGGACGTATCCAAAATTCTACTACCGACGGCGCTGTCGCCGGAAGAGCCAGCCGCGAACCAGCCCGGCACAGCCCAGGATCGCCGCGAAACCCGCAGGCTCGGGCACCGAACTTCGCTCAAGGCTGCCAAAGCTCTTGCCCGTGCCAACGCCCTCCGGATTCACAAATACCACCTGGAAGGTGATCAACTCATACAATTCCAGGTCGGTTGGCAGGTTGGTCGTGGAGGCCACCGAAACCGTTCCGGGGAAGAATTCAATCTCGGCGCGCTCGAACTCCTGACCCTGAAACGTCGGGTCGAGTCCAAATGCCGGCGACATGTCGAAGAGCACGCTGCCGTCGCTGAAGGTGAGTGCGTCACCCATGCCACTCATGCTGAAGCCAGCTTCGGGCACGGAGATTGTAAAGCTTGTGATCGCGTTTGGGAAAAAACCGCTAACACCGATCGCATCCTCGTTGTATTCGATGGAGATATCGACGAACTGGCCCACCTCAAAGGAGGCGGGCATGGTGGAGTCGAGGTTGACGAATCGGCTGGGCAGATCGAGTTCGACCGTGCTGTAGGCGATTTGGGGGAGTGACAGGGAGATGAGCACTCCTAGGTGGGGGAGGAGTCTGGGGGACATGCAAGAAGGTTCCCATTATCAACAGACCGGAGCAAGCCTAAAACCCTAGGGCATCAGGTTTTGCGAACTTATTCACGGATAACCCAAACACGCCTAAAAACACTCGACTGCGCTCTGGACCCGCGCAGTTGCTGGGATCAGGCTGCCTGAAAGACTCAATACCGTGAAGCCATGTCCAATCCCACAAAAGTATTGATGATCGGCCTGCGCTCGGATGCCGTCGATTTCGAAAAATGGCCCGAGCTGACCAAGGAAAAACTCGAGACAGCATTTGCTCAGATCCTGCAGGCGTTTACCGAGCTTGGCTTTGTTGCGCAGTGGTGCCTGACCGACCGTGGCGAGACCGCCGAGGCGCAGGTGCGTGAAGCCCTGGCGGCGCAGGTGCCGGACGTGGTCCTGATCGGTGCCGGCGTGCGGACCGATCCCGACCATTTTCTGCTCTTTGAAAAGGTCATCAACCTGGTCCACCGGGACGCCCCCCAGGCCAGAATCGCCTTCAATACCCTCCCCTTCGACTCGGTGGAAGCGGTTCAGCGCTGGCTTTGAACGGCGGTCCACGCTTGCGTCACTCACCGTCCTGCCCGAGGCTTTTAACGACGGTCTGCATCGGCTGTCGCGGATTGGAGGCGTTTAAGTCGTATGGGGAAGCTTTTGGGAATAGTGGCGTGTCTAGCGATCACGGCCGGTGCTGTGGCGATTGCAATCTGGGGAACTGCCGCGCGCGAAGCCGTGCAGACGGTCGATGAATTGCTCGGCCAAAATGCCAAGCTGGAAGCCGCGCTGACCAACCTCACCCGCGAGTCGCGCATCGGCTTTGCCCGCGTGCTGGAGCAAAGGCAAGTCGACGGGCGCCTGCAGACAACGCTCAAATTCGTGCAGACACACCGCGACGATCCCACCCGGCAAATCCTGGAGCGCACCTACGAGATCGAAGGCGACGTCATCCACTTCGATGCGCTGATCGTGGCCTTTGCGCCGGAGATCGTGCAGGACGGGCGGGCGCGCAGCCTCTACCTGTGGCGGCGCGTTTACGGCGAGTACCAGGCACCAGTCCAGGGCTTTCCCATCGAGGAAACCGGGGCTGAGCCCGCACGTTACGAGGACTTGCTCGACCAGCTCCCGGTGGAACAACGCACCCTGTTTTGGGAGGCCATCTGGTCGCTGGCTCACGACGCCGACAAGCTGCGCAAGCACGGCATCACCGCCGCCTACGGCAGCGCGGTTTACCAGCGACTACGCCCCGGCTTCATCTACATCTTTAAGATCAGCGATACCGGCCAGCTCTACCCTGAGACCGTGCCGGCGATGTAGCGCCACTCACCGCGGGCGTTCGGGCAGGCCGGCCTTGCGGTAAACTTTACCAAGGGTGCGGTAGGCGCGTTTCTGCGCGGCGTCGGCCCCGGCTTTCAGGACGCCGTTGAGGTAATCCTTATCGTCCTTAATGGCCTGGTAGCGCTCTTGAATCGGCTGCAGCATCTCGAGCACGGCGTCCGCGACGGCTGCCTTGAAGTCGCCGTAGCCCTTACCTGCAAAGCGAGTCTCGAGTTCGGAGACGGGCGTGGTGGTGACAACGCTCAGGATCTGCAGCAGGTTGGTGATTCCGGGCTTGTCCGGTGCAGGTTTCACCTCGCTGCCGGAGTCGGTCACCGCGCTCATGATTTTCTTCCGCAACTGCGCAGGTTCATCGAAAAGAAAAAGCGTCCCCGCAGTCTGCGCGTCGGACTTGGACATTTTTTTCTCTGGCTCCTGCAGCGACATGATGCGAGCGCCGCTGGTTTTGATAAGCGGCTCGGGTACGGTAAAAGTGGGCGTATAGGTGTGGTTGAACTTGTCGGCCAGGTCGCGGGTCAACTCCAGGTGCTGCTTCTGGTCCTCGCCGACGGGGACAAGGTCGGCATTGTACAGAAGAATGTCGGCGGCCATCAGCACGGGGTAATAGAGTAGCCCGGCCCCAACGCTTTCGCCCCGGGCGCGGGCCTTGTCCTTGAACTGTGTCATCCGCTCGAGCTGACCGAGCGGACAGAGACACCCGAGAATCCAGGCCAGCTCGGTGTGTCCGTGCACGTGGCTCTGGATGAAGATGCGACACTTTTCCGGGTCCAGCCCGCAGGCAATGTACTGCGCGACCAGGTCCAGGCAGTTGCGCCGCAAGTCCGCCGGGACGTACGGCACAGTGATCGCGTGCAGGTCGACGATGCCAAAGTAGGCTTCGTGGCTGTCGAGCAATTCGGTCCAGTTGCGCACGGCCCCCAGCAGGTTGCCCAGATGCAACTGCGCGGTAGGCTGGGCGCAGGTCAGGATGACGGGGTCGGCTTTTTGCGGAGCACTCACGGTGGTTTGATGACATTGGATGGAAAAGTCGAAGCGTGCACGAAAGTATGCGGCGGAAAAAGCGTTTTTCGCGGCATGCAAATCTTCACCCGCCTTCGCGCGTTTTGCCGGATGGCGCCTGCACTTTTGACAAGCAGACCGCGCCTACGGCAATGTGCATTATGTCAACTGTGCAACAGGCAAATGCTCCTGTGTTGCGTGCCAAGGGTCTGATCAAGGCCTACGAAGGGCGCAAGGTGCTCGACGGTGTCAGCCTGACGATTGCTCCGGGCGAGCGGGTGGCCTTGATGGGCCCAAGCGGCAGTGGAAAAAGTACACTGCTGAACTGTGCGGGCGGCATCGACCGTCCAGACGAGGGCACGATCGAAATCGATGGGCAAACCATCACCGACCTTGGTGGCGAGTCACTGGCGCACATTCGGCGGCATCTGGTGGGCACGGTTTTTCAATTTTTTCACCTGCTACCCACATTATCCGCGCGTGAAAACGTCGAGCTTCCGCTGCAGCTGCAGAACGTGCCGCACCGCGAACGTCAAGAACGCGTGGCTTCGCTGCTGAAAGAAACCGGCATCGCACACCGTGCCGACGCCCTGCCCGAAACCCTGAGCGGTGGCGAGATGCAGCGCGTGGCCATCGCCCGGGCGCTGGTGCACCGTCCGCGCCTCATCCTGGCCGACGAACCCACTGGAAATCTAGACAGCCGCACCGGCGAGCGCGTGCTTGACCTGCTGGAGTCACTGACGCAGGCGCACGAAACCGCTCTTTTGATGGTAACTCACAGCGAGGCCACCACCCGCATCTGTCGCCGGGTGGTCCATCTGCTCGACGGGCGTATCCAATCTGAGGATACAGCCGCCATGGCCGATGAGCCCGCCGTCGCACGTTCATGAATCGCCCGCTGGAAATACCGCTGCTGATCTGGAATCGCCTAGGTTGGCGGCACTGGTTGCGCGAATGGCGGCAGACGCTCCTCTTGCTGCTTCTGCTCGCCGTGGGCGTGGGTACCTACCTTTCCATCCAGATGGCCAACCGCGCGGCCATCGCCAACTTTGGCAGCTTCACCGCCTCCATTTCCGGCAGCAGCGACTGGATTGTCCGACCGCTTGCGGGCAGCCTGGAAGCGGAAGTGCTCGCCGAAATGCAGACTGCGGTCGCGCCCTATGCGGTTGAGTTGGCTCCCATTGTCGAATCCACCGGCACCTTTCCACGCAGACCTGATGACCCCAACTACGGGCGTAAAACCTTTCAGCTGACCGGACTCGATCTGGTAGCGATTCAAAACCTGCCTGAAGTCTACGAGAGCGACAACCGCCTGCTCTTTGGCGAGGATGCCGACGACAACACCAGTGCAGATGGGCGCGAGTGGTGGGAGGTGCTCGCTGATTACAGTTCGTGCTGGATCGCTCCGGGGATGGCCGCCGAATATAACCTGAGCGTAAACGACACCTTTACGCTGCTGATCAACGAAGACCTCGTCGAGTTGAGCGTGTTCGGTATCCTGCCTGAAGCGGAGCCGGATGACCCGCCCGAACTCAGGCCACCGGACAATCTGATTATCCTGGATATTGCCGCGCTGCAGCACTGGACGGACCAGCCCGAGCAAATCGACCGCGTCGAAGTGTTGCTGACGGGCGAACGTGAACTCAGCGCGCGGCGCGAAGCCGTGCAGGACGTATTGACGGCGATTGCGCAGGAGCGTTTTGAGGTGATCTCACCCGAGACCGATCGGGCCGCCGGCGAGGTCATGACCGCCGCCTTTCGACTGAACCTGCTGGTGCTGTCACTGATTGCGCTGGCTGTGGCCGCTTACCTGATCCTGCAGGCCCTAGATGCGGCGGTAGTGCGTCGACGCCAGGAAATCGGGGTGCTCCGTTCGCTTGGCGTCACCCAAGCGGAAATCCTCCGCAGTTGGCTTTTTGAGCTTACCCTCTTCGGGTTGATCGGCAGTGCACTTGGGCTCGTTTTGGGTACCGCATTGGCGCAGATCTCCGTGCAGGCGGTCTCGCAAACTGTGAACGCATTATATCAAAGCAGCGCCGCCGAAGCTGCCTGGCTCTCACCGCCGGATGCCTTGTTTGCACTGCTGCTGGGCATGGGCTGCACCTTTGCCGGAGGTCTGCTGCCCGCCCTGGATGCCATGCGCACGCCCCCGGCGCAAGTGCTCCAGCGTGGCGACTGGTCACCAGGGCTGCCGATCCTTCGCTGGACCTGGCTGGCCACCGGGCTGCTGCTGCTGGGCTGGCTCGCAGCACTCAGCCCGCCCATCGTTATGGAGGGCGGCACACGCTTTCCGCTCGGGGGCTACGGCGCGGCATTTTTCTGGATTGCCGGGGGGACGATTCTCGCCGGACGCCTGACGCGGCCTCTCGGTGCGGCGTTGAAAAAACTTTCCGCAAACTGCGCGGTGCGCACCGTGGCGGCTTCGCGGCTGCGCCATGGTTCCAGCCGACACACGCTGGCCGTCGCCGGGCTGTTCATCTCAATCGGCATGGCCACGGGGATGGCGTTGCTGGTAGGCAGCTTCGAGCACACGGTGAAAAGCTGGGTGCTGCAGCGCTTCCAGGCCGATGTCTTTATCGCTGCCGATGGTGCCCAGAGCGCCAGCGCCAAGCACCGCATCGAAGCCGACACCTGGCGCTTTCTGGCCCGCACACCTGAGGTTGAAGCCTACGACGTTACGCGTATCCACCGCATCCGCCTCGACGGCAAGCAGACGCAGTTGCAAGGACAGCGACTCGAGATGATCGGCAGCCGCGTGAAATTGAGCTGGGTTGAATCGCCATCAACGGACGTCGACTTTGCCGGGCAGGCCGAGACCGGCGCACTGGTTAGCGAAGCATTTTCCGAACGCTACCCGGTTGCCGTCGGCCAGACGCTGGAAGTCCCCACCCCGAGCGGGTTACGCACGGTCCGTATCAATGGCGTCTATGCCGATTACGGCAGCGAACGTGGCGCGCTCATGGTGGACGAGGCGGTGCTGGCTGAATGGTTTACCGACGAGCGTATCGTGAACCTTCAGCTGTTTCTCAATGACGGCATCGACGCGGACGCCTTCGCCGAAGCCCTCCAGGCGGCTTATCCGGGACTCTCGGTCCGTACTAACGAAAGCCTGCGCGCAGTGATTCTTGAGATTTTTCGGCAGACCTTCGCGGTGACGCAGGGCTTGAAACTGATCGCGCTCGCGGTCGCCCTGGCTGGGTTGGGCCTCGGCCTGGTCACGTTGCTGCGAGAATCACGCGGCAGCTTGCGCACACTGCGTGAACTGGGTCTGAGCCGCACGCAGCTAGCGCGGGCGACCGCCTGGGAAGGCTTCGGGCTGAGTTTGAGCGGCTTGCTGGCGGGTTTGCTTCTGGGTGCTGGGCTGGGCTGGCTGCTCATACGCGTCATCAACAAACAATCCTTCGGATGGACCCTGCAATTCGATCTGCCGGTCGACGAATTGGCCGTGCTGGTGGTGTTAACGCTCGCGACCGGTACCGTGTTGTCCTGGCTGATCGGTCGCTGGGGAGCCCGTCTGCCGGTCGAACAAGATACCTAATGCTTATGCCACTGTTTCAAAAGTACGTTCCTGCGGCGCTACTAATGACCGTACCGTCGCTGTCTGCCGCATCCGCGGACCCCACCCCAACGATGCCTTATCCGTTGCATGCGCATCCGCTGACGACGGAAGAAGGCTTTGCCGTGCCGCAGCCCGGTGTAGAGTTGGAGTTTCCGCGCAGTCATGCCGCACACCCGGATTATGCCATCGAATGGTGGTACCTGGTGGGTCATCTCCAGGCCAAAGATGGCGAGCGCTTCGGTTTTCAGGCCACCTTTTTTCGCAACGCGGGCCCTTCTCCGCTCCAACGCGCCGCCAATGCGGAGCCGGGCTCGTCCTTCGGACGCCAGCAATTGCACCTGGCACACTTTGCCCTGTCCGCTCTGGACCGGGGCACCTTTATCCACGAAGAACGGATGAATCGCGATGGCTGGGCAGCCTCGGCTTCGGACTCATTTTTGAGCGTACGCAACGGCAATTGGAAACTCTGGCAAAACCGGGAAGCGTGGCAGGAAGCAAATCAGGAGGTCTTTGAACTCGACGCCGTACTCAATGACCGCGCCGCGCTGCGTCTGAGCTTGCGCAGCGAAAAACCGCGGGTGCGCTTCGGTGAAAACGGGCTTTCCTATAAGGGTGCCGAGCCGGGCGCCGTCAGCTATTATATAACGTATACCCGCTTGAACGCCGAGGGCGTTGTCACGCTCGATGGGGAACCGCTAGCGCTATCTGGCATCGCCTGGATGGATCATGAGATCAGCAGCAATCAGCTGGGGGCGGAGCTTTCCGGCTGGGATTGGACGGCGATTCAGCTCAACGACGGACGCGAGATCAAAGCCTACCGGCTGCGTCTGGAAGCAGGCGGCATCAGCCCGTTCTCCGCCCTGTACTGGATCGATGAAGCGGGCGGGACCACGCTGCGCACGGTCGACCAATTCACCTGGAAGCCGCTTGAATACTGGACCAGCGAGGCATCTGGTGCGCGCTACCCTACCCGCGTTGAAATCACCACGGTCGACCCGCGTACGAATGCACGCATCGCGTTTGAATTAAGACCGCTGCTCAAAGACCAGGAAATCCGTGGGCGTGTCGGCGGCATCGCCTACTGGGAAGGCGCCTGCGAAGTTTACGACGCCCGCAACCAAAAGATAGGGCAGGCTTATCTGGAGCTCACCGGCTACGAGAAAAGCCTCTCGGAGTCTTTGTAGGCATTTTGCGGATACATCTTTCGCAAAATGCAGGGTATGCTGACTGATGGGGAATTATCACAACTTGCCTACCAGAACATATTAAGCTCAGAAAAAAAGGAGCTTTCTTTATTCCTAACCTATTTTAGCATATTCGCACAACGAGCGTGTGTCCCTGATTTTTTTGGTAAAAGTTCCTTGATTTGCAGAGAACCTCTCCATAATCCTGCTAGGAGTACCATTCTACTTGGGCGAACTGGTCACCTTTGACCCATAAATTCGCTCTCCTGAACAATAAGACAATCGGAGGGTTAAGAGGTATGCGTAGGAACATCCGTTTTCGCGATCGCGATGTGCATTAAAACATGGCACGCGATCGCCAGAGCACATACCTGCAAAGCTCCAATAACAACTAAGACACGACGATGAGAACAACCACAAGAAGTGCCACAAAACGAGGTGCGCGTACGCCGAAACGTTCGCCCGGGATGACCCAGATCTCAATCAGTCTTCCCGAGAAGATTGTGGCGGAAGTTGACAAGCTGGCCGCGGCCGAAAACCGCAACCGCTCCAACTTCATTGCCAACTATCTCAAGCGCCTTACCGAAACCAAAGGCTAGACGGGACAGCTTCCCGAAAACATCTTCTGAGAAACGGGCCGGCGGTCGATCCTGCCGGCCCCTTATATGTGCGCAGAGTCCGCATTGGGCTTGCTCGGTAGGCTGGCTGGCTTGCTAGGCTCTGGCATCATGCTGGACCTCCTCTTTCTGGGCGGACGCCCCACCTGGCAAATGCCTGAGCTCAGCGGGCTCAATCGCCTGCCTGCGCGAGCGACCCTACCAGCCTACCCCGACCTCGAAAGCGCGCTGGCTGAGGATTCGTCCTGGGGCGGACGCAAGCAATGCCTGGATGGCGATTGGGACTTTCTGCTTTTCGACAAACCGGAGGCCATTCCGAAGGCAGCGGTGCAGCCCGACTGGGAGCCACCAACGGCACCGGAACCCATCCAGGTGCCCGGCAACTGGACGCTGCAAAGCGATCGTGATCGCCCGCATTACACAAACATCCAGATGCCCTTCGCCGGGCCGCCTCCAGAGGTGCCCGCCGCGAACCCGACCGGCTGGCACCGCCGTCGCTTTCACGTGCCGGCGCAATGGTCGGACAAACGCGTCGTGGTGCAGTTTGGCGGCGCGGAGTCCGTTTTGTATGTTTGGTGCAACGGCCAGCCCGTCGGCTTGAGCAAGGACTCACGCCTGCCCGCCGAATTCGATATTTCGGCGCACATTTTACCCGGTCAGGAAAACACGCTGGTGGCGATTGTGGCGCGCTGGTCCGACGCCAGCTATCTCGAGGATCAGGATCACTGGTGGATGGCGGGGCTGCATCGTAGTGTATGTGTCTACGCCACGGAACCGGATTACCTGCGTGACTGCTTTTTGCAGCCTGTGCTCGACGCGGACCTCACTGGCGGCACCCTCAAGTTCATTGGTCAACTGGGCTCCCCCGCTGAGGCGACGGAGGGCTGGAGCTTCGAACTGGACTTGCGAGGCCCCGAGGGTGAGCCGGTCTGGAAGCAGCCCAAGCGCGTGCCCATCCACGCTAAGTCCGAGCGCCAAAACAAGGCCCTCCACGGGGTCGAAACGTTCAGCTTGAAAAAAGTCCACCCGTGGTCGAGCGAAGCGCCCAACCGTTATCTGGCGCTGGTCTCCCTAGAAAACCCTGAAGGCACGGTTGTGGAAGTCACGCGAGTGCAGATCGGTTTCAAGCGGCTGGAGATCCGCAAGCGCGAGCTGCGGATCAACGGCCAGCCGGTCATTATGCGCGGGGTCAACCGTCATGATCACGACGAACGCACCGGCAAAACCGTTTCACGCGAACGGATGCTGGAGGACATTCGCCTGCTCAAGCAATTCAACTTCAACGCCGTGCGCACGGCCCATTATCCCAACGATCCCGTCTGGTACGATCTGTGTGATGCATACGGCATCTACCTGATTGACGAGGCCAACGTGGAAACCCATGCCCACTGGCAGACCCTGGCCCACGAGCCACGCTACGCGACGGCCTTTTTCGAGCGCGCGCAGCGCATGGTCGAACGCGACAAAAATCATCCGTCAGTCTTTGCCTGGTCGCTGGGCAACGAAAGTGGCTACGGACCGCATCACGACGCGATGGCCGGGTGGATTCGCCATTACGATCCGACGCGCATGCTACACTACGAGGGCGCCGTCAGCCTCTGGACGCAGCAGGGCCTGGATGGCGGGCAACTGGCGTCGGACTTGGTCTGCCCGATGTATCCACACCCCGAATACGTCATCGACTACGCCAAGAATCGTTCCAACGAGCGCCCGATGATCCTCTGCGAGTATTCCCACGCCATGGGCAACAGCAACGGAAACCTGGCCGACTACTGGGACGCGTTTTACAAGTACCGGGGCCTGCAGGGAGGCTTTATTTGGGACTGGGTCGACCAGGGGCTGCTCAAGACCGATGAAGCCGGACAGACTTTCTGGGCTTACGGCGGCGACTTTGGCGACGAGCCCAACGACCGTAATTTCTGCATCAACGGGCTCGTTTGGCCTGACCGGACACCGCACCCCGCACTCTACGAGGCCAAGCACCTCATGCAGCCGGTCAGCGTCTCACTAAAGTCGCTGCGAGAGCGCACAGTCCGCGTGGAGAACCGTCACGATTTCACCGACCTGTCCATTTATCGCGCGGTCTGGAAACTGACGGTGGATGGTGAGGTGAAGACAGAAGGTACGCTGCCCGCACTCAAGACCGCACCCGGCGAGCGCGAAGTCGTTGAGCTGCCGTTCAAGGCACCCTCCCTGCAACCGGGCCAGGAAGCCCATCTGAGTGTTCATTTCCTCCTGAAGGACGCCACGCCCTGGGCCGAAGCCGGGCACGAGGTCGCCTGGGATCAGTTTGCGTTGCCGATCAAAACGCCACACCTGAAGCCGTCGCAGCCCGAGGGTGATGCGGCCACCCTCAAAGAATCGGATGCAAAGGTGTCCCTGCATGCCGGCGAAATTGTCGTCGTCTTCGACCGTCAAAGCGGACTGATGACCGAGTTTCGTGCGGGTGATCGACGGCTGCTGCAGCAAGGACCGCAGCTGCAAGTCTGGCGCGCAGCTACCGACAATGACGGCATCCGCGGTTGGTCCGGGCAGGAACAAAAACCACTTGGGCGCTGGCTGGCAGCGGGCTTGAACCAACTCGAACTGCGCCTGCAATCCTTTCAAACGAAGACAACGAAGGCCGGGCATCCCGAGATTTGCGTAACGCATGTGGGCGAATGCCTTGCGGCCAAGCGAGGCTTTGAGCACCAGCACACGTACCGGCTCCAGCCCGACGGCAGCCTCGAGGTGAGCAACCGCTTCAAGATCGCCGCCGCTGTCGCGGATCCGCCCCGGCTGGGTGTCAGCCTGATTGCCCCGGCTGGGCTGACGCAGTTTACATGGCTGGGTCGCGGCCCGCACGAAAACTACTGGGACCGCCAGCGCGGGGCCTGGATCGGGCGGCACTGCTCGAGCGTGGCCGCGCAGTACGTGCCCTACATTTTGCCGCAGGAACACGGCAATCACACCGACGTGCGCTGGCTGGAATTACGCGATAGCACACACCCGGCAGGTTTGCGCATTGCCACCCGGAAGACTCCCTTTGAAGTCGGGGTCAGCCACTTTACGCCGGAGGATTTGTTTGCCGCCCGCCACACCCACGAGTTGGCACCGCGTGAAACGGTTCACATCTCTCTCGATGTGCACCAACGCGGCCTGGGCACGGGCAGCTGCGGCAACGATACTCTGCAGGCTTACCGTTTGAAAGCGGGCAAATACGCGCTGGATTTCACCATCTGCGCCCTGGACTTCACCTGACGGACCGCCGGCTTTTGGTCTTGTCAGAATGCCTAACCTGAGTTTGCATACAGGTTTTCACACAATGGAAAACCAAGACGATAAGCCGCGCAGCCGCACACCCCTCGACTTCGATTACACCGATGTCGAGGCCCTTAGCCGCTTTGTGACCGACACGGGCAAGATCCTGCCTCGCCGCATCACCGGTCTGACCGCTCGCCAACAGCGTCACGTGACCAAGGCGATCAAGCGCTCGCGTAACATGCTGCTGATGAAGTAGCGCATTCGCACGCGCACACACCTGCATGGGCAAGCCCTCGGACGCCCCCGGTCAGTCGCCGTGGGGCTTTTTCTTTCTTCAGGCTGCAAGTAGCGCGGATATCTGCCGCGCCGCCGCCCTTCTTGCTCATGGACGCCTCGTCGCCCTGCCCAGCGAAACCGTCTACGGCCTGGCGGGCAACGCCTTCGACCCTGGCGCCGTAGGGCGGATTTTTCAGGTAAAGGGGCGGCCCCTGCTGGACCCGCTCATCGTCCACGGGCTCCACGCCGAAGCGCTCACAGCAGTGGCGCACTTCGGCAGGGCGGCGCAGCGTCTAGCCAAGGCGCTCTGGCCGGGCCCATTGACCCTGGTGCTGCCGCGCCGATCGGGCGTGCCCGGGCTGGTCACCGCCGGTTTGCCCACGGTGGCCGTGCGCTGCCCGGCGCACACGGCTTTTCGACGGGTACTGGGCAGGTGTGGCTTTCCGCTGGCCGCGCCGAGCGCCAATCCATTCGGCTACCTCAGCCCGACGCGCGCCGAGCATGTGCGTGACTCGCTTGGCGATCGCCTGCCCTACATTCTGGATGGGGGCCCTTGCACGCATGGGGTGGAATCAACCATTGTCAGCCTGCGTGACCCGCAGCGCCCGGAAATCCTCCGCCCCGGTCCCATCAGCCCGGGGCACATCTGTGAAGTGCTTGGCCAAGCCGTGCCCGTCCGGCCTCGTACGCGTAGAGAAAGTCCTGGTGAAACCGCTCTGGAAGCTCCAGGCACCTCGGCCCGCCACTACAGTCCGCGCAAGCCGTTGAGGCTTTTTCAAAGCGCGACACCGCCGCCAGGTAGCACCCCTGCAACAGCGGTCGTCTTGCTGAAACGTCCGCAAAAACTCGCCAATCAACACACTTATTGGCTGAGCGAAAGCGGCGACCTGCGGGAAGCTGCCGCCAACGTCTTTGATCTGCTGCGGCGACTGGATGCAGAGCCATCCATCCGGAGCTTGCAGGTTGAGCAACCTGCCCCGGACGAAACCGGCTTTGGCCTGGCCCTCGCGGATCGGCTGCTGCGCGCGGCTGCCCGCTAGCTCAGATTGGCCCACCCGACATCCGTGTGAGCCGAAGATCTGGGCAGCTCGTGGTGCAGCCTAAAGAAAACCGGGACCCCTTAAGGAGTCCCGGCCAAAAGGTCTATCGACCAGACGCAGGCTAGTTTTTAGCCGGGTCTTCGCCGGGCTCGGCCTCGTCGAAATCAGGCGCACCGGTGCGGGCCAATTCCTTGGTATCCTCACCTTGGCGGTAGTAGTCCTGATAATTCTTGTCGTAGTAATTCGTGTAGTAGTAGCTCGAGACCGCGACACTGATCTGGTTGAGGATGGCACCGAAGATTGGCACGTTGGCTTCGACCAGGCGGCGGATGTTGGCCTTCACGGTCTTGCGCTTCACCGCGTTGAACTTGATCAGATAAATAACGCCGTCGACGTGCTGTAGCATGTTCAGCGCGTCGCTGACCGCGGCGATCGGCGGCGAGTCGATAATGACACGGTCGTACTTTTCCTGCAGCTGCAGAAGGAGATCATCGAAGCTCTTCGAGGTCAGCGCCTGGGTGGGATTGCGCGACTTGCCACCGGCCAGCAGCACATCGAGATTCGGATAGACGTCCTGATAAATGGCTTCGTCGACGGGAAGACTACCTTCCAGTACCTGGGACAGACCCTTGGTTTCGGGCAGGTCGAGCGATTTGCCGACACTGGGCATGCGCAGGTCACAGTCGACGACTAAGACCTTTTCGCCATGGATGGCGTAAGTCAGCGCCAGGTTGGTCGTGACAAAGGACTTACCTTCGCTGGGCACCGTGGAGGTCGATAAAATGGTCTTGGCATTCTTGCTCAGCTCATTGATGCGCAGGCTGGAATGGATGCCACGAAAGGCTTCGGTGATTCGCCGGTCCATGTTGCTGGCCACCGCGCGCGCTTTTTCCGGTGAATTGATACCCTTCATACGTGGCACGACACCGACCAGCGGCAGACCGAGCACGTTTTCGACGTCGTGGGCGCTTTTCACGCGGTCGTCGAAGAAGGCCAGAACGAAGACAAGGCCCAGGCCGCAGACGCCACCACCGATGATGCCGATGGCCAGGTTGAGGCTGAGCTTCGGCCAGGTCGGCCTGAGCGGCGGGGTGGCTTCAGAAATCTGCTGGAGCTTCGGGCGGTTCACCGCCAGGTCGATGGAAAGCTGATTCACGCGCAGCACAAGCTGTTGGTGCAGCGTCTTGGCCACTTCCAGCTCGTCGACGAGCGAGCTATAAGCGACCCGCAATTCGGCGAGCTCCAGAATGGTGGCTTCCTGTTCGGCGACGCGGTCGCGAGCAGAATCGAGACTGTCACGGGCGGCCATAAAAGAGACTTCGGTCTGACGCACCAATTGGTCGATCACACCATCGAGCTCCGTCTGTGACTCGTTGAGGCGCTCGTTGAGCTCAATCATGGCAGGGTGTTTGTGGCGGTAGCGCTCGGCCAGCGAGGCGCGCTGCACCCGCAAATCACTGAGCTGCGCTTGGAGCGCCGAGACCCTGGGGTCGGCCCCGATAAAGGGCAGTTTGAAAAGCGGCTCACCCTCGGCCTTGAACTCCTGGACGGCGTCCCACTGCTGCTTGGCTTCGTCGTATTGAGTGCGGCGCTCGGTTTCCAAACCGCGCAGCTGTGACAGGTCCTGACGGGCCAGCGACTCGTTCTGGTCGATATCCGTCATGTTGAACTGCTTGCGGTAATCGGCAAGCTGTTGCTCCAGATTCTGCTTGCGCTCGTTTTGCTGGGTGACCTTCAAATTCAGGTCGTCGACAGCGGTGTGGGAGACGTTCGCCTCGCGCTCCAGGCTGTACTGGATGAACTCATCGACAAAGATGTTGGCGATCTCAGCGCAAAAATCCCGGTTGGTGTGCTCAAAGGCCACGTTGATGATCCAGGCGTTGCGCTCCTGCTGGATGGAGACGTTTTCTGCGAGGATGATCTGCGGGGTCGGCTCGATCAAGCGCAGCTGATTTTCGTAAGGCCGGATGAGGCGCTGGGTCTTTTCACTGTCCAGGCGAGCGGCCACGCGGGAGATAATGTCGGGGCTCTGCAGGACGCGAATCTCGGTGGTAAAGTCTTCCAGCGAACGGATGGTGGAGTCCTCAACCTCCTGGCCCTTCATCTCACCGGTTACCTTGGGGGCCTCGCGCAGCACGCGCACCTGAGCCGACGACTGATAGATTTTGGGGCTCTGGAAGTGGTACAGGAGCGCACCTACGAAAACGATGAAGAAGACAACGATGAAGATCCAGATACGCTCGCGCAGGATCAGCAGGTAATCGCGAAAGCTGCGCGCGGGGGCGCTGTCGCCGCCCATGCCGCCAGGACCACCCTGGCCATAGCCGTAACCGTAGCCGTAGGCACCGTAGCCGCCGTAACCATAGGGGCTACCGCCCCCGTAAGGCATGCCGTAGCCGTAGCCACCGCTGCCGTTGGATTTACCGTTTTCGGGAGGTCCGCCAGGACGCTTCTCGTTCATAGGAGCTTAGAGTGAGTAAAGGTTAGGGTCGCAAGTTGAAGCAGAGATCAGGCAGGCTTAGTTGCCGAAGGTACTTTCGGGCACGAATATCTTGTCACCATCGATCACCTCGGGATCAACGACCTTGGGGTCGCGCAGAATCTTCTTGAAGTTGAACTGGAAGACCTCCGAACGTCCGTTGGGCATCTGCCGCGTCAGGGCGATTTTGTCCTCGGCAGCGATGCGGGAAAGGCCACCAGCCGAGGCGATCGCTTCAGTCAGGGTCATGGGCTCTTCCGGCGGGATTAACACAGGGCCCGGGCGGTTGACCGAGCCAAAGACTTCCACCCGGCGTTCCGAGTATTCGAGGATCAGGATAGTGATCTGCGGATTGACCAGATAGTCCCTGTTGTAGAGCTCGGTGATGAGTTCCTGAGATTCGACGAGGGTACGCCCCCGTACTGGCACTTTACCGATGAGCGGCAGCGTGATGGTGCCATCGTTGGCAACGCGGGCGTCTTTGATCAGGTCCGGCTCCTGGAAGACCTCGACGCGCAGCAGGTCCTTGTGACTAAGGCGATAGTTGTCGGAAATGACCAGCGGACGCTCATCGGCCTTTTCGCCTTCGCGCGGCTGGGCGTTCGCGGTCAGAGCGAGGGCAAATGTAAGAAAAATGTAAAAAACACTTGGGTATAGGCGGTTCATCACGAGCACGTTTGGGGGATGAGGAATACAATGAATGTGAACGGTCTCATTGGCCGGTGTTCCCTACGTAAATCGGGTTAATCGGCCTAAAATGAAACGGTGGTCGGCTTTTGGGGCGTGGCTGGTCTGTCGGTCGGGCGATTTTTGATTTTGGGGAAAACCTGGCCTGGGGGCCACCGTGCGCGCCTGCGCGGATCCTTAGTAGCGCACGTTCGCCGAGAGGGAGAAGTTGTGCGCATTGTAAGAGACCGCGTCCAAGTCGGAGTTGACGTCCTGATAGGCGTAGCTGGCCGAGAACGTAAAGTACCGGTTGAAGGCGTAGGTGGCGAAGATGGAGCCCTGGTAGACGTTGTCCGTACGCGGTGTCACCAGGTCATCGAAATTGTCGCGCTCGTAGCTCAAGGAGGTCCCGAAGGATATCCGGCTGGTGTAGGCGTAGGTGCTGCTCAACCGGACGTCGGTGGTCTCGATGGAGCCGCCAGCGCCCCCGGTGTCGAAGTCGCGGCTGAGGTCCAGCGCGAAGTTGACCTTGGGCGAGAAAGCGTAATCGAGGCCGCCGTCGAAGGAGAAGCGCAGGTCGGAGTCGGTGTTGTTGTCGAAGGAGCGGATGGTCACGCCGACGTCAAGCGAGCCAGAGAGCTTCGGGAAGAATTCACCGCGGGTGGAAAAGCTGATGAAGTGGTCGGTCCGGTCGACCGCCGCGCCGCCCCCGGCGCTGTTGGTGTCCACATCCGTAAAGCGGAAACGGTAACCGGCACCCACATCAATCTTTGGCGTGATGGCGTAGAAGACGCGGAAGGGTGCCGTGTAGGTCTGGCGGTCGTTGAAGGAGGCCTCGAAGTTGTCAAAAGTCTGGCGTTCGTAGCTGGCACCAAAGGAGGTGGAAACTTTTTCGGTGACGCGGTAACCGCCGTTTAGGCCTACATCCAGGACGTTTCGATCGATCAGGTCGTTGAGGACGAGACCGCCGACCAACGCGGAGGTATTCTGAGTGATCTCCTCAAAGCTGAAGGTCCCCGTGAGGGTCAGCTTGGGGCCGGCGTACTGGGAGTTGAGCTGGATGCGCAGGTTTTCGGCATCAGCCACGTCGAAATCGGCATACCGAATGATATCGTAGCCGACAAACAGCGTGGTGGTGGTCAGCGAGTTGCGCCCGAAAACGGCTTCGATGCCTGGGGAGAAGATGAAGATGTGATCATTCTCCTCGTCAGGCTCGTTGAAGACGTTCGTCGTGTAGCGATACGTCGCGGTACTATCGACAAAGAGGTCGACAGTGTTGCCGATGGAGAGGAAAGGAGAGGCGCTTAAAGCCGTGGTGGCTCCACCGATGCAACTTAAAATGCCGGTGGCAACAAGGCGCAACGGTAGAGAGGCAAATCCCGTATTCATAAATGGGTTATAGTTGTTTTCGCGATTCCTGCGTCGCTTGGGGTTTCCGGCAGAATCGAGCAGCCGGTTTTGACAGAGCACTATTGGTCGACGTGCCAAAGATCAAGTCCCCAATCGGTCAAAGTCCCTGACACTTTCGCCCGGATTCACTGTCTACACTGACCGGGGTAAGCCCTACCCACGCTACGTATTTGACTTCCTTGCACGCAAAAGCTTGCTAGACTCAGACCACGCAGGCAACCACTTCCCACAGTTGCCTTTACCTTATCCAGCAACCGACCTTCCACCGACTTTGTGCCATGGCCTCCAAAGGAAAAAAAAGCTCCCGATCCCGCCGACCCGAACGCATGAGCGTGTTTTTCGGCCTGGGATACCGTCACCGTGCCGCCGATGGCAAAGTGTACCTGCGCATGCGCTGGGGCTGGATTTTTGGCCTCATGGCTGGCTTTACCCTGGCTGGCTACCTCAGCCTGGGTGCGCTGGTGTATTTTTACACAAACAACTTTGTCGGGACTGACGACGACCTGCCCCCCGAGCGTGAGCAGGAGCCCCTCGGCGATTTCACCATTACTTACGGCGAAGCGCTGGTTTTGCCGGTTGCCTACCTATTGAAGACCGAATCCTGGGGCGACTTTCGCTCGCGTTTCGGTGAGTGGCAGCTGGACAAGGGTCAGCGGCTGTTGCAAGCCGAGCGCATTCGCGAGGGCCTCATCTTTGTGCAGGCCGGTGCCACACGCGCGCCGCACCGTCTGGACGGGCGTCGCATGATGGCGGAACTGCGCGTCTCGCAGTACAACCAGCCGGATCGTGCCATCGAGGAGCTCAACACCGGTCTGGAATACCTGGGCACCGGGGATCCGGATGAGGAACTCGAGTATGTTAAATACTACATTCGCTTTCTTTTGAAGCTGCGCCGCGATGAGGAGCTAACCGAGTTTACGCAGAAAATGCTGGCCGAAGGGACCGGCAGCGAGCGCATGCGCAAGGCCTTGGCCTGGGCGGCCGCCCGCGCCTTTCACCTGAAGGGCCAATACGACAAGGCTGAGGACTTCATCCTCGACTACGATTTGGAAGGTACCATCGATGGCATGCTGCTGTCCTCGCGAATCTCCTGGGACCGGGGCGCAAAGGAAGCCTCGGTTGCTAAACTGGAGGAAGCCTTGGACCGGCTGGGCAGCCACCCGACTATACATGCCGAGTTGACCCGCCGGTATGTCGCCCTGGAGCAAGTTGAACGGGCTCGTCGTCACGCGGTGGAGCGCAGCATCGCCGAACCCGACGAGGTGACCGCCCGCATCGAACTGCTCTACGTCTTCAACCGCAGCGGCACGCCACGCGATCTGGAACGCGCCGAAAAAGAAATCCGCGAAATTCTCAACCACCCCAAGTTTCGCGACAACGAGGTGGCCCTGATTCAGCTGGCCCAATTCGCGGCAACCTCCGAGAACATCGACCTGGCCAAGCGCCTGTACGAGCGCGCCATTGAGCAGGACGATTTCGACATCGGCAATTTCGCGCTGCAGCTGATCGAGGCGCACATCGCGGCCGGGGATTTCGAGGGTGCTATCGAATTCTGCGAACAGGTCGTCGAGGACAACGCGACCTGGTTTGACGACAAGAAGCCGATTTTCAACAGCCTGCGTTCCATCGCCTTGTATGGCATGGGCAACCAGCTGGAGTCCGACCAATGGCTGCAAGCCTTCATGGATGGCTCCGAAGACCGCCGCCAGTACCTGCCCGTGGCACAGCGTTTTGAAAAGCTCGGTGGTTTCCGCCAGGCCCGCCGTATCCTGCGCCGCGCGCACCAGGGCGACCCGGAAAATCAGCGTGTGCTGGAGGCTCTTGTGCGTGTCGAGTTGAAGAGCGGCGTTTCGGACAACATCGGCCAGTATCTGGAAAATCTGATCCGCCTGCGTCGTCCACCGGTTGACCTGCTTGCCGAAGCCTATCAAAAGCTGGCCAGCGACCGGTACATCTTTGTGGACAAGCGCGCGACCCTGCTTATCCGGCTTGAGGAAGAGCTGAAAGAACGCGGGCAGTTGCCCCGCGGGGCGCTTCCGAGTGGCGATCCGGTCACGATGCTCGACGATCGCAGCTAGGGGCCATCCGTAAGATCATAGTGGCGCCTGCCGTCGCTTGTCTGAAAGCTGCATGGCAGGGGTGTTTTTTGGGCCGCTGTTTCTGCAAGTCTGCACAACGTTACAAACCGCCGGCGGACGCTGACAACGCCCTCGGTCACGTTGCACCCAGCTAGCGGCTGCGCGAAAGTGATGCGTGCCTGGGGTGCAGGCCAAGCGTCATGTCGCAGCCTCGTCCACTTCGGGGGGGAGCGGGCGAACGGTAGTTGCGATGATGCGGCGCTCGTCGACCTCGTCGATGCGCACGTTCAGCCGCGGGGCCACCAAATCAAACTGCTCGCCGGTGGCAGGAATGCGGCCGATTTCGGCGGTAATCAACCCGCCGAAGGTGGAGACTTCCTCGTTCTCGATTTCGATGTCGAGCGCTTCCTCGACGTCGTGGATCGGGGTCAGTCCGCGGATATGAAAGGCACCATTGCCGGTGGGTTGAACGTCGGTCTGTTCCTCGGCAGCGTCGAACTCGTCCTGAATGTCACCGACAAGCTCCTCGAGGATGCGCTCGAGGGTAATCACCCCGGCCACGCCGCCGAAGCCATCGGTCACCAGTGCCATGTGAATCTTCAGGGCCAGAAATTTGCGCAGCGCCTGCTCCAGCGGCAGGTCCTGGGATACACGGGTGATGTCCCGTTTCATGGCGCGCAGATCGATAGATGTCGGATCTCCCCGGTAGCGGAAGATGTCCTTTACGTGGATCAGGCCGATCGTCTGATCGAGATCGCCATCGCATAACGGGAAGCGCGTGTGGCCGGTCGCGCGGGCTTTAGCCAGGCTGTCCTCGACGGAGTCCGAAAGCTCGAAATACTGCACCTGGTTGCGTGGCAGGAGCACGTCGGACACCTCGAGTTCACGCATGGTGAGGGTGTTGCGGATGATCTGCCGCAGCTGGGGTGAGAGGCCGACCTCGTCTTCGTCCGACAGCGCACGTAGGAGCACCTCCACGTCAAGAAGGTTGTACTCCTCAAATTGGGCATCGACCCCAAGGAACTTGAGCAGCTTTTGCGCGACCAGCTCCAGCAGGCGGAAAAAGGGAAACACGGCGAGGTCGAACACCGTTAAAAAGAAGGAGGTCGAGCGCAGTGTGCGCATCGAGTTGGCCAGCGCCAGAGCGCGCGGGACCATCTCCCCAAAAAGCACGTGCATCGAGAAAGCGGTCAGCAGCGCCACCGCAAAAATGACCGGCCAAGCCGTGATCTGCTGAAATTCGAGCGGGCCGCCCAGCAGTCCCTCGATGAAGGGGTAGAGCAAAAAGCCCGCAGTCAAGGTGGTGAGAATGCCGCCCCAGCGAATGGTGCGCGCTACGCGGTGGGAACGGTCCAGCAGCCGTGCGGTGGACGGATGCTGGCGCGCCTGGCTGAGCGCGCTCTGATCGACGGTGGCGTGGCGCAGGCGCACCAGGAAGGTCTCGCAGGCCACCAGCACCGCATCAAAGAAGAGGAAGATGGCCAGGCCAAGGCCCGACAGAACCGTCTGAAAAGGAAACTCGCTCACGTCCTTAAGCCAGCATCCGCAACGGTTCCGGTTAGCAACGCTTCCAGCGTACGCAGCATCTGCTGGTTTTGGGCCGAGGTGCCCACGGAGATACGCAGGAACTCCGGCAAGCCGTAGGGGGCCAGGGGGCGCACGATGACCCCGGCCCGCTGCAGGTTCTCGAAGGTCCCCATGGCGTCATCGAAACGCGCCACCACAAAATTTGACTGGCCCTCGATGACCTCCAGGTCGAGTTCCCGCAACGCCGCGGCCAGCCAGGCGCGTCCCTGCGCATTCTCCCGCCGAGCCTGTAGAACCCAGTCGGCATCGTCCAGAGCCGCCAGGGCCGCGGCTTGTCCCGGGCGGTTGACGTTGAAAGGCTCACGCACCTGCTGAAGGTAGCCGATCAACTCATCGGAGCCGTAGCCGTAGCCCAGGCGCAGACCGGCCAGGCCATACACCTTGGAGAAGGTGCGCGTGCACAGAATTTTTCGACCGGCGGCGATGAGGGGGCGCAGGTCCGGCGGCTCGTCGAGGTATTCGGTATAGGCCTCATCGAAGCAGAAGATGACGTGCTCGGGAAGCGACTCGGCAAAGCGCAGGAGTTCCTCGGTGCGATTGGCGGTGCCGATTGGGTTGTTGGGCGAGGCCACAAAAACCGCCCGGGTGCGATCGGTCACGGCGGCGCTCATGGCCTCCAGATCGTGCGTCCAGTCTTTCATGGGCACCTCGACCACATCGCCTTCAAACAGCAGCGTCACGAGCTTGTAGACGATGAAGGCGTACTGGCTCATCACACAGGCATCGCCCGGCTTGATGAAAACGTGGCCGAAGAGCTCGAAAATCTCGTTGGAGCCGTTGCCCACGATGATCTGGGAGGGCTCCAGGCCACGCTCCCGGGCGATGCGTTCGCGCAGCTCCGTGCTGCCGCCATCGGGGTACAGGTGGACCTCTTCGGCGGCTTTTTTGATGGCTGCAACTGCCTTGGGCGAGGGCCCAAGCGGGTTTTCGTTCGAGGCCAACTTGAGCACAGCCCCCGGATCCAGACCAAAATCGGCAGCAACCCGCTCGATCGGTCGACCGGGTTGATAGGTGGGCTGTTTGAGAACGGAGGGCTTGACCAGGTCGCGCAGGTTCATTGGGCGGCCACAAAGGCAACTGATTCAATGCAGGCTGAATCCGGCAGCGTCAAGCGTGGCCGGTTTTCCCTTGTTGGCGGGCGGGGATTTACCTAGCGTCAGCAACTTGCCCCAATCCTGCAAAAAAGTGGTTCTAACCGGTGCCTCCGGACTCGTGGGGAGCGCCTGCTTGCGACATCTGGTCAGCGCCGGGCACGAGGTGCTGGCCATCCATCATCAGAACCCGCCGAGCCTGCCAGCGGGCTGGCCCAACGACGGCTCGCGGCTGCTACGGCTGGATTTGACCGACCTGGATACCCTGACCGCGCGGGTGCTGGAGGAATTTCCGGACATCATCCTCAACGCGGCCGCGGTGTCGGAAGGTGCCAGCGTCGAGCAGGACCCTGGGCTGGCTGAAAAGGTTAACGTGGCCCTACCCCGTCGGTTGGCCCAGCTGGCCAATCACCTCAGCGCGCGCCTCTTCCACCTGTCCACAGATATGGTCTTCGACGGGGTGAAGGGGCCGTTTCGCTCCACCGATCTACCCAATCCGAGCAACCTCTACGGCCAGTTGAAGCTGCTGGCCGAACGCGAGGTGCTGCGTGAGAGCGGCGGGCAGTGCCTGGTGCTGCGGATCGCCCTGGTGACCGGCAACAGTCCGGGTGGGCGGCGCAGCGTGCACGAGAAGCTTTTCGAGGCCTGGGCTGCCGGAAAAACTGTCAAGCTCTTTACCGACGAGATTCGACAGCCAGTCTCGGCGGACAGCGTGGCCGAACTCTGCGCCGAACTCTTCGACCGGCCTAACCTGAGCGGGCTTTTTCACTGGGCGGGCGCGGAAACGCTCAGCCGGTTTGAGATCGGTCAGCGCATCGTCGAGCACTTTGGCCTCAGCCCGGATTGGATCACGCCCGTATCGCTGAAGGATTTTTCGGAATTTGCCAACCGCCCCGCCGACCTGCGGCTGGAGTTGCACCCGCTTGTGTCGAAGGTGAAGCTGCGCCCGGCCGATTTCTCTGCGCAACTGGAGACGCTGCAGGTACCCGAGCCTTTCGCGCAGTGGTACGCCCAGGAGATCCCCGAGCCCGACAGACCCGCCAGCGGCAGGCCCATTCAGCGTTTCACCCGCGGCAAGGATTTTTAACCGGCAGACGCGATGGCCATGATGCCCGATCTGGCAATTCTGCCGGTGGTCGACGCCGCTGCCGTCGACCAGATGGCCCGCGACCGCGCGTTGCTGGACCTGATCGAAGCCGTGCAGCTGGACGCCGGGCCACGGGCGTTTTTTCGTCATTACACCTGGAGCGAGCCGGCCTGCACGTTTGGCTACAGCCAGAAGTACGATGCGATACATGCGGCCATTGAGCCGCCTACTGATGACCTCGCGCTGATCCGGCGGGCGACCGGCGGGGGACTGGTCGACCACCGCGCGGACTGGACCTATGCGCTGGCCGCCGCTCCGAATCACCCTTACGCACTGATGCCGGCCCAGGCCTCGTATCGCGGGCTTCATGAAGCCTTGGCGGAAGCGTTGAACGCCTCCGGTTGCCCGGCGCGCGTGCAGCCCTGCGCACCCAAAAAACGCTACCAGGGGCCCAACGCGGTTTGTTTCGATCAGCCGGAAATCTACGATGTGGTAGCCCTCAACTCGGGCCGGAAAATTGCCGGGGCCGCCCAGAAGCGAAACACGCAGGGCATTCTGGTTCAAGGCTCGCTCAGCCGGGAAGCCATCGGCGCAATCGACTGGGCTGAATTTTACCGCACGCTGCTGGAAACGATCTCCCGGTTGCTGGTGGCCCCTTACGACTTTATTCAGCAACCAGCGTACTGGGCCGATGCGGTATCCATCTGGAAGCGGCAATTCGCGACCGACGCCTGGAATCGCCGTCGCTAACGATCACGCAGTAGCGTGGCCACGTTTTCGATGTGGCGGGTTTGGGGGAAGAGGTCGAACGGCTGCAGGCGCTCCACGTGAAAGCCGCCTTCCTCGCGCAGAATTTTCAGGTCGCGTGCCTGGGTCGCCGGGTCGCAAGAGACGTAGACCACACCCTTTGGTGCGAAAGTGATCAACTGGTCGAGAAAGCTTCGGTCGCAGCCCGCACGTGGCGGGTCGATGATGCAGATGGTCCGCTCCCCGGAAAACTCCAGGCCGTTGAAAATCGCCTCGGCCTCGCCAATCGCGAACCGGACATTTTCAATGCGATTGATGGCGGCATTGGCGTTGGCCCACTGGATGGCGGGCGCACTGACTTCCACGCCCGCACAGGCATCGAAGTGCCGGGCGGCACTGAGCGCGAAAACGCCCACCCCGCAGTAGGCATCAACGAGGAAATCCGCCTCCAGCGCACGCGCCTGCCCGATGACGTAGTCCACCAACTCCGGCAGAATGAACGGGTTGTTCTGGAAAAATTCGCCGGCGGTGAACTGAAAAACCACCTCACCCACGCGTTCAGAAACGGTCGCCTTGGGGTCGGTGACGACGCCCTCCAGGGTGTGGCGTAAGAGCAGCGTGCCGCCTCGCTTGAGCTTGGCCGCGCGTTCGCGCACCTGCTGCCGGGCCGCTGGCAAGGCCTCGTTAATGGCCTCGGTGGCGATGGGGCAATGCGGCACATCGATGGTACCACGCCCGCGGCCCTGGCTGAGAAAGCCGATGGGCAGTTCCTCGGCAGTGGCCGCCCGGGGACGGTGCCCGCCTAGACCGCGCGGCGGCCGACCGTGGTGCGGCGTCAGCTTTGAGCGATAGGCGTACTGGCGTGGCGAGGGGTGTGCCGGCTGCACGGCTGTATCCAACTCACCGATACGCTGCATAAGCTCACGGACCTGCCCGGTTTTCCATTCGAGCTGGCGCGCGTATTCAAGATGCTGATACTGGCAGCCGCCACAGCTCCCAAAGAGCGGGCACCTGGGTGCCACCCGTTGGGGCGAGGGTTCGAGAACTTCGAGCAGGTCTGCGTCCGAGTAGTTGCGGTGGTTACGAAAGACCCGGGCGCGCACGCGATCACCGGGCACGGTAAAGGCGACCATGACGACCCAGCCATCGATGCGCGCGACGCCGACGCCCAGATTGGTCAGCGAATCGATCGTTAGTTCCAACTCGGCGTGGTATGCAAAAGGCTCGGGCACAAAGCCGCGCGGCACCCGCGTTTCCATGGGCGCATGCAAGGGTGCGGCGCCGCAGCTGGCAAGGCCACGCTTGCCTCCGGGCGCGGGCATGCCTACGCGAAAGGGATGGACGCCGCTGTCCCCTTCATCGAGAGCCGCCAAAATCCGCGCGTGAAATACCTCGTCAAGCTGCGCGAGGGACACACACGCCGCAAGTTGAAGCGTTTCCTGATCGAGGGTGCCCGCGAGTTACAGCACGCGCTCGTGGCAGGAATCAAGCTCGAGGACGGCTTTATTTGCCCGGAGTTGTTTGCAGATTCGAAGCGCGCCAAGGCCCTGTCGGAAAAGCTTATTGCTCAAGGCACGCCCCTGACCCGGTTGTCCCGCAGTGCGTTTGAAAAATCCAGCCTGCGCGAAGGCCCCGACGGGATTTTGGCCGTGGGCATCGAGCAGGCCCCCAAGCTCGATGACTTGCGGCTTTCGGAAACTCCGCTGCTGCTGATTGTGGAAGCGGTCGAAAAACCCGGCAACCTGGGCGCGCTGTTGCGCACCGCCGACGCCGCCGGAGTAGACGCGGTCGTCTGTTGCGATCCCGTGACCGATCGCTACAACCCAAACGTTATTCGTTCCTCGCAGGGACTTGTTTTTGCGCTGCCAGTGGTGGTTGCCGACCGCGAAGAAGTTGCTGACTACTGTCGCAAAGAGGCTCTGAGAACCATCGCCACCACACCGCATTCAGAAAGCAACTACTTTTCCGCCGACTTGCGTGGTTCCCTCGCCTTGCTGCTGGGCAGTGAAAAAGACGGTCTGAGCTCCTGGTGGCTGGAGAACGCCGACGTCAGCGTCCGCATTCCCATGGCCGGCCAGGCGGATTCGCTCAACGTCAGTACCGCCGCCGCGGTGGTCCTCTTCGAAGCGGTGCGTCAACGCGCGACCGGCTGACTCTGTTTGAGCCAGGCGACGGTTTCCTGCAGCGCGGCCTGCGGCTCGATAACAGGCGCGTAGTCGAGGTCACGGCGAGCGGCCTCGATGGAAAACCAGTGGCTCTTGGCTAACTCTGTAGCGACGAAACGTGTCATTGGCGGTTCGCCCGGGATGGGGAACGTGCGCCAGAGCCATTCCATGATAGCACCCAGCTTGTAAGCCTTGGGGAGTGTCACATTTTTTTCGATACGCGGGACGCCGCAGCGCTGGAGCACGTCATTGATCCAGGGCCAGAGAGACACGGGCATCCCATCTGAGATAAAGTAGGCCTGCCCCTCGCCTCGGCCCGCCTGAAGGGCCTCCCAGGCTTTCAGGTGCGCGGCAGCGGCGTTGGCCACATGAGTGATGTCGACGCGATTGGTCCCGTCGCCCACCTGACGCAGGCGTCCCTCCTTTGCTTTCGCAAGCACGCGCGGCAGCAGGTGCGGATCCCCAGGGCCGTAGATCAGGTGCGGCCGCAGCGCACAGACGGCGAGTTGACCTGGTGCATTCGCGGACAAGGCGCAGCGTTCGGCTTCCGCTTTGGTCTCAGCGTAATGGCAGAGAAAGTTTTGACCGTAGGGCAGGGACTCATCCGCGCCTTCGAAGGCTTCACCAGAAAAAACAACGCTGGGTGTACTGGTGTAAATCAGATGACGAACGCCCGCGCTCCGGCAGGCTGCCACCACATTACGAGTACCGGTAACGTTGGCGGCGACGTAAGCGGCGCGTTCGCCCCAAAAGCCCGCCTTGGCCGCCACGTGGAAAACACTCGTTATGCCCGCGCAAGCTGCGGCAACGGCTGATGCGTCATCGAGACTGCCTTCCCGCACATCGACGCCCCGAGCGGACAGCTGCGGAGCCGCCGAGCGCTGAAAGACACGCACCGGCACGCTGCGCGCGAGCAGGTCCTCCACGATGCGCCCACCCAAAAATCCGCCCCCGCCCGTTACCAGCACTTGCATGCAGCTAAGTGGCGTATCCGGGCCGTGGCCACAAGGCAAAGGTTGCGCAGACGGGAATAAGTCGTGTGGTGTGGGCTCGGACTGAAAACAACCGCCAGAATTGAAGACTTCCCGAACCATGAATCGCTACTACGCCTCCTCGCCGCGCGCCGGTGGGACGCTTGCCGTCCTACTGATCGCGTTCATCGCCGTTTTTGCCGCCGCCAGTCAACTCAGCGCTACACCGCTGCTCACGCCACTCGGCGAAAAAGAAGAGGCGCAAATCCGCCAAAAGCACTGGGACTTGAACAAGCGCAGCCTCGCGCTGGAGGGCTACGATCCGGTGAGTTACTTTGAGGAAGAGAAGCCTGAGAAAGGCGCGAAGGCCATCACCGCAACGCACCAGGGGGTCACCTATCGCTTTGCGAACGAGGGCAACAAAAAGAAATTTCTTGAGGCACCCGCCAAATACGAGCCCGCCTACGGCGGCTGGTGTGCCTACGCCGTTGTGAAGGGCGGTAAGACTTCACCGGACCCGAAACACTACAAGATCGTCGATGAGCGGCTACTGCTTTTTTACGACGCCTGGGGCACCGACACACTCGACCTTTGGAATGAGTGGATCGCTGAAGGCACGCCTGAAACAGAACTGCTCGCCACCGCTGACAAAAAGTGGACGTCCATCACCCGCGAGGGCAGCTAAGCAACTGCTTGCAGGGGGCTATTCAGCCAGCCCGCGAGTGTTCAAACGGCTAGGTGGTACGCGTAAATTTTTCTGAACTCCCGTTAACATCCGGGAACCCTACCGCCGGTCCGGCAGATGCACGGGCCGGCGGACATTGCGCCAAGCTTTAATGATCAATTAGTAACTGCATGGCTCGAGCGCAAACCAGCCTAATGCAGTCAACCGGCCAGACTCGGCTGCGGTGCATCTGAAGTCAGTTCTTGGGCGATTGCTTCAAAGGGAAGTTTGGACGGCTGAATCTGCAGCTGACTGGAACGAGCCGCAGAAAATCCCGCGGCTACGCCCAGCGCCACCGCGTTGCCGGTAACTCGATAGCTGGAGTGCGCGAGAAAGTCGCCGCTGATACAGCGACCAGCCATGAGCAAACCTTCGACGTCCTTGGCAACCAGTGCGCGCAACGGGATGTCGTAAGGCTGCGTTCGCACGTGATCTTCCGCGTTGTGGGATTTGCTTTTGGCCGGGTCAGTTGAGTGAACATCGATGCCGAAGTTAACCCGGCAAATCGCATCCGTGTGCCGGGCCCCGCGAATCATTTCGTCCACGCTGACCGTATGCAGCCCGTGGATACGGCGCCCCTCGCGCACGCCTATCTGCTCCGCCGTCGCGACCAGGCGCGCGCGTCGCTAAACGGACCGTCGTGACGCCCCAGGGCGGTGGCCATGGCATGGACCTCGCTACGTGCCTGCAGCGTCGCCCGGGTGATGTCATCGGCATCGGTTGCCTTAACTCCATACTCGTGGTTGGCCATGAACATGTAGAGACCGTCGTGAATCGGAAAAAGAGAGGCCGATGCGTAACTGGGAGCCACGCCGAGTTCGGTGAGCAATTCGCGCAGGCGGCGCTTGTTTTCCGAAGCAAACGCGCCGTCACTGCCTCCGCTAAGGAATGGGCGAACGTCCTCAAGGGCTGGGCCTCCCAGCAAGCCCAACAGGCTGGACGGCTGGGTTTGTCCCGTTCCGGGGTGCCCAAAGTCAAAACCGCATCCTGCCCGCGCGGCCAGATCACCGTCACCGGTGCAGTCGACAAGCACCCGGCCAGCCCAGGCTTCGGGGCCCGACTTGGATTCGGTGACCACGTGGGTGAGCCGCCCCTCATCATTGAGTTCGGCGGAAACCAGCCAGGTGTGCAGCCGTATGCGTATGCCCGCCTTCAGGCACAAACGCTCCAGCAAGCGCTTCATCATCTCCGGATCGTAGGCGGTGGCGTAGGTGTCGGACTGCATGACAGTCCGCAGGCCGCCTGAGTCGATGGCTTCGAACAATTCGGTCATGATCCCCTGCTTGCCACCGGCGTCGATGATCCAACTGAGCAGACCCGCGGTCCAGACGCCGCCCAGACAGCCCTGACCTTCCAAAAGGAGCGTCGAGGCACCGGTCCGCGCGCTGGCCAGAGCCGCGGCGATGCCGGAGGGACCCGCGCCAGCGATGACGACGTCGTAGCTCCCGGCTACCGTTACATCGCGTGCGGCTTCGTGAATGGTTTGCATGCCAGCTAGCTTTGGTAGCGCAGGCACGCCGGTCAATCCTAGCGCGCCTAGCGCGCGTCCCTGGCGATCATCTTTTCGAGGCGGGCGGCATTGTCGGCATCGTGCAGGGCGGTCACGATCTCGCTGAGCTCGCCATCGAGCACCTGGTTGAGGCTGTGCACGGTCAGGCCGATGCGGTGGTCAGTCAGGCGGCTCTGGGGAAAGTTGTAGGTGCGGATGCGCTCGGAACGGTCGCCGGTGCCGACCTGGCTACGACGCTCGTCGGCATACTTTTTTTGCTCTTCCTCGATCTTGGCTTCGAGCAGCCGGGAGCGCAGCACGGTCATGGCCTTGGCGCGGTTTTTAATCTGCGAGCGCTCGTCGGCGCAGTAGACCGTTACTCCGGTCGGCTTGTGGATGATCTGCACGGCCGAGTCGGTCGTGTTGACGTGCTGACCTCCGGCCCCGCTGGCGCGCATGGTCGAGATGTCGAGGTCGTTGGGGTTGATCTCCAGATCGACTTCCTCAGCCTCGGGGAGCACCGCCACCGTGGCCGTCGAGGTGTGGATGCGCCCACCGGCTTCGGTCACCGGGATACGCTGCACGCGGTGGACGCCTTTCTCGTATTTCATGGCCTTGTAGGCTTCTTCACCGCTGATTAGGAAGGCCACTTCCTTGAAGCCGCCCGCCTCTGACGGACTCGACGAGAGCGGCTCGATTTTCCAGCCGCGTCCCTCTGCGAAGCGTTGATACATGCGGGCCAAATCCGCCGCAAAGAGGGAGGCCTCGTCGCCCCCGGCACCGGCGCGTATCTCCACAACGGTGTTGCGCGAATCGGTCGGGTCCGGCGGGAGCATGCCCACCAGCACCGCCTGCCGCTGACGCTCGAGTGCCGCCTCCAGTTCGGGCAACTCGGCCTGAGCCATTTCGCGCAGTTCATCCTCGGCGGAGGTGTCCGCCACGAGCAGGCGATTGTCGCTCAAATCGCGTTCGATCTTTTCCAGAGACTCGAAGTCCTCGATCAGCTGGCCCAGTTTCTGGTGTTCACGCGAGACTTCCGCCGCCCGTCGCTGGTCGGAGAAAAAATCGGGCTCGGCCATCTGGGCGTCGAGCTCGGCGCGGCGCTCGCGAAACGAAGCGATGTCAGGAATGCCCTCCATGAATTCGCTCAAGACAGCGCAGATTTTCGCGGCAGCACAACCGAAATCCGAGCAGACGCAGCGCTCGGTGGCTGGCGGCGACTTCTCTGCAAAACTTGCAAGTGCCGGAAGCCTGCGGATGATTATTGATCAATCGATGTCGCCCGCGCCGCAACCGCATACACAAATACAAACCAAAGCAACCAATGAGCTACTCTGAAGGAACCAAAGTGAAATGGAATTGGGGCAACGGCGAAGGCACCGGCAAAGTCAAAAAGCGCTACACCCAAAAAATCACACTGACGCTGAAAGGCAGCGAAGTCACTCGTGACGCCTCCGAGGACGCACCCGCCTACCTAATCGAACAGGAAGACGGCGACGAGGTGCTCAAGTCCGGCAGCGAGCTGAGCAAAGCTTAACGGCATAGTAGCTCACCTTACACACCCAGCGTCTGCCCGAGCACCGCCATCTGCAGTTCGGTAACGTTTTCGGCTGAGGCGGCATCGCCGTCAAACTTCAGGTATATCTCACGCCCTTCGTTGGCGGTTTGGTAGCCCTGGGCTTCGCAACCGCCGTAGAATTGCATCCACGCGCCCATCAAACCGTCGTAGGAACCGGTGAAAGTAGTGTAGGCGCAGGCGTGCGGCAGCACCCGCTTGACCTTGAGCGAGGTGCCTAGCTTGCTTTGCTCGCACTCCTGAATGGGCAGGGCCAACTGCAGGGTAAACTCCTGGTCCATCCCGGTAACGTCGCGGTAGAAAAAGGTCATCGGACGCGGTTCGCCGAGGGTCTGGCTCAGCTCCATCAAGGGGCCCAGGTTGGCTTCAACGGTGGCCCGGAGTCCGGTAAAAGTGGTCTTTGTCTGGATGAAGGCAAAGAGCTGCTCGGGATAGACTTTCAGTTCGATGTCCATGGCCTGCAGATGAAAGCCGTCCGCGTCGCGGCGGCAATCCAATTTCAAAGGCCCCCTCTCCGCTTGACCTGACGCGGGCTCCGCGATGACTGTTTCAGCGATGAATTATCGCAAGCTGGGGCAAAGCGATATCGAAGTCTCTGAACTGGGTCTGGGCTGTGCCAGCCTGGGCGGCCTGAACTGGGTGAACGGGAAATCTCACGGCTGGCCGGAGGTTGACGAAGACGCCATCACCGGAGCCGTCGACCTGGCGATTCAGGAGGGGATCAACCACTTTGACGTGGCCGACTTATACGGCAACGGAAACTCCGAGCGCATGTTGGCGCGTGTGTTCGAGCGGCTGGATATCCATAGCGATGAGTTCGTGATCTCCAGTAAGGTCGGCTATCTTCAAGGCAGCGCGGCGCACCCCTACGAGCCGTTCCACTTGCGGCACCAGTGCGAGCAGTCGCTACGCAATCTCAAGCGTGACCACATCGACCTGTACTACCTGCACAACGCCGATTTCGGGCCCGACGATCGTTACCTGGAGCCCGCCGCCGAAACCCTTAACGCCCTGCAGCAGGAAGGTAAAATCCGCTTGAAAGGCCAGTCCGCCTACACCGAAGAAGACTTTGAAAAGATCCTGCCCATCGTGCAGCCAGAGGTGCTGCAAAGCCGCGCCAACCTGATCGATACGCGCTTCATCAAGGCCGGTTCCACGGTCTCCAATCTGCTGAAAGAGCACGACCTCTCCTTTATCGCCTTTAGCCCGCTGGCGGTCGGCCTGTTGACCGGGCGGTTCGATCCGAAGGATCCGCCCCAATTTGAAGACGGTGACAATCGCAGCGGCGCGCCCATGTTCCAGCCCGAATACCTGACCAAGGTGAAACAGCGGCTGGGCCGCCTGCGCTCGCGTTTCGGTGCCAGCCGGGAAAAGCTCGCGGCGGTGGCGCTGCGGTTCGTCCTCAGCCACCGAGGTGTGGCCAGCGTGATCCCGGGGTTTCAAAATGCTGAAGAGGTCAAAGCGAACCTGACGTTGGTCGACCAGAAGCTGGATGTCGAAGACCTCGATTTTCTGCGCGAGTGCTTTGAGGGAATGGAAAGCTGACCTCGGCGCTCTCAGTTGCGTTCGCGCGGATTCGCGTCAGCCTACTGCAACGCAAATAATTAACTGGAAGTCTTATGTCGTCGATCCATCCAGCCCTGGTCTCGGTCAAGGAAAACGTCCGCGAGCGCAACCACACCGAAGGCGTCTTTTTACAGGCAGTCGACGAGGTGCTCGACACCCTCTCGCCCGTCATCGAGGAGCATCCCGAAATCAGCGAAGGCAATCTGCTCGAGCGCCTCTGCGAGCCCGAACGCCAGATCATTTTTCGGGTGGCCTGGCAGGACGACGCCGGTGAGGTCCACGTCAACCGCGGCTTTCGCGTGCATTTCAACAGTGCGTTGGGCCCCTACAAAGGCGGCCTGCGCTTTCATCCAACAGTCAACCTGGGGGTCATTAAGTTTTTGGCCTTCGAGCAGATCTTCAAAAACAGTCTGACCGGACTGCAACTGGGCGCGGGCAAGGGCGGCTCGGACTTCAATCCGAAGGGCCGCAGCGATTGCGAAATCATGCGCTTTTGCCAGAGCTTCATGACGCAGCTCTTTCGCCACATCGGCGAGTCGACCGACGTGCCCGCGGGCGACATTGGGGTCGGTGGTCGCGAAATCGGCTACCTCTTCGGACAATACAAACGGCTCTCGGGGCGTTACGAGTTGGGCGTGCTGACCGGCAAGGACACCGCCTGGGGTGGCTCCCTCGGGCGTAAGGAGGCCACCGGCTTTGGCGCGGTTTACTTCGCGCAGGAACTGCTCGCCGCGCACAACGAATCGCTGGAAGGCAAGACCGCGATCGTCTCCGGTTCCGGCAACGTCGCCCTCTACGCGATCAAAAAGCTGCAGGACCTCGGCGCGAAAGTCGTCGCCTGCTCAGATTCCTCCGGGTCGATTTACGACGGCGAGGGCCTGGACTTCGACGCGCTACGCTCCATTAAGGAGATCGAGCGCGGACGCCTGTCGGAATACAACAGTTGCCGTCCGGAAGCCGAATATCGCAAGGGCAAAAGCGTTTGGGACATCCCCTGCGACCTGGCCTTTCCCTGCGCCACCCAGAATGAAATCGACGCGGATGCGGCGCGCCAACTCGCGGCTAACGGCTGCAAGCTTGTTTGCGAGGGGGCCAACATGCCCTCGACCGCCGAGGCCATCGACGTCTACCGCGAGGCCGGGCTGCTGTTCGGGCCGGCCAAGGCTGCCAACGCGGGCGGGGTGGCCGTTTCCGCGCTGGAGATGCAGCAAAACGCCGGCTGGGAATCCTGGAGCTTTGAGGATGTGGACGCGCGTCTGCAGGGCATCATGAAGAACATCCACAGTGCCTGCCGCCACTACGCCAAAAAGTACAGCCAGCAGGACGACACCCTCACCGGTGCCAACATCGCCGGCTTCCTCCGCGTCGCACAGGCCATGTCCGCGCACGGCGTGATGTAGCCGCGCTCGCTCACCGGGTTATTCCGAGCCCGGTCGCTTCGCACTAGATGAATCCCTGCTGGGGGTCCCGCCGCGCTCAACCTCAAGCATTTGTTGGGTCAAATCGCTGAAGGTGATGCGCTGTCAAAGCCCAATACGCTCCTTGGCCCGCTGCGCGATTTCATCGTCCGTGAGAGCCTCGACAACTTGATTGAAACACCATCGGTAACCAAACGGATCGAGAACGACCGCGTTACGCACGCCGTGAAATTGGTTTTCGGGCTGGGTGATCGAACTAGCCCCGGCTTCCATCGCGCGCTTGTAATCGCCGTCGCAGTCATCGCTTTCAAGGCAAATCAGGCAACTGGCCATCGTGCCTCTTGGCATTGCGAAAGCCTGGAAGTCAGGAGCCTCGTCTGAGATGTAAAGCTTCGTTCCGCGCACGGCGAATTCGGCATGCAACACGCCCTTTCCCGCAACTTCGAAGCGGTAGAGCTCCCGAGCTTCGAACGCATTGTTGTAGAAATGCAGCGCAGCCGATGCGTCCTGTACAGTTAAAGAAAGGGCGACCGGAGGAATCGTAACTGGTGTTGAGTCAGACATGGAATCGATTGTTGAAACTGTCGTCGGTGTACAGGCGAGCTTACTCCTCCACCTGCATTAAGAAGTTCGCAGGGGCCATCGCCGGGACGACCGAGCCCTTGTAATCCGACACGTTGCGCGTGACCACAGCGTCCAGGCGGGCGCTTTGCGCGGCCGCCGCCTGCATGGCGTCCTCAAAGTCTTTCATAGGCAATGCCAGCGCCAATTGCGCCGAGCGCGAATCCACCGGGCAGATGTCTACCTTGTTCGTCAGCGTCTCGATCTGCTGCATCACGAGTGACTGCCCAACATGACGTCGACCCAGATAGTAAAGCGTGGACAAGCTATGCCAGGCAATCCAACCGCCACCAGGATTTGCCGAACACCAATCAACCACAGCCCCAGACTCTATGAACCAAGGACGCCGTTCCATCAGGACATCTAGCAGAATGTTCGTGTCCAAAAGCGCTCTCATTTCATATGCTTGGTGTGCTTCTCGAGGATTGCCGCGATCCGGCCATCGGTCTTGGCTAGATCACGAAGGCGGGCCTCATTCCAAGTCCCCATCAGCTGCTCCGAAAGCGTGGGCTGCTTTGGGGAAATCTGCTGCGTGCGGGCCCACTTCTCGAACATCGACGAGACCGATGAGCCGCGCTGACGCGCCGTGCGCTTGATTTGGGTGACCACCTCGGCGTCCACCGTCAGTGTCAGCTTTTGCTTCATACACGTATCTTGCCAGCTTCGCACGTGTTGGTCAACAGCACCCTCATCCGCTGGCATGCAACCCGCTGCCACAGCGGGCATTGTGCGTTCCATCGACAAGCCCTACGCCCTGCTCCTAACGGTCTTTGTGGCCGTGATGGCGATTCTTAACGTCATCAGCGGCAAGCTCAGCGACTTGCCCATCTGGTTCGCACCGGTCGGCGCGGGCATTCTGTGCTACTGGATTACGTTTCCAATCACCGACGTTGTCTCCGAGGTCTACGGCAAAAAGAACGCGCAGTTTCTGGTCTGGATGGGCTTTTTAACGAATCTCATCGTGCTGGGGCTGGCAAACTGGGCCATCGTGCTGACGCCGGCCGACAGCTACCCGCATCAGGAAGCCTTCGCCACCACACTAGGGGCGGTCGGACTGATCGTGCTCGCCTCGCTGACGGCCTACCTCGCCGCCCAAACTCACGACGTCTGGGCCTACCATTTCTGGAAACGCATTACCGGGGGCCGCCACATGTGGCTGCGCAACAACCTTTCCACCATCTCCTCGCAGCTGATCGATTCGCTTATCTTCAACGGCATCGCCTTTTACTACCCGGGCGTGTTCAAGAGCTTTGGCGAGTACCTCCAGACCACCCTCGCCTACTGGCTGCTCAAGCTGTGTATCGCGTTGGTGGATACGCCGCTCGTTTACGCGCTGCACCGATGGCTGACCGGACACTGGTCCCCGGCCAGCCGCCCAGCCCCCGAAATCGCTCCCGCCTGACCTCCCGTCTACCAAACCACTCGACCACCCGACAATCAGATATCTTGACCTTCCGACAACTAGACAACCCGATCAAAAGACCTCCCACATGACCCTGAACGACTGCATCGTCTTTGCCGGAGCTGATTTGGAGCCACGGCGCTGCCGCACCTTCAAAGTGGAGGGCGACTCCGTGACCACGCTCGAACTCGGTGAGCCGGCCCTGCAAATCGACAACGGCGCGCACGTCGTGATCCCCGGTCTGTACAACGCCCATACGCATATGGGTGACAGCATCCTGCCCGACGGCGCAACCGGCCTGACCCTGGAGCAGGGCTTCTTCCGCCCGAACGGCTACAAGTACCGCGAGTTGGCCAAGATCGAGCGACCGCAGCATCTGGAGCACGTCTGCGCTCATTTGCGCTACATGGCCCGCACCGGCACGGTCTGCCATCTAGATTTTCGTGAGCAGGGTCCCTATGGCAGCGAGCTGCTGCGCGAGGCCTCGGAACTCACGGGTGTGGAGTCGGTCATCCTCGGGCAGTTCGACGGCGTGCCTTTTGACGCAGCGGCATTGAAAGCCAACAGCGCCGAACTGGCCCCCGCCGACCTGGCTGAACTCAACGCCATTCTGGACGTGGCCGACGGCTTCAGCGAGAGCACGATGAACGACCTGACCGAACCGGCCTGGCGGCAGATCCGCGAGTTGACCACCCGGCGCGGAAAACTGCGAGCCATTCACTGCCTTGAAAACGCGGGCTACCGCGAGGTCAGCCTGGCGCTGACGGGTCGTGGCGACTTGGAGCGTGCCCTCGATCTCTACGACCCATTTATCATCGTGCATCTGACCGTGGCTAACGCCGTGGAGATCGCCCGCCTGGCCCACAGCGGAACGATCGGCGTGCTCAACCCCCGCGCCAACGCCAACCTGGGCCTGCCGCTGCCGCCCATCCCCGCGCTGCTCGACGCCGGCATCAACCTGTTGCTTGGCACTGACAACGGCTTGCTCAACAGCCCCAGCATGCTCACCGAACTCGACTACACCTACAAACTCACCAAAAGTCTTTACGGTGACGCCGTCCGGCCCGACCCGCTCGCGATTCTCCGGATGGCCGCCAGCAACATCCGCCCCGCGCTGGGAGGCGACCATTACGGCTATCTTGAAACAGGCCTGCCCGCCAGTTTTGTGGTGCTGAACTTTCATCAGCCGCATTTGCGGCGCAGTCGCCATCTGCCGGCTAGCGTCTTGACCCGCGTCACGCCCGAGGATGTGCTCGCAACCTATCGCCAGGGCAAACCCCTGTATCAGGCCGATGGATACGAACTTAATTGAGAAGCCGCGGGCACAATTATTTTTGCTGGCCGAAGCACCAATGCACTCAATGGCTGTCGAAAAGTTTGCGTAACCGGCACGGCAATCGAACACTTTCGCCGTGACTTACGCTTTCCCTTTGAAACGCATGAAGCCCATGAGCTTACGACGTACCCTGACCCTGGGGATACTTGCCGCCAGCGCGCACGCGGCAGTCCTGCCTGTTGCGACCCTGGCCGAGGTTCCCGAAGTCAAAGCCGTGCCGCTGACGGCGGTTATCGGGACGAGCAAGATGGAAGGCGCGGTTTCCGACCTGCAGGGCAACTTCTACTTCTGCAACATGGCCGCCGACGGGCTCGATGTGCGCAGCCGCGGGAACATCGGTATACTGCCAGGCAATCGCAACGCGGAGATCTTCGTCGAGCTGCCCGAAGGCATGCGCGGCAACGGGCTACGCATCGGTCCCGATGGCAACCTGTACATGGCCGACCAGCAGGGCGGGCGACTCGTGCGCATCGACATCGAAACCAAAGAAATCACAGTGCTGCACGATTTCGGATTCGAGGGTCTTTTTTGGAACAACGCGCCTAACGACGTCGCCTTCTCCAAGGATGGGCAGCAGATTTACGTGAGCTGCATGAAGAACGGCGTCTGGCGGCTCGACCTTGACGGATCCAACCCGGAGCAGGTGACCAGCGCCTACGCCAACGGGCTCGACGTATCGCCGGACGGGCAACGGCTCATTCTGGCCACCGGCATCTACAAAATTAACGCCGACGGACGGCTCTCCCCCACGGACTCAAAGCCCGAACTCCCCAAGCAGGGCTACGCCTATACCGACGGGCTGCGCTGCGACGCCGACGGCAACATCTACATCTCCCGTGCGGGTGCCAAAATCAAACAGGGCGACGCACGGGTGCAGCAGCCCGGCGCGGTCCATGTTTTTTCGCCCGAGGGCAAACTCATCCGTAACATTATCGCCCCGCACGAGCGCGTGCACAATGTGGGCTTCGGCGGAGGAAGTGGTAACGTACTCTTTCTGATTTGTCCGGGCGACAACGGCTTCATCGCCTACCACACCAACGGTGTTGAGGGCCTCAACCAGCAGCGCCTGCGCGACTGGGGTCTGGGCGAATAGCTGAAGGGGGCGTGTTCCGGGCTGAAGCTTTCGGGCGCGCGTTGGTGCGAGTTATCGAAAGACGCCTGCTATAACGTAGATAAAAGCGACCGGAGCTCCCTTCCTGGCTTCACAACGACAAGCAGACTCAGCTCAGCCCCAGCCGCCGCCGGAAATATACCACAGCCCGGCGTAGACACCGACGACCAGCACCAGCACCAGCGCGCCAACGGGTCGGGCCCACTTCCAGGGCTCCAGGTCCATGCCCTCGACGCTCTCTGTTTCGCTAGCGGAGACGTTGCCGGAATACGGCTTCAGCCAGCCAAAGATCAGCATGAAGACCGAGGGCACGCCCGCACTGAAGGCGACGGTGTGCAGCCAGTTCAACTCGTGCCCGAAGTAGGTGTGCTCAAAGCCGTAGGCCAGCGTGCTGTACAGAACCACGCCGATGACGAAGGCGATCTTGGCCGCGATCGGTGGGATGCGGCGATTGAACATGCCAAGCACCACGATCATCGGCACCGCGCAAAAGACCGAGCCGATCTTCTTCATCAGGTTAAACAAGCCCTCGGGTGAATACGCGATCAACGGTGCGATCACCACCGAAGCCACCGCCACCACGATGCCGAAGACCTTGCCCGCCGCGATAACTTCCCTGTCGCCCGCCTGCTTACGCAGCGGCTGGTAGAAGTTGAGGCTGAAGATGGTCGCCGCGCTGTTGAGCGTGCTGTTGAACGAACTGAGCACGGCGCCAAACAGCACCGCCGCAAAGAAGCCGGCCAGCCAGTCCGGCATGACCGCGTTGACCAGATTCGGATAGGCGTAGTCGCCCGCTTCCAGGTCCGGTCCGAAAATGTGCCAGGCCAGGATGCCCGGCAGGACGAGGTAAAGCGGGCCCAGTAGCTTCATGGCGGCCGCAAACAGAATGCCCTTTTGCCCCTGGGCGAGGCTGCGCGTGGCAAAGGTCCGCTGAATGATATACTGCGTGGTGCACCAGTAGGCGAAGTTGATGAACAACATCCCGGTGAAGAGCGTGCTGAAGGGGATGTCCGCCGTGGGCCCTCCCACCGGGTTGAGCCGCTGCGGGTTTTCTGAAACGAGCGTGTTCAGGCCCTGAGTCAGACTCCCCTCACCGAGCGCAACCACCGCGAAAAACGGCACCAGAAAGCCGCCGATGACCAGGCCGATGCCGTTAATCGTATCGGAGACGGCCACCGCCCGCAGGCCTCCGCCAATCGCGTAGATGCTGCCCACCACGCCTGTGAGTACAATCATCAGCCAGAGGGACTGCGTTTCGCTGATGCCCAGCAACTGGTCCGGGCGAAAGATGGCGTTCAGGGCCAGCGCCCCGGAGTACAAAATAAACGGCAGGACCAGAAAAATCATCTGGAAGAGACTGACGGCGGTCAGCAGGTCGCGCAGTTGGCGGTCGTAGCGCTGGGCCACAAAATCCGGTATGGTGGCGATGCCGCGCCGCAAGTATTCGCGCAGCATGAAAATGGCCATGAAGACCATTGTGACCGCCGCGACGACCTCCCAGGCCATCACGACCATACCGTGGGTGTAGCCCCCGCCGTTGAGGCCGACCATCTGCTCCGAGGACAAGTTTGTCAGCAACAGCGAGCCGGCGATGAAGTACCAGCGCAAGTTACGCCCGCCCAGGAAGTAACCTTCGGAACTTCCGCGATCGTCGCCACGCGTCTTCCAGTAAGACAGCGCGGCCACCATCAGGGTAAAGGCAGCAAACGAGAGCAGGGTCCACACAACTGTCAGCAGAAAGACAGCGCCCACACACCGCGAGCAACGAAAAACCGCCTGGGCAGTCTGAACGGAAAATGGAGGTGCGGGGCGGAATCGAACCGCCGTATAGGAGTTTTGCAGACTCCGGCCTTACCACTTGGCTACCGCACCGCTGAGTGCCTGCTTAAATAGGCTGTCGGCAGCGCCAAGCTGCCTGAATGAATGAAAACATGCCTCAGAGGCGCAGGGCCTTCAAGCGTTTTTGCAGGATTCAGTTCGAAGCCAGGGCGTACGCCTGCGCGCGAAATTGCCTCGACGCCGGGGCCGACCGCTTCAGCATGCCTTCTGAACGCATCGAGGAAGACGCCCGTTTCGCACCCAGATGGCCTCGGCGTTGCCCATGATCATGGCCGAATCCACCAGCACAGTTTTTTCAATCGCCAACCAAAAAGGTGGAGTGGGCAAGACCACCTCCGCCATCAGCCTGGCCGTGGCGCTGGCCCGCCGACGCGTCCCCACCCTGCTGATCGACCTCGACCCCCAGGCCAACGCGACCAGCGCCCTGGGCCTCGAAAAAGTCGAAGGGCAAAGCCTGTACGGCGCGCTTCATGGCGAGGAGCCGGCCGCCGATAAAGTTCAGCCGACCTCGGAGAAAAACCTTTCGATTATCCCGTCGGAGGTCGACCTGGCGGCCATTGAGATCGAACTCGGGCAACGACCGAATTACCTCAGCGTGTTAAGGGGCGTGCTGAAGCCACTGCGCGAAAGCGGCGCGTACCGGGCCATCTTTTTGGACTGCCCGCCCGCGCTGGGCATGATCTCGATGAACAGCCTGGCGGCGGCGGATTATCTGTTGGTCGCGCTGCAATGCGAGTACCTGGCACTGGAAGGGCTGGGCCAGATTCACAAGGTCATCGATCAGCTGCACACCGCCGGCGTGAATGACTCGCTGGCCATCGGCGGCATCCTTATGACGATGTACGATGGGCGTACGAACCTCTCTCGCGAGGTCGTCGAAGAGGTCCGGGGCAGTTTTCCGGAGCTTATTTTTGACTCGGTCATCCCCCGCTCCATCCGCTTGAGCGAGGCACCCAGCTTCGGTCAGAGCATCTTTGCCTACGACCCGGACAGCGCGGGCGCTCAGGCCTACGCAAAACTCGCTGGTGAGGTAATTCGCCGATTTGACTTGCGCGGCTGAAGGGCTCGGCGATTTTAACTTTTTGGGCGGGTCTGCGCACTCCCTGAACGCCGAAGCGCCCGGCCCGCCGTTACCGCCGTGAACGGTTCCGGCTCCGACCTGAAAGCATTGCAAGAGCGACTGGGGTATGTGTTTCACGCCCCGGAACACTTGACCCTTGCCCTGACCCATCCGTCCTACGGCGCGGTGGACGCCGAAGCCGGCAACAACCAGCGCCTCGAATTTCTCGGCGATGCTGTGCTCGGGCTAGTCGTGGCCGAAGAGCTTTTTAAGCGCTTTCCCGATCAGCGCGAGGGGCAACTCCAACACAGCCGGGCAATGCTCGTGCAAGGAAAGCACCTGACCAAAGTCGCCGCCGCGCATGGCTTGTCGGATTTTTTAAGGCTGGGCCCATCCGAGGCGGACAACCGCGGGCGGGAGCGCCCCAGCGTGCTCGAAGATGCGCTGGAAGCGGTCATCGGCGCCGTCTACCTGGACGGAGGCCTGGAGGCCGCGCGCCGCGTGGTCTTCGAATGGCTCGGCGATCTGGAGCAGCTGCTTTCGCCAGAGAGCCAACGGCAGAGTAATCCAAAGGGGCGGCTCAACGAGTGGGCTCAGAGGTTGTTCGGCCCGAGCTCGGTTGCTTACGAATTAACCGCGCATGAGGGCGATCCGCCCGACGAAGTCTTCACGGTCAGCGTCGTCGTCAACGGCGAGGCGCGGGCCAGCGGGCGCGGGCGCTCCAAACGCACTGCCGAAGAAGCCGCCGCGCGAACGGCGCTCGAGGCGATCGAATCCGAAAAGGAAACTACCGAATGAAACCCGTTGTTCTGCCCGAGGCGGTCCGCGCGCAAAAGCTGACCGGCGTACCCGAAGCCGCGGCGGGTTACGTGGCGGCGCGTCTGCTGGAGCGCCATCAGGCCCCCGTGAGTATTCTCGTCGCGGCCAGCACGCGGCAGTTGGAAGGCTGGGCCGAGGACGTGCTTTTCTTTTCGACGGAAGGCACCCCGAAGGAGAAGGCGCCCTCTGCCCCCTACGAGGCGCACCTGCTGCCCGAGCACCTCGATGCCGAGGAAGACGATCCGCGACTGTTTGAACTGGAGTGCGACCGGCTGGCTGCCGTAACGGCGCTGCGCCAGCGTATCGAAGACGCGGAGACACACCGTCCGTTGATCCTGGCCGGCACGCCGCGCGCCCTTGTGCAAAAGCTGCCCAGTCCCGAAACCCTCGCCCGGCAGGAACTGCGCCTGAAGGCCGGTGAGGCTCTTTCTCCACCGGACCTGGCGGAAAAGCTGGCCGCACAGCTTGGCTACGAAAACGAGGTCCTGTGCGAGTCGCCGGGGCAGTTCGCGCTGCGCGGCGGACTGCTGGACGTCTACCCGCTCAACGCTACCGCGCCCGTGCGTATCGACTTTTTCGGTACGGAGATCGAATCGATCAAAAAATACGACCCGACTTCACAGCGCTCGGGTGAGTCCGTCGAGGAGTTGGTCATCGCGGCAGCTGAAGCCTCGCTCACCTCAGGCGACAGCGCTTCCCTGGCGGACTACCTGCCCGAAACGGTCAACTGGCTGGTGCTCGAACCAGGCGACTGCGAAGATGCTTTCAGCGACCTCTTCAGCGAGCCGGAGAAGTTTGCCCCTGCAGCCGCGACCTTTGGCCATCTCGTGCGAGCGCGTCAGGATAAAGCTAGTGACCACTGGTTCAGCCTGGTCGAGATCGAAACCACCAGCCGGCTGTTTGAGTCGCACAAGACCGAGCGAGAAATCCCGGCGGAGTCGCTGGAGGCCTACCGTTCCGGCGAAAACGGCAAACGGCTAATCGGAGTGGAGCGGGTCGAGTCTGAGCAGCGATCGCGCCGCGAGTTTCTAAAGCAGGTGCTGCAATGGCAGGAGGACGGCGAGCACATCCTGATGATCACCCGCACGCCCGGCGAGGAAGAGCGCATGCGCGAGCTCCTCGACGAGGACGCGGCGCTCAAGGCACTCAAGCCGGTCTTTCGGCGGGGAGCGCTCAACCATGGCTTTCGTATTCGATTTTCCGATACAGATGAGGACTTCTCGCGCAACGGCTCCGCCGGGCTGGTCGCGCTGACCGACACGGAAGTCTTCGGCCGCAAGCGTCGACGCGCCACGGGCCTGCGCCAGCGCGCCCTGCCGCAGCGTTCGCAGGTCGACCAACTGCTGGACTTCTCCGAACTCCATGACGGCGACTATCTGGTGCACCTGCAGCATGGCGTCTGCATCTTCCGAGGACTGCAAAAGCTGGAGGCCCATGACGGCGTGGAGGAGGAGGTCATCTCCGTTGAGTTTGCTGAGAAGGTCACCCTGCACGTGCGCCTGCACGAGGCACACCTGCTCAGCCGTTACGTGGGGCTTTCAAAAATCGCCCCCAAGCTGGGGAAGCTCGGCACTAGTTCCTGGGAAAAAACCCGCAAGGCTGCCGAACGCGCCACCTTCGACTTTGCCGGGCAACTCCTCAGCCTGCAGGCCGAGCGTGAGACCAAGCCGGGGATCGCCTTTTCGCAGGACACGCACTGGCAAAAGGAATTCGAGGCGGCCTTCCCGTTTCAGGAAACGAAGGGGCAGCTGACCTCCATCGAAGAAGGCAAGACCGACATGGAGAAGGCCCAGCCGATGGACCGGCTTTTGTGTGGCGACGTGGGCTTTGGCAAAACCGAGGTCGCGCTGCGGCTGGCCTTCAAGGCGGTGATGGATGGCCATCAGGTAGCCGTGCTCGTGCCCACTACCGTGCTCACCCAGCAGCACTTCAACACCTTTCGTGAGCGCATGGCCGACTACCCGATCGTGGTCGAAATGCTCAGCCGCTTTCGCAAGCCCGCCGAGCGCAAGCGCATCCAGGAGCAGCTGACCAGCGGGCAGATCGACATCGTCGTGGGCACCCACTCGCTCCTGGGCAAGGATGTGCGCTTCGCGAATCTGGGCCTGCTGGTGATCGACGAGGAGCACCGCTTCGGCGTCCGGCAAAAGGAAAAAATCAAAGGCCTGCGCGAGTCCGTCGACGTTCTCTCGATGAGCGCCACACCGATCCCGCGCACGCTGCACTTTGCGCTGATGGGCCTGCGCGATCTTTCCGTGATCGAGACCGCGCCGCGTGATCGCCTGCCCATTCAGACCGTGGTCAAGCAATACGAGCCGGACTTCGTCAAAGAGGTCATCCGCTACGAAATTAACCGCGGCGGCCAAGTCTTTTACCTGCACAATCGCGTGCAAACCATCGAGGATGTGGCCAGCAACTTGCGCGAACTTCTGCCCGACCTGCGCATCGGCATCGGCCACGGGCAGATGAGCGAAGGCGAGCTCGAAGACATCATGACGCGCTTTGTGGCCGGGCAATTCGATGTGCTCGTTTGCACCACAATCATCGAGTCCGGTCTGGACATCCCCAACTGCAACACGCTGATCATCGAGGGCGCCGACCGCTTCGGGCTCTCGCAGCTGTACCAATTGCGCGGACGGGTGGGCCGTTTCAACAAGCAGGCCTACGCCTACCTGCTGCTGCATCGGCACGCGCGCCTGCTCGATCACGCCCGCAAGCGTTTGAACGCCTTGCGCCAGCACAACCAGTTGGGCGCGGGCTTTCGCATCGCCATGCGCGACTTGGAGCTGCGTGGCGCAGGCAACCTCCTGGGCTCCGAGCAGAGCGGCCACATCGCCGGGGTCGGCTTCGAGCTTTACTGCCAGCTGCTGCGGCAGAGCATCGCGCAGCTCAAGGGCGAACGCAAAGGATTCGCCATCCGTGCGAACGTGCGGCTGGACTTCGTCAACGTAGGCGAGTCGCTCGAGGCCGATACCGCGGACGAGGCCAATCCCGACCACGACACCAAGGTTGGCTTCGGCGCGCTCAAAGAGGCCGAGATGAAGACCGAGCGTATCGAGAAAATCGACGCCTGCATCCCGGCCAATTACATTAACGAAGCACGCCTGCGCATCGACGCCTACCGGCGCTTTGCCATGGCTGCGACCCTGGAAGAGGTCGACGAGGCGGCCGCCGCACTGCGGGAACGCTTCGGTCGCCTGCCCGCGCAAGTGGAAGCCCTGATCCGCACGACCGAGATTCGTATCCTCGCCCAGACCAAGGGGATCACCTCGGTGGAGTCCGACGGCAGCCGCCTGCTCTGCCGCCGCGCCTCGCGCGAAAAGAACGATTTCCTGAAAACCGGCAGCCGCTTTCCCCGCTTGACCGCCGAAGAGCCGATGGCTAGGTTAATCGAGATCAAGGACTTTCTAAAAAACCAGTCTGATCGGTTTCAATGATTGCAAAGAGCGTGTCCCGTTGGGCAACCATTCTTTCGACCGGTTGCCTCCTTGCCACCAGCCTGAGTGCCCAGAGTGCGCCCGAGTCAGCCCCGCTGTTTTCCTGGGAAAATCAGGTCTCCAACGGCATTGCCGCCGTAGTGGAAGACAAGATTATCACCCGCGAGGAGTTGCGCCGCGAGATGGAACCACTGCTGCCCGGTCTGGCCCGCCGGGCCGACTCCCCCGGGGAATTCCAGCAGATGGCCGCCGAACTGGCTCAGGAGGTTTTGCAGAACCTGGTCGACCGGGTGCTCATCGTAAAGCAGTTCGACGACGAGGGCTTTGTTATCCCGTCCGAGTTTCTGGAAAATCGCTACGAGGAACGCATCAACGTGGACTTCAACGGCGACCGCAAGGCCTTCCTCGACTGGTTGCGCTCGCAGGGTAAAACGCCCCGGCAATACCGCGAAGAACTCAAAGAGAGCATCATTGTCGGCGTCATGCGCGAGGACCTGCGCCGTACCACTTCTGAGGTCAGCCCCGAGCGCATCCGCGAGTACCACAAAACTAATTCAGTTAAGTTTCTCGAAGAGGAAGCCGTCTACGTGCGCTTGATTCTGCTGACGCCCCGTGCCGGTGAACCCCTCAGCGTCTTGCTGCAGGAAGCCGACGGGATTCTGCAAAAGCTCGAAGACGGCGCGGTGTTTTCGGATGTCGCCAAAACCACCAGTGATGACGAGCGCGCCGACGAAGGCGGTGACTGGGGCTGGCTGACCCGCCGCGATCTGCGTCCCGAGCTCGTTGATGTCGCCTTCAATCTGGACCCGGGCTCGCACAGCGAACCGATTCCGGTCGATGGCTCCGTGTTTATCATTTGCGTGGACGATTACCGACAGGAGGGCATTAAGCCGCTTGAAGAAGTCCGCGACGAAATCGAGGATGCGATCACCGCCCAGCTCGCCCGCCGCGCGCAGCAGCGTTGGCTCGAGCGCCTCCGCGAAGGAGCCTACATCAAGTACTTCCTCGACGACGGCAACCCCAGCCAAACCTAGCCATTCGCCCCTGCGAATCGGTACCACGCTGGTAGTTCCGGCCAAAATCTGTTCTACCGGGGCCACCCGGCACTGTTTGTCATTGCGAGGAGCGCGCGGCGCGATGTCGCAATCCAGGCGAAGGCCTTTTGTACACGCATGGGCATCCAAGGTTGCGCTGTCCTTCAGGTGCCTAACGAAAATTCGCCGCCACCCTGCAATACGTGCGCCCCACTGGATTGCCACGTCGCCCCTTGCTGCGCTCCGGGCTCCTCGCAATGACGGTGCGGCGGGGCTCACAGGCAACGAATCTAGCGCCAATCGCCTGAAGCCTTGGCCTGCTTCCCAGCGATTTGCCCAGCAAATCAGTCCTACCGGGGTCGACCGGTCCTGTGGGGGTCAACCGGTCCCGTCAAAGGCACTTGACCTAGTGGACGGAGCCACCGTGGACTTCGATCTTCTCGGGCGCCTGCTCGGCGGGGACATTCGGGCACTTGCGCGGGTCATCCCACAAAAACCGCGGCTTTACATAGCCGGCCGCGTTGTAAAGCACCTTCAGCACCTCGGCGTTTTTGTAAATAGGATAGGTCTCGTGTCCGGGGCGGAAGTAAAAGATACGCCCGTTGCTGCGATTCCAAACGCACCCGGAGCGAAACACCTCGCCGCCTTCAAACCAGGAGATGAAGATCTGCTCGTCGGGTGCGGGAATACCGAAGGGCTCGCCATACATCTCGGTGTGCTCGAGTTCGATGGACTCGCCCAGCCCGGCCACAATCGGATGGCCCGGGGCCGTCACCCAGAGTCGTTCACGCTCTCCGGCTTCGCGCCATTTGAGACAGCCGCTGGTCCCCATCAGCGCGCGGAAAATTTTGGACATGTGCCCCGAGTGCAAAACGATCAGCCCCATGCCAGCCAGCACGCGAGTCTGCACCTTCTGCACGATGGCATCCTCCACCTTGTTGTGCGCGCAGTGACCCCACCAAAAGAGCACGTCGGTGGCATTGAGCACGTCATCGCTCAGGCCATGTTCCGGCTGGTTCAGGGTGGCGGTTTTGATGTCCAAATCGGTGCCCTGGACTTCAAGGCCCGCCTTGATGGCGCCATGAATGCCGTCGGGGTAAATGTCGGCAACAAGCTTATGCTCCTTTTCGTGGACAAATTCGTTCCAAATCGTGACGCGAGTTTTCTGGCTCATGGCTGACTGTAGTCGCTGAGAGTTGAGCAGTGCGGGATGCGCGTGTGGGCGCTGTGTCGGGCTCCATAGCTGACGAAGTCCGGGAGGCAAAACAACCAAAATGCGCTGCAAAATCGCAACCGGCACCGAGTCTTGACCGTCATTGCGAGGAGCGCACAGAGCGACGTCGCAATCCAGGCGAAGGCCTAATGTACATGTACGGGCATTCAGGGTTGCGAAGTCCTTCAGGTCCCTAGCAAACAAGCGTCGCACTCTTCAACGCGTGCGCGCCACTGGATTGCCACGTCGCCCTCGCTGCGCTCCGGGCTCCTCGCAATGACGACGCAAGCGAGGCTTACAGGCAACGTATCTAGCGCCAATCGCCTAAAGCCTTGGCCTGCTTCCCAGCGATTTGCGCAGCAAATCTGTCCTGGCGGGGCCGCCCGGTCCCGCCAGGGTCACCTGGACCTATCGGGTATTCCTATAAAAATGTCCACGGAGGTCATCTTTAAAAGTGTCCTGCCGGGGTCACCCGGCACCCGGCTAGCGGCCAAGTTGCTCGGTGATGGCGTTCTGCTGGCGGGCGATGTCGTGCAGGGTGACCAGACCGAGCAAGCGCTTCGTGTCCTTGGTCGAGACTATCGGGGCCAGTTCGACATCAGCAATCACCATGCGACGGGCGGCCTCACGGATGGAGGTTTCGGGCGTCAGCGTGACGAGACGCCGCGCCTCAAGGATGGACTGCACGGGCTTGGCCGCTTCGACGGCGTTGCGAGAGAGGTCAGCGAGCGCCTGCTGAGACACCACGCCCAGCAGCAGACCCTCGCCATCGACTACGGGGTAGTCATGGTGACGGTGTGCAGTATCGATGGCCGCCAGATTTTCAGTGGCCGTGCGCTGCCCCTTGACGCTCACAACCTCGTGATGCATAATAGTACTCACGGGTAGATTCCGATAATCCTGCGTGCCGTGGTAGTGCGGCATTTTTCGCAGGGTCACCTTGTCTTGCAGCAGCAGCGCATCGTAAATCGGCACCGCGCGTAGCTTCAGCGAGAGCAGGTAGGCGATGCCGTTGCCCAGCATGAGCGGCAGCATCAGCGAGTAGTTTTGCGTCAGCTCAAAAATGATAAGAAACGAGGTGAACGGGCAGCGGATGGTGGCGGCAAACATTGAGCCCATGCCCAGCAATGCGCAGGCGGCCATCACATCCACGCCTGCGCCAAACAACTCGCTCAGGCCAAGGCCAAAAAGACTCCCCAGCATGGCACCAAGGAACAGCGTGGGCGAAAACAGCCCCCCGCTCCCACCCGAGGCGTAGCAGATAACCGTGGCCGCAAGCTTGCCCACGAGTAGAATCACCAGCACCCACCAGCGCTTCAGTTCGCCGCTGAGGGCTTCTTCCATCGTGTGGTGGCCCATTGAGAACAGACCGTTGTCGCCCGTCAGACGCAGCGCGGCGTAAGCGAGGATGCCAAAGCTCAACCCGCCGGCGGTCGTCTTGATCCACATCGGCGCTCGCCAGAGCCGCGCGGTGGCACGAGCCCGCAGCAGGATGCCCACAAATGCATTGCCAACCAGCGCGGAGGCCAGCCCCAGCGGCACGCACACCAGCATCCACCAATCCGTCGAATGCGGCTCCACCGGGATGATGAAGACCGATTGCCCACCCAGGATTACACGCTCCAGCGCCGCTGCGATGACCACCGCCACGATGATGCCGCCCAGCGCCTTGGAAGAAAAGTCGCCCAGCAGTTCCTCAAAGACAAAGGTGATACCCGAGAGCGGCGCGTTGAATGCAGCAGCGATCCCCGCCCCGAAACCGACCGGCACCATCGCCTGCACCCGTGCTTTGGCCAGACCGAAGACCTGCCCGATCGTCGATGCGATCGAGGCGCACAGGTGCACGGTCGGGCCCTCTCGGCCTAAGCTGTTCCCGAGGCCCACATAGAGACTCGTCAGCAGCCAGCGAAAGATGCCCTGGCGCAGCGGGATGATCCCAAAATTGTTGTAGTAGGCGCTTTTGGTCTGGGGGATACCGCTGCCCGCCGCGCTCGGGGCCACGTATTGCAGGAGCAATCCCACGATAAGCCCGCCCAGCGCGGGTGCGCCAATCAACACCGCCCAGTCATAGCCACCGACCGCCTCGCTCCAGTGCTCGACCAGGTAAAAGAGTTCCGTGATCGAGAGGTGAAAGCTAACCGCGGCGAGCCCGCAAAGGATGCCGCAGAGGATGCACAGCAGGAAAAACCGCTGCGAGTCATTCAGGTTGAACCGCAGCCAGTCGGGCAGGTGACGCCATTGACGCAGCCGGAAGGGCGGCCCGGTCGCCTTGGCCGGCGGGGGCGGGCCCGCGGCGTCAGGGCATGAACTCTCAGGCTGTGCGGTCGACTCGCTCAAGGTACTGAAAGCCTCGCACCCTAAGCAGCCCCCGCAACCACCGGCAAGCCAGCCTTTCCAAGCGAAAGCCCGGCACTTCTTTCACTCTCTCGCTAGTTTCGATGTTTCAGCCTCCTGTACTTCAGACATCCAGGTGTTTTCCCACCAAGCACCAAGCACGCGGGCACTATTCCCAACCTCCAGGCATCCAGGCACGCAGCCCCCCCGGACATCCAGACATCCAGACCTCGGTCCAACCGCCAAATTTCCACTTGGCAGCACCGCCGGCTTGTGGCAGATTCCACTGTTTCCGACGTACGGCTCGACCACCGTTACGCCAGCAAAACGCGGTAGGGTATCCAAGTGGTTGAAGGACGCGGACTGTAAATCCGTTCAGGTAATGCTGATCGTGGGTTCGAATCCCACCCCTACCACCATCTGTTCTAAACGCGCGGTTTGATTGTGTTGTCAGGTGGATCATCGGCACATAAAATTTATACGTACAATCATCGCCTCCAGGCGCACTATTGTATGATACCGATACAACTTCCAGACGCTTAAATATTAAAAATACGTTCGCTTCCGTTCCCATGAAAACCCACTCCCGTTCGAGCTCTCTCAGGCTCCTTGCCCTTGTTGCCGGAGCGCTTTTGCACGGCCCTGTTCTACTCGCCGAACTCGTTGCCATCACCGTTGACGGGAGCCAGACCTTCCAGCGCATCGAAGGCTTTGGCACCGCCGTCTACCCCCACAGCCAAGCCATCCGCGATACCTACGCCGCGGGCAAGGTGCAGGGCATGTATGTGGAGGACCTCGGCTTCAATATGCTACGGGTCAATTTCGGCTTTCACGAGATTCCGGAAATCGAGGACCCTGCCGAAATCGGCCCCGAGGACATCGAACCACATTGGAAGGCCGCCATCTACACCGACTTCGCCAAGGCCATTCGCGCCCTCGACCCAAACATCCGCATCATCGGCACTGTCTGGACCCCGCCGTCCTGGATGAAGGTCAACAACTCCAACGCCAACGGCCTCGCGCGAGGGGAAAACTCGGCCATCTCAGCCCAGAGCTACTTCAACTCGAAGATGGACAAGGAAGACCCCAACCGCGTGCGGGCAGACCGAGTGGAGCACTTTGTGCGCTGGTGCGCGGCGGTGGCCGCTTACTGGAAGGAACAGGGCATCGAGTTTTACGCACTGAGCCCAGGCAACGAGGTGCGCTTCTCCCAGTGGTACAACAGCTGCGTCTGGACCGCTGAAGACTACGCCGCCATGCTGCCGAAGTTGCGGCAGGCTCTGGAAGACGCCGACCTGGGCGACACGATCATCTTCGGGCCCGAGACCATGACCAAGCACGTGCATGCCTCGGCCACCGGCGGCTACATCGACGCCATCTACGCAAAGCCGGAGGCCCGCGCCGCGCTCGACCGCTTCGCCACCCACGGCTACGAGGATGGCACCACCCCCGACATGGCAGCCTCGTCGAGCTTCGCGCTGGTCGAGCGACTCGCTGCCGTCAACAACGACAAGCCCATCTGGATGACCGAAGGCGGCACCGGCGAACACGGCCACCCCGTCGTCTTCTCAATCGAAGGACTGGCCACGGGCATCCACAACGCGCTGGTCGCCGGCCACGTCTCTACCTTCGTACCCTGGCAGGTGACCGGCCCGGACGCCCGCTCGCAGAACATTTTGATCGGCGACCGCATGAACCATAAAGGCGCGGCCTTTGCCCACTTCGCTCGGGCGATTCCGGTGGATGCCCTGCGCATCCAGGCCGAGCCGGCCTTCGGGGACCTTCTGGCCAGTGCGTATCAACATCCTGATACGGGCGAGCTTGCAATCGTATTGGTCAACCCCCACGCCAAGCCGCGCGCGGTTGAGCTGAACGTGGAGAACGTGGAAAACGTTGGCGCGGTGGCCACCTTCGCCGCCTGGAAGTCCAACGCCACCGACCTTTTCGCCGAAGCCGATCCAATGCCCGCAACTGGCGGGAAGCTGCGTTTCACCATGGAGGCCCACAGCGCCCTTTCGCTCGTCAGCAAGCCTGCCGTAGCCGCGGCTAGCGAGGCACGCGCTACCGGCGAACTTGCCCAGGCCGCCAGCCAATAGCCAAACCGCCCCCGGCCTGACCCCAGAATCGGGCCACGCGCTCGCATTGCGTTTGACACGCGCACTCACGCGGGCGATCCCCCGATGCGTATATGAATATCCTGATTACCGGCGCGTGCGGTCACCTCGGCTCGGGCATCTGCCGCTACCTCGCTGAACACACCGAGCACACCCTGCGCGCGACCGATGTGCGCCTGCGCAAGGACATGCCGGTGCGTGTCCAGGTGGCCACGCTCATGGATCGCGAGGTCTGCTACGGGCTGTGCGAAGACATCGACGCCATCCTCCACCTGGGCAACCACAACATCGCCTGGAAAGGCACGCCGCAGTACATCTTCGGCGAAAACGTCACGATGAACATGAACCTCTTCCAGGCGGCTGCCGAGCGAGGGGTCCGGCGCATCGTCTTTGCCAGTTCGATTCAGGTCATCGCCGGGCAACGCACCCTGGCCAGCGAAACACCTTCCATCCTCAAGTACCTCCCCATCGACAGCGACACCCCCGCGCAACCCGGCAACCCCTACGCCCTCTCCAAACACATGGGCGAGCATATGCTGCGGTACTTTCACGAGGTGCACGCGCTGGACTCGATCGCCCTGCGCTTGCCCACCACGCATGACTGGTTTCATATCGTGCTGCGCGACGGCCTGGCCTCGGGCCGCTCCTATCTGGAGGCCTTCCCCGAGAATGTGCAGATCGACGAGGCCATGACGCTGCTGAGCCGCGCTGACGCTAACGACCTCTTTCTACGCTGCCTAGAAACAGATCTGCCAGGCGCACGTCTGTACCAGCCCGCCTCGCCTCAGCCGCTGTACTCGAACCTCGCCACCGCCGAAATCATCCAGCGCTATTTCCCCGACGTGCCCCTCAAGCAGCCGCTCGATCAGATTGCCGCACTCTGCGACACCTCGAAAATCACCGAGGAACTGGGTTGGGCCCCCAGCCCCGACGTGCAGTGGAAAGACCCGCACGCCGATTGATACAGCCGGGCCGCGCGCCTTCTCGCGTCTGCAGACTGGGCCAACTTCGTATCAAATCCGGCCCGCTCCCTGCTGCTTCAGGCAGTTGATGAAAACCCGACTGCTCACCCTTCTTTTCTTGACCTGCGCCGCTGCCCTGGCGCGCGCCGCGGACAAGCCCTACGGCCCGAAACAGTTTCCCGACGACACGGCCTACACCGCCATCGTGATGGCCTACGAGCCCGAGGTGCGCGCGGTTCTGGAAGCCATCGACAAACACTCCGAAGCCGCCATTGACAAGACGCTGACCTATCGGGGTGTCAAGTACCGCCTCGGCACCTATCGCGGCGAGCCCATCGTCCTCTTCGCCACGGGCATCTCCATCGCCAACGCCGCCATGACCACGCAGATGGCTCTGGACTACTTTCCGGTCGAACGGCTCGTCTTCATGGGCATCGCCGGCGGCATCAACCCCCAGTGGCAGCCAGGCGACGTCATCGTGCCGGAGCGCTGGTACTACCACGACGAGGCCGTCTACGCCAATCCCGACCCCGACAACCCCGGTGCCTTCATCCTGCCGGACTACTACGAGAACTTTCTCGAGGGCCACGCCCAGCGTGCCGAAAAGGATCCGCACGCGCCAGCGTATTCAAACTTTGGATACGTGCACCCCGAGGAAGTTCTGATCATCAAGGACGGCATGGCAGAGCCCGAGCCCGCAGCTTACTTCAGTGTGACGCCCGACCTGCTCGCAATCGCCAAAACCGCCGTCGAGAAAATGCCGCCCCAATCCATCGACGAACGCGCGGTGCAAATCCACGTCGGTGGGAACGCCGTCACCGGCTCGGTCTTTTTGGACAACCGCGCCTACCGCCGGTGGGTGCGCGAAGTCTTCAAAGCCGAGGTCACCGAGATGGAGTCGGCTGCCGTCGGCCAGGTCTGCACCATCAACGAAACCGACTGGATTGTCATCCGCGCCGTCAGCGATCTGGCCGGCGGGCAGGAAGGCAAGAACGACGAAAACATCTACGACTTTCCCGTCTCGGTCATCGGGGCCAAGGTGCTCTTTGCCATCCTCGATGAGCTGGCCGAAGCCGATGGCGACTAGCGTGCCCGACTTTCGACAGGGCACTATGCAGGGGCGGACGGTCCTCATTATCGGCGGCAGCAGCGGCATCGGGCTGGCCACCGCGCGCTTCTGCGCTGCCAGCGGTGCCCAGGTCATCATCGCCAGCCGCGACGCGGCGCGCCGCGAAGCCGCACTGAAGCAAATCGGCACGGGCACGCTGGGTCGGTATGTCGACCTCGCGCGCACCGAAACCATTGATGCCCTGTTCCAGGATGCCGCGCTGGCTTCGCTAGACCACCTGGTGTTTTTGCCGCCACCCGCTGCTCTGGCACCCATCGGCGAACTCCCCTTAGCGGACATTCGGGCGCACTTTGAACACGCCGTTGTCGCGGCTTTTCACTGCGCGCAGTTGGCGCTGCCAAAAATGAAGCAGGTGCCGGAAAGTTCGCTTTGTTTTGTGACCGGGGCGCTCAGCCGCAGCCCGCAACCAGGTACCACCGCGATCGTAGCCGCCCAGCACGCCACCGAGGGGCTGGCCCTAACGCTCGCACGCGAGGTCGCGCCCATCCGCGCTAATGTGCTCGTGCCTGGCGTGGTCGAGACGCCCTTCTGGGACAGCCTGCCCCCGGCCAACCGCGAGGCCATTTACGACGACGCGCGCACGAAGTCGCTCACCGGCCGCATCTCTACCCCTGAGCAGATCGCCGACGCCTGTGTCACCCTCCTGGCCAACCCGTTCATCACCGGCACCGCCTTTGTCGTTGACGGCGGCTGGTCACGCTGAATCCGGCCCCGTCCGCAGAGAATAATACCGGTGCACTCCCCGAATCGGCCCCGTCCATACGCACTTGCGGCCCGGTGCGCCGCGTTTTAAAAAGATTGCATGTCTCTAGCTGAAACTGCCCCCACCGAAACCACCTACAAAAAAGCCCCGCCCGGGTTCACCGAAGAAACCTGGGACCAGTTCATGCGCGAGGGTTTCCTCGTTATTGAAAACGTGCTGACTGAGGCCGCGTGCGACGCCTATGTCGAAGCCATCGACCGCATTGCCGCCGCTGATCCCAATTACGACCCCGGCAAGTTCTTCAACCGTCAGAAAGCGGTCTGCCTCGATCCGGCGCTGGTCGACATGATTGACCGCGAGAGCCACATCGGCTACGCCTACGATCTCTACGGCGAGCTGACCAAGGTCCACCTCTCCAACATCATGATCCGCCCCACCAACACCTGGCGGAATCTCTGGCACCCCGACGGCGCACGCGCCCTGCCCTTTCAGGTGTTTTCGCCGGAACTGCCCCTGCAACTCAAGGTGGGCTACTGGCTCACGGACCTGCCCGACTCCGGATACGGCAACCTCGTCGTCCTGCCCGGCAGCCACAAATTCCAGTACCTCGACGCCTACGACACCCACGATTCAGTCAAGGGTGAGGTTGTACTGAAGGTGAAGCGCGGGGCGATAACGCTCATGCATTGCAGCACCTGGCACCGCGTCGACGCGAACGAATCCTCGGTCGAGCGCAAGAACATCTTCATGACTTACTGCCCCGGCTGGATCACGCCAGAGGACCGCTTCACCGATGATGCCGCCTGGCTGGCGACCCTCACTCGCGAGCAACGCATCCTGATGCGCTCCTACGGACACCCGTACGCCAACACCAAGCCGCCTGAGGTCGACTCACCGCTCTACCTCGACCGCAACACCGGCCAAAAAAGCGATCCGGGCGTATACGCCGAACACGTCACCAACAACCGCCGCAAGCGCCTGACTTTTCACGAAAAGCTCGCCATCAAACGCGGGGCTGAACCGCCCCGCGCCTTCGACCCCGAGCGCGACGCGCTGTATTGAGCGCTCCGGTTTCGACTCAAACACAACCGCATTCAAGCGGTCGCCTGAACGGTCCGGAGCCTCGGCTGCCAAGATTCTATTAGGTACTACGCCTTTTGCAGTCGGCGACGCACGACCGCGCCAGCCAGGGCGAGGACTCCAAAGATCGCCGCGTAGGTGGACGGCTCGGGGATTTCCGGCTCAAATTCGTACTGAAGGTGGCCTGGCCTGCTGCCAGAAAAATCGATGCTTCCACAAACGCCTCATCGATGTTTTCCGAAACGAATTCGCTGTAATCGGCGAAGGCCGAAACATTCAAGCCCTGCACAAAACCCGTGCCCACGAAGTCGTCCATATTGAAGATCGGGTCGGACGCCAAAAGTTCGCCCGTGCTGGGTTGGCCTGAGAAAACGACTTCACCGTAAGCATCGCTGACCTCATCAAAGAAATCGCCAAAGTCCGTGAACTCAATCGGGTCAAGAAATTCGCCGCCGACCGAGCCGATGTTGCCCGAATCAATCGTCACAGCCCGCCCCGTGGTGCTACCCGAGGGTGAGTAGACAATTCCTGCCTGCTGAAGGTCGGAAAAGCCCGCTTGCACCAACGCCGAGAACGGCGAATCTTCGTCAAAAAGCGAATCGACGTCGACAGACAGCGACACCTCAACGCTGATTTCGACCGTGAAAAGCACCCGTTGCAGCGTGCCCAGGCTGGCATCGAACTGCTGGAAACCGGTTAAATCCTGCCTTGCTTGCAAGCTGATAGGCGTACCGAAGTCGGTAAAGGTCCCGTCATTAGCCGAATCGAAATTAATCGTCTGAATCGGCGTCAGGACGCTGGCTTGAACGGCGGTAGCGGCGAGCATGGTCGGAACAACCACGCGAAAAAAGCGGGAAACGGTCTGCATGAGGTGTTGGCGGGTGAAATTGCTTGGGATGCTGGCGAGAACTACTCGCCACGTAGATGTCTACGGTGCAGGACATCGCACGTCAAGCACTCCATGTAGCCGCAACCGACCATCAGGGAAACCCTGAGTGATTTCTTAGGGATCGGCGAGATCCAGCGCCGCCGCTACTGCACCGTCAGCGTAAAACGGTAGAGGCTATCGGGCGGCCCGAGGATCAACTCGTTGGGCCCGGGCTTAAGAAACGCGCCCTGGCGCTGCCCGTGCTCGCCGAGCACTTCCCCGTTAAGGATGGTTCCGGTGGCCGACAGGCGATCACGCACCGCAAACTTGTCGGCAAGGCGCTCAATCACGCAGTGCCCGCGCGACACCTTGTAGGGCTTCTGGTCAAAAATGGTAAAGTCATTGCGGACCAGCAGCAGGCTGTCGCTGGCACGCCCGATATTGAAAGGCAGCTCAGCGCACGGGATCTCGATGCGGTTGTCCGAGCCCGGAATCTCGTTCAGCGCCTCCATTACGATGCAGGCGGCTTCCTTGGCGTTGGCGGCGGGGCCAGTAGCCTGCACGGAAAAAGGCGGCTGGGTTTCCGAGCCCAGGCCCGCATTCCCAAAGCTGGCAGTGCGCAACCGCTCAAAGAGCGTGCCTAGGTAACGGCGCAGGCGCTCCGGATTCTCCAGGACGTTCTGTTCAAACGCCGGCTCGTCATACACCTCTACGACCACGTCGGTACGGGCGCGAATCGTCGCCGGGCGCGGCTTATCGATGACGAGAGCCATCTCCCCAAAAACTTCGCCCGGGCCCATTTCTGCAAAAACATCCAGCCCGTTTCCGCCCTGGATCAATACTTCCACCGCCCCCTCTTTAATCAGGTAGGCGAAATCCGGCTCATCGCCGATCTCGAAGACAAACTCACCGGCCTTGAAGGTCTTTTCAGTCATCGGCGAAAGTTTAAGCCGTGCCGCCTCGCGCAAGTCAACGTCGCGCAGGGCACCAAGCTATTTCCGCCATGACTGGCCTGCGCATCTTTTTTTCAGATGTTAAAGCCCGCGTTCCGGTCTGGGTGAGATGGGGCAAGCCCAACGTTGGAGGTGTCGCCGCCTGAGGGAATACCCGAGGGGCCTCTGGGCGCGTACGCTGAGGAATCGGAGATTGCCCTTACCGCCTGTTATCTTACTTTCGACACCTGTTTTAGTAATCAATCTCTGTTTCACCACAGAATTGACACTACGAATTCCACCTCGCTCACGAATCGATGCGCAAACCGCTCTCCCGGTGCTGCGTCTGGTCTTGCCTACCCAACGCGCCACGAGCCTACGCTTCCATAGAACCTGCGCGACTTGATGGCGCTCATCGTCGCCACCCTTGGAGGTGGTTCAGTCCTGCCTGCGCAGAACACCTTCTTCACGATCGACTTTCCCCGGAGCTTTGGTGGTGACCTCAGCATCGACGACACCGAGGCCTCCGACGGCTTTGTCTTCTGCGGGACGACCGACTTCACCGACGACTTGAACATCGCTGTCCTTGTGTTCGACCTGGACAACCCGAGTAACGAAGTCTCCGCCAATACCATGACGTCCGAGGGTCAGTGGTCGACGAATTTCAACATGGCGGGGTTTGAAAGCTCCAGTTTGGACACTTCGATCCCCGACGGTCCAACACGTACTCGGGCGGTGCTGGATACGGGTGGGGTTCAGGCGCATCCAAAAAATTCTTTTTCCCATATCACATAATTAGCTTTGGCATTGAGCCGCCATGGACGCCTGCTAATATAATGGGGTGAGTAAAGCACCCCTGCCCAGGCGTCTCGCCTTTCTCTGCAGCCTCGTTGCGATTGCACCCGCCGCCTCGGCCCAGACGATCGTCGTCAACGTCGACCAGCGCATCGCCACCGTCGAGGATACGCCGGTTGGCCTCAACGTCAGTTACCTGATGGACGACGACACGCGCATCAGCCGCGACACCTCCACCGATGCGGCCCTGGCCGAAATGCGAGTCGGCTACCTGCGCTATCCCGGCGGAGAGAAGGCCGACAACTACCTCTGGAGTACCGCGCCCTGGACCCAGCCCGCTCCCATCGCCGCGCGCCCCCATGCCTGGCCCACCACCAACAACGATTTTTTCCAGTCCGACCGCACCACCGCCCGGGCCGAAACCATGGACTTCGATGAGTTCATGGCGCTGTGCCAGTCCGTCGGCGCCGAGCCGGTCATCTGCGTGGCCTTCGACTCCATGTACAAATCCGCCAGCGGCTCGGAGACGCCCCCGACCAAGGCCCAGTTGCTGAACAACGCCGTTGAGTGGGTGCGTTATGCCAACATCACCCGCGGTTACAACATCCGCTACTGGACCCTCGGCAACGAGACCGACTACGGCACCAGCTACGCCGGGGCCAATCCGGGCGCGAACTCCTTCGGCGACGACGCCGCGGAGTTTGCCCAGGCGATGAAAGCCGTAGACCCGACCATTCTGATCGGTGTCAACGGGCACAGCCGCAACTGGTTCAACAAAGTGCTCAGCCGCGCCGGCCCCCACGTGGACTTCCTCGAGGTGCACACCTACCCCTTTTGGAATCGCAATGACTACGACCACTACCGCACGCGCAACGAAACCAACGCCGTCTTGAATGAGGTCAACAACATCGCCATCGCTGCCATTAACGATCAGAGCAACCCGGCCGACCGCGAGCGCCTCTTCGTAACCCTCACCGAGACCGGCGCGTTGTACTTCGGCGATGGTCCGGGCTGGGAAAACATCAACAATCTGGGCAAAGCGCTGGCCACCTTCGAAATCCTCGCACGGCACCTAGAGATCGACAAAGTCGCCTTTACCCTGCTCTGGAACACCCGCTGGGTGGACAACGACGAGGGGCGCATCGTTGGCGAGGCACCGCCGCCCGCCGGGCTGGAAGCGCTCACCGACGCGCAGGATCCCGGCATCGAACTCGGCGGAGTTTGGCAGATTGGCGGCAGCCTCGAAATCACCTCCGACGCCCACACCGGCAGCCAGGCGCTGCTCAACACAGGTGCCTATCACGACATCGAGGTGCCGGTCTCGCTGTTTGAGCCCGGCACCAGTTACCGCTTTTCCTACTGGGGCAAACGCCTCGACAGCAGCAAGTGGGGCGTCGCGGGCGTTACCTTTTTCAACGGGTCCGCCAAGGTCCGCGATGTAAAGATCAACACCGGCAGCGGCGGCTACAGCCAGTACAGCCAAAACTTTACGACGCCCGCCGAGTTCGATTCGGTCTTTCTCTGGAATATGTCCCAGGGCGGCGGACAACTCCTGATCGACGATTACTCCATCGTGACCAACGGCTCCAGCGGCGGCGATCCCCCCAGCGCCTACGACGCCCTCGACCGCGCGGGCAACCTCAACGCGACCGGCCAGGTAATGAAAATTCTGGGCCGCTTCCTCAAGGACCACATGGTCGCTGTCTCTGGGGAAAATGTACCCGTGCAGGCTTATGCCACCACCTCCGAGGCGGGTGCTTTGAGTGTGTTCCTGCTCCACAAAAATTATCAAAGCCGCAACATAACCCTGCAGGTCGATGGGCACTCCGGCACCCAACAGGCGGTAGTCTGGAACTTCACAGGCGAGAACGTCGACGACACCGAACCCACCTTTGAACGTACCGGCATCGCCGAACTCACCAACGGAACCGCCTCGCTCAGTTTACCCGGTACCTCCATCACTGTGTTGGATTTTGCTCCCATACCCCAGCCGTCCCTGGGGCCATCCCCAAGTCAGGCTAACCACCTGCAGTTGGAATGGATGGCTTCCGAGTCGTGGTACTACTGGCTGAAACACACGACGAACCTCGAAGCGACGCGGCCTTGGCCCGACGCCAACAACTTCACGCCAGGGCAATCCGGGGCCGACGGCGTTATGACTTTCGATTTTGACACCGAAGTCGAACCTCTGGGCTTCTTCGAGATTCACTACAGCCCCGAAGCCGAATAAGCACATCCGGACAGGCAAGCGACGGCCGCGACCAGAAGCGCGATGTGAGCAAAGCGATTACAGGGAAGGGTTACATTCATGGGTCGTTCTTTCGGTAAAGGATCAGCTTTTCGATCAGAGCGACGGTGCGCCCCTGGGCAGGGAGCGCCCGAGGCAACTTGCGGGTGATCGAGCGGATGAGCTTCCGCTCGGTGACGCCGTCCTCATCCTTGATCGCCAGAATCAAGAACTCGAGCTCACGCAGGGTGTCGTGCACCAGAATCGCATCTGACATAAGAGGGTCGCTGAGCAGGCTTGCTGGCATCGCCGCCAACGGCGAGGCGGCTTCTCCGGTTTCAGAGCCTCCGTACTGAATGCCGACGGAGGCTTCGGCGCGCTCGAGCGCGGCCCAGGTCTTTGGTGAAACCGTCGTTGGGTCGGTTCGGCCGTTGATGATGGTTCGCCATGAGACACCCATGGGCTCGGCGAGCTCCTTCACCTTACACCCTAACCGACGAGCCAATTCGTCCGTTCGGTGCAAAAAGTGCATTTTGGGTGCAATTTTTCCTTGCGCCATAGGTGTTACAGGTGCAATTTCGCACCATGCCCCGGCAAAACCTTGCACTCAAGCGCCGAATGATGGGTGTGATCTCCCAGGCAGAGGTCGCTCGTGCCCTCGGGACTCGCCCGGAGCACATCAATCGAGTGCTGAACGGATACCGCCAAAGTCAGCGGGTCATTGAGTACATAGAGGCCGAGCTCGAGCGCCGAGGAGCCCTCCAGGAGGTGGCCTCGTGAGCGGGAAGAAGACTTCAGGACACGCTTGTCCAGAAGTTGAGGCCATGCAGGTCGCTATTCCGCGACTGTGGGGCCCTCTTGGAAGTACGTTCGAGCCGCCCGGAAGTGGGGCGAGAAGTTCGTTGAATCCTTTATTCTTGCAGGTCAGGAGCTTGGGAAGCTGAGGGAGACTCTCTCTGCTCAAGGCGCGCGCAACGATCTGGGTGCAGGGGAACTCGGCTGGCAGGCAGGCTGCCAGGATTATCTGGGCTTTTCTTACAAGACAGCCGAGCGGTGGATCGATGCGGCCCTGGATCTTGCATACCTGAGAACGATAGCCGACGGGTCGGCCAAGGCCATTCCACTGGAAGCAATCAAGACCGGGAAGAAGCCACACGATTTTGAGGTTACAGGCGACGCGATCCCCATCACCCAGGAAATCGAGGTCATTGCGGTGCAGCGCCTGGAGTCGGTCGCCTCCGGTGATTGCACGCCACATCGCTCGTGGGGCGCCTTCCTGGGTGCCTTGACCGGTGGCGGTGAAGGACCTCGGGCCACCGGCCGCAAGCAGCCGGACGTCGGTGAGCAGTTGGCGCTGAGCTTCCATGCCCTCGATCGGCATGCCTCTGACTTTGGTGCGGCCTACCAGCGATGGCCACGTGAGCAGCAGGCCCGGGCGCAGAGCACACTGTCAACGCTGCTGCGCTCGCTACCCCCGGAATTGAAACGCCAGGCGCGCGCCTGGCTCGCGGATAAAAAGTGATGAGTCGTGCTTGTTCCCATCTGCTGGCCGACCCGGCCGGCGAGCCACCGCCTACCCGTCGCGGCCGTCCGCGCGCGCTGGAGCTGACCGACATGGAGGCTCAGCTGCTCCGGGGCATCTGCGCCGCGCGCTCATCCTCCGTCGCCCGCCAGCGCAAGACGATGGCCGTTGAAGAGTTCGTCCGGATGGAGCATCCCGGCATCCGCCCGGAAACGCGCGAGTTTCTGGGGGCGCGCCTGGAGCAGTGGCGCCAGACGGGCAAGCGGCCCAACTGGCCGGTCTCGGTCATGCGGGCCTGCCATGTGACCGAGGCCGAGATGGCACTGATGCGCGGACGGCTGCGCGAGAAATCGCCGGTGGTGCGCAAGGGCAACTTCATCGTCGATCGCCACGGGCGCGAGGTGCCGATGCGCCCGTTCATGGTCTACTGCTCGGACGACGTCAGCATCAATGAGCCCTTCCGCTGGAAGGACCCCGCCAGTGGTCAGTGGCTGGCCGGCCGCCAGGTGCTCTCGACCATCGACTGGCACAGTGCCGGCGGGCTGGGCAACACCGCCATCGGTCGGCGTAAGGACGCCTACCGTGCGGAGGACATCGCCGACCATTTCCTCGACGTCTGCCAGCAGTGGGGCTGCCCGCAGGTCTGGATTCTGGAACAGGGCTCTTGGGCGGGCACCTTCGTCAAGGGGATCCAGGTCGATGGGCTGCAGGCCAACTGGGGCGCGCTCGACCCGTACCTGTTTGCGGTCAACAACGAGGACAGCCCGCGCGGCAAGGGCCTTATCGAGGAGCGCTTCGACATGCTCCAGACCCTCATGGCCATAACCGAGGGCGGGCTCACGATGGGGCGGGAGCCGGGCGAGTTTCGGCAGGTGGCGAAGCTGCTGCGGCGCGTCACTTATGACCGGCGCCGTGAAGACGACGGCCTGCCGGTGTCGCCTGAGGCCGTGCTCAAGCTCTGGCCCTCGACCGAGATGCTGCACGCCCTCACGCAGGCCTTCTGCAGGCTCAATGCACGACCCGTGCAACGCCATTGGCTGGGCGGCGCCTCAATGGTGCCCAACGAGGCGCTCGATGGGCACCACGGCAAGCCCATCCCGAGCGAGCATCGCTGGCGCTTCTGCCCGATCAAGCGCGCCGCCGTCGTTCGTGGTGGCTGCGTCGAGCTCAAGGCCGACCATTACTCCCAGCCCTTCCGCTTTTCGGTCAGCGCCGAGGAGCCGACCATCGACAACGGCTACAAGGTCCTGGTGGCGTTTCACCCCGGGCGGCCCGAAGAGGGATGCTGGATCGCCAACCGCGAGCCGGGCGCCCGCAACCGTAAGGGGTGGGGCATGGGTGAGGTGCTCTTCAATGCGCCCTACCTGCCCCTGCAACCCCAGGTCGATCTTTCCGGCAACGCACGCGGTACCGGTCTGCGGCGCCGCCACGACAGCGCCGTGCGGACTGAGTTTCGTCCGGTCCGCGAGGCCCTCGCCGAGGTAAAAGACTTTCGCCGGCGTCAGCTGGCCCACGCCGCGACCGGGCGCATTGAGGAGCGCGACGGCCGCGGTAACCGGCTGGAGCGGCAACCGAGGAGTAACGAGGTGATTAAGGGACCGCCGCCGGCCGGGCACAGGGATGGGCCTGCGCCGGTGGCGGCATCCTTGACCGTCCGCGAGTCGGCGCCGCGCTCCTACCGCCAGCAACGCGGAGCAGATTCGGCCAGGACCCGCCAGCTGCGCGCGCTCAACTTCGATCCGGAGGCGCTCCTCGACCAGTCCAACCCCGAACCGGAAAGACCGGTTGATGATGAGGCCGGCGATCTCCTGGCGGAATCTGCCGGCGGGCGTGGGGCTTTTCAGGAGATCCCTGCGGATGCGCCCGCTGGCGACGCTAGTACCACCGCCTACAACCTATCCGCCGACGATTTACTATGACGACGCTCGACCAAACCACTGAATTGCCCGCCTCCGACCGCAACGGTACCGCGACCGCCGAGGCCGAGCCCCGCATGGCCCGCGACGGCAACAACGCCCGGGCAAGCTTCCAGTTTTCCCTCGACCACATCACCCAGAACACGGCGCACTGCCGGCCGGCCGCGTCCAAGGCACTGCGCGATCTCTTTATCTACGCGCTGCGCGACGACATGACCCTGGCCGAGGCGGCGCGGGCGGTCGACATGCACCCGACGACGCTCTCGCGGCATCTGCGTGGAAAATACGTCGACCCCCACACCAAAGAGCGTCTCGACCTCAGCGACGACCAGCTGAAGAAGGTTCAAGCCTGGCTGACCCAGCGCCGTGCCCAGGCCGACCTGCGCGAGGACTTCGTTCGGACGCCCACGGCCGCAAAGGTCTGGAAGGCGGCCGACCTGGCGCGCGAGTCGAAAACGATCGTGATGCTCTACGGGCCCAGCCACGTCGGCAAGACCTGGGCGCTCGAGCAGTACGCCGCCCTCAACAACCACGGCGACTCGCCCTACGTGCGCCTAAAGTCAGGTGGCGGCTTGCGCAGTATGCTGCAGGTGATCGGCGACGCCGTGGGTATCTCACCGAAGGGATCCACCGACGCGCTCAAGGACCGCATCATCCGAGCCCTGCACCGCGACCAGGTCCTGCTCTTTGACGAGGTGCACCTGCTGTTGTGGACCTACCAGCAGCAGTCCTTCATGGCCTGCGTCGAGTACCTGCGCGAGCTCCACGATCACGTGCACTGCGGCCTGGTCCTGTCGATGACGAACTTTGGCCGCGACGAGCTGGTCATCAAGCGGCGGGCCGAGCTCGAGCAAACCTTGCGCCGCGGGGTCCACCGCGTGCAGTTGCCCAAGCAGCCCCAGAAGAAAGACCTCGAGCTCATCCTACGGGCCAGCGGCCTGGACTTTCCCGAGAAAGGCTTGCGCGTCCAAATCGCCGACGCCGCGGGCAAGCAGGTCGGCGAGCAGCCGTACAAGCTGCTGCGCCAGCTCGGTCGCGACGAGGGCCTGCTCTCCATCACCGAGCGGCTTCGCTACGCCAAGAAGCTGGCCGCGCGTCGACGCGCCGACGCGCCGACCTGGGAGGACTTCGTGGCCGCCCACCTGACGATCGCCCGCGCCACCGTCGAGGAGAACGACTGGGACGAGGCCTGAGCTTTCCCCAAACACAAACCAAGAACCCAGAACCATGGAATACCCAACCTACGAATCCCCCGTCTCGAGTTGTGTCCATTACCTCGAGAGTCTGATCGCCCGCGGCCTGATCCCCAAGCGCGAGCTTCCCCGTGCTGTCGACCCGTCTGAAATCCCGGCGCTCATGCGCGCCGAGGAGCCCGGCCAGAAGATCGCCCATGACCCGTTGCGCATCCTCTGCGCGCTGCAGCTGGTCGATCGCTATCGCAAGCGCCGGGACCAGGGCGCCTTCAAGGCGGTCGAGTCCATCACCGGTTTGTACCACCGGACGTTGCGCTACCACTTTTACAAGGGCCCGTCGCACCGGGCCGTGCTGCGCCAACGCGCCGGCATTGTTGAAGGGAGGGCGTCATGAGCGCCGACTTGCGCATGGGCTCGTTGAGCCGCGCCGAGCTCATCCAGCTCGGCGTCAAGGCGCAGTACCTGGTCGGCGCCGGCCTGACCGTCGACGACATCGACTATGCACTGACCCTCGTGCTGGCCATGCACCGCCACCCCGACACGCCAGCCATGCTGGCTCGAGTGCCGGGTGAGGGCTGGGACTTCTGTACCGAGGGCTCCGAACCCATCACCGCGCCCACGTTATCCGAGCTCGAGGACGAGGTTGATCTAATCCTGGAGGCCTCTCGGCAATCGGCTTGTATCATGAACACCACTACGCTGAAGCCACCTGACCGCGTCGCCGGCTCGACGCTCCCGCTGCAAATGCAGCGGGGTGAAGCCGAGGCTACCATCGCCCGCAACAATTGGGGAGGCTGGTCCATCTTCCTGCATTTTCTCCGCTGCGACGCGCCGGTGCGCGTCGGCAACTTCGCCACCGAGGGCGACGGCCGGCGCCGGGCCGAGCTGAACGGCTGGTCTCTGTCCGAACCACCCGCCCACGACTAATCACCATGAAGCAACACAAACAACACGCCACGACTGAGCAGCAGGAGGCCGCGCTCAGCGAGGCCCGCGAGACTCTCGACAAGCACTTCAGTGACGGCTGGGCCCTGGTCGTCGACACCGGGAGGGTCACCGGCCCGAACGGCCTTGAGGTGATCCACGTCACCTTCGGCGGCATCGACGGTGTCCACGCCGCTGGGATGCTGGTCCTAGGGGCCGATGCCGCCGAGCTGACCACTGAGAACACAGACTGAAACATGGCTGCAAAGAAGAAGAGCAAGCGCGCCCGCGTGGCCGTGACAGGCACCCGCGAGGAGTTCGAGCGGGACGTGAATCGCATCGCCCAGCTGCAGGTCCTCGAGGCCAAGGCCGTTGCCACGCGCGACGCCGAAAGCGAGGCTGTCCTCAAAAAGTGGAACCCACAGATCGAGGGCTTGCAGGCCGAGATGGAGCCGCTGCTCAAGCGTGCGGCCGCCTTTGCCCAGGCTCACCGTGAGGAGCTCTTTGACGCCGGGCTGCGCAGTGGGGGCACGCAGCTGGCCATCGTCGGGTTTCGGATGGGCCAGCCTGAAGTGGTGAAAGCCCGCGGGGTGAAGCCGACCCTCGAGCAGCTGGCCGAGACGCTCCAGCAGGAGGGCTATGCCGACTGCGTCACGGTTAAGTACACCGTCGACAAGTCCGGCATCAAGAAGCGCCTCCAGAACGGCTGCAAGCGGATCGCCGAGATCTTTCGCATCCGCCAGACCGAACGCTTCTACGTGGAGTCCAAAGCCCAGCAACAGCGTGACGACTGAGCCCATTTACGAAAATCCATCATTTCCAACTGCAACGATGCCCAAGCAAGACAGCCTGCCCGTCTGGGTGAAGACCCAGTTCAGCCACGGGACAAACATCGCGACCGTGATCGGCAATTCATACAAGAGGCGTTCGTGTACGTCTTCAAAGGACCGGGCTGTCGAACGCCTCCGCGACATCGAGTTCCCGGGCTGCCGGATCGGCACCATTGAGCGCCGCGACGGCAGCGGGGTGTATGTGCGGTATCAAGGGGGCATCGAAGAGTGGTTTTCATGCGCCGAGGCACCGCTCAAGGCCTCACACGTTTTCACCCGATGACCACTTTCATCCCAGACGATCGCGACGACGTCGCCTTTCCGGAGCTTGAGGCGTTCGAGCGGCAGCCTCAGGCTTCGTCCGACCCTTCTGAGGCGATGCACGCTGCCTACCTGATGGGGCAGTATGACGGCCGCGATCGATTGTTCGACAAGCCCAATCCGTTCCCGCCCGAGAGCGACCTGCACACCTGCTGGCGCGCTGGCTGCTGGGCCGGAGTGCAAGCATGAGTTATACAATGACTGAGCGCCGCTACTGGCTCACCCCACCGAAGTTAAAGTCGCAACTCGATGCCGAGTTCGGCTTCGACTTTGATCCCTGTCCGTGTCCACGTCCAGCAGGGTACAACAGCCTGGTCGTTCCGTGGGGGGCGGTGAACTACGTCAATCCACCCTTCCTAGAAAAAGATGCTCCTTTCGGCGCCCTCCAAGTCGCATGGAGCCTGCGGAGCAAGCGCTGGAGTGTCACCTTTCGTGAAAAGCGGTCAGGTCGCATGCGCCGGGCTTTCAGTCTGCGGGCCTACTCGATTCCAGACATGCTTGATTGGCTGCGCGAAAAGGAGATCGAAGGATGAGCTCCCTCCTTTCCAACAAGCAGAAGAGGGTCCTGGGCCAAATCTCGCGCGAGGCCTGGGATGCGCTGCCATTGGGATCGCAGCGGGCGGCCTACCATGCGGCCGCGACGGAGGACAAGCCGCTGCCCAGCGAGAATCAGGCCTGCACCCACTGGCGCCGGGAGCAGCAGCGCCTGGCCGTTGGAGAGTCGAGCCTGACCCGGATGCGCCAGGAGGATTACCTGACGGTGAAGCTGCACTTTGAGATGCTGCGCGACACAGCCGGCCGCGCGAACCTGGACGTGGCTCCCAGCCGCGGGGCCACCCGCACCATGGCCAAGCTGGCGACCGACGAGCAGCGGCGGGCCCAATGGAAGCTCGACCGCGAACTGGAGCGCGGGGGCTTCGACCAGGCCTACGCCGAGTCAATCTGTCGTACTCAATTTAAGGTGCCCCTGGGCGAGGCGACCGCCCGGCAGCTCTGGAATTTGTTCTACACGATTCGTAATCGGGCTAACGCCCGCAAAATACGGGAACCTTCACCGTCCGTTGACAGTCCCTTCTGAGACACTTCCCCATGTCTGCGCACCGCAACTCGACGGCCGCCCTCCAGGGCGAACAGCAGAGCGGGCGTCTGCGTGGACGAACCCAAAGAATCCTCGATGCGGCGCGTTCCCAGCGTGTGGGCACCGGGGGTCGCTTCACCGACCGCCAAATGATGAAAGCCCTCGAGCTGCCCGAGCCCAACGCGGTGCGGCCGCGCATCACCGAGCTGGTCCAGATCGGACTACTCATCGAGTGCGACCAGACGGTGGATCAGTGGACGGGCAAGAAGGTCCGCGTGTGCCGGGCCGCCACTATTCGCGAGGTGCAACGGTTCCAGGAGGCGGACCGACGCAAGGAGTATGAACAGCGTCAACTGACATTGTTGTGAGAAAGGAGGCGGGCAACACGAACCGGGGCGAGCAGCTCTACCTGTTCAGCGACGTGGAAATCATTCCGCGTGGCGACGGTACCTACGTGGCCAAGCCGACCGCGCCCAAGCAATGGCTGACCACGGCCGAGGCGGCCAAACGGGTCCGCGTCGACCAGTCAACCGTCCGCAATTGGGCGCGTGAGGGGTGGGTGACCGCCCGCCGGTGCGGGCCCAAGCTGTACCACATCGAGGCAGGTAGCCTCTATGCCTTTGCCGCCGAACCCAACAACCACCTCAAATAATGGCTGACCTTCCCATCGTGGCAGACATCTGGCCGGAGGCCGTCGATCGCATCGCCGGCAAGACGCCGGTGGGTGCCCGGCTCAACTCGGCCGAATGGGCGCGGGTGCCGCTGGCTATTCGCGAGCGGGCGATCTGGTCGGCCACCCTCGAGGAGGCTCGCGCGGTCCAGGGCCTCAAGGATGATCTGCAGCTCCTCTTGTCCGGGCAGACGGCCGACGGCCGGACGGTCGACCGCAGTCGCATCGTCGAGCGCATGCGGGCCCGCCTGGGCGCCATGCCAGGCGACACAGGCGAGCTGACCGACCTGACCTCCTTCAAGCGCCTCGAGCTCATCATCGACTTCCAGGTGCAGGACGCCTACGGCTACGCGCGTTGGCGCCAGGACCTGGCTGACCCCGACGTCCTGGACGCACTGCCCGCCTACCGTTTTACGCGTATCGAAGCCCGTGACGAGGAGCGCCAGGACTGGCCTCAGCGCTGGGCCGGCGCCTTCCACCAGGTGCAGGGTCGCGGAGCCGTGATGGGTGATTGGGTGGCGCTGAAGACGTCGCCCATCTGGGCCAGACTCTCCCGCTTTGGTCGACCGTGGCCGCCGTTCGACTACGGCAGCGGGATGGGCCTCGAGGAGGTCGACCGGTTCGAGGCGGAGGCCCTGGGGCTGCTGCGCGAGGGCGAGCCCGTCGACGGCCCGCAAGGCATCCGCGATTTCAACGACGAGGTCGAGGCCTCACTCAACGGCCTGGATACCGAGACGCGCGGCTGGCTCGAGGACGCCCTCGGCCCGCTCGGCCGCATCGAGGGCGATCGGGTGCAGCTGCCGGCTCCGGAGCCCGCGCCGTCGCCCACGCGGCGCCGCCGGCGCAACAACAAGCCGCTGGACAACACGCGCACCCGCCGCGCCCTCGAAACGGCCGACTACGTCGACGAGCAGGCTCTGGGCGGTGGCATCAACACCACGGTCAAGCTGGCCAACGGCAAGAAGGTCGTCTTCAAGCCGGCCGAGGGAGAGTCGAGCTCGGAACGGCACGGCCGCGAGGGCGTCCCCGATGGCCAGCAGTACCTGCGAGAGGCGGCCGCCTCCATCGTCGACGACTGGCTGGGGACTGGCCTGGTTCCACCGACCACAGTCCTGAACTACAAGGGTCAAGTAGGCAGCGCTCAGCTCTTTCGCACCGGT
>JBHJGM010000011.1:0-159567 GCA_050331815.1 Opitutales bacterium | reverse complement strand
GCCGCCACCGGGCCCTCCAGCGCTGCCGTCGCCCCCCACGCGGGGGCGCGGATTGAAACCTCGTTCAGTCGCCGCTGCTCCTCGGCAGCGGCCGTCGCCCCCCACGCGGGGGCGCGGATTGAAACCGTCGAGCCACAGACGGATCGCGAGGCCCCACTGTCGCCCCCCACGCGGGGGCGCGGATTGAAACAGCGGCAACCCGCTGCGCACAGCCCGGCCAAGTGTCGCCCCCCACGCGGGGGCGCGGATTGAAACATTTGATCGGGTAAATGAACGCCATCGCCGGGCGTCGCCCCCCACGCGGGGGCGCGGATTGAAACTGGGCGTCGACGAAGGTCTGGATGCGGCCGCTGTCGTCGCCCCCCACGCGGGGGCGCGGATTGAAACCCACCGCACATCATCGACTCGACCCGAGAAGACCGTCGCCCCCCACGCGGGGGCGCGGATTGAAACCTGGGCCAAACATTGGTGTCGGACGCGGTCGCCGTGTCGCCCCCCACGCGGGGGCGCGGATTGAAACTGGATGGGGGGCGATGGAATCCATTTACCGGAGTCGCCCCCCCCGCGGGGGCGCGGATTGAAACGGGCTCTCGCGCGCGCCGAACATCAGTCGCCCGCCGTCGCCCCCCACGCGGGGGCGCGGATTGAAACGCTGGGGAGGCTGATGGGTTCGGCCATGGGTCGGTCGCCCCCCACGCGGGGGCGCGGATTGAAACGCACCCGGCCACGTACCCGCGCACCAGCTTGGTGTCGCCCCCCACGCGGGGGCGCGGATTGAAACGGACGCCCACGAGTTTGGCCGCTGGCAGATGGGCCAGTCGCCCCCCACGCGGGGGCGCGGATTGAAACTCATGCCGGCGGGCCAGCTGGCCGGCTCATCCGTGTCGCCCCCCACGCGGGGGCGCGGATTGAAACGATGTAACCAAAGGTCGCCCCCTGCAGGCCCTCGTCGCCCCCCACGCGGGGGCGCGGATTGAAACAGGGGCAGGTGCTTGAAAATATAGGCGATGAGCCGTCGCCCCCCACGCGGGGGCGCGGATTGAAACAGCGGCATATCCAGCAGGATCTGTCCGTCGATTGTCGCCCCCCACGCGGGGGCGCGGATTGAAACATCGTGTTAGAATCTGTGGATGCGCTCTACGGTGTCGCCCCCCACGCGGGGGCGCGGATTGAAACTCTGGGTTGGACCAACCCGGTACGACGGTCTTGCGTCGCCCCCCACGCGGGGGCGCGGATTGAAACGACCATACCCAGGAGCCCTTTACGTGATGGTTTGTCGCCCCCCACGCGGGGGCGCGGATTGAAACAGGATGGTGTGCAGCGTCGTCGATTATCTCGGCGTCGCCCCCCACGCGGGGGCGCGGATTGAAACACCGCCGCCGACCAGCGCACCCAGGAAGGCGCCCGTCGCCCCCCACGCGGGGGCGCGGATTGAAACATCCGCTGGCCGATGTCCGTGCCCAGGCCGGAGGTCGCCCCCCACGCGGGGGCGCGGATTGAAACCGACGATCTCCAACCCGCTGAAGGGGGAGTTGAAGTCGCCCCCCACGCGGGGGCGCGGATTGAAACTCTGGGTTGGACCAACCCGGTACGACGGTCTTGCGAGTCGCCCCCCACGCGGGGGCGCGGATTGAAACATCTTCGCGCAGGAGGTGACCACCGTCCTCACGCGTCGCCCCCCACGCGGGGGCGCGGATTGAAACTTCATCCTGCTGGACATCAGCAGGTTCGGGGCGTGTCGCCCCCCACGCGGGGGCGCGGATTGAAACACCAGCGGCGCGATGTCAGCCAGGCTCCTGGAGCGTCGCCCCCCACGCGGGGGCGCGGATTGAAACGCGAAAATCCATCATGTTGTCTTGTGTGCCACGTCGCCCCCCACGCGGGGGCGCGGATTGAAACCGAAAGGTAAGCGATGACGTGACTTCCACAAACTGTCGCCCCCCACGCGGGGGCGCGGATTGAAACAGCTTGTAGCTCCAGACCTCGATGTCGGCGATGGTCGCCCCCCACGCGGGGGCGCGGATTGAAACTCCTCGACTTCGGCTCGGGCGATCGTGAGGTGAGTCGCCCCCCACGCGGGGGCGCGGATTGAAACATGACACAAGAAATTACAGAGTACGTGCCCGAAGTTCGCCCCCCCACGCGGGGGCGCGGATTGAAACTGGCCGGGCGCAGCCTTTGCTGGGCGATGCGGCGTCGCCCACCCGATGGAAGGGGTGTGCGCTGGCGGGATCAGCCGAAGTAGTCCTTGATGCCTTGGAGGACGTTGGCGGCGGCCACCGAGGCGAGGATCAGACCCATGACGCGGCTGACGACGTTGGCCCCGGCGTTGCCAATGGCGCGCAAAATCGTGTCGGCAAAGCGCATCATCAGGTAGGCACAGCCGACAACAAAGACCATAATGAGCACTGTGATCGACTGGTGCAAAATGGAAAAGCGGCCGTTTTCTGTCAAAAGCACGAGCGCCATCATGGCACCGGGCGAGGCGATGGAAGGCGTTGCCAGGGGGAAGACCGCGGTGTCTTCGATGGATTCGGCTACACGGACTTCCTCGTCGGGCTTGCTCTCACCGAAAATCATGGTGAGGGCGAAGAGGAACAACACGAGGCCGCCCGAGATTTGAAACGCCAGCAGGGGCACGCCCATGGCCCGAAGGATGATTTCGCCAGCCACGACAAAGAAAATCAGCACTCCGATGGCGACGACCGTTGCCAAGAGCGCGATGCGGCGGCGTTGGGCGGCACTCTTATCCTTGGTTGTGGCGATAAAGACCGGGACCGTCCCGATGGGGTCGATGACCGCCCAGAGAATAACGAAGGTCGAAAAGATTTCCTCGATCGATTGCATCGGCTGCCTGAGGCAGGCGTTGAAGCAGGCATCGCGCTTTGAGGCGCCCGCAATCCGCCAGGGCTGACCGGTTGAAAGGCCGGTGAGCTGGCTTTCGACCTGCTGGGCTGCAGGCATGTTTTCACTGGAGGGAAAGGTGGCGCTGGTGACGGGGGCCACCTCGGGGATCGGCCGGGCCAGCGCGGTGGCCCTTGCTCAGGCCGGGGCGCAGATGGTGGTAACTGGTCGTCGTGAAGCCGAGGGTCAACAGACCGTGGCGTTGGTTGAAGCCGCGGGCGGTGAGGGCTTTTTCGTGGCCGGAGACGTCAGCGATGCGCGGCAGAACGCGGCGGTCGTCTCGGCGGCGGTGGAGCGTTTCGGGCGGCTGGACATCGCCGTGAACAATGCGGGCACCGAGTCACCGGCAGGCCTGATGCAGGCGACGAAGGAAGACTTTACGCGCGTTTACGGCATCAACGTGTGGGGCGTACTTTCGGCGATGCAGGCGCAGATTCCGGCGATGCTGCACAGCGGTGACGGCTCGATCGTGAACGTCAGCAGCGTGCTCGGCTTGAAAGCCATTCCAGAGTCGACGCTGTACACCTCCAGCAAGCATGCGGTGATCGGGCTGACGCGTTCGGCGGCGCTGGAGTACGCGCGCCAAGGGGTGCGCATCAACGCGATTGCGCCGGGGTTGATCGAAACGCCGATGGTGGATCGATTCGCGGGGCGTGGTTCGGACACGCACCGGCAAATCATTGAAGGGCACCCGATCGGGCGGTCGGGCCAGCCGGAGGAAGTGGCAAGCGCGGTGGTCTGGCTGGCGAGCGAGGCCGCGAGCTTTGTGACCGGCGCGGTCTTTGCGATCGACGGCGGGCTGATGGCGCAGTGAAGGCATCCGTGCCGGGCGTGCGGGTCGCCAGGCTCAATCGTGGATGAAGCTGACCTGCTCTTTCTCGCAATCGACGGGCACGGAGATGTGCTCGTGGAAGACCTGCCAGATGCCGTCGACTTTTTTCAGGCAGATGGTGGCGCGCAACCAGCTGCGGGCCAGATCACTCTCGCAGTTGTGGCCGGTCATGCGGGAGAGGCAGGTCATGACGGCCATCTCGCCCGAGACGGTCCACTGGATGTCTTTGCGCAGGGTATGGATCGGATCGGGAAAGTACGGGAAGCAGGCCTCCCAAATCTGGCGCAGTCCGTTCACATCGCCGGTGATGCTGCCGATGTCGAAGAGGCGGACGTTGTCGACGTAATGGCTGGTGACGGCGTCGAGGTCTTTTTGCAGGAGGGCGTCATCCCAGCTCTGAGTGCGGGCCTCCAGTTCGGGGATGACGACGGCCGCCTCGGAACGCAGTTCAAGCAGGAGGCGGTCGAAGGTGCCGTTCCAGCCATCGTGGTGGTTGTCACGCGACTCGATAGTTTCAAAGCCTGAATGATTCATGCGCAGGATAGTGCCGCCGTCCGCGCCCTCGCTGAGGTCGAAGGTCACCTGCATAACGTCTGAGTTCATCTCCTCGTGGCCATCCCACTGGAAGGTGTAGGCCAGGTGTTCGTGTGGCCGGATGGCGGTGAACTTGCCCTGGATAAAGACAGCGCCCATGGGCGTCTGCATGCGGCAACGGTACTGGCCGCCCTCGCGAAAATCCATCTCGCCGCCAGTGGTCTGGCAGGGCTCCGGTCCGAACCAGCGCTTGAGGTTCTCGATGGAGGTGAACATGGCAAAGACGCGCTCACGCGGGGCGCGGAAGGAACGAATGATCGAAAGCTCGATCGGCTTGGTCATTTGCTGGGTCATCGTGTGTATGTTTGTGAGTGTGTGAATCCGGGGAAAGCTCAGGCATCTGCTTCGAGGGCGGCTTCCAAGCGGTCGAAGCTGCCTTGCCAAAAGGCACGGTAGTGCTCGAGGAGCGCGTCTACTCGGTCGAGCGTGGCGGGCACCGGGGAGAAAAAATAACTGCGGCCCTGTTTGTGGCGGGTGATGAGCTCGGCGCGTTCGAGAACCTTCAGGTGCTTGGAGACCGCCACGAGGGAGATGTCGAAGGCCTCGGCCAACTCGGTTACGCAGGCGCGCTTGCCGCAGATTGCCTGCAGCAGTCGGCGGCGGTTGACATCGGCCAGGGCGTGCAGGGCGTCATCGAGTTGTGCGCTTTCGAGTTTAACCATTGGGTTTAACATCGGCAGTCGGAACGATTGGGTCAACATTTATTTAACCAAAAGATTAAGCGTTTGCGGCTTGTCGTACCTGGGATTCAGGAAAAAGCCGGCATGGTGACAAAGCGGCGGGAACTAGCCGGGGCGGGTTGCAAGATTTTGCCTTCCCGGTATCGCTGCCGGATGCAAACACTCGAAAACAAAGTGGCCTTCGTCACCGGAGGCACCTCAGGAATTGGCCGGACCTCGGCCGTCGCGCTCGCTCAGGCGGGCGCCAAAGTTGTCGTGACCGGTCGACGCGAGAGCGAAGGCGAAACCACCGTCCAGCACATCACCGACGCCGGGGGTGAAGGCTTTTACGTGCGCACGGATGTGGCCAACGAGACAGACATCCAGAAAGCGGTCGAAGTGACGTTGCAGCGCTTCGGGCGGCTGGACATTGCCTTCAACAACGCCGGCGTGGAGATCACGGGTGCAGTTACGGAACTGAACCACGAAGACTTCACGAAGGTCTTCAACATCAACGTGTGGGGCGTCCTGGCCTCGATGAAGCACGAGATACCGGCGATGCTGAAGAACGGCGGCGGCTCGATCATCAACGTGTCGAGCGTGGCGGGGCAGATCGGTATGCCGGGGGTTGCGGTTTACGTGGGCAGCAAGCACGCGGTCGAAGGGGTGACCAAGACCGCCGCACTGGAGTACGCCAAGGAAGGCATTCGCGTGAACGCGATCGCGCCAGCGTTGATCAAGACGGACATGGCCGACCGCTTTGCGGGCAAGGAAGGCGAGATGCGCGAGCAGCTGGAGTCGATGCATCCGATCGGTCGCGCGGGCGAGCCCGAGGAGATCGCCACGGCGGTGGTCTGGCTGGCCGGGAGCGGCTCGAGCTTCGTCACCGGCACCACGCTTAACGTGGACGGCGGCTGGCTCGCGCAGTAAGGCGGAGTCAGACCGTTGAGCTTTACAGATTCAGGCCGAGGGTAGCTCCGGTGCTCCAGGTTCGGGCCTGGGCATCGGAGCGCCCGAAGTCGGCTTGCAGGCCCAGGAACCAGCGGTCGTTGAGGCGGTGGTCGATTTGAAAAAAGCCTCGGTAGAGCCGGTCGCCGTTGCTGCCTCCGCGGAAGGTACCGGGGGTGCCGTTCAAGCGGACCGTGGCGTCTTTGCCGCCGAAGAGCGTGTAAGCCTGAAACTGAGCCCCGGCCTGAAGCTGCGTGCGGGGATGCAGTTGGACGGCTGCACGGGCGCCGAGGCCTGCCTCGCCTTGGACCAGACGTCGGCGGTCCCAACTGAAGAGTTCGGTTTCCTCGTAAGCGCGGATGGATTCGTAGCCGAGGACGAGGTCGGTGTTGAGCTCGAAAGCCAGCGCCGGGGAGATCGCGTGGCGCAAGCGCGCCTGCAGCCCGGAGAGCATGATCCGGCTTTGGTAGTCGGCATCGACGGTCAGGGATCCCCCAGGCAGATTGGAGATAACCTCGCGGGTGCCGTCGTAGCTGGCGCGCCCGGCCAGCACGTAGCCGCCGACATCAAGGCCACGCAGTTGCAGCAGTTCGGGGAAGAGCAAGCCGGCGAGCAGGGTCGTCTCGTCGATGGTCTGCACGCCGCCACCTATTTCGGTTTCACTCTGCTGAAGGAAGAGCGCTAAATCGACGGGGATGGCCGCGTCGGGGCGACGCAGGGTGACGCCTCCGCCCAGGGCCAGGCCCTGCTGCTCGTAGGCGGTGATGCGGGGATTGGCCGGATCGGCCTCTCGCTGCACGTTGAAATAAGCCGGGTCGAGCCAGAAGCCTTCGGGGCCATTTATCTGCGACGTCCGTTTGCGAGGTGTGGCAAGGAAGCGGCCCGGGCGGCGGCCCAGGGCGTGCCGGAGGTTAGCTGAGCGGGTGAAGAGCCATTCGTTGGCGATTTCGGCGTTACCGATACCGGCGGCCCCGGCAGAGCCCTGAAAGACCGGACGCCCATCGAGGTCGACCAGCTCGAACTCACCCTCGGTAGTGAAATAGTACGAGGCCGCGGCTCCAACCTGAAATTCGAGGACATTGCCTTCGGTGCCGGCGTCAGCGACGATGTCGCCCTTGAGTTGGGTGTTCGGGCCTAAGCGTACGCGGTTATTATCGCCGGAGAGGCGGATGGCGGGGGAGCCGTCGTCGGTGCCTTCGATGGTGCCGTCGTTGACCAACACGCTGTCCGCGCCGAGGACAACGCCGCCGTCGCCTCCGAGGATGATACCGGTGTTAACGATGGAGGCGGCACTGGCGTTGACCATCCATATGCCCAGGCCGGCACGCCCGTGGAGGGTGCCGGAATTCTCGATCTGAGCCCGTTCGACCCCCTCGGCATAAATAGCATCTGCACCGTTGCCATCAATCAGGCCGGAGTTGTTCAGAACGAGGTCTTCGGTGCGATGCAGTGAAACCGCATGATGACCGGAAGAAAGCAAGGTTCCCGAGTTATCCAGAGTAAAACCGACGGCTTCGTGCACAAAGATTGGTGGACTGGTTGCGGATTCGATCCGCCCTTCGTTGATCACATGTACGTTCTGTGAAAACGTCATGGCGATGGTGCGATGTGAGTCCGAACGCATGAGGCCAGTGTTGAGGATGTCGATGTCCTGCGCACCCAGTCCATTGATGGCCCCCAAACTGCCTGAAGCGATGGTGCCACTGTTTTCGATACGCGCGTCGCTGGCTCCAGAAAGCTGAACCGCATGCTTCAGGTTGGAACGTAACTCGCCCTGATTGCTCAGGTGCAATGAGCGCGTGCCCGAAGCCGTGACGGCCGCACCGTTGTCGGTAGCGATCCTGCCGTCATTGATGAGACGCACGCGGTCGTCGCCCGGAAAGCGTACTGCAGAGATCACTCCGGTGACTTCCACGGCGCCCGAGGCTTCGATATGGGCCTCATCATCATCGTTGAGGTCCACGGGGGTCGTCTGCAGCAGGTTGACCAGAAAAAACGCGCCGGACAGAGTATTTGACGCGCACAAGGCGGCCAGCAGGCAGCCTGCGCTCAGCAAGGGGGCAAGGCGGCGGCAGGTGCTGGCAGTCTGGATACGCGATGCTGACATCTCACAGTCAATAAGACCCCTCAGTAGGTCGGCAAAATGCACTCAAATTTGACCGGAAGAATGCAGGTGCCCTCATTAAATAATCCGTAATACGTGTAGAGGCACTTGCACGCACTGGCCACACATGGACCAGAATTGCCCCAAAGTACCAGGGCCGCAGCGTCGGGTCGGCAAGCTTTGGGCGGTTTTCCGGCCTTGCCTCGGCGGCGCGTCAGTCGATGCTGGGCGTTATGAAAATCCCTTCGCGTTTGCGACGCCGGCTGACGGGGCTGGGTCTGGTTTTGGGCATGGGAGTTGGGCTGCCAGTGGGCGCTCCCGCCGCGGTTTTCAACTTCCTGATCGAGAACGACGTGGTGAACGGCTCAGACCGGCACTACACCAACGGCGTGCGGCTGGGTTTTCTGCTGGAGCCTCAAGGGGTGCCGGACTGGATTTCGAGCCCGGCGGAGGTGCTGCCCTTCATCGATGCACAAAGTGACCTGTTTCTGGACCTGGCCATCGGGCACACGCTCTTTACCCCGCAGGATTTGCTGGTATCCGTGCCGGATCCGCTGGACCGCCCCTATGCGGCCTGGGGATTTGTCGAGGCCGGGCTGGTTGCCGAAAACGGCAAGCAACTGGACCAGTATCGCATCAGCTTTGGCTGGGTCGGCCGGGCCATGCAGGGCGAGGACATCCAGCGTATCGTCCACAACGACCTGATCGGCGGCGATGACCCACAGGGCTGGGACTTTGAGTTGAACAACGAGCCCACGTTTCAGTTTAGTTATTTGAAGCAGTGGCGGGCGATTGTGGCGCGGGAATTCAGCGGGATTGAGGTGGATGTAACGCCACATCTGGGCGGGGCTGCCGGCACGGTGGTGGTGCAGGCGGAAGCCGGCTTGACCGTGCGGCTGGGCCAGCAACTGGAACTCGACCATGGAGCGCCTCGCATCTTACCCGGCTTTGGCGGGACCGGTTATTTCGCGCCGCGCAAGGGCTTTGGCTGGTATCTGCACGGCGGGGTTAGCGGACGGGCCGTGGCGCACAACATTTTTCTGGATGGCGGCACCTTCCGGGATGGCAACCGCAGCGTGGACCGCGAACCGCTGGTGGGCGATGCCTTGTTGGGCGCGGCCTTTTTCTGGAAGGGCTACACCGTCAACTACACGCACGTGATCCGCTCACGTGAATTCGAAACACAAGACTCGGTGGATCAGTTCGGGTCGCTGAGTTTCTCGGTGGGCTTCTAGTTTTTTTACTGTCTTTGAACAGAGGGAGCGAGGGAACCTGAGGAAAAGCGCTTCCTCGGTTCTGAACGCGAGATGGTGTCCGTTACGAAGCCAGTGTTGTGAAAGGCCTCTGGGACTGCAGATGGGCTTCGTAGCTTGTAAGAAGACGCGCTTTGAATGATTTTTCAGAATAGGAGCACCCAGAGGGCGTTGAGAAAGCTAGGGAAAGGCATTCTCGGCTTTGAGCGGAAGGTCGCAGGGGTGACTGAAGGGCGCTGTGCCGTTACGGCGTGGGTTCGAGGGTGATCTGCCAGCCGGCGCCGTAGCCGATTTTGTAGGTGTCGGCGAAGGAGCCCTGGTTCAGTGCGATGGCCACCTGATTGAGGCTGTTTAAGTAAATGAGGGGCTTGCCCTTGGCGACTTCACCGAAGGTAGGCTGGTAGGGAATGCTCCCTACGTAAACGACTTCGCCGTCCTGGCGGATGGTCACGTCGAAGCCCTGGTCGAACTCGGGCTTGAGCTTGAAGAAGAGGTCGCGAGGGATGTTGGTCCAGACGTTGCCATAGCGAAAGTCGAGGATATCGACGGTGGCGACGATGCGGCCTTCTTCGAGCTTGGCGGGGTTGTAGTCAAGGCGTTTGACCTCCTGGCCGAGCGAGCTACCAACCTCTTCGAAACCGATGGTGCCGGAGGCCAGGCGCGCGCCGGTGTAGGCGTACACATCGCGCCCATGAAAGGTGTAGGACTGTGTGGAGTCGGCGCGGCGGTTGACCGCTTCGTCGATCTCGCGCACCTCGGCTACGCCGAGCTGGTCGGCGACTAGGGTGAGCGTGCCGTTGTCGGGAGAGACGAAGTAGTGGCCGCTTTGTGTTTTCAGAACCACGGACTTGCGCTCGGTGCCCACGCCCGGGTCCACCACCGAGACAAACACCGTGCCCTTGGGCCAGTAGGCCGCCGTTTGCGACAGAAAGTACGCGCCGACCCAGATGTCGAACTGCGGGATATCGTGGCTCAGGTTGGCCAGGAAGAGGTCGCGATCGACCTCGTGCGCGACGCCCCACATGGCGGCCACAGCACCGTCGGACAGGCCGAAGTCGGACTGAAAAACAACCGTGGGAATGGGCTCGGCCGCTGCATGTGGCGCGTGGAGTCCGAGGCTGAAAGTAATTGCAAGCGCCAGGGCGTGGAGGGGTGCTGGATACTTCATGGGTCAGGTGCTTAATGAGCAAAGGGTCTTGGATGAAGCATAAAACGGTCCGCGCTAGGCGCAGCGCGGGCGGATCTTCAACCAAGGTGGAAAATGCCCCGTCTGAAATGACCCGTGCCGAATACCGTGCCCGGCTGCGCGATGTTGTTGGCTGACAGGCAGAATGAACGATCGAGGGTGCGTAAATTCTCAGCTTGCACGACTTTTTGTGGGGGTACGCAGCATTAGTGAATCTGTTTGCAAATGAATGCTCCCATGCGTTTGCAAGGGTCTTTTTTTCTGGTAAAACTCACACCAGACTGTAGGAATGACCGGCTCCCCTAATTGAAGGCGCCGTCGTTTCACGGCCCCGTTATCCGGAGACGGATTCGCCAAACCAACTAGTGTATACTTACGCATGGATGCTAAGCTGAAGATGCCGCTGACCCCTGGATTGCCCAAGCCTCAGGGACTCTACCACCCGTCGATGGAACATGATTCCTGCGGCGTCGGTTTTGTCGCACACCTGAAGGGCAAGCGTTCGCACCAGATTGTGCTGGACGCGCTGCACATTAACAACCGTTTGATTCACCGCGGCGCTTGTGGTTGCGAGCCGAACACAGGCGACGGTGCAGGCACCTTCACGCAGATTCCGCATAAGTTTCTGGCACGCGTGGCCAGCGAGAATGATTTCGATTTGCCGAACGAAGGTGATTACGGCGCGGGCATCTGCTTTTTGCCCAAGGACAAGGCGCAGCAGGAAAATATTCAGGGGCGGTTTGAAGCCACGGCCAAGGAACTTGGTTTGGAGATTCTTGGCTGGCGCGACGTGCCGGTGGATAACTCGATGCTGGGCAAGGGGTCGAGCTCGTGCGAACCGCACATGCGGATGGTCTTTGTGAAAAAGCCCGATGGCGTGGAGCAGGGCCTGGCTTGGGAGCGCAAGCTGTACATCCTGCGTCGCTACGCTGCGCAAAACATTCGCTACGCGGATGTGCCGGGGGGCGATTTCTTTTACATGCCCAGTCTGTCGTCGCGCACGATGGTCTATAAAGGTATGCTGACGCCCGAGCAGCTGGAGGATTACTTCCCGGACTTTAAGGAGGCAGATTATGAGTCGGCGCTGGCGATGGTGCACAGCCGCTTCAGCACCAACACCTTTCCCAGCTGGCCGCGGGCACACCCCAACCGCTACATGGCTCACAACGGGGAGATTAACACGCTGCGTGGCAACGTGAACTGGATGCATGCACGTCAGCGGCTGATCGAAAATCCGATTTGGGGCAAGGATCTGGAAAAGATTCTACCGGTCTGCCGCGAGGACGGGTCAGACTCCGCGATGTTCGACAATGTGCTGGAGTTTCTGGTGCTCTCGGGCTACCCGCTGCCGCAAGCGGTCATGCTGATGATCCCCGAGCCCTGGGAAAAGCACCAGAGCATGCCGCAGTGGAAGCGCGATTTTTACGGTTATTTCGCTTCGGTGATGGAGCCTTGGGACGGCCCGGCCTCGGTTTCTTTCTCCGACGGCAAGACCGTGGGTGCGGTGCTCGACCGCAACGGTCTGCGTCCCTCGCGATTTTACGTGACCAGCGACGACCTGGTAATCATGGCTTCGGAAGTCGGCGTGCTGCCGGTCGAGCCCGAGAAGGTTATCAAGAAGGGTCGCCTGGAGCCGGGCCGCATGTTTCTGGTGGACATGGAGGCTGGCAAAATCATCGGCGACGAGGCGATCAAACAACAGATCGCCAGCCAGCAACCGTACGGCGAGTACCTCAAAGACAACCGCATTCACTTGGACAACCTGCCTGAACCGGCGGATACGGAAGGCATTGACAGCGAAGGTATCCTCCAACGTCAGAAGGCATTTGGCTATTCTTACGAGGACTTGAATTTCCTGCTGATGCCGATGTCGAAAAACGGCATCGAGCCGCTGGGCTCAATGGGTAACGACGGCCCGCTGGCGGTGCTTTCGGACAAGCCGAAGCTACTATACAATTATTTCAAGCAGCTCTTCGCGCAGGTGACCAATCCGCCGCTGGACGCCATTCGCGAGGAACTGATCACGGCCTCGAACACATTTTTGGGGTCGGAAGCGGATGTGACCCAGCCCGGTCCCGAAAGCTGCCGGATGGTCGAACTGAGCGGCCCCATTCTGGACAACCGCCAGCTCATGAAACTCAAGTCGCTCAAGCGTGAGGGTTTCGTGGTCGAATTGCTGCCGATGCTCTACGCCGTGGATGAAGGCGGTGCGGGATTGGGGAGAACATTGCAAACGCTTTGCGAGGCGGCGAAGACAGCCATCGAAGCGGGTGCGAATATCCTGGTCCTCAGTGACCGGGGCATCACTTCCGAAAAGGCGGGCATGCCAGCGCTTCTGGCAGTGGCCGGGCTGCATCACTTCCTGATTCGCGAAGGGCTGCGCACGAAGGTTTCGCTGGTGCTGGAATCTGGCGAGCCGCGCGAGGTGCACCACTTCGCCTTGTTGATTGGATACGGGGTTGATGCGGTGAACCCGTACATGGCCTACGAAACTCTCTATGGCCTGAAAGAAGACGGCATCATCGAGGCTCCCTTTGAAGAGGCCGTGTCCAAGTACAACAAGGCGGCGCTCAAGGGGGTCATCAAGGTGATGTCGAAGATGGGCATCTCGACAGTGGCCAGCTACCGTGGTGCGCAGATTTTCGAGGCGATCGGCCTGAACAATGAGGTCATCGAAAAGTACTTCACCAACACGACCAGCCGGATCGAGGGCATCGGCATGGACACCATCGCCGAAGAGGTACGACTGCGCCACCGCAACGGTTTCCCGGTGCAGCAGGGCGATGCCATCCCCGCGCTCGACCCGGGCGGCGTGTATCAGTGGCGTCACGACGGTGAGTACCACCTCTGGAACCCGCAGAGCATTCACAAACTGCAAGCAGCTACGCGGACCAACAGCTACGAAACCTTTAAGGAGTACAGCACGCTGATCGACGATCAGACGCGCAAAATCGCCACGCTGCGCGGGCTGATGGATTTTGAAGTCGACCCGGCGCAGAGCATTCCGATCGAAGAGGTTGAACCGATTGAGGCTATTTTGAAGCGCTTCAAAACGGGCGCGATGTCCTATGGTTCGATCTCAAAGGAAGCGCACGAGGCACTTGCCATTGCAATGAACCGCGTGGGCGGGAAGTCCAACACCGGCGAAGGCGGCGAAGATGCTGACCGCTTCACTCCGGATGCGACTGGCGACAGCCGTAAAAGCGCGATCAAGCAGGTGGCCTCCGGGCGTTTCGGCGTGACCAGCCATTACCTGGTTAATTCGCAGGAAATGCAGATCAAAATCGCTCAGGGCGCGAAGCCGGGCGAAGGCGGTCAGCTGCCTGGCCACAAGGTCTATCCGGAAATCGCGAAGGTGCGCGGTTCGACGCCGGGGGTGGGTTTGATTTCGCCGCCGCCGCACCACGACATTTACTCCATCGAGGACTTGGCCGAGCTGATTCACGACCTGAAGAACGCCAACCGCTACGGGCGAGTGAACGTGAAGCTGGTCGCGGAAATCGGCGTGGGTACAATCGCCGCGGGTGTCGCCAAAGGCCACGCGGATGTCATCCTCATTTCGGGCCACGACGGGGGGACCGGTGCCTCGCCGCTATCGAGCGTATATCACGCGGGCGCACCCTGGGAACTCGGCCTCGCTGAGACCAACCAAATCCTGCTTTTGAACAACCTGCGCAGCCGCGTGGTGCTCGAGACCGACGGGCAGATGAAAACCGGCCGCGACATCGTGGTGGGTGCCCTGCTCGGTGCGGAAGAATTTGGTATGTCGACGGCACCGCTGGTGACGCTGGGCTGCCTGATGATGCGCGTGTGTCACAAAAACACCTGCCCGGTCGGCATCGCCACGCAGGACCCGCGCCTGCGGGCCAAGTATCGGGGCGACCCGGAATTTGCCGTGCGCTTCATGAAATTTATCGCTCAGGAGGTACGCGAGTACATGGCGCTGCTTGGCTTCCGCACGCTGAACGAAATGGTGGGGCGCTCGGACCGCTTGAACATGCGTAACGCCATCGACCACTGGAAGGCCAAGGGCGTGGACCTCTCGCGCATCTTTTACCGTCCCGAGGTTGGGCCTGAAGTGGGCACCTACTGCCAGATGCCGCAGGACCACGGGCTCGATCAGTCGCTGGATATTAAGACCATCCTCGAGGCTTGCGAGCCTGCCATTGAGCGCGGCGAAAAGGTCAAGCTGGAGCTGCCGATCGAAAACATCGACCGGGTCGTGGGTACCATCACAGGCAGCGAAGTGTCGCGCAAATACGGGGCCGATGGCTTGCCGGAGGATACCATCGATCTCAGCTTCAAGGGCTCGGCGGGTCAGTCGCTGGCGGCGTTCGCGCCCAAGGGCATGACCTTCCGCCTGGAGGGTGACGCGAACGACTACGTGGGCAAGGGCTTGTCCGGAGCCAAACTGGCCATCTACCCGCCGCGCAACAAGGCACCTGATTTCGTCGCGCACGAAAACATTATCGTGGGCAATGTCTGCTTTTACGGCGCGACCGGCGGCACCGCCTACATCGCGGGCATCGCCGGCGAGCGTTTCTGCGTACGCAACAGCGGTGTGACCACCGTTGTCGAGGGTCTTGGCGACCATGGCTGCGAATACATGACCGGCGGCAAGGTGCTGAACCTGGGCATCACAGGGCGCAACTTTGCGGCAGGGATGTCCGGAGGCGTCGCTTACATTCTCGATGAGATTGGCGACTTTGTGGAGAAGCGCCTGAACGGAGATATGGTCAACGTGTATGAGCTGATCGAAGCCGGAGATGCTGAGATCGCCGAGGTCAAGGCGCTCGTCGAGGCACACGTATCCTACACCGATAGCGAGCGCGGCAAATGGGTGCTGGAGAACTGGGACAGCCTGCTGCCAAAGTTCATCAAAGTGCTCCCGCGCGACTACGAGCGCATGCTCAACGCCTTCAAGAAAGCTGAGGAAACCGGTCTTTCGGGCGAGGAGGCCATTGTGGCCGCCTTTGAAGAAAACGCCCGCGATCTGGCCCGCGTCAGTGGTAATTAGGACATCTTTGTTTCGCGACTTCTCCCATGCCAGATCTGCCTTCCAACGAGACCGTTCTAGTGGCTGCCGCCAATGCTGCCTACGCGCGGGCGGGCATGGCGGACAACTGGCTGCGCTCGGTGCGTCAGGCAGGGGTTCAAAATCCGGTGCATCTCTACGCATTGAGCAAGAAGACGCAGCGAATCCTGGAACGTCAGGGCATTGAGAGCCGGCTTTGGGTGGATACGCAGGGTGCCATCACGCAGCGTCAACCCGAGTTTCGCTCGAAGGCTTGGAAACGACTCGTGCTGTGCAAGCTGGCGCTTATCCATGCCGAACTGAAAGCCGGCCACCAGGTGCTGTATTCGGACCTGGATGCCTGCTTTTTGAGAAACCCCGTCGACTGGCTCGAACGTTGCACGCCCGCCGACGGCATCAGCGTGCAGTCGGACTTTTTGCTGGCGCAAGCCGAGTCGGTTGGTCGCCTGTGCACGGGGTTCATGTTCCTGAAGCCAGGGCCGCGCACGCTCCGCGTGATGGATTTAAATCGCGACGACGTGGAAGCGTTTCCGAGCGATCAGCCCCTGCTTAATGACCGGATGCTCACCCGGCAGGAAGCACCTGTGGTGCGCATCGACCTCGACCTGATACCCAACGGACCGCATTGGCGTCGACAGGGCGCGCAGCTGCGGGAATCGGCGGCGGTGCTGCACTTGAGCTACGTGCTGGGCCTGCAGCAAAAGATTAAGTTTTTTCGCAACGCAGGCCTTTGGCAGACACCGCATGGCCGGCTTGAGTACCTGCGCCTGCGCGCGCGCGGTCATTGGAAGCAACTGCGTAAACAACCTTCTTTCTACCTCCAGAGTCTACGCCGGCAATTTGCCGTCTGAAGACCGGATTTATTCGACCCACTACGCTTCAATCTGACATGGGAAAAGACACAGGATTTATCGAAATTGAACGGCGTGTAGACTCCGACCGCGCGCCGCTTGAGCGTCTCAAGGACTGGGACGAGTTTCACATCCATCGCGACGAGCAGGAACTGCGTGACCAGGGCGCGCGCTGCATGAACTGCGGCACGCCGTTTTGCCACACTGGCGGGGTGATTAAGGGCATGGCCGTGGGTTGCCCGATCAACAACCTGATACCGGAGTGGAACGACCTGGTTTATCGCAACCGCTGGCGCGAGGCGCTTGATCGTCTGCACAAGACCAACAACTTTCCGGAGTTTACCGGGCGCGTCTGCCCGGCACCCTGCGAAGGCTCCTGCGTGCTGGGCGTGATTGAACCACCGGTAACGATCAAGAATATCGAACGCGCAATCATCGACCGTGGCTTTGAAGAAGGCTGGGTCACGCCGCAGCCGCCCAAGCAACGCACCAATAAGAAGGTGGCGGTCGTGGGCTCAGGTCCTGCGGGTCTGGCTTGCGCAGCGCAGCTCAACAAGGCGGGGCATTCGGTGACGGTATACGAGCGCGCGGACCGCCCCGGCGGTTTGCTCATGTACGGCATCCCTAACATGAAGCTGGACAAAGAGCATGTTGTACAGCGCCGCATCCGTCTGATGGAAGCCGAGGGCATCGTGTTCAAGTGTGGCGTGAACGTGGGCGAGGATCTGCCGGTTGAACAACTGCGCGATGCGTACGACTCGGTGGTGCTTTGCTGCGGTGCGACCAAACCGCGCGACCTACCCATTCCCGGGCGTGAAGCGGTGGGCGTGCACTTCGCCATGGAATTTCTACACGGCAACACGAAAAATCTTTTGGACAACCAGTTCAATGGGGCAACTCCTTACCTGAACGCCAAAGACAAGGACGTGGTGGTGATCGGCGGGGGTGATACCGGCACCGACTGTGTGGGGACTTCCCTGCGCCACGGCGCACGTAGCGTGACTCAGTTGGAGATTTTGCCGCGCCCGCCGGATGAGCGTGCAGCAGACAATCCCTGGCCGGAGTGGCCGAAAATTTACCGGATGGATTATGGTCAGCAGGAGGCCGCCGCCAAGCAAGGCCAGGACCCGCGCGTGTATCTGGTGATGACCGAGGAATTTTTGCAGGACGCCAACGGCGAGCTCGCCGCGCTGCGCGTGGTCAACATCGAGTGGGACAAGGATGCGAACGGTCGTTTCGTGCCGAAGAAGCTCGAAGACACCCGCCGGGAGATTCCCTGCCAACTCGCGTTGCTGGCGATGGGGTTCCTTGGGCCGGAGGAAACCGTGGTCGAAAAGCTCGGCCTGGAAACCGACCCGCGCTCGAATGTGCAGGCCGAGTACGGTAAGTACCAGACCAGTACCGAGGGCGTCTTTGCCGCCGGAGACATGCGCCGCGGACAGAGCCTGGTGGTTTGGGCCATCAACGAAGGCCGCGGAGCCGCGCGCGAGTGCGACCGTTTCCTGATGGGCACCACCACGCTGCCGTAAACAGCTTGCGTATCCAGAATTTCACGACGCGTCCGGATTTTGCGCCGGGCGCGTTTTTTTTTATGCGTTACGCATCTTCGAGCCAGCCGACCGTATTGGCGTGCCCATCGTTGTGGACGATAGGCGCGTCGAAGATTTTGTTACCGCCTTGCCAGGCCTGCAGGCAAAGTCGGGCGGTTCCGATGTTGTTGTAGACGTGCGCCAAGTCACGCATCGTACCCATCTTCTGGATACGCGTGAGCAGTTCTTCGCGCCGGGCTCTGGGCAACTGGTTGGCCATGTAAGTATGAAAGATGACAGGCAGGTGACCCGGCACCGCGCGCCCCACCATGGCTTCGAGGTCTTCGACGGCGTCGCCGGAAACAAGCTCGGGCAGGTCCGCACGGACCATTTCCGCGACGCGTTCCAGCCGCTGGAGGCGCTCGGGCAGGTCCGGCCAGATACAGGCGCGCAACCACCGGAAGGCTTCCTCGTCGGTAAGATCGATCGGTTGGAGATCCAGACCGGTGCGGGCGGCAACCGTTAACCGCGTGGCCAGCAAGGCGGCGGGCGGTGGCGGCAAGCCGTTAGGATTGGCGCGGGCACTGAGTTCGATGCCGCTTTGACCGGAGCCAAAGACTTCAGCATGGCCCGCGTAGCGATAGGCATGACGGTCGACGAAGAGGTTCAAGCCAGCGCTGGTGCCCAACTCGAGCAGGTGCAGCGACACGTTATCGAAGAGCTGGCTGACCAGGCAGAAAGCCGGATACAGGGCCACGCAGCGCTGGACTTCGTTGGTCTGGACGGTGCGACCGGCAGCCTCATCGACAAGCGTATCCGAATTTTCGATACAAAAAACCCGGAACAGTTCCCAGACTTCATTTGGATCGGTGTAGCTGCCCCCGGAGGTCGGATAGTGCCGATGCAGCGGGTGTGCCAGGCGATCGTTGAGGAGGCGGTTGGCTGCGTAAAGCAAGAGGTTGGGTTGCGGCTGCCCCGGCTGCATGCGCCCCATGATGGCGAGCAGAGCGGCATCTTCGGCCAGGGCACGGGAGAAGTGTGCGTACAGCGGGGCGTAGTTCAGGGCCTCCTCGGCAGCAAAGCGACGACAAGCCTCCGCCAGCGAGCCCTCACGGCCAAGCCAGTCAACCTGGTTGGCCCAATCTTTCGGCACCTCGTCCATAAAAAACCGGTCCCGCCAAACTTGAGACGGGACCGGTATTCGCCGCAAGCGTAGCGGCGTGAAAAGTATGGGGCTTAAAAGAAGCGGATGGTGCGCGAATTCATCTGCGCGTGTTCTTCCTCGGTGCAGGGCGCGTTGATCGGCACTTCGTTTTCGGCGTCTGAGGGCTTAACCAGTTGATTGCTGAGGAGGTAGTTCTCGACTTCCTCGCCGCTGACATCGGCCAGCATGACCCCATCAATTTCGACGCAGGGAGAAAGGTTCTGACCGGATTTTTCGACCATCTCGGCGTAGTTTTCCGGCTGGTTGATGATGTCGATATCTTTGTAGTCGAGAGTGTACTTTTTGAAGATAGCGCGAACTCCATTGCTCCAGCCGCAGTAGGGCTTCAAGTAGGCATTGATATTCATGGGCAAACTGACTCGGTTTGTGGTTTACGGTTGTTGTTCCGGAGTAACAGGATAGCAACGCGATATGCCTCGCAAATAACATATATGCTAGCAGTGACTGCCGGGCGAAGGCAAGGGCGGGCTTCATTTTCTGGGGTTAGTCGGCGGGGGCTGATGCCGTACTTTTCACGAACATGAGGATGCGCCACAGGTCCTGTTCGTTCTTGCCAAGCAGGAACGAACTCTGGCGATGCTCGGGCACGTCCACAAAGACTTTGAGCAGCCCCTGGGGCTCAAGATTGGGGACCAGGGTTTTGTCCAAGGGACGGCTGCGTTCGAGCGCTTCGGCGACACCTTCTTCGTTCAGGGGGATGAATTGCGAAGCATAAACGGGCTCTTCGATTTCAAAGGCGAGGTTGCGGCGCAGGACTTCGATTTGGGAATCGGGTACACCCTCAGCGTGATAGAGCGCGAGCAGCCCTTCAAGATCGCCATGGTTGATGGCCTCAAGATAGGCCTCGGCAAATGCGACGCCTTCGGGATCCGGGGAAGGCTGACAGGCTGCCAAAAAGGCAACCAGACAGGCGGCCACCCAGACCGCGTGGCGGGACCGTATCGGAGCGCGGAAGTGCATGCCGTTATTGGAATGGCTTTGCGGACCGGGTCAACCGCCGTCAGCGTGCGCGCATGCCGCACACGCGCTGGAGCGCAACACCCAACGATCGACCGCCGTGGTGGCTCTGGCCGCAGGTGGTGTCGTTGGATGGCGGGCTGGTGGCGGTGGCCTGGCTGTTGCTGATATACCGTGCGCAGTGGTCGGGGAATTTCGGTCCCTTTGAAGGGAGCCTCGCTTGCATGGCATTTGGCCTGGCGCTGCTGTGTGGGACAACCTGCAGTTACGCCCTCGACCGCGCCCTGGATGCCCGCCGGTTGCCGCACGCGTGCTACGCGCAGTGGCCATTTCGGTATCGGTTCTGGTTTGGGCAGACGCCGCGGTGGATTGCGTTCCAGATCGGCCTGCCGCTAGTAGCATTGTTTGGGGTATTTGCGCTCACGCAGCTTTTTCAAAAAGCGCACTGGTTCCTCATTCCGTTTTTCGCGGCTGGGGCACTCGCGCTGTGGCTCAATGAAAAAGGCTGGCCGCTGAAGGAGCCCGCGGTGGCGTTGATTTTCGCGTCGACCCTCTTCGTTTTATCCGACGGATGCAGTTCGTCGGACGCATCCCCAGCGCAGTGGTATCCGGGGTTTTTACTGCTATGCATGGCCAGCGCGCTGCACTCCTCGCTGCATCAGGCGGCAAGTGACCAAGTGCTCGATCTGCGCTCGCTGGCAACGGCACAACCGCTCTTGGCGAAAACTCTATTTCGGGGTACGATCGGGGCGCTGCAAGTTGGCTGGTGGCTGACCGATCCGCTGGGACCCGCGCTGGCGCTGACCGCTTTGGTGCTGTTGGGGACCCATCCAAGGCTCCTCCGGGTGGAGTCGCAAACGGGAACGGCGCTCGGCGACTTTGCCATGGCCGGCGTGCCCCTAGCCTTTCTCGCGCTCGCGTGACCGCGAGGGGACGCAGGTGCTCGCGCACCTGGCTTTTAGGCAAGCCGGTTAGCTGGACCGCAAAGAGCAGTTTGGGCTTATATGAAAATACCTAGCCCATAACAGCATCGCCTAAGCTCGACTCCTCACGCGGCCGCGAGGGGACGCAGGTGCTCGCGCACCTGGTTTGGGGCTAGCCGATTGACTGGGCCGCAAGGCGGCTCACCGAAACGCGCAGCTGCAATGCCAATCGATGCGGCCCAGGAATCCCAACAGGTAACGGGCGACCCGCAATGAAAAGTCACGCAGGCGCGAATCTGCCTTGACCCCCCTGCCCTGCCCGGACTCTCTCGACGGGCGATGCAAAAGCTGGTGTGCCTGGACCTGGAAGGGGTGCTGATCCCCGAAATTTGGATGGCGGTCGCCGTGAAGACCGGTGTCGAAGAGTTGCTGCGCACCACGCGGGAGGAGCCCGATTACAACAAGCTGATGCGCTACCGGCTGGAACTGCTGGCCAGGCACACGATTACGTTGCCGCAGATTCAGGAGGTGATCGGGACGCTGCACCCGCTGGAAGGGGCGGCGGACTTTCTGAACTGGCTGCGCGCGCAGACACAGGTCGTCATCCTCTCGGATACCTTCGCGGAGTTTGCCAGGCCGTTAATGAAACAACTCGGCTGGCCCACCCTCTTTTGCCACAGCCTGGAAGTGCAGCCCGACGGACGCATCACCGATTACTACCTGCGGCAACCCGATCCCAAGTTCAAGGCGGTGCGGGCATTCCAGTCACTGAACCTGCACGTGATCGCGGCGGGCGACTCGTACAACGATCTGTCGATGCTGCAGACGGCGGATCAAGGGATTTTGTTTCGACCGCCGGATTCGCTGGTCCAGGAGCAACCGCAGTTTCCGGTGGCGCGGGAACACGGGGCGTTGCGGGAGATTTTCGCCAAGCATCTAAGCTAGGATTTGGGAGTCGCTTCGCAGGTGCGCATGAAGCGCTGCCAGGTGTTGTGGGCGGGGCGGTTGACGACGTCGATGGCGTCGCGTGGCTCGGTTTCAAGGAAGTCCATGAGCCCGCGCATGAGCGGCATCGGGAAGCCGTTGGCGTCGGCTTCCTTGAGAAAGTAGGCGTACTCGGCGTTGAGGTTGACCTGGATGCCGACGTTGTCGGCGTTGATCTGGCGCAGCAGGCGGGCGAAGTCGCCGGGCTCGCGGTCCTCTTTGACGGATTGGAGGATGTGCGCGTCGGAGAGGCCGCTGTGCCTGGCGAAGGCGAGGATCTCCTGACGCGCGGCGTTCATATACCAGGAGGCCATGTTTTGGACGGCTTTCATAACCTGGCCCTGGCCGACTTGACCCGCGTAAAAGACGGTTTCGGGGTTGGCGACGGCGTCGAAGTAAGCCGTGAAGTCGGCGCGGTGCTCGGCGGTGCCACCAATAAACAGGTAAAGCTGCCCGGACTCGGCTCCACCCCGGCCACCGCTGATCGGTACATCGAAGTAGTCGATGCCTTTTTCGGCGAAGGCCGCATGGAGGCGGCGGGTTTCCGGCGCGGGGATGGTGCTGTGGTCCATGATGCGCAGGCCCGCCGGTGCCCTGGGCAGCAGAACGTTTTCGCAAATTTGCGTGACGGCTTCGCCAGCCAGGCAGAGGGCGAGGACGTCGGGTTTTGGTTCGAGGAGGGTCTCGATGGAATCAGTGGCGCTTCCGCCGACCTCGCGCAGGGCCTGGCGGGCCTCTTCGCGCAGGTCGCAGCCGTGGACCTCGAAGCCGCCCTCGAGGAGGTTGCGCGCCATGCCCAGGCCCATGGCACCCAGGCCGACAAAACCGATTTTCTGGATCATGAAGTAGATCCTGTGGCACCGCCAACGCGCCGTCAACGGTGTCACTCACCCCTCGCATTTGCGCTCACGCTCGCGTGGCCGCGGGGAATACAGAATTGCTTTTGCAATTCGTTTGGTGGCAAGCCCGGGAAGGGGAGCCTGCGGGCGGGTGTGGTGAACCTGCGAGTAGCAGCGTTGAGACATACGCTTAGACCTTACTTTGCTTTTCGAGCTTCGAAGAGCAGGTCTGCTCTGGTCGCTTCGCTCCTTGCTATGACGGTCGGGTGAGCCCGACAGGGCAGCGATACATACTTAGCGTGTTGGGGGGGCAGGCCCGTTGAGGGGCTATTCAGGCAGACGGCGCGCTAGTTAGGTGACCAGGTCAGGGCGAGTTCCTGAAGGTCGGGGTGATGTGCGGCGGAGATTGTGAACGCCTGGCCCTGGCCGTCACTGATTTCAAATTGATAGAGGCCATGGTGGCCGTTGAAGGTGAACTGACCGTTGGCGTCGGTGGTGCCGTCGGCCTGTGTGCGCCACTGGTTGAGGACGAGATCCTCGTAAACTTTCAGGGACGGCTTGGGCTGCCACTGGGCGTCGTAAAACGGGGCTGATTCCTTCCAGTGGTAGAAGTCCTGAATGCCCCAGACCATGAATCCGGTCATGGCCGGGTGGCTGTAGGCGGTGATAAGGAGTTGCTCGAACCACTCGGTGCGGAGGCGCTCGCCGCCTTCACTGGCAGCGGGCCACTTGCCGAACGTATCGAATTCGGTGATACACAGCTCGAGCCCAAGGTCGGCGAAGCGGTCGAAAATTTTGTTCAGCTTTTCGGGCGGGTTCACGTGATCCTGATTCCAGGTGTGCGCCTGAAACCCGACCCCGTGCAGCGGCGCACCCAATTCAACCAGCGCCTTGGCCAGTTGGTAGTAGCGTTCGCGCTTGGCCTCGTTCTGAGTGACGAGGATACCAAAGTCGTTCATGTAAAGCCGGGCGCTGGGGTCGGCCTGGTGGGCGAGCTTGAACCAGCGCGCCATCAGGGCGGCTTGATCCTCGACGGACTCCGCGCCCAAGGCGTGAAACAGATGCCGCTCGGAGACCGGTTCGTTGACGACGTCCCAGTGGCGGATTTTTCCGCGGTAGCGCAGGCAACGATCCAGGATGGATTGATCGATCCGGTGCAGGAGGGCTTCTCGGTCGATCGGCTGTCCCTCCTTTATCTGCTCATGAAAGGGCTGCACGATGACCGGGGAGTACTTCAAGACGCCCCAGACCAAGGTGTGTCCGCGCCAGGCGAAGTCATGCGTGTGAGCCCAGTCGACAACTGCTTCAGTCTGCGCGCGAAAGGGAATCCGCTGGGATTGGTTCATTTTTTGGCCATTGGCGAAGACGAGCGTATTGAAGAGACGGGGCAGCTCTTCGCGATGCCAGCGGGCATCCTCGGAGTCGACGGGAAAGTTTTTGGGCGCGGTCTGGGTACCGAACAGAAAATCGTGCCGCAACAGCTTGGCAGAAACCTGCAGACCTGGCAGCGGATCGCCTTTCCGATTGCGAACGACCACGTTGAGCGTGCCGGTACGGTGCTCTTGAATGCGTGCTTGAGCGTAGGAGCGCCAGTCATCGGCGGCGGGCACCTGGGTAGAAAGAGCGATCATGAAAGCGCAAGCGAGGAGGCAGTAGAGAATGAGGCGGTGTTTCACGTGTTGGATGATTCAGGACTTAGCCATTCGCTCCAGTCAAAATGCCCGATGCAGACATCGCATGCTTTAAGCGGCGGGCGCAGACGGGGGATTGACTCACGGCAGGGCGGAAGGGCAGCCTTTTGCACACATGGGCACGGTGGGCGGATCGAAGCAAGGGCGCTACGCGGCGCGGGGCGTATCTTCGAGCAAGGAGGAGGTGCATGCCGTCGTCGACCGGCTCGAACGCGGATTGTTTCCGAGCGCCTTCTGCAAGGTGACCGAAGACCACCTGACGGGCGACCCCTCGAAGTGCTGTGTGATACACGCCGACGGCAGCGGGACGAAGTCGATTCTGGCATACCTGCACTGGCGCGAGACGGGCGACGCGAGTGTCTTTCGTGGCATCGCGCAGGACTCAATCGTGATGAATCTCGATGATCTGCTCTGTGTCGGTGCCATGCACAACATTGTGCTCTCGTCGACGATCAACCGGAACGCGCGTCGGATCCCGGGCGAGGTGCTGGCTGCGCTGATTGAGGGCACCGAGGCATTTCTGAAGGCGTTACGGGGCCATGGCGTGGGCATTGTCAGCGGGGGTGGCGAGACTGCCGATGTGGGTGATTTGACGCCGACTTGCACGGTGGATTCCTGTGCGGTTGCCGTGCTGGAGCGCGCGAAGGTCGTCACCAACGAAGGGATTACGCCGGGCCTGACCATTGTCGGACTGGCCTCGGATGGGCAGGCCACCTACGAGACAGCGGAAAACAGCGGTATCGGCAGCAACGGCCTGACCAGCGCGCGGCATGACCTGCTCAGCCACCATTACGCCGAAACGTATCCAGAAACCTTCGACGCCCAGACCGAGGCGGCGCTCGTATACAGCGGGCCCTTCCGGCTGCAGGACAGCTTGCCGGGTGCCTCACTTACGGTGGGACAGGCGCTGTTGAGTCCGACGCGGACCTATGCGCCCATCCTCGCGCGCCTGCTGGCGGTGAATCCAGAAAAAGTACGCGGGCTGGTTCACTGCTCCGGCGGCGGGCAGACGAAATGCCTGCGTTTCGGGCAGGGCGTGCATTTCGTTAAGGACACGCTGTTTACCACCCCCGCCTTGTTTCGGGAGATTCAAAAAGTCAGCCAGACGGACTGGCGGGAGATGTACCAGGTTTTCAACATGGGTCACCGCATGGAGGTTTACTGCCAGTTTGAAGACGCGCCCTGGGTCATTGAAACGGCCCGAGCGTTTGGCGTGGGGGCACAGGTCGTCGGGCGGACGGAACCGTCACAGCGGGCGGATGGCGGGAATCACCTGACCCTGACACCGGGGGCCATGGAGTCGTATACCTATGCACTGGGAGAGCGATCTACGTGAGTTGCCCAGGCATCGTTTTGACAAAGTGCGGGCTCGGTCCTTGAATCTGACTTTCAAGGCTTGTTTGCCGGGCTCGTTTCCTGCTCGAATAGGCTATTACCAGTTAGCGCGAGATGTCCGACACACAAAAAAGCAGCGGCAGCGAGATTGACCGCACCCTTGTGGTCCAAAACAAGATGGGCATCCATGCACGCCCGGCGGCCATGATTGTGCGTATTTCCAACAAATATCCGGACGTCGACCTGTTTGTGGAAAAAGGCGATGAGCAGGTCAACGGGAAGAGCATCATGGGGTTGATGATGCTGGCGGCGGGCCAGGGTTCGAATTTGAAGTTCATCGCCTCAGGCACCGGCGCCGATGCGCTGCTGGACGAGATGGAAGCGCTGTTCTCCAGAAAGTTTGAGGAGACCTGAGCGATGGCCCTTCCGCGCGTCGTACTGATCGGCGACTCCATCCGCATCGGCTACGAGGAATTCGTCCGCGAACGGCTCGAATCGAAGGCGGACGTGATTTCCGCCGAGGAAAACGCGCGCACCAGCACGGTGGTGCTGGACAACCTGCAGGCATGGGCCATCGATCCGCAGCCCGACATTGTCCACCTCAACTGCGGGCTGCATGATATTCGCCGGGAGTTCGGAGCCGAGGTCAACGCAGTGCAACTGCATGACTACGCCAGAAACCTGGAGCGGATTTTCCAAAGCCTGGTCGAAAATACCCAGGCGAGCGTGATCTGGGCCTCAACCACGCCGGTTAACCAGCAGTGGCACCACCAGACCAAGGACTTTGATCGGTTTGAAGAGGATGTGCTGGCCTACAACGCGCAGGCAAAAGCGATTGCGGAGTCGATGCAGCTGAAGATTAACGACTTGCACGCGATCATCCAACAGGCGGGCCGCGACCGCCTGCTGCGGGATGACGGGGTCCATTACACGCCCAGCGGAAGCCGTTTGCTGGGTCACGCGGTGGCCGATGTGGTCTCGAAGGCCCTGAGATAAAACGGTCTTTCGCAGAGCCCTAGAAGGGGTGGGATTGGGGAATAATCCGCTTGGCTTCGCGAGCACCGGCCTCTATCTTCCGCCCCTGACGTGAGGCTGATTCCCCTGGCGACACGTCTTACCTGCCTCCCCAAGTCTGCTTTCCACCATGTCTGATAAGCTCGATAAACAGCAAAAGCGCATCTTTCTGGTCGATGACCATCCGCTCATCCGCAGCGGGCTTGCGCAAATCATCGAAGAAGAGTCCGACCTGACAATCTGCGGCCAGGCCAAGAACGCCGCCGAAGCCATGAAGGGCGTCAAGGACTCCAACCCGGATCTCGTGGTGGTGGACCTTTCCCTGGAGGGCAGCAACGGCATCGAGCTGATCAAGAACCTGAAGGCGCTGTACCCAGACCTGGAGTTCATGATGTTCTCGATGCACGACGAGCGTGTATTTGCCCAGCGGGCCCTGCGGGCCGGCGCGCGTGCCTTTGTAATGAAGCACGAGAGCAAGGACACCATCAAGACGGCTATCCGCCGGGCGCTGTCGGGCAACATCTACGTCAGCGAACGCGTGTCCGAACAGCTGCTGCACCAGATTGTCAGCGGCACGGCTTCGGACAAAGGATCGCCGGTCGACAAGCTGACCGACCGGGAACTGGAGGTGATCCAGTTGATCGGCAAGGGGCTCTCCACGCGCGAGGTGGCCAAAGCGCTGACAGTCAGCGTCAAAACCGTCGAGTCGCACCGCGCACACATCAAGGAAAAGCTCGAACTCTCCAGCGGCAACGAGCTGGTGAAGTTTGCGATCCAGTGGGTCGAGCACGAACACGGCTTGGCGCACTAGGCAGAGGCCTCACCACAGAGGCGTGGGGCCTCTGGGAGAAGCACTTGGAAGCAGATAGTAACTAGCCGCGAAAAAGCGCAGCAGGCGCAAAGGTGTGTCTGGGTGATTCTACGGGGCTTTGAGCGCTATGTGGCGTAAGTTTCGGGAGTTTAGACTTCGAGGATGAGGCCCTTGAGGTAGCGGCTTTCAGGCATGGTCAGCAGCACCGGGTGATCGGCGGGCGCCTCGGTGCGGTGTAGGAGCCGGGGCTCGCGACCGGCATCGCCCGCGGCTTCGGCGACGATGCTTTCGAAGGTGGCGGCATCAACGTGCTGGGAGCAGCAGTAGGTGGCCAGGATACCACCGGTTTCCAACTGCTGAAAGGCGCGCAGGTTGAGCTCCTTGTAGCCGCGCAGAGCCCCTTCCACGACGCGGCGATTGCGGGCAAACGAGGGCGGATCGAGCACGATTAAATCGAAGCGTGCGGCCCGGTTGGCGTTGAACCAATCGAAGAGGTTGGCGTGAAGGAACTCGGCTTCCAGCGCGTTGCGGGCAGCGTTTTCGAGCGCGGCTTCGATGGCGGGCTTGGCCGAATCGATCCCCAAAACAGAGGCAGCCCCCGACCGCGCACAGTGCAGCGCAAACGCCCCCTGATTGCAGCAGCCGTCAAGAACACGGCGACCGGAGGCGTAACTGGCAACCAGCGGATGCTGCGCGCGCTGGTCGAGGTAAAAGCCGGTTTTTTGACCGGCGTGCAGGTCCAGGCGGTACTCGATGCCGTCGATGGTAAACCAGTCCGCAGCGACCGGTTTGCCTGAGTGCGTCGTGACTTTTAGATCGAGACCTTCAAGTGCCCGGCTGGGCGCATCGTTACGAAACAGGATTTCGCGCGGGGCAAGGAATTCCTGTAGCGCCTCGCCGATGACCGTGGCCTGCCGGTCCATGCCGAAGGTCAGCAGTTGGACCACCAGCACATCGTCGAAACGGTCGATCACGAGCCCGGGCAAACCGTCGGCCTCTGACCAGACCAGTCGACAAAAGCGAGTATCGTTTCGGCGGGAAATGGAGGCCTGAATCCGCTCACGCAACCAAAGCGCATCAAAAGCATCGAGCCCGCGGCTGTAGCGACGCCAGATGATTTGGGAGCGGCTATTATACAGTCCCATTCCGAGCGAACGCCCGGAGGCGTCGCGCAGTTCAATACCCTGTCCGTCGAACGGTTTCCCCAGTAAAAAGCCATCGGCGATCTCGTTGGCAAAGACCCAGGGGTGCCCCTGCAGCACCCGGTGGCGCGCGCCTCCGCGCAGCTTGAGGGTGGGCGCGGAAAGAGTGGATGCTTTAGCCATCGGCCCAAACTGCGGCAGGTTGCCGGCAAAATCCAGCCCGCAGGCACGCTTCACAGCGCGCGGCGCATGAAGTACAGCGCCAGCAGGGTGACCAGACCGATCGGCAGCCAGGCAGCCAAGATCGGGTCCAGGTGGTTTTGTTCGCCGAGCATGGTGGCAACGTTGGACACGATGAAGAACCCGAAAAACCAGCCGATGCACTTGGAGACGCCAACGAGCGGATTGGTCCGCACGCCCGCCACGGCAAAGGGAACCGCGATGCCAACGGCGGCCAAACACGTCAACGAGCCGGCCAGGACGGTATGATAACGCACGGCGTAGGGGCGCATCTTTTCGCTGGTTTCGAGGGGGATGCGCTCGAGCAGGCGACGAATTTCCACGAGGGACAGATCGCGCGGCGGGCGGCTGAGCAGCAGCATCGTTTCGGGGCGCTCAGTCAGTTCCGGGACAGCCGTCGCAGGAAAGCGCCCGAACCACGGCGCGAGGATGGCCTCGCCGAGGCGGGGGTCGAAGGTGATGTCGCGCCCCTCCTGAAAAAACCAGTGCCCGGCGTACGCGTCGTAGTAGGCTTCGCGGGCGACAAGCCGCCGGACCTCGTAACCTTCGCTGTTGTAGAAGTAGACGTTTACACCGCGACCGCGCTGGCGAAAATCAGAAAAATCCTCCATGAACCAGCGGCGATTCTGACTGCGGTTGTCGAAGGTCAGTTGACCGATGAGCCCGACTTCTTCGACCGGGCGGTCGCGTACTTCCTTGGCGTATTGCAGGTCGCGGCGGATCTGGCGGGTCTCCTCGACAAAGGCAGGAACGAGCGTGGCGTTGAGGTACAAGACCAGGCCCGAGAGCGCCAGCCCGGCCAGCCAGAGTGAGCGTGAGATGGTGAAGACGTTCATGCCGGCTGCGCGCAGGGCGATGATCTCGTAGTTGCGGTGTAGATTGCTCAGGGTGAACAAGAGCGACAGCAGCAAGGCCAGCGGCAGAATTGTCGGCAGGAAGGTGGGAATGAGCCGGGCGTAGTAGCCGAAAATCTGGGCGAGTGAGGCCTCCCAGTTGAGGAAGTCGGGCAGGTCGTCGTTAAGGTCCTCAATCAGCAGGACCATCAGCGTGAGGGCCAAAGCCATCCCAAAGGACTTGAGCCACTCGGTGAAAATGTAGCGGTCGTGCAGCCGCAGCATGGCATGAAAGCATGGAGGGCCGAAGTAGCCGGGCGAAGCCGAAAGCACGCGTGGCGACGATTTTTTTCTCGCGCCGCTTTTCCCTGGCGCTTGGAGTCGATTTACAGAGGCATGGTGGCGCGCAAGGGCAAGGAGTCGTGGGACTCACGCATCGGGGTGATTCTCGCGGTGGCAGGCAGTGCGGTCGGCCTGGGCAATTTCCTGCGCTTTCCCGGGCAGGCGGCGGAGTTTGGCGGCGGTGCCTTCATGCTGGCGTACTTCATTTCGTTTCTGGTGATCGGGCTGCCGATTTGCTGGGCGGAATGGGCGATGGGGCGCAACGGCGGGTCGAAGGGCTTCAACTCGTGTCCGGCAATCTTTGCAGCGGTTACGCGAATACCTGGGATGAAATGGGTGGGCGTGATTGGCGTGGTGATCCCGGTGATCATCTACATGTACTACGTTTACATCGAAGCGTGGTGCCTGGGCTACGCGGTAAATTTCGCGATGGGGACCATGGCCTTCGACAGCGTAGATGAATCGGTGGGCTGGTGGGCGCGATTCATCGGCGCGGGTGCCGACGGCAGCGCGATCGGCTTCAACCTGGAGCAGGTCGGCCTGTACCTGCTAGTGGCCTTCGGGCTGAATTTCTTCCTGATCTATCGAGGGATCGCCAAGGGGATCGAATTTTTCTGCAAGTACGCGATGCCCGCGCTGGTGATTCTTGCGATCGTGGTGCTGGTGCGGGTGCTGACGCTGGGCGCGCCGGTCGCATCGAGCCCAGAGAACAACATCTCCAATGGGCTCGGGTTCATGTGGAATCCGGACAAGCAGTTTTTGGTGGTGCCTTATGGCGAGGCGGCGAAACCAGATGAGAAACGGCTGGAGCGCGCGTTCGAACTGGTGGGAAAGCGTCCCCTGGCCGACCCGAAAAACTACGCGCTCAACGTGGTGGCCAGCGATATGGAAAAGGCGCGAGGCGATCTGGAGGAAGCGCGGATCGAGTTGAGGACAGCCGACGATGAAGCAGCGCGAGAGGCGATTGAGGCAAGCATCAGCGACTTGGAGGTATCCATCGAAACTCTCATCGCACAGGCTGTGGCCATCCCAAAGTTGGACGAAACAGCGGTTATCAAGCGAACGATCTGGGAGCAGCTATCCAATGGGGAGTTGTGGCTGAAGGCAGCCGGGCAAATATTTTTCAGCCTCTCCGTGGGCTTTGGCGTGATCATCACTTATTCGAGTTACCTGAGCCGCAACGATGATGTGGTGCTGAGCGGCCTGGCGGCGACGAGCGCCAACGAGTTTTGTGAAGTGGGTCTGGGCGGGTTGATCACCGTACCGGCCGCCTATGCGTTCATCGGAGCCGCCGGCCTGGCGGGGATTGGTCTGGGAACGTTCGACCTGGGCTTCAAAATCCTGCCCATGGTCTTCGCGCAGATGCCTGGCGGCGCGGTCTTTGGCTTCATGTTTTTCTTTCTGCTGTTCTTGGCGGCGGTGACGAGTTCACTGTCGATGCTGCAGCCGGGCATTGCCTTCATTGAGGAGAGCCTAGGCACGGGGCGTAAGGGCTCGGTGGCGGTGCTGGGTATGATCACGCTGATGGGCGCGGGCTTTGTGCTGTATTTCAGTCAGGATGTGAAGGCGCTGGACACGATGGATTTTTGGGTCGGGACCTTGCTGATCTACGTGCAGGCAACCATTCAGATCATTTTGTTTGGCTGGGTGTGGGGGATCGATCGGGGCTGGGAGGAAGCGCACCAGGGCTCGTCGATCCGCATCCCCGGGTTCTTCAAATTTTTGATGAAATACGCCACCCCGGCATTTTTGATCGCGGTCTTCGTATCCTTTTTACTGGGCAGCGTTCTGGCGGTCTTCGGGGGCGACCCCGTGTACTACGTAACCGACCTGACAGGCACGAAAACAACACCGCCCAATCTGGTGGCTTGGCTTTCGCTGGGATTGATCACCGCCTTTGCGGCGATTTGCCTAGTGCTGATCGGCTCGTCGGCACGCTTCAAATCGCTTTCAAGCATGCCCACGACCAAGCGGGGCTAACGTATCGAAAATTATATGACAACTGGCGGCTGGATTGTGTTGATGCTCTCGGTGGGCTCGGTGACGGCGCTGTTGGGCTGGAGTGTATTCAAGGTACTGACAACGCCGGGAGAATCGGCGAACGTGCACGGCTTTGAACAAGAGACCCCCGACGAACTTGCCGAATTCGAGGCCAAGAAGATCAAGGAGGCCAACCGACGCAAACAGACCGACGTGCCCTTTCCGCCCAAGGATACGTCGCGCGGCGGTGGCGAAAACATCTAGGTGCCGTGACCGGCACGGGACTGAAGTGCTCACGCACTTCGTTTGCGACATCGCTGCGCGTTTCACGATGAAAGCAATCTAACCGCGCGATCCGAGCGTCACCTCGACCTCGTTCAGGTGTGTTTTTGAGCGTACGGGTCCCGTGTACTGAATCCGAGAGAACAAGCAAGCTACGCTTCTAAGGTGTCTATTGAGCTTTTTTTGCAGCTAAAGCCCCTAGGCGCTGAGCACGACCTGGGCGCTTGTGTGATCGGGCAGAAGCGTGCCTTCAACAAAGTCGCCAATAGCGTTGTCGAGGCGGACGTATCGAAGGGTGTTGCGCAGGTCGCGCCCGGCGGCAGGTGCCGGAACCATCACCCGGATGTAGTTGGCGGTGTAGCCAGGGCAAAATCCGTCACGGGGGTCCTCAAAAAGTACCGGCAGCGTGCGCCCCAGATATTGTCGGTTCCAGTCGAGGCGGCGTTGCGCGCTGAGCTGACGGAGGTGGGCGCTGCGGCGCTGACGCTCGGCCATGGGTACCGAATCCGTGCGGCGAGCGGCGGGGGTGCGCTCGCGCTCCGAGTAGGTGAAGACGTGCGCGTAGGCAAAAGGCAGCGCCTGGAAATAGCGGCAGGTGGCCTCGAAGTCGTCCGGGGTTTCTCCGGGATGGCCGACCAGGACATCGGTGCCCAGGCAGAGGTCCGGCACCCAGGCCATTGCCTGGCGGACGAAATCAGCGTATTCGGATGTTGAATACCTCCGGCGCATTTCGCGCAGGACGCGATCGCAGCCAGATTGCAGCGGCAGATGCAGGTAAGGCTGAAGGTTGTGCGCGGGATCGGCCATGCGCTGAAAAAGCGCTGCATCGACGGTGGTGGGCTCGATGCTGCTGATGCGCACGCGGGCCAGGCCGGGCATATCCGCCAGCGCGTCGACCATATCGACAAGGTTGTATCCGCCGCTTGAATACGTGCCGATGTTGACGCCAGTCAGGACCAGTTCACGCACGCCACGCCTGGCAAGTTGACGGGCTTCGGCGAGAAGATCGCTCCAGTCGCGGCTGCGGGCCGGACCGCGTACCCGAGGGATGATGCAGAAGCCACAAACAAAATCGCAGCCGTCCTGCACCTTAAGGTTAGCCCGTTGCGCGAAAGGCCAGTCACCTGCGGCTTCGATGGTGAAATCCTCGCGCGTGAGGCGGTCGCGAATCACGACCGGCACGGAGTTTTTAGAGCCGTCGCCCAGGTAGTCCGGCAGGGAAAGCTTGTTTTGATTGCCCAGGATCAGATCGACCCCAGGCATTGTGGCGAGCACGCGGTGGCCGCTTTCGGCATAGCAACCGGTCACAGCTAGAAAAGCCCGCGGGTTTTTGCGCAGGAAACGGCGAATCTCGTAGCGGCATTTCAATTCGGCCTGGGCGGTGACGGTGCAGGTGTTGATGATGCCGAGTTCCGCAGTTTCGCCAAAGGGCACAACCTCGTAGCCCGCAGCCTGCAAACGCTCTTCCAGCAGGCGCGTCTCGGACTGATTCAGCCGGCAGCCCAGCGTGTGCAGGCTGGCGCGGCGGGGTCGGTGTTGCAGGCTGACCATAAAAAAACGGCAGCTTACGCTGCCGTTTGAAAGGTTCAAGGCCCAAGGGCCTTGGTGACTTTTGAGCCGTCTAGCGACGCACGCCAAAGCCGCGACCGAAGTTGCTGTTGGACAGCTGCTCGTTGTCATCGTCTAGGCCTTCCTCATCGCCCACGGCGGTGAAGCCAGCTTCGATGGCGAGTTCGGACTCGATGCGCTGGTAGGCATCGCGGGCACGCAGTTCGGAGCGCAGGCGGCGCAACTCTTCGTACACGGCGCGTTCCTCGTCAGGCATTTGGTAGCCGGGGATGTCACGCTCGTCGACACCCATCTCGTAGAGGCGGCGCGGGTCGATGATCTCCTCGAAGCTGGTACCGTCGGGGTTGAGCGTGCGGGCCGTCACAAAGATGATCAGGTTGCGCACAGTGCGGGTCTTCTCATCGGCGCGGAACAGACGTCCGGCCAGCGGGATGTCGCCAAAGAGCGGCAGCTTGCGCGTCAGATTGCTCTCGCGATCCTCCATCAGACCACCAACAGCCAGGGTGTACCCATCCTTGAGGATGACCGTGGTCTCGGTCTTGCGGGTGTCGATGATCGGAATCTCGGTCGAGGTACCGGCACCGCCGCTGAAGTTGACCGAGTCTTCCGTCGAGCTGATCTCGGGAATGATGGTCAGGTTGATGAAGCCGGCCGAGTTCACCTGTGGGAGCACGTCGAGCAGAATACCGATCGGGCGGTACTCGAAGCCGCTGACTTCGAAGGTGCCGCGCTCCTCGTTGAAGGTGAACTCCGGAATCGGGTACTCCTCGGAGATGTTGATCAGCGCGCGGGTGTTGTTCATCGCCACCACGGTCGGGTTGGAGATGAGACGCGCGTTGCTGTTGCGCTTGAGAGCGCGCAGCACGACGTTGAACTCCGGTGCGGAGAGCACGGTGGTCAACGCGCCGGTCGGTGCGGCGGAGAAGACACCCGAGGGGCCCGCGGCATCGCTGGCCTGATAAAGACCGTCGAAGCTGCCGATTTCGATGTTGTCGATCGAAGACCAGTCCAAGCCGAGGTTCTTGTCGTTGGTGTCAGAGACGTCGATGAACTTGGCCTCGATCATGACCTGGGCGGTCGGGCGGTCGAGGCGCTCGATGACCTCCTGAATGTCGTTCATGCGCGACGGGCGCTCGGTGATAATCAGCGCGTTGGTGCGACGGTCCACCTGGATGCGACCGCCGGCGCCGCTGTCGATCAGCGGTGTGAGCGAGCCCTGCAGCGAGCTGGCGTCAGCAAAGTTGATCAGGTAGACGCGCGTGGCGGTGGGTTCGCGCTCGAGATCGGTGATGCTCTTGATCTTGATGATGTTCCCGTCCTCGATGTAGGTGAAGCCGGCGGGCTCCAGCACCACTTGGAAGACCTGACGCCAGGTGACGTTGCGCAGCTTCAGCGAAGTACGGCCCACGAGTGCGTCGGGGATGACCACGTTCAAGTCAAAGAGGTCGGAGACATCGCGGATGATCGCGCGGATTTCCTGGTCGGGAAAATCGACGAGGTCGATAACGTCATCTTCCACCACGCCCGCGGAATCGCTGACTGGCTCAGGTGAGGTCGTATCGCCGTAGTCGAGGTCGATCTCAGCCAGCGAGGGCATCTCCACATCGATGGTGGGAATGTCGCTGCTCTCGGTCGTGACCGCATCAATGTCGAAAGAACCGCTGATGCCGCTGTCGCTTTCAAGGCCGATCTCGGTGGGCGTACCCTCGAAACCATCCTCGAAGCTGACGGTGTCGGTCGCGGACTCGTCGAACAGGTCGATATCGACTTCATCCACGTTGTAGGCGTTGAGCGAGTCGTCGCCGATGCTCTCCAGGCTGTCTATCGAAACCAGTGAGCCATCGTCCTCTATTTCCACGAAGTCGCCGCCACCGCCGATTTGGCTGCCGGAGTCGGTGTCGACCGGGAAGGCCGTGAAGGCGTCCGCGCCGGTTGCGTCGCTGGTGGGATCGTCAATTTCGACATAGCTGTCTTCGGTCACCGATTCGACTTCAACGAAGCTGTCCTCGGTGGCGAAGTCGTCCGTGGTTTCCGTGTAGGCTTCGGTGGCTACGAATTCATCCGTGGCTTCGGCATCCACAAAGGTATCTTCGACGCCGGTGGTGTCGTCGACGGAGACCGTCGCGAAGTCGGAATCAGGCGTTGCTTCCGTCGAATCGACGCTGAAGGAATCGCTCCAGCTGTCATCTGTTTCGGTGGAGACCGTTTCGGTGCCTTCAGTCCAGGTGTCCGTCGTCACCTCGGTAATGGCGGCCGGATTTTCACCGACGTAGGCGTCTTCGTAGACTGCTGGGGTTTCCGGAGCTTCGCCGACGTAGATCTCACCTACTGCGGAATCCGTCTGCGCATCAAAGGCCACGTCACCAGCGCCATCGCTTGCTGGCTCGGCGAAAAGGTCAGTGGTTTCGGGCTCGTCGAGATCGACCAGCGCCCCATCCTCTTCGATGGCGGAGACTTCGACGTCCGCGATTTCGATGACCTCGGGGGTGTCCCCTTCGTTCAGCGCGGAGAAGCCGAAAGCCACGTCGGACTCAAAGTTGTCTTCGGTCGGGGTCTGCTCGATGAGGGTGTCCTCGGTGTCGGGCAGGTCGTCGAGTTCAATCTCGATATCCTCGACCGTCACAAAATCGACGTCGGCTTGCTCACCAGCGGGCGCTGAGAAAGTAGCGGCCTCGTCGGTGCCTTCCGGGTAGCCCTCGAGATCGATATCGACGACGATCTCGGTCGCGTCGCTGGCGGGCGCCACGACGGGCTCACCATCGATGCGGTAATTGGCCAGAGGATTCTCGGGCGTGCTGGGCGCAGCGGGCTCGCCGGCGTCGACGGCGTTCTCACTGAGAAAGCCGTTGATGAGGTCCGAGGCGGCACCGGTGTCGGCGGCGGGCTCGGCATCTTCGTCCAGCGAGTTGATGGCGGCGTTACCGGAGAGGAAGCCATCGATCAAACTCGAGGCGGCTTCAACTTCGGGCGAATCCGAAACGTACTCGATTTCGGGATTGGAGGCAGCCATCTGGTCTTCCAGGGAAGGTCCGCGTGGCAATTCAGCCGCCAGATTCGGTGGCAGGCTGGGCTCCGCCGGCTGCTGCTGGTCTGCTCCATAGGCGAAGGCACCGAACCAGGCGAGCGTAGCGGCAAGAGACATCCGGGTCTTTTGGGTTGCGTTCATTGTGCGTGGTGAGTTTTGGCCGGACGCGCGCGTATTGGATTGCTCGCGCACGCGCGTTCGCTGCCAGGTTAGTCCTTCGTTAGGTAATTCGATGGCAAGGAGGGCGCGATCTGCTTGGTGAAGGTTGCTTGGTTGAGAGTCAGGATGACTTCCTTGTCAGTAATCTTTGAAATCATAATGACGTAGGTTTTACCGTTGACGGTGGCGCGAAGGACGTCGCCGACCGTCATCTTTCCAGAAGGCGTCATGAGGATTTTGCGGTCTCCACGACCCATCACCCCCTTGACCTGAAATTTTTTGCCAATCAGCGGCAGGATCACCTTGTCCGGGATCACGCGCGGAGGCGGTGGGGCCACCGGCACCGGTGCCTTTTCGACAACTTTGGTGGGCTCGACCGGTTCGGGCTCCTGCTGCCACACAAAAGGATTGGGCAGGTTTTCGCATTGGGCCCACAACGCGTCGTAGTCCTTGTTGAGGATTTCCGAGGCTTTCTCGATGGCCGACTGGCGCTTGGCCGGCGAGGAGACGCGCGGTCCCAGCGCAAAGGCATCGCCCGCACCCAGAATCAGCGCGGCGGTACCGGCCAGCAGAGCGGAGAGCAGACGTGTATGTAGTTGGAAATTCATGACAGGTAGGCGCGCAAAGGAGGACTCAGGGCTGGCCGAGGATGCTCAGGGTGAGGCCCATGTCCATGTTGCCGCCTTCGAGGCTTTGCGATGGACGCAGGTTGATGGCATCCACGCGCATGAAGAAGCGGCTGGCCTGGAGGGCGTGCACGAGGCCCAGAAGGTCCTCGTAGGAACCGGAGGCATCGAGATTGTAGCTGACCTCGGAAAAGGGTGTCGCCTTGGGCTTCTTGCCTTTTTTGCCTTTGGTGGCGGCCGCCGCGTAATTCCCACCGGTGATGCCCGACAGGCGCGGGTCACTCAGATCGACGCCGGTGCTGGTTTCAAAGGCGAGGAAGTACTGCAGGTTGGCGATGGTTTCCTCAGGGTCGATCAAGCGGCGCTCGATTTTGGTGACGACACCTTTGGCATTGAGCAGATCGTCCTGGAGACTATCTCCGGCGCGGATGTTGGCCTCGTAGCCGCTAAGTTCGTGGCGCAGGTCGTCACAGCGCAGCCGCAATTCGGGCAGCACGTCGGAACGGACAAAGCCAAAACCACCGACGACCACGGTCAGCAGGGCGCCCACCACGGCCAGGGGATAGGTCTTGAGCTTTTTGACTAGGTCCTGGGTGTTCATCAGCCTTGGGGAAGGTCCATTGAAATGATAAAGCGGAAGGCATCCACGTCGGAGGAACGCTGCGGCTTGGCCTCAAGATTTTCGATGCGGTCGACCAACTCCTCGATTTCGAGGATCTGCTGCTCGTAGTCCTGCAGGACCGCGAGCGCGGTGGTGGAGTCACCGTCGAGCTCGCCGGTGATTTTGATCGTCGGGATCAACTTCTCGATGCTCTTCTTGTTTTTGCGGGTGGTTTCCTTCCGCAGCGAAACACTGAGCTGATCGAAGATAAGGCCGTCGGGGCGGCTGTTGCTGAAAATGGAAATGATGTGCAGGGGCTCAAACGAGGAGGCGAAGAAGTCGGAGAAGGCGTTCACCTTCCTCAGCTGCGCGCTAAATTCCTTGTCGAGCTTGAGTGCTTGCTGGTTCTTCGGACGGGCCGAGGCGACGGAGGCTTCCAGGGTCGAGATTTCGCTGCGCAGGGCCGCGGCTTCGATCTCGTTGTTGCCCGTCCAAACGCCGAGCAGCAACGGCAGCGCAACCGCCAGAATGTTGACGAAGAAAGCCGTGCGCACGACCTTCACGTCAGGAAGGTCACCCACCTGACGGAAGTCGGAATGCCAGTAGCGGGCTTCGGCCTGCTTATCCTTGCTCTTTGTTCGCAGTGGCATGGGTAGCAACAGATTGAGAAACAGGGTCGGATGGGCGAAAATCGCCCATCATGCTGAAAAGTCCGAACCAACGGGAACCGCGGTTGCCGAGTTCGACCTCCGGGTCGACCTGGATGCCCAGGTGCTCGATCCACTCCTCGTAGACCGGCTGGAGGATTTCCACGGCCAGCGAGCGGGCAAAGCTGGAGCCAATCCAGGAAAGGCTACGGGGCAGGTGACCCAAAAAGAGCTGGCTGATGGTCTGGCCGGTTTGCACTTCGTAGAAACCGGCGGAGGCCTGCACCTCACGCAGCAACTTCTTCAAAAGCACCGGTGCCATCTCGGTAAAATCGAAGGTGTCAGAGTAAAAGAGCTTCTCGGCGGACTGCTCGTCCTTCAACCCGAGTTCTTCCTGCACAATCGGGAACATGCTGCGCAGTCCGAACGGAATGGGCCGGGAAACGTCGAGGCCCTCGCTGGAGAGGATGAAGACCTGAGCGCTGTCGGCGGTCAGCTCGATCGACATGACCGGGCGATTGTCCTCGCGGAAGCGCAGGTAGTTGGCCAGTCCGCCCAAAATCGAGAGCGAGCCCAGTTCAAGCCGCTCCGGATAGAGGCTGTTGGCGACCAGATCGGCCTGCAGCGACGTCCACTCGTCCAAAGCCGCTCCGGCAAACAGCACTTCCTTGGAGGGTGTGCGGTTAAAATCTAACTCGCGCCCGGTCTTTGACTCGAGCACCTTGACTGCGTTGGCGGCAGGATCGATGCGGAACTGCGAGCGCAACAACTCGTTCAAATAGGAAATGTCGCGTGCCTTGTTCGGATGGTCGAGCGAAGCACGGCGAACGAACCGATTGACCGGGAAGGCGCTGGAGACCACAGGCACGTAGCCCCCCTTGCGCAAGCCGGTCAGTTGGGTCAGTTCTTTTCCGGTTTCTTCGCTCAGGCCCGCCGGAAACTCTACCAGCGTCTCCACCGTAAACGGCGGCTGCAGACTGCTGGTACGAGCGGCGAGAATGGCGTACTCGGAAAGCTCAATGAAGAGCCCCTTGGATTTTGCCTTCATAATGGCAGGAGAAAACGGAGCGGCTAACCGTCCCCGCGTAGCGTACTCGGGGACACCTCCAATATTCGTCCGCTGATTTCCTGCCTTTAACGCGGCACCATAGATATTTTTGACAGAAGCATGCCGTCACCAGACTGGGGAGCCCAGCCAGTTACGCACAGATTGCACTCATGTAAGCAACCAACAAAGTTGCCGCTAACGTGTGCTGGGTGACCGCCGGTACTTTCCGGTGATCGCTTCCAATCAAAGGCTAAGACTGCCCAGCGCTACCGCCAGGCAACGACCCGGTGGCTCAGCCCCAGGTGCGCTTTTTGTGACGATTCGCATGTGAGCGCTTGCGGCGCTTATGCTTGTTCATCTTTAGACGGCGCTTCTTCTTCAGGTTGCCCATGTGGCGTAATTCGATTGGAGAAAAAGAGAAAACAAGCGCGAATTTCGCTCATTGTAAAGATTTTTTTGGCAAGCGCGCTGCGGACGCGCGGGGCTTGGCCAGGGTGCGCAGGGCCCGACGCCAGTAATCCAAAGGCGGGATTTTTATGATCCGCTGCCTGGCGCCGGCTTGCGGCAGGCTTATGGACGCCAGCCGCACAAGCGGTCCAGGCAGCGTGTCTTTCGGTGCGGCAATCGCTTCGTGTTCATCCAGATACAACTTTTCGCCAGCGACTCTTAGCCCGCTTTCAAAGGCGTGCAGGCGAACCTGATGCGGTCGGTTCAACCGCACACGCGCTGTCCAGCATTGCCAGTCCGCCACTGCTTCGAAGGTTGGGTCCCGCTGAAAACAGGTCCGCGAACGCTTGCCGAAACGGTGCGACACGCGGGTCTGCGCGCTGGCGTCCTCGCCGATCAGCGGCAATTCGCAGGCGAACGCCTCCGCGCTTTCAATCGTGCCGCCGCGCTTGCCCAGAGCGGTCTCGGGAGGCGCGATTGGCCGGGCGATGACTTCGAAGGTCCATTCAATCTGGTCGGAACCCGCCAGATCGCGCCAATGGGCGGCCGCGATTTTGTCGGCAGCGATGAGAGCAGCCCCTGCGATCTCGGCGTCCAGAAAACCCACCCCGTGCACGCGCCCAAATTCAAAGCCCGCCAACTCGGGTTTGTCAGCCTCTGCCTGGGCGGCGAGCGCGGCGACCAAACTAGGGCTCTTAGGGTACCAGGGGTGAGGGTCGACCAGCACACCCACCGGCTTTTCCAGGGCAAGCAGGCGCTCCTGCCAATCGAAAACGCGCAACCGCCACGGCTGGTCGCCAAGCAGCGGCGGTGGGAAACCGATTTTTTCAGGGACCATCGCACAAAAAAACCTCGGCGGGCCGAGGTTCTCGAAACTGCCGCCAGGCAATCAAAACGATATTAGCTGGCGGGTGCCTTCGCCTTGTTCAGGCGCTTGGCAGCACGTGACTTCTGGCGGTTGGCCTTATTCGGGTGAATGAGACCGGTCTTGGCCGCCTTGTCGAGGGCCGCCGCGTATTCATTCACCTGCGTCTGCTTTTCCTCTGCGGAAGCGTCATCGGCAAAAAGCGCCTTTTTGCGGAGCGTCTTCAAGCGAGTCTTAATGCCGAGGTTGTGCGCCGTACGACGGGTGATGCGGCGAATGTCTTTCTTAGATGCCTTTGTGTTGGCCATGATGCGTTCGGAAACTTCTGAAAATGAAGCGTGGACCACTTGCGGTCAAGCGTGATTTGGGAATGCGGTCTGGTTGTCCTGTTGTCGGGATGTCTGTGTTTGAGGGGGGTCGGTGCCGGGAGCTTTGGTGCTTCGTGGGAGATCTTGGCTGAACAGCCGGCAAAATGAACGTGTGTAGCCTTGGAGCGTTCGTGCCGCAAGGTATTCAGCGACAGGGGCTAACGCGTTAAAAAAGATGTTTCCAGGGGGCTGTAAGCCGGATTCTGTCCACGGCTGCCTCGCAAGGAGGTGGCCACTGGGCATTCATTTATCTAGCGAGTATTCACCTGGGTGAACCGTCACTCCCGCGCCGCGGTGAAGCGGTGCGCGGTGCAACCTACCCGAGACCGTATGAGCGGGCCGCTCGGTCCCATGCTTGGTCTTGCACCGGACTGGGTTTACCGTGCCCGCGCGGTTACCCGACGCGGCGGTGGGCTCTTACCCCACCCTTTCACCCTTACCGAAAGCCGTGAAGCTAGCGGCGGTTTACTTTCTGTTGCACTGTCCGTCACGACGCCTTAACGCGCCGCGCCCGCCTTTTCAAGCGGAGTCCTGCCCTGCGGTGTCCGGACTTTCCTCTCCCAAAGAACATTGAACCCTGGGAGCGAATGCCCGCCCCCTGGAAACACCCTCCAGCATCGGCTTTTTGCTAGCGTGGTGCAAGCGGGATCGCTCGCTGGGAAGCTATGCTGTCATCGTTTTGTAAGGTAAATCTCACGATATCTTAGACCCAAACAGCAGAACTATTTAGCAAAGAGAAAGGACAATACCGACGATTTGCTTGCATCGGCTGGTAGCGCAAAACCAATCGTTCAATCACTGGCCAAAGTTTCGGGAGAAACAATCTACATAGCTGGCGCTTGGGGTCGGTCCTAACTACGGCTCAGCTGTGTTGTGCCGCAGAACAGCTTCCGCTGCCAGATAAGCGTCGGTAAAGTCAACTACGGGTCTCCTTAAAGTCGCAGGAACATTAGAAAATACAGTCCCAGACCAATCTAGCCGTGGTACACCACGCGGCCACATTGGTCGCACCTGACGGGGCCTTCGGGTTGGCGCAGGGCAGATATGGTTTCGCCGGAGACCTTCAGGTGGCAGCCCTGGCAGCGTCCCTCTTCGATGGGCGAGACGTAGGGGCCGCGCGGGTGACGCTTTTTGGAGAGGTCGTAGGCGGACAGGTAAACGCTGGCGACGGGCTCGCGGGCGGCGGCCACCTGGGCCTGGAGGTCGGCGACCTCTCCCTGCACCTTCCGCTGATTCTCTTCGATGAGCACGCGTTCACGGTCGATGCCCTGCAGGCGTTCGGCGGAGGCGGTGCGCTCGGACTCAAGCGTTTCCTTGGCCTCGTCGATTTCGAGCATCAGGCCGATTTCCGCTTCCTCGTAGCCAGAGATGCGCTGGCCGAGGGTTTCAATCTCGTGGGTGAGGGCCTGATACTCCTCGTTCTTTTTCACCTGCAACTGCTGGGTCTTGTACTTAACAATCTGGGCTTCGGCGTCCTGCAGCGCACCGTCGATTTCCTTGCGGCGGACCTCAAGCGCCTTGAAAGCCTGCTCCTTTTCTTCGATGGCGGCCTTTTCGCGTGCGGCTTCGGTGGCGAGTTTCTCCAGTTCGACAGGGGCACGGCGCAGCGCGGCCTGTGCCTGCTGCAACTGCAGATCGACGGTCTGAAGGGTGAGCAGCTTTACGACTTCGGGGTCCACGGCGGGATGCTGCGCAGCCCTTTGGCCTGCTGCAAACGCAAACTGGAAACGACCTGCATCCAAGTGAGGAATCACGAATACACCCCAAGGGCACGTATGCGTGTGGAACCATCAAGACACTCAGTGCCCCCAAAGCTCAAAAGTTTAGTCCGCCTGTGACGCGTTTTCGTGCATTTCGCGACAGAAACCCGCTGCATCGAGAGCCTCGCGGCTAGGTAGATTTAAGCTGGGATGACCGGAGCTATCTTCCCTCCGGCACGTTTTAGCCAACCTTACACGAAGTTGCTGCCTATGAATTCGTGCACATTCATGTTATTTATGGTTTCTTTACTCAAACAGCCATTGAGTTAATCGAAACGCCAGGGGCCTGGGAGTGTGGGTCGCTGCAGGCTGGCCTCAAGTTGGTCGAGGAAGGCGTCGCGGGCGGTTTCACGGGCACCAAAGCTGGCCAGGTGGCGGGTGCGCTGCTGGCAGTCGATCAGATCGAAATCGTTGGCCCGGAGCCAGTCAAGAAGGGCGGCGAACGCAACCTTGGAGGCGTTGTCGGCGTGGTGAAACATGCTCTCGCCAAAGAAGACGCCGCCCAAACTGACGCCGTACAGGCCACCGGCAAGGCTGCCCTCACACCAGCATTCGACCGAGTGAGCGAAGCCGGTACGATGGAGCTCGGTATAAGCCTGACGCATTTCAGGGGTGATCCAGGTGCCGTCTTGATCGTGGCGTTTTTGCGAGGCGCAGGCGTGGATAACCTCCTGGAATGCGGTATCCATGGTGACGCGCCAGCGGGGCTTGCGGCGTTCGCGTTCGAGATTTTTGGCGATGTGCGCTGCTTCGGGCAGGAGCACGAAGCGCGGGTCGGGGCACCACCAAAGAATGGGCTCATCCTCGCCGAACCAAGGGAAAATTCCGCGCGCATAGGCCGCCAGCAGCCGCTCGACGCTGAGGTCCCCACCGATCGCTATCGGCCCGTCGCGCGGCGCGGTGCGGGGATCCGGAAAGTCGGTGCGCGGGCGTGAATGCATCGGATGTTGAAGTTAAACCACACAAGGGAACGAATGCACTCGCAAACCGTGCATGCTTTCGAAGTTGGGAGGATACAAGAACGCGGATTCGCACTGATGGCGATTTGCCGCTTGCTGCTGAAGGCTCCAGCTGCGCGAAAAGCCAGTAAGTCGTTTTGCGGAACGATGTGCTTTCGGCGACCCTTCGGATTGCCGAGTCTCGAGCTGCGCCGCTTCGGGATGGACGGATGGCGCAGTTGGAGCGGCTGCTGTGTTTCCGGCAATTGTTTCAAAACGGTCGACGGGTGCCTAAAAGCAGGACACGATTGGACCATGACGGATCACCCCGAAGCGCAGGCGCACCAGGAACTGATCGAGGAAGCGACGCTGGATTTTTCACTAGGTGACAGTGCGGCGGCCCTGGAAAAGCTGGAGCAGGTACTCGCGGCGGACACAGCAAATTTCGATGCCTGGCATGCGATGACCGAGGTGCATTACGCCGAGAAGGCGTATCCGCAAGCGCTCGAGGCGGCGGAAAAAGCCCACGCGCTGCGCCCTGAGGACATTCACATCAACACCAGCCTGTCGCGTATTCACATGCAGCTGGGCAACATCCCGACCGCGGAAAAATTTGGGGCACAGGCGCGTATGCTTGGCTGGAAAGACGAGCTGAAAGGCGGCGACGGCGAGGAAGATTAGCCTCGGAATTCGCGGAAAAGTCACACAAACGCCCTGAAAATGTGGCTCCGGGCACCGATCCGGCTGTCCATGAGGACGTTGACACCGCAGGTGACGATTTTGTAAAAGTCTCAGGTTCTAGCGGAAATCCCAGTGCGCCATGGCCAAACCGACTTTCCAACTTGATTTTGAAAAACCGCTCGCAGAGCTGATGGAGCAGCTCGAAGGGCTGCGCCAGACCGGCGTGGACACGCAGGTGGACCTGTCCGAGGAGATTGAGGCGATCGAAAACAAAATCGAAGCCACCAAACGTGAGATCTACACCAGCCTGACCCCGTGGCAGCGTGTGCAGTTGTCGCGGCATCCCCGCCGCCCCTACGCACTGGATTACATCGAGCGGCTCTTCACGGACTTTCAGGAACTGCACGGGGACCGGCTTTTTCGCGACGACCGGGCGATCATCGGCGGAACCGCACTCTACCATGGCGAGCCGGTGATGATCGTGGCTCAGCAAAAGGGCCGCGAAACCAAGGAAAACATCGAGCGTAACTTCGGTTATCCCAATCCGGAAGGTTACCGCAAGGCCCTGCGCCTGATGAAGCTGGCCGAGCGCTTCCAACTGCCGGTGATCGTGCTGGTGGATACCCCTGGCGCGTTTCCCGGCATCGGCTCGGAGGAGCGCCATGTGGCCGAGGCGATCGCGGTCAATCTTCGCGAGATGGCCGGGCTGACCGTACCCATCCTGGCAACCGTCATCGGCGAAGGCGGCTCGGGCGGCGCGCTGGGCATCGCGGTGGCCGATGTGGTGATGATTCTTCAAAACGCCTACTATTCGGTGATCGCGCCGGAGAGCTGCGCGACCATTCTTTTTAAGGACAAGTCGCGTGCGGCCGAGGCGGCGGAGAATTTGCGCATCACCGCGGACGAATTGCTCAAGCTCGGCATCGTCGACAAAATCGTGGAAGAGCCCTTTGGCGGGGCTCACATAAGCTATGACGAAGCCGCCACTTATCTCGACACGGCGATCGGCAAGCAGTTGAAAAAGCTGCGCACACTCGACACGGAAACGCTGCTGGAGCGTCGTTATCAGCATTTCCGCCGCATGGGTGTTTATACCGATGCACCGCTGCCGGTGGCGGAAGCCCTGGGGGAACCGCAACCGAGCGAAACCGCCGAAAAGCCCGCCGCGCCCAAGGCCCAGAGCGAAGCCAAAGAGACCTCTACCACTTCGACAGCGAAGCCCGTCGAAGCAGAAGCGACTTCGACTTCGCGCTAAGTTACTGGCGATCGTTCAGGCATCGCTCAGTTCGCGCAGCCAGGACTCCGCGGAAGCGTCGCTGGGCATGCGCCAGTCACCGCGCGGCGAGAGCGCCACCGTCCCGACCTTCGGGCCATCGGGCATGCAGGAACGCTTGTATTGCTGAGCGAAGAAGCGTCGCAGGAACACTTCGAGCCAACGGCGCAGGTCTGCTTTTGAAAATTCGTCGCCGAAAGCCTGTGCGGCCAAAAAAAGTAGCTTGGACGGTGCGCAGCCACGGCGCACCATATGATAAAGGAAAAAGTCGTGCACCCGGTAGGGTCCGAGGGAGTCCTCGGTCTTTTGCAGAACCTCACCCTGCTCGCCGAGCGGGAGCAACTCGGGCGTAATAGGCGTCTGGGCGATGTCGCTCAAGATGTGGCGCACCGGACCCTCATTAAACACAGCCTCGGCGGACCAGTCGACCAGGTAGCGCACCAGGGTCTTGGGCACGCCGATGTTCACGTGGTACATCGACATGTGGTCGGCGTTGTAGGTGGCCCAGCCCAGCGCGGATTCACTTAGATCGCCGGTGCCCACCACGAATCCACCTACCTGGTTGGCGACATCCATGAGGATCTGCGTGCGTTCGCGCGCCTGGGCGTTTTCGTAGACGACGGAATGGTCACTTTCGTCGTGCCCGATATCCGCAAAATGCTGACGCACCGCCGCGTCGATCGGAATCATTCTCAACTCGAGGCCGAGTTGCTGGATAAGGTTGCGGGCGTTTTCAAGGGTGCGCTCCGAGGTGCCAAAGCCCGGCATGGTGATGGCCTGCAGACCCTTGAGGTCGAGCCCGAGTTTTTCAAAAGCGCGCACGCTGACCAATAGCGCCAGGGTCGAATCCAACCCACCCGACACACCGATGACCGCCGCTTTCGAGCCCGTGTGATTGAGCCGGCGGGCCAGTCCGGTAGTCTGGATGGCAAAAATCTCCTCACAGTGTTCGGCCCGGCGGGTTTCGTCACTGGGGACAAAGGGCATCTTGGGTAACGGGCGCCGCAGCTCGGGCGGCTGCAGACTGTCCGGCAGCGGCAACTCAAAGCCAACCTCCACACAAGCCGTCTCCAGCCCGCTACCGGTAAACGTCGTGTTTTTCATCCGCTCGTGAGCGAGGAACTCGAGGTCGAGGTCGGCAAAGGTGAGCTGCCCCTCGAAGTCGAAGCGCGCAGACTCCGCCAAGGTGGTGCCGTTTTCGGCGATCAGGTTGTGCCCGCCGTAAACCACGTCTGTAGAGGACTCGCACGGGCCGCTGCCGGCGTAGATATAACCGGCCAGGCAACGCGCGGATTGCTGTCGCACGAGGTCACGGCGGTAAGCGGCTTTGCCCAATAGTTCGTCGGAGGCGGAGAGGTTGGCCAGCACGCAGGCGCCGCCGAGGGCCAGATCCGTGCTGGGCGGTTTGGGTGCCCAGAGGTCCTCACAAATCTCCACGCCCAGGGCCAGACCCGGCACAGTATCCGCGCGAAAGATCAGGTTCGCGCCGACCGGGATATCCACGCCGTTGAGCCGGATGGAGTCGCGGGGCAGATCGCGCGCCGAGGCGAACCAGCGCTGTTCGTAAAACTCGCCGTAATTGGGCAGGTGCCGCTTCGGGAGGAAGCCGTGTATTTGTCCGTTGGATACAAGCGCCGCGACGTTGAACAGGCGCTGATCGATCTCCAGCGGCAGCCCGACCAGAGCGGCCCCGCGCAGTTGGGCGCTCTCCTCGGCCAGGCTGACAAGTGCCTTCAGAGCAGCTTCGCGCAAAACGCTTTGCAGGAACAAGTCGCCGCAGGTGTAGCCCGTCAGCGACAGTTCCGGGAAGACGGTCAGGGCGGCTCCGGCGGCGCTGCTGTCGTGCCATTGCTCAAGCATTCGCTCGGCGTTGAGCTCGACGTGGGCCAGGGACAAGCGGGGGCTGGCCGCCGCCACGCGCAACAACCCGTACTTGGAAAAATCGCTGGTCCTTATCCCCATGGTGCCGAACATCAACGCTTTACGTGTTTAGGTCAAGCCGCAGGTCGGAGCCGAAGGCTCATTCCAAAGCTTGTCAGAAGCACCCGATTCGCTAAACTAGCCTGTATGTCGTTGCTCAGCCACCCCCGCCTCCACGCTTTTGGACAGGAACTCTCCATGGAAGCCGATGCGTTTGGCTGGTTGCGCGATTCCTCCGCCATCGCCACGGACGCGGAAGCCCTGCGCGCGGCCTTTGAACGCGATGGCTACCTCTACCTGCCGGGCTACCTCGAACGCGCGCAAGTGCTGGAGGCACGCCGCGATGTCTGCGAGAAGTTGAAAGCCGAAGGCATCCTGCATCCCGAACGCGAGGCCTCCGAGGGCATTCTGAAACCGGAGGCCACCGTGAAATTTCGTCCGGACATTGCGACGGGAAATCCAGTGGTCGAGTCACTCCTTTACGGGCCATGCATGCGGGCGTTTTACGAGCGGTTTCTCGGCGGTCCGGTGCGGCATTTTGACTTCACTTGGTTTCGCGCGGTCAGCCCTGGGCGCGGTTCACCGCCGCATTGCGACGCAGTTTACATGAATCGAGGCACCTTCAACCTCTACACCGCCTGGGTGCCCTTTGGAGATGTCACGCTGGACCTCGGCGGCCTTATCATCCTGGAGGACTCGCACAAACAAACCGACCGCTTGCGCAAGTACCTGGCAAGCGATGTCGACAGCTACTGCGAAAATAAGCCTGGCGACTTTGAAAAAGCGCTGCACGGACGTCGCAACTGGCAGGGCAGTCTATCCAAGAACCCGCGTAGCCTGCGCGAACGGCTGGGTGGACGCTGGTTGACGGCGGAATTCAAAGCCGGTGATTTGCTCACCTTCGGCATGGCGACCGTGCACGGCAGTCTGGACAACCAGACGCCCGACCGCATCCGGCTGTCGTCGGACTCTCGGTACCAACTAGCCAGCGAACCGGCGGACGAGCGCTGGGTAGGGCCAAAACCGGTGGGTCACTCGCGGGCGGGCAAGCGCGGTCGCATCTGCTAGCTGTCTCCTCGGATGCAGCTTGAAATCGCTCCACAGTGGTCTGCCGTCGAACTGAGCTTCGAGGCAACCGCGTCCACCAAAAATGCTTACACCGATTGGGAAGCGTGGGCGGACTTCCTACACGAGGATGGCACGAAGCTGCGCCGACCGCTGTTCTGGGATGGCGGTTGGATCTGGCGATGCCACTTCGCCTCGCCAAAGGCCTCGGGACGATGGCGTTGGACGATTGCCAGTTCGCCCGAAGACACGGGTCTGACGGGTTCCGGAGAGCTTCAGGCAACCCCCGCTACGGGCGACTCGCTTTTTGAGCGTCACGGGCTGCTGCGAATGAGTGCCGCGTCGCCGTTGAATGCCTGCCATCACGATGGTTATCCCTTTTTCGTGGTCGCGGACACCCCCTGGGCCCTGCCCTGGCGCGCGACCGAGGCGGCTTGCCGAACCTACGCCGCCAGGCGTCAGCAGCAAGGTTTCAACGCCGCGCTGTTGATGACCGTGCAGCCGGATATGGAAGCGGAGGGCCCCGACGACCGAACGCAGCCTTTGGGCTTTGACCGTGGGTTTACCGATCTTCCGCAGGGCAGGCTCACGCAGCTGCGGCCCGCGTATTTTCAGATGATGGACCGGCTGATGGCCATCCTACTGAAGCATGGAATCGTACCGATTTACCAACCGGTCTTTCACGGCTACGGCTGGAAAGGACGCCGCACGGCGGGACCCGTGGTGCCACCGGAGGACTATGCGCGCTATTGCCGCTACCTGGTCGCGCGCTACGGAGCACGCCCAGCCATCTGGCTGGTAGGAGGCGACGGCGGCGGACGCGAACCCACCGTCGGTCCGGGCGGCGAGGCGGTTGAAGCCTGGGACGCCTACCGCCAACCGACCGGTATCCACTACGGGCCCAATCGAGACAACGCCGCCCATCAGGCAGCGGCGTGGCTGGATTTTCAGCTTTGCCAGAGCGGGCACAACGGGGAGCACCGCCCGGAGAAACTTGCAGACATGCGGCGCAACCTCCCGACCAAGGCCATCGCCAACGGCGAGCCGACCTACGAGCGCATGGGCGGAAAAGCGACCGCCGCCGGCTGGTGGCAGGGCCACGAGGCCTGGTTGAACCTGTGCGCCGGGGGCACCTTTGGCGTCTTTTACGGGGCGGCCAGCCTCTGGCAATGGAAACTTTCGCCTGACGAGCCCGACCACCAGAGTTGGTGCTGCGATCCGGCGGCGGGCTGGCGCGAAACGCTGAAATTCGAAGGCGCGGACTATGTGGGCAACGTGGGCAAAATCCTGGCCCGCTACGATTTAACAGGAGCCGAACCAACCGTCAGCCAGACCATGGGCAACCGGGCACTGTCCGTTCCTGGCAAGCTGACCCTGATCTACCGCGCTCACCCGATGGACTGCACCGTACATGACGAATGCATTCAAAAACGCTGGCGCATTTACGACCCGAAGTCGGCGGAGATTCTGGCCGAAGGCACCTGGAGCGAAACGCAGCGCAGCCTGCCCAATCCAGGCGAGGGTCCGAACGTGGTGATATTTTACGCGCCCGAAGCGGAGATCAGCGTTGGCTCCGGTGTGTAGGCACCACTTAGATAGGCTTCGGCTAGATTCTTGAGTTCGTCTAGCGTATTCAATTCGTCGATACGCTCACGCACCGGGGCGCTGCCAGGCAGTCCCTTAGTAAAGCTCTTTATCTTGGCGCGGATGCCGCGAAGGTTCTCGGTGCTCGCGCCGCGGCAGGTAAAGGCGACGTAGCCGTGAGTGTAATCCAGCAAAACCTGCCAACGTTCTTCCGGTGTCGGTGGCGGTGGTAGAGGCTCACCGCGCAGCAGCGCTTTCAACTCGCGGAAGATCCACGGGTAGCCCAAAGCCGCGCGCCCAACCATCAGGCCGGACACCGAACTGTGATCCCGCAGGGCGACGACGTCGGTGCACCCGGTCACGTTGCCGTTGCCGATGACGGGGATGGAAAGGTCGGCGGCGGTCGCCTCGATGCTCTCCCAGTCGGGTTCACCCGCGTACCCCTGCACCTTGGTGCGCCCGTGGATGGCCAGCGCTTGGGCACCAGCGTCCTCGACGATGCGGCCGACCTCGCGGGCCACGATCTGGTGCGCATCCCAGCCGATGCGAATCTTGGCAGTCACCGGCGTTTCTGGAACGGCACGGACCACCGCAGCCACAATCGCACCGATGCGCGGCGGATCCTTCAGCAGCGAGGAGCCAGCCAGCTTGTCGACCACGCGGTCGGCCGGGCAACCGAAGTTCAGGTCGATGAAGTCAGGCTGGAGGCGATCGACCAGCAGACGCGCCGCGCGGCCCATGCTCTCGGGCGTGGAGCCGAAAATCTGCGCACCCATCGGACGTTGCTCCGAGGTGAAATCGACCGACTCCCAGGCGCGTCGATCGTGGTGCAGCAGGGAGTCAGACTGGACAAACTCGCTGACCAGCACATCGGCCCCCTGCCGCTTGCACAGGTCACGAAAGACACGGTCGGTAAACCGCGCCATCGGCGCCAGATAGAGCGGAAATGCCTGATGCTGAAACCAATGCAGCACTTTTACACGTTAGCTGTGGTCCTGAGTCGGCGCAAGCCGCCGCTAAATCGACCGATAAGTTAGGTGATTTAATTGAATGACTAGCAATAGGGCCTTCCAATCAAGGCACCTTTTGACATTTGTAACATGACGTAAGTAGGCCTTATCGACTTTTGGAGGGAAGCAAATTGCACGAGCTAATGGCATCAGAAAGCGGTGCTTATGACTATTAGCAATCGTCCGAAAATTTTCGCGCGTCTATTAGATTTTTTTCTTCCCACTAGCAGCAACTGGCCGATAGATTCCCATCAATTCAATTTTAAGGCGCAGTCCCAAACGCCCATGCAAGTTGTTCTGTTGACGCTTTTTCTGAGCTTATTGCTGGCTTCCTTGTTCGCGATTTTTTTCGTGCGCGAGCGACGGAGTCAGCGGGCGCATCTAGCCAGCCCCGAGCATGATGCGCTTCTGCCATTTCAGGAAGAGCGTTTCCGGAAATTAGAGTCTTGTAACGAAGACGCGGATCAACCCTGATAGGAACGTCCGCGTGCTACCTTTGTCCACCGCACGCATCATTTGTCTGTTATCATGAGCGAAGTTGCCGCTTCCGCCACTGTTGCCGCGCCTGCCAGCGGCACGCGCATCCAAATCGAATACGACGACCGCACGGTCCGCTGGTTTATGGTGGCCTCGGTGATCTGGTCGCTGGTCGGGCTGGGCCTAGGTCTGCTGATCGCTGCCCAGTTGAACTTCTGGCAGATGAACGGAAAGTTCATCGAGTGGATCACCTTCGGACTGATTCAGTCGGAGGGCATCGAGTTTCTGACTTTTGGGCGATTGCGCCCGCTGCACACCAACGCGGCGATTTTTGCCTTCGTGGGCAACATGATGTTCGCGGGGATTTACTACTCCACGCAGCGGCTGTGCAAATGCCGCACGGCGAGCAACGTGCTGTCGCAGGTCCACTTCTGGGGCTGGCAGCTGATCATCGTGGCGGCGGCCATCACCCTGCCGGCGGGGCTGACGCGCGGCAAGGAGTACGCGGAACTCATCTGGCCGATCAACATCGCGGTCGCAGCCATCTGGATTGTGTTTGCGGTGAATTTCTTCTGGACGTTGGCCCGCCGCAACGAACCGACCATCTACGTGGCCATTTGGTTTTACATCGCGACAGTCATCACGGTGGCCATGCTTTACGTGGTTAACCACCTGAGCATTCCGACGGGGCTGCTGCACAGTTATCCGATTTTTAGCGGGGTTAAGGACGCCCTGGTGCAGTGGTGGTACGGGCACAACGCGGTGGCCTTCTTTTTGACGACGCCGATCCTAGGCATCATGTACTACTTTCTGCCCAAGGCGGCGGAGCGACCGGTTTATTCGTACCGGCTGAGCGTGATTCACTTCTGGTCGTTGGTCTTCATTTACATTTGGGCCGGACCGCACCACCTGCTGAACACCGCCCTGCCCTCCTGGCTGCAGGCCCTGGGCATGACCTTCTCGCTGATGCTCTGGGCTCCCAGCTGGGGCGGCATGCTCAACGGGCTGCTGACACTGCGCGGAGCCTGGGACAAACTGCGTACCGACCCGGTCATCAAGTTTTTCGCGGCGGGGGTCACCTTTTACGGGATGGCCACCTTTGAAGGGCCGTTGCTGTCGATCAAGGCGGTCAACTCGCTCTCGCACTATTCGGACTGGACCATCGGCCACGTGCACGGCGGAACCCTTGGCTGGAACGGCTTCATGGCCGCCGGGATGTTTTACTGGCTGGCTCCGCGCCTGTGGAACACGCAGTTGTTTTCCAAAAGCCTGGCCAACCTGCATTTTTGGATCGGGATGGTCGGCATCCTCCTCTACGTGGCGGCCATGTGGACCTCGGGCATCACGCAGGGGGCGATGCTCAACAACGTGGACGAAGCCAGCGGCATCCTGGCCAATCCGGCCTTCATCGAAACGGTCAACGCCATCAAGCCGGCCATGCTCTTCCGGGCCATCGGCGGGCTGCTCTACTTCATTGGCTTTTTGCTGATGACTTACAACCTCGGGCGGACAATCCTGCAGGGCAAGGCGGCCAACGGCGTCATCGAGACTGCCCGCTGGGACCCTTACGCCGAGCGCGGGCTGACCTTTACCCAGACAATTTTCAACGCACCGGTGCTCTACATCACCGCGATCATCCTGGTCAGCTGCGGCTGGCTGTTTGGCACCGGCGGGGTGCAGCTCTTCAGCCTGCTGCTGACCATGGTGCTGGTGTTGCTGATGATCGTGCACTTCAACATGAGCGGCGCCAAGTGGGGCGACTGGTATCAAAAACTGCTGGCCAACTCGCTTGGGTTCACGGTGCTGACCTTTGTCTCGGTGGCGATCGGCGGAGCCGTGCAAATCATCCCGACCGTCGTCCAGAACGAGGGCGAGGCCCTGGCCGCCAACGCCGAGGCCAAACGTATCCAGATTTTGCGGACGCCGCTGGAGCAGGCCGGCTTCGAGATTTACGTCTCGGAGGGTTGCAACACCTGCCATTCGCAAAACATCCGCACGCTCGCCAGCGACGTGATGCGCTACGACCCGAAGGGCGGTGCCTCCTACCTGGGTGAGAGCATCTTTGACCGGCCCTTTGTCTGGGGCTCCAAGCGCACGGGCCCGGATTTGTCGCGCGAGGGTGTCAGCCTGACCATGCGCAAGTCAAACACCTGGCACTATCAGCACATGGTCAATCCGCGGGCGCTGGAGGAAGCCTCCATCATGCCCAATTACCACTTCCTCAACGACTACAAGGTCGACTTTGAAAAACTCGCCAGCCGCCTGCTGGTCCTGCGCGACAATCCCCTGCTGGGCGATCCCTTCCCGCAGGATTGGGACGCAGCCAAGATCGAGGAACTCGCCCGGGCCCAAGGCCTGGAGATCGCCGAAAGCCTCGCCCGCGACGCCATCCTGGTGGACCCCGAAAGCGAGATGGTCGCGCTGATCGCGTACCTGCAGAGCCTGGGTAAGTACGCTGAGATCCCCGTGGGCGGCCAGGTCGAGGTGGCCAGAGAGAGAACGAGTCGATGAGCCATGCGTAAACTGCTCGAACAGCTTCAACTCGACCAATGGACCACCTGGGTCCTGCTCGTTGCGTTTGTTCTGACCGCCTCGCTCTTCACCTACCAGGTGTGGCGCATCGTCACCATGAAGCGCGAAAAGCGCGAACACGCCGCCAACCTCCCCTTGGCTCCCGATGACGCCGAAGTCTTGATTCCCGACAAGCCCGCCAAGCACGACAATCGATGAACGACGAAAACGTAACCCACGCACAGGAGGCCAAGGGGCCCGTCCAAAAAGGCGAGATTCGCCTGCTGGACCACAGCTACGACGGCATCCAGGAGTACGACCAGCGCCTGCCCAACTGGTGGCTGTTCACGCTGTACGGGGCCATTGTGTTCTCCTTCGTGTACTACTTTTTCTCGATTCAAAGCGGCGTAGGTCCCAGCGACTACGCCAGCGTGCAAAACGAGTTGAACCGCCTGCAGGAAATCCAACTCGCCGGGGGCTTCGACGCCGACGATCCCGAGGTCTTTTGGGACATGATGCGCAATCCCGACGTGGTCGCCGAGGGTCGCGAAATCTTTGAGACCAGCTGCGTGACCTGCCACGGAGCGGACATGCAGGGCATCGCCGGGCTCGGCTTCAACCTGATCGACGACGAATGGACTTACGGGGCCAGCCCACCTGAAATTTATCACACAGTTTTCAACGGCATCAACAAGGACGGCGCACAGGTCATGCAGCCCTGGGGCCCAAGCCTAGGACAGCAGAAGGTCGGCCGCGTGGTTGCCTACGTCATGAGCCAAAACGACGAGGCCAGCCTGCGCGCCGCCATCGAGGCTCAGGGAACGGAAACGGTTGAATCCGCCGCGCCCGAAAACCTCTAGCCGGCTCAGGCCGCCCCGCCATGGCCCCATCCGCCCAGCGTCAGCCCAATCGCGAGACGGTCACCACGATCGCCGAGGACGGCTCGCGCAATTTCCTACGGCCGGCGGACGTCCAGGGGCGCTTCACCTGGTTTCGCCGCGTGAGCGCCTGGGTGCTGATCGCGGTGTATGTATTGTTGCCATGGATACCGATCAACGGCTTCCCGGCCGTTTTTCTCGATGTCATCAACCGGCGTTTTCACCTGTTTGGCCTGACCCTAGTCACGCAGGATCTCTGGCTGATGTTCTTTCTGATCACAGGGCTAGGCTTTTCGCTGTTTTTCATCACCGCGCTGTTCGGACGCATCTGGTGCGGCTGGGCCTGTCCGCAAACGGTTTTTTTGGAGCACGTATACCGGCGCATTGAGCGGTGGTTCGAAGGCGATGCGACCGCCCAAAAGCGCTTGGACAAGCGACCCTGGGATGCCGGAAAGGTGCTGCGCCGAGGCGGCAAGCACCTGGTTTTCCTGCTGCTGTCGGCGGTCATCGCGCACCTGTTTCTGGCTTACTTCATCTCGATCCCGCAGCTGTGGGAATGGATGCTGACCAGCCCGACCGAACACCTGAAGCCCTTTGCCTTTGTGATGGTGGCCACCGGAGCGCTTTACTTCAACTTTTCGTGGTTTCGCGAGCAGTTGTGCCTGATCATCTGCCCCTACGGACGCCTCCAAAGCGCGCTGATCGACGATGACTCGCTTATCATCGGCTACGACGAAACCCGTGGTGAACCCCGCGGCAAGCCCAGCATCGAGGGCGTGGGCGACTGCATCGCCTGCAACCGCTGCGTGGCCGTCTGCCCAACGGGCATCGACATTCGCCAGGGCCTGCAGATGGAGTGCATCGGCTGCGCCAACTGCATCGACGCCTGCGACGCCATCATGGACAAGCTCGGGCGCGAGCGCGGGCTGATCCGCTACGACTCCTTCAATGGACTCGCCGGCAAGCCACGTCGCGTGGTGCGCCCGCGCCTGTTCGTGTACGGTTTGCTTATGAGCCTGGGCGTCCTTGCGGCCACGCTGTCCTTCTCCACCATTCGCCCTGCCCACCTGAACGTGGTGCGCATGAGCGGGGCCACCTACGTGGCGGATTTCGAGCAGGAAACCGTTCGCAACAGCTTCAATGTGCGCGTTATCAACAAGCGCAACCGGCCCGTGGAGTGGCAGGCGAGGATTCTGGAATTGCCGGAGGGAATTGTGGTGCATGGCTTTGAGGAGCCGTTCCGGCTGGCCCCCATGGAGGAGACCGTGCGCTCTCTGGTGGTGCTGCAGGCGATGAGTGCCTACCACGGTGAGTTTGAGATGCCGGTGGTGCTGACCGATGCGGACAAGGACGTCACCATCCGCGATCGCACACGCTTTGTCGGGCCCGACCCGGTTCTGCTGCGCACCGAACGCGAACGCCGCCGCGAGGAAGCCACGGCCGCCCCTGAGAAGTCCGGATGAGCGCTTTATTCAATCCGATCCTCAAGCGCCCCTGGATTTGGCCCGTAATCCTCTTCCTGGGGTTGGTGCTGGCCTGGGTGTTTTTGATTCAGTTTGCCCTGGAGCGTCAGCCCGATGAAGTGTCCTTGGGGCAGTCGCTGGATGTTCCCGAACACTCCGGCGATGCCACCCTCCCCCCGACCGCACCGTGATCATCGACGCCAACACGATTACCGGACCCGGGCCCGCCTTCATTGCCGGGCTCGTGACGAGTCTGCACTGCGTGGGTATGTGCGGCCCGCTGGCCTGTGCCTTTTTGCCCGCGCCCAAGGAAAGCGGGAGCGTTGCAACCACCGCCACCGCTTACCACGCAGCCCGCATCCTGGCCTACGGTATCATCGGGGCGATCGCCGGAGGCCTGGGCGCGCTGGTGGTCAATACCTTTTCGCTTTCGCCGCTGGGTTATCTGCCGTGGGTGCTGGTTTTGTTCTTTCTGGCTGTAGCGCTCGGCCTTGATCAGCGCCTGCCCAAGCCGCGTTTTTTTGGCCGCCTCTTCTTTCGGGTGAATCAAAAGGTGCGCGGTTGGCCGCGCCCGGTGGCCGGGGGCACCCTTGGCTTTTTCACTCCGTTTCTGCCCTGCGGCCCCCTCTACGCGATGTTCGGCCTGGCGGCGCTGATGGGCAGTTCGGTGCGCGGCGCGGAGTTCCTGCTCGCCTTCGCGCTGGGTACACTACCCCTCCTCTTCCTGGCCCAGACCCAATTTTGGCAGCTGCGCCGGGCGGTCGGCCCAATCTGGCTGAAGCGCATCCAGCGCGCGATGGCACTGCTGATGGCGGTCATCATCGGCTGGCGCTTGCTCAACGTAGAAAACGCGCTGAGCGGCCTGCCTGAGTGGTGCCACTTTTGAACGAATCCGGTGCGCGCCCCATGAGCCACGCCACCACCGACGCCGCGCCTTCGACCGCCGCCTCTACCACCCGGCGCTGCGACCACTGCGGGACGCCCTATCGACCGCGCCAAGATGACGAACGCTTTTGCTGCGCGGGCTGTGAATACGTACACCGCCTCCTGCACGACCGCGGGCTGACGCGTTTTTACGACCTTAAGGATCGTCCGCTGCAGCCGGTTTCCTCGGCGGTTTTTCACGCGGGCGAAAACCTGGAGTGGCTCGATGCGATGGCCCGCAAGGCCGAGGCAGAAGCCGCCCCCGAGGCCCCCGCCACCCTCGAACTCGGGCTGACGGGCATCTCCTGCGTCGGCTGTGTCTGGCTGATTCAAAAGATCTTCGACGACCAACCCGGCAACGTCCGCCTGAATGTAAACGCGCAACTGGGCCGCGCGCGCCTGCAGTGGGAGCGGGGTGCCTTTGAAATCCGCATCTTCGCTCAGGAGTTGCAGCGCTTTGGCTATCGTCTGGGGCAGGCAGGCGAGGAGACGTCGGATGGGCTGCGCGGGCTGCCGACGCGGATCGGTGTGTGTGCCTTCCTCGCCTTGAACGCGATGCTTTTCACCCTGCCGCGCTACCTGGGTATGTCCGAGGATTTTGAATACGCGCGGCTTTTCGAAATCCTCACCGCCGTGTTCGCGACGCTGAGCCTGTCCGTCGGTGGCAGTTACTTCATCGAGCGCGCCTTTCGAGGCTTGCGGCGTGGGGTGCTCCACATCGACCTGCCGATCGCCCTCGGCCTGGTGGTTGCCTGGCTGGGATCGCTGGTTGGCTGGCTGGTGGATCGCGAGGCGCTGCTGTATTTCGACTTCGTCAGCGTATTTGTTTTTCTGATGCTGGTTGGCAGGTGGCTGCAGGAAGCCGCTGTTGAACGCAACCGCAGCCGCCTGGTCGGTCAGCGACCCGACCTCCTGCGCGTGCAAAGCCTCTCTGACCCGGCGGCGGCGCTGGCGGTCGATGCCTTGAGCGCGGGCATGCGCATTATCGTCAAGCCCGGTCAGGTGGTGCCCGTGCGCTGCCGGCTCCTGCAGGAAGACGCCTTGCTCTCGCTCGAGTGGATCAACGGCGAGTCCGAGCCCCGCACCTGGACGGCGGCCCGGGCCGTGCCCGCCGGTGCCATAAACATCGCCACCACGGCACTCGCGCTAGAAGTTCAAGAAAGCTGGCAGGCCTCGCTCCTGTCACGGCTGCTGGTGAATCAGGGCGACTCCAGCCGAAATCCGGGCCTGGAGCGTGTGCTAAAGATTTACCTGGGCATCGTCCTCGCCCTCGCCGCGATTGGAGGGCTGGGCTGGTTGTGGCTGACCGGTGCATGGCCCCAAGCCTTGGAGGTCTTTGTCGCCGTGCTGGTGGTTTCCTGCCCCTGTGCACTGGGCGTTGCCTGGCCGCTGACGGAGGAAATCGCCTCCACCGCGCTGAGGCGCTGCGGGGTCTACCTGCGCGAGGCTTCAATGTGGGCCCGCCTCAAGCGCATCCGCCAAATCTTTTTCGACAAGACCGGCACCCTGACGCTGGAGTCGCCCCGGCTGAAGAATCCCGAAGCGCTCCTGACGCTTTCGCCCGGCAATCGGCAAATGCTTTTCCGTCTGATTGAACACAGCCTGCACCCGGTGGGGCGGAGCCTGCGCGAGGCCCTCTTGAAACTACCGGATTTCGAGCCCGCTGCGTATCCAGATACTCGGGACGAACGGCTGAACGAAGTCACGGGTCAAGGGGTTCGCCTGGCCACTGCAGTAGGCCGATGGACGCTCGGACGCCCCGGCTGGGCGGACACAGATACCATCGAGGCCGACACCGTCTTCGCGCACAACGGGAAGGTACTCGCAGGCTTTAGCTTTGAGGACGCCGTGCGTCGGGATGCCGCCGACGAACTGGCCCGCCTGCGAAAGCGGGGGTTCTCCCTGTGCATACTCTCCGGGGATCGTCAGGAAAAAGTGGATACGCTGGCGCAGAGCCTGGGGCTGGAGCCGGCCAGGGCGCTTGGCAATCTCTCGCCAGAACAAAAGCGCGCGCACGTTCAAGATGCTGGCGGCAGCTCGGTGTTGATGGTTGGTGATGGCGCGAACGATTCGCTGGCCTTTGATGCTGCTGGCGTACGGGCAACCCCTGTCGTCGACAAGGGCCTGCTCGAGCAAAAAGCCGACTTTTACTTTCTCGGACAGGACCTCTCGGGCATCGAGTCGGTGCTGCAGGTGGGCAGACGGCGGTCTCGCGCGCTGCGCCGGGTATTTGCCTTCACAGTGAGCTACAACGTTGCGGCGGTCACGCTGGCCCTGGCCGGCCTGATGAATCCGCTGTTGGCCGCCATTTTGATGCCGCTCAGCTCGCTGGTCTCGGTGGGCCTGGCCGCCGCCGGCATGCGGCGTTAGGCAGCCGTCAATCCGCCCTGAGAAACCGGACTTTTTCCTGTAGTTTCTTTTCGGATATGGGCTCGGCGGTTCCAAGTTCCTGAGCGTAGATGGAGACTTTCAATTCCTCGATCAGCCAGCGCAGTTCTTCCAGTTGCGCGCGCTTGCGCGCCCGGCGCTTGGGGTCACGCATGGCTTCGTTGTAGGCCTTGACAAAGGGAGCGATACGGGCGGCCTTTTCGGCATCGCGGGCCGGATCGATGCGGGCGCGCTCAGCGCGTTTTCGCAGGGCGTGCAGATAGCGCTCCAGGCGTTCAAACCGGGTGAAGGGCACACGCAGGCAGACGTCGGCGGGAACCAGGCGCTCGGCCTCGGCTTTGAGCCCGCGGATGCCGCCCTCGCCCAGGACCAACGCCTGGCGCAGTTCGAGCAGCCGCTTGAGCTGATCACAAAGTCGCGGCACCAATCCGCGTAGTTGTTCCCGCGCCGCCTCGACGGTTTTTTTGTAATTTGACGCACTTAGCGGCAGCAGCGTTTCCGGCTCCAGGAGCGTGCGGCGGATGTTCTGGTAAAGCTGCTCGCGAAGCGTTTCCAGCGGGGCGAGCGTGACGAGCACAGGTCCCACCTTGCGCAGATCCTTGAGGTCTTTTTCGAGCCAGGCAAATTCGCGCCCGAGCGCGCGCTCAGCCAGGGAGATCCAGCCCTTCAAGGTTGTCATGCGCGCCTCGGCGGCATCGGAAAGCAGGACCAGGGAAACCGTGTTGTCAGGGTTTGCCCGGATCGCAGGCCATCCGCGAATCATCACCTCGCCCACGAGGCCGATCTCGACCGTTTCAGGCAGATCGCCAATCGTCCATTCGGTCAATCCGTGGCGCTCCCATTGCATGCGCGCACGGGTCCACAGGCTCGCCGGACCCACCTCGCCGCCCTGGGCATCAACCTGCTGGCGCTTGCGGTATTCCGCGCGTAGGCGTTCCCAATCGCGCCCGGCCGCCAGCACCTCGTTTTGTTTTGTATCGGTAATTTCGATACGCGGCCGCAGGTGCGCTGGGGCGTCCATGCCCTCCCAGACAGCTGGGTCCACCGGCAGCTTAAAATACTCCTGCAGCTTGGCCGCCACCTGGCGGGTCAGCGGCTCGGGTGAGGGCTGCAACTTCGCGCAGATGAAGCGCGCGTTTTCGTTGAGCGGACTCAGCTGCCGGCGAAGGTCCTTAGGCAGATTGCGCAATAGCAGCCGCACGCGCTCCTCCACGTAACCAGGCACCAGCCAGTCGAGCACGCCCGGTTGGAGCGCGCCAAATTGCTCCAAAGAAACCGCCAGGGTGGCCCCATCGTCAGTTTCACCGGGCTTGTAGGCGTAGCGCAGCGGCACGGCCTGACCATCGATTTCAACGGCGTCGGGAAAGGCCTCCGTCGTGGCCTCATCGCCGAGGTTGCCGAGCAGTTGCGCCTCGGTGAGACGCAAAAAGGAGTCGTCCCCGCCGTGGCGCTCGTTGATGAAGCGCCGCAACTCCGCCACTCCACTGACGCTTTCCAGCCGCTGCGAATAAAAACGGTACAACCGGTCGTCCAACGCATGCAGGGCGGCCAGCCGCAAACGCGTTTGCGCATCCTCAACCTGGGCCCGCACCTGGCGATTGTGCTTCAAAAAGCCCAAATCCTCCTGCACGTCGTCCTCGGCCAGGGCATTGCGGATGAAGATATCCGTGGCCTGCTCTAGGTCGTGCTTGCCAAAGTCAACCGGTTTGGAGGCCACCTCGAGCCCATGAAGAAACAAGCGCTCGCGCGCCAGCACGCGCCCGGCCTTGGCGTCCCAATAGGGGTCCGCGACAACGGCCTTACAAAGGTGCCCGCAAAGCTCGGGCAGCCAGCGCGGTTCGATGCGGGCGACGGTCCGCGCGAAAAGCTGCGAGGTTTCCACCCACTCCGCACAGAGCAGCCAGGGCGGCGTACGTGCCTCGCTGGCGTTCTGGGCCGGGGGCTTTTTCTTTTTGCGCTGGCTCTTTTCGGCCCGCCGATCAAACAGCACCGAGCCCGGAAAGATGCGCGCGCGACGCCCGTGGGTGACGCGGTACAGATTGCCCTCGTCCTTCTGGCCGATGTTTCCCGGCAGGGCGACAAGCAGGCTGCGATGAATCGAGGTGGCATCCGCGGGCTGGCTGTTCAAGCGCACCTCACCCAGATCGCGCAGCACGCGCAGCAGTTGGTCGTGAATGTCGCGCCACTCGCGCATGCGCAGGTAGGATAGAAAATGATCCTCGCAGAACCGCCGTAGTTGCCGCCGGGTCAGGGTCTCCACCTCGTCGTGGTAAGACTCCCAGATGTTGTACAGTGTCAAAAAATCGCTGTCGTTCTGGCGAAAGCGCCGGTGCATCTGGTCGGCGGCCTCCTGCTGCTCCATGGGGCGCTCGCGCGGGTCCTGAATGGACAGCCCCGCGGCGATGACCAGCACTTCCTTCAGGCAATGCTCACGCCGGGCCTGCAAGAGCATGCGGCCCACCGTCGGGTCCACCGGCAGCCGGGCCAGTTCGCGCCCAAGGGCGGTCAGCTGCTTCTGCTCGTCGACGGCCCCCAGGTCCTGCAGCAGGCGATAGCCACCGGTGATCGCACGGCTTTCAGGTGGATCGATAAAGGGGAAGGTCTCCACCTCGCCCAGGCCGAAGGCCTTGAGGCGCAAGATGACCGAGGCCAGGTTGGAGCGGCGAATTTCCGGCGGGGTGTACTTGGGGCGGCTGCTGTAGTCTTTTTCCGAATACAGGCGAATGCAGACCCCCTCGGCCACGCGACCGGCGCGCCCCTTGCGCTGGTCGGCACTGCTCTGGCTGATGGGCTCGATCGGCAGGCGCTGCGTCCGGGTGTGCGCGCTGAAGCGGCTGATGCGGGCGGTGCCGGTGTCGATAACGAAGCGGATACCCGGCAGCGTCAGCGAGGTCTCCGCGATGTTGGTCGCCAGGATAATCCGGCGCTTCTGCGTCGGCGCGAAAATGCGCTCCTGCTCGCTGGCACTGAGCCGTCCAAACAACGGCAGCACCTCCGCCCGCCCGATCGCGCAGGCCTCCAGCAGCCCGCAGACTTCGCGGATGTCCCGCTCCCCAGGCAGAAAAACGAGGATGTCTCCCGGTCGGTTGGACGCGACAATCTCCTCGACCGTGGTGGCGGCCACCTCAAGTTGCGAACTGTCCGCCTCCGCCTCCTCCAATGGGCGATACTCGACCAGCACCGGAAAGGTACGCCCGCTGACCTCGATAATCGGCGCGCCCTCGAAGGCTTCGGCAAACGCGGAGGTGTCGATAGTCGCCGAAGTGATGATCAACCGCAGATCCGGACGCCGCTTCACGAGCGTGCGCAGGCAGCCCAGCAGAAAATCGATGTTGAGGCTGCGCTCGTGCGCTTCGTCGATGATCAGCGCCTCGTACTCGGAAAGAACGGGATCATTCTGCAGTTCGTTCAGCAGGATGCCGTCGGTCATGAACTGCACGCAGGTCGCCGGGCTGGTCTTGTCGGTAAAGCGGATTTTCGCCCCCACCTCCTGACCCCAGGGCACTTTTAACTCGTCGGCCACCCGACGCGAGATCGACAGCGCGGCCACCCGGCGAGGCTGGGTGCAGCCGATTTTCCCCGCGGCCCCGAGCCCGGCGGCCAGGCACATCTTGGGCAGCTGGGTTGTCTTGCCCGAACCGGTCTCCCCGGCGATCACCAGCACCTGGTGCCGCCCTATCTGCTCGATGATTTCCTCGGCACGGCTGCTGATGGGCAGGCCTTCCGGAAAAGTCGGCTGGGGCAGCCGCTCGCGGCAGGCGGCTACTTTCCGGGCCGACTGCTCGACCTGACGCAGCAGGGCCTCCAGTTTGGGCGCAACTTTGTCGGGATGCCGTGCTGGCCAAAGCGCATCGAGCCGCTTGCCCAAACGGATGCGTTCTAGCCCGGCACAGTCCTCTAGGCGTACGCGCACGCGTTCAACCACTGCATGGAGGTCGGCAAGTGTCATCGAGTTGGCAAAGTAAGTTGGCCGTCCCTGGCAAACGGCACAAAACAACCACCCTTAAAGGCCTGCGCGCGTTGTGTCGAACCCCTGCCGACGTCTACACTGATGTGACCTCGCAAGCGACCCTTCCGTCATCAGATCAGCCAGGAACGACCGACTTTCAGCTCTGTCCGAAACAAGGACACCCGGCGCTTGATTTTTGTCTGCGCGCGCCGCTAAATCACGCACTGCGAATGAATTATTTCACGAGGCAGGTATATACGCGCCCAGGATCCAGGTCCCGATCAAGGGCGCGAGACCTCAGCATCTTACTGGGTTTTTCGGCAGCTGTTTTCGCCGGCTGCGGCGGAGGCATCTCACGCGAAGCGCCTACCCCGGATCCGAATCTACCCGAGGATGTGGACATCGCCGATTGCGAGCCCGGCGAATACGGTGGGGTCTTCGTTCTGGCAGGCACGACTCAGCCCAAGACCTTCAATTTCATGGTGCCGGCGGACCAGGCTTCCAGTACCGCCCAGGGTCGTTTTCTGGATGGATTGGTCACCCGCAATCTGGTCACCCAGGAGTTCGAGGGCGGGCTGGCCAAATCCTGGGAGCGCTCGGAGGATAATCTGACCTACACCTTTCACCTCAGGCGCGGCGTACGCTGGAGCGACGGTGAACCCTTCGACGCCGACGACGTCATCTTCTCACTCGATTGCATCTTCACGACCAAGCCCCCCGAAGCCGGTGTCGAAGTCAGCGGAATTGGCGAACCGCGCTACCCCAGCCGTTACTTTCAGCAGTTCATCATCGGCGGGGAAATCATCGCCTACGAAAAGGTGGACCAATACACGGTCAATATCTCCACGCCGCTTCCCTACTCGCCCTTCATCAACGACATCGGGAGCATCCGCATCTTGCCCGAGCACAAGCTGCGTGCCGCCTTCGAGGATGGCTCCTTGCTCAACCAATGGAGCACTGAGACGGCCATCAACACGCCCGAAGAACTGGTCGGCACCGGCCCTTTCCAGGTGCTCAGCTTCAAGCCGGGCGAGCGACTAACCTTTACACGCAATCCCCATTATTGGCGTGCAGACCGCAAAGGTCAGCGTCTGCCCTACGTCGACTTTCTGGTCACGATTTTCATTCAGGAAAGAACGCTTGAGACGGTGCGTTTTGTTGCAGGGGATCTGGAGGCGGCGGGCATTGAGGCCACCGACCTGCCATGGGTTTCCGAAGCCGCCGACGCGCAGGACTTCCACCTCATCGAGCGCGGCCCCAGTTCAAGTATTTTCTTCATGTGGTTTAACCAGCACCGGGGCCAGCGCGAGGACGGTCAGCCCTACGTAGAACCGCACAAGCTGCGCTGGTTCACCGACAAGCGCTTTCGTCAGGCCATCCTCTACGGGTTTAACCGACAGGGAGTCATCGACGGCGTCTACCTGGGCCAGGCCACCCACCTGGATTCCGTCATCAGCGCCGGTAATCCGAAGTGGCACAACCCACAAACTCGACAGTACCGCTATGATCCGGAGAAAGCGAGGGCCCTGCTGCGCGAGGCAGGCTTTCGTCGGAACGAAGAGGGCAAGTTGGTCGACTCCGAGGGCATTCCTGTCGCCTTCGAATTCCTCTCCTTTGACGGGAGTGCGAACGTGACCTCTTTGGCCACCACCATGAAGGAAAACCTGGCCAACCTGGGCATTGAGATGGAGCTGACCTTCATCGACTTTGGGGCGTTGCTCAAGCGGACGGGGGAAACCTTCGACTACGACCTGTCGATCATCGGCTGGGGCTCCTCCGGCGGCGCGGGGGATCCCTCAGGCAGCAAGGTGCTCTACCGCTCCGACGGACGTTTCCACGTTTGGTATCCCGAACAGCCCACGCCGGCCACTCCCTGGGAAGCGCGCATCGACACATTGATCGAGTTGCAGGAGCAAACCTTCGACGAGGATAAACGCGTTGAGTATTTTGCTGAGATTCAGGAAATTTTTGCCGAAGAGCTGCCGCTGTTGTTCATGGTCACCCCGACCAGCTTTGTGGGCATCAAGAACGAATGGCAAAACGTCAATATCCCGCCGTCGGGGAGCATCCTATGGAACCTCGACGAGTTGTGGACGCAGGCTCGCTAAACGCGACGGACGGATACGTACATGCTCCAAGTCATCATTCGGCGTCTCCTGGCCACGATCCCGCTTTTGTTCGGTATCTCCTTGATGGTCTTTCTGTTAATGTACCTGGCGCCCGGGGACTTCCTCGACAAGCTCCGCAGCCAGCCCGACGTCAGCGAGGAGGTCATCGAAAGCTTTGAGCGTCAGTACGGTTTCACCGACGCCGAAGGAAATGAAAACCCGTGGTACATCCAGTATCTGTACTGGATGAGTAACCTTTCGCCGCTGAAGTTTGTCTCGGAGGACGGGGAGCTCTGGCGCGGGTTTCGATTTGGCTGGCCGGAGCTGGGCCGCTCCTATGAGTACAACATCGGGGTTGGCTCGCTGATTCAGGACCGCCTGCCTAAAACATTGATCCTGTCGATCACTTCGATCTGTTTTGCCTGGCTGATTGCGATCCCTCTGGGCGTCATCACCGCCCTTTACAAGGACCGCCCTTTTGATCGGGGCGCGAGCCTCGGCGCCTACGCCTGCCTGTCGGTGCCCGAGTTTTTCACCGCGCTTTTGATGGTAATCTTCGCGGCCAACACCGGGCTCTTTCCAATGGGCGGGAGCTCTTCAATAGACGCCGAATTTCAAGGACCGGTGGCCCGCTTTTTCGATTACATCCAACACTTGATTTTGCCCACGGTGGTACTGGGCATCGTCGGGATCGCCGGGATGATGCGCATCATGCGGGCGAACTTCCTGGACTACCTGCGCTCGGATTTCACGACGACCGCACGAGCCAAGGGGCTGTCGGAGAAAAAGGTGCTCTTTAAACACGTGCTGCGCAACGCGATCAACCCGCTGATCACCAGCTTCGGTTTCACCTTTTCGTCGCTTTTGTCGGGCGCGCTGCTGGTGGAACAGGTGATGTCCTACCCAGGGCTGGGCCAGTTGATGTACAGCGCCTTCCTCTCGGAAGACCAGTACGTTGTCATGGCTGGGGTCATGATTAGTGTCATCATGCTGATCCTCGGCAATCTGCTGGCGGACGTTCTGCTGGCCTGGAGTGATCCACGGATTCGCCTGGAGGGCGGCGGCTCCCCGCTGACGCCCAAGCGCATGGCCCTGGTAGGCGGTGTACTGATCGCCTTTCCGCTGACAATCATCATCGTGCAGGAAACGCTGCCGGAGGCGGCTCTGGACCTGTTGCTCGTCGGCTTAAAGTATTTGAGTTTCGGGGCGGTGGGGCTGATCGCCTTCTTTTGCCTCGGCCTGGTCGGTTACATGGTTTTCAGCCTGGGCCGCCGACTGAGCAAACCGATGCTGCGCCGGCCTTCCGGAATTATCGCCCTCGCAATCTTGGGAGTCCTCTACTTCTGTGCGCTCTTCGCGCAATTCCTCGCTCCGTACACCCCGAACCAAATCAACCTCAACAAGACCTACCACCCGCCCACTGCCTTCACCTGGACCGACGGCGGGCTGGCAGCCAAGGTCTACAAAAAAGACAACATCGCCGACCCCTACTACGAGTCCGTGGCGGGCGAGAGCGTGCCGGTGCGTTTTTTCGCCCCGGGTCCGCAGTACGTGATCTCCAAGATCGGGGACTGGGAGTGGCGCTCCAATCTTCACCTCTTCCAACTGGAGACCGATGACCCGGACGCGCGGGTGTACCTGCTCGGGAGCGATTCCACAGGCCGGGACGTCTTCAGCCGCCTGTTGTACGGCGCACGCGTGTCGATGTCTGTAGGTCTGATCGGGATCTCGATCACTATCGTTATGGGCTTTCTCATCGGGGGCCTGGCTGGTTACTTCGGCGGCACGACGGATTTTCTGGCCATGCGCTTCGTGGAGTTCCTGATGGCCGTGCCTGGACTCTACCTGCTGTTGTCGCTGCGCTCGGCGCTGGGCGGTTATTTCAGCTCGGACCAAATGTACATCGTCATCATCATTGTGCTCTCGGTCATCGGGTGGGCCGGTACGGCGCGCATCATACGCGGCATGACGCTTTCCATCCGGGGGCGACAATTCGTAACCGCCGCTGAGAGCATGGGCTCAGGCGCGCTGAACAACCTCTCCAAACACATCCTCCCAAACCTTTCGAGCTACCTGCTGGTCGCCGCCACACTCTCCATCCCCGGTTACATCCTGGGCGAGGCCGCCCTGTCCTTTCTCGGGCTGGGGATCGCCGAGCCCTCGGCCTCCTGGGGGCTGATGCTTAGCCAGGTCCAGCGTGACACGAAGGTGTTTTTCCTAGGCTATTGGTGGCTCTTCACGCCGGGACTGGCCATCTTTGTGACCGTAATCTGCTTCAACGTGCTTGGAGACGTTTTGCGCGACATCGTTGACCCGCGCATGCGCAGCAGTTGAGTTAAGCACACCATCCTGCCCGCAAACCCAAACCCATGAGCGAGACCCCGCCACATTTTGGACGCCCGCGTGACCCGGCCCTGGGCTCGGCGGTCGGCGCGACCTCCCGGCTGCCCAAAACCAACGCGGCGGGCGAGGATCTCGAAAATCACAACTACGAGGGCCCGCTGCTGGAGGTGAAGGACTTGCGCATCACCTTCCAAGGGCGCGACCGCGTCGTCGAAGCCGTCAAGGGCATCGATTTCTCGCTGGAGGCCGGGCAGACGCTGGCCGTCGTCGGCGAGAGTGGCTCGGGTAAATCGGTGACAGCGCTTTCTCTGACGCGCCTGCTGCCCCGCCCGCCTGCCTGCAAACTCAGCGGCAGCATCCGCTACAAGGATATCCCCATCCTCGAGGCCAATCCCCGGCAGCTGCGTGAGGTACGCGGACGCGAAATCGCCTACATCTTTCAGGAGCCGGCCTCCTCGCTTAATCCGGTCTTCACCGTCGGGCACCAGATTTCCGAAGCCGTCGAGCTGCACCTGCCGCACATCTGGGACGTGCGCGGGCGCGTGGTAGAGGTGCTGGAAAAAGTCGGCATTCGCGACGCTGCCAAGCGCTTCGACGCTTATCCCCATGAACTCAGTGGCGGCATGCAGCAGCGCGTGATGATCGCGATGGCGCTTTCGTGCGAGCCGCAAATCCTCGTCGCCGATGAGCCTACCACCGCCCTTGACGTGACCATTCAGGCCCAGATCATGAACCTGCTGCGGGCCATCCGCGAGCAGCTCAACATGTCCATCCTGCTCATCACGCACAATTTCGGGATCATTAAGGACTTTGCCGACGAGGTGCTGGTGATGTTTCGCGGTGAAGTTGTGGAACGCGGCCCCACCGACGAGGTGATCCACAACCCCCAGCACCCCTACACCAAGGCCTTGATTGCCTGCATCCCTCGGCTTGGTCAAAATTCGCGCCGCCTCACCACCATCGACTACGCCCAACTTGAAGCCCATGACTGAGCACGCTCCGGCCACAGCGCAGGCGGCAGACACCCGGCCCAAGGACCTGGAGTTTCTCAAGGTCGAAGGGCTGAAGGTGTACTACCCCGTCTACGGTGGCCTGTTGCGCAAGGTGGTCAGCCAGGTCAAGGCGGTCGACGGAGTGGACTTCGTGGTGCCGCGCGGCACCACGGTCGGCCTGGTGGGCGAGAGCGGTTCGGGCAAAACCACCATCGGCCGCTCCATCGTGCGGCTGGCCCCCATCACCGAGGGGAAAATCCACTTCGATGGCAAAGCGCTCTCAACGCTCTCCAACCGCGGCTTTTTCCGCTATCGTAAGCGGATTCAGATGATCTTTCAGGACCCGTTCAATTCGCTCAATCCGCGGATGACGATCTTTCAGATCCTCGCCGAGCCGCTGAACATCCACTTCAAAAACTGGAACAAGAAGCGCAAACGCACCCGCTGCGCCGAATTGCTCGACCGCGTGGGCCTGCCCCGCGATGCGCTGGAGCGTTACCCACATGAGTTTTCCGGCGGCCAGCGTCAACGCATCGGCATTGCCCGCGCACTGGCAGTCGAGCCCGAGTTCATCATCTGCGACGAGCCGGTCAGCGCGCTCGACGTTTCCGTGCAGGCGGCCATCATCAATTTGCTGCAGGACTTGCAGGAGGAACTGGGGCTGACCTACTTGTTCATTGCGCACGACCTTGCCGTCGTGGAACACATCTCCGACTACGTGCTGGTCATGACCGAAGGCAAAATCGTGGAACAAGCCGAGGCCGACGCCATTTACCAGAACCCGCAGCATCCCTACACCCGCAAGCTGCTGAACGCCGTACCCACGTTTTGACCCATGCTGTATCGCCAACGCCCTGCCTTCGTCCGCCGTCTTGCCCTCAGTCTCGGTTTGCTGGGGGCGGGTTTTATAGCCGGTTGCGGTGGAGATGATAGCCGCGGTGCCGATTACCCGAACGAGCAGGTTCTGATCGTCAACCTCGGCGGCGAGCCCAAGGCCCTCGACCCGCACGTCACTACCGGCATCATCGAGTCGAAGGTCCATTACGCGCTCTACGAAGGGCTGGTCAATCCTGGTCCCAATCTGGAGCCCGAGCCCGGCGTGGCCGAGCGCTGGGAAGATTCTCCGGACGGGCTCACCTGGACGTTTCACCTGCGCGAGGATGCCAAATGGTCGGACGGAAAACCCGTGACTGCGCAGGACTTCGTCTTCGCCTTTCGCCGCATTCTCACGCCGACCCTCGCCTCCGAGTACGCCTCGATGCTCGACGTCATCGAGGGCGCCTTCGAGTACCGCAACGGCGATTTGAAAGACTTCGATCAGGTCGGGGTCAAAGCTCTCGACCCGCGCACCCTGGTGGTCACGCTGGCCAACCCGGCCCCACATTTCATCACAATGCTCTTTCACCACGCCTTTTATCCGGTGCCCGAGCAGACAATCCGCGCTCATGGTGAACCGTTTCTGCCCAACAACCCCTGGGCCGGTAACGAGAAGCACGTGGGCAACGGCCCCTTTGTGCTCAAGCGCTGGGAACTGGGCTCGAACATCCAGGTAACCCGCAGCAACGCCTACTGGGATCCGGACAACGTCCAGCTCAATGGCATCCGCTTCCTGTTTATCGACAGCCAGGACGACGAGGAGCGCAACTTTCGTGACGGCCAGTTGCACGTGACACAATCACTGCCTCCGGAAAACATCGAGGATTACCGCGAGGACCAGCCCGACACGCTGCGCGAACACCCCTCGCTGAGCATCTATTACTACGGATTCAACGTCGCCAAGCCGCCCCTGGACGACCGGCGCGTGCGCGAGGCCCTAAACCTGGCCATCGATCGCGAAGCCATCGTGCAGTACGTGCTCAGGGGCGGACAGGAGCCGGCCTACCGACTGGTGCCCACGGCCATGCCCGGCTACCGCAGCGACCACCGCACCGCCTCGGCCGACCTGCAGGCCAACATCCGTCGCGCTCAGCGGCTGCTCTCCGAGGCAGGCTACCCCAACGGCCAGGGCTTTCCCAAGCTGGAGATTCTCTACAACGAGTCCGACGTCCACCGTGACGTCGCCGAGGCGATCCAGCGCATGTGGAACGAAAACCTCGGCATCGAGTCGATCGGGTTGCTTAACAAAAGCTGGCCCGCCTACCTGCAGGCCCGACGCGACGGCGAGTACACCATCATGCGTGCGGGCTGGCTCGCCGATTACGTCGACCCCTCGAATTTCCTCGAAATTTTCAAAAGCGACAGCGGCTTGAACCACACGCGCTGGGGCAGCGACTACTTTGACGAAACCCTCGCCAACGCCCTGCGCGAGAGCGAGATCGACCGCCGCATGCTCTTGTACTCCCACGCCGAGAAAGAACTGGTGGCGGAGATGCCCATCATCCCCCTGTATTTCCAGAAGCACATTTATCTGGTCGACCCGCGCGTGAAGGGCTGGAACCTCAACGTCCTGGACATTCGCAATTACAAGGGCGTTCGCATCGAGGCCGAGTGAGTGATTTTCTGAGGCTCGATGGGCAAGTTTATCCTCAAGCGCTTTCTCGAGGCCATCCCGGTACTGCTCGCCGTCGTCACGCTGACTTTCTTCATGGTGCGTCTGGCGCCGGGAAGCCCCTTTGACGACGAACGCCCGCTGCGTCCCGAAGTCCGCGAAGCCCTCGAAGCGCACTACGGACTGGATAAACCGCTGCTACAGCAATACGTGAGCTTTCTGGGCGGGCTGCTGCAGGGCGACCTGGGCATCTCCTACCGAAAGCCCACCTTTACTGTCGCCCAGATCGTGCGCGAAAACCTGCCCGCCTCACTGGAGTTGGCGATCTACGCAATCCTGAGCGCTCTGGGCATCGGGCTGACCTTTGGGCTGGTCGCGGCGGTCCGCCCGAACACCTGGAGCGATTTCGGCCCCATGGGCTTTGCAATGATCGGCATCTGTCTGCCGTCCTTTGTGCTGGGTCCGATTCTGATTCTTGTTTTTGCGATTCATTTCGACTGGTTCAACGCCTCGGGCTGGGACCACCCCAGCGACCGTATTCTGCCGGCCCTGACCCTCGGGCTGTTCTTCGCCGCCTACATCGCCCGTCTGACGCGCGCGAGCATGCTGGAAGTGCGCGAGCAGGACTACATGCGCACCGCCCTGGCCAAGGGCATCCCCTTTCATCGCGCGTACTTAAAACATGGGCTGCGTAATGCGCTGGCCCCCGTCATCGCTTACCTGGGTCCCGCCATGGCCGGGCTGGTCAGCGGCTCCTTTGTCGTGGAATCGCTCTACCAGGTGCCGGGGCTCGGTCGGCACTTCGTGCGCTCGGCACTCGACAGCGACTACACGCTCATCCTCGGGGTGACGGTCGTTTACGCGGTGCTCCTGATCGCTTTCAACCTCATCGCCGATATCGTGCTGGGCCTGCTGGACCCGCGCGTACGCTACGAATGAGCCCGCCGGTCCAGCCTGCCGAACCCTTGCCACCGCGCGGGCGTTCCTTTTGGGGCGATGCCTGGCGACGCTTTCGGCGAAACCGTCTGGCCGTCGGCGCGCTGCTGTACCTCAGCCTGATGATCCTCGGCTGCTTTCTGGGCCCGCTGGCCCTGGAAAAAAGCCCCACCGCTGGCAACCTGGCCGAGGGCTTTCGCGAGCCGGGTCAAGACGGTTTCATCCTCGGCTCGGACAAACAAGGGCGCGACCTGCTCGCACGAATTCTCGCCGGGGGGCAAGTTTCGCTGGAAGTCGGGCTGCTGGCCACGCTCGTCGCCGTGGGCATCGGGGCCACCTACGGCGCGACCTCGGCGCTGCTCGGCGGACGCGTCGACCGCGTCATGATGCGGCTGGTCGACATGCTTTACGCGATGCCCTTCATCGTCTTCGTGCTGCTGTTGATGGTGCTGTTCGAGCGGCAATTCTGGCTGATTTTCGTCGCGATCGGGGCCGTGGAGTGGCTGACGCTCGCGCGTATTGTGCGCGGGCAGGTCCTCAGCCTCAAGGAGCGGGCGTTCGTCCATGCCGCCCGGGCCTGCGGCCAGTCGCTACGGGGCATCCTGCTGCGGCACCTGCTGCCCAACAGCCTGGGCATCATCATCGTCTACACCACGCTGACCATTCCTGCCGTGATGCTGCTGGAGGCCTTTATCAGCTTTCTGGGTTTTGGCGTGCAAGCGCCCGACACCTCCTGGGGAGCCCTCATTCAGGACGGGCAAAAGTACATGGAGGACTACCCCTGGTTGCTGCTCTACCCTAGCCTCTTTTTCGCCACCACGCTCTTTGCCCTGAACTTCCTGGGCGACGGCCTACGCGACGCCTTTGACCCTCGCCGCACTGAGCGCTGAGTGCCTCGGATTAGGCCTTGTGCCCCTCTGGCTCCGGGACTAATCTCTGCACATCTCAAGGGCGCCGCCCCGCGTCCGATTGCTTGTTAAATGATGGCCCCTTCGCATAATCGGGGCTCGCTGGATGCGCTGATTGTCGGTGCGGGTCCGGTCGGGCTTACGCTGGCTGGTGAATTGACGCGCCGCGGCCTGTCCGTGCGGGTGATCGACCGGCTGGCCGAACCGCTGCCAGGCTCCCGTGCTTTTTGCGTGCAGGCGCGCACGCTCGAGGTGCTAAACACCCTGGGCGTCTCCGAGCAACTGATCCAGGCTGGTACCGCAGTCGAAGGCATGCGAGTTCTCTCCGAAGGCAAGCTGCTACTGCAGGCCAGCCTGCAGGACACCCAGTCCGGGCTAACCCACGCCATCGATCTGCCCCAAGCCGAGGTGGAACACATTCTCGCCAAGCGCCTGGAGGCACTCGAGTGCCCGGTGACCCGCTCCGTTGCCCTGACCGATTTCCAGCAGGATGCCGAAGGAGTCAGCGCAACGCTCAAGACCGAACACAGCGCCGATTATGAACAGGTTCACGCGCGCTACCTGATCGGCTGCGACGGCGCGCAAAGCACCGTACGCCACCGGCTGGGGATCGAGATGGACGCCACCTCCCCGCGGGTCGACTTCAACGCCGCCGATGTGCGCATGCGCTGGTCGGAGGATCCCCAGCAGTGGCACCTGTTTTTTCATCCACAAGGTTCGGTTTTTTGCTATCCGCTACAGGGTGACAACTGGCGGCTGCTGCTGGAGTCCGCGCCTGGGGCCACGCCCGCCCGCATGGAGGCCCCTGCCATTGAGGCCAGCCTGCAGCGCGTCGGTGCGCCCAAGGCACGCATCGAAGCCGTCCACGCCAGCCACCTGTACCCGGTTTTTCCCAGGGTGGCCCGCAGCTTCCAACAGGGCCGAGTCTTTCTGGCCGGCGACGCCGCGCACATCCACCACCCCGTTGGCAGCCACGGCATGAACAGCGGGCTGCAGGATGCCGTCAACCTCGCCTGGAAACTCAGCTGCGTCTGTCACGGGCTGGCCGAGGCATCCCTACTCGACACTTACGCCAGCGAACGGCGGGAGGCCTGTGGCGAAGCCGTTCGGCTGGCTGAACGCATTCATCGCGTCGGGCTGCTGGACGGGCCGGTTTCCGCCAGCGTGCGCGATCGGTTGGTGCCCCTGTTGGCCAGCACGGAGTTCTTTCAGGAGCGTGCGCGTAACAGCCTGGAATCCCTCGCCATCGCCTACCCCAACAGCCCCCTCTCCCGGCAGACCCGCAAACGTGAGACCCTCTCGCCGTTCCGCCAGCACAGCCGCACGACCCTGGCCGCCGGTGTGCGGCTGCCGGATGTTAAAGTCACTGCTGCCGCCTCGGGCGCAGCCGTCAACCTGCACCGGCTGATCGGCAAGAGCGCGTTGACCGCCCTGATTTTTCTGCATTCGACCGAACCTGAAGAGCTGCTGGGCGAGGTTGACGGCATCATGCACCGCGCGCGTGAAGCCGACGACGATCTGCTCAGTGCCTGCATCATCAGCGGACGCCGCCCGCCGCCCCCGCTGGGTCCCTGGATTGAAAACATTTACTTGGACGTGCGCCACTCCGTGCACCGGCTCTGTCACGCGCTCAACCGCCCCACCCTGATCGTGGCCCGGGCCGATGGCTACGCCGGCCTGGTCGCCGTGCCGCCTACTACCGCCGCCTTGGAAGACTACTTGTCGGGGTTCTTCAAGCCGCTGCGTTCGGCGGGCTGAAAGTGTCCCGACGCACTCAATTGCCGCAACGCCTCGAAGGTGGCCACGCCTGCGGCGGTCGACAGATTGAGCGAACGCAGGTCCCCGCCTGACTGAGGAATCCGCAGCGACCCAGCGGTCCCAAACGCCGCATGCAGCCAGGGCGGCGCACCGTGGCCCTCGTTGCCAAAAACCAGGCCGTCGCCGGGTTGAAAATCCGCATCCCAGAGCAACTGCTCCCCGTGCGTGGTCAGCAGCCAGCGGCGCTTGGGTGCGGTGGGCGCCTGCGCAAAGGCCTCCCAGTCAGCGTGTTCGTGCACGTCGAGCGACTTCCAGTAGTCCATCCCGCTGCGCCGCAAATGCGTGTCGGTGATGATAAAGCCAAGCGGGTGAATCAGGTGCAGGCGCGCCCCGGCGTATGCACAGGTGCGCCCGATGTTGCCGGTGTTTTGAGGGATTTCCGGCTGATAAAGCACCAGGTGCAGAAGCGGCTCGGGCACCTCAGGCATAAGGCCGCAGGGCGCGTTCGGCTTCGCGCATTTCGGTTTTCTTTTTCAGATCCTCGCGCTTGTCGTAGAGCTTCTTGCCCTTGCAAAGGGCCACTTCGACCTTCACCAGGCCGCCCTTCATATAGATGCGCGTGGGGATCAGCGCCTGTCCGCCGGATTCGATGGCCGCCTTAAGTCGGAAGATTTCCTTTTTGTGCAGCAGTAGCTTACGCGGGCGCGTTGGGTTGTGGTTGTTGCGGTTGCCGAAGTCGTACTCGTCGATGTGCGCGTGGTAGAGGATGGGCCCGGCCCGCTCGAAGCGCACAAAAGAGTCGCTGATTTGCGCGCGCCCAGCGCGGATGGACTTCACCTCGGTACCCGTCAAGGCGACGCCGGCTTCCAGCTTGTCACCTATGAAATAATTACGCCCGACCTTGGCGTTGCGGATTTCGCTCTGTCGGGGCTTTTTCTTGGACTTCGCGGACATGACTGGGAGGCCACCGTGCTCGGGTGGCCCGCAAGGGGTGCGCTCCGCGACTAATATCCGGCAGTACGTTTAGAGCGTGGGCTCTTCGTCGGCTGCGGGTTCGTAGAGCTCGTAGTCGATTTTGCCCTCGATGATCTCGCGCAGGGCGATGTCCTCAGGCTCCAGTCGCTCCAGCGATTCGACCATCGGCTTCATTCCGTATTTGAGCTGCTTGACGCGGCGCGAGACCACATTGATCAGCACATTCGGGTCAGTGATGATCTTCTTGGCTTGATTCAGATATTCGTCTCTCAAGGCGTGCCTCTGGTTACATGCATCCGGCGCAATGCCGTTGGAAAACCTGTCAAAATAGACGCGCCCAAGCCCAAGGCAAGCGCGTTCTTTGGGCCCGGTGTGACCGTTGACATGCGCGCGGTGTGTCGTCCTGCTCAAGGGATGGACACCCTCATGATCGGCTGGACCACGGTGGACTCCGAAGTGGCCGCCCAAAAACTCGCGCAGGGCCTTATCGAGGCGCGCCTGGCCGCCTGCGTACAGATGGATCCGCCCATGACGGCCTGGTTTCGTTGGGAGGGGCAAGTCGACACCGCTACCGAATGGCGTCTCTGGGTAAAATTTCCCGCCGCAAAAGCGCCCGATATTCAGGCCTTTCTACAAAAAGCGCACCCTTACGACACCCCCCAGTGGCTGGCCGTGTCGGCCGCCAGCGTCTCGCCCGGTTACCACCAATGGGCCATCGAGACCACCCAGGCCTGACCAACCCTGATTTTGGCCTTGAACGGACGGGGCGCAGGTGTATTTTTGCTTGTTTCAACTGATTTCAGCTATGTCACAGCATCCAAGCTACATGAAGGGCACCTCGTCCGCTTCCAAAAAGCGCAGCGTTCTGAAACGCTTCGAGCGCATTGAGCTGCTGCGTAAGCGTGGCCAGTGGGACGAAAAAAACACCCGCGTAACCGGCCTGCCCAAGACCAAGCCCGAAGAGTAAGCCGCTGCGAAACACTTTTACTGTGCACTAGCCCGCCGCTTTCCGGCGGGTTTTTTCTTGGCTGGGGTCCACCGTTTTGGCCTTGGGCGGAGACACACGCACAGCATCATCGAGCCATGGCCTTTATTCAGTGCGACTTCTTCTCGGAGGTGCTTGGCATGTCCAGCACCATGAATGTCATCCTGCCGCAGTCGACGGCCCGCCAGATCGGTCTGGAAGGCGTCGCTCCCAGCAGCATGGACGGTTTCCCCGTGTTGTATCTGCTGCATGGGCTTTCCGATGACCACACCATCTGGATGCGTCGCACGTCCATCGAGCGCTATGTCGCGGCCCTCGGTCTGGCCGTGGTCATGCCCACCACCCACCGGGGCTTTTACGTGAATATGTCCGAGGGGGCGCAGTACCTGGACTTCTTCCGTGACGAGTTGCCCGAGATTTGCCAAAGCTTTTTCAAACTCTCCGCACGCCGCGAAAACACCTTTATCGCGGGGCTCTCGATGGGCGGGTTTGGCGCCTTCCGCCTGGCCTTGGAAACGCCTGAACGTTTCCGCGCGGCAGCCTCGCTTTCGGGTGCGCTGGATATCGCCACGCACACCGAGGCCTCCAGCTACCGACGCCAGAATCAGGCCGAATTGAAACGCGTTTTCGGGCGCGACATTGAACAGCTCAAAGGCACCGACGCGGATTTGATCGGCCTGTTTCAAAAGCACAAAGCCTCCGGTGCCGCGTTTCCCGACCTGTATGCCTGTTGCGGCACCGAGGACTTTCTGCTGCAGGAGAACCGCCACTTTCGCGATGCGATGGACAACGAGGGCATTGCATTGACCTACGAGGAGGGACCCGGTCTGCACGACTGGGCCTTCTGGGACCAGTGGATACAACGTGTGCTGGAGTGGCTGCCGCTGGAGCGACCCCGCTCATGAGCACGCGGGAAGCGTCGGCCGAGACGCACTTTTTCCGCCGGGCGGTGGCCAAAAGCCTGGAGGCCGCGCGCGTTAATCGCATCCCGGCCCTGATTCTGTGGACAATCGCCGGAGCCATCCTCTTCGCCTACTACAACCTGCCCGCCGCAACCGCCTGGCTCGACCGGATCGCCGAACTGAAGTCAGAACTGGGCTACCTGTTTTCGGTGCCCTCCACCGCGTTCTTTGCCGGGGTGCTGCCGCTGGTTTTCAGGCGTTTGACCGGCCAGGGCGCAGCCGAGCGCGACCTGATCCACCTGCCCTTCTTCCTCGGGTACTGGGCCTACAAAGGATTCGAGATCGATACCTTTTACCGGTTCCAGAACTGGCTCTTTGGCGACGGTACAGACGCGCTGACCATCACCCTGAAACTGCTCAACGACCAGATCGTCTACAACGGGCTCGTCTCCGGACCGTTCTGCATCCTGCTGTATCTGTGGAAAAACTCCGGCTACAGCCTCCGCCGCACGCTGGAATCCCTCGGTCCGCGCTGGTACCGCACTCGCGTGTTTCCCCTGCTGGTGGCCACCTGGTTTGTCTGGGTGCCGACCGTCTGCGTCATCTACAGCTTGCCGCCCGGACTGCAGTTGCCTGTGCAGAACGTCATTCTGTGTTTTTTTGTTCTGCTGCTCACGGTGATGACGCGCGAAGGCGAAAATCGCTGATAAGGAAAACGCCTTATCAACGCTTCGGCCAACCTTCGGCCCGACTGGCCAAGATTTGCCAGAAGCGGGCTTCAGGCTTTGGTCCAGTCCAGGCGATGCCGGACGACCAAACCTGCGAAGGAGGCGAATGCAACACCGGCGATGACCGCAGGTGTCGGCAGGGGAAGATTTGCGTTAACTGATTGGGAAACAGGTGCTACTGCATCCACTTCAGCTTTCGTGAGCTTAGCGGCAGTACCTGTGAGGGGGAGAGAGAACAGAACCAGGGCAGCCAAGCAACGGGCTAGTGTCAGGTTCATGCCCACATTGCTTGCAGGCACCGCGCCACATCTGTAGGCCGCGCACAAATTGCATAAAAAATCCTCGTTACAGAGGATGTGTGAGACGCCCATCTAGCGATACTAAGCTGCCCACGATACCGCCGTGTAGGATGCGGGGCTTGCTTACGCGGGCGCGCCCGCAGGTGCGGTGTCCGGGCCCAGACCTTCCTCTGAATCACGTTTTTTGCCCGCGTGCTCTTCTTCGGCCTTATCTGCCTCCTTGGCGCTGACGGCTTGCAGGTTGCTGACCACCGGCGAGATGATTTTGCCGTGCTCGAGAATCTCGTGCACGTGCTTGCCCTCGATGGTCTCGTGTTCCAGCAACGCCTGCGCAATGGCCTCGAGCGCTTCGCTGTGCTCCTTAATCATGGACTCCGCACGGGTGTATTGCTCGTTGATAAGCGTCTGAATCTGCTCGTCGATCAGGCGAGCAGTGGCCTCGCTGTAGTTCTGGTTGCGGGTGATCTCCTTGCCCAGAAAAATGTGATCCTGGTTCTCACCAAGCGCGACGGGGCCCAAATCGCTCATGCCCCAATCACAAACCATGTGGCGGGCGATGTCGGTAGCGCGCTTGATGTCGCTCGCTGCACCGTTTGAATAATCGCCGGTGGTCACCTCTTCGCCGAGACGTCCGGCCATCAGGGTGGCGATCTGGTCGATGAGCTGCTTGCGCGATTGCCCCAAAATATCCTTGGTCGGCGTGAACATGGTCATGCCGAGCGCTCGCCCGCGCGGGATGATGCTCACCTTGTGCAGGCGCATGTGCTTGTCCCCGATAAGGGCCTGCACAAGCGCGTGCCCCGCCTCATGGTAGGCGGTCATCTTCTTGTCTTCCTCGTCCATGAGCTTGCGTCGCTCACGACCGAAGGAAAGCTTATCGCGCGCATCGTCGAAATCGACCATGCTCACTTCGTTCTTGCCGTAGCGCGCTGCGATAAGGGCAGCTTCGTTGACCAGATTGGCCAAGTCAGCCCCGGAGAACCCGCTGGCTCCCTGTGCGATCACGCCCAAATCGACATCCGCTCCCAGCTTTACCTTTTTGGCGTGCACTTTTAGGATCTGCTCACGACCCGGAAGGTCAGGCAGGTCGATCATCACCTGACGGTCGAAGCGACCGGGGCGCAGCAACGCGTTATCGAGCACATCCGGGCGGTTGGTCGCCGCGATGATAATCACACCCTCGTGACCGTCAAAGCCATCCATTTCGACCAGCAGCGAATTCAGCGTCTGCTCGCGCTCGTCGTTGCCACCGCCAAGACCGGCACCGCGCTGCCGACCCACGGCATCGATTTCGTCGATAAAGACGATACAAGGCGCGGCCTTGCGCCCCTGCTCGAACATGTCGCGCACGCGCGCGGCACCCACACCGACAAACATTTCTACGAAGTCCGAACCCGAAATGCTGAAAAATGGCACATCAGCTTCACCGGCGACTGCCTTTGCCAACAGGGTCTTACCCGTGCCGGGAGGCCCAACCATCAGAACACCCTTGGGAACACGCCCGCCGATGCGCTGAAACTTCTTCGGATCCTTCAAAAACTCGACGATTTCGCCCACTTCTTCTTTGGCCTCATCGCAGCCGGCCACGTCTTTGAAGGTCACGCGGTCACGGTCGCGAGTGAGCATCTTGGCTTTGCTTTTGCCAAAGCTCATGGCACCACGCCCAGCCATTCGCAACTGGCGGATGAACAGGAAGTAGAGCAGCAAGATGATGATCAGGAACGGCAGCAGACCGACCAACAACTGTTGCAACCAGGTGTTAGTCTCTTCCTGACGCACGTTGGCGTCGTTGACGATGACCTCGAGTTGCTTCTCGGTCATCTTGCCTTTCGAGACAAAGGCGATGCGGTCCGCGCCCTCGTCCAGTGATTTCAAAAAGGTGCCTTCGAGCAGGAAAAAGTCGAAACCGTTGCCCGGGTCCGGCCGCATCACTACGTCTCGCAGCAAGCCTTCCTCGGACTTGGCAACCACCTCGGTGTGTTGCAGCCGCTCGCGGTTGCCCTCGGTGTCGGTGAAACGCCACAACAAAACCATGCCGACCAGCAGCGCCAGCCAGATGAGGAGCATTTTCGGTTGGAAACGGTCGGGCGGGGTGGTCCGGTTGCCCCCTTGGCCACCCGGACGCTGTGGCGTGTTGTCACTCATTGCTAGTAGCGGGCAAGCTCGTTTATGGGGCTTGATAAGTCAACCTCAGAGCCCGGTAGCGGATGGCTGCGGGCCTGCGGTATAAGTCAATCGTAAGGCCCTTCGGCTATCAGGGAGGATTCTTAAATCATGCGCAGGCGGCAAGCCCGGCACCCAGACGATCTGCCCTGCCAAACTGACCACGGGCAGCCTGCGGCGTTCCATCTGTGGTACTTTGCGATTTACAAAAAGGTCCTGCAGCGTGGCGGTTCCGGGGGCATTAAGTGGCCGGTAGCGGTCGCCTGCTTGCCAGGGGCGAACTTGAAAGACCACCTGCCGGTCGTTCAGGAGTGCTTGGGCAGCATCGGCATCCAGATAGGCCATCTGCGCCTGGACTGCTTCCTCGCCGGTCAAACGACCTGACCTAACGGATGTCCTCCGGGCTGCGTCGAGTTCCACCTCAACGCACGCAATCGAGACATTGGTTGTCAGCGTGCGTAGATCGCCGGGACGCAAGTCGACGGGTGCTTCGCAAAGTTCCGTAGTGCTGACTGAGGAATCGGCACGCACCAACGAAGCACTGCCCTTTTTCAGCTGTAACCTCCAGGCAGGTGTCAGCGTCACGTCGAGCGTTTCAAAGCAGAGGCCGGCTCGCAAAACGCTTTCACCAAGGTTGCCAGCTGGCACGGCCTCAATCCCTGCGTGCCCTGTAATCCAGGCGTTCAACGCCTGCCGTATCAGCGCCACCGGCCAGTCGCGTACGGAGTCGAAGTCAAAGGTTTCGGAGGCGCAATCGTGCGTCGGCAAACCAGCGGTACCTCGGGCGAAGGTTTCGAGTTCCTCCAACTCCTCCAGATGGCGGCGGAAACGGGCAGCGCCGGCCAGTACGTCCCGGTCACTGGCTTCCAGCCAGGCGGGGATCACGTGGTGGCGGAGGCGGTTGCGTAGAGGGGACATGAAGTGGTTTGAGGCATCCTCGCGCCAGGGAATATCCAGTTCGCATAACGCGGCGATGAGTCTGCGCTTCGAAGTTGAAAGCCAAGGGCGCACCACAAAGTGGTCGGCGCGCACTGCGAAAGGACGCGGGTTGGAGGCCAGACCGTAGGGGTGAGAGCCGCGTGCGATGGCCATCAAGAGCGTTTCGGCGACGTCGTCAGCGTGGTGGCCCGTGAAAAGAGTACAGCGTGCGCCGTCGCTGACGGCTTCCCGCACGCGTTGAAAGAAGGCCTGTCGCCAGCTGCGCAGCCGGTCCTCGTTGGCCTCTTCCGGTCGCGGCTCGGGTTCCTGGCGGAAATCGCTGCAGCGGCCCAGATGAAAGGGGATACCCAGTGCGTTTGCCATCTCCTGGACAAAGGCGGCATCCGCGTCGGATTCCGCACCACGCGTTTGGTGGTTGAAGTGCATGACCTTGAGATCCCCGGCAGCAATCTTTTCGGGAAACTGACCGGCTAGACAGAGCAGCAGCGCGGTGGAGTCCGCTCCGCCCGAACAGGCGATCAACCAGCATTTCGGCCAGTCTTGGGGCCGTGGTGCGTTTGGCGGCAGGGCCTCCTTCAGGCTTGCCTCAAAACGCAGTTCCCTCGCCAGATCCGCCGCTTTTTCGGGCCAGTTGATGGAGTCCGCCACAAGATCAGCTTGGCTCATTTGCGCGCGCAACGGAAGGATTCAGCCGCTTCTGAATCCTGGCTGCTTGATTCTGGATTCCCGGCAGTTCACCCCTCCCAGCGCAACGTATCGCCGCCAAAGTAAGGGTGCAGCACCGCGGGCAGCTTGACCGAGTGGTCGGCCTGGAGGTGGTTTTCCAGGAGTGAGCCGACCGTGCGCGGCAGCGCCAGAGCCGAGCCGTTAAGCGTGTGGACATACTCGGCCTTGCCGCCACCGGCGGGCTTGAAACGGATGCCAGCGCGGCGCGCCTGAAAGTCCGTGAAATTCGAGCAGGATGAAACCTCCAGCCAGCGTTGCTGACCAGCGGCAAAAACCTCCAGATCGTATTGCTTGGCGTGCGGAAAGCCGATGTCGCCGGCGCACATCAGCAGCACGCGATACGGCAGCTCAAGCTTTTGCAGGAGCCCCTCCACGTGTTCGCGCAGAAGCTCCAACTCGTTAAAGGAATTGTCAGGGTGGGTCCACTTGACGACCTCGACCTTGTCGAACTGGTGCAGGCGGTTGAGCCCGCGCACGTGAGCGCCCCAGCTGCCTGCTTCGCGGCGGAAACAGGGCGAGTAGGCTGTGCGGTAAACCGGCAGCTGTTTTTCCTCGAACGAGTGGTCGCGAAAAAAGTTTGTCACCGGGACTTCGGAAGTTGGGATGAGGTACAGGTCATCCGCCGCCGCGTGGTACATCTGGCCCTCCTTATCAGGGAGCTGGCCGGTGGCGGTGGCGCTATCGGCGTTGACCAGCAGGGGCGGCTGCAACTCGACAAAGCCCGCCTGGGCCGCTTCATCGAGGAAGAAGTTGATGAGCGCGCGTTGCAGGCGGGCCATCGGCCCCACGTAAAACGGAAAGCCCGCTCCCGTAGCCAGGGCGCCGTGTTCCAAATCCACGGCCTGAGAGAACCAGGGAATGTCAAAGTGCGCGATCGAGTACGGGCGTGCCTGCTCAGGATCCCCCCAGGTCGCGATGACTTTGTTTTCCTCCTCGGAGCGACCGTCGGGCACGGAGTCGTGAGGCAGGTTGGGCACCTGCATGAAAAGCTCGCGCCAGCGGTCGTCGATGGCTTTGGCCTTGGCTTCGAGGTCTTTCACCTCGGTGGAGACGGCCTTCATCTCCTGGACCTTAGCCTTGAACGCATCGGAGCCCTTGGGCAGCGCGGCCATTTCCTTGTTGGCGGCTTTTTGCCGGGCGCGCGCCTGCTCGGCCTCCGAAACCACCACGCGCCGCTCGTCATCCAGGGCGTAGAGCGCCCTGAGGTCGCATTCGAATTTCTTCCGGGCCACGCCATCGCGGACGCGTTCCGGATTCTCGCGGAAAAATTTCAGGTCGAGCATGACGGCCGGGAGGTAGTGGGCTTGCGGTAGGTGGCGGGAAAATCACTGGCTATGAGCCCCGGCGAGAACGGTGTCAACGGTTTGGGCTACCGCCTCCATGGTCAACTTGTTGAGGTCGCCGCCAGGAGCCCGCAGGACACGGTGGCGCGGACAATCCAAAGGCCAGGGCCCAAAGCGCTCTGGTGGCGTCGGCCCAAAAAGTGCGACCAGCGGTCGGTGCAGGGCCGCCGCCAGGTGCATGGGGCCGCTGTCGTTGGCGATGACGAGGCGCGCCTGCGCCACCAGCGAGGGTAACGCCTCCAGAGCCGTCTGACCGATCCGGTTGATGAAGCTGGGTTGCTCCAGGAGTTCCGGTGGCAGATTTCCCGCAATTTGGCTCCCGGCCCAGACGATCGGCTGTCCGGCATGGCTGGTAAGGAGGTGGCGGGTCAGCTCGACAAAGTGGGGCCATTCCTTTTCCGGACGGCGGCTGTCCGGGAACACTACGATGGGCGCAGGCGTGAAGGTGTGCGGCGCAGCGGCCGGTGCCTCAAACTCAAGTGGGGCGCCCAGATCGATTCGCAGTCCGATTTCCGGGAGAAACTGTGCGAGAATCTCCACCGCGTGGGCCTGCGAACCGGCTTTGGGCAAGGGCACCGTACGCGTGACCAGGCGGCCCAGCAACTCGCGGGCATCGGCACGCCCGTAGCATGTGGGGGCGTTTGCCACCAGGGCCATCAAGCCGGTGCGGGCCAGCCCCTGCAGATCGAGGACGAAATCGAAGCGCTCGCGGCGGATGTCTCGGAGCAGCCTGCAAAAGGCGCGCACCCCACCCTGACGCTCGAAGATGAGGACCTCGTCCACCGCGGTCGCCGCTCGAACCAGCGGGGCAAACACCTCCCGAGCCACCCAGACGATGCGGCAGCCCGGCAACTGCTGGCGCATGGCCTGGGCGATCAGGAGAGCGTGAATGATGTCACCCAGTGACGAGGGCTTGAGGATCAGAATGCGTGGCACCGCGCGGGAGGTCTGTGGGTTTGACTTGTTTGGGGAAAGGCTCTGGCTTCAATGCGCCCGACCACGCCTGCGACGATCACAAAGGCCGCCGCAGCCTCGGCACAAACCCAAACGTTGCTCAAGGCGCTTGTCATCATCCTTGGCTGGACGCTGGCGCATCTGCCTGAAGCGCTGGTGCGCACGCTCGTGCACTGGCTGGGTTGGCTGATTTACACGCTGCCACGCAAACGCCGCCGCATGCTGCTGAGCAACCTGCACCACGCCTTCCCCGAAAAGACTGAGGCCGCGCGCGTGGCCATCGCCCGAGAAAGCAGCCGCCGCCTGGCCGAAATGCTGACCTTTGTCGTGAGTTCCCCCTTTCTGCCCAAGCAGCAGATCCTGGGGCGCTTCAGCCGCAGCGAAGCGTTGGGGACGTACACCGACGAGGTACGCGAAAACCAGCAGGCCTGCATCCTGGCCATCCCGCACTTCACCTTGATGGACGCGATTTCGATCCTGCCGATCCTGCATAACAAAGAGGTGCCGGAAACCGGCGTGCTCTTTCGCGCTCTGGCCAACCCGACCCTCGATGCCTGGATGCGTCATTCCCGTGAACGCTGGGGCGTGGTCATGCTGGCCCGCAGGGGTGGTTTGAAGCAAGCGGTAGAGCGACTCAAGCAACGGGGTCCAGTCGCGCTGCTGTTCGACCAAAACGCGGGCAACCAGGGCGCGCTGAGCCTCTGCTTCGGGCGGGTGGCCTCCATCAGCGAGATGGCTGGCTCCCTCGCCGCTAATCACCGCACGCGCGTCTTTGCGATGTGGCCGGAGCGCCGGGGTTTCTGGCGCGCGCAGATCCAGGCCGAGCCTATCGACGACTGGCAAGACGCCACCGAGATCAACATCCGCGTGAACCGTTGGCTGGAGCGCAAGTTGCGCGAAAGCGACGACCAGGCCGCCGACTGGCTCTGGCTGCACAATCGCTGGCGTACCCAGGACGAGCCGCACCGGCGACTTCGCATCGAGCACCGCCGATCCATTCTGGAACGGACCCTCGAACTCGACGGCCTCACCGAAATCCCGCGCCGCACGCGTTTCTGGGTTCGCCTACCGAACTGGCTGGGTGATGTCATCATGACCCTGCCCCTGCTGCGCGCCCTGCGAAAAAGCCGGCCCGATGCGGCCCTTACCCTCCTCTGCCAACCGGGCGTAAAACCCTTTTTGGAGATGCTCGGGATTGCCGAGGAGGTCCGCGCGCTCCCGCCGAAGGACGCCCCCAACCGCTGGCAGACCATCAAGGGCTGGCGTATCGATTATCCAGATACGCAGATCCTCTTCACGAATTCCACCCGGGGCGATCTGGAGGCTAAACGTATCGGCGCACCCCAGCGCTTCGGCCTGCGTCGCCCCGGCAAACGCCGCCCGCTGCTGACGCATGGCTGGGACGTGCCCGCCGACCTCGACGAAGCGCAGCTGCACCAGACGCACCTCTGGCAGCGTTTTCTGGAGCACTTTGGACTGAACGCGGCACCGGACTACGCGCCATTTTCACTGCCGTTGAAAGACACGGCTCCCACGGTGGACCAAGCGATCGGATGGATCTGCGGCACCGAGAACAACCCCGAGAAGCGCTGGCCCATCGAGCACTGGCGCGCGCTGGCGCAGGCCGTGCTGGACGTAAATCTCATCGAACAAGTGGTCCTGTTCGGCACGCCCGCCGACCGCGCCATCACCGAGCGTGTGGCCCAAGGCTTTCCCGCCGAGCGCATCCTCAATCGGGCCGGCGAAACCAACCTGATGCAGTTTGCCAAAGCGCTGACACGCTGCCGCGCGATCATCTGCAACGACACCGGCGGCATGCACTTGGCCAACGCGCTGGGCGTGCCGGTCCTCGCCATCTTCGGGCCGACCAATCCGATTCGGACTGGACCCATCTTTGAAGCCCCGCGGGTGCTGCTACAACCTCCTTCCTGCCCTCCCACCGGCGGCGCGGACATCGCAGGCGTCTCCGTGGAGCACGTACTGCAGGCCCTGCGCGCCTTGCTGGAGAATCCGCCACGGCCCTTGACCCCGAACCACCCGGGCACAAGCTCGGAGGCTTGAACCGAAGACTGTGAAAGCGCTGCTTGGCTATACGCGTTACCTGAAAGCGCACAGGGGCCTGCTTGTGTCGGGCCTGATTTTCAGCCTCATTTTTGGGGCCAGCAGCGGCTTTGGCATTCCGGCGGTTTTTGAGCAGGTGTTCCGGCCGGTCCTCGAGTCCGAGGGCAACGAATACAGCACCTGGGAGATTGTAGGGCTGTGCCTGCTCTTGCCTGGGATTTTTCTGGTGCGCGGTGTGACCAGTTTCCTCGGCGCGTATCTGCTCAACATGGCAGGCTTGCATGTGTTGCGTTCGCTCCAGACAGACTTGTTTGAAAAATTTCAGCGCCTGTCGCTGGCTTTCTACGATCGCCACAAAACTGGTGACCTGATCTCGCGGGTGAGCAACGACACCAACGCCATACGCGCTGTCCTGCTGGAGTTTGCCTCCGACTCCGTGCGGCAGACCGCGCAGATGCTGGCCGCCTTCGTTTTTCTCATCTACCTGACCTTTCACCACGAGGATGTCGTCTTTTTGTTTCTGTTTCTGGCCGCGCTGCCCGTATTGGTTTTGCCGGTACGCCTAGTGCGCAAGCGCGTGAAGCAGCGCGGGCGCGAGATGATGGAATCGCTGGGCGATTTGACCGGGCACCTCTCGGAGAATTTTTCGGCGATTCAGGAGGTGCGCGCCTTCAATCAGGAACCGGTGCAACAAAAGGGCTTCCGAGCCAAGGTCGACGCCTTCATCCATGTGCAGCTCAAGCTGATCAAGTACCAGAAGCTGCAGCAGCCGCTGATGGAGCTGATCGCAGTCATGGTTGTGTCACTGGTTTTTGGATACGCGCTGGTCACGGACATTCCGGTGGAAACTTTCACCGCGATGGGCCTGGCGTTGTACTTCGGCCTCGATCCGGTCAAGCGCCTGTTCAATCTGCTCAACACCATCCACCGCACCGAAGGCGCGATGGAACGCATCAACAACATCCTGCAGCTTGAAGAAACCGTGGCGGACCTGCCCGAGGCACAGCCGGTCGACCGCCTGCAGGGACATATCCAAACGCAGGACCTCTGCTTTGCCTACGGCGAGGAAACCGTGCTGCACGACCTCAGCCTAAGCATCGAACCCGGCACCGTCTGTGCGATTGTCGGGCCCAGCGGTGCGGGCAAATCCACCTTCGCCAAGCTGCTCCCGCGCTTCTACGACGCCAAGTCCGGCAGCCTGCGCTACGACGGTATCGATATCCGGTCGATGCGCTTGGCCGACCTGCGGCGCAACCTAGCCATCGTTCCGCAGCAGACGGTGCTCTTCAATGCGACCATCGCCGACAACATTCGCCTGGGCCGCCCCGAGGCCAGCGACGCCGTAGTGGAGGCAGCCGCCAAAAAGGCCTTTGCCCATGACTTTATCGCCGAATTGCCCCAAGGCTACCAGACGCTCGTAGGCGAACGCGGGGACCGACTCTCAGGCGGGCAAAAGCAACGCATCGCGCTGGCCCGGGCCTTTTTAAAGGACGCGCCCATTCTCCTCCTGGACGAGCCGACCTCGGCCCTCGATGCCGTCAGCGAGCGCTATATCCAGCAAGCTATGGAAGCGCTGATGCGCGGCAAAACGGTGCTCATCATCGCCCACCGTCTCTCCACCATCCGTCACGCCGACCGCATCCTCGTCTTCGAAGGCGGGCGGCTGATGGACGATGCCCCGCACGAGGCCCTGATGACGCGCAGCGAGCATTACCGCGAACTGGTGCGCAATCAGGCGGTGTAAAAGATCACTCGCGCATGGTCATGTCCATGGCGTCGTCGTCGGGCTTGCGTGGGTGGTCGGCCTTGGCCAAGCGCCAGCGGCCCCAGGGTGGCTGACTCGCGGAAAGCTGGCCCGCCCTGGCTCGAGCTTCGCCGATCACATGGTCGAAAAAGTTGAGCAGGTACTCGGGCGCAAAAAAGCGGTTCAAGGCATTCCCCCTAAAGAAGGGTGCCTCCAGATACTCCCGGTAGAGGGACGCGTCCTGATCCACGGTGGCCACGTAGTCGGCGAGTGCCCTGAACGAGTCGAAGTCGTTGGCGTTGATGAAACTTTTCGGGTTGAACTCCTCCACGATCCCCGGATCGCCCCAGTAGATCGGTACACTGCGCGCGGCCATCGGCTCGATGATTTTTTCGGTGATGTAGCCGGGCAACTGCTTGTTCTCAAAAGCGATGGTGAATTTGTAGCGACGCAAAAACGCCAGCTTGGCCTTCAGTCCAAAGGGCACCGGACCGCCGATATTGTTCATCGCCTTGCCACCGGAATCGACCGGACGGTATCGCGAAAGCGTATTGAAAAAATCGATACGGTGCTGGACTTTCGCATTTGCGTAACCGGTGAAAAACGCGCAGAACTTGTCCTTCTCGGCGAGCGTCTTATCGGCCTCGCCCGGCTGCTTTATCAACCGGTTCGGGTCGTCGAGCCAGCGGGCGTAGGAGGGCTGCCGACAATGGCGCGGGTCGTCCAGTTTGCGCTGGGTGATTGCATAATCGTAGTGACGAAAATCCGGCTGATCGCCCTCGTCGGTGAAGAAGAGCTTGGCGCAGGTGTACAGGCGGTGCTTGTGCCCGGCGTGGCCGACCAGCAGCAGTTCCGGACGGTCGACCAGGCGAACATCGTAGCGTTGGCGCAGCAGCCGGATGAAGGGGTGCCGGGTCTTGTCGCTACGGTTACCCGTGTCGCAGATGTCCAGAAAAAGCTGTGGCTTGTCGCCGCTCATGGCCGCATCACCTCACACTGCCAACGGCCTCCCGGCAAGCGCTCAGGCCAGTTCGGGCTTGTCCAGCACATAGCGCACCGCTGTGAGAAAGTCCTCCACGGTCAATCCCTGCAAGCCGTCGGGCGAGGCGATGCCCACCACCGCCCGGTGCTGTTCGCCCACTGGCAGCCATTCCTGCATGTCCGCGTAGTGGCGAAACCACGACACCGTCGGCACGCCCAACATGAAGGCGATGTGCAGCGCCCCCGAATCGCCCCCCAGGTGCAGCGCGGCTCGCTCGATCACCGCCGCCAGTTCGATCAGATTCAAGTCGCCATGGAAGACGTGCAAAGGCGGTTGCTCCAGATGTTCCAACAGCGCCGAAAGCCGGGCCTGCTCGCGCTGGTTGGGCGCCGCCGACAGCACCAGAGGTACGCCACGTGCACGCTGCAATTCATTGAGCATCGCCACCTGCAAGTCCAGGGGCAGGTCTTTGTAATCGAGCGTGGTGCTCGGGCTGACGTGGATGAAGCCTTCGGCCTGCTGGAGACGTTGCGCAATCCTTGCCTGCACCGCCGGTGGGATTTCCGCCGCGAAGGTCGGTTCCCTTCCTGGGAAGCCTGCCTGCTGCAGGCAGTCCCAGCGCTGTCGAAAGAGCGCCTGTTCCCCGAATGGCACCGACACGGTATGCGTAAACAGGTGCGGCCAGTACCAGTGCCGGCGTTTGGGTACGCGGCCCAGCCGCAGCGGTGCGCCACTCAGCCGGGTCAGGATGCTCGAGCGGTCGGAGCCGTTCAGATTGATCACGGCGTCGTAACCGGCCGCGCGCAACTGGCGGATGTAGTGGCCCTGCCGATACAGCGGCGGGGACTTCGGGAAGCGCTTGTAGCCCAGGACGCGGTCGACCCAGGGCGTCAACTCCAGGATGGATTGGATGTGTGCGGCCACCATCACCTCGAGTTGCGCCTCGGGCAGGGCCTCACGCACACAGCGCAACGCGGGAATCAGGTGGATGGTATCACCCAGAAAACCCAGATCGAGCACCAGCACCTTTCGCGCGTCGCGAATAAGGTTGTAAAAAGATTGCGCTTGCTGTTGCACACGTATGGTCGTTTCAACCTTGCGCGAACCATGGCGGCGGCGCCCTCGCGAGCATCCCATGTCCAAGCGGAAGACCCTGGCAATCAAATTCAAGTACCTCGGCGACGTGGCCATCATGGTGCCGGCCTTGCGAGCCTTGCGAGCCGCGCATCCCGACGACGAAATCCATGTGCTGGTGGCCGACGACGCCCAGGCCATCCTCCGCAACCTCGACTGGATCGACCGCGTCTGGCCTCTGCCCCGCGCGCGTGGCAAATGGAAAGTCGCGCGCAGCCTCCGCCTTATTCGTGAGCTGCGCCAGCAGCGCTTCGACCGCTCGGTGGACTTTGTGGGCAATGACCGCGGAGCCTGGCTCAGCCGCCTGATCGGAGCAAAAGAACGCTTGGGCGTGCGCCCGGCCAAGGGCTTTCGCTGGAGGCGGCTACTCTACAAGCAGACGATCGAGGAACTCGATACAACCCGTCACGAAACGGTGCGCGACTGGTTTGTGCTGAAGCCCTGGGGCATCGCGGCGCCCACCAACTGGTCGCTGGAAACGCAGCCGGACAAGCAGCTATTTGAAGCCGCGCTGGGGACCCTGCCCGCAGGCAGCGTGGTCGCGCACCTTTCCACCAGTCAGCGCAAAAAAGAATGGCCGGTTGCCCGGTGGGCGGAAGTCTGGGCCCATCATCGCGAGCGTTTTCCGCAAACACCGCTGCTCTTTTCCAGCGGTCCCTCGCCGCGAGAGCAACAGCTGCTGGAGGACCTGCGCAGAGTAGACCCGACCATCGAACTGTTTCCACCCCAGCCCGACCTCGAGCATTTTCTGGCGATGCTCGGCCACGCCGCAGCTTTCATCTCCGGCGACACCGCTCCGTTGCACCTCGCCGCTGGTTTGGGCCTGCCGACGGTCGGCTTGTTTGGCCCGACCTCCGCCGAACGCTGGGCTCCCATCGGTTCTGCGCACCAAATCCTGCGCGGCTCGCTGTGTGCCTGCAGCGGCCACCTCAGCGACTGCGCCGCGGCCACACGTTGTATCGATGCGATCACGCCGCAGCAGGTGATGGACGCGCTGGCCAGAATTCTCGAGTACGCGCCGGTCGCCACGCGATGAAGTCTCCACCGGACGCCCTCCCGCTGAGCGTCGCGCTCATCGCCTCCAACGAGGCGCGCAACCTCCCACGCTGCCTCAAAAGCGTGGCCGCCCTGGCCCGGGAAATCGTGGTCGTCGTCAACGATTGCACCGATGAAACCGTTGTCATCGCCGAATCGTTTGGGGCTAAGGTTTTCGAGGAGCCCTGGCGCGGGCATCGCGATCAGAAAAACCGCGCGCTGGAAAAAGTCACGCAGCCCTGGGTGCTTTGCATCGACGCGGATGAGGAGCTCTCCCCCGAATTACAGGCCGAGCTGCGTGCCTTCGTCGAGGCTGATGACTCGAGCTACGTTGGCGCGCAGTTCAAGCGCAAGGTCTGGTTTCTGGGCCGCTGGATCACGCACGGCGACTGGTATCCGGACTGGTCCCTGCGGCTGATTCGCAACGGCAAGGGCCGCTGGGGCGGCTCGCGCGAGCACGACCGCATGGAGGTCGGGGGGCCGGTCAAACGTCTGGCGGCCGATCTGCACCATTACTCCAACCCCACCCTTAACAGCCAAATCGCCAAGATGGCCTACTTTGGCGACATCTTCCTGCAACGCGAGGTCGACAAAGGCCGCCACTTCTCGGTGTGGAAAGCCTTGCTGCGTCCGCCTTGGCGCTTCGTGCGCGCTTACTTTTTGCGGCGGGGCTTTCTCGATGGCTTCCCGGGGTTGTATATTGCGCTGTCGACGGCATTCTCAACCTTTGTCCGCCACAGCCGCCTTTACGAATACGCCCACGAACCCGCCATCCGTGAACGCTTCCAGCCTCAGCGTGATCGTCAAGACCTTCGATGAGCCCGACTCCCTGCGGCGCGTGCTGGAGTCCCTCCTCGGTGCCCCTCAGGCACCTAAAGAAGTGCTGATCGCCGACGACGGTTCCGGGCCCGCTACGGCGGACGTCATTCAGGCAGCTCGGACTCAGGGTAACTTGCCGTTGCACCACCTTTGGCAGGAGAATCGCGGTTTTCGCCCCGCTCCGATCCTCAACCGCGCCATCGCGCAGGCTTCCGGAGATTACTGCGTCTTCCTCGATGGCGATTGCGTGCCGGCCAAGTCTTTCGTGGCCGATCATGCCGCGCTGGCAGAGACAGACTGCTTTGTGCAGGCTCGGCGCGCCTTCGTAAAGGAGCCTGCCGTACCGTCGTTTCTTCGCGGTGAGCGCGGCTTTGCAGCCCTGGCGCTGCGCGGACAAGCCAGCGGCGTTTTGAAAGCCCTGCGGACACCGCGCCCAGTCGTTCGGCGTAACACCGAGATGTATGGTGTACTCGGCTGCAACGTGGGCGTCTGGCGCAAAGATTTGCTGGCCATCAATGGGTTTGACGAAGCTTACGAAGGCTGGGGTCGCGAGGATTCCGACCTGGCCCTGCGCCTCTACCACCTCGGGCGCGTGCGCAAGTTCGTCCACGGGCGCGCGCTGGTGTACCACCTAAACCACCCGCCGCGCTCGCGTGACCGATTGAAGACCAACGACGATCTTCTGGAAGCCTCGCGCCGCGAGAAACGCATTCGCTGCCAGCGCGGCCTCGACCAGTATCTCGGCATACCGGCTTCATGAATCACCGGATGCTAGAAGACGTGCGGGCAGTCTGTTTCGACGTCGGCAACACACTGCTGGAGGTGCATCCGTCGGTGGGTGTCATTTACGCGGAAATCCTCGCCGAACTGGGCTACCCCGCGCCATTACCTGCGCTCATCGACGCACGCTTTCCTCAGGCCTTTAAGAGCACCACCGAAGCCCGCACCGAACAAGCCACCAGCGAGCCCAAGGAACGCGCATTCTGGCAAGCCGTGGTCGCGCAAACGTTGCCGCCCGACTTTACAAGACCGGTCCCCGAGACGGTTTTTGACGCACTCTGGACGGCTTTCGAGTCGAAGCGGTACTGGCGCCCGCTTCCGGGCGCTGTCGAAACGCTGGAAATTCTGACGGGCTACAACGTGCCGCTGGCTATCCTATCCAATTGGGACCGCCGACTGCACCCGCTGCTAAAGGAACTAGGCTGGACCCGCTTCTTTCGCTACGTGGGTATTTCCAGCGAGATCGGCTGGAGCAAACCCGCGCCCAAGGCCTTTGCCGCGATTGCCGAGGCGCTCGGTCTGGAGCCGCGAACCATCTGCCACGTCGGCGATTCGTACAGCGCGGACATCGAAGGCGCGCACGGGGCCGACTTTCAGTCCCTGTGGGTGCAGCCTGACTCAGCCAAAGCGCAGGCACGCAACTGTCCGGCGATCGCTTCGCTTGCGGAACTGCCGCAGCGGTTGGCCTTGGAGGACGCGGCAGGTCTGCCTTGTCGTCGCAGGGCAAAGTTGTAAGCATTCAAAGATGCCGCTTTCACACGAAGCCCAGCGCCTGATCGCCAGCCTGCGCGGACTGCCTCCCGGAGATGCGCCAGCGCGCAGCCGGGGGCCGGTTGCGCTCGACGGGCTTATCGACACCACCTTGAAAAACTACCGTATCGGGGAAAAACGTGTTGAGGAGACCATCATGCGCCAGTGGAAGCACGTGGTCGGCGAAAAATGGGCGGAGCGGTGCTCGCCGGTACGTATTCAAAACCACCGTCGGCTGCACGTCTATGCGGCCAATTCCGTGGTGCGCAACGAACTGATGTTTCGAAAGCGGGAAATCATCCAGCGCTTGCGGCAGTTACCCGGCTGCGAGGACTTGCGCGAAGTCGCCTTCCAACAGGGATAAATCCCAAGCAAACCCAACAAACGCATCCCACTCATGAGCCAACCTCGGGATGGAGCGAGCGAAGAGGTTCGAACTCTCGACATCTACCTTGGCAAGGTAGTGCTCTACCAACTGAGCTACGCTCGCAACAAATGAAGCTTTAACAGCTTCGTTGGAAATTAAAGAATCGGAAAATCACTAGGGCCTGTCAAGCACGTCGAGAATGTCCAGCCGGAATTTCTCAGGTACGGTCACAAACCCTTCCGCCTCAAGCGCTTTGGAAACCTCCTCGGTGAGCAGCATGCGTACGAGCGGCTCCACCTCGCTGGCGCGCCCCTGGTCAAAGACGATGTATAAAGGCAGGCGAAGCGCATAGTCGCCGTGGTACACATTTTCCGCTGAGGGCCCGAAAGCCGGGTTGGTCTGCCCGTCCGAAGTGCGGCCCTTGGAAATCGGAAGCACGCGCAGCAGCCGCGATTCCGGCGGGGCGGGCAGCACGGCGATGGCGCTGCTGTCTTTGAGCAGGCGCGACTCGGCATCCTTCTGCGCTTCAAAGAGCGTGACGTTGTTCAGCAGCGAGCCTTTGGGCATGACCGAGTACTTGAACAATTCCAGCGCGAGGAACGTGTCTTCGCTGCTGACGGCCAGGGGGTTGATTTTGTCATCACCAAAGCTGGCGCTTTCGTCGAGGTCGGCCCAGTTGCGAATGGAGCGTTCAGCCGAATCGCTGAAAATTCCCGCCAGTTCCTCAGCGGAAATCCCCGGCAGCGAATTGCCGCCCTGCACGACCACCACGGAGATCTGAAAGGCCAGCGGCACTCGGCGCAGACCTTCGGAGCTGAGCTCCTGATTGTCGGGCACCGCGATGATGGCGACATCGGCGTCGCCATTGCTCAGGGCCGTGCGGCCGGGGATGGTCCCGCCCAGGTCGACACTCAGGGCCATCGAGCGCTGGTCAGCGAGGGTCTGCAAAACCGATTCAAGCGCGGGCGCCACCAGATCTGAACCGGCCAGACGAAACGACTCCGCAGAAACGGAGGGACTCAGCAGGGACAGGCAGGTGCCTAGGAAGAAGGATAACCGTGTGTGGATCACCGTGAAAAAGTTCACAAAAGCAAGGCGTGCATCGTGCATCAACGCATTTCTTAAAGAAGTCTGGCGGATTTAGCCGGTTTCACGGACATCCAACTCCGGCCATTGTGCCAGCTTGCGGTGCAGGGTGCGCCGACTGATGCCCATCAACTCGGCCGCCCGTGTGCGATTCCCGCGGGCTTCCATCAAGGCGTTGCGCAGCAGAAATTTTTCGTTTTCCTCACGCGAAAGCCGCCGTTCGGGGGCAATGCCGCCGCCACGAGCCTGATCGGCTTGTTCGGAGGGATGCAGATCGCCCCGCAGACGCGTTTCCAAATCGTAGATACTGACTTCGCGTCCGCTGTGCATGATGGCCATGTTTTCGCAGAAGTTGCGCAATTCGCGGATGTTGCCTGGCCAAGCGTAGGCGGTGAGCCGCTCCATTGCCTGCGCCGAGAAACGCGGGGCCGGCCGGTCGTTCTCCTTGGCAAACTGGCCAACGAAGTGGTCAATCAGGAGCGGGATATCATCAACACGCTCACGCAACGCGGGCAGGCGCACCTCCACCACGTTGAGCCGATAAAACAAATCCTCGCGAAACTCGCCCTGCCGCACGGCTTCGGCCAAATCGCGGTTCGTGGCGCAAACCAGCCGCACATCGACCTGAATCGGCTTACTGCTGCCCAACCGCTCGAGCGAGCGCGTCTCCAAAAAGCGCAGCAGCTTGACCTGCGTCGGCACGTCGATTTCGCCGATTTCATCCAGAAAGAGCGTTCCGCCGTCCGCCGCCTCAAAGCGACCGATCCGGCGCTCGGAGGCACCCGTAAACGCACCCTTTTCGTGCCCGAACAGCTCACTTTCCAGGAGATTGGCGGGGATCGCCGCGCAGTGCACCGGCACAAAGGCCGCGCGCGAACGGGGGCTGTTTTGGTGAATCATCTGCGCGATGAGTTCCTTACCGGTACCGGTCTCCCCGGTCACCAGAACGGTTGCCCGCGTCGGGGCCACCTGACGCACCTGCTCGGTCACCTGCTCCAGGGCCTGCGAATGGCCCACCAATCCCTGAAAGCTGAAGCGCTGGTCCAGCCGTTCGTGCAGGCGCACGTTTTCTTCCTCGGTCCGGCGTGACTTCAGTGCTCGTTGAATGAGCAGGTCGACCTTGTCCAGGCTCACCGGCTTGGTCACAAAATCAAAGGCGCCGCGCCGCATGGCCTCGACGGCGGTCTCCACGCTGCCGTAGGCGGTCATCATGATGACGATGGGCCGTTGACTGAGCTTGAGGGTGCGATCGATGACTTTCATGCCGGATTTTCCGGCCATGCGCAGGTCGGTCAGCACCACATCAAAGACCTCGGCGTCCATGAGCCGGAAGGCTTCGTCGGCGTTGGCTGCCGTGAACACCTCGTAATCGTCCTCCAGGGCCGCCTGGAGGCCATCGCGGGTGTGCTTTTCGTCGTCAACGATGAGGATTGAGGCCGGCATAATTCGATTATGCCATTTTGGCACAATTTTTGAGGGTTGCAATCGCTAAGCGTCGATTGTGCCATTTCGGCGCGCGCTGACAGAGGCCAGTGAGGACTAGTTGACACAGCCTACCCTTCGGCGAGCATGCGCATGCGGCGATGCTGCTGGGGAAATTGTAGGGTGACGACCGTCCCCGTGCCGGGCTCGCTGTCGATGCCGATTTGCGCGCCGTGCGCACGCAGGATCCGCTGAACGATCATCATGCCCAGACCGTGCCCGCCCGATTTGGTCGTGAAGTATGGCTGGAAGACCTTGGAGAGCTCCTCCGCGTCGATGCCGGTGCCGGAATCGGCCACACGGACGTAAACAAACTGGTCGTCGCTACGCGCGTCGATGCGCAGGCGACCACCCTGCCCCATCGCCTCGACCGCATTTTTGAGCACGTTAAAGTAAATCTGCTGAATCTGGTTAGGGTCGGCCAGGATGATCGGGAGGGTCTCCGCGACGCTGACCTGCACGTCGATGCCGAGGTTCTCCAACTCGGTGCGCTGGACTTCCAGCACGTCTTCAAGCGGCTGCAGCAGGTCGATTTCCTGGAAATCCGGATCCTGAGGCCTGACCGCCTGGAGAAAATTGGTGATGATGCCGTCGAGTCGCTCAACCTCGCGGACGCACACACCCACCGAGTTTTCGATTTTGCTGCGAGCGCTGCCTTTCTCAAGTTTGTTGAGCTGTCGCTGGATCAGCTGCAGGTGGATGTTGAGCGAGTTGAGCGGGTTGCCGATCTCGTGCGCCACGCCGCCGGCCAGCATGAAAATAGAGGAGAGCCTCTCGCTCTCGAGGCGTTCCTCGCTGCTGAGTTTGTCCTCCGTGATGTCGGAGACGATCATGACAAAGCGCTCACGAGCGCTGGCCTGACCGAGGCCCTCCGTCTCGAAGGGCACAATCGACACCCGCACGAATACGTGCTCGGGGTAGTGGATTTCGATCTCGCGCGAGAAGAGACTCTGGCGGCGACGGACGGAATCCAGGTCCAGGTTGAGCGTGCGGGTCAGGTCCGGGGCGATTTTCCAAAGGGTCGACTTGCCGACGTCGGCTTCCTTGAGGCCGACCAGCCGCAGACCCGCCTGGTTGGCGTATTCGATCAGCCCCTCGCGGTCGATGACGAGGATGCCCTCGCGGATGGTGTTGAAAACCGACTCCAGCAAGACCCGTTCGCGGGCCAGCCGGCGGACCAGAATCGCCAGGCTGGATTCGTCGAGGTCATCAACCCGACCGAGGATGCGCTCAAGATGTGTGTTGCGTCGTGACGGCATGCACGGGCTCCTTCAGAAAGTTGATGAGGGCGTGGGCGATGTCGGCTTTGGACGCGGGTCCGAATGCCTGGCGGCTGCCGTCGCGCCCTAGCAAGATAACCGCGTTGGCGTCCGCCTCGAAACCGCTGCCGGCCTGCCCCACCTGATTGGCCACGATCCAGTCGAGGTTCTTGGCTTCCAGTTTGAGCCGGGCGTGGTGCTCGACCTGGTCGGTTTCGGCGGCAAATCCCACGACCACCTGATGTGGACCTTTTTGAGCGGCCACCGTTTTCAGAATATCGGGCGTGCGCTCGAACGCGACGGTGAGTTGCAGGGCCTCCTTTTTCTGTTTCGAGCCGAAGCGCTCGCGCGGGCGCATGTCGCACACCGCGGCCGTCTTGATGAGGATGTCGCAGCTTTGAAAGCGGGCCTGGACCGCCGTGCACATCTCCTCAGCCGAGACGACCGCAGCGGCTTCGACACCTGGTGGCACCTCCAGCGCGACCGGGCCGTGCACCAGTTGGACGTGCCAGCCAGCGCTCACGGCAGCTTGCGCCAGCGCGAAGCCCATCTTGCCACTGGAGGGATTCGAGAGGAAGCGCACCGGGTCCAAAAACTCGCGGGTGGGCCCGGCGGTGATCAGGCATCGGATGGGTCTTGCCTTCATAGATGTGAGCGGTTGGCGTGTGCGCGGCATGCCAGCCCCGACCGAACCCAGCCCAGGCGGCGCACGCGCGTCCCGACCCACCCAAACGCAGCCCGCGCCCACCAAGCAAGAGAATCCTTGGCTGAGCCTGGGCTTCAATCTGCTGCTGCCCATCCTGCTCTTTAAGAATGCGGACGATTGGTTTGGAGTCAGCCCAGCCTACGCGCTGATCCTCGCACTGGCCTTTCCGATCGGCTACTTCATTTACGACTGGTTTGCCCGGCACAAGCGCAACTGGATCTCGGTGCTGGGCGTGGTCAGCCTGCTGCTGACCGGCGGCATCGGTCTGCTCAAGCTGCCGACCGAGTGGGTGCCCATCAAGGAAGCCGCGGTGCCGCTGATCATCGCCCTGGTGCTCCTGGTTAGCCTGGCGCTCAAACGCCCGCTGGTGCGCCCCCTGGTTATGAACCGCGAGCTGATGAACGTGGACCGCGTGTACGCCATCTTGGACGAAAAGAACGCCCGCCCGCAGCTCAACCACCTGCTCACGCACGCCACGCTTTGGCTGGTGGCTTCGTCGGCGGTATCGGCGATCATCAACTACGTGGTGGCCGATTCCATCGTGACCGCCGACTCCGGCACCGCCGAGTTCAACGAGCAGATGGGTGATCAAACGCTGGCCACCGCGCTGATCGTCTTCATCCCCAGCACGCTGGTTTTCGGGTACGTCTTGTGGCGACTGGCCTCGGGACTCAAAGCGCTGACCGGCCTACCCTACGAGGCCATCTTCCCGAAGCTCATGGAAGCGGAGAAGGCTCCGACGAAAGAAACAGACCAAAGCTAGGCGCGCATCTGGGCGTTTTCGGCGGGTGAGCGTTCGGCTTCCTCTTCCTCGGGCGATTGCGGCGCGGCAACGCCTTCGCGGTTACGCATGCGGACGTACTCGCGCTCCTGCGAGCCGGTGTAGATCTGGCGCGGACGGTGGATACGCGCCCCGCTGTCGGCCAGTTCCTTCCAGTTGGCGATCCATCCCGGCATGCGCCCGATGGCGAACATCACCGTGAACATGTCCAGCGGCAGACCGATGGTATTGAGGATCAGCCCGCTGTAAAAATCGACGTTGGGATAAAGCTTGCGGTCGATAAAGTAGGAGTCCGAAAGGGCTTTCTCCTCGAGGCGCTGGGCGATGTCCATGAGGGGGTCGCGCTTGGCCTGCGTCTTGAGGACTTTCTCGTAGCTGGCGCGGAGGATCTTGGCACGCGGGTCGTAGTTTTTGTAAACGCGGTGGCCAAAGCCCATGAGCTTGGCCTCGCCGCGGGTGGCCGCCTCGATGAAGCGGGTGCCGTCATCGCCGTCAGCGTGAATCTGCTGCAGCATCTCGATGACGCGCATGTTGGCGCCCCCGTGCAGCGGCCCCCAAAGCGCTGAGATACCAGCGGAAAGCGAAGCGAAGAGGTTGGCTCCCCCGCTGGCCACCATGCGGACCGTAGAGGTCGAGCAGTTTTGCTCGTGGTCGGCGTGGAGCAGGAAAAAGAGGTCGAGCGCCTTCGTCACGTCATCGTGCGGGTAATACTCGTGGTAGGGCTCGGAGAACATCATGTGCAGGAAGTTCTGCGAATAGCCCAGGTCGTGCCGCGGGTAGACAAAGGGCATACCGTTTTTCATACGGTAGGCCATAGCCGCGATGGTCCGCACCTTCGACAAGGCCACCGCAACCGCTTCGTCGAAACGCACCAGGTCTTGCTCGCGATCGTTGCTGGCCATGTGCGGGTAGTAACAGCCCAGCGAGTTGAGCAGGGCCGACAGAATGGCCATTGGGTGCGACTCGGTCGGGAAGCCCTCAAAGAGGTGACGCATACCCTCGTGCACGGAGGCGTTGCGCAGTACGCGTCCCGAAAATTCGCGCATCTCCCGGCGTTTGGGCAGGTTGCCGTAAATGATCAAGTGCGCGCACTCGATGAAGGTCGAGTTTTCGGCGAGCTGCTCAATCGGATAGCCCCGGTAGCGCAGGATGCCTTTTTCGCCATCGATGAAAGTGATGTCGCTCTGGCAGGAGCCGGTGTTGCCGTAGCCCTCGTCGTAGGTGATGTAGCCGGTATCCGACCGCAGCTTACGCACATCGATGGCTTTTTCATGCTCGGTTCCCGTAATTACGGGATACTCCATTTTATGATCGCCTACGATGATTGTCGCTTTGTCTGACATAAGACGCGGGTACTGAGGGGGGGGTGAAAGTGAGATAGGCCGTGCGCTAACTGACAAAGGCCGGACTGTTCTGGGCGACGCCGGGGAAGTTAACGCTCAGGAAGTTACGATAGATTTGCAAGCCTTTGGCCTGACTTTTTTCCGGGTGAAACTGGGTGGCAACGCAGCGTCCGCGGCGCACCGCACTGCAAAAAGGATAGCCGTACGTGGTCTCACCCCAGACGATGTCCGCGTCTTCCGGAACCGCGTGGTAGCTGTGCACGAAGTAAAACTGGTCCTCGCCGCTGGCGATTCCCTCCAGCATGCCCGGCAAAGTCGTGCGAAAACTGACGGCGTTCCAGCCCATGTGGGGCACCTTGTACATGCGCTCCAGGCGAAAGCGCTGCACCTGCCCGCGAAAAATGCCCAGCCCGGGCGTGTCGCCCTCCTCGCTGTGCTCGAAGAGCGCCTGCAGCCCCAGGCAGATGCCGAAAAAGGGCTTGTCCGCGGCGATCCAATTGGTGAGTGCGGCATCGAAGCCTGTCTGCTTGAGCAGCTTCATGGTGTCCACGATCGCGCCCTGACCCGGAAAGATGAGAGCATCGGCCGCTCCGATTTCAGCCGGCTGATGCACCAGGCGCACCTGCCCGCCCACGTACTCCCAAGCCTTGAGCACCGAGCGCAGGTTGCTCATGCCGTAATCGATGATGGCAAGGTCGGGCGGATTTGAAGACATCCCGCAAACCCTAACGAGCCCGCGTTGAAACACCAACCGGAAAGATGCGCCCGGGGCCGCAAACGAGTGATCCCAGGCAGATCAGGTTGACTCGGGAATCGGCAGCCGGGCCAAGGCCGCCAGCCAGCCTCCGGCGTGCGTGATCCACTCCTCGTCATTGAAGGCGAGGGGGCCGTCGTTGGCCTTTGTAGGCTCAATGTCGTGCCGAAACTGATGCCCCACGCTGAAACCGTTCGTGATACTGCCGGGGATGGTCGTCCAGGAGCCGGCGCTGGGAACCTGCGGCCCCAGACCGTAAATCATGCAGCGCGTCTCCACCGCCGCCGATAATCGCTCATAGTACATGTGCGAGCCGAGGTCGATCGCGTCCTGGGTCAAGCCGGTGTTGAGGCCCGTGATCCAGTAGAGATTTCCTGCGGCGATGGCTCGAAAGTGATCATCGTCATGGATTTTCGAATACTCGAAAGCCAGCGCGGCGGTGAAGGCGTAGACCGCGTTCATGCCGTGCCAGAGTCCGGCAAACTCCAGCAGACCCTCGTCACCATAGACTCCCAGCGGACAGATGAGGAAAGGGTTGCGCTCGCAGGCAGGCAGGAGGAAGCCATATGCGAAGCGCTCCAGAGCGCCCTTCCATTTCGGGGCGTCAGCGTGATCGGGCCAGCGCTCCAGCGCGCGAAAGAGCGGGAACAGCACATGGGCAAAGGTCTGCCCGCCGTCGAAACTGACCCCATGATGCGTCCAGGCGTTCTCGGTAAAGGCGTGGTCGTCGAAAGCGTAGAAGTGCCCGTGAAGACCGTCCTCGGCTTCCGCCTCGGGCACCTGCCGAGCCAGCCCCCGTCCCAGCCAGTCGTGAAACTGTGCTTCGTATTCAGAATCCAGATACGAGAGCTCGAACGCTGCCCAGGCCATGTGCAGGAGGTCACTGGCATTCCAGTCGGTGGGCTTGGGGCGGTAGTCAGAAGGGGCGCCATGGGCGCGTGGCTCAAAGGTATCCGGCTCGAACGCTGGTGCGGCGGCCGCCCAGTTAAACGCGCGCAGGGCTCGCGTGAGGTACTTTGCCTGGCCGTCCTCAAGCAGTCGGGCCGCCCGGGCAAAGGTCAGCGCGGCTTTAACCACATCGTTGCGGATGACGGTCTCCGGCTTGGCTTTGGGTTCGTGGATCAACGCGCCATCGCCCAGTCCCCTCTGCCGGGCGAGATCCTGATAGGCGCAGAGACAGGCTAGGCCGTTGTCAATCTGCGCCAGCAGCCGCGCTTTTTGTGCTTGGCCGGATTCAGTCGTGAAGCGTTCCGGCGCAAACTCCAGCAGGTCGAACATGCCCCACAAGTAAACGCAGTGGCTGTTGGCCTCTTGCAGCCAGCTGCCGCAGTCGCGCCAGCCTGGCTTGATCTGACAGTAGCGTTGCCGCCGCTCGGCCTGCAGCAGTGCAACCGGCTCGAAAGTTTCGCGCCACAGCAAGTCAGCAACCCCGAAAACCGGGCTCATCCATCCGGAGACGTCGTCGTCCACGTTCGCCTCCAGACTGTCGATGCCCCGGCCCATTGCGCCACTGACTTTCAACACATCTAGGCACCACCAGGTGCTGCCCCAGCGCTCGCCCCAGTACTCAGGGCTGACCGCTTCCGGCCCAGACCCGTCTTGGAAGTAAGCATGCACCCGGGGCGCGGCTTGGTTGGGCTGACCGCGAAAAACCCAGCGGATCGGGAGCCCATCCTCGTATCCAATCAACGAATACAGCGGATGCGGCATCGCCTTTCCGGTCGAGCCGCTCATGCCAGCAGGCCCTTGGTGCTGGGCAGGCTGCCGCTTTGGCGCGGGTCGATGCGAGTGGCCGCATCCAGGGCCCGCGCGGTACACTTGAAGAGCGCCTCGGCGATGTGGTGCGGGTCCTCCCCGTGTTCAAGTTTCTGATGCAGGTTCGCGCCGACGGCGTTGGCAAAGCCCTGCCAGAACTCCCGCACGAGACCCAGGTTGAAGTCGCGGATCATCGCATTTGGTGGCGCAGGCACCTCGTAAACAAAAACCGGCCGGCCCGACAGATCGAGGGCCACGCGCGCCAGGCACTCGTCCATCGGCAGAATAAAAAAACCGTAACGCACGATGCCCGTCTTGCCGCCCAGAGCCTCTTTCAGAACCTGCCCGAGCACGATGCCGACGTCTTCAACGGTGTGGTGGTAGTCCACGGCGATATCGCCGGTGGCTTTGACGCTCAGATCGAAAAGGCCGTGGCGCGCGAAGAGCGTCAGCATGTGGTCGAGAAACGGGATGCCCGTATCCACGTCGGCACTACCGGAGCCGTCAACGCGCAACTCAAGCGTGACCTGCGTCTCGCTCGTGTTGCGCTCTATGCGGGCGTTGCGCCCGTCCCCACCTGTTGCGTCTTCAGCCATTGTTCGACCGCCTCCATCAGCGCGTCCATCTGCGAATCGGTGCCGATGCTGATGCGCAAGAACGGCGCGGTCAAGGGGTTGTTCGGGAAGCGACGCACCAGGATTTTGCGCGCCTTCAAAAACTCGAAGAGGGCACTCGCAACAGGTTCTCCGCATTCGCCGCCGGGTAGCTTCGGCTCGGTAAAGACAAAATTCGCCTGTGACGGATAAGTGAACCATCCCAGTGACTCGAGCCATCGGAAGATGCGCTCACGCGTCGCGATGACCTCGGCCACGCGGCCACGGGTGTAGTCGGCATCGCCGAGGGCTGCCAGCGCGCCCGCCTGCGTCAGACGATCCAGGTTGTAGCTGTCGCGCACCTTGTCTACGGCTTGGATAACTTCGCGATGCGCTAACAGGTAGCCCACCCGCAGGCCCGCCAGCGAATGTGACTTGGAGAAGGTCCGGGTGACCGCCAGGTTCGGATAGTCCTTGAGCAGTTCCACCGCGGAGGACTCGGCGTAGGCGACATAAGCCTCATCGACCACCAGCAGCCCTTCGAAACGCTCAGCGATGCGGGCGATCTGCGCATTGGAAAACGCAACGCCGGTCGGCGCGTTGGGCGAGGTCAGAAAGAAAACGTTTGCGCCGCTGTTAAGAATTGCGGCCTCGTTCAGAGCCATCGGGCGCTCAAAGGCAATCTCGCGCACCGGGCAATTCTGAATGCCCGCCAGCACCGGATACAGCGAATAGCTGGGCACGGTGTAACCGACCGGATGGACGGCATCGCAGTAAGTGCGTATCAGCAAGTTCAATACGTCATCCGAGCCGTTGCCGGCGAGGACGCACTCCTCGAGCAGGCCGTGCGATTGCGCGATGGCCTCGCGCAGCCGCCGCGCAACCGGCTCCGGATACAAACGCAAGGCATCGCCCTGCGCCTGAAGCTCCGCCAGAAACGCCTCCGGCACTCGGGGGCTGGGCGGGTACGGGCACTCGTTCGTATTCAGTTTGATCCAGCCCGCATCCTGCGGCTGCTCACCGGGCACGTAGGCATGCAAGCGCTCTACGTGCAGAAGGGGTCTGGGCGGCTGGCGTTCGGCGGCAGACATCTTAGCAACCTGCCAGAGGTTCAGCTTTTGTCCAAACGCATTTCCAACGAGCGCCCGTGCGCGTCAAGCTGCTCGATCTCAGCAAAGGCGCGGACGACCGGCGCGGCCTCGGCCAGGGCTTTTTTTGAATACTCGATCAGGCTGGTGCGCCGCATGAAATCGATCAGCTGCAAACCGCTCAAAAAGCGCCCCGTACGGCCCGTGGGCAGCGTGTGGCTGGGCCCGGCGGTAAAGTCACCCAGCACGGTGGGCGTCTGCGCACCGATCAGGATGGAGCCGGCGGTGGTGATCGCCTTGGCGAGTTTTGTGCAGGCAGGCTTGCTGGCGTGCAGTTCCAGATGCTCGGGCGCCACAAAGTTGGCAACCTCGGCGGACTGCTCCATGCTTTTTACCAGCACAACCACGTAACCATTGCTCAGGACCTCGCGAATCTTCGCGGCGTGTGAAAGCATCTCCAGCTGTTTCTTCAGCGACTTTTCAACTTTGCCCGCAAGCGTCTTGCTCGTCGTGACGAGAAAGACCTTTTCCTTGCCTGTGCCGTGCTCGGCCTGGGCCAACAAGTCAGCCGCCACCCAGTCGGCACGCGCGGAGCCGTCGGCAATGACCATGACCTCACTGGGGCCCGGCAAAAGATCAACACCGACCGTACCGAAAAGCTGTCGCTTCGCCTCGATGGAATGCGTCGCTCCCGGGCCGAAGAGCTTGTCGACGGGTCGAATCGTCTGGGTGCCGTAGGCCATCGCGGCCAGTGCCTGCACCCCGCCAACACGGTAAACCTCGCGCGCGCCAGCCATCCAAAGCGCCGCCATCAGCCCGTCGCTGATTGTGCCATCGGGCGCTGGCGGTGTCGCCACCACAATCTCGGGGCAGCCAGCGAGCTTGGCCAGCGTCACGGTCATGATCACGGTCGACACCAGCGGCACCTGCCCCCCGGGTATGTACAGACCCACGCGGCGGATTGGGAAAAAGCGTTCGCCAACAGTCGCACCCTGCGGATTTTTTGCGCTCCAGTCCTTGGGTAAGGTTTTGCGGTGAAAGTCGGACACGTTGCGAATGGACGCGCGCACAGCTTTGCGCAGCTGCGGGCTGGCCTGCTTAGCCGCGGCCTCCAAGGCTTCTTCCGCAACCTTCAGTTGCTCCGCCGCCAGACGGGCCCCGTCAAACAACTCGGTGTAGCGCAGCACCGCGGCATCGCCTTCGGCTTGCACCGCCTCCAGCACCGCGCGTACCTGCGTCCCAATTTCCCCCGCGCCGGTCTGCTGGTTGCAGGCGGCCTGCAGCCGTGGCCAGAATCCGCGTTGACTGTAGTCGAGCTTGGTCATTCCCACTCAATCGTGCTCGGCGGTTTGGAACTGATGTCGAGCACCACCCGGTTAACGCCCTTCACCTCATTGATGATTCGGCTGGAGATGTGGCCCAGCAGGTCATGCGGAGCGTGCACCCAGTCGGCGGTCATGGCGTCGCTACTTTCGACAATGCGCAAGGCGATCACGTTTTCGTAAGTACGCTCGTCCCCCATCACGCCCACCGTTTTCACCGGCAAAAAGACACAAAAGGCCTGCCAGACCTTCCGGTACCAGCCCGAAGCCTTCATCTCTTCGAGCAGAATCGCATCGGCCTCGCGCAGCACCTTCAAATACTTTTCACGGATATCGCCAATCACGCGGACCCCTAACCCTGGCCCTGGAAACGGATGCCGCCAGACCATCTCCTCCGGCAGCCCGAGTTCCACGCCCAGCTTGCGCACCTCGTCCTTGAAGAGCTGCCGCAGTGGCTCGACCAGCTTGAGCTTCATGCGCTTGGGCAGGCCGCCGACGTTGTGGTGGCTCTTGATCAACGAGGAGGGGTTGCCGTCGATGGAAACGCTCTCGATCACATCCGGGTAAAGCGTACCCTGGGCCAGAAACTTCGCATCACCCACGGATTTAACGGCGTCTTCAAACACATCGATGAAGACCTTGCCAATGACCTTTCGCTTGCGCTCGGGATCGGTCACGCCTTTGAGCGCGTCGAGGAAGCGCTTGCCGGCCCGTACCACCTTCAGGTTGATCTTGAAATGATTGCGAAAGACTTCGTCGACGCGCTGGCGCTCGTTTTTGCGTAGCAGCCCGTTGTCGACGAAGACGCAGGTCAGCTGCCGGCCGATCGCGCGATGCAGCAGCGCGGCGGCCACCGAGGAATCCACCCCGCCGGACAATCCGAGAATGACGCGCTCCTCACCCACGGATTCGCGGATCTGCGCCACGGCCTGGTCGATGAAGTTGTCCATCTTCCAGTCGCCTCGGCAACCGCAAACGCCAAAGAGAAAGTTTTTCAAAATGGCGAGGCCGTGGTCGGTGTGCGCGACCTCCGGATGAAACTGCATGCCAAAAAAACGACGCTTCGGATCTTCGATCAGAGCGTAGGATGAATTCTCCGTGTGGGCGACGGCCTGAAACCCCTTGGGCAGACGCTGGATGCGGTCCCCGTGAGAATTCCAGACTTTCAACGGGCTCTGAATGCCCTTCAACAGACTGCCCTTCTTGCTGAAACGCAGGGTGCCCAGGCCGTACTCGCGCTCGCGCGCCGCCTCGACTTTGCCGCCCAGCAGGTGCGCCAGCAATTGCTCGCCGTAGCAGATGCCCAGGATGGGCAGCCCGAGTTCAAAGATGGCCGGATCCGGCAGCGGTGCCTGCTTTCCGAGAACGCTGGAAGGTCCTCCAGACAGGATGATGCCGCCGATGTCCTGCGCCTTCAGTTCGCTGGCCGGGGTCGTGTACGGAACGATTTTGGAGTACACCTGGCACTCGCGCACACGCCGGGCAATGACCTGCGTGTACTGCGATCCGAAATCCAGGACTGCGATACTCTTTGACATGAACTCAGGCTAGAAACGCAGGCGCGTGTTCTTGAACGAGCACCGCGGGCAGGGTTTGTCGCCCCGGGTCTGCGGTGCCGAATACAGGTGGCCACAACTGACGCAGTGAAATGCACTCTGGCGGCGGCCCATCTGGTACACGCGCTTGTCCCGACGCTCGTAGTACATCCAGATACCCAGCAGCAGGCACGTGCCGGCGGATACATACAGGAAAAACAAAAATCCGAGGCTCATGAAAGGGCGTATGCTTGCCAGGTGAACGAAAAGGACGCGCCTGCCGCTGGGGCCGAACGCGTCCGGTTTGAAAGATTAAGCGTCTGACAAAAACGGACCGCTCACTCCTTTTTGGGGGCTTCCTCAGAGGCGCTCGTATCCGACGGCGTAGCTTCGGCTTTTGGCTCGGTAGGCGTGTCGGTACCTTCAGCGGATTCCGGCGCTTCAGCGGCGGCCGTCATGGCGGTGTCGGCGGTTTCGGTCTGCTCCGCCTGGGCGGATTCCGCCCTGGCCGCGACGGCCTTTTTGCGGGCTTTGCCAGAACGGCTCTTGGGCTTCGAGTAGCCCTCGTCCGAGGCGTTGATCAACTCGATTAGGGCCATGTTCGCGGCATCGCCGACACGCGGGACGAGCTTGTAAATACGGGTGTAGCCGCCGGGACGGTCCTTGAACTCAGCCACGCGCTCGTTGAATAACTGGAAGACGGCCTCGGTGTCGCGCACGCGAGCGATGGCCATACGCAGGTAGTGAACCTTTTTGGCGGGGTCCGAAGCCTTGTCTGCTTTGACCGCGAGCGTGACGATCTTTTCGGCGAAGGGGCGCAATGCACGAGCCTTCGCCAAAGTCGTCTCAATGCGACCATGACGGAAGAGCGCGGCAGCGAGGTTGGCCATCAGGGCCGCGCGGTGCTCCTTTTTGACGCCGAGGGTGTGACGGTGTTTGCGGTGACGCATGGTATCGGTTCGCTGGCGGTTAAAAAAACGGGAAGGCTCAGCTTTCGACAGGCTTTTCCAGCAGACGCTCGTCGAGCTTCATGCCGAGAGACAGACCCAGCTGCTCGAGCTTTGCCTTGATTTCGTTGAGGGACTTTTTGCCGAAGTTACGATACTTGAGCATCTCCTGCTCACTCTTCATGGCGAGCTCGCCAACGGTGGTGATGTTGGCGTTGTTGAGGCAATTCGCGGCGCGGACCGATAGCTCGATCTCGTTGACGCTCATGTTGAGCAGCTTGCGCAGGCGGTTTTGCTCCTCGCTAATTTCGCGGCCTTCGCTCTCGAACTCGACCTCCTCGTGGGAGACCTGGTCAAAGACATCAAGGTGGTGACGCAGAATGGCGGCAGCTTCCTTGACGGCGTCCTCCGGGTTGATGCGGCCATCGGTCCATACATCGAGGTTAAGCTTGTCGTAGTCGGTCATCTGCCCAACGCGGGTCTGGTCGACGGCGTAGCGCACGAGCTTAACCGGGCTGAAGAGCGAGTCGATCGGGATGACCCCGATGGGCTGCTCCTCCTGCTTGTTGTCGTCGGCGGGAACGTAACCGCGGCCTACCTTGATCTCGATCTCGGCGTAAAAGCGGCGTTTGCCGTCGAGTGTGCAGATAATCTGGTCCGGGTTGAGGATCTCGACCTGAGAGTCCTCGCGGATGTCACCGGCCTTGATCGGGCCGTCCTTCTCGACGTCTATGGTCAGCATCAGCGGGTCGCGGCTGTGCGAAACGAGCAAAACCTTTTTCAGGTTCAGGACGATGTCGGTAACATCCTCCACCAGTCCGGGGATGCTCTGAAATTCATGCTGTACGCCGTCAATCTTAACCGAACTGATGGCGGCTCCTTCGATGGAGGTCAAAAGCACGCGACGCAGGGCATTGCCAAGGGTGTGCCCATAGCCGGTCTCAAACGGCTCGGCCACAAACTGGGCGTACGTGTCGGTCGCGGTCTCCTCGACTTTGGCCAGGCGCCGGGGCAGCTCAAATTTTCCAAGGCGTTTGGACATAGTCTTGCGAATGGGTTTCTGGGTGGGATCGGCTTCCAGCGTTGCGGTTTCCATAGGTGGCGGCAGTGTCGTCGTCCGGGTTTCCGCGGGTGAAGCGGAAGCGGCCCGGGAAGAAAAAATTGTGAGGGCGGGCGGAGTGAAACGTTCCCGAGACTAACGGGAGTAAAATTCCACGATAAGTTGTTCGTTGATGTCCTGTTCCATTTCGTCGCGGGTGGGCAGCCGGTTGACGGTACCCCGCAGTGCTTCTTCGGCGATCGTTAACCAGGCCGGCACGGCGCGCATCTGGGTCTCCTCCAGGCAGCGCGTGGCCAGTTGACGGGAGGATGTGCGGTCGCGCACCTCGATCTCGTCGCCGGGCTTCGCTTCAAAGCTGGGGATGTCCACTTTCTGGCCGTTTACCTTGATGTGGCCATGGCAAACGAATTGGCGGGCTGCCTGACGCGAGCGCGCCAGACCAAGCCGGTAAATTACGTTATCCAAACGCGATTCGAGCATCGCCATGAAGATCTCGCCGGTCACTCCGCGCTTGGTCTTGGCGCGGGCAAAGGTCAGCCGGAACTGCTTCTCGGTCAGCCCGAACATCAGGCGGAGTTTCTGCTTTTCGTTGAGGCCCAGTGAATAGTCCGACACGCGGCGGCGCAGGCGCGCGCCATGAATCCCGGGCAGGTAGTTTTTACGCTCGAAGGCTTTGGTGGGCGCGAAGAGAGCCTGGCCGAAGCGGCGATTGATGCGGGTGGTGGGTCCGGTATAACGAGCCATGGAGTCCGAAAAGAGCTGGAAGTTGAGCGGGAGCTAGACGCGGCGGCGCTTGGGCGGGCGGCAGCCGTTGTGGGGGACGGGAGTCACATCGCGAATCGCGGTGACCACAAAACCAAGGCTCTGCAGGGCGCGCACGGCGGAGTCGCGACCCATGCCGGGACCCTTCACGCGTACCTCGACTTCGCGCATGCCGTGCGACATCGCGACCTTGCCGGCGTCCTGAGTGACTACCTGAGCCGCATAAGCGGTGGATTTACGCGAGCCGCGAAAGTTGCACTTGCCCGAGCTCGACCACGAAATGATGTTTCCGTTCTGGTCGGCGAAGCTGACCTTCGTGTTGTTGAAGGTGGCGAGGATGTTGCAGACGCCAGAGCCGACGTTTTTGCTGCCTTTGGCCTTGCGAATCTTGAGTTCGCCCAAGTCGTCCGAAAGCAGGTCGGCTGCGGACGGCTGGCCGGACTTCTTCTCATCGCCCTCACCCTGACCTTCACCAGCCTTGCCGTCCGGCTTTTCGGACTTTGCCTCTTTGCTGTCAGCCTCTGCCTTAGTGTCCTTGGCCTCCGGCTTCGCAGTCTCGGGTTTTTCGGCTTTCGGCTCCGCCTTGGCTTCGGGCTTGGGTGCTTCCACCGCAGCGGGCGTTTCCGCCTTGGGCTCCGCGGTTTCGGCGGCTGACTTCTTATCTTCGTCGCTCATCGAGAAAATTTTCTAATAAAGGAAAGAGGGTTTGCGGGCTAGGCCTTGCGAGCCACTCCGACGGTCTTGCGGCCGCCCTTACGCGTACGCGCATTGGTCGAAGTACGCTGGCCTCGAACGGGCAAGCCGCGCTGATGCCGCAGGCCGCGGTAGCAACGGATTACCTGCAGGCGCTTGAGGTTGCCGGTCACCTCACGGCGGAGGTCGCCTTCGATAACGAAGCCCTTTTCCGTGATGACATGGGTGATGCGGTTAAGCTGCTCCTCGTTGAGCTCGCGTGCGCGCATGTGCCCGTCCAAACCGGCGGCCTCGATGACTTCGCTGGCGCGGGTGGGACCGATGCCGTAAATATAGCGCAGGCTGTAGGCGAGCGGCTTGTGGTCAGGGATATCGACTCCGAGGAGGCGTGGCATGAAACGATAAAATTAGTGTGTGCTTGGAATGCCGACTGCTACAGCGTCGGGCAGAGAAAAAACGATAGGATTAAGTCAAATCTTCCGGGGTTGTCAAGATCTCAAATCCTGCTTCTGTCACGAGCACGGTGTGCTCAAAATGCGCAGAATCGGCCCCATCCACGGTCACCGCAGTCCAGCCATCGGCAGCGACGCGCGATTCGCCGTTGCCCGCGCTCACCATCGGCTCGATGGCCAGCGTCATGCCTTCGCGCAGTTTGGCGCCAGAGCCCACGCGTCCGTAGTTGGGAATCTGTGGCTCCTCATGCATGCTGCGCCCCACGCCGTGACCGACGAACTCGCGCACAACGTTCAGCCCATGGCCCTCGATGTGCCGTTGAATCGCGTTGGAGACGTGGCCGATGCGGTTGCCGGGTTTGACCTGCGCAATGCCCTGATGCAGGGCCTCCGCGCTGATTTTTAAAAGCTGGTCGGCCTCTTTGGACGCCTGCCCCACGGCATAAGTACAGGCGTTGTCGCCAATCCAGCCCTCGTGGACGATGCAGACATCCAGGGTGACCAGGTCGCCGTCGCGCAGGGTGCGCTTCATCGAGGGAATGCCGTGAACGATCTCTTCGTTGACGGAGATACAGGTGTGCCCCGGAAACGGCCGGCGTGAGCCCACCCCGTAATTGAAACAGGCACTGCGTGCACCGTAGCTTTCCATCATGTCGCGCGCCAATGAATCCAAATCGTAGGTGGTGATCCCGGGCTCGATGCGCTCGGCGAGGCGGGCGAGCACCGTTGCCGCGATCCGGCATGCCTGCCGCATCTGCGCAATTTCCGCCTCTGTCTTAATGGGAATCATCGAATCGATACCGCCTCTGGAAAATTACTCCCCTCGCCCTGCCAGCGAGAAAGGCGGTCGAGCGAACCTGCTCACTGGCCGACGCCAAAAACGATTTTTACCAGCCAGGCAATCATGCCAATGGTGAACAGCGTGAGCAACGCCGCCCAAAGCTTGCCCAGGCCCAGGTCTCGGATTTCGCCCGCGTCGACGGTCTGACGGCGACGCGTGCCACTGCGGATGCGGCCTTTTTTCAGGAAGCCGTCATAGTGACGCTGCAGGAGGAATGTCTCGATCTGACGCATCGTGTCGAGCGTGACCCCCACCGCAATCAGCGTGCCGGTGCCGCCGAAGAAAATCGAGACCGTGAAGGGAATGTTCTGCACCGAGCTGATGAGGTACGGAATCGCCCAAACCAGCGTCAGGAAGACCGCGCCGAAAAGCGTCAGGCGCGTCATCACAAAGTCCAGGTAGCGGGAAGTGGGTTCGCCGGGGCGCACGCCAGGGATGTAGCCGCCGTTCTTCTTCAGGTCGTCGGCGATCTGAATCGGCTTGAACATGATGGAGACCCAGAAATAGCTGAAGCCGAGGATCAGCATCGCCGAGAAGACGAAGTAGAACCAGGTGCCCGTGCGCATGAAGTTGGCCCAGTTCTCCAGAAAGCGCAGGGTCTCGCTGGCGCTGGCCAGCTGGGTGAAAATGGCCTGCGGAAACATCAAAATCGCGCTGGCGAAGATGATCGGCATGACGCCGGCGTAATTGACACGCAGGGGCAGGAACGAGCTGGTGCCGCCGTACTGCTTACGCCCAACGATGCGTTTGGCGTACTGCACCGGGATCTTCCGCATGCCCTGCGTCACCCAGACGATCGCCACGATCACCACCACGAAAATGATGAACAGCAGAACAATTTCCGGTACGGTCAGGCGCAGTGGATTCTGGTCGGTGTCAGGCAGCGTGGCCAGGTTCCAAAGCTGGGTGGCGGCGTTGGGCAGGTCAGCCAGGATGCCGATCGTAATCAAAAGCGAGATACCGTTGCCGATGCCCTTCATCGAGATCTGCTCGCCGATCCACATCAGCAGGACCACTCCGGAGGTCATGAAAATCACCGCCATCAAGACGAACAGCCACGGACTGACAATGACTAGCCCGGTGAAATCGCCGTCGCCAAAAAGCGTCTGCGGCGAGCGCATAATGCCCAGCGCCAGCAACAGCGACTGGACCAAGCCGATCGCAATGGTCAGGTAGCGTGTGTACTGCGTGATCTTTTGACGACCGATTTCGCCCTCCTGCTGCAAGCGCGCCAACGAAGGCACAACCGCGCCCATCAGCTGGAGGATAATCGAGGCGCTGATGTACGGCATGATCCCCAGGGCGAAGACCGCCCCCTGGCGCAGCGCACCGCCGGTAAACATGTTAAAGAGTCCCGCCAGATCAGCCTGGGCGGTGGCCGAACGCGCCGCGAAAACCTCCGCGAGTACACCGGTGTCGAGGCCCGGCAGCGGGATGTTCGCCCCGACGCGCGCCACGAAAATCATCCCCAACGTAAAGAGAATACGCTGACGCAGCTCGGGGATTTTGAAACAGTTGAAAAAGGCCGAAAACATTACAGGCGGACCGGGACAGGCTCAGCGGACAAGGCTGGCGGAGTGAACTTTTTCGTCGACCAAAGCCGCTTACGACTTCGCTTCTTCGTTGGCTTCGGCCGCAGGCTCGGCAGCTTCGGCGGACAAGAGGGTTTCGGTGACCGAGCCACCAGCGTTTTCGATCTTGGTCCGAGCGCTGGCCGAGCAGCGGTCCACCGTAACCTGAAAGGCCCGGCCGACTTCGCCGGTCGCGAGAATCTTGACGAGCTTGGCGTTGCTGCGAACGAGCCCGGCCTTGACCAGCGTTTCCTTGTTTACGGACTCGCCCTCAACAAGTTCAAGATCGCCGACGTTCACCACCGCGAAGAGTTTATGAAAATTCTTATGGTTGAAGCCACGGATGGGCAGCTTGCGGTAGAGCGGCATCTGACCACCCTCAAACATGGGCCGGATGCCCTTACCCGAACGCGCCTTCTGGCCCTTGTGGCCTTTGCCACAGGTCTTGCCGTTGCCCGTGCCCACGCCCGAGCCCAGGCGCTTGGTGCGGTGGATGGCACCGGGATTGTTCTGAAGTTCGTGGAGTTTCATGGAAAGAGCGGGTCGATATTGGAACTGCTAAAAGAAAAACGGGCCGGGCTCAGGCATTGACTTCGGCCACGGTGGCCGGGACTTCCTCCACCCCCGGAGGCGTGGCGTCAGCCTCGTGCTGAAGAAGACTGGAGACGTCTTCCGAGAGCCGGAGTTGCTGCAGGCCTTTGATGGTGGCGTTGACCACGGCCAGCGGATTGTTCGAGCCCATAGATTTTGAAAGCACGTCTTTGATGCCGGCCAGTTCGAGGACCGCGCGCACGCCGCCACCGGCGATGACGCCCGTACCCGGAGCCGCCGGACGCAGCAGCACCTGGCCGCCGTCGTGCTCGCCCAGCACCGCGTGCGGGATGGTCGTGCCCTTGAGCTTCACTTTGCAAAGATCTTTTTGGGCACGCTCGGTACCCTTGCGGATGGCCTCGGGCACTTCCTTGGCCTTGCCGTAGCCAAAACCGATTTCGCCCTTTTGGTTTCCGACGACGACCAGCGCGGCAAAGCTGAAACGGCGACCGCCCTTGACCACCTTCGCACAGCGATTGATGTGGACGACCTTTTCCTGATACTCGGGCGGCTCCGAGGGCGTGGGCGAGCGATCGCCACGGCCGCCGCGGCCACGATTCTGGTTCTGATTTCTCATGGATTTCAAAGTATTGATAGGGGTCTAGAACCGCAGGCCACCTTCGCGCGCGGCTTCGGCGAAGGCTTTCACGGTGCCATGATAGCGACGCTCGCCACGGTCGAAGACGATGGTTTCGATGCCGACCTGCTTGGCGCGTTCGGCCACCAGCTTGCCGAGTTCGGCTGCGCCGGTAACGTTCGGCTTAAGCGAGCGCTCGCGCAGTTCCTTGTTGTTAGTGGAGACGGACACCAGGGTCTTCCCGGCGCGGTCGTCGATCGCCTGCACGTGGATGTGCTGGTTAGAAAAGCGCACCGACAAACGCGGGCGCTGCGACGTGCCGCTGATCTTGTTGCGGATACGCCAGCGGCGCTTCTGAGCGAGTTTACGCTTTACGGAGAGGTTCATGAGCGAATTCGGTTGGGTGCTGGGGCGGCGCGTTAAGAGGTCTTCTTACCTTCCTTGCGGCGGACAAACTGACCGACGATGCGTACGCCCTTACCCTTGTACGGTTCGGCGGGATAAAAGCTGCGGATATCGGCGGCGACCTGCCCGACCATCTGCTTGTCGGCACCCTCGACCTTGATCTTGGTGTTGTCGGCGACGGTCACGGTGATGCCGTCCGGGATTTTGTAATTGATCGGGTGGGCATACCCGAGCGCAAGGTCGAGCACCTTGCCCTTGAGGATGGCCTTAAAGCCGACGCCCTCGATCTCGAGGCTCTTCGTGTAGCCCGAGACCACGCCACTGACCATCCCGTCGATGATAGCGCGGGTGGTGCCGTACATCGCGCGCGAGTGCCGGGAGTTCCCGTTGGGCGAGACCTTGACGGTACCCTCTTCGACCACGATGGAGACAGCCCGGTCGAAGGCTTTGGAAAGCTTACCTTTGGGCCCTTCCACCTGCACGGTGTTGTCCTCGATGTTCACCTTGACCTTATCCGGGATAAGGACGGGGAGCTTGCCGATTCTGCTCATGGTCTGCGGGAGTGATGAATGGATTAAAAATGGAACGTGCCTGCCTTACCAGACGCTGCAAAGGACCTCGCCGCCAACCTTCTGACGACGTGCCTCGCGATCGTTGAGAACGCCGCGCGAGGTGGTCAGGATGGAGGTGCCCAGCCCGCCGAGTACCCGGGGGATTTCGCGGTAGCCGTAATACATGCGGCGCCCGGGCTTGCTGAAGCGCTGAATACCAGTGATGGCGGCAGCATTGTTGACGTACTTGAGGCGCACCTCGAGTTGCTTGCCGTCGTCGACGCGGGCGAAGTCCTCGATGTAGCCCTCCTGCTTGAGGATGCGGGCGATGCCCTCGCGGACCTTCGAGTACTGCACCGCGCAGCTGTCCTTGTTGGCCAGGCTGGCGTTGCGCAGCACGGTCAAAAAGTCGCCGATTGTGTCATGAATAGCCATAGACGGATGCGGATCGGTTGGAGAAAAAAGTTACCAGGAGGACTTGGTGACGCCGGGGATCATTCCCTGCGAGGCGAGTTCGCGAAACACGATGCGCGAGACCCCGTACTTGCGGATGTGCGCGCGGGGACGCCCGGTGATGCTGCAGCGGTTGCGCACGCGGACCGGAGCCGAGTTACGCGGCAGCAGGGCGAGTTCACGCTGTGCCTTAAAGAAGGCTTCGTCCTCGGTGTTTGGGTCGGCGATGGTGCGCTTGAGTTCGGCACGCTTGGCGGCGTACTTCGCCACCAGGCGTTTGCGTTTCTCGTTGCGGGCAATTGCGCTTTTTTTGGCCATAGCTGAAAAATACGTGGGTTAAGCGGAGGCGGCTTCGGCAGCCTTGGCCGCTTCGCGTGCGGCAGCTTCCTCGGCTTCCTTTTCCTTGGTGGTTTTGCGGAAGGGCATGCCCATGAGTTTGAGCAACTCCCGCGCTTCCTCGTCATCGGAGGCGGTCGTGACGATGGTCAAATCCATGCCGATGGACCGCTTGTTTGTGTCGACGTTGATTTCGGGAAAGATGGTGTGGTCGGTGATGCCGAGGGTGTAGTTACCCTGACCGTCGCACTTGGTGGGCACGCCCTGAAAGTCGCGGATGGCCGGCAGCGCCACCGCCAGCAGGCGGTAAAGAAAGTCGTACATGCGCGCGCCACGCAGGGTCACCTTGACGCCCAGGGGCATCCCTTCGCGCACCTTGAAGTTCGAGATGCTCTTGCGGGCCTTGGTGATGATGGGCTGCTGACCGGCGATCAGGCCGATCTCCTTGACCACTTCGGCAATCCAGCCGCGGTCGGCATCGGCGCGCAGGGCAGTGTTGATGACCACCTTCTCAATCGTGGGCACCTGGTGCGGATTTTTGTAGCCGCGGCTTTTCTTAAGCGCGGGCACCACGTTCTCGCGGTAGAAGGTGCGCATAAACGGCGGCGTCGCGGGGACTTGCGCGGCGGCGGGGGCTTCGGATTTGGCGTCTTTCTTGGCCATGGCGAAAAATTCTGGGCGTTATTTCAACGGTGGCAGCGCTCAGCCGGCCTTGCGGGCCTGGCGTGCTTCGTAGGCGTCGACCTTCATAACATTGCTGCGGTGGATGGCGGCTTCGCGCTCCTGGATGCCGCCTTGATCAGATTCACTGCGGGCCTTGCTGTGGCGTTTGACCATGCGCACACCCTCGACCAGCACGCGCTCCTGAGCCGGACGCACCTCCAGCACCTTACCGCGGGCACCCTTGTCGGCACCGGCGATCACAATGACTTCATCACCGCGTTTGAGTTTCTGTTTCATCGGAAAGTTGGCAAAGGGTTGGCGGGCCTAGAGCACCTCGGGGGCAAGGGAGATAATTTTCATAAAACGCTTGGAGCGCAGCTCGCGCGCAACCGGACCAAAGATGCGGGTGCCGCGCGGGTTCATGTTGCCGTCGAGGATGACCACGGCGTTGCTGTCGAAGCGCAGGTAGCTGCCGTCGGCCCGGCGGATCGGCGCCTTGGTGCGCACGACCACGGCCTTGGCCACGGTGCCTTTTTTGACGGCGGCCTCGGGCGTGCTGGACTTCACCGTGACGACAATAATGTCGCCCACGGAGGCGGTATCCTTGGCCTGGCCGAGGCGGCGGATCATCATGACCTCTTTAGCGCCGGTGTTATCGGCGACGTTGAGGCGGCTTTGCATCTGGACCATGGGGCGTCTCCTGCGGGTTTAAAGTTTTTGTATGAAAACAGGTTACAAAATACGACTAGAGCTTAGCCACCGATAACCGGGGCGGCTTCGGTCACGCGGACCACGCGCCAGCGCTTGAGTTTGGAGAGCGGGCGAGTCTCCATGATCTCCACGCGGTCACCCAGCTTACACTCGTTCTTCTCGTCGTGGGCGTGCACCACGGTCTTGCGCTTCACTTCCTTGCCGTAAAGCGGGTGGGCCACCTTGTACTGGAAGGTCACCTTGATAGTCTTGTCGCCACTGCGGCTGGTCACCAGCCCCTGCAGGAGCTTGCGGCGGTTGCGCGGCGTCTGATTTTCGGTCTCGGTCATATGCTTGAAAGGGGTGCGGGCACGGGCGGCAGGTTCGAACAATTAGTGGACTCAGGCGGCCTTTTCGGCGCGTTTCTTCTCGGCCAGGATGGTTTCCAGGCGGGCGATGCTGCGGCGCAGTTCGCGAAAGGTGCTCGGGCGCTCAATCTGGTCGCTTTGCTTGCGCATACGCAGCTTGACCAATTCCTCCCGCGCATCGCGGATCTCCTTACCGAGTTCCTCAACGGTCAGCTGACGCAGGTCTTTGGTTTTCGTGGCCATGTTGAAATCTGTAGTGAAAAGTTAATACATCTCGCGCTCTTCGCGGCTGACGAAGCGGGTGCGGAAAGGCAGCTTGGCGTCGGCTCGGCGCATGGCCTCGCGCGCGGCGGTCGCGGAGACGCCAGCCACTTCGAAGATCATGGTGCCGGGCTTGACGATAGCGCACCAGAACTCGACGCCGCCCTTGCCCTTACCCATGCGCGTTTCGGCAGGCTTCTTGGTTACGGGCTTGTGCGGGAACACACGCAGCCAGACCTTGCCACGGCGCTTGAGGTAGCGGTTGATGGCCACACGGGCGGCTTCAATCTGGGCAGCGGTCAGGCGCGAGCGGTCGAGCGACTGCATGCCAAACTCGCCGAAAGAAACCTCGGTGCCGCCCTTGGCTTTGCCACGGATACGCCCCTTGTGAACCTTGCGGTATTTCGTCTTTGCTGGGAGAAGATTGGCCATCGGTCAGTTGCTTAAATTCCAAATAGTTTCAAAGGGGCGCGGCGGGCCTTAAAGCACATCCTCGTTTTTGACGCACATCCAGCACTTGACGCCGATGACGCCATAGACGGTGCGCGCCTCGGCAAAGCCGTAGTCGATGTTTTCACGCAGGGTGTGCAGCGGGGTGCGGCCACGTGACTGCATTTCGGTGCGGGCGATATCGGCCCCACCCAGACGACCGGAGACCTGTACGCGCACGCCTTCGGCACCCATGCTCATGCACGTTTCCACGGACTTCTTCATCGCGCGTCGAAACGAGATGCGCCGCTCCAGTTGCAGGGCCACGTTTTGGGCGACCAGGGCCGCCACCAAGTCGGGCTTCTTAACCTCCTGAATGTCGAGCAGGATTTCGCGCTTGGTCAGCTTCTGCAGGTCCTCCTTGATCTTCTCAAGTTCGGCACCCTTGCGACCGATCACGATGCCAGGCCGAGCGGTGAAAACCTTCACACGCACACGCTGACCGGAGCGCTCGATAAAGATTTTCGGTACCGAGGCATAACGCAGACGTTCGGTCAAAAAGGAGCGAATTTTGTGGTCCTCCTTCAGGTAGTCCGGAAAGGATTTTTTGTCAGCATACCAGCGCGAGTTCCAGTCGCGGCGGACGGCCAGGCGCAGGCCGATCGGATTGACTTTCTGTCCCATGAGTACTCGGAAAATTTAGAGGTTAGGCGTCCGCCGGGCGCTCGACCTCGTCGGTCAGCACGATGCGGATGTGGCTGGTGTGTTTTTTATAGGGGTGGGCTGAGCCGCGAGCCGCAGGTCGGAAACGACGAAAGGCCGGTCCCTTTTCCACGACCGCCAGCTTGATGACCAGGTCGTCGCCCGCGAGGTTGTGGTTGTTCTCGGCGTTGGCGATGGCGCTCTGCAGCGTCTTGTGCAACAAACGCGCGGACTTGCGCGGAATGAACCGCAGCAGTTCGAGGGCTTCGCCGGCGGGGCGGCCCTGAATCTCCCGGGCCACGTCGCGGACCTTCATCGGCGACATGCGGACGAAACGGGTAAGGGCTTTAACTTCCATGGATTCGGCTGCGGTAAGGTTTAAAAATTTGGATACGAAAGGGAATTAGCGGCTGCCCACGCGGGGTCGCACGGCGTCGCCGATAGCCGGGAGCGATTCAGGCCCAACGCCACTGGTAACCAGGCCCGCGGCGGCCTCCAACTCGGCTTGCACGAGCACCAAAGTGGCCACGGTGTTACCCGCGCGGCGCACCTCGCAAAGCATCCCAGTGGTGAAGCCGGTTTCCAAGCCAGGCGTGACCCGCACGATGTAGGTGCCGGTGCGCGGACCTTCGACAACATTGGTCACCACAGCGGTGAAGCCGGGGCGCAGGGGGCGCTGCGTCCAAACCGGTGCCGGCGTCGTCGCCGAGAGCGCCACGCTGAAAAGCGCGAGGCTGGCGGCAAACAGACTGAGCATGCGGCGGTACATCGTGCAGAAAGTTTTCTGAGAAAGAACGAGGGTGCTTACTTCTTGGTGTGTGGCTGGTGACCCTTGAAGGTGCGCGTGGGCACAAACTCGCCCAGCTTGTGGCCCACCATGTTTTCGGTGACGTGAACCGGCACGAAGCCCTTGCCATTGTGTACGTTGAAATTCAGGCCCACGAAGTCCGGCGTGATGGTCGAGCGGCGCGACCAGGTCTGGATAGGCTTGCGGCCGCCTTCGGCCTGGGCGGTCTCGACCTTGTCGGAGAGCTTCGGGTCAACGAAGTAACCTTTTTTGATGGAACGGGCCATGGGTCTTCAGCAAATGCGGATTAATAAATCTTCAAACGGAGAGGGACGCCCTAGCGCTTGACCTTGCGACCATTGCGGCGGACGAGGATCATCGTGTTGGTGGTCTTGGACTTCTTGCGGGTCGGGAAACCACGTGAAAGCTGACCCCAGGGGGAGACCGGGTGCTGACGGCCACCACCGGATTTCGACTTGGCCTCGCCACCGCCATTGGGGTGATCGACCGGGTTCATGCACATGCCGCGCACTCGGGGGCGGCGACCCAACCAGCGGGAGCGGCCCGCTTTACCCAGCGAGCGGTTTTCGTGCTCGCGATTGCCCACCGTACCGACCGTGGCGCGGCAGTCGGCGTGAATCATGCGAATCTCGCCCGAGGGCATTTTTACGGTGGCGTACTTACCGTCGATATTGACCAGCTGCGCGGACTGCCCGGCGCTGCGGACGAGCTGCGCACCCTTGCCCGGATACAGCTCCAGTGCGTGGACGCTCGTGGCCGGGGGAATCAGCTTCAGGGGCAGGCAGAGGCCCGGGGTAAATTCTTCCTGCGGCTGGTTGGAACTCAGAATGGTGTCCCCTTCCTTGAGGCCTTCCGGAGCCAAAATGTAGTTCTTTTCGCCGTCGGCGTACTGAATCAGCGCGATGTTGGCGCTGCGGTTGGGATCGTACTCGATCGCCTGGATGGTGGCCGGCTCCTCGAGGCGGTTGCGGCGAAAATCAATCACGCGGTACAGGCGCTTGTGGCCCCCACCCCGTCGGCGCGAGGTGATGCGGCCATGGCAGTTGCGTCCCTTCTTGCGGTGAATGGATTCGGTCAGGGCCTTTTCCGGGCGCTTGTCCGCAACCTTCTGCTTGTTCTTAACGTAGAAGCGCTGCGCGGGCGTGAGCGGGCGGTGGTCGACGAGTGGCATGGTTCAGTATCTCCGGAAAAGTGTGTGTAAGTTTGGTTCAGGCTCAGGCCATATCGAGGGTCTCGCCGGCAGGGAGCCTCACGATGGCTTTTTTCACGTCGGGGGTCTTCCCGTACGCCCCACGCACGGTGCGGCTGCGCTTTCGCTTGCCCTTCTGGATCATGATGTTCACGCGCGCCACGCGCACCCCGTAGATCTCCTCAATGGCGTCGGCCACCTGCTTGCGGTCACAGCGCATGTTCACCTCGAAGGTGTACTGGTTGTACTCGGCGGTCAGCGTGCTGGATTTCTCCGTTACGCGCAGTTCCTTCAAAACGTTATCGGGCGTGGGCATCGCAAAAAGTCGGTTCGGGTTCAGGCGCTGGCGCTGGCGCGGGCGAGGATTTTTTCAAAGCCGCGCACGGAGACGAGCACGCTGGCGAATTTGGTCAGGTCCAACGCATTGACCGTATCGGCCTCGGTCATTTGCACGCGCTCAACGTTGCGGGCGGCCAGCACCACGGAATCTTCAAACTGCTCGTCCACGATGAGGACCTTGCCCTCGGGGCGAATGCGGTTGAGGACCGTGACGAAAGCCTTGGTCTTGGGCTGGTCGACGCCAAAAGCTTCGATGACGTCGAGGCCACCTTCGGATGCCTTGTCTACTAGCGCGCGGCGGAAGGCCAGCTTGCGAACCTTCTTATTAACGTGCTTCGAGTAATCTCGCGGGTGCGGGCCAAAGACCACACCACCGCCCGAGATGATCGGACTCTGGTTGGAACCGCGGCGGGCGTGACCGGTACCCTTTTGACGATAGGGCTTCTTGCCGGTCCCGGCGACTTCCGCGCGGGTCTTCGCCTTGGCGGTGCCCTGGCGTGCGTTGGCCTGATAAGCCACGACCAGGTCCTTCAACGCCTGGCGGCCCTTGCCGTCTTCGATCTGGGGGAATTGCTCGAATTCCTTCTCCTGGCTGCTCGAGCCGTCCTTGCTGTAAACTTTCAATTTCATCGGATGCTGTCCTCCCGGTGCCTGAGGCTAGGCCGCGCTGCGCTTGGTTTTCTTCGCTTCGCGAATGAGCAGGATGCCCTCGCGTGGACCGGGCACGGAGCCCTTGATGAAGAGGATGTTCTTTTCCTCGAAAATTTTGACCACCTGCAGATTCTGCACGGTGCGGCGGGTGTTGCCCATGTGTCCGGGCATCTTTTTGCCCTTCCAGACTTCACCCGGCCACTGACACTGGCCGTAAGAGCCCCCGCGGCGGTGAAACATCGAACCGTGCGAGGCCGGACCCCCAGCGAAGCCCCAGCGCTTGACCACGCCCTGAAAGCCGCGGCCTTTGGTCTGGCCGATGACGTCGATCATCTGCCCTTCGCTAAAGCGCGCGACTGTCAACGGCTCGCCTCCGGCTTCAAAGGAATCCTCGCGGCCTTCGGTGCGAAATTCCTTGAGGATGCGCGTGGGCTCAACGCCCGCCTTCTTGAAATGCCCCTGCAGCGGCTGCGAAACGCGGTGCTGCTTTTGCGGAATGTAGCCGATCTGGACGGCTTCGTAGCCTTCCTTTTCCTTCGACTTGACCTGAACGATCGGGCACGGGCCGACTTCGACGGCGGTGACCGGGACGAGACGGTTGTTCTCGTCGTAAACCTGGGTCATGCCCAGTTTTTTACCAATGAGGGTCAGTTGCATGGCTAAGTGGCAGGGAGTGGCGCATCGGCCACAATTTCATGGGCCCTGCATTAGGTGTGAAATTCGTTATGTGTGCTGAACAAAGTTAAAAAGTAAGCGCGCGGGTCATCCGGGTTCCGAGGGCGCAGCGCGCACCACTCGGCCTGCAGGCCGCGGTTTGGGTCGAATATGGATTCGCAAAAAGAAAGGTCGTTCCGGCAGATCTCCTAGAAGTTCACTTTGATGTCCACGCCGGCCGAGAGGTTGAGCTTTTTCAGCTCGTCGACGGTCTGGGCCGTGGGCTCGATGATATCGATCAGGCGCTTGTGTGTACGCAACTCAAATTGGTCCATCGACTTTTTGTCGACGTGCGGGGAGCGGTTGACGGTGAGCTTTTCGATGCGGGTAGGCAGCGGCACCGGTCCCGAAACGCGCGCGCCCGAGCGCTTCACCGTTTCGACAATTTCGAGAGCGGTCTGATCGAGGATCCGGAAATCGAATCCCTTGAGGTTCAGACGAATGCGTTGCTGGGCGGCCATCGATAAAGGAGTGTGTGCAGGTTGTAAGTAGGGCTGACGACTGTTGGGTTACTTGGAGCGGCTTTCCTGGACGGCCTTGAGCACGCTCTGGGGCACCTGCTCGAAGTGCGAGGGCTCCATCGAGTACGATGCACGACCCCGCGAAAGCGAACGCACGTCACCCACGTAGCCAAACATCGTCTCCAGCGGTACCTCGGACTTGATGATGGCGACCGGGCCCTTCGACTCCATGCCCTGAATACGGCCACGGCGGCGGTTCAGGTCACCTACGATGTCACCCTGATTTTCCTCAGGGGTGGAGACCTCGACCTTCATGATCGGCTCCAGCAGGACCGGACCGGCCTTCTGCATGGCGTCCTTGAAGGCGAAGATGCCAGCCATCTTGAAAGCGGCTTCCGAGGAGTCGACCTCATGGAAGGAGCCATCGACGATGCGAATCTTGAAGTCAATGACCGGGTAGCCGGCCAGAATGCCATTTTGCGCGCCTTCGAGAATACCGTCCTGCGTCGGCTTGATGTATTCCTTCGGGATGGCACCGCCCACGATCTCGTTGACCACCTCAATGCCTTTGCCGGTTTCGTTCGGCTCTATTTTGACAACCGCGTGCCCGTACTGACCACGGCCACCAGACTGGCGCACAAACTTGCCTTCGCCGTCGGCAAGCGCGGTGATGGTTTCGCGGTAGGCGATTTCGGGCTTACCGGAGTCCGCCTCGACCTTGAACTCGCGGAAGAGCCGGTCGCGGATGATCTCCAGGTGCAGCTCGCCCATGCCCGCGATCAGGGTCTGGCCGGTTTCCTCGTTGGAGGAGACGACAAAGGTCGGGTCTTCCTCGGCCAGGCGCTGCAGCCCGAGCGAAAGTTTTTCCTGGTCGGCCTTCGACTTCGGCTCGATGGACATCGAGATGACCGGCTCGGGGAACGACGGCGGCTCCAGGCGGATGTCGAGGTCCTTATCGCAAAGGGTATCCCCGGTGACGATGTCCTTGGTGCCGATGATGGCGCAAATGTCACCGCTGTAGGCCACGTTGATATCTTCGCGCGAATCGGCCTTCATCAGCATGAGGCGGCTGACGCGCTCGGTCTTGCGGGTGCGGGGATTATACAGCGGGGTGCCCTTGGCGAGCGTGCCGCAGTACAGGCGGAAAAAGACCAACTTACCAACGTAGGGGTCGGTCATGAGTTTAAAGGCTAGACCCGCCACCTTGGAAGCGTCGTCGGCTTTGATTTCCTTCTCGTTCTCCTCGTCGTCGAAGCCCTTGATCGGCGGCACGTCGATCGGGCTCGGCATGTAGTCGACGATGGCGTTCATGAGCATCTGCACGCCTTTGTTCTTGAAGGCTGAACCGGGTATCACACCCAGGAACTCCAGCGACTGAGTCGCGCGGCGAATGCCGATGATAAACTCCTCGGTCGTAATCTCCTCGCCGCTCAAGTACTTTTCAGCAAAGGCGTCGTCGAAGTCGGCGACCGCCTCGATGAGCTGCTCGCGGTAGGCCTCAGCGTCATCCTTCAAGTCAGCGGGGATTTCGATCTCGTCAAACTTGACCCCGGACTCGTCGGTTTCGTCGTAAAGATAAGCGGTGTTGCGAACCAGGTCGATCAGCCCCTTGAAATCCTCGGCGGCGCCGATCGGCAGGAAGAGCGGATGTGCGTTACCGCCGAGCTTTTCCTTGATGTCGTTGACGGCGGAAAAGAAATCCGCGCCCATGCGGTCCATCTTGTTGATGAAGGCCATGCGCGGGACATTGTACTTGTCCATCTGACGCCAAACCGTTTCCGACTGAGGCTGCACACCGGCAACCGCGCAGAAGACACCGATAGCTCCGTCGAGCACCCGCAGCGAGCGCTCCACCTCAGCGGTGAAGTCCACATGCCCGGGCGTATCGATGATGTTGATCTGATGCTCCGTACCGAGGAAAGGACCGTCCTTGGTGGTCCAGCGACAGGAAATGGCGGCGGCGGTGATGGTGATGCCACGCTCGCGCTCCTGCTCCATCCAGTCGGTCACGGCGCTGCCCTCGTGGACCTCGCCGATTTTGTGCACCACTCCGCTGTAATAGAGGATGCGTTCGGTCGTCGTGGTCTTGCCGGCATCGATGTGGGCGGCGATCCCGATGTTGCGAGTGAACTCGAGCGGGTAGGGACGCTCGGGATTGTTCGCCTTGGAAATTTCTTTAATCAGGGCCATGGCTGCGGAGCAGTTAAAGAGCTTGAGCTAAAAAGTGGGCGCGGATGTGAGCAGGACCGGTCGGCAACTACCAGCGCAGGTGAGCGAAGGCGCGATTGGCCTGGGCCATGCGGTGGGTTTCTTCCTTCTTTTTAACAACGGGGCCGGTGTTGTTGTAGGCGTCGATAATCTCCTGCGCGAGTGCTTCGCCCATTGGCATGCCCTTGCGCGATTGCGCCGAGAGGACCATCCAGCGGAAGGCCAGACTCTGCTGGCGCTCGTAAGAAATTTCGACCGGCACCTGGTAGGTAGCCCCACCCACACGACGACTTTTGACCTCAATTTTCGGACGGGCGTTTTCCAGCGCACCCAGCAGCAGGTCCGCCGGGTCACCCTTTTCGAGTTTTTCAGAAACACGTTCAACCGCGCCGTAAACAATGCGCTCGGCAACAGACTTTTTGCCGCGCTGCATGACCATGTTGATCAGGCCAGCAACCAGCGGGCTATTGTAGCGCGGGTCAGGCGTCAGGCGGCGTTTCTCGGCTCTACGGCGACGGGACATAGTTTGGGTTTCTAAAAAGTGATGTTACTAGTAGCGCGCAGGCTACTTCTTTTCCTTCGGGCGCTTGACCCCGTACTTGGAGCGTGAGCGGCGGCGTTTATCTACGCCCATGCAGTCAAGGGTGCCTCGCACGATGTGGTAGCGCACGCCCGGCAGATCCTTGACCCGTCCACCGCGCACGAGCACAACACTGTGCTCCTGCAGGCTATGTCCCTCGTCGGGGATGTAAGCGATGACCTCGTAACCATTGGTCAGACGCACTTTGGCCACCTTGCGAATCGCCGAATTCGGCTTCTTGGGCGTGCGTGTCATCACCTGCACGCAGACCCCGCGCCGGAAGGGATTATTCTTCAGCGCCGGTGATTTTGACTTCACCTTTGGAATGACGCGCGGCTTGCGCACGAGCTGGTTGATGGTCGGCATGAAAAGATCGTGTGTCGGAGTCTTGGAAACCGGGGAAAGATACAGAAAGTAACAGGCTTGCCACGTGGCGCAAGCTGAAACTTTCAGGAAAACAAAAACCGCACTCAAGCGGTAGACCGTTCGAAAACCGGCTTCCCGCTCAGGCGAGGCATTGCTTTGGCGGCATGACAGGTGGTTGCCTGCCAGCCTGTGGCGTGGCGCTCGTAAAGGTATCCCCTTGGCGGGACGCTTTCCGAGTTCGCTTCAATGCATGCAAAGGGGATGCTTGCAGGTCAAGCCTCTCTGAAACACCTCCGTCTTGCCAAAACAGCCATCCAAACCCAGACTCCCAACGTAGTCCGCCGAGCCAATGCGGACGCTCAGCCGCGCGTTGGCTGGGCTTTTATGACGCACCCCGCAAACCCAAAAACTATCCGTTGTTATGCAGCCCCGAGACCAAATCGATGCTTTCTAGAACCGTGGTTTCGTCCACATCCCCAACGTCTTCACCGCTGAGGAGACCAACGCCATTTCGGAGGAAATGGACCGCTTGATGACCGAATGAGCCTATCAGGACAAAGGCTGGACGGGCGATTGGCGCAAAAAGTACATGGACGAAAAGACCGAGAAGAAGTCCACGCTCATCGCCATGCATGACCTGCGATTCTACTCGGCGGCCTGAATGGGTTGCGTAACGAAGCCGACACTCGTCGAGGCGATGGTCGGACTGCTCGGCCCGAATGTGGAACTGCATCACACCACGATGCACGTCAAGCCACCGCAGCAGGGTCACCCCTTCCCGATGCATCAGGAAAACGCCTTTTACGCGCATGAGGACAACCGCTACATCGACGTATTGGTGCACCTGGACGACACCTGCCACGAAAACGGAGAGATTCGCTTTGTGGAAGGCTCGCACAAGCTGGGCTACATGCCGCACGTCACCACGGACAGCCAGGGCGAAAAGTGCACGCCCCACCTGCCCTTTGAACAGTACTCGCTTGAAGACACCGTGCCGGTACCGGCCAAAGCGGGCGATGTTGTCTGCTTCAACATCTTCACCATACACGGTTCATACATTAACCAGACAGACCGACCGCGGCGGATGGTCCGTGTGGGTTACCGCCACCCGGAGAACGTGCAGACCAGCGGTCAATCGCTCGGCCGCCCGGGCTTGATGGTCGCCGGCCAGCGCATCCGCCAAAACGGGCAGGCACTGTTCACGCATACCTAGCCGGAACGCCCGCCTACTTCGCTTGCGCCGCCGGTGCCGCCTCAGCGAGCCGCTCGAAGTACCAGTAGCGCGTTTCGGATTCGGCGAACGGGACCACCCCTTTGTAGCGATCGCCGCGCTGCACCAGCGTCGTCACGATGAAGTCGCCCTCGGCGTTGATGTAAGCACGCAGGTGTGCGGGCTCGTCGTGCGCCTGCCAGCGGGGCCAGTGTCGCGCGGGCAGCACCCACTGTCCTTCCTCAATCGTGAAGTGACGGCCCGGGATGAGCGTCACCGTGCGCGACGTGACACCCTCGCCGCCGGTTGCCTGCACGTAAAGCATGTCTGGCTTTAGGTGCGTGAAGTTCACCGTCTCGTAGGCCGCGCGGTCATCAAGCAAAAACTGCATCAGCGTGTAGCTCGCGTAGGAGCTGTCCGGCGCGGCCTGGTTGGTAAAGGTTCCGTACACGGCCTCGACCCCGGCATGATGCGGGCGCTCGGTCCGATCGAGGCTGGCGTCGCGCTTGACCGATAGACATCCGCCCAAGGTTGCGACGAGGCACAGCAGCGCGAGCCACCGGCCAGCGCTGTGGTAAACGCGTGATAGCTTGAGCCGAAACATACGCTCCACCCTATCGACCGCTTTTGCCACGCGGTAATGCCCGGGCCGCGAGTCAAAAAAAGCCGCCGGAGGCTTTCCTCCGACGGCTTTGAAAATTGTCTGCAAGCAAACGCTCTTAGCCGACTTCCTGTGGTTCAGGCTGCGCATCGAGCGTACCTTCGTAGTTTTCGGCCTCCAGTTCGCCGCCGAGCGGGTTGATCTTGAGGCGGCGGTAGGTCGGCAGACCCGTGCCAGCCGGGATCAGGTGCCCCATGATGACGTTTTCCTTGAAGCCGGTGAGGCGGTCGATCTTGCCGAGGGTGGCCGCTTCGGTCAGCACGCGGGTGGTTTCCTGGAAGGACGCCGCCGAGATGAAGCTCTCGGTTTCGAGCGAGGCCTTGGTGATGCCCAGCAGAATCGGTTCACCCTCTGCCGGCTGGCCGCCCGCCTCGGTGATGCGCTCGTTGGCCTGCATGAACTCGTGCCGGTCGATCTGCTCGCCCCAGAAGAAGTCCGAGTCGCCGGGATCGCTTACGCGCACCTTGCGCAGCATGCGCGAGATGATGATCTCGATGTGCTTGTCGTTAATCGGCACCCCCTGCAGGCGGTAGACCTTCTGGATCTCCGAGAGCAGGTACTCCTGGACGGCGTTCGGTCCGAGAATGTCGAGGATTTCGTGCGGATCGGCGGCACCTTCGGTCAGGTGCTGGCCCTTGTAGACGACGTCCCCGGGGGTCACCACGATGTGCTTGCCGTGCGGGATGAGGTGTTCCTCCTCGTTGCCGGTTTCCTCATCGCTGACGATGAGCTTCTTCTTGGAGCGCACTGTTCCGCCCATGGAGACCACACCGTCGATCTTGGCCATCTCGGCAGCTTCCTTGGGCTTGCGTGCCTCGAAGAGCTCGGCCACGCGAGGCAGACCCCCGGTGATGTCCTGGGTCTTGGAGGCCGAACGCGGCGTCTTGGCCAGCAGCGCGCCACCTGAGATTTGGTCGCCCTCGTTCACGGCCACCTGCGCACCCACCGGAATCGAATAAGTGGCGGTGACTTTGCGGGCCTTCGAGTTAGGGTCGAGGATCTCGACCTGCGGGTTCAAGTCTTCCTTGTGCTCGATGACAACAGTGGCGATGCGCCCGGTGGACTCGTCCAACTCGCGCTTGATGGTGACGCCCGGAATCATGTCGCGGAAGCCGATGTGACCGGCCTTCTCCGAGAGAATCGGAATGGAGTGCGGGTCCCACATGGCCAGCACTTCGCCGGCGGCAATCTGCCCGCCGTCGCCGACGGTGATGACCGAGCCCGTGACGATCTTGTAATCCTCCACCTCGCGGTCGTCCTCGTCGAGGATGACGATCTCGCCAGTCTTGTTCAGCACGATGGTCGCACCGTCGGCGGTCTGCACCATGCGCAGGCCCTTGTACTTGACCTTGCCGCCGATGCGCACGCGGATTTCTGGCGTGCGGAAGTTCTGGCTGGCCACCCCGCCGATGTGGAAGGTGCGCATGGTCAGCTGCGTGCCCGGCTCGCCAATGGACTGCGCAGCGATGATGCCCACCGCGCTGCCGGCCTCGACCTCGCGGCCCGTGGACGGGTCCAGCCCGTAGGCCATGGTCGGAATGGCGTTGTTGGACATGTGCGTGAGCGGGCTCATGATCTTCACGCGCTCGATACCGACATCGTTGATGCGCGCGGCGATCTCAGCGGTGATCAGATCGCCGTTGCCGATGATCTTCTCATCGGGGTCGAGCGGGTTAAAAATGTCCTCGCTGGCGCAGCGCCCGGTGATGCGGTCTTCCAGGGGTACGATCTCGTCGTCCCCCTCGCGGATGGCCGCCTTCCAGATGCCGTCGCGGTTGCCGTCGTCCTCCTTGACGATGATGCAGTCCATCGCCACGTCGCAGAGCTTACGGGTGAGGTAACCGGCGTCCGCGGTCTTCAGCGCAGTGTCGGCCAGACCCTTGCGGGCGCCGTGCGTGGAGATGAAGTACTCGAGCACCGAGAGACCTTCGCGGAAGGACGAGAGGATCGGCCGCTCGATGATCTCACCGGAGGGCTTGGCCATCAGGCCGCGCGTGCCACAGAGCTGGCGGACCTGCGCCTTGTTGCCTCGGGCCGAGGAGTCCATCATGGCGAAAACCGGGTTCATCTCCTCCTTGCCTTCGTTCTCGTCGAGCTTCTTGAAGACGGCGGAAGCGATCTGGTCGGTCGCGCCAGTCCAGATGTCGATGACCTTGTTCTTGCGCTCACCGGGGGTGATGATGCCCTTGCGGTACTGGCCCTCGACCTCCTCGATGCGCTTGCGGCTCGCGGCGATGATGTCCTTCTTCTCGCCAGGGATGATCATGTCACCGATACCGATGGAAACCCCGGCGCGCATGGCCATCTTGAAGCCGTCCTCCTTGAGCTTGTCGAGGATGGGGATCAAACGCTCCTGCCCGACCAGGTGGTACGACTTCATGATGAGGTCGCCGAGCTTGCTCTTGGCCACGGAGATGTTCACGAAGCCCAGCTCGGTCGGCCAGATGGTGTTGAAGAGCACGCGCCCAACGGTGGTGCGGATGACCTTGCGCTCGTGATTGGCGAAGGGACGCTCAGGGTGGCCGTAGTCCGGGTTGGCGAAGTCGATCCAGGTATGCATCTTGAAGACGCCCGTGGTGTGGGCGGCTTCTACTTCCGAAACCGAGGCGCAGAAGGGCACGCGCTGGCCCTTGGCCGGCGAGTAGCGCGGGTTCTGCGTCATGTAGTAGCAACCCAGCACGATGTCCTGCGAGGGCGTCAGGATCGGCTTGCCGCTGGAGGGCGAAAAGATGTTGTGCGTGGCCAGCATCAACAGCTTGCACTCCATGATGGCTTCCAGTGACAGCGGCACGTGCACGGCCATCTGGTCACCGTCGAAGTCGGCGTTGTAGGCCGAGCAGGTCAGCGGGTGCAGACGGATGGCGTCGCCCTCGATCAAAATCGGCTCAAAGGCCTGAATCGAGAGGCGGTGCAGGGTCGGCGCACGGTTGAGCAGCACCGGGTGGCCTTTGGTGACCTCCTCGAGAATGTCCCAGACCTCCGGACTGCGCTTTTCGATCATCTTGCGCGCACCCCGAACAGTGTGAACAAAACCCAGCTCCTTCAGGCGGCGGATGATGAACGGCTCGAAGAGCACCAGGGCCATCTTTTTGGGCAGGCCGCACTGGTGCAGCTTGAGCTCGGGGCCGATCACGATGACCGAGCGGCCCGAGTAATCCACGCGCTTACCCAGCAGATTCTGGCGGAAACGCCCCTGCTTACCCTTGAGCATGTCGCTGAGAGACTTCAGGGGGCGGTTGCCAGCGCCGGTCACCGCGCGGCCGTGGCGTCCGTTGTCAAAGAGCGCGTCGACGGCCTCCTGCAGCATGCGCTTTTCGTTGTGAATGATGACGTCGGGCGTCTTTAGCTGCAGCAGGTTCTTCAGGCGGTTGTTGCGATTGATGACGCGGCGATACAGGTCGTTCAAATCGCTGGTGGCAAAGCGGCCCCCTTCCAGCGGAACGAGCGGGCGCAGGTCCGGCGGGATGACGGGCAATACCTCCAGCACCATCCACTCCGGGCGGGCTCCCGAGGCGATGAAGCCCTGAATCACCTTCAGTCGCTTCGCCAGCTTCTTCTTGATCTGCTTGGAGCGCGTGGCGTGCATCTGCTCGTGGATCTCGTCGACGAGCGGGTCGAGGTCCATGCGCTCGAGCACCTCGCGGATGGCCTGGGCACCCATCTTGGCCACAAAGGCATCCTCGCCATACTCGTCCTGAGCCTGCTGGTATTCCTGCTCGGTCAGCAGTTGCTTCTCCTCAAGCGGGGTCTTGCCCGGGTCGATCACCATGTAGTTCTCGTAGTAGATAACGCGCTCCAGGTTGCGGGCGGTCAAATCGAGCATCAGACCCAGGCGGCTGGGCATGCTTTTCAAGAACCAGATGTGGGTAACCGGCACAGCCAGCTCGATGTGGCCCATGCGCTCGCGGCGCACGCGCGAGACCGTGACCTCCACGCCGCAACGATCGCAGACCACGCCTTTAAATTTGATGCGCTTGTACTTGCCGCAGGCGCACTCATAATCGCGTACCGGCCCGAAAATGCGCTGGCAGAACAAGCCGCCGGGCTCGGGCTTGAAGGTGCGGTAATTGATGGTTTCGGGATTTTTTACCTCGCCGCGCGACCACGAACGGATCGTGTCGGGCGAGGCGATGGAAATCGCCACGCTGTCGAAGGACTGATCTTTTTCGAAGCCAAGGGCCTCGCGTACTTCCTGGGTGCTGCTCATAACGCTGTTCGCTCCTCTGGGTGGGTGTCTGCTGCTGCCGAAATGTTTCTAAATGTTTTTTGGATGCTGGCGGGAAAATTACTCCGCCAGCGCTGAGGGCTCGATGGTGGGCGTGAAGCCGAAGGCGTCCTCGGTGCCCAGACGCACGTCCAGGCAGAGGCTTTGCATCTCCTTCATCAAGACGTTGAAGGACTGCGGCGTGCCCGCCTGCAGGGAGCTGTCGCCCTTGACCAGTTGCTCGTAAATCTTGGTGCGCCCGCCCACGTCGTCGGACTTCACCGTGAGCAACTCCTGCAAGGTGTAGGCCGCTCCGTAGGCTTCGAGCGCCCAGACCTCCATCTCCCCGAAGCGCTGGCCGCCGTACTGGGCCTTGCCGCCGAGAGGCTGCTGGGTGATGAGGCTGTAAGGGCCGACCGCGCGCGCGTGAATCTTGTCCGCCACGAGGTGGTTCAGCTTCATCATGTAAATGTAGCCCACCACAACCTCCTGGTCGAAGGACTCCCCAGTGCGCCCGTCAAAGAGCCGGCTCTTGCCCGAGTGCGGCAATCCGGCTTCCTGCAGGTACTCGCGGATGCGGGACTCGGCGATGCCGTCGAAGACCGGTGTGGCCACCTTGATGCCGAGCTTTTTGCAGGCCCAGCCCAGGTGCGTTTCCAAAACCTGCCCCACGTTCATGCGCGAGGGCACGCCCAAGGGGTTCAGGATGATCTCGATAGGGGTGCCGTCGGGCAGGAAGGGCATGTCGGCCTCGGGCACAACCTTGGCCACCACACCTTTGTTGCCATGGCGTCCGGCCATCTTGTCGCCAACCTGAATCTTCCGGCGGGCCGCGACGTAGACCTTTACGTTTTTGATCACGCCCGAGTCGACGGCGTCACCGCTTTCGATGCCCTCGATCTTGCGCTCACGCTCGCCTTCGAGCTCATCGAATTTCTTCTGATAGCCCTCGACGATCTCCATAATCTTGATGCGCACCGGCGACGGGTCGATCTGCAGGCTGCGCGAAACCGAGGCCAGTTTGCGCAGGAGCGTTTTGGTGATCTTGCGGTTGGCCGGGATGATGACCTCGCCAGTCTCCGCGTTGAGCACGTCCAACGGAATCTTTTCCCCCAGCAAGATATTCGAAAGCGACTCGGTCAGGTCCTCACGCAGCTTGTCGGCCTGCGAGCGAAACTCCTCGTTGATCTTCTTCTGCTGGCGGCGGCGGTCCGACGGCGAAAGCTTGTCCTTCTCCTTGTCGATGCGGCTGGACACCTTCACGTCCATCACGATGCCGTAGATGCCCGAGGGCACGACCAGGGAGGTATCCTTCACGTCGGCGGCCTTTTCCCCGAAGATGGCGCGCAGGAGCTTTTCCTCCGGCGCGAGCTCGGTCTCGGACTTGGGCGTGATCTTGCCGACGAGGATATCGCCCGGCTTGACCTCGGCCCCAATGCGGATGACCCCGTCGCGGTTGAGGTTGCTCAGGGCCTCCTCGCCAACGTTGGGAATATCCCGCGTAATTTCCTCCGGCCCCAGCTTGGTGTCGCGGGCGGTCACCTCAAACTCCTCGATGTGGACCGAGGTGAAGACGTCGTCCTTCAAGAACTTGTCCGAGATGATGATAGCATCCTCAAAGTTGTAGCCGTTCCAGGGCATGAAGGCCACCAGCACGTTACGGCCCAGGGCCAGTTCACCGTCCTGCGTGGCCGCGCCGTCGGCCAGCGTGTCGCCGGCCTTGATTTTCTGGCCAGTCTTCACGATGGGCTTCTGGTTGAAGCAGGTCGCCGCGTTTGAGCGCATGAACTTACGCAGCGGGTACACGTGCACGCCCTTCTTCGGGTCGCTCTTTGGATTCTTGTCCAGGCGCGCAGGAAGGCTGCCGTCCTCGGTCGTGATAATCCGGCGCGAGTCCACCGAGGCGACGATGCCATCGGCTTCCGCGGTCGCCACCGTTTTGGAATCACGCGCAACCAGCCCCTCGATACCGGTGCCGACAAAGGGCGCCTCGGTCTTCAAAAGCGGCACCCCTTGGCGCTGCATGTTCGAACCCATCAGCGCGCGGTTGGCGTCGTCGTGCTCCAGAAAGGGAATCAGCCCGGCGGCCACGGACACCAACTGCTTCGGCGACACGTCCATGTACTCCACCTGCGACGGGTCAGCTTCATAGACTTCGCCGCTTTGGCGCACGGTGATGCGACCGGTCAGGTTGAACTTGGCGTCGACCTCGGAATTGGCCTGGGCAATGATTTTGCCCTCCTCTTCGTCGGCGGTAAGGTACTTCACCTCTTTGGCCACCTTGCCGTCCTTGACCGGTCGGTAAGGCGTTTCGATGAAGCCAAACTCGTTGACGTAAGCATAGGTCGAGAGCGAGTTGATCAGGCCGATGTTCGGACCTTCCGGCGTCTCGATCGGGCAGATGCGTCCGTAGTGCGAGGGGTGCACGTCGCGCACCTCAAAGCCCGCGCGCTCACGGTTCAACCCCCCCGGCCCCAGGGCCGACAGGCGACGCTTGTGGGTCAACTCCGCTAGCGGGTTGATCTGGTCCATGAACTGGCTCAACTGGCTGCGCGCGAAGAAATCGCGAATGACCGTGCTCAGCGCCTTCGGGTTGATCAGCTTCTGCGGCGTGATCGAATCAACGCTCTGATCGTAAAGGGTCATGCGCTCCTTGACAAGGCGCTCGGTGCGGGCCAGGCCTACGCGGCACTGGTTGGCGAGCAACTCACCGACGGTGCGTACCCGGCGCGAGCCAAGGTGGTCGATGTCGTCGATAAAACCCTCGCCGCGCTTGAGCCGGCAGAGGTAGCGCGTGGCCTCGACGATGTCTTCCACGGTGATCGTGCGCTGCTCCAGATCGGTCTGCAGGTGCAGCTTCTGGTTGACCTTATAGCGCCCCACCCGCCCCAGGTCGTAGCGCTTCGGGTCCTGGAAGAGGCGCTTCAAGAGGGCCTTGGCGTTGGTCGTCGTCGGCGGTTCGCCCGGGCGCAGGCGCTTGTAAATATCCTTAAGGGCTTCCTCCTCGTTGCGGGTCGGATCCTTTTTCAGCGCGCGAATGATCGCCCCGTCGTCGACGCTCGTGTCGATGACGCGGATCTCCGTCAGGCCTGCCTTTTCAAAGGAGCGCACGGTGGTCTTCGTCAGCGGCTCAAAGGCACGCGCAAGCACCACGCCGCGCTCGGCATCGACGACATCCTCAACCAGCACGAGGTTCGACACGTTCTCCAGCTTGAGGGCGGCGCTGAGCTTGAGCTCGCTGATCTCGTAGAAAAGGTTCAGCAACTCATTATCCGAACCGTAGCCGAGGGCCCGCAGCAGGGTCGTGATGAGAAACTTCCGGCGACGACGACGGCGGTCGAGATAAACGTAGAGCAGGTCGTTCTGGTCGAACTGCACTTCGAGCCAAGTGCCGCGGTCGGGGATGATACGGAAGGAATGCAGCATCTTGCCGCTGGTGTGCGGGGCTTCCTCGTAGCAGATGCCCGGCGAGCGGTGCAATTGGCTGACGATGACGCGCTCGGCCCCGTTGATGATGAACGAGCCACGGTCGGTGATCATGGGCAGCTCGCCCATGTAAATCTCTTCATCCTTGATGGCCTCTTCCTCGCGCAGACGTAGCTTCACGTACAGCGAGACCGAGTACGTAGTGCCCTCGCGGATACACTCCATCTCGGTGCTGCGCGGCCCCTGAATCCCGTAGGAGACGTACTCCAGGGTGCAGCGGTTATCGTAGCTCTCGATGGGGAAAACCTCGCTGAAGACGGCCTCCAGGCCGATGGGCTTACGCTGGGTAACCGGCAGGTCCAGTTGCAGGTACTCCTTAAAAGAGTCGATCTGGTTCTGGATGAGGTTGGGCGGTGGGATGACTTCCGTGAGCTTCCCGAAGTTTTTGCGGTCCGACATGGCTTTGGTTCCGGTAGTGATGAATCTAAAATAGGTTGGGATACAAGTGGGTCTAAAACCCTGTTCAAAATATTGCTGATGAACCCAGAGGGCATCCAGCTGGGTGGCTCGGCCCTGCCGGTCGCGCAGGACGGGATAAACCGAGCGCATGTGGTAGTCACCCTCCAGCACCAGGCGCTTGTGCAATGCTGAAAAATCAGTCTGCCCCACGTACATGGGTACCAGGTGCGCCTCCGAGTAAAAGGCCGCCACCTGGCCGGAGGCAAAGGCCTGACGCCCTCCATCCAGCAGCAACCCTTCGGCCCCCTGGACGTCTGCCTTCACGATGACTTTTTCGTCTGGCAGGTTTTCGGCCAGCCAAGCATCCAGCGTGTTGACCGGTACTTCGATCTGCTGCTGCTCGTTCAAGTCGTCCTTCCAGCTGTCGCCACGCTCGGCATCTACGCGCAGGAGCGAGTTTGCCTGGTCGTTCTGCGTGAGCGTGAACGTCTTCGTGCCGGGTGCCTCGCCGATGGCGCACTGGTGCACCTTCGCGCGGGGGTGTTCGGCAAAGCGCGCCTGCAGGGCCTGAAAAGACTCCGGAAAGGGCTCGAAACCGTGCACCTCGCCCGGAATCTCGTCCAAGAAGTTCAACATGGTGTCGCCCCGGTAAGCGCCGATATCCAGCACCGTTTTGATGCCGAAACGCTCGGAGAACTCGAACAAGTCCGTGTAGGCGTCCGGGCAGTGCACCTTGCGCCGGCAGAAGCGATAGAAGCGTTTGTAGCGTTTGCGGGTGGGTGCGTAATCGCTGAGGAGGTGATGGATTGCGCGGATCATAACGACAAAGGCGGGACGGCCAGCGGGCGCAGCCGCTGGTAGCGTGGGCTGCGTTGGGCCGGAGGTAAGAGGCCAGACAGGACGGTGATTGGGCGTAGCGTATGTGGAGGAATGAAAGCGAAAGCGGCGGACCCGACGTGTTGCGGGTCCGCTGCTGCGAAAGTTACGGTTGTCAGCGTAGGCGGCTCTCAGTGCGCGTTCGCTCGTGGGGAAGGTTACTTGATTTCGACTTCGGCGCCGGCGTCCTTGAGCTTCTTCTCCAGCTCGGCCGATTCCTCCTTCGTAACCGCTTCCTTCACCGGCTTCGGCGCGCTCTCGACCAGTTCCTTGGCCTCTTTCAGGCCCAGACCGGTGATGGCGCGCACTTCCTTGATGACGGCAATCTTGTTGCCGCCGGCTGCCTTGAGGATAACGTCGAATTCGGTTTTTTCTTCGACCGGGGCCGCGTCGGCACCACCACCGGCGGCTGCGCCGGGAGCGGCCGCCACGGCGGCGACAGGAGCGGCTGCGGATATGCCCCACTCGTCTTCCAGTTTCTTGACGAGGGTGGCGACCTGCAAAACGCTCAGGTTGCTCAGCTTTTCGTAGATTTCGTCGATGACTGCTTCGTCTGCCATTGTGTACTCCTTGAACGCTTAGCGATCCTCCGGATCATTTAAGGACGTCGGTCCCTAAGACGTTCGTTGATGGATTTTATCAGTATGTGGTTTTCAGAGCGGGTTTGCCAGTGAAACCCGAAAAGATTGTAAAAGCGTGGGCTCAGCCCTCGGCCAGTTGCCCCTCGCGGGCCTTGAGGACGGTCAATAGCCCCTGGGCGGCACCGTTGAGGCAGGTGACCAGACCTTGAGCCGGGGCGTTGAGGGTTCGCACGAAGTTGGTCGCCGGCATCGTCAGCATACCTGCCAGCTTGGCCCGCAGCTCGTCCTTGGTCGGGAGCTTGGTCAGGGCCTCGCACTCGTCGCGGTTGAGCGCGGACTCGTCCAGCAAACCGGCTTTGACGTCGTTCTTCTCCTTGTCCTTGAAGTACTTGAAGAGAATCTTCGCGACCTCGCTGGGGTTGTCCCCGCCGACCACGATACCGGTTTGGCCGGTCAGGTGCTCGGACATGTCCGGCAACGCGCGCTTCTCGGCGGCCACCTTGAAGATGCGGTTTTTGACGACGTGAAACTCAGCCTGCTCCTTAGCGAGGCGCTGACGCAGGTCGGCGGTGTCGGTCACGTTCAGCCGCTGAAAGTCGGTCAGGAACGCGTAGCTGGAGCGGTCGAGGTAGGCTTCGACCTCGTCGACGAGAAATTTCTTTTCCGGGCGCATGGCGGTAGCGGTGGGTAAAGTGTGGATTCGTTGGCCGGGTGGCTAGGCGGCGGTGGAGACTTTGGCGTGGGCGTTTGCGTCGAGGCGCACGCTCGGGCTCATGGTGGAAGTGATGGCGAGGCCGCGCAGGTAGCGTCCGCCTTTGTAGGAAGCAGGCTTGGCGGCCACCAGCGTTTCGATGGCCACGCGGGCGTTTTCGATGAGCTTTTCGGTCTCGAAGGAACGCTTGCCTACGACGACGGCGACGTTGCCGGTCTTGTCCATCTTGAACTCAACGCGGCCCGCTTTCACCTGGGTGATGGCCGTAGCGATGTCGTCGGTTACCGTGCCGGATTTCGGGTTGGGCATCAAACCGCGTGGACCAAGCACCCGCGCAACCGTGCGCACCTGCTTCATCGCGGAGGGCGTGGCCAGGGCCACATCGAAGCCGAGCCAGCCTTCCTGGACCTTGGCGATCATGTCGTCGAGCCCGGCGTGGTCGGCTCCGGCGGCAGTCGCAGCGTCGGCATCCTCGGTGAAGACCAGCACCACGACCTTCTGACCCGAGCCGTTGGGCAGGCTTACCGTGCCGCGAACCATCTGGTCGCTCTGGCGCGGGTCGACGCCTAAGTGCGCCTGCACCTCGACGGTTTCGTCAAACTTGGCCTTGGGCATCTTGCCCAAAAGCTCGATGGCTTCTTCGAGGGGAAACTCCTTCTCCGGGTCGGCCAGGAGCCGGGCTTGCTGGTAGCGTTTACTGCTGTTGGCGGACATGACAAAAAATCCTTTCTTCGGGTGGGCGGCGGCTAATCGATGACCTCCAGGCCCATGCTGCGAGCGGTGCCGGCGATCATGCGCGCGGCCATCTCCTCGTCGGTGGCGTTGAGATCGTTCATCTTGATTTTCACAATCTCGAGGATCTGCTTCTTGGTGACTTTGCCGACCTTGTCACGGTTGGGCACACCCGAGCCTTTGGCCACCCCGGCAGCCTTTTTCAGCAGCACAGGAGCCGGCGGGCTCTTCAGGATGAAGGTGAAGGAGCGGTCTTGATAGACCGAGATAACGACCGGCAGAATCATGCCCGCCTGGTCTTTGGTCTTCGCGTTGAACTCCTTACAAAAGGCCATGATGTTGACCCCTTGCGCACCCAGCGCGGGACCCACCGGCGGCGCCGGATTGGCCGCGCCTGCGGGGAGTTGCAAACGAATTTCGCCTGTTTTCTTCTTTGCCATGATTGGGTTGCGGTGCCTGCGAAGATGGATGCCAGTGGACTCAGGTTGTGAGCGTTGCCAGTCTTATTCCTCTCCCGCGCGTTCGACTTGCCAGAATTCGAGAGTGACCTCGGTGAAGCGGCCAAACATGGCCACGGAAACTTTCAGAGTGTTGGCTTCGTTGTTCACATCCTCGACCTTGCCGGTGAGGTTCAGGAACGGGCCGTCGGTGATTTTGACCTCCTCGCCGACGCTGTAGGTAACCTTCGGCACTTCCTTGCCCTCGGCTTCCTGGACTTTCTGCAGGATACCGTCGATCTCGTCCTTTTTCAGCGGCGTGGGCCGGTCACCCCCGATGAAGCCGATAACCCCCTCAACCCCGCGCACGAAATACCAGGGCTTTTGCAGGATTTTGGCCTCCTCGTCGTAAAGGCGCATGTGGATGAAGACGTAGCCCGGGTAGAACTTGCGCTGCTTGGTGGTCTTGCGTCCGTTTTTGGTCTCGGTGACCGTCTCGGTCGGCATGAGCACGTCGAGCACAAACTCGCCCATTTCCTCAAGCTCGATGAACTTGTCGAGGTAGCGCTTCACCTTGCCTTCCATATTGGAAAGCGTCTGCAAGGCGTACCACTGCGGTTCGGCGAGATTCTGGGTGCGGGAAGCCACGGGTTGTTGCGTCAAAAGTGCGGAAGTTGCTGGCAGCGAATGAATTTGGTGCACGCTAACCGCGCACCAGGCCGGTGAAGAGGTCCACCACCTCAAACAGCGAAAAGTCGATCAGCGCGATATAAATTCCCAGCAGCGCCATGGCGATGATCACCGCAATCGAGGAATCGCGAAGCTCCGGGCGCGTGGGCCACGACGCCTTCTTCAACTCCGCCATCATTTCGATGTAGAAGGTGCGGATTTTGCGGAAGATGTTCATCTGGATGGATTACCGAAGCTGGCAGGCCAGGAGGGACTCGAACCCCCAACTTTCGGTTTTGGAGACCGACGCTCTACCAATTGAACTACTGGCCTGTGGGTTTCTGCGGGTGGCGGATTTAGGTTTCTTTAGACGGCGATGCCGGGAAGGCCCCTCAACGGCCCCTCCCGGCAACGCGTGTAAAGCGATTTGTAAGAATTATTGGACGACTTCGGTAACCTGACCGGCCCCGATGGTACGACCGCCTTCGCGGATGGCGAAGCGCTTGCCTTCCTCCATGGCGACGGTCTTTTGCAGCTCGATGTCGATGGTAAGGTTGTCGCCCGGCATGACCATTTCGACCCCTTCAGGCAGCATGACCGTGCCGGTCACGTCGGCGGTACCAAAGAAGAACTGCGGGCGGTAGTTGGTAAAGAACGGCGTGTGGCGGCCCCCTTCATCCTTAGTAAGGACGTAAATCTGCGCTTTGGCCTTGGTGTGCGGCGTGATGGAACCCGGCTTCGAGATGACCTGGCCGCGCTCGACCTCACTCTTTTCAATACCGCGCAAAAGCAACCCGACGTTGTCACCCGCCTGCCCCTGGTCGAGCAGCTTGCGGAACATTTCCACACCGGTGATGGTGGTCTTTTTGGTGTCGCCCAGGCCGACGATTTCGACTTCCTCACCGACCTTCACGATGCCGCGCTCGATACGACCGGTGGCGACGGTACCGCGACCGGTGATTGAGAAGACGTCTTCGACGGACATCAGGAAAGGCTGGTCGATGGCGCGCTCAGGCTCGGCGATGTCGGTGTCGATGGCGTCCATCAGCTTGCCGATGGCGTCGATGCCTTCGGGCTTACCCTCGAGAGCGGCGGTGGCTGAACCGCGGACGATGGTGATGTTGTCACCGTCGTACTGGTACTTGCTGAGCAGGTCGCGCACTTCCATCTCGACGAGTTCGAGCAGTTCCTCGTCGTCGAGTAGGTCGACCTTGTTCAGCCAGACCACGATGTTCGGCACGTTGACCTGACGGGCCAGCAGGATGTGCTCGCGCGTCTGCGGCATCGGGCCGTCGGCGGCGCTGACCACCAAAATGGCGCCGTCCATCTGGGCGGCCCCGGTAATCATGTTTTTCACAAAGTCGGCGTGTCCCGGGCAGTCCACGTGGGCATAGTGACGGTTGTCCGTCTCGTACTCAACGTGTGCGACGGAAATCGTGACCGTTTTGGTCTCGTCACGAACCGTGCCTCCCTTGGCGATATCGGAATAGGACTTCTTTTCAGCGTAGCCCTTGTCCGCCTGGACCTGCAGGATAGCGGCCGTCGTGGTCGTCTTGCCGTGGTCAATGTGGCCGATCGTGCCTACATTCACGTGCGGCTTCGTGCGTTGGAAGGTTTCTTTGCCCATGGATTGTTTTGAGGATAGTTGCTTCGAAAATTTGCCTGTGGGTGCCCGAGGAGCCTGTGTCTTTGGAGCCCTCGAGCGGATTTGAACCGCCGACCTCGTCCTTACCAAGGACGCGCTCTACCGACTGAGCTACAAGGGCCCGGAAGTTGAACGCCTCCGGCGCTAGGGAAATCTGGAGAAAGCGGAGAAATTTGCCGGGCCCGCACTCAAAGGTCAACCATTTTTGGTCCCGCTTTGTGGCAAAGTTTACGGGCCAATCGTCACTGTGTAGTAACCTTCGACCAGCGCATATCGTTGCGGGAAGGAGGCCGTCCACTGCGTCAGTCGCGCGTCGATCAGCGCGTTACCACTGCTGTCGACAAGGAGCGGCGTGGTGGGCACCGTGCGATCGGAGACGAGCAGGTGGACCGTAACGGGTGACCAGAGGACCGTCGGCCAGTCTTCGCCAGGGAACGTTTCCACGCTTTCCTCGACCAGAATATCTCCCGTACCGCTGACTTCCAGCCTGACAAACCCGGCCCGGCTGGAAACCGGTTCCAAGGCGCGCTCGCCGGCTCCGAAAGGCCCGAAATGCCGCCAGAACGACAGCGCACCCTCCACGGTTTCGTCCGGGGCGGTGGCGGTCGGTCCAGGGGGCGGAAAGACCGCGGGCAAATCACCCGGAACGGCCGCGTCCAGGGCCCCAAAGGGGTCTGGCACCGCCGATGGGTTGGTGAAATTGGGCGCAGACGGCGTCGAGGCGTTCCATTGGGTAGGCAAAAACAGCGGCTCATCATCCATGAGCAGCGCCTGATCGGAGAGCAGGTTGCCGGCTTGGGCCGTTTCCGCGGGCAGTGCCATCAAAAAGGCCTGGGAGGTGGTTGGGGCCGTGGTTTCCACCGAAAAGGCCTGGCTCAAGAGAACAAAGCCACCGATGTGCGCCAGTACGCCCAGGGCCAGGATCAGTTTGGCTAGCGGGCGCTCCAGGACACCCCAGGGGCTTTCCCGACTTTGCTGATCGTCGACCAAACGCATGCTACAACGAGTCAGGAACCCGGCTAGGGACGATTGAGGGGAAGAAAACCGGCTGGCTCCGCGGCGGTCGGGCGCGCCGCAAAATGCACCTTGGCAAATCCGGCCGCCTGAGCCATTGCGCAGACATCCAGCACCACCTGAAAAGGCACGTCCGCCCCGACTTTCAGGTGCAAAACGGGAGCCACCCGCCCCTCAGGTATCTGGTTCACAAATCCGTCCATGCGGTTGGAGAGCTGGTCGATGGAGAGGATTTCGCCATTGAACAGGATGAGTCGGGCGCTACGCAGAGACAGGACCGCCAGCGAGGAAAACGCGTCTTCGCTGACGCCAAGCGCGTCCATCGCCCCCAGTGACAGCGAGGCGTCAGTCGGAAGGGCCGACATCTGGTCGGCGGACACCCGGGGCAGGTCCACGGTGACGCCCGGGGGCATGAGCAGTTGAGAACCTAAAAGCGAAAAGAACAGGGCCACCAGAAACACATCCAAAAGGACGACCGGATTCAGTCGGCGAGAAGGTGTTTTCAGACGCTCGCGCAAGCCCAGCGGGCTGCTCAAGGCGGTGGGTGGTGAAGCGGTGACCATGCCTGAAGATAGATATTTGCAGTGCTCCCAGTCCAGCGAGCCGGCTCAGCGTTTCGGGCGGCCTCCGCTGGCCACGGCTGGCGAGAACGGAAGCGTGACCGGCGCACCGGAATCCGTACGCGTTGGCACGGGCGGATCGCCGGATTCTTCGAGGGTTTCCTCAGCTTGCTGGGCAGCGGCCTCAAGGGCCTCGGGCAGGTCGCGCTGAAGGAACTGCATCATGTCGTTACCCACCCATTCCATATCGTGGACAAGGGCGCGGACCCGTCCGCTGAGAAAGTGCTGGGCCAGGTGCGCCATCACCGCGATGGCCAACCCGGCCGCGGTAGTGATCAAAGCTTGGGCCGCTTGACCCGAAAACGCCGCCGTCGCCGCGTACGCCTCCGAATCGTGCAACTGTTGGAACGCCCCAAAAATCGCCACAACCGTGCCCAAAAGGCCGATCAGCGGGGCCACCGTGGCAATAGCGCCGAGGGTGCCTACGCGCCGCTCCAGGATGGGAATTTCGACCAGCGCCGCCGCCTGAATCGCCGAGCGCATGCGGTCTTCGGCGTCGTCGTGGTGCAGCAGCGCTGCCTTGGTAACGTAGGCCACTGGACCCGGCGTTTCCTCGCAGAGGGTCAGTGCTTCGTTGAGGCGGCCCTTGCGGGTCAAACTCTTGATACCGTCCACGAAGGCTTGGCTGCGAATCTGCCCGCGGTGCAGGAACAGCGTACGCTCCAGAAAAATGACAAAGCCAACCAAACTCAGCAGCAAGAGCGGCCAAATCAAAAAGCCGCCCTGCAGCAAAAACTCGAGGTTCAGAAATCTCATCTATGCGATTGCGCGCGAGCGTACTGCCTGAGGCCCTTTGGAGATGGGCTTCATGCGAACTCAGCAATGATAAATTAGCATGCGCCCTGGGGGAAACCAAGTGTGAAATCCGCGTGAAATCACGGCAACGCCGCCGTTTCCGGGAAGGCAGGAACCGGCTCCGGGAGCAGGCCATTCCGGCGGGCTTCGGCCAGGGAAGCGCCCGGCAGCCCGCTCGCGAGGATGCGCCCATACAGTTGGTGCGCGGCGGCGGTTTCGCCCTTTTGCTCCAGCAGCGCGGCCAGATCGAAAAGGTTACGTGACATCCAGTAGCGGCCGTTTACGCCGAGCGATTCGGCCAGTTCCGGTTCATCGAGGAAGCGCGTGATGACCAGCCAGTACACCTCGGCGGCCCGGTCGCGCTGGCCGGCTTCGCTCAGAACCCGCCCGGCCTGATGCCCGGCCTCGACGCGGGCGTCGATCGGGATTTGCGGCAGGTCAAACAGGCGCTCGAAAGCCGCCGCGGCTCCCTCGACCCGCTCGGGCTGACCGTTGGCGTCGAGGGCCAGGCAGTAGGCGCGCCCAAATTCGGCGCGGTAGCGCTGGGGGTGCTGGGGAAAACTCACCAGCAGGTTCTCATACACGTTCAGGGCATCGCCAAATTGCCCGAGGTCGCGCAAAATGTTGCCCTGCCGCAGCCGCGCTTCAAAGACGAGGGGGTTGTCCGGATAATCCTGCGCAAGCTGGTCCAGCAGCCGCAGGGCCTCCTGATGGGTCTGGCTCAGGCCGCGCTGTTGGGCGTTGATGGCCGCTTCGAAGAGCGCCTTGGGGGCAAGGTCACTTTCGGGGTGGGCCGCCGCCAACTCACCCAGACGCTGCTGGGCTTCGCCAAGCCGTCCAGCCAGCGCCAACTCGTGCGCTTCGGCCAGGAAGGACAACATCGCCGGGCGCGTGTCCGGGTACTTCGCGCGTAAATCGGCAAATTGCGCCAGGCCATTTTCCGGACGCCCCAGCCGCAGCCAGGCCTGTCCGCGCAACAGCAACACATTGGCCGCCAGCCGCTTGGCCAGTTGCGCGTCGATCGCGTCTTCCTCGACCGCGCGCAGGGCCTGCAGGATGTTCTCGGTCAGGTAGGGCACACGCTCGGCCTCGTCGCTTTCGAGCGCCAGTCGCGCCTCCAGCCAGAGCAGCCGCAGCTTCAAGCCTGGTGACAAGCCATCCAGACCGTTCCCTTGGAAGCGCCGCTGCAGGCGCTCATAGGCAGCCACCCCGCGTCCAGTATCACGCAGATAGGTTACATAGATCCACTCGGCCTGCCATTTCTCGTCGGGGGCGATCTCCGTGCGGTCACGGATGCTGTCCAAAAAGGTGCGGGCGGCCTCCGGACGCTCACCCAGAACATCGGCGCGCACGATCTGCCGCAGGATCAGCGTGCGGTCGATCCAGCCGCGATTCTCCTCGTAGACCAGGCGGTAGGCCGCGGCGGCCGGCTCATAGTCGCCGTTACGGAAATAGGCGTCCGCCACCAGCAGACCCAGGCGTGCTCGGTCGGTCCCCGGGCTAAGCCCGTCCCGCAGACTCGCCAGCATGTCGGCAGCGGTCCGAAATTGGGGGGGCTCGCGGTTCAAGGCAATGTGTGCCAGCAGACGACGGCTGGGAGCGGTCAGACTGGAGCCCGGAAAACGCTCCAGGAGCACCGAAGCATCGGCTTCCGAGGCGTCGAGGTCGCCGGCTTCCAGCGCCAGCACCGCCCGATTGTACAGGAGGCGATCCAGCAGCGCGTGCGGCGGCTGGCCAGGCGCGTTGTCGATCAAGGAACCCAGCAGGGCCCGCATCTCGTCAGGATTCTCGGCAGCGTAGCGCGTCGAAAAAAGCAGCGCCAGCGCCGTGCGCAACAGGGAGCGCTCGGTGGGCGTGCGCAACAGCTGGCGCAGTCGCGTGCGCCCGTCGGCGGTATCGACACCGGAAATCAGCGCATGCGACAGCAGGACCTGCCCCAACTGCTCGTGCTGCTGCGCATTGAGCAGGGACATCTGCGTTTCCAGGACGGCCAGTGCCTCGGCCTTGCGCCCACGCTGGGCTAGCGCTGTGGCGTACAGCCGCGCGAATTCGTAACCGGCTTTCTCGCCCTGAAAGGCGATCGCCTTGGCCCGCAGCTCATCCAAATCAGCATCCTCGGCCCCCGACTCAATCAACCGGATACGGTGGATAATCGCCTCAAAATGTGGCTCCAGCCGGGTCTCCGCGACTTCCACGCGCGCGGCCTGAAAGGCTTCAGCGGCCTCCTTGTTGCGTCCGGCATCCTGCAGTTGCAGCCCGCGCAGCACGTGGAACCAGGGCCGGTCGGCCACCGGGAGCGATTCCGGCGAAAGTTCCTCAACCCAGGCGCGGGTTTCGTCGACGCGGCCCTGCTCCGTCGCGACGATGGCCAGCCGCAACTGCTGGGCGGGTGAGGTCGTTTCTCCACCCATGCCTTCCAGCAGCGTGCGCGCCTCGTCAAAGCGCCCCAAGCTGATCAGCGCACTGCTTCGGTGCAATTGCAGTTGCCAGCGCTCGATCGGGCTCAGCTGCGGGTTGCGCAGCGCCTGCGCCAGCAGGCCTTCCGCGATAAAGGGCAGACCGCCCCGCAACGCGTCGATACCCGCCCGAGCCACCCAGGCTTCCTTCAGACGTTGCTCGGGCTCGGGCAAAGGCGTCAGGGCCAAATCAGCCTGAGCGTGCGCCAGCGAAAAACCGGCCCCAAGCGTCGCCGCGGCGAGCAGGCAGGTTGCAAAAGCATGTTTCATCCCTCTCAAGCCCAAAGATATAAATCAGCCCGCGCTGGCTGACCAGTCCGTAAACCCATTTGCTTTCCTGGCATTTTTCTTGCGGGAAACTGCCGCATGACCCTGTTTTCAGACCGATGCCGAAGCTGGACGTTCCGGCTGCTTTGGCTTGTGGCCGCTCCTTGGGCCCAGGCTGCGGACCCGCTTCTGGAGCCGGTGTTGCAGGCGCACGGGGGCTTGGCTCGCTGGGCCAAAGTGACCGCGCTGGAGTACGACTACGCCTCCAATTTCGCAGGCTATCGGGTGGCTGATCGTCAACTTTGGGACCCGCATGGCCCCTGGCGGCTGCGCATCGACTCCACGGATGATGCTAGCACCGGCAAACGGTACCAGATCGGCTACGACGGCGAAACGCTCTGGGCTCGACCCGACGCGAATGTGCTGCATCCGCTGACCGTCCATTTTTACTACAAGACACCGGCCTATTTTTTGGGGATTCCCTTTGTATTTGCCGACCCGGGTGCAATCGTCACGGATTTGGGCCTGCAGCCGTTCGAGGGTACGCAGTACCGCGCGCTTGAGGTACGTTTCAAGCAGGGCACCGGCGACACGCCGGAGGATGTGTATTGGCTCTACACTTACCCCGACACGCATCGCCTGCGCCTGATCTATTACATCGCGACCCACCCGGAGTTGATCGGCGATCAGCCCATCGAATCGCTGCGCAAGGAAGCCGTTCTGTACGAAACCTGGATCGACGCCGAGGGCCTTCTCCTCAGCGGCCAGGCCCGTTACGCCGTCTGGTCCGGCGATGGCACCGTGGGCGAAACCCTGGGCGGCTGGCGCTTTTCCAACCTGCGCGTGCACCACGAGCCGATCACAGCTAAACTGTTTGCGCGCCCTGAAGGCTCGGTCCGTATCGATGCGCCGTAGGGCGTTTTCGAGAGATAAAAAAACTGCTGGCAGAGGCAGTTTTCAGCTCATCAACAAGGTGTCCAGAGAGGCGAGTGTGGTACGACTCTTCGCCTGCAGAGATCTGCCATTCGTCAAGGCCCCGAGACAGGAGGTCCAAAGCCAAAGCACTGCTCACACAAAAAAGGCCGCGGATTTTCTCCGCGACCCGTGTTGAAGATTAAGCCGTCTTAGCTCTTGTTTTTGCGCATGCGACGGATGATCACGCCCGTCATGATGGCCAGCCCACCAAGGAAGTAGGTGCTCGGCTCTGGAATCGCGTTGACCTGGAAATTACCGGCATCCGTACCTGCCAGCGAGGTGTTACCCACCAACACGTTGGAAAGCGCTTCGGTGATGAGCAGGTCGCCTTCGACAATGAGTTGGCCCGGCACGCTGGTGCTGTCCACGAACGTCGGCGAGCCCGTAAATAGCGCGGCGCCCGTTGTCGCGGTGTCGATGATGTTCAGGCCCGAATCGATGGTAAAGTTACCCACGGTGACGTCGCCAGCCGGAGCCGACGTACCGTCGGAACTCAGCGTGACCGTGCCGACATGGGTGATCTCACCGAAGTTGATGGCAAAGGGATTTTCATCGTAGTTGAAGGTGGAGGTTTCGAGGATATCGAAACCCACGTCAAAGCCCGCGGCCGGGGTGACCGTGTCGAAGGCGCCGGTGACGCTCCAGCCGATCGAAGCCAGCAGGTCGTCATCGAGGTCCACGCTCGTAGTACCATCACTAACGGAGAAGGATTGCTGCCCGAAGAGCGGCAAAGCCAGCAGCGTAGCGGCCAGTGCCAAGGAAGTGATTTTCATAGTTTTTGTTTGGTTCAGGTTATTGATCAGGAAACTTGAGCCATCATGAAACCGGGGTGTAACACTGTCAATGAACGCCACGTAGCAGTCATCAAAACCAACGAAGAAACGGTGGATATAATATAACTTATCTCTCGGCTAAGCGCATACTTTTGAATGAGTTAGAATACGCTTTCCGCAAACCCTGATCTTAGCCTAGTGCCTTAGCTAAGCTGCCGGTTAAAGCTTTCCAAGGCGCCTACTTTTGGGAAATCGAACGCAGGCGCGCCTGAACTCGCCAGCTCAAGGCACAGGTGGAGTCAGCTTTCGCAGGCCACACAAAGAAGCCCGTTTTACAGCCTGTGGCTCGAACAATTCTAGGCGACGGCAGCTAGAGCGTCACCGGCCATGTCATTCAACATCGGGTGGCGTGAGCGCGCTGGGAAACCAGCAGTCAGACTTGGATGCACACGTATCGCGCGTATGCAGAACCATGCGCCGCCTTGACGCCGGTTGCGGCCAGGCTTTATTATGTGTCTTTACGGCCCGATGAGTTGGGTGGGTGCGAAACAGTGTTTCGTCGCCCAAACCGCCTTCCCCGGTGGTGTAATGGTAGCACTACGGATTCTGGTTCCGTCTGTTGGGGTTCGAGTCCCTACCGGGGAGCCACTTTTGATTTCTATGTGGCGTGGCTTGAGTGCGGATGGCTACTCATCCCTGTCTGCGTCTGCAGCAGCGGCAGCGGATGCCTCCGACGTCTCCGCAGCCTCCGAGGGTGCGGCAGGCTGACTTACCGCAGCGGCCCCTAGCGTCACATCTGACGTCGCTTGGGTTGTGGCGCTGGCCGCAGCTGCATCCAGCTGGGAGCGCTGGCCCACGGAAAGCACGTCCACATTGTCCACCAAAGCGCGCGACAGCTTGAGGATCTGCACCTCGCTGCCTGCCGTTGGCTCAGTCGTGAGCGTCACCTCGGTCTCGGTCACCGCCAGGACGCGCCCTTCGACAACGCGTGCCGGTGCCGCTTCCAGACGCGGGGCTTGCGCCTCGTCGGAGCCCGCGATTTCAAACAACTCCAGCAACGATCCGTCGTCCACCGGCTCGGCTGGTACTTCTTTCTTCAGGTCCTGTGTGGCAGCCGGACGGGCGGTCGGGCGCAGGTAAACGCGCACGTGTTTGCCCGCCAACTCGGTGCTCAGCTGTAGTTCACTCAGATTTTGCGCGACTTGCCAGGTTCCTTCGTGCACTCGCGACGCGTTGTTGAACTTGAAGCGATTCGTCACCGTCGAGGGAGCGCTCTGGGGATTTTCCGGCACAATCGCGGCGGCAGCAGCCAGACCGTCGGACGCCTCCGCGGTCACGCCAAAAGACGTGGAGCTTTGGGCGCCGGTTTCCAGGTCTGAAACAGGCGCGGGCGGCACCACCGCGACAATGGTGCCGCTGCGGGCTTCGCCGAGTGCGCGCTGCCGCACTCCCAAGGCAAGGGCGGCATCGTTGTCCGGTGCCAGCAGGTCGCTGGACTCGGCGCGCGCCTCGGTCATCAGCACCGAACCCTCATCGCGCAACGACACCGCAGCCCCCCTGGAGGCAAAGAAATCCCGGCCCGGCGCACCAGCCACTATGGTGGGTGCGTCACTTGTTGCTACGGGGTCCAAGACGGGTCGCTGATCGCGGGTCGCCTCGGCCAGTTGAGGCCCGAGCCCGCCCAGGCTGCCCCACTCCGGCCGGAAGGCCTCCCCGTCGAAACGGATGTCCTGCTGAAACACCTCCGGGCCCACCACAATCACGTTCAAGGGCGCGAGTTCGCCGACGGCTTCGGCGTCCAATTCGTTGGAGAAATTCGCAATGACCTGCTTTGAAACCGGGCGCGAGTCCGGCATGGACTCGAGTTCACGCGTTTCGGACTCGGAAACCGGCGCAGCCCGCGTTGTCACGGAAACGCCTTCGGGGGAGTCGGCGGCCTCGTTGACCGACTCCGGCACCTCTTCCTCGGTGGAGGCGGCGTCCTGCTGGGCGACCACGGCGGTGGGCGGATTTTCCAGCAGGCGCTGCAAACCAAACAGCAACACCGCCACGGCCGCGGCAGCCGCGGTGATCAGCAACGGCAGGCTGATGACCTTGCGGGACGTGCGCTTGCCCGTGGCTGAGGGCAGACGCCCACGCACACGCTCGGTCAGGATGCCGGGTGCGTCCGGATCCTGCGCAGCAGCAGCGGCGGCGTCGGCCTGCGGCTGGCTGAGCACAGCCTTTTCGGCGGGCGTCATTGCGGGCTGGGTTTCGGCGGCAAACGCGGTTTCGAGCGCCTGCGCGGTCGAACGGATGGCGTCCACGGCTGACTGCAACTGCGGATCACTCTGGAGGGCGGCCTCGATGGCCTGCACCTCGGCGGGATCGTCCAGTTCGCCCAGCGCATAGGCGGTCAAGCGCGGATCGTCGGGTTGGATATGCATGGTCAAAGTTACTTGGGGCCTAATCCTGGGCCTGCATCTGTTGGCGGAGGGTTTTCAGGGCGGTGTGCAGGAGGAAGCCCACGTTCGAGACGGAGAGGCCGGTCACCTCGGCTATTTCCTTGTAGCTCAACTCCTTCTGAAATCGCAGACGTACCGCCTCACGCTGGTTTTCCGGCAGCGATTCCACCAACTCCAGGGCTTGCCGGGCGCTTTCCTTGGACGCAGCCCGGGCGGCCGGGTCGGGAGCCGAGGGTGCTTCGCGTTCGGCCAGATGCGCACCCACCGGGTCCTGAAAGTCGGTCGGATTCATGCGGCCCTCCTTGCGCGCCATGTCAAAAACCCGCGTCCGGCAGACCCGGAACAGCCACGGGCCTTCGCGCCCGAGCAGCTTGGCCCGGTCCTCGCGCAGCAGCCGCCAGAAGGTCTCCTGGACGGCGTCGCGTGCGCGTTCTCGGTCCGGTGTGAGGGTGCAGGCATAATGAAAAAGGGTGTCGGCGTGGCTCTCCACGAGGGCTTCGACCCACCGTTGGCGTGCCGCCTCGTCGGAGGTGGCTGCGGCTGTCGGGAGCGAGGTCGAAGACCGTTGCATATAAAAATACGCCTCGCGGGCGTTTTTATTAGGTTCAGCGGCACCAACTGAAGCAAAACGCGGTCTGCCGGGGTTGACTCTCCTTTACAAGCCCCCGTCGTGTCGATAATCAACATTAACCCGGTTTCGACTGAAAGTAAGCCACCCGGATATGCCTGGCTGGCCGTCGAACCCAACCTGAGTCTACCATGCTTCCAAATGCCCGCCACCGCCTGACCCGTCTGTTTCTCGCCGGCGCGGTTCTTTCCTTTCCTTTTCTGTCCCAAGCTCAGGAGGGTGGCGGCGCGCCGGCACCCACTCAAAACCAGCAGTTTTTTTCCGGGGAGCGTATGTTCGAAAGCGATACCTTCAGCGAGTTTGCTGGAGGCGCCGCCTACGACCCGCAAAGCGACAGCCTCGACCTCGAAGAAGGCACCCTGCAGTGGAAGGGTCGGACGTTTAATCTGGGTAACAATCGCTTGATCCGGGCGCGCTTCGAGCGCTACCTCAGCACCCCGACCTACGCCGACGGCGGCGACGAGTACGCAGCGATTCTGGACCGCATCTCCGAGTTGCTCTCGGTCAGCGCGGGCAGCGGCGACACCGAGTCGATCGACGAGGCCTGGAACCTCCTTTTTCGTGCGGGCAAGTATCCCATCGACGGCGGTAATGCGCTCATCATCGCCAATCAGGTGTTCAACGCCTGGCGCATCCGCGCCCAAAACCAGGACGGCCAGTTCAACCGCAACGAACTCGACCGCCTGCGCAAGCATCAGCAGTCGATCGTCTCCAACCGAGCCTGGCTCGAAGAGGCCCGCGCGCGTGACATTATCGAACGCAATTCCGGCGGCGCGCGCGATGCCCGCCTCCAACGTTTGAATCAGGGCAACAGCGGCGGCGGTGGCCAGCAGCCGAACGATTCCGGCAACCAGCAACAAAGCGAAGAGGAATCGCGCAACGGCTCGGCTTCCATCACGCCCGATGGCATCGAGATAGATGGCGGCTCGAGTTCCTCGTCCACCGGTCTGGATGGCGTCGCCGCCCCCGCGGTGGTGGCGGCAGCCGGCACGTCACAGGCGGCTTTCGATGTTGCCCAACTCGCTCACATCGAGGCGCAAATCCAAGCGCTCAGCGCAACCATGGCCGTCAACGCCATGCAGGCCAAGCTGCAGTTCCAGACCCAGTTCGTCACCTTTTTGAAACAGCGCCGGTATCAGCACGCGCTCATCACCGCCGCCTTCTATCGGCATATCTTTGGCGGTGCCCACCAGGGCCTGGACGTCGGGCGCAGCCAACTTACCGATTTCATCGACATCGCCGACATCGTCCCCACCATCGACGTGCTCGAGGGCTTTGCCCGCGAGGCCATCGCCGACACCGCCGTGGGCATGGAGTCGGTGAACCACCTTTTTCAGACGGGTGAACGCTTCGGGGCCATGCAGCGCCTGCAGGAAACGTTCTTCCTCGGCGAATACTTGCCCCGGGTGGTCGAATACGACCCGGCCAAGAAAGCCGTGCTGCTAAAGCTTTTTCAAAACACGCGGGCGCTCCAGCGCGTGCTCGACATCAAGGATTTTGACCGCGCCGAGGCCATTCTGACCGACATTCAGGAGGTCGCCAGCGACTTCCCCTCCGACGAGATTCAGTCCGGCATCAACACCCGACGCCAGGCCAGTAATCTGGCGGTCATCACCGCCCAGGGGGCCCGCGAGACGGGCAACTTTGACCGTGCCGAGGAGAAGATAAAAGAGGCCATCGAGTTCTGGCCGCTGAACCCGCGCATCGAGGATTTTCTATCCAACTCCGTAGCCCAGGCGAACTTTGGCAACCAGGCCGTGGCGAAGTTTGACGAAGCTTACGAGGACGGCGCCTTCCGCCTGATTCAAAAGGAGGCCCCCGTTTACGGCATCGCTCTGGGACAGGACCCCGAACGCGCCGACAAGGTCCGTGAGGTCGTCACGCTGATGGGCAAGATCGACGGCTTCATCTCGCAGGCTGAAAGCATGGTCGACGCCGGGCTGGAGTATTCCGCTTTCGAGCTGCTGCTCAAAGCCGAAGCCCTGCGCCCGGAAGATCCCGAGGTAGCCAAGGCGATTTCTCAAGTCGCCCGCCGCGTACCCGAGTACGCCGCCTTGTTGCACGATGCGAAGGTGGCCGAATCCAACGGACGCGCGGCGCACGCCCTGAATCTGTACCTCGCCGGGCGCAAGCTGAACCAGGCCTCCGAGCACTGCCTGGCCGGCATCGAGCGCACCAGCCAGGAACTGATGCAGTCACTCCAGGCCGATCAGCCTCCCAGCATTTTGGGCGAAGAGATCGAAGAAGCCGAACTCGACCCGGTGGACCCGTTTGCCACGCAGGCGTCGAACGAGAGCTAGGCTCGCTCGGCTCGCAGGCGCGGCTATTTGCCAGCGGTTTGCGTTGACCGCCCACAGCCCCTGCGGGAAGCTCGCCGCATCGACGCAGCTCGCGGCCATTACCGGGTGCACGTTGTGTCGGTCCGCTGCCGCCTGCGCTCGCTGTGAAAATTCTCCTGGCCGATGACGATCCCATCTCGCTGAAGACCATCCGCGAGTTTCTTGGTAAGGCCGGGCACCGCGTCGAAGTCTGCGAAAACGGCGAGCAGGCGCTGGGCATTTTGATGGGCGACGGCGCGCCGCAGCTGGCCCTGCTGGACTGGATGATGCCCGGCATGTCCGGCCTCGAAGTATGCCAGCAGATCAGCCGCCGACCCAACCGCGGCGACCGCTACGTGATCATCCTCTCGGGGCGCAACCGCAAGAAGGACATCGCCGAGGGGCTGCTGGCCGGAGCGGATGATTACCTGGTCAAGCCCGTCGACCTGACCGAGCTGGTCGCACGGGTGCGCGTAGCCGAGCGCACGCTGTCAGCCCACAACGAACTGCGGCACCACATCGAGCAACTCGAGCGCCTGGTGCGCCGGCACAACCTGCTGGGCGAGTTGGCGGTGCGCAACGTGGGCAACCCGCTGGCCAAACCCTCCCGGCCCAAAACCGAGCCAGCCCAAAGCCAGCCGGCAAAGACAGCCAGCACCCTCTCACCAGCGGTGGGCAACCTGCACGGTATCCTGGTATTTGGTCAGCTCTTTCAGGAGACCTTCGCGGGGATGGGGGTGGAAGCCAGCCTGCAGTTACCCGCCGAGGACGCACTGCCCGAACCGGTCGAGCCGCCGGTCTACGTCGCCTGGACCCCGATCCTGTTGCCGCGGCAAAACGCCTGGCTGGATGTGCTGGTTGAAACCACCGCAGCGGGCGCGAAGACCATCGCCGATCGCATTTTCAAGGGCTCGATGCAGCGCGTAACCAACGCCCCCTTCGATGCGGTTACTCTGGACGCGTTTGCTGAGGCGGCCGGGATGGGCGTGGCCAAGGTGCGCGCGCAACTGGAGGAAGATCACGTGCCCTCGCACATGCCGATCATCACGCGGGCCGCCAAGTTTGAGACGGCACCCCTGCGCCGCCTGCCCAACGCGCGCATGGTGCGCCAGCTGGACGTGCTCGGGTGTCCCGTGACGCTCAATGTCTTTGAGTACCGTACCCCGGACATCCTCAAAACGCTGCTGGAGCTGATCGAGATGGATGTGCTGACCGCCGCCCCCAAGGTACTCAAGAATGGCTCCGAAAGCCCGCTGCAACCCTGGGAAGCGATGACTGGGCCGGTGATCAACCGCGCCCGGCGCTGGACCGAAGACGGCTTGATCGAGGATGCCTTCCACGTGATGCAACCCTCTCCCGCCGCCCGGGAACTGGCCACGCACCTGAAGTCTTAGCCGAACCCGCAAGGGACAGAGCCGTTTTCGCCCGCCAAGCACCTCATCCGGTCGGTGCCCTTGTCTTGTGTTTGCTAACGCTGCGGCTTCGTCCTCTCGCCTCCCATTTCCCTGCCTGCAAAAAAAGACCCCGGCCCTCCTTTCGGAAAACCGGGGTCATAAGCATGGCGATAACCTACTCTCACACCACATCAGGTGGCACTACCATCGGCGATTGAGGGCTTAACGAGCGTGTTCGAGATGGGAACGTGTGTTTCCCCTCATCTGTCCTCACCAATTGGTTCCGCGTCCGTCACGAACGGGTTGTTTGAGGACATTTGTATGCCGAGGTCACTTTGAGAGCCGGTGGCCAAACACTTGAATGCGTGACGGACTTAACTGGAAAGTGACGTTTAATGCGTTGCAGGCCTTCCAAACAGGTAAGGAATGCTCTGTTTTGAAGCGATTTGCACGGCTTGAACATTCGCACGACCAAGTAGATTTCAGGTAGAACGCAGTCCTACGGCTGCGTACGAATGTCTTGGGCAGTGCCTATCGATTCGATTGACGGTAATGTGGCGTATTGCCACCGTTGGGGGGATGACCACGCCTTCGTCTTTAAAAAAAGGGAAGGCGTTGTCCATCAAACCGTTTGGGTAATTAGTACTGGTTTGCTCAACGCCTCACAGCGCTTACACATCCAGCCTATCGACCTGGTGGTCTTCCAGGACCCTATAGGGAGAATTTATCTTGGGAATCGCTTGGCGCTTAGATGCTTTCAGCGCTTATCGGTTCCGAGCATAGCTACCCGACGCTACCACTGACGTGATAATCGGAACACCAGAGGCTCGTCATTTCCGGTCCTCTCGTACTAGGAAATGAACCCCTCAATTCTCCTGCGCCCACAGCGGATAGAGGACCGAACTGTCTCACGACGTTCTGAACCCAGCTCGCGTACCACTTTAATTGGCGAACAGCCAAACCCTTGGGACCTTCTCCAGCCCCAGGATGTGATGAGCCGACATCGAGGTG
>JBHJGM010000010.1:0-89134 GCA_050331815.1 Opitutales bacterium | reverse complement strand
CCTGCGAAAGGCAGTTAAAAGCTACCTCGAGCACTACCATCACGAGCGAAACCACCAGGGTCTGGACAACCTGATTCCTTTTCCCAGCTCGCCCTCGAGGCCTGATAAACAGCGGACTATTCGTAAAAGTGAACGGCTGGGCGGGCTCCTGAACTACTACCACCGGGAGTCCGACCCCGAAAACGGAAAGGAGGAGGCGCTGGCAGCCTGAGGCGACCGGTTGATTAGCAGAAATACCCTCATTCCCGCCGATGTTTTCTCAGCATGAAAAACATAAAACCTTCCGAAGACGGTTCCGCTTGGGCAGCCACGGCCAACGGCGGCGCAACCCTGAGCAAATTTACCTACGAATACGACCCTGCGGGACGCATTCAGGAGTGGCAGCAACAACTCGGAGCCACCTCCGCCGACCTTCAGACCTACACCTTCGGCTACACCCGCGACAACGAACTGCGTGATGCCACGCTCCGCGACAACACTGGCGGCCTGATTGAAGAACGCTCCTGGCAATACGATTCCGTCGGAAATCGCCTGCGCCAGTCCCTCGGCAACAACTCCACTTACTCGCATTACAATGACCTCAATCAAATAGAACGTGAAGGCGGAGCCGGGACAACGCTAGTCGAGGGCACAGTTGACGAACCCGCTATCGTCGAGGTGGATGTGAACAGCGAAGGCTATAAACGCGCCGCCGTGCTCAGCAACCCCGGCGCGGGCAATTTCCTTTTTCGCCGCGAAGTCGAAGTCGCCCAAGGACTCAACACGATTGACGTGCGGGCCGAAGACGCCTCCGGCAACCAGTCCACCGTCAAGAACTACGAGTTGACGCTTCCTGCCGTTGCCAAAACCTATGAATATGATTTAAACGGAAATCTGCGCTTCGAGCGGGACTCAGTCGGAAGCGTGCTGAGGGAATTCCGATGGGACGCCCAAAATCGCCTGACGCACATCATCGAAGGCAGTAATGAGACGGAGTTCGAATACGATGCAGAAGACCGTCGACGCAGGATCATTGAACGTGTCGGAGGAGTTGAACAAAGCAACGAGACTTACATCTGGATTGAAGGTGAGATCGTCCAAAAGCGCAACAGTACCTCCGACACCGTGCTTCGAAACTACTACTGGTTCGGTTTCAGCGAAGGCGTAAGTGATTACTTCTATACCCGCGACCACCTTGGATCAATACGCGAAGTCCTAGCCAGCAACGGCACTACCATCGAATCGCGCTATGATTATGATTTGTGGGGCAATGTCACCCGCACTGCCGGAACCGGAGTAGAGAGCGATTTTCTCTACACGGGACATTTTTACCACATTGCAAGCGACCTACACCTTGCTCAATATCGGGCTTACGATTCGGAACTTGGGCGATGGCTAAGTCGTGACCCCGCGCTCTTCATTGATGGCCCAAATCTGTATACTTACGTTAACAACAATCCTATCTATGCGGTAGACCCGGACGGACGTTTTCTAAACCTTGTTTCCGGCGGCATTGGTGCAGCAATTGGTGGAGGAGTAGGAGCTCTTGTAGGCGGGCTTCAAGACGGCTGGAGGGGTGCTTTAAGGGGCGGACTTTCGGGTGCCGCAGGTGGTTTTGTCACAGGGGCAACTTTCAATCCGGCGTTGGGGCTGGGAGCTGGAGCTGCGGTTGCCGGGGGTCTAGCTGGAGCTGCTGGCGGTGCAGTAGGCGGCTTGGTTGGGGAGACGTTTGACGCTATTGATGGTGATTGCTCTACCGAATTCGAAGGCTCAGAGATCCTAAAGTCTACGGTGATAGGAGGTGCCACAGGGGTCGGCACAGGTGCCTTTTCTGGCGCTTTTGGAGATGTTGTTGATCCTGCAACCGACGCACTTATTGGCGTAAATTCCACCATCTATGGAGGACACGTCTTCCCTCAACTCTTTTAATTAAGGAAGCGCAGATGAAACCTGTTAAATTATTTGGGCTCCTTTTGTTCCTAGGATGGATCGGGATTTCCGTATTTTTCGGCACAGAGCGCATTATTTTGATTGGTGCAGATGCAATAGGAATTTCACCTAGTGGTGATGCTGCTGGATACGTTAAAGTTGTATCGGGTTTATTGGCTTACTTTTCGATGTTTGCCGTCGTTCATCCCAAGCTGAAGGTTCAGTTGCCTAAGAAGCACTCAAAAAATGATCATTCTTTGTAGGAAAGGAATTTACCTTTGGAACAGTCTGCGTGAGTTCCGTTGGGACGCACAGAATCGCCTGACCCTGTGGGGTGAAGTTTCACGATTCGCAGTCCCAATGCGGCTTGACGGCCGGTTTCGCAAATTCGATAGTCACTATCTTGAGTCCGCAAGTCCAGATATTTCTAGCCGCCATCGCCGGGTGGATGAATCGCAAACAGCAGGCAGTGATCGAGTATCTGCTGGAGGATTGGCAGGAGGTCTAGTTGGAGAAACTTTTGACGCAATAGACCCCAGTGAAGAAGCCAGCCTTTCAGATATTGACAGATCGACACTTGGAGGTGCGATTGGCGGAGGTCTCTCGGGTGGCTTCATCGGCCAGAGTGGCCTTTTCAACCCTTCCAACTCTAACCTCCCGATTGGCACAGAAAGCCTGGTTGGCTTTAATGCTGGAATCTGGACATCCAATGGCATGGCAGCAGCAGATGCTTTTGGGAATTGAGCCATACCACATTCATGAAAATTAAAATAATTGAAGCGGAGAGAGGGCTTCTTGAAAGAGAACTCCAAGCAAAAGCTGAGTTAAAGAGGATGGTTCGTAGAATCCTACCAATTGCAATATTAGTTACTTTCCTGGCTGCGCTGACAGGATATCTCATGAAACTATTAGACCTTTCGGCATTCATTACCATCTCTTGCGTGCCGCTACTTCCGGTTTTATTACTTTTTATAGCTACTAAGACCGAAGGGCAAAAGCTTAGCTGGACTTTAACAGATCATGTAATAAAGATGTCGGGTGGTTTCTTTATGCCTTTGCCCTCGATTGTGAGTTGGAAAGTTGATGTGGCCGATAAAACAATTCAAGAGATCCGCATTACGGTAAGAAATAAGGGTCAAATCACACGCTCAATTCAGGTTAGTAACGATCACAGTTCGCAAGAATTCATCAAGGAATTAGAGTGCAAATGCGGGTCGCCTTCGCCCAAAATGTAGTCGATGAAAATTTTTAAGATGCTAGCCCTGTCATTCTTAGGCCTACTACAGTTTTTCCTAGTTTCGGGCGGGGTTCTCTTTTATCAGGATCGCCTACTAAATATCAGAGAACCCTCGCTTGCTTCTGCCATAAGCATGTTGGTGGGGCTTTTCTTTTTGCTGTGGCCTATGTATATCCTGATTGGCACAAAAGAGAAATGATTTTCACTAACGCATGATCCACACCATCGGAGGGAATACTGAAACCGAATTCGAGTATGATAGCGAGGACCGGTGCCGCTGCATTATTGAGCAAGCCGGTGGAGTCGAACAGAGCAACGAGCCGAGTGACCTATTTGAACCATTTCTTGCAGCTTTCATGGCTTGATATATGGGCGTCTATTGCTCAGTGTTGGACCATATCTCAGCCAATTGAGCCAATTGCTTATCAGGCGAAAGTGGAGTCCACTGACGGAGGAGTTTCTCCGGGAAGCGCTTTTTCGCTTTCTCTGGGGGCAGCGAAAGTATTTCCGCTTGTATGTTTTCGTGAAGTTTCGCCAACCGCAGTATTTGCCGGACTCGGCCATCTGAAACTCTTGCATGCTCAGATATGTAAGCTGTTTGTACGCTGGGGTTTAGTTCAGTTTTCGCCTTCCAATCCAATGCTGTTTCCAAAAGGTGCTTTCCCTTCAAAATACGGAAACTGTGCTGCTTCTTGGATTGCCTGATTACAGCCTCGCCTAATCTGAAAGGATGGACTACCATATTGCCATACTCCCAATTGTTTAGGACTGTTCCAACAACTAGGAATTGATTCATCCGGGTTCGTATCCGACCCTCATTCTCTCCGCCATACCATAAGTCTAATGTGAAGAGCGATTTGTGTATAATCACTACCAATCGCTTTGGAAAACAAAACACCTTTGTATAACCCGAGGGCCAGGACCCCGTAAGAACAGGTCCATTGCTGGTGGAGTTGCTTGGGCCCTTGCAAACTGAGCCATTGCGTGTGAGGGGACCAGTGGCTCAAGAGAAAGCTCTCGACCACCCAGGATAGACCACAATATCTTTTCGGTCCGACCGGGGCTCTTTACCGTGGTTGGTCTCGACAGAGAAGCTGCGACGTCTTGCCTTGTGAAGGCCAAGCGGATTTAACGAGCCCACTTTTTTTCTGTTTAGCTTTCAGGAAATCCTATGTCGAAACCGACAGTTGATGCACCGAAAGAGTTAGAGTCCCCCTCATCGGTTTCGCCTGCGAGCAAACGCGCAGCCGTGGGGCAAGTTCACTCCTTCGATGTCTTCGATACGTGCCTGACTCGCGTTTTTGCTCAGCCGTCGGCGCTTTTCTTCGCACTCGCACGCGAGGTGCTTTCCAAGGCTGATCACCTTCCGTTCAAGGAGGATGTCTCCGAACTCGCTCGTTACCGTATCCGGATGGAGGGCAAGGTGCGCGACCGCCAGGTTGGGCGGGAAGACATCGATCTGGCAACGATCTACAAAGACATGGTTCGGCTCCCAGAATGGGGAGTCAACGCCGCGCAGATGATGCAGGCCGAACTTGCCCTCGAGCGGCGTTCACTCCGGCCCATTCACTCCACCCTGCGGCAGATAAACGGTCTGCGTCAGGCAGGCAAACGGGTGATCTTCATCTCCGACATGTACCTCCCTGCCGAGCTGATTCAGTCTGCGCTTGAAGACCATGGTTTCTTTCATGATGGAGATGGCCTGTACGTCTCAAGCGAGGCGGGGCTGCTCAAGGCGACCGGGCGGCTCTACGCTCACGTATGTGAAGCCGAAGGGATTGTGCCCGCTCAGTTGCATCACTTCGGGGACAATTTTGAGTCAGATTTTCACAGCGCAAAACGCATGGGCGTGAAGGCAACCCACTTTGCTGGGGGAGACTTCAACCGCTACGAACGCAGACGGATCGACTGGATGCCGGGAGAGCCGGAAACGCGCTCGCTCTTTGCAGGAATCAGTCGCGCTGTCCGTCTCGGAGGTGACGAGTCCCTCTATCCGTCAAGCGGCTCGCTGCTGAGTCTTGCTGCCTGCGTCGCCGGGCCGCTCCTGGCTGATTTCATTGCCTGGGTCTTGCACGACGCGCGTTCGCGGGGCCTGGACCGACTGTATTTCCTCTCCAGAGATGGCCAGATTCTCTTCCGCATGGCGCAGGAGATGGAAGGCGAGAAAAGCGGCCTGGAACTGCGCTACCTTCATGTCTCGCGCAACGCCCTCAAACTCCCCGCCTACGACAGCCACTCGCGGAAAGCCCTCGCCTATTTCATCGAATCGCCGAAGCTGACCTTGGGCAGTGTGCTGGACAAGCTGGGCTTCGACAATCCTGAGGAAGGTCGCGCGCTCTTGCTTGAGCATGGCTACGAAGCGCCGGGTCTGGATGAGGTCGTCTGCCCGGGGAGCAAGGAACGGCTGCTGGATGCCTGCGACCTGCCAGTCTTAAGCGAGCGCATCATCGCAAACGCCCGCGCCCGTCGGGTGAACGTCCTTGGGTACTTGAGGCGTGAGCGTATCTTCGAACCGGGCGACTGGGCTGTTGTTGATGTGGGCTGGATGCTGAACATGCAGCGCAAGTTCCAGAGCATTGTGCACTTCGGCGGTTTTGAAAAACCCATCCTCGGCTACCATTTGGGGGCCTTGGACAAACGTAAAAACCGTGTCGAGGCCGGGGGGTACCGTGCGCGCTACCTTCAGCAGTATGACAAGGACCTGACCCCGCGGAACACGCGCTACCTCTTCAAGGCTCAGGGCATTATCGAGGATTTCTTTTTCTTCGCCAATCATGGTACGGTGCTTGGCTATAAGAACGAGGCCAACCTTTTCGACCCGGTCTTGAAGGCCTATTCGGCGACGGAGGAGGCCGAGTGCCTGCGAGAGCAGTTTAACGAAACGCTACTTACCTATGCGCGTGAGTATGGGCAGTGGGCGCTGGACGAGGCCGGCCGGGATGCCTCCAAGGCTGCGGCCCTGGATAATCTAGTGACTTTTCTGCGTAACCCGACCCGCGATGAAGTGCGCGCTTGCATCGCCGTGCACAAGGACGAGGTCAGCAAACTCCCAATGGTGGTGAGACTTGGGCCGGGTCTTGTGCTCAAGAGAGCGTTCAAGAAAGTGCGCCGGCGCCCGCAGCCGCATATCTGCACTTGGGCGGCTGGCTCGGTGGCGCTGTCGATGGCGCCGTTTCGCTGGTTGTCTTTCTTTAGACGAATGCTGCAAGACCACGGTCGACACCATCCTCTGGCGCGCAAAGCACTGGTCGCCTACCTGAGGTTCAAACCCTGAAAGTCCAACGCAGCTCCCCACGCCGCCTGCTCAACTGCTGGATACTTTTTTCGTGGCGCAGGACGCCCCGTTTCACTGTGCAGAGGCTTCCTGTCTGAGGCCGACTTCGTCAGGCCCAAGCGACTGCCTGAACCCCACGCTTTATGCCACTACGGGTATGAGCTTCCGGGTGGTTGTTCCCGTTTGGTCTGCGGTGGATAGGGTTTTGGCGAAGACGTGCGGAGTCTGCGGCTGTGACCAGAGGCAAGAACGCCGTGCGGTCTCGTGCCGCAGCGTCGATGCATACGGTAAAAAGCCGCATCGGAACGACTTTCGAATCGCATGAGCAAGCGGTTTCCAGCAATGTCGAATGTGTGACACGGCCAACGGTTGCTTTCAAATTAAAATATGCCTCGACCTGCGTTGGTCGGGCCTGTGTGCGTTTTTTATTAATGGCTTTTTGTCTCAGCCCATCTACTTCGATGCGACCGCTCGAAGCCAACGGCACACTGAATGTGCAGATTGAGCAAGTCCGCGCCGCTCAACACCTTCGCTCACTGCTGGGTGATATACGTCAAGGTGCCAAGGATCGGCTGGTGGTCGTTGCGTTTGGTGATTCATTGGCAACCCGGGTTGCCGAGCCTTTTTTGGAGAATGAGTGTAGCATATGGTTTCCAACTAGACCCTACCCAGTCATCACAAACGGTGCGTTTGTGCGCATAACCACCGAGGGTGCGCACCGGAGCAAAGACAAGACAGGGCCCGGATATTCCTACAATCCAATTGGCCAGTACACGCGGCTTGAGAACTCCGAACGGCTTGTCATCGGGCCACTCAACGGGAGCAGCGAGCGAACGGTGTTGCCCTACATTCGCCAGCCTGGCGGTGGCACGTTTGAGATGTTCATTTCAGATACCGCCTCGGCAGCCCAGGCGGTCATCAACGGCAATGACTACAATCACGTGTCTTGGAGAACTCCACGCGCGGATGAAATCCAATCGTCGCATCCCCTGAGCAATGGACGCATGATTATCGAGACTACTGATGAAAGCATTTCTGCGGATCATATCGATTTAGTGTATCCGGCTGGCACGGTCCGAGCGGTGAAAGTCGAACACTTATCCGGAGGTGAGATCGATATTTTACCAATCTACAACGAATACCCTGGACTCACACTATATGCGCTGGCCGCTGGCTCGAATCGTTTCCTGGATGTGAATCCGGATTGCGTGCCAAACCTCGCCGCGCTTGTTGAAACTGTCGAGCCTGATTTGATAACATTGCAAACCGATGACCGCGGAGAGGATTACGCGCATTTCCTCCCACTGCTAAGGGAAGCCCTTGCAAGTACCCGGTTGTCATCGAAGCCAGTGGTAATCTGTTTTGGTGAGGGACCAAAAAACTTTGCCCGGAGTCATGAAGGTGTCCTCGGCCAAAATGCTTTCGCGTCAAGCTTCTGCGCGCAGAACGATTGGTTATTTATCTCTCAATTTGATTTGGCGCCGGACTTTCAGTGGCTGGTTGAACACGGGCTTGGCGGCGACGGCACGCATTTGCATGCGGACTTTTACGCCATGACTGCGGATTACGCCGCTGCCTACGCTGGACTTGACTTCATCGCTTACCAAACCTGGCCGGGAGAAGAGTTATGCTTCAGCGTCAGCCTGAATTCCGAACACACGGAAAATGGCTTACTCGAGGTCATCGGTTCAACCGCACCCAATCGTCCAGAAAATGAATGGACCGAGCTGATGTCCTGGTCGAACACCGCTGGGCCTCAGCTTTCCAGTCCAAAGGTACTGGCCGTTCACGAGGTCTTGCAGTGGTCGGACGCTGATTTCCTCTTAGAACCTCGTTTGCGCCTTCGGCTGCTTACAAAAGACCACGAAAGCTACTTTCTACGGGCCAAAAGTACGCTCAGTCAGACTACTGCCCAGACTGCGGACTAAATTGATAGTCCGAAAGTCTTATTGCTCTGGTATTTAGAACCGTAGTATTCGTACAGCCAAGTCGGGCTAGGCGCTAGCGACGCAGGCGTTGCATAAACGCCGCAACCGCCAAAGCTAGCGCACCCACCAAGACTGCATAAGTCGAAGGTTCGGGGATGATGCGCAGTTGGTATGCAAGAATTTGTGTTGTTCCCACCAGTTCGCCTGAGCCTGTGTTTACCAGCTCCATGGTGAAGGATTGTTCGCCGGTACCTTCCGCAATGAAGGTGCCGGTGACGATGCTGAACGTATCGAAGATGATGGAATCGTGCTGATTCGGCTCGCCAATGTTAAAGCGCATCAACCGCTCATTTTGAGGCGGTGTCACGTCGACGCGGTTGTCACCGAAGATCAGCTGAAACTGGTAGACACTGCCAGGCGTCAGGCCTGTAAGTGTGAAATCGGTGTTCAATTCCCCAAGCACGCCATCGAATAAAAAGTTATTCAGAATTTCAAACAGATCAGGATTCGCGGCGTTCGCATAATTCTGAACGGTGATTGGCGGGCTCAGCGCAAAGCTGGAAGTATCGAAGAGAAGCTGGCCGACCGAGTCGTTAACCCCAATGAAGTTTACCCCGTTCAGCGTGGCCGTTTCTCCGCCGTAATTATAGGCTTCTATTAAAGTACCGACGTTTGAAATGACCGGCGGGTTGGCCTCGTCAGTGAGAACCTCATTTTGAAACAGGATGTTACTGGCGTATGCGTTGGAAGCGATGACGCCGAGGCAGAAGAGAGGGAAGACGTACGAATTTGTCATTTGGAGTGTTCTATAAGGTGCGACTTTGCTTCGCGCAGGCTGCGTAATTCCGCGGCCTGGCTGTAGCAACAACTCGCCAAGAGTTGAGCTAGGGAGTCGGCTTTGCTGTTGAGTTGAGGTGGTTGAGGTGACTGAAACATCTAAACGTCACCAAAAAAGGACGCGGCAGGCAAGGGTATACGTATTTATTGAAGGGACTCACTATCTATAACAGAAACGTTTCTACAACCTAACAATCTGCCTTATCCGCAGCTGCCGATACAACGGGGCCTCTAACTGTTGGGCGTCCGATTGAAACACCTTTTTTGTCACAGCGAACAAGGGTGCGGACAAAGCTGCCGATGTTTTCTACGCAGGCGTTGCACGTCCGCTCGACGGCCCTCAGATCGTGCCGGCCTCGTGCCAGACGGGGTTGACGCGTACGGTGAAAAGCCGTCCGTCCGTACCGAAAAGAAATTCGCGAATACGCGAGTCAAGCACCGATATGGCGACTTCAGCTTGCTCGCTGTGGGACATGAGCGTTCCGCTGAACGGCGACTCAAGCCGCGTGTGTAAACAACAGACGGACAGCTTTTCGGGGATACGCGCACCCATGCGTTCACGAAGGGACCAGGCCATGCCCATGTGAAAGCAGACTACACCATCCAGGCGCGCCTGCTTCACGTAATCCACCCAGAGCGCTTCCTGCTGCTCCGGTGCGCAGACCAAAGGCTCGACGCGTTGGTCGGGGGCCACCTGCATGTGTTGAAACGCCAAAAATGCGCCGAGGCGCTCCAAGTCGTCTTGCAGCAGCGGCTCGTGTCGCAGGAGCAAAGCGCCGATGCGCCGCCGCCCGCGTTTCCAGAGTTTGTTCAGGCACAGGCGCATCACATCGGTCGGCGATCCTATGATGGTCGGGATATCGTGGGCTTTGAAGATGCCCCCCAGCGAAACGATGTGGAAGTCGCTCAGGTCCATCTCCAGCAAATCGCGGCGTTCATGAAGGACCCCGATAACCAGACCGCGCACCCCGCGACGGCGCAGCTGACGACGGAGGTTCTCCAGTGAGGCATACGAATCGACATCGATTTGCTCAATTTGGTAGCCCAAGCGCGCCGCTGCCGTGCGCAGCGCCTGCCATTGCGTTTCGTGCATGTTGGGCCGGGCCTGTCGCTGGAAGGTCAAGAATGCCAGGCTGATACCCTGGCCCGCCAGTCGGCGTTGTCGCCGATGGGTGTTCAGCACAGCCATGGCCGGGTCGCGACGGTAGCCCAGTTCCTGAGCGATCTTGAGAATGGCATCTCGTCGCGGCGCTTTTACCCTCGGATCCCCCCGCAGCGCCAGGGATACGGTCGAGTGGGCGCACTTGGCTCGTTCGGCGATGTCACGCAGGGTGACTCTTGAGGCGTCCTGATTGCTGGGAGCGTCCATGAATGTATAAAAACGGCATTATCGAACAGTGTCGATTAAATAGGTGTCGAAACCCTCATCCCAGCCGCGTAATTTTACCTATCATCCTTACTACAACACATCCCAAAAATGAACCACCTCAATTCTTACCTAGTGCTCGCTGGGGCTGCCTTGATGGCGGCACCGGCTTTCGCTCAAGACGTTCTGATCGATTTCGGCACCGACAACGGTGCTGACGGCTTCAACGCCTTCAACAACCCGAATACAGGCAGCCTTGTTGCCTCGGACCTGCTCGACACATTCGGTGCTAGTTCGGGCATTGATCTGACCGTTACGCTGGCTCCAGGCGATGTCGGCTTCATCGTCGATACAACGACCACCATCACCGATTCCTCTGGAACGTTTGGTGATATGTCCGCCAATGACGGTTTTCGCATCAATGGCTCGGACTTAGGCACGCTGAATCTGACGTTCAGCGACCTCGACGATAGCGAGGTGTATACCTTCACGCTGTTTGTCGGTTCCGGTCTGTTTTTCACCGCGAATGTCGATTACACCATCGGTGGCACCACCGAACTCGGCATCGATGCAACCGTCGAAAATCTGCTCATTTTCGACAACGTCACTTCGACTGGTGGCATCATTGAACTCGAGATTCAAGCTAACGGCAGCGGCAACGCTTTCTCGCGTGGTGCTGCTATCAACGCGGTACTGATTTCATCGGAAGTTCCTGAGCCCGCGACCTATGCGGCCATTTTCGGCGGCCTTGCCTTGAGCCTTGCCCTGATGCGTCGTCGCCTTCGCAAGTAACTGCGGTTGCCACGTCGAAGCTTCGAATGACAGTCTAATTTGTAAGCGGCTGCTCCTGTACGGGGCAGTCGCTTTTTTTTAACGCAACCGTGTGGGCTATGTTTCTAAAGCTTGGACTGTTTTCCAGAACTGCGCACAAAATCAGACAGGTTAGCTTGGGCTCGCGGCTTGAGCTACCGCGCGGGCGACATTGAGCGGGGTCTCCGGATCGAGCGCGGCCGGGAGGATGTGTGTGGTGTCGGGCTGGGCGATGCTGTCGGCGATGGCGGCCGCCGCGGCCGCTTTCATGGCATCGGTGATTTGTGTGGCTTGCGCGTCGAGGGCGCCGCGAAAAATCCCCGGGAAGGCCAGTACGTTGTTCACCTGATTGGGGTGGTCGCTACGGCCCGTGGCAACGATGCTGGCCCCGCCGGCTTTGGCGGCCTCGGGGTCGATCTCCGGTAGCGGGTTGGCCAGGGCGAAGATGATGGGTTCGGGCGCCATCCGTCGGATGTCGTCGGCGTTGAGGAGCCCGCCTCGGCTGACCCCGACAAAGACATCGGCCCCATCCAGCATTTCGCGCAAGGTGCCGGAGCGGTCGTCGGCGTTGCTGTATTCGAGAATGGCGGTTTTGACGGCGTCGAGGTCGTTGCGCTTCGTCGACAGAGCTCCCTTGGAGTCGCAAACAATGACTTCGCCCACGGTGTTGCAGGTGCTCTCGATCTGGTCGATGCAGCGCAGCAAGCGCACGATGGCGCGTCCGGCGGCACCCGCGCCCGAGATGACCACCCGCATCCTGGAAAAGGCTTTGCCAGTGACGCGCGAGGCGTTGATGAGTCCGGCCAGCAAGACAATGGCGGTGCCGTGCTGGTCGTCGTGCATGACCGGGATGCCGAGGTCCTGCAGACGCGCTTCGATTTCGAAACAGCGGGGCGCGCTGATGTCCTCGAGGTTGACCCCCGCAAAGCCCGGGGCGATCGCACGGACCGCCGCAACGATGGCGTCGGGTTCACGGACATCCAGGCAGATGGGCCAGGCGTCGACCCCTGCGAGCCGCTTGAAGAGTGCGGCCTTGCCTTCCATGACGGGCATCGCGGCGGCGGGGCCGATATCGCCGAGACCCAGCACGGCGGAGCCATCCGTAACGACCGCCACCGCGTTGCCGGCCACCGTCATCTGGCGTAGTTGCGTGGCATCGGCGTGGATGGCTTCGCTGACGGCGGCCACGCCAGGGGAGTACGCACGGCTCAAGTCGGCCTGCGTGTCCATCGGGGTTTTGAGCGCTATTTCAATTTTGCCCCGCGCGCGGCGGTGATATTCGAGGCTCTCCTTTTGAAGATCGTCCATGGTAAAACAACTGTAGTAAAAGGGCGTAAGGCTTGGCTGCCCGCGAACGCTTAGGTGCGCGGCGCCGCGGAACCCGCCGAGGCCGCAGGAGCCTGGCCCTGCCGTGAGCGGCGCTTGTGGGCGTCGGCCACCTGCTTGCGCTTGGCCAGTTCGCGCATGTCGACGGCGGGATCGTCCTTTTCAAAAATCTCCTGCCCGAGGATGTACTCGATAATGTCCTCCATGGTGATGACGCCCGACATGGAGCCAAACTCATCGACCGCGACCGCGAGTTGCTGCTGGCTTTGCAAAAATTGCTGGAGGGCCTTTTCGCCGGTGGCGTTTTCGGGAATGAAAATGATCTCCTGCATCAGGGACTCGACGGTAGCTTGGTCCTGGTCGTTGGCTTTAGCCTTGAGCAGGTCGCGCCGGCGGATGAGCCCTACGATGTCGTCGATGTTTTCGTTGTAGACCGGCATGCGGGCGAAGGAGAGGTTTTCGAAGGTCTCGAAAACTTCGCTCATGGTGAGGTCTTTTTGCAGGGCGGTGACGACAGTGCGCGGCGTCATCAATTTGCTAATGTGGACCTGGTCGAGGCTCAGGGCGTTGGAGATGAGGGCGTTCTCCTCGCTTGTGAGGGTACCTACCTGAGTGCTTTTTTCGGCGAGCAGCAGAATTTCCTCATCGCCGGTTTCCTCGACAGGGCGTTCCCCGGTGATCGCGCGCAAGAGGCGGCGGGCCACCCAGGAGAAGGGCCGCATCGAGAGCCGCACCGCGTGCAGCGGATAGATGAAATAGGGAATCAGCGACGGGCGGTAGAGCACGCCGATGTTTTTGGGGATGACCTCGGAAAAAACGAGGATGCCTAGAACAAGTCCGCTGGAAAAATACAGAACGTTGGCCTGCCCCATGACCTCGATGGCCAGGGCTCCGGAGATGCTGGCCCCGGCGGTGTTGGCGATGGTGTTGAGGCTGAGGATGGCCGAGCTGGTCTCCTCGATTTCGGTGCGGAAGATTTCCAGCAACTGCCCGCGCCGCGGCGCGCGTTTCTTCAGCGACTCGATGTCGGTCGTTGTGGTGCTAAGGACCATGGCCTCCAGCAGCGAGCAGAAGGCGGAGACCCCGAGGGTAAACGTCACGGCGGTAATGAGCAGCGCGGTCATATGAAAACGACACCGCGCCGATCCCGGCACCGATTCAGCCGGGTCGTGAAGAAGCCGCTGGGCATCCTCTGGGTGGCGTTAGGCAACATTCGTTTGGGTGTGTCCGGTATTATAGGTTGGTGTAGGAGGGAAAAGACGCTGGCAGGCGCGTGGTGTAGCGCCACGGCTGCCGCCGAAGCAAACGCGCGGAATGCGGGCAGTTCCCCGGGGAGGGATCTTTTCTTCCGCTGAAGACCGCGCTTCGGGCCGTGGGCCTAAAGACGCAGGACTGCCTGCCGAAGGCACGGAGAAACACGGCTGTACTGCAGCAGGAGCGCCTTGCGCGTACGGCGAAAGCGGGGCAGAGGACTCCAGCAAAAACGGGAAAAAGCGCTCATTGGCGTGGTTTGGAAAATGGCGCGTGGCGTCCTTACTGACAAGCGTTTCTTTTGTAGCTGCGATACCAAGTTCCAGGCGAGCATCGGCCGGCTTCCTGATGCTTTTAGGGATTGACCGTGGAAGGGGGCATCCGTTTTGCTCGCCAACACAAATCCCCACATGAACTACTCGCTGATACCTTTCTTGGTCGCCGTGGCCGGAGTTGCCTTTCTGAGCGGATGCGGCTCATCCGGAGGCGTTGCTGGTCAAGAGGTTAATATCATTTCGACCCCCTCTGGCGCGGATGTCTTCATCAACAACGAGCCCGCCGGCCAGACCCCGTTGACGGTCTCGCTGGACAAAACGGCCTCGCACCAGGTTGAGGTCACCAAACGCTTTTTTGAGCCGACACGCTCCATCATCGCGCCCTCGGGCAGCGGGGAAGGACCGTTTCTGCGGTTTGGCCTGCTCGAAGAGTTTGGCTACTACAACCAGCTTGCTCCGGACCCGTTGGAGGTATCGCTGCGTTCCGACATTTTGCCCGCGGCCAAGGCCTTCGACTCTTTTGAGGAGTTTGCCTACCTGACAACCTTGGTGGACCAGTTGCTGGAAGAGGGAGAGATTTCCCCCTCCGAGCACAAGTACATTTCGCGCCAGCTCATTGAGTTTTACACCCGGTAGCGATTGGCCTGTGGTACGAGGCGTTTGGCGCGTCCTTTCCCAAAGAGCGCGGAGGTGCGGGTGAGCGAGCCGGTCCTCAAGCGCACGCGCCTGTACGATTTCCATGTCGCACGGGGGGCACGAATGGTGCCCTTTGCCGGGTGGGAGATGCCCGTGCAGTACACCGGTATCCTGGAAGAGCACCGGGCCGTGCGCAGCGCCGCGGGCTTGTTCGATGTCAGCCACATGGGGGTGGTGCAGGTGGCCGGGCCCGAGGCGGCGGCGTTTCTGGACCGCGTGCTGACCAACCGCGTTGCCAACATACCCGTGGGCAAGGCGGTCTACGCTTTGTTGTGCCAAGAGGACGGAGGGGTCATCGACGATCTGATCGCCTACCGCATCAACGCCAACGAGTTTCTGTTGGTGCTCAACGCCTCCAACACCGCCGCCGACCGCGCCTGGCTCAACCAGCACATCACGGCATTTGACTGTGCGCTGACCGAGCCGGAGCCTGCGCTGCATCTGCTGGCGTTGCAGGGCCCACGGGCGGTGGAGGCGCTCCAGGCCACGTTGGACAACGGCGCGGTGCAGGAACTTGGACGCTTTGAGGTGCGGGCGCTGACTTGGCGCGACGCGAGGTTGTTTCTAGCGCGCACCGGTTATACGGGTGAAGACGGCTTTGAGCTCTTTGCGCCGGATAGTCACGTGGTCGAACTGGTCGAATGCCTGTCCGCGCAGCCGCAAGTGACACTGGCTGGCCTGGGCGCGCGGGACAGCCTGCGTTTGGAGGCGGGATTTCCCCTCTACGGCCACGAAATTTGCAACACGCTCTCGCCGCTGCAGGCGGGGCTTGGTTTCGCGGTGAAGCTGAAGAAGTCACCGGCGTTTATCGGGCAGGCGGCGCTCATGGCCCAGAAAACCTCTGGGGCTGACCCGCAGGTGCACTATTTCTTCCTGAAGGACAAGCGCATTGCCCGGGCGGGCGACGCCGTGTTCGACCGGGCCGAAGGCGGCGAGCCGGTGGGGCGGGTGCTTTCGGGCACGCAGTCACCTGTTTTGAACCGCCCAATCGGCAGCGCGGCCATCGCGGCTCGTTCGGTCGAGACTTCCGGGCTCTGCGTTGAGATCCGCAATCGGCGCTATCCCCTGTTTTTGGCGCGTCCCCCGCTGCACAAACTGATCATCGAAGGTTGAAAATAAGCCCGGCCGAGGGCTTTATCCCACAAGACCTGACCATGAGCGACTATCCCGAGCAACTGAAGTACACCAAAGATCACGAATGGCTGCGCGTTGAAGATGACGGCACCGCGACGGTTGGTATCACCTTTCACGCGCAAGAAAGCCTGGGAGACATCACTTTTGTGGAGCTGCCGTCGGTGGACGAGCGCTTTGGCGTGGGCGATACCTTCGGGGTTGTTGAGTCGGTTAAGGCGGCCTCGGATCTGTTCCTGCCGGTCACGGGAAAGGTTGTTGCGATCAACGATGGGCTGGAAGATGAGCCGGAGACGGTCAATCAAGACCCCTACGGCAAGGGCTGGATGGTGCGGCTGTCGCTGGATGACCCGCAAGAAGTGCAGCAACTGCTGAGCGCCGCCGACTACCAGGCTTTGCTCTAGCTAGAAGGTGCTCGCGCCGAACGGATCGGCCCGCACCTGGTAAAAGCCCTGCGCCTGCGGGGGACGGGTGTCCTCAAAGTAAACCCGACCACCGGGCGCGTACTGAATATCGGGGCTGATCTGCGTCCACGAGTCGGGTCCGCTGTCGGGTGGGTAGGCGCTATCGGCACTGAAGACGCCAAAAACGTCGGTCATCGTGTTGGGCCAGGAGATGAGGCGGTTGCCGTTGGGCAGTAATTCCACGGTGGCGGATTGCACGGTGGAGTGGCCCACGGTTTGGGCAGCGTTGCTGGTAATGGTCTGAATATCGTCCAGGTACCGGAAAACGGCGGTGTCAAAGCCCTGATTGAGGATGTCGTCAACGGCCATGTGTAGCCCGACCAGCGCCAGCTGGCCGTCGATCACTAAAAAGGCGGGTCCTCCGGAATCGAACAGTACAGGCAGGGCGGCGTCCGGGCCGAACTCAGCGGCGGCTTCGTCCTGGTCGAAGGTGTAGGTCTGCGAAGTGTTGGTGACGACGGTCATGCCATCGACGAGTGTGCCGATGGAGGTGCTGCCAAACGATTTGATGATCGCACGTCCCAAGCGGATGTTTGTCAGCGAATCAGAAGTGTTCGAGCGCCCGAGCACATAGATTTGCGCCTGGCGGTAGGAAAAATTGTTTGGAAGCACTGCAATCGGGTACGTCGCGATCGCGTCGCTGACCGGTGTGTTGAGAAAACCGATCTGCAGGTCGGTGGTCACATCGCCCTCGAAAATGCGCTGGATGGAGATGACGGTGCGTTCCTCAAAAACTCCATCCGCGCTGTTGTCGGCGTAAAAGCGCAGCGTGTCTCCGACAACTGGCGCGAAGTGGTCGGCGGCCACATAAACGTTTGGAGCGATCAGGGTGCCCCAGCGCCCGGCGGAGCCCGCCCGGCGGCCCACTCCGGAAAGATCGACTGCCTCGCCTAAGAAATCGCGGTCGGCGCCTTCGTAAAAGCGATCATGACGCGCCGGATCGTAGCCCACGATGTTCATCTGAGCCCAGGCGGGGGTCGGCAGGGTAGAGACGCCGAGAAAAAGTAAGCTTACAAGGCAGAGCCCTTTGGCATGATAGCCAAGCGACCCGCCGTTTGGCGAATGCATGAGGATGGTTGAAACAGTAACTAATAACACCTCCCCAGCTGAAAAATCAACGATTCACCGTTTTTGAGACACCCTCAGCGGTGTCACTTCGGTGAGGCAAGCTGCCTGGAATCACGCGCCCGTTGTGGGCGAATCCGGTGCGCGCGAGTTGTCCGGCAGTGGCGGCGGGATTGAGCTACGCTCGCTGGGTAGCGGCGGAGGTACGGCCCCAGCCGCCGGAGCGGACGTGGTGAGCGTCTGCGACCAGCCCAAATCCTTCAGACGGTTTTTCCAGATCGAGCGCACGACCCACCAGGTGATCAAGACCGCGGCGGTGACACTGCCCAGCCAGACGAAAATGGCCAGTGAGGCGATGGTCCCCAGAGCGCGCATCTGCATTTCCAACAAGCTGTCCAGACCGCGCCCGTTGCCCGGAGAAAAAGGACCTCCGTCGGCGGCTGCGGCCGGTCCCTCGCTGCGTGATGCATCGCCATAGATGCGTACCTCGTAGCCCAGGGCATCCTCAACCTCGCCGATCTTATCGAGATAGGCCTCAAAGGAATCGGGTGCGATCACCGGGCGCAGGCTGCGGTAGTTGTGCGAGATGGAGAGGGTCTTGATGCCTTCGCCTCGGACCTTGAATCGATAGGTGAAGTGCGGGTCTTTCACCACCTGCTCCTCCTCTTCGAAGCCATCGGCGTCGTCGGGGAATACCAGTTCCAGGGTCTGTTGCCAGTGGTCCGGATGATCCAGGGCCAGGGGCATGCTGCGCAAGCGCGTCGAGGGAACGGTGAGCTGACCATCAATGGACCCCGCGTAAAAGTTGCGAAAGCCATCGCCGTTGGGACCGTCTGGATACGCCCAGACGTCCACCAGACGGTAATGCTCGGTCAGAGTGATGACGTTGCGTGTCTCCTCGTCCTCGATTTCCAGCGGCTCGACCAGCGTGATGCCTTCAAAAGTGCCCGCGTAATAGTTGAGGTAATCGGTCTCGATCTCGCGGCGCGAGGTCCCCCGGACGTAATCGCGCATGTAATCGGCTTCGACGCCGTAATAACGGGTGGTCACTTTCAACGACGCCTTGCCGGAGTAGTCTGGAAAGGTGAATCGCTCGGTGATGTCGACCAGCGTCTGCTCGTGGCCGCCAGGGGTGACCCGGGCCAGGCGATGTTCGCCGGGTCGGACGATCAGGGCGCGCCCGTAATCCTCCTGATAGAGCCCGTCGAGAGTGCCGCGCTGAAAGCCCCGGGTGCCGTCTAGCCAGTAGGTTTGTCCCGCGTGCTCGAGGTGGGTGATGCAGTGATTGAAGGCGTAGGGGGTGGGTGGCCAGTGTTCGATGGTGCCGAGCAGATTCGTATCCACCAGCGCTACGTTGGCCTCAAAGCCAAGTTCGCGCAGCATCGTGGTCAGCATCAGGGACTTGTCCTTGCAGTCGCCAAAGCGCCGCCGCATGACGGTTTCGAGCGTGTAGGGCTGGTGCGAATGCGCCCCGATGAAGACCCCGACGTAGCGGATTTCATCCTGCACGAAGCGCAGGGCCCCAGTGATTTGTGCTTCCGGGCTCTCCAGGCGGCGCAGGCGATCAATCTCGCGCTGCAGGCTGGCCGGCAGTGTCTCGGGTGGGGCGAACAGCTGCGTTTCGCGCTCGACCAGTTCGGCCCAGCTTTGAAATTCGGTGATGACAACGTGTCCGTAGGGGTCGTAATCGGAGGGGACGCCACTGTCCAAGTAGATGGGTTTGAGGTTTTCGGCGTCCCAGCGGTATTCGGTGACGGGGCCGGACTCGCGTACCTGTGGACGCAGTTCGGTAGCAAAATGCTCCATGCGCAGCGGTGGGCGGTCGTTGGGCCAGATCAGGCGGCGGTGCAGCCGCGCTACCGGTACCGAGTATGCCAGTGAATGAATTTCGCTGAAGCGACCCTCGTAAACCGGGTTTTCGCCGGTGAGCGTGTAGGCGTACTCGAGGGTGTCGCCGACGCGGATATCCTCCAGGACGAGGCTGACGGCGTAACGACCGTCGTACATCTGGCGTTCGCGCCCGCTTTCCACCTTGTAGAACTGCAGCTTGTGCGAGGGCAGCAGATCGCGCACTTCCTCGCCTCGGTGCAGGCGCAGGATGTTGAGCTGAAAGGTCTGGTAGCCTGGGTCGAAATAGAAGCTCAGGTCGGATCCATCCTGTACGCCCGCGCGCGTGACGAACGTCTTGGCGTAATGGTAAAAACCCTGCTCGATGGCGGGCTTTTGCTGCGTGTTGACCAGCAGAAAGGCTTCGCCGCCTTCGAGCTCGGCGTCGTCAATTGCGGCGTCGAAGGGAATGGGCAGCATTTCTACCCATTCGGGAGCGTCGCCCTTGCTAGCGCGGGTTTCCGGCGCGGGTGCCTCCGCCTGTAGAGCCACCGGCACGAGGGACAGCAGCCCCAGCAAACAGGCAAACCTAGGACGCCGTGCGCTTGCGCGCAGCCGACTTGCGGCCCTTCGGGCGCGGCTTGTCTGCTTCAAGGTAAGTTTTGCGCTGCAGCAATTCTTCATACATTCCGAGGAGTCGAACGCCCTCGCGCGGCTTGACGCGGTCCTCACGGGTGGCCCGGTCGACCTGCTTCTTCAGCAAGCGCACAAGGTCTGGACCCTTATGTTGAACAAAAGGCAGAACCTCGTCCACCTGAAAGGCGCCCAGAGTCTCCTCGATGTAGAAGTCGTCCTCCTCGTCCTCTTCTAAAAACACGTGGGCTTCGCCCACGCGGCCAAAAAGATTGTGCAGGTCCCCCATGATGTCCTGATACGCTCCTACCAGAAAGACGCCGAAGTAGTAGGGCTTGCCCGGCTCGAGCGGATGTACCGAAAGGGTGTTTTTCACCTCTTCCTGCAGGTCGATGAACTCGGAGATCTTTCCATCGCTGTCGCAGGTGATGTCGACCAAGGTCGCTTGGACAGTTGGTTCCTCGTTGAGGCGTTGCAGCGGCACAACCGGGAAGAGCTGATCGAGAGCCCAGTGATCGAGCAGGCTCTGGAAAACGGAAAAATTGCAGACGTACTGGTCGGCCAGGAGTTCCTGTAACTCCGCCAGCTCGTCGGGTACGTAGCCGCGGTCGGGCACTTCAGTCTGTAATTGCTGGCAGATGCGCCAAAAGAGATTTTCGGCTTCGGCGCGGGTGGCCAGGTCGAGGTAACCCAGGGTAAAGAGCGAGTAGGCTTCCTCCTTTTTCTGCTGGGCGTCGTGAAAACGTTCCAGGCGCGTGTAATTGCTGCCGCCTTCGAGGATGGACTCCAGATCGGCCAGGATGGGGTGCTTCTTTTTAGCGGTTTTTTTGCGCTCGGAGGGCTTGAGATGGTCGGGCCCGCGCGAGACGCGATCGACCGCCTCGATGACCAAGATCGAGTGCGAGGCAACGATGGCTCGACCGCTTTCGGAAACGATGTCGGGCACGGGCACGCCGGAGGCCTCGCAGACGCTCTTGATGTTGGCCACGACGTCGCGGGCGTACTCGTCGAGTGAGTAGTTCATCGAGCTGTCGTAATTGGTCTTGGAGCCGTCGTAGTCCACTCCGAGGCCGCCGCCCACATCGAGGTAGCGCATGGGGAAGCCCATCTTGACCAGCTCGCCATAGAAACGCGCGGCTTCGACCACGGCTTTTTTCAGCGTGATGATGTTGGGCACCTGCGAGCCGATGTGAAAGTGCACCAGTTGCAGCGAGCCGGTCAGGTTGGCCCGGCGCAGCTTGACGCCCAGGGCAACCACTTCGGCAGCGGTCAGGCCGAATTTGGCGTTTTCCCCGGTGGAGGTGGCCCACTTGCCTTCGCCCTCGGCGCGCAGCTTGAGGCGTACCCCGATGGCGGGTGGGATGTCCATCTCGCGCGCGACCCGCAGGATGCGGTCCACCTCGGACAGCTGCTCGACCACGATGATGACCTGCTTGCCCAGGCGACGTCCCATCAGGGCCAGCCGGATGTAGTCATCGTCCTTGTAACCGTTGCAAATCAAGAGCGCGGTGCGGCTTTCAAGCATGGCCAGGGCAACCATCAGCTCGGCCTTTGAACCGGCTTCGAGGCCGAACTGGAAGGGCTCGCCGGCTTCGAGGATCTCGTCGACGACCTCGCGCAGCTGATTGACCTTGATGGGGAAGACGCCGCGGTAGCTGCCGGCGTACTCCTCTTCGCGGATGGCCTGGCCGAAGGCGTTGTTGATGTCCTCGACGCGCTTGCGCAGGAGATCCTGCACGCGGATGGTCATGGGCGGCTTGATGCCTTTTTCCTTCGCCTCCTCGATGATGTCCAGAAGGCTGATTTTGCGTCCGTTGCCCAGCGGGTGCACGCACAGCTCGCCGCGTTTGTTGATCGAGAAGTGACCGGCACCCCAGCGGCGCAGTCCATACAGCTCCTCGGCCTGTTTGGTGGACCAGGCTTTGCGGGAGGGTTGCACGGCAGAGTTGGAGCGGGTCATCGTGAGTTTGAACGCAGGACCGTCAATGTGGCTCAAAATGCGCGTCCGTAAAGGGAAAACACCGTATCCGCAATGAGCGCGACTCGCCGACGGGGCTTGCACACGCGGCAGGGTGGGGCTTTGTTCGGTTGAAATGACACACACCTTATCGACCATGGATTTGTTCATCCTGCTGGCCCAAGGGGACACGCCCGGGGGCGGCATCGGGATGTTTCTGCCGATTTTGCTGATGCTGGCAGCGATGTACTTTTTGCTGTTCGCCCCGCAGCGCAAAAAGCAGAAGGAGCATCAGGCGATGGTGCAACGCCTGCAGCAGGGCGACGAGGTGATGACCAACGCTGGCATGTTTGGCGTGATCACCAGCATAAAAAAAGAGCGCGTGACTGTGCGCGTGGCCGACAACGTCAAGGTCGACTTCGCCAAGGGCGCCATTCAGCAGAACCTAACCGAAGAAAAGCGCAAAGGGACCGCTGAAGCCGAAAAAACGCCCAAGACCATGCCCAAAGGTGGCGAGGAGTCCGAAGCGCTTGAGGTGGAAACCGCTGCCGCCAAAGAGAAGTAGGCCTTACTGGCTTGTCGGTTTGGACCCGGATCGCGCTTGCCAAGGCGCGCCCATGCCTTAGTCTTCTCTGTTTCGACGGATCCGCCGGACGCTGTCTGAGCGGCCCCGACTATGAAACCCGCCTAGCGTTCATTTTACATGTCCGGCAACATCCTTTGGAAACTGGTACTTTCCGTCGTCGTCGTCGGCTGGTGCGTCAGCAGCATGTTCCCGCTGACGGATACCGAGTACCCCACCTACATCCGTGAGCAAGCCGCCTTTGCCGATGATACCGCCGAAGCGGAGTTTGAGGTTATCCTCGATTATGCGCAGGCACGCGTCGACGAAGCAGGCAAGGTCCTTGAAAACGAGGACGCCAGCGAAGCTGCACTGGCTCAGGCTCGGCAGAACCGCAGCCTTTACCGCGCCCTGCTCAACCTGGCCGAAGACCCCGAGGGACGCCTGAAGGTCGGGCTGCCCCCGCGCGTTATCGAGCTTTCCGAGGAGCGTACCGAAGAGGAATTTGCCATCGATTTTGCTCGCTTCTTCGCCGAGGTCGAAACCACCACGCAAAATCTGAAAAAGCGCAACGTATCCATCTTGCGCTACCTGCAGCGCGCCAGCAGCGGCTCGTTCAATCTCGGCCTGGACCTGGCTGGAGGGATTGCCTTTACCCTGAAGCTGGAAACCGATGAAGACACCAGCCCGAGCGTGCAGCAGGCCAGCTTGGAAAAGGCTGTCGAGATCCTCACCCGGCGCGTGGATGCCCTGGGGGTGGCCGAGCCGATCGTTCGTCCCGTCGGCACGGACGGCATTGAGGTGCAACTGCCCGGACTTACCGACGCCGACCCGGAAGACCTGGCCGCGCCAGCCCGTTTGAGTTTGCACACAGTGTATCGCTACGCGGTGCCGAGCAGCGCCAACCCGCTGCCGACGGAGATTCCCCGTGGTTACAAGCCTATGACGCTGGAGTACGAAATCTCCACCAAGCGCGACATGGAGGCCAACCCCGGCAGCCAGATCGGGGATGTGCTCGAGCGCTATTATTATATCAAGGAAGTGCCCGAAGCCACCGGCGAGATCATCGCCGAGGCACGTCCGCAACCCGACCAGTACGGCGGTTACCTGGTGGCGATGAACTTTCGCGATCCGCCCGCCGACAGCGCCAGCAAATCCTTTGGGCAGATGACCCGCGAGATTGCCGAACGCAACCGCAACATCGACCAGGAGGCCCGACAGACCGGACGCGAGCCGCTCCTGCGGACCGGGCTGCTGGCCATCGTACTCGACGATGTGCTGTATTCAGCCCCGACCGTGCGCCAGGAGATCTCCGGCTCGGGCGTCATCGAAGGCAGCTTTACCGCGCAGGAAGTCACCGAACTGGCGAACGTGCTCAACAACCCGCTGGATTCGACCCTGCGGGTAGACGAGATCTACCGCGTCAGCCCGACGCTGGCTGCCGGTGCCAAGCAAAGCTCGATTCAGGCGGGCATCTGGGGTGCGACGCTGGTCGTCCTCTGCATGATCGGCCTGTACCTGGTCTCCGGGGCAGTCGCCGTGACCTCCGTGATGACCGCGATGCTGATGGTCGTGGGCATGCTCGCCTACGCCGAGGCGACCTTTACCCTGCCGGCGGTGGCGGCCCTCGTATTGACTTTGGGTATGGCCGTGGACGCGCAGATCCTGATTTTTGAGCGCATTCGCGAGGAAACCCGCGCGGGCAAGGACGCCCGCAACGCCCTGCAGGCCGGTTACGACAAGGCGCTCTCCACCATCGTCGACGCCAACGTCACGACGCTGATCACGGCGGCCATTCTGTTCGGGCTGGGCACGGGACCGGTCAAGGGCTTTGGCCTGACCCTGGCGCTGGGTATCGGCTCGTCGATGTTCTGCGCGCTGGTCGTCACGCGAATGATGCTGGAAGCGGTCGTGAGCGCCAACCTCCTGAAGCAGCTGGTGCCCTTCCCGAAGCTCAACCTCGCCCCCGGCGCGCAGTTTTTGAAGTACGCCCGCATCGCCATCCCGGTGGCCGCGACCTTGATCGTGCTCGGCTGGGTTGGTGTGGGTGTGCGTGGCGGCGACATCCTCAGTATTGACTTCAAGGGCGGCAGCAAGCTGCTGGCGAGTTTTCAGGAAAAGATCGACGTAGAGGCCATCGAGCGCATCTCGGCGGAGAAAGGCCTGGGCGAGGTGATTGCGAATTACCGGTCCGAGGTGGGCTCGAGCGAAGAAGTGTTGAGCCTGCAGACGCTCAGCGGTTTCGCGGTGCCCAGCGGAGAGGGCTACACCGTCACCGAAGGCACGCCCGACCAGGATGGTTCGGGCATGACCGTTGGCAGCGCCCTGATCGCGGAATTGAACGCGGCCTTTCCCGAGGGCGACGCCGCTACCCAAAATCTGGCCATCGAGGAGGAAACGCAGATCGGCCCCGCCGTCAGCAAAACAATCACTATCAACGCCATCGTATCGGTGCTCGTTGCGCTCGTCATGATGCTCTTGTACGTGGCCGTGAGGTTCGAATTTGGGTTCGGGATCGGCGCGGTCGTGGCCACCGTGCACGACGTCCTGATGACCATCGGCATCTTTGTGCTGTTTGGGCATCAGTTTTCGGCACCGATGGTGGCGGCCATTCTCATGGTGGTGGGCTATTCCATCAACGACACCATCGTCGTCTTCGACCGCATCCGCGAAGAGCTGGAATTGCATCCGGACATGAAGCTGGCGGATGTGATCAACCTGGCCATCAACCGCACGCTCAGTCGCACCTTGTTGACGAGCGTAACGACGATGGTTGCAACTATCACCCTGCTGATTTTTGGCGCGGGCGTCATCCAGGATTACGCTTTTGTATTCTTCGTGGGCATTCTGACCGGAACGTTCTCCTCGGTCTTCATCGCGAGCCCGGTCTTCTATTATTATCACAAGGGTGACCGCGACCACGCCACGCGCCACGAGTTGCTGCCTAAGAAGGATTGGGAAGCCGGTGCCCAGACCACGCCCAAGCCGGCGGCCACGCCCTCGACCACCAGTGCCTAAGCGGTGGGTCTCACTTTAAATCAAGCAACACGCAAAATAACGAAAACATGGCACACAGAGGCCCTCGCATGAAAAAGCACTAAGACCTCCTGAGAAATCCGGGCTGTACCAAGCCCGGCTTACGCCCTTCGCCAGCCACGGAACACTCAATCCGTGGCCTTCTGGCTACGGCCTGCCTGTTTTCGTATTAGGAAATTGGATACGAGAACGCCCACATGCAGTGGAACTACATCGAAGCGCCTGCCGAGGCGCTCAGCCGGCTGAACGCCTCGGGCTTGCACCCGGTGGTCGCGCGGCTGCTTGCGAGCCGGGGTTACGCGTCCCGGCACCAGGCTGACGCGTTCCTGTACCCCAAGCTGGCCCACCTGCGCGACCCCTTCGAGATTCACAATATGGACGCTGCTGTAGAGCGCATCCTGCGGGCCATGCAGACGGGTGAAAAGATTCTTATCTTTGGCGATTACGATGTCGACGGCATTACCTCGACAGTGCTGCTGGTGAGTATTCTACGCCAGTTTGGCAGCTTCCCGCGCTACACCGTGCCGCTGCGGCTGGAGGAGGGTTACGGGCTGAACCGGGCGGCCCTGGAGCGCTCGCTAGAAACGTCCACGCCGGATCTCGTGATCGCGGTCGACTGCGGCACCAAATCGATTGAAGAGGTCGCCTGGCTGCGTTCCCTAGGGATTGATGTGGTGATGGTGGATCACCACCGCGGTGCCGAAACGCTGCCACAGGACTGCATCATGGTGAACCCGCATGTGAGTGGGCACGACGACGATGACTCGCGGGCTCTCTGCGCGGTGGGCCTGACCTTCAAGCTCATCCGCGCGCTGCTGAAGCAATTACGCGAACAAGGCGACCGGCACGCACACAAGGTGCGGCTCAAGGATTACCTCGACCTGGTCTCGCTGGGGACCATCGCCGACCTGGTGCCCCTGCGCGGGGAAAACCGCATTCTGGCCCGGCACGGGCTGTCGATGCTAACGCATTGCCAGCGCCAGGGCATCCGTGCCTTGTTCGAAGTCTGCGGCTTGAGCGTGGGTCAGCCGATTCGCCCGACGGATATCTCTTTTCGCATCGGTCCGCGCATCAACGCCAGCGGTCGTTTGGCTGACGCCTGCGTGCCTATCGAAATGCTCCTGTGCGACGACTTTGGCCGCTGCGCCGAGGCTGCCGACAACCTCGATTGCATGAACCGCGAGCGCCAGGAGATCGAGCGCACCATCTGTGCCGAGGCTGAAGCGCAGGTGGTCGACGGGCAGCGTGAGCATCCGGCGCTGGTCGTGTTCAACGAGGACTGGCACACCGGTGTGGTCGGCATCGTGGCGGGCAAGCTGGCGCGGCAGTTCAATCGCCCGGCGGTTGTGCTGGGCCGGGAAGGGCCGTGGGCTCATGGCTCGGGCCGGAGCGTCCCAGGCATCAACCTGGTTGAGGCGATGTCGTTCTGCGCAGTCGATGGCACTGGTTGCGCCCTGCTGGGCAGCTGGGGTGGGCACCCCATGGCGGTGGGCGTGGCGGTGCAGGCTGACAAGCTTTCCGAGTTTACCGAGCACCTGCACGCGGCCGTGCGGCGGCAGATGAATTGCGGCTTGAGCGAGCCTTGCCTGTCGCTGGCCGGGACCCTGCGCGCCGACCAGCTTGGAGCGCCCTTACTGAAGGAACTCGAGGCCATGGAACCCTACGGTGAAGGCAACCCCGAGCCGGTGTTTGCCGTGCCCAATGTTCAACTTGAGGAGGCGCCCATTATTTTTGGCGATCGCGACGCGCACTTTCGCTTTCACTTGCCGACAACGCCCGGACGCAAAGTCAGCGGCGTGGCCTGGGGACATGGCCAGAACGTGCCGGAGGTGGGCCGCTCGGTGGACCTGGCGGTGAAGCTGGCCTGGAACGTCTACAACGGGCGGCGCTACCCGCAGATCGAGCTGGTCGACTGGAAGCCTTCCAATCGCGACTGAGTACGCAAAATCACTTCATAGCTGGCTGCGTCAAAAACGTGTGAAAAGTGACCGCCGCGTTGCACCCGGCGTGCGCGGTGCGAGGTTGGGGCGGCATCCGACGCGTTCATCCCCACATCCATGGACGGCGTCAACACCCCCCCCAACGACACCACCCCGTCGACGTCCGCCCTGTACATCTCCATCCAGGGAATGCACAAAGCTGAAGCCCGGGCCGCCGAGGCGGCGCAGGCTCTGGCCCAAGGCAATCTGGATCCGGCCAACTTCGTCTCGTTAATCGAGGCGGGCCACATGTACACGGCCAACGCCAAGGCGGTTCAAACGCACGACGAGCGTACCGGGCAATTGCTCGAGATTCTCGCCTAGGTGCGTGCTGCACGTAGCGAATGCGCTCGGGAGATTGCTCCCGGGCCGTTTTCTCGTTGGGTGTTCGGATGCACATTTTGCGCCGATGGTTCTGGCTGGGAGGTCTGCTCGTCATGGTGGCGGTCTTTTTCTGGCTGCGCGGCGAGGGGCCTTCGGCGCAGCGGGTGGAAGCGGCGGCGCCTGCCCCGTCCGTGGCATCCCCGCCCAAAACCTGGGGCGTGTATCAGATACTGTGGCAGGTTTCGCAGTTTCAAAGCGGCTTGGACGCGCAGATCGATCTGCTGGGTGACTCCCCGGACTACGTGCTGTTTTTTCGCGATCTTTCGCAGCGCCGCGGGTTTCCGGTGCGACCGGCGCAGGTGGTTTTCGAGCGCGGGGCGGTCCCCATCATCAGCCTCGAGCTGGAGTTGTGGGGTCGTGGCGGCGCCGGTCCCGATGTGTTGCAGCGCATCGTGGATGGAGATTTTGACGACTTTTTTCGGCGCTTTGCCCAGCAGGCGGTGCGTTACGTGCCGGAGGGACAGCGCGCAATCCTGCGTTTCGGCTTCGAGATGAACGGCGACTGGTTTGACTGGGGGGCGCAGCCTGAGGCTTTCGTAAAGGCCTGGCGGCACGCGCATGGCGTTGTCGCGCCCATCGCCGGCGACCGGGTCGAGTGGATGTGGAGCCCGAACATCATTTGGGGTGATCGCACGCCCGAGAAGGACCTTTTCCCGTATTACCCGGGGGACGCCTACGTTGACCACATCGCCCTGGACGGCTACAACTTTGGCGACAGCCACAGCCAGTGGCATCGCTGGCAAAGCTTCGAGGAAATCTTTGAGCGCTCCATCGCGGCCCTGCACGCGAAGTATCAGCGACCGATCTTCATCGCCGAGGTAGGTTGCGCGGACGATCCCCGCAAGGCGCAGTGGCTGGCCGATTTTTTCAAGCGCGTGCTAGCCGATCCACGTGTTTCCGGCTGGACCTACTTCAACTACGACAAGCGCCGGGAGGGTGAGCCCAACTGGCGGCTGGACAGCGACCCGGAGAGCTTGGCGGTGGCGCGCAGTTATTTGAATGGCCCCGGGCAGACTGCGCCGGTCAGCTACGGCGACTGATCAGTCCTCGTCGCCGTCGTCGCCAATCGCCTCAACCGGACAGCCTTCGAGGGCTTCCATACATTCGTCGATCTCTTCCTGCGAGCTCGGCTGCTTATGCACAAAAGAATAGCCGCCGTCTTCGTTGCGCGTGAAGAAATTGGGCGCGGTCTCGCGGCACAAGTCACAATCGATGCATTGCTCATCGACGTAAAACTTGCCCGCGACGTTTTCGGGGAACTTATCGGCCTTGTCTGCCATCTTAGCGCGGAAGTATTTTCTGGCTTTTTGGCAAGTCAAGGGGGGATTATGGATTTACCGTCTCAACCGAGTTAAGGAAGCGCGGTATTTTCCGCGTAACGCCCGAAATTTTGCCGAAGCAGGGTTGCGGCGTTGCGACCGCACGCAGGGTCGCTATTGTTGCAAACGCAGTCTCATGCCGCTTTACGATCGAACTTACATGCGCGACCCGCTGGCGCCCCAGGGCCCCAGTGGCGTCATGCTGCTGCTCGGCCTCATGCTGGGGGGCTTCATCCTGCAGGCGCTTTTCGGGCTGCAACAGCCCCGCAACGACTTCAACCCTTTCGACGGGCTCAATGAGTACTTCGCGCTGAGTCTGGACAATCTGTCCACGGGCTTCATCTGGACGCTGGTCACGTACGCGTTTTTGCACGGCGGATTCTTTCACCTGCTGGGCAATGGCCTGGGGCTATTCTTTCTGGGGCGTCCGGTCGAGGGCGCTTTGGGCCGCGCGCAATTTCTGCGGTTGTTTGCAGCGGGTGTGCTATGTGGCGCGGGCTGCTGGCTGACGCTGACGACCGTACACTACTTCATCTTTGAGGGGCTGGACAAGCGCATCGCCTGGGAGGTGCCATTGATGGGTGCCAGCGCGGGCGTGATGAGCGTGATCATCTACTTCTGCATCTGGCGCGCGAACGACCAGATCACGCTGCTGTTGTTTTTCATCTTACCGGTGCGGATCAAGCCGAAGTACCTGGGCTGGTTTTTGTTCGCCTTCGATATGGTCAACTTTGTGGTCTTCGAATTGAGGGGCCGTCCGAGCATAATCGGCCCGTCGATCGCGAGCACGGCGCACCTGGGCGGCATGGCCGTGGGCGCGGCGGTCTACTTCTTGCGTCAGCGCGATGGCGGCTTCACCACGGCCGGTCGGCAAAGCCAGCGCATCGAAAAACCCCGCTGGCTGACCAAGGGCCGCCCCGGCAAACGCGCGACGCCCCCCAAGCAGACCGTAAACATCAGCAATCGCAGCGAACTGCGTGGCGAGGTCGACCGCATTCTGGACAAGATCAACACCCAGGGGTTTGGCTCACTCAGTGACGAAGAAAAACGTGTGCTGGACCGCGCGCGCGATGTTTTGAATCGCTGAGGCGGGCCCATGGGCTTGCTTTGAGTTCGCACCCGTTGACTTGTCCATGTCCTTCGCCGCCCAGTTGCGCGAGGCCCTCGCGGCCCAGGACGCCGATCTGAGCGGGCTCTCTGCCGCCGCCGATGCCCGGCTGGAGGCACTCGCTGACTGGTGCGCTTTGTACCGCTCCGAACTGCAAAAAGTTCCCGAGATCTGGCTTTGGTTGGAAGATACGGAGGTGCGCGACCAAACGCTGCGTTTTTCCGCGCTGCGGCAGATATGGGAACGCCGGTTCGCACCGACGGGCAGCACATCCGGCGAGCCCAAGGCCCTCACGGCGTGCTTGCGGCGCTTCCGGCGTCAGTTGAGCCTGCGTATCGCCTACCGTGAACTGGGCGGGCTGGCCCAACTGGATGAAAGCCTGCACGACCTGACCCGCCTGGCCGAATTCACCATTACGCTTTGTTTTGAGCTGGCCTGGCAGGTGAATGAACCCCGGCTAGGCACGCCCTGGGACGATGAAGCCGATGCGCCGGCCCGCGCCTGTGTGCTGGGGCTGGGTAAACTCGGGGGGGAGGAATTGAATTTTTGCTCCGACGTCGACCTGATCTTTTTCTTCGAAGGTGAGGGGCACTGCCGTAAAAGCAGCGGGCGGGCCGGACCGCACAATTCGGAGTTCTTCGGCCGGCTCTTTCAGGACGTTTCCCGCTACCTGACCGAGCGCGGGCCTGAAGGCATCCTTTACAACCTTGACCTGCGGCTGCGTCCCGAGGGTGACAGTGGACCGCTGGTGCGCTCTTTTACCGGGCTAGCCAATTACTACTGGGCCAATGGGCAGACCTGGGAGCGGCTGGCGCTTATGAAGGCGCGCCCGGTCGCGGGCGACCGCTCTCTGGGCCTGGAACTGCTCGAGGAGATCAACCCGTTTCGCTACCCGCGCTCGCCGCCGCCGCACCTCCTGCCGGAGGTCATGGGCGTAAAGCTGCGCACGGAAAAAGAAGTCGTGGGCGCGGGCGACCTCGAGCGCGACATCAAGAACGGCCCGGGGGGAATCCGCGAGATCGAGTTCATGCTGCAAGCGCGGCAGATGATCGAGGGTGGGCGCAGCCCTTTTCTGCAGACCGGCTCCACGCGCGAATCCCTCGGGCAACTCGAACGCTACGGGTTCCTCGATTCTGCCGAGGCGGGCTTTCTGCGCGAGGCGTACAGCTTTCTCCGGCGGGTGGAAAACCGCCTGCAGATGCGCCGGGAGGCCCGCACGCACCAGTTGCCCGAAACAGGCAGCCCCGAGCGTGCCCGCCTCGCCCAAACGTTGGGCTTTGATGCGCCCGCGGACTTTGAGGAGCGGCTCGAGTCTGTACGCAAGCAGGTCCGCGCGCGCTACGAGGCGTTCTTCGGCACGGACGATCGCGAGGCAGAACTGCAGGATTGGACCGTATTCCTGAGCGGTCACGCGCCCGACACAGCCATCGAGGCCAGGCTCAGCGAGTGGTTTCCCGGCGAACAGGACTGCGCCGAACGCTTGCAGACCTTCGCGGTGGGTACTTCCAAAGGACCGCTGACGCGAGAAAGCGTGCAGCTGTTTTTAGACACCACGCGACATTTCGAGGGCATTTTTCCCCAGCTGGCCGAGCCGCTGACCGCCCTGGACCGCGTGGGTGGGTTTGCCGGCAGCTACGGGGCGCGCAAGCAGTTCTACAAAGCCTGCAACGCCAACCCGGGTTTTTTTCAGGCGCTGTGCCTGCTCTTTGATCGCAGTGGGTTTATTCACCGTCTGCTCGCGCAGCATCCCGGCATCATGGAGGAGTTGCTGCACGAAGCGCCGCGCCGTGACAAAAGCCTCGATGAACTGCTGGAGGAGATCGGGCACCTGCCCCAGGACGCCCCGGATTTTCCGCGCTTGCTCTGGCAGTACGTCAAGGCTGAGCAGGTCCGGCTGGCCATGGGCGAACTGCTCTTCGAGCGCTCCATTCCGGAGATTACGGCTGACCTGAGCGACCTTGCCGAGGCGACCGTGCGCACGGTGCTGCGGCGGGTGGATCCCGAGGGGGAACTGGCGTTGGTCGCGCTGGGCAAGTTTGGCGGGCGGGAGGTTTCGTTTGGCTCTGACCTGGACATGATGATTCTGGGGCCGGTGCGGACGGAGGGGAATCTGGCCAAAAAAGCGACCGCCTTCATTAAGGAAATGCAGTTTAGCCAGCCGCTAGGCCGCATTTTTGAGGTGGACTTGCGTCTGCGCCCGCACGGAAAAGACGGGCCGCTGGTCACCACCCTGCCGGCCTTCGAATACTATCACACAACCGCGGGGGCCGGCCAAAGCTGGGAGCGCACCGCCCTGACCCGCGCACGATTTGCCGGCGGCAACGAACAATTGGCCGCGGCTTTTGTCGAAATGCGCAATGCCCTCATTTTTGAAAAGCCACTCAGCGCTGAGGCCGTGGCGCACCTTCGTTCGATGCGCGAGCGAATTGTCCGGGAAAAGGGGCAGGTGGATCCGCCGGAGCGTGCCTACAAAGCCGGGGCGGGCGGGCTGGTTTCGATCGAGTTTATGGTACAGCTTTTGCAGCGTCGGCATGGTGCGGCTTTCGAGCAGTTGCGGCAGAGCAACACCCGGGAAAACCTCCGCTTTCTGGGTAAACAGGGGCTTTTACCCGAAAACACCGCTGAAGCACTGGTGGCGGCCTACGATCAGCTGCGCCGGGTGGAACTGTACCTCCGCCGCGATGCCTGGAACGGGGTCAGCGAGATTTCGACCAATGCGCGCATTCAGCAAAAGCTGGCCCGCTGGCTGGGCTATGAGCGCTTCGAAACACTCGCTAAGGCCCTGCGACAGGCGATGGCGGACGTCCAGGCGGCCGAAGCGCGCGTCTATGCCGCGCTTCCTAGAGGTGATAATGATTGAGCGTAATTTTTGCCCGAAGGGCTCTCGATTCTTGCCAAGTAACCTACCTTCAAGCATCTTCTAGCAACCATTTACTCGGGCGCAACCCTCCGGCTGTAGACCGGTTTAAGGCAGGGGACGTATCAACCGAGTTCATCCTACACGATTCAAATGCCGATGTTGCCAATTCGTACCCGAATCCTGGTTTTATTCGCTCTGTTTGGGACATTTTTGCTCGCGGCCCAGGCGGATGCGGGCCCGCCCACCAAGCAGGGGGTCAAGCGCTTCTCGCAGTCCAATGCGATGGCCGACGAGACCAAGCTGCTCGTTCACTGGCTGGAGAACACCCACTACCACGGTCACCCCGTCAGCGACATCGAGGGGGGGCACCTTATCGAGGAGTACATCGATACGTTTGACTCGCACCGCCTCTTTTTCACCCAGAAGGAGGTCGATGGCTTCAAACTGCGCTATGCGGGCAACATTACGGAGAACCTTGAGGAAGGGAATCTGTACCCGGCTTTCCGAATTTTTGAAAACTACCGTGACGCCGCGCGCGAACGCATTGACTGGATTCAAAACCGGCTCGAGGAACCGTGGTCCTTCGAGACCGACGAAACCTTTGCGCCGGATCGCTCCGAGTTGAAATGGCCCAACGATTTGAAGCAGGCCGACCGACTTTGGGAAAAGCGCCTGAAGTACGAGTTGATTAACGAAATCCTAGGCAGCGTCGATCCGGACATGGACGAAGAGGCTGACTCCGTTTCGCTCGATATCGACAACCCCGATGATTACCAGAAGCTGATCAATGAAGCCGTCAGTAGCATCAGCAAGCGCTACGGCAACATGCTGCGCTCCGTCGAAGGCGTCGAATCCAGCGAGGTGCAGGAGATGTTCCTGACCGCGCTGGCCAACATGTACGACCCGCACTCCACTTTCCTCTCCGCAGATTCGCTGGAGGAGTTTGCCATCGCAATGCAAAACTCGCTGGTCGGCATCGGCGCGATCCTTTCGGACATCGACGGTTACTGCACCATTCGCGAGTTGCTGCCCGGCGGACCGGCCGAGCGCAGCCGAAACCTTGACCCGGAGGACAAGATCGTGGGCGTGGCCCAGGGGCACGACGGCGAGATGGTCGACGTGATCGGCATGAAGCTGCGCAAGGTCGTCAAAATGATCCGCGGGCCCAAGGGCACCATTGTCCGCCTATTGATCCGCCCAGGCGAGGGCGACCCCTCCGAACGCCGCGAAGTTTTGCTGGTGCGCGACCAGATCAAGCTAACGGCTAATCTGGCCAAGGCAGAGGTGCACGAAGTACCCACCGAGGACGGGGGCACTGCGCTGGTCGGCGTGATCGATCTGCCCGCCTTTTACGGTCCGGGCAAGGCCTTGGATGACCACTCCTCCACAACGCACGACGTGCGCGAGTTGTTGAACAAGCTCAAGGGCATGAACGTGCAGGGCATCGTGCTCGATCTGCGGCGCAACGGGGGCGGCCTGCTCTCCGAAGCAATCGACATGGCTGGTCTTTTCATCCCGCGTGGCCCGGTTGTTCAGGTTAAGGACACCATCGGCCATGTGCGCGAGTTCAAGGTCGATTCCGGCAACGTCATCTGGGATGGCCCGCTGGTCGTGCTGGTCTCGCGCTACAGCGCCTCCGCCTCCGAAATCGTTGCTGGTGCTTTGCAGAACCATCGACGCGCTATCGTGGTGGGCGACCGCACCACCCATGGCAAGGGCACCGTGCAGGCAGTCTTCGAGATGAACCGCAAAGCCTACTTCCGGCCGCAGGGTGTGAATCTGGGGGCAGCCAAAATCACGGTGCAAAAATACTACCTGCCCGACGGCAGTTCCACCCAGATTGAGGGTGTGCATGCGGACATCCCTCTACCGTCTTTCAATGAGTTTTTGCCCATCGGCGAAGGTGATTTGAACAACGCCTTGATCTGGGACCGCATCGACTCCTCGCCCTTTGATTTTTCCACCAGCGTGACCGGCCTCGGTCTGCCGGTAGAAGACGGTCTCGTGCAGGCGCTGAGGGCATCCAGCGCCGAGCGCCAGCAAAGTCTGGATGAATTCGCCTACCTGCGCCGCAACATCGACTGGTTCCGCTCCAAGCAGGAGCAGAAGGAGATTTCGATCAACCTGAACAAGCGCCGCTCAACCCGGCAGGGCGACGAAAACTTTCGCGACTCGATGGATGCGCGGCTTGAGGAGCTTTCCGAGATGGCCTGGGTGCGTGAGGAAATTCTGCTCGAGGTCACTCGCAAGCAGAAGGAAGAAAGCGACGCGCTACTGACCGACGAAGATGCCGAGCCGGCACCCGAGTTGGCAGCCATCGAAGCCGAAACCGAGGCCATGGATGAGGAAGCCGAGGAGGCGGACGAGCCGGATTTCGATATCCATTTGCGCGAGTCACTGCGCATTCTGGTCGACTGGCTTGAGTACGTGGAGGATCAGCAGGACTCCGGGACCATCGCGGCGGCTCCAGCGGAAAATACTTCCTCCTAGCTAGTTGCGCGTGGGCATAGCCCGAGTCTGGAGTTTACTTCCAGGCCAGGAAGAAGCGCGGCAGGCCCTGCAGATCATTGCGAGATTCCACACGCGTGTAATCGTGTTGCCGGGCGGCGAGCTCCAGTTGCGCATGGTGCTCGATACCTGTTTCCAGCGCCAGCAGCCCGGCGTCCTGCAAAAATGGATACGCCGACTCGAGAATGTGGTGCAGGTCCGCGCTGCCATCCTTGGCGGCGATCAGCGCATTTTCAGGCTCGAAGTCGCGCACCTCGGGCTCCGCACTTTTCCATTCTGCTTCGGATAAATAGGGCGGGTTAGAGACGATCAGCCCAAAGCGGGCGGCTTTGTCCAAAGGTGTTGTCCAGCTTCCCTGCAGGAATTCCACACGCAGGGTCAACTCGTTGAAAAGCGAATTTTCGCGGGCGAGTTGAAGCGCTTCCTCGGAAGTGTCGATGGCTGTTACCTTCGCTTGCGGAAACGCTTTGGCCAGGGCCAGGGCGAGCGTGCCCGAGCCGGTGCCTAAATCTAGAATACTCTGCGGCGCTGTCTCTTTATAAAGCTCAGTCAACAAGGCCGCCAGTTGCTCAGTCTCGGGGCGGGGTATCAGAGCGCGCGCATCGCAACGGATTTCGAGACCGAAAAACTCCACTGAGCCCAGCACGTATTGCAGGGGTTCGCGGCGAGCCCGGCGTGCGACCAGGGGCCGTAGCTGTTCGAGGATGGGTTCGGACAGGGGCCGTTCGTACTGCAGGTACAGATCGAGGCGTTTGCATCCGAGCGCGTGGGCAAAAAGGCGCTCCGCGTTCAGGCGGGCGTTGTCGATGCCTTTTTCGGCAAAGTAGGCGGTGGTTTTTTCGAGGACCTCCAGAAGGGTCTGCATCCGCGCAAGTCAACAGCGCGCCCGCCCAGGGCACCAACGTTTTGTTCAGCAAACAGCGCCAAAAAAACCCGAAGGCCACCTCTAACCTTCGGGCTTTTGCGGCGCGGGTCACCTTACCCGCGGTCGCTTCACCTGTATGTTCTCACCTATATCCATATCCCAAAATTCTCGTTTGCCTCATTGCAGGCCTTCCACGGGAGCCCCCGCGCTCTTGTTGGCGGATAGCACCTTGGCAAGCAGCGGTTTGAAGGCGGCGCGACGCAGAAAACTCACCGCAACCCCCGCGAAGAGGACCACCCAGGCCAGAATGAAGAGGCTGGGGTCTCCACCGGGCGCGATGCCCAGCGGGGTGAACAGGTGCGAGCCAATCGCGCCGACCATCAGGCCAATCGCGCCCAGGCCGCCGAAAGCCGCCGTGAACGGAATGAGCAGCAGGATGCCAACGACCAACTCGGCGACCCCCACGGCATAGCGCCCAAAGGGCTCGGCCCCAAGGACTTCAAAAGTGGCGATGGCTTCCGGTGCGCCGGTAAACTTGAAGGCCAGCGTTTGCAGCAGGATAGCAGCCGCGATGACCTGGGCGATCCAGGAAGCAATTTTAAGCCCCTTGGGCAGTTGTGAAGATGCGTGTTTCATAGTCAGGACAGTTGCAGGAAGTTAATAGTTGCGTTTATACGCAGCTATGAGGGGCCGATAGCCGGTCCTATTCCCCGGCGCGTCCCGGAAGGCGGTGCTTCGGGCTTCAGATGCCTGCTTTGAGCTCGTAACTGGCTTTCAGCGTCAGTCGATGGATTTTCGCATTGTGTCGTACATCCACTGGCAGCTTTTTCTGAAAGACGAAGCGCTCGATCTGGCGGGCTTGTTCGCCGTTTTGTCCCCGTTCGAGCAATGCATCGATGAAGTGCTGGCGCTGCCTGGCCCTCTTGGGGTAGGCAGCGGAGCAGGGTTCGACGACCACGAGCGGACGCTGCATACCCGCCTCGCCCAAGCCGATCAGGGCGCAGCGGGCTACCTGCGGGTGCGCGTTGAAAACGCCCTCGACCTTGTCGGTGAGCAGGGTGCCTGCCTGCGTTTGAACACGCTCGACCACGCGCCCGCAGAACCAAATGCGTCCGGAGGCATCCCGGTAGCCGAGATCGCCCATGCGGTGCCACTGAGGCAGTCCAGAGGGATCTTTGATTTTGGAGCGGGCGGTTGCCTCGGGAGCGGCAAAGTAGGCCTGAGTCACGGAAGGTCCTCGGACGATGATCTCGCCGACTTCGCCCGTCGGGCATTCCCAGTCGCCGCGCAGCTCAGGGACGGTGTCTTCACTCAGGCGGAGGATGCGCACGTCGACACCGGTAAACGGTTTGCCAACACAGGTGCCGTGGCCCGATTCGGTCAGCGACCAGGTTTCTTCGAGAATTTCGGAGGCGGCAATGCTGGTGGCCGGCAGGGCCTCGGTGGCACCATAGGGGGTGTGGACTTCGCCGTGGGGGAGGATTTTTTGAAACTGCCGCAACACCTGGGGCGGAACCGGCGCACCTGCCATCAGGATGCGGCGCACGCTGGGCAGCGTCACTGAATTTTGGATACACCAGTCGCCGACGCGAGCCCAGATGGCCGGCGAGCCAAAGCTGGTGGTGACCGCGTGGGTCTGGATCGCTTTGACGAGGCGGGCCGGCTCGACGGCGGCGGGCTTGCGGGGGTCGATCGGCGGCACCACTGTGGTCATGCCCATGGCCGGGTCGAAAAGGGCGAAGACCGGTAGCAGCGGCAGGTCGACTTCGCCGGGCTCAATGCCGTAGTGCGCCGCGATCAGCCGGACCTGTTCGTCGAAGAGCCGGTGCTCGTAAACCACGCCCTTGGGGGGGCCGGTCGAGCCGGATGTAAACAGGATGGCGGCTACCGCTTCGCTGCTGTCGGTTGGGGTCACCTCCGCCGCGCTTGGGCTGGTTTCCAATCGCCGCCAGAGCGCTTTATTGACCGTGATTCGGGTGCGCACGGTGCGGAAGTCACCGGGAAAGAGCCGCGACAGCCACTGGGCGGCAGGCACAGCCAGCAAGCCATCCGGGCGCGTGTTACGCACGCAGGCGCGGGCTTTTTTCAAGCCCATGCCCGGATCGATGACAACCGGGGCCGAGCCGCTCAAAAATAGCGCGAAGACCGCCCGGACGAGATCGGCCCCAGGAGGTACGGCCAGGAGGGTGCGTGTGCCTTCGCCCAGGCCTTGGATCTGCAGATGCGTGGCTAGTGAACGGGCCTGCTGTGCCAGGGTGGCGTAGCTGATGGCCTCTGCCTGCTTTCCCGCCTGAGGAATTCGCAACGCAACCGCATCGGGCTGCGCGCGTGCCTGATTCAGCAAATGCGCTGCTACGTTAGCCGACGCCGTTAAATCCATCAGGCCTAGTTCGGACGGCCCGGTCCAAAGCGCGTAGGACCGCTTAGTAGTCGGCGATGGTCAGGAAACCCCAGAGCAGGGAAATCTGGTCACCCGAAGGATTGTAGCGCGGATAAAGCTCGCTGGTGCGAATGGAGCCGCCATCGAGCGGGATCGGCTCGTAGGCATTTTTCTGGTACTTCACGATGCCGGCGATATTCATCTCGCCGCTGCGGTAGCGATAGTCCTCGCCAGCGGTGAACGATGTGCAGCCGGTGTTAAAAAGGGCGAACAGGCCCAGGCAGACCAGCAGGGAAAGCGACTTAAAGGATAACATGCGCATATCAAGGTTTCGGGGTTATGCGCCGCAGGGCGCGTCTTGAGGAAGCAAAGCACCGGGTCAAAGCTTCTGTCCAGCGAAAAAGGAGCTAAGAAAGCAGTGATGCGTGCGTTCTGCCTCTGTGAAAAGTCGCGACTTGTCTAGTCGACCGATTCTTGCATGATTCGAGTCTAACCCCGCTGAATTTGAGCCGTTTATCAAACGCGTTGCTGTATACCGGTCTGGGCTGTCTGGGCGGCTTTGCCCTGGGTTACCTGGCGGCTTCCTCTTTCACGGAGGCGGCGGTCACCGCTGAGGCACCAAGCCCGTTGGAGACGCCGTCTTCTCAAAATTTCGTGGTGAGCGAGTCGGTCGCTCTCGAAGTCTCCACGGAGTCCGGTTCGGAGCCAGAGGCGCCGGCGACAGTCTCTGTACGCAGCGGAGAGATTCGCGAACCTGCTTCGGAAACACCGAACGGCCCGGATTCACCGCTCGAGGATTCGCCGATTAACGCGGCTGCCGTAGCTGAATACGAGGTGCAAGAGAGCCAGATCGTCGCCTTCGAAGATCTGCCGAAAGCGCAACAGGTCGAACTGCTGAAGTTGGAGCTAGATTCTCTCAGCGAGATTTCGGACTTCGACGAGTGGCAGGCGATGGCTTCCAACGCGATTCGGGAACTGGCCAAAGTCGACCCGCAGGCGGCGCTGGATTATGCCCAGGCCGAGACCGGCGCGGCGGCACGCGAGGCACTGACCGAGGCCGCGCTGGAAGGCTGGGTGGCCGAGGACCCGGCGGGTGCGATCACCTACGTCAATAATCTGCCGCCCTCACGCGGCGAGCGTGACATGGTCAACGACATGCTCCGGGTCTGGGCAGGTGAAGATCTGCAGGCGGCGGCTTCCTTTGTTTCGAGCATGCACCCGAGCTACCGGCAGGTGGAAGCGGTCTGGTCGATCGCCGAAGTTTTTGGTGCGGCCGACCCACAGGGAGGCATTGCCTGGGCGGCAACGTTGCCCCCGGGACGTCAGCGCCAGGATGCCCTGCAAACCTTGGCCTTGAGCTGGGCAGACGTGGACCCGGTAGCCGCCGTGGATTTTGCGCAGCAATCCGTGCCGAACAAGGCGCAGGAGGTTGCCGAGCGTGGTGCCTACACCCTGGCCTTAAGCGATCCGCAGGCCGCGCTGGATTTTGCCGCCAATCAGGAAACTTACGGCAGCGTCGCCGTGCGCGGGGCCATCGATGGCTGGTCGGACGTGGATCCCGCGGCGGCCGCGCAAGCCATCGGCGCCCTGGAGGTACGCGATCAGGGCTGGGCTGCGCGCACCATCGCCCAAAAGTGGATTCGCGAGGATGCGCCCAGCGCGGCTGCCTGGGCATCATCACTTGAGGAGGGCTCCAGCATGCGCTGGCGGGCGGTCGCCACAGTGGCCCGCGAATACGGGGCCGCCGATCCGTTTGGCGCGATGGAATGGATCGACTCGCTGCCTGCCGACAGCACGCGCAACCCGGCCGTCAGCATGTTCAGTTACAATGCCTGGATGGCGGATCCGCCTGAAGTCCTCAAGCGCGTGGAGACGATTTCCAACGAGGGCTGGCGCAACCAGAACCTCAACAACATCGCCAAGAGCTGGATGGTCGTGGACGAACAAGCGGCCAAGGCCTGGGTCTCCACCTCCTCGCTGCCCGACACCTACAAGCTGCAGCTGTTGGGCGCGGATTACCTGGCCGAATCGGCTTCGGCTGACAACTGAGCCCAGGGCGGGCGGGTTACCGCCAGGGCGGCCGCGCCTTCGATACAACGTTTGAGCTGGTCGATGTTGAAGGGCTTCACGAGGCTGCCGTCGCAGGCGATTTTCGAGGGATTGAGCAGGTAGGGATCCGTCGGCGCGCCGCTGCTGATGATGATGACCAACTCGGGCTCATGTTCGCGCAGCTTCGGCACGAGGTCGCGCCCGTGTACCCCATGCGAAAGGTTGAGGTCGAGCAGTACCATTTTGATCGGCGTGCCCTTACCGCGGTTGCTTTTGAGCTGCGCGATGGCGTCTTCCGGCCCGGCGGCAAAGCACGGCTTGTGGCCGAGGGCATCGAGCAGTTCGCCGGTGGTTTCGCGCACAATCGGGTTGTCGTCGACCAGCAGGATGTTCAGCCCGCGCTGGACTTGGCGCGCGTCGCTGGGGGGCACCGTTTGCAGGGCGACGTCGGGCAAAGCCGGCAGGAAGCAGGTGAATTTCGCGCCGCTGGGTTGGTTTTGCCCGAGGACGATGGTGCCGCCGTGGCTCTCGAGAATCTTTTTTACGTTGGCCAGACCGAGCCCGTTGCCACAGGCCTTGGTGGTGAAGAGCGGTTCAAAGATGCGGGCCCATAGGTCCTCCGGGACGCCCGGGCCCTGGTCGCATACGCTCAGCGAAACGTAGGCACCTTCGGCGAGCTGGTGCGGATTGCCCGCGGCGAAGCAGCTGTTTTCCGCGGTCACGGTGACAGCTCCCTTGTTGTCCATCGCCTGCATGGCGTTGATCAGCAGGTTGCTCAGGGCCTGGCAAAAGCGGCCTTCGTCGACCGGCACCACCCAGAGATCCTCGGGCAGCGTGACCGCGCAGGCGCAACTGGTGCCGCCAAGGGTCTCGGCAACGCACTCTTCGACCAGATCGGCCAGGCGTACCGGGTGCTTGACCAGGGCGGTGGCTTCCTCGGTCGAAAGCAGTTGAAGGACGAGTTCGCGTGCGCGTTGCGAGGCCGATTCGGCGGCCTTCAGGCGCGCCTGGACCGGAGAATCCGGATCGAGCTGGCGCTGCGCAAGCGAGAGGTTCCCAACGATGCCCACCAGCAGGTTTTTAAAATCATGGACAATCGCACGCGCTTCCAGCGGAAGCTTCTCCGCGGGTGTTTCGGTGTCGTTGTCGACCACCTTTTCGGAGGGTGGCGTGCTGGCTTTGACCTGGCGATTGTGCGCCTTGCCGACGGGAAGAACGCCGGATGCCGGCGGCGCTTCGGTGGGTGTGAGCGTGAGCTTAACCGCGCCGGCGTGATCTTGGAGGCATTCAGCGGAGACGGCGAAGCGCCCGTTGACGTTACCCGGCAGGGTGACGACTAGGCCATTGAGATGCGCGCGGTCGCCGGCTTTTCGGCAAGCCCGGGCCAGTTCGCGGATGCGGTCAGCCGTGCTGGGCTCTAACTGGGAGGCCCACTCATGTGCGGGCAGGCGGCGTCCAGGCAGGTAGTTGATACGCAGCAGCGAGGCGGCGGGCTCGGCCAGGCGGACCAGGGTATCGTTTGCGTCCAGCTCCATCCAGATTGCGGCGTAGCCATCCTGCAGCAGGAAAAAGCCACGCGTGCGCGAAAAACTTTGCGTCGTTTTCGGGGACATCGACCAGTAGGACAGACTCTTGAAACACAGTGGCTTGGAGAAACCACCATCTACTGAGTCGGACGTTCTCCGGCGTATTTTCAGGGAAACTTCCGACTTTCTTCGGTTCTGGCCAAGGTTTGTGTAAAGGGCCTGTGAAAGCCCGAATTGCACTTCGGGCATCGGCGTGTGCACGAGCGCCAACGCGCTTGACCACCGGGGTCGGGCCTTCATTCTTGAGCGTTTCATTCAAACGCCCGTCATGAGCCCGAACGCCGAAACCGATTCCGCTCCAGCCGTCGACTCCGCCGCCCGCGTCATCCCCTCCATGGAGACGCTGGTAGGCCTGTGCAAACGCCGCGGCTTTATCTTCCAGTCCTCGGAGATTTACGGCGGCTACAATGGCTTTTTCGACTACGGTCCGCTGGGTGCTGAGGTGAAGAAAAACATCAAGGAGGCCTGGTGGCAGGACATGGTGCACCGCCGCGAGGACATCGTCGGCTTGGACTCCTCGATCATCATGCACCCGCGCATTTGGGAGGCTTCCGGGCACGTCGAGGGCTTCTCTGACCCGATGGTCGATTGCAAGGTCTCGAAGATGCGCTACCGCGCCGACCAGCTCTTTTTCAGCGAGGTGACGGTCGACGGGGCGATTATCGGATACGTCTCGGTGCTTGAAGATGGCGGCATGGAAGCCGAGGCGCAAAAAATGGCCGAAACCATGAAGCGCAAGCAGGCTATCCAGGGCACGCTGGAGCCGCTCAACCTGCGCGATTACACCGAGGCCACGCCGGAGGAGCACGCCCTGATTCCGTCTCCGGCCACGGGCGAACCCGGCTCGCTGACTCCCCCGCGCGATTTCAACCTGATGTTCCAGACGCACGTGGGCGCACTCAGCGATGCCTCGAGCGTGGCTTACCTGCGTCCGGAAACGGCCCAGGGCATCTTTCAGAACTTCAAAAACATCGTCGACACCGGGCGTGTGAAGGTGCCCTTTGGCATCGCTCAGATCGGCAAGGCCTTTCGCAACGAGATCACTCCGCGCAACTTCATCTTTCGCAGCCGCGAGTTCGAGCAGATGGAGATGGAGTACTTCATCGAGCCGGAGGACGAAGTCTGGCCGATAGTTCACCGCTCCTGGATCGACTGGTGCCTCAACTGGCTGCAGTCGATTGGGCTGCCCGCGGAGATGCTCGGCGAGGACGTGCATCCGCGGAACAAGCTCGCGCACTACTCACGCGCCTGCACTGACATCACTTTTCAGTTTCCGTTCGGCGTGCAGGAGTTGTGGGGGATCGCCGCGCGGGGCTGTTTCGACCTGACACGTCACCAGGAGTTCTCGGGCAAGCCGATGGAAGTCTTTGACGACGAGCGCAAGCAGGCGGGCAAGGAGCCTTTTAAGTACATCCCGCACGTCATCGAGCCCGCGCTTGGGGTCGACCGTACCTTTCTGGCGGTACTGACGGCGGCTTACCATGAGGACGAGATCGGGGGCGAGAAACGGACCCTGCTGCGCTTTCATCCGCGTATTGCGCCGTACAAGGCGGCGGTCTTCCCGCTGGTTAAAAACAAGCCCGAACTCGTCGCCAAGGCCCGCGAGGTTTACGAAAGGGTTTCGCGGCGTTACCACACATTCTGGGATGTCTCCGGGGCGATCGGCCGTCGCTACCGCCGCCAGGACGAGATCGGCACGCCCTTTGGCATCACCGTCGACTTCGACACGCAGGAGAAGGACAACGCCGTTACCGTGCGCGACCGTGACACCACCGAGCAGACCCGCCTGCCTATAGCCGACCTCCTGCCCTGGCTTGAAGAAAAGATTGAAGGCGCTGAGACTTAACTGAAGCGTTTCCAGAGCGAGGGTGAAAAGAGGACAAGGATGGCGTAAAATTCAAGGCGGCCCATCACCATCAGCAGGCTCAGGAAGGTTTTGGAGATGGGATCGTAGAAGGCGTAAGTCTCCGAAGGGCCGACCTTGCCCAGGCCTGGACCGATGTTGAAGAGGCAGGCGAAGATGCTGGAGAGGAGGTCTTCGAAGGCGAGGGTGGGCTGAATCAGCGTGAGCAGGCCCATCGTGAAAAACGTCATCAGCGCGCAGATCAAAAAATACACGGCCACGTCCTGCTGGTCGCCACGGTCGAGCACACGGCCGTTGGCCCGGATGGGGCGCACCACGTGCGGGCGAAAATGCAGCTCGATGTTTCGGAAGGCCACCCGCAGGCCAACCACCACCCGCACGACCTTGATGCCCCCGGCGGTCGAGCCCGAGCAGCCGCCGATCACCATCACGATGAGTAAAATGACGTGGGCGCCGCCAGGCCACAGGTTGTAATTCTCGGTGGCGTAACCGGTGCTGGTCATGATCGAAACGACCTGAAAAGCGGCGCGCCGGATGGTGTGCGGCAGGGTGTCTTCGCGGCCCTCCGTCAGCAGAACCAGCGTCATGGCGGCCACACCGGTAACCAGAAAAATGAGGTAGGCCGGCACCTCAGAATTGGAGCGCATTTGCTGCCGATTGCCCCGCAGCGCGCAGATCATGTAGAGAAAACTCGTGCCGCCCAGGGTCATGAAAAGAATGGCCGTCCATTCAATCGCCGCGCTGTCAAAGGCGGCAAAGCTGGCCGAGTAGGTCGAAAAGCCGCCCGTGGAAATCGTGGTGAAGGTGTGGCAAAGCGCGTCAAAGATGTGCATGCCCAACAGGTAATAGGCCAGGCAGCACAGAAGGCTGATCGCGAAGTAAAACCAGAAAATGCGCAGCACGCCTTTTTGAATGCGCGCGGAATCGATGTCGGCGGAGCTAGCCGATGCCTCGTTGGAGTAAAGAATTTTTGCCCCCGCCCCCAGGAAGGAAAGGATGGCCACGAAGAACACCACCACGCCCAGTCCGCCGATCCACTGGCTGAGCGCGCGCCAGAACAGCAGGCTGTCCGGAAAGGTTTCCAGATTGGTGAAGACGGAGGCCCCCGTGGTGGTCAGCCCCGAAGCCGATTCAAACAACGCATCGGCCATGTGATTGAACCAGCCCCCGCTGATCTCGACCGGCAGCAGAAAAGCGTAGGGAAGTGCGCCGACCAGCGTGGCCAGCAGCCAGCCGATGCCGATCACCGCGAGCGCCTCCTTGCGAAACAGCCGATTGGGTGCGCCCCGCCCGTACAGAAACAGCGCTAGCGCGAGCGAACTGGCCAAACCAATTGAGGCCACCCAGCCAACCGTGACCGCGTTCCAGCCACTGGCATCGCCGCGGATGAAGCCCGCGCCCAAACTCGCGGCAAAGGCCAGGTCGACGGTAAATAGCACCATCGCCAGCAGCTTGCACAAAAGTCGGTAATTCATTTCTGGATACGCCCGCGAGACAAACTCAGGAGACCAGCGCCAGCAGGTTCGAGAGCTGGTCCTCCTGCACGATAACCACGGCCCGGTCGCCGGGCAGCACGGTGTCGTCCGCGCCGGGCACCTTGGCCTGGTATTTGTGCAGCAGCGCGACCACCACCGAACCCCGCGGCCAGCCCACCTCGCGGATTTTCTTGTTCGCGGCCGTGCTGTCGGCGGCCACGGTGACCTGGATGACCTTGGCATCGCTGCCGGGGAGCTGGGCCAGTTCGATGAAGGGCTCGCGTGAAATGAGTCGCATCATTTCGTCGCCGGTGACCAGGCGCGGGGAGACCACCTGTTCGATGCCGATGGTGCCCTTGATCTGGCCGAGCACCTCCTCGTAGTCGGGTTTGTTGATCAGCAGGTGTACATGCCGGCAGCCGAGCTGGGCGGCCTGCAGACAGGTCATGATGTTGTCCTCGTCGTCCTTGGTGCAGGCGACAAAGTAATCAGCCGAGCCCACCTGCTCCTCTTCCATCAGGCGCAGCGAAGTGGCCGAGCCGTGGATGATCGTCACGTCGCCAAAGCGCTCGGCGAGGGTGCGGCAGGTCTTTTCGCGCCCATCGATGATGCGTATGCGAAAGCGAGGATTCTTGAGCAGCCGCACAAGGGCGATGGCGGTCTCAGTCCCGCCAAAGATGACGACACGCCGGGGCTCGCGGTCGGTTTCGGGGTCGAACTTGCTCTTCAGGTCAAAAATGGCGGTGGGCGCGCCGACCAGGGTCAAAAGGTCGTCGGGCTCCAGCTGGGTATCGGCGTTGGGCACCAGCACTGTATCCGTTTTCTGGATATAGCCGATGCGCACGTTGCCGTCGATTTTGAGTTCCTTCAGCGGCTTGCCCGTAATGCGGCTGCGCTTGCTCACGCGCACCTGCTGCATCTCGATCTCGCCGCGGGCGAAATTTTCCACCGCCACGCGCCCGGGGTTGCGGATGGCCTTGGCGATCTCGACCGCACAGAGCGCCTCGGGGTTGAGCAGGTGATCAATGCCAAAGTGCAACTGGTAATTGAGCACGGAGTTGTCGGAGAAAGTCTGGTCGTGGATACGCGCGGCGGTTTGCTGCACGCCCAGCTTCTTGCCCAGTGAGCCGGCCACGATGTTCGTGGTGTCGTCGCTGGTCAGCGCCAGCAGAAAATCCGACTTGGGCGCGCCAGCGCTCATCAGGGTGGTGGCCGACGAGCCGTTGCCGTGAATCACGCGCACGTTCATCGATTCGTCGGTCTGCTCGGCGGTTTCGGGCGCGGTCTCGATGACCGTCACCTCGTGGCCCTCCAGCGACAGCCGATGACTGAGGTAGCTGCCGACGTCTCCCGCGCCGACGACCAGAATCTTCATGGATCGTGAATTTAGGGGGTTGCCGCGCTCAGGCACCAGCGCAATCTTCGCGCCCTGAACGTCGGTGGATGGCCCCGTGGCAACTCAGGCCACCGGGCTTTCCGTGCGCAACTCGTTAACGCCATCGCGCGCTTCGAGTTTGCCCAACGCCTCGCGCATCGTGGCAATGTTGAGCGGCGGTTGAATCGGGCCGTGCCGGCAAAGCGACTGGATGATGCCCAGGGCGGTGGCGAGTTCCTCGCGGTTGTTTTGTTCCACTGCCAGCTCGGCCTGGTAAACGGCCTCCCCGCCCCGGATCGCCAAGTTCAGGTTAAATTGCTGATCGGTGCCCAGGGGCGAATGCTCCATGCGCAGCTTGCGCGCCTCCGACTCGAGCTGCTCGTAAATGCGGTGGGTGAACGCCGGGTCGTCCAGCAACTGCGTGTTGGGCACCACCATGTCGGCGGTAAAGTCATCCAATGCGGTGCGGATGGCCCGCTGGCCGTCCTGGGAAACATGCAGGATGTGCACGTGCTGCAGGAAGCGGAAGATCCGCACGCTGTTGGGCAGCTCCCAGAGCATGATCCCCATATACAGGCAGAAAAACAGATTCTGGAACGTCGACATCTCGATCGATGCCGAGACGATCAGGAAGACCGCGTTGAGGATAAGACCAGAGAAGATGATGATCATCGCGATGACGGCCCGGTCGAACATCATCGAAAACGGAATCGGAAACGGCTCGAGCGCGCCCAGGGTGTAGTAGCGCGCAGGCAGGTCCTCCAGGTTGATGCCCATCAGATAAAAAATGGGCGGAATGAAGACCAGCAGCCACATCAGGTCCACCAGCGTGCGGTTGGGCTCCTTAAGGAACCACACCAGCGTCAGCAAAAAAAGCAGCAGCAGGACCCCGGTGGTCAGGGTCTTCCACAGCTTGATCTGATGCTGAGGGCGTCGGCGGTTGGCAGCCATGCGCAGCGGGTCAGGTTACACAATCCCAGCCTGTCAGCGTAAAGCCAGGCTTGGGGGCGTGGTCGGGTCAGGGTACATGCTTCACAAACGGCAATTCGCATGCCGGGCTTAACACACTACCAACGAAACAGGCGGGGTCAACGCCTTGGCGCGGGGGTCAGTAGGTCAATCCGCCTGGCCATTGAGCCCGGGGATGGACCACTTGTAGGTCTCGATGGAGCGCAGGGTCTGGTGCGCTACGCTCGAAAATTCGGGCCAGTGCGGATAGACCGAATCGAGGCTGCCTCGGGCCGCGGACTCCAGTCGACGCGCTTGTTCCTGCAGGCGGTCCGCCCCGATGTTGAGCGCGGTGCCGTGCAGGCGGTGCGCGCCCCGCGAAAGCCCGTCGAGGTCGCCACTGCGCCAGGCCGATTCGACGGAATCCAGGTCGGTGCGGTAGCTATCCACCAGCGTGCCCAGCAGGTGGTCAAGCATGGCGGTCTCGCCGCCGGAGACTTCTCGAAGGATCTGCGGGCGAAAGGGCAGTTCGTGATCTTCGGAGGGTTCCTTTGCCGGTGGCGTATCTTCGGCGGGCGGCGTCAGGTGGTGGGGCGGGCTTTGTTTACGGTTGGCTAGATGGCAATTCAGGCACTCGCCCAGACCGTCCAGGGTGATGGGCTTGGCCATGTAATCGCTCATCCCGGCTTCCCGGCAGACGCGTTCATAGCCGAGCATTGCGTTGGCGGTCATGGCGATGATGGGCGGGGGATGGCGATCGCCGGATCGCTCCCGGATCATCTGCGTCGCAGTGAAGCCATCGACTTCCGGCATCTGGACGTCCATGAAGATCAGGTCGTACTCGTTTTCCAGCGCGAGCTTGGCCGCTTCCTTGCCGTTGACCGCGATGGTGACCTCGCAGCCATACAGTTCGAGCATACGCACCGCGGTCTCGCGGTTGATCGGATTGTCCTCGGCCAACAGGATGTGCGCGTCAAAGGAGGCACGCTCGCCCGCCCGATTGACCCCTGAAAAGCCGGGGCTGGTGCCTCCGGCGTTCCGGTTGGCTTGCGCGCGCAGATCCGGGGCGATGGTCTGAACAAAGCTTTCGGCGGTGAGCGGGCGGGTCAAAATGCCCTGCCACTGCAGTCCGGCCATGGCGGCGGTGCCGCTGGCACCCAGGCGGTCGAGCACAAAGGTTTCAGCATGGGCAAAGGCCGGATCTTCAAGCAATTGGCCAAAGCGTCGCGCCTGTGCGCCTTCGATGCAGTTAGAATCCACGATGACCGCGTCGATGGCGGGACGCCCCTCGATCACCTCCAGGGCGGCATCGATGCGGGTCACCGGCAGAAGCACCATGCCGAGCCAGTCGGCGATGTTGCTGAGGACCTCGGTCTCGGGCTCGCAGCGATTGATCAGCAGGGCTGTCGAGCCGCGTAGCGAGGCCGGTTGCTCCAGTTCGGTGCGGTTGTCCGATTCGTAGTTGAAGGGCAGGGTGAATGAGAAGGTCGAGCCCTCGCCGCGTTTGCTCTCGACCTTGAGATCGCCACCCATGCGCCGCACGTATTCGCGGGTGATGGACAGGCCCAGGCCGGTGCCGCTGCCTGCACGCGTCAGCGAGGGGTCCACCTGGGTGAACTTGTCAAAGAGCCGTGGCATGAAGGCCGGGTCGATCCCGATGCCGGTATCCTCGACGCGGAAAGTGAAGCGGCCGCGCTGGTCCTTGCAGTCGCTGCAGGCAATCGACAGCCGGATGTAGCCTTGCTTTGTGAACTTGACCGCGTTGCCTACCAGATTGACCAGCACCTGACGCAGCTTCAGCGGGTCAGCGGTGACCCAGCGCGGGGCCGCCGGCGCATAGTCGATGACGATCTCGACCTCGCGCGAGGCGAGGCTGGTCGAGAGCAGCCCGCACACCTCGCTGGCCATCCGGGCCAGATCGAAGCGCTGCTCGACGAATTCCATCATGCCGGCCTCGATCTTGGACAGGTCCAGCAGGTCGTTGATCAGCGAAAGCAGGGCCTGGCCCGAGTACTGGATGGACTTCATGAACTTGCGTTGCTCGGGCGACAGCGGTGATTCGCCCAGCAGTTCGGCCATACCCAGGATGCCGTTGAGCGGCGTGCGGATCTCGTGGCTGATGTTGACTAGAAATTGCGTTTTCTCGCGGTTGGCCGACTCGGCAGAGCGGCGTGCCTCGGCCATTTGCAGCTCGCGCGCCTTGCGGTCGGTGATGTCTTTGGCCGTGCCGACAAAGTGGGTGATGCGCCCCTGCTCGTCTTTGATCGGGCAGATCGAGACATGCTCCCAGAAGCGGAAACCATCCTTACGCTGGCGATGGAGTTCGCCGTTCCAGGTGCGTCCCTGCTGCAGCGCCTTCCAGAGCCGGTCATAGACGGCGGACTCCTGCGTGCCGGCATCGAGGATGAGCGGGCTCTCCCCCATGATTTCCGCCAGGGTATAGCCGGTGACCTCGCAAAACTTCTGGTTCACGTAGTCGAAGCGCCCCGCGCTGTCGGTGATGAAGACCGAGGAAGGGCCGTGCTCGACGGCTTCCTGCAGGAGCATCAGGCGCTGTTGGGCGCTGCGCGTCTGCGTGACGTTCTGCAGGATGCCGGAAACCCGGACCGCCTCGCCCTCCTTGGCGCCACGCTGGACGATGCGCGCCCGAAGGCGCAGCCAGAACGGTTCGCCCTGAGGGGACAGGCCGGAGAGCTCCGTCTCGATGCTGTCGGCGCGTCCAAGGGCATGCTCGAAAAAGCGTTCGCGGAGCCGGTGCAGGCCTTCATCGTCAAAGAAACGCTCAAAGCGGGCGCGCTCGATCGGAATCTGGTTCGGCTTCAGCCCAAGCAGGTGACAAACCTGCGCATCGAGGTGGACGAGGTCGGAGTCGATTTCCCAGTCGAAGGTGTAAATTTCGGCGCCCTCCAGCGCCATCTCCAGACGGTGTTCCTTTTCTTCAAGCAGGTGCCGGGCTTCCAGACTGCTGACCGTGTCATGGGCTATCAGCAGGACGCCGTTGCTTTTACCATCCGCGGCAAACAGAGGCAACCGGTCGATCCGCCACGGACGCGCATGCAAGCGCCCGAACAGGCGGCACTCCCGGTCGAAAACGGGCTGGCCGTGGCGCGCGGCCTGCAAATTCTCTTCATGAAGCGTGCGGCCGTCCTCATCGCCGACCAGTTCGTAAAAATTGCGCCCCTGTAATTGCGCGCGCGAAAGCCCGCTGGAGACTGAGGCGGTTTCGTTGCAATCGACCACGCGGCCTTCGGTGTCGAGTTGCCAGACCTGCGCTGCACAGGCACCTAACAAGCCGTGCTGCCCGCCGTTGAGGACTTCGGCAAGGGCGGCAGGCGCGACAGCAGGACGTGAAGTCGCGGCATCCACTGCAGGAACAGGGGGCCAGGGCTGGGAGGTATTCATCGGGCATTCCCCGACGCGGGAGGGGTCCGCCGGGAATTATGATAGGGGGAGAAGTTATACTTTGGGAAGTAGAAATTAAAGTTTTGGGGCCGCTAGGGAAAGCTTTTTTTCTTCTTTCGGAGGGGGACTCGGGTAATGCGCAAGTTCCTCTGTTTTAAAGAGATTGGGCTTGAAACGAAAACAACGCGATGCGAAAAGCTTCTCATTGAGAAAATTATCTCATGAATGACGCTTCGTCTTTCTGCAAGCGGAAGGTCATTTGCATCAGGGATTCCCTGAGGCCGCGTCGCCTGTCGTTTGCCATTCTCGTCAGCGAAACTGGTAAATTCGATCAGGCACCTCCCGATAGGCCATTGGCGCTTGGCCTGCTTGTCGCGTTTAAAACGCTCTGGTATCATGGCTATGGTCCTCGCCTCTGTCCCAACCTCTGTTTGACCTGACGCATGCTGAAAAATCGCCAGGAGGGCGTTATCGCCCTTCATTGCCTGTGGATGACCATCCTCGTCGGCGCGGCCTTTAACCTCTGGTTAAAATGCTTCGTCCTGTCTGGGCATATCGACCCGGATGGGGTGCGTGTCTGGGACTATGCGCTGGTTTTCCTCGGAGCGACTTTTTTGAGCTTTCGGGCGTACGCGCGTTGGGGTGAACAGATGCTGCGTCTGACCTGGGCCCAGAGCTTCACCGTCAGCAAGCAGCAGGGACTGCGGCTGGCCGTCCTGGTGCTGGTCTACGCGCTGGTGCGCGGCGGTACCGAAATCAGCCGAGCCTTTCTGGTCTCCTTCATGGCGCTGGAGGTTTTGATCTTCTTCATCGGCAATCGCTACCTGCCGGCTTTCATCGCGCGGCGCGTTTTCAAGGCCAGCAAGATCTCGACGGTCTTCATCGGTAGTCCGAGCAACCTCAACCGCCTGCAGACCTGGGTCGACAAAAAGTCCAACCTGGGCGTGGAGCCGGTCGGCATCTTTTGCCGCGACGAAGACCTGACCGAAGAGGACCGCCGCAAGCTACCGATTCTGGGCGATCCTTCTGATGTCGAAAACTACATCCGCGAGCACGCCATCGCGCAGATCATCCTGCTGGCTCAGTACATTCCTAGGGCGCAGGCACGTTCGATCATGCGCACCTCTCAGCAATTCGGCTGCCGCCTGCAGATCTGCAGCGACCTGGCCGATGAGTTCCATCACCCGATGCTGGTCCATCAGGAGGGTCATTACACCTTTTACACCCTGACCGAGGAGCCGCTGGAGAACCCGATCAACCGCTACATCAAGCGTGTGTTCGACATCGCCTTTTCGTTGCCGATCGTGGCCTTCGTGCTGCCACCACTTGTGCTCTTTGTGTGGTACTTCCAGCGCAAGCAGGCTCCCGGCTCACTCTTTTACACACAGCCGCGCACCGGCATGAGCAAGCGCACTTTCAATATCATCAAGTTCCGCACGATGTTCGACTTCAAGCAGGACGAAAACGCCGCCGCCCGCCAGGCCACCAAGGACGATCCGCGCGTTTACCCCTTTGGTGCTTTCCTGCGCAAGTCCAGCCTCGATGAGCTGCCGCAGTTCATCAACGTGTTGCTTGGTGACATGAGCGTAGCCGGTCCGCGCCCGCACCTGCTCAAGCACGACGAGGAGTTCAGCCGCAAGCTCCGCAACTACTACACCCGGCACTTCGTCAAGCCGGGCATCACCGGGCTGGCCCAGAGCAAGGGCTTTCGGGGCGAAATCTCCGAGCTCGGGCTGCTCGAAAAGCGCATTCGCTACGACATCGAGTACATCAACGAATGGTCCATTTTTCTCGATCTGAAGATCGTTTTGGACACCGTACGCCAGATCGTTTTTCCACCGAAATCGGCGTATTAAGAAAACCTATACACCCGCTTTCCACGCCATTGACACCAAGGACCTTGAGCCGGTAAACCATCATTCCAGGGGGCGCGCCTGAGGCTGCGATTGCCAGGTGCCAACCAAACCCTGCAGGTTTGCATTCCGTCCTTACAAACTGATGATTTATCCCCAGTCCTTCCTGAAGACGCTGCTGCTCAGCGGCGTCGCCTTGTCCCTGATTCCGCTGACCGGTTTTGGTTTAGCCCGCATCCTGGGCGGCGACTTTTTCGTCGATGCCCGCGGCGGGGTCGAGTACGACACCAACGTGACCTCATCCGCCGACGGCGAGGAGGATTTCGCCATTATCTTCGGCCCCGGCTTTGAGTACATTCGGCCCGATACCCGCACACAGCTGCGCGTGGCTGGGACCCTCGAATTTCTCGAGTTCACTCAGGACGAAGCCGACGACACCGTCGACTGGGAAGTTGAGGCCTCGGCACTATTACCCATTGAAGGTTCGCCGTTGACCGGCTCACTGGAATTCAGCATCGGGCGCACCACCGAGAGCAATTCCCAGGTCAACACCCGGATCGAGAGCCTCGATATCATCCTGCAGGGCAACCTCACCTACCAGCTTCGCCCCAAAATTGCGCTCAGCAGCACCGCCACCTTCGATTACGAGAACCCGGAAATTTTCAGCCAGAACACCGAGCTCTCTCTGCGTAATCAGATCGAGGTGGTCGAGATTATCGGCCAGTTGGGCGGGTTCGCCGGTGTGGAGTTCGAGCGGCAAAGCACCGAGGGTGCCGGCGGCGCTGCCGAGCTGACCAACAACAACATCGCGGTGCTTTTCGGCATCAACGGCCAGCTCGTGCCCGAGGGACTCTTCAGCAAGCTGGATGCGAACCTCGGCTTCGGTTTTCGCACGGTCAACAACACCGGGGGCAACGGGAACGATGAAACCATTTTCGTCATCGATGGCTCGCTCATCTGGCAGGCGCGCGAGAAGACTCAGGTCGGCGTGCAGGGTGTTCGAGACATCGACCTGGCCCCTAACGACACTGGCGTGATCAACACGAATTTCAACCTGTTTGTGGTGCAGGAAATCGGCAACCGCACCTTGGCTCGCGCCGAGATTGGCTACGAGGAAGATGACTTCGTGGGCTCCGGCCGAACCGACGATGGTTACTATATCGAATTGGGCGCGGAATTTCAGGCCAACGACAGTTGGTCGATTAGTGCAGCGTGGGCTTTCGAAGATCGCGAATCCGATGCCGCGATTGCTAATTTTGATCGGCACCTCTTGACCGCTTCCACGGTCTACCGCTTCTGACCTCAATCATTTTCCGGCCGCAACCAACACCCAGCGACCCATTTTGAACCTACCATCCATGCAACCCATCCGCACAGCGTACCACGGGCTTTTGGTGATGCTGGCTTTTGCATTCGCCGCCACATCCCAGGCTCAGAATCGTCAGATGACTTTCCCGGGCACCGTTCGGGAAGCCCCGACCAGCCCCGACCGCCGGGACGAGATCGTCGCCCCGCCGCCCGCGGCTGAAGCCACCGCTCAAACCACCGAGCGCCGCACCACCGCTGCCGCTCAGGACAGCCGCGAGGACCGCCTGGCCCGGGCCTATCAGTTACGTCCGCAGGACCAGCTCAACATCGAGGTCTTTGAGGAGCCCGAAATCGGCACCACCCAGCGGATCGACCGAGACGGACGTGTGCGGGTCATGTTTTTGGGCACGGTCAGCCTCTCGGGCATGACCGCGCGCCAGGCCGAGCAGCACCTGGAGCAGCGCTTTATCGAGGAGCGCTACCTGCGCCGCCCGATGGTCAGCGTGTCCATCGTGGAGTACGCCCCGCGCTTCGTACAGATTTCCGGTGCGGTCCCCAATCCCGGGAACGTCTTTTTCGACCCGGAGGAAGAGCGCGTGGAATTGATCACCGCTATCCTTCGTTCGGGTGGTTTCAACGACGACGCCAACCTTCGCAAAATTGCGATTACGCGCACCCTCGACGACGGCACCGAGCAGATTTTCATCAAGGACGTGAACGACAAGGTGAAAGGGCGTCGCGGTGCCGCCGATTATAAGCCTTTCTTCCTGATGCCGGGCGACCTGGTATTTGTTCACGACAAGGTGATCTAGAGCCCAGACCAAAGACCTGAACGCTTCCCGCGATTAGCTGACCCTATGAGCCACTTTACCGATGAACGCGCCCGTGGGCGCCACGCCCGTCCACCCGCCGGTGGTGGCGCACACCGAACCGGCAGCTTTACCATGCCGAGCATGGTGCTGCGCTCGCCGCGCGACTACTTCCTGATGTTTCGGGAGCGCTGGCACTGGGGCCTGCTGGCAGCGATCATCGTCGCCAACATCCTCATCGTCATCGAGTGGCGCAAGAAGGACCTGTATTACTCCGAGGCTTCGCTGGAGATCCAGACCGCCGAGGAAAACGTCATGCCCGCCGAGGAGATGTTTTTGGAGGCGGAGGGCGAGGTCATCCTGCAGAAGCACATCCGCAGGCTGCGAAGCAACGACTTCTTTGGCTACCTGATGCCCTTCTTCACCGACCAGGAGAAGGACCAGGTCGTCGAGATGTACATCGAGCCCGATGACGACCCGGAGGATTATCCCTCCGCCGCGGAGATCATCCGCAAGGGCTTTGAGATCAGCGTGCGTTCCGAAGAGGATGCGCCCTTCATCCAGGTCGGGATGTTTCACCGCGATCCGGAACTGGCCCAGCGCGTCTCCAACCGCATTGCGCAGAAGTACATCGATTATTACAACAGCAAGACCAGCGGCGACCTGCGCTCCCGCGTGGCCGAACTTGAGGACAACAAGACCCGCCTCGAGCGCGAACTGGAGGACCATCGCCGGGCCATTCAGAATTTCCGTGAGCAAAACGTCATGGTTGACCGGCTCGGTGAATTTCAGCCAGTTATTGAGCAGCGCGTGCAGGACCTGACCGCGCGCGTCATCGAAGCCGAAGCCGAAAAGCTCAACGCGACCAATGTCCTGGCCGAAATCGCCGCCTACCGTAAGGACAAGCGCGACCTCACCCAGCTTCAGGCTATCGCCGACGACCCCAAGGTGGGCCCCTACGTTACTCAGCTGGAGGAACTCGAAGCCGACAAGCGCCAGCTCAGCCAGCGTTACCTCGAGCGTCACCCGCGCATGATTGAAGTGAACGAGCGCGTGGCCGCCGTGGAGTCTATCCTGCTGGAAAACATCGATGAAGTCACCCAGACCCTCCGCACCAACCAGGATTTGCTGGACGAGCGCCTGGGCCGCCTGCGCGCTGCGCTGGGCGAAGCCGAAAAGGAGGCCCTCAAGCTCGATGACCTCGGCAGCCGGCTGGCGATTCTGCAGAACGATGCCCTCAATACCGAGGCTGCCCTGACCCGCTTTACCGAGCGCCTTGAAGACGCTGAAATCGAGTCCCGCCTCGAGCGGCGCGACCTGCGCATTCTCGACCAGGCCTTCCTGCCCTACGAGCCCGAGGAGCCCGACATGGAGAAGCAGGCCATCTGGGCCAGCCTGGCCGGCATCATGGTCTTTGCGCTGCTGCCGGTTGCGTTGGGCATGCTCGATACCCGCCTGAAAACCCAATGGGAGATCGAAGACTTTCTGGGTACCAATCTGCTGGGTGAGATTCCGCGCTTTGACAGCATCAACCGCAAGCGTCGTCCGCACGTGGCCGCCGGTAACAACCAGCCCACGCTCTGTGAGGCCTTTCGCGGCTTGTACGGGCGCATGGAGTTGTGCACCCGGGTCGACTACCCGAAGGTCGTCCTGATCGGCAGCACGGTACCCTCCGAGGGCAAGTCGCTGATCGTCAATAACCTGGGTTACACTTTTGCCCGCCACGGGCGCAAAGTCCTGATGATGGATGCGGACTTCCGTGGGCCCAGCCTGCACCATTTCCACGGGCTGGATAATAGCTCGGGCATCCTTTCCTGGCTCAGGGAAGGCCGTGAAGCCACTCCCAGCGTGGTTGAAGAGGCCTCGCTCGGTATTCACGAAGTGACGGAAAATCTGCATTTGCTGCCTTCGGGCGGTCTGGACAAGCAGCCCACCGAATTCTTCAGCAACCCACGTCTGAAGGGCCTCTTCGATCAGTTGCGCAACCAGTATGATTTGATCCTGCTGGACACGCCGCCGGTCGGCGTCTTCCCGGACACACTCCTGCTCAAGCCCTTCGTGGACGAGGTCATCTTTGTCTGCCGCTTCCGCAAGGTGAACAAGTTCCGCGTGCGCCACTTCCTGGACAAGATGTGCGAAGCCGGCCACAACCTGCAGGGCGTTGTCCTAAATGGTCTGCCCGCCGGTCGCCTCTCGGCGTACTACGGTTACCACGGCTACGGCTCCAATGCGGAGAGCGAGTACCGCTCGTACTACGCGAAAAAAGCCTAGGAGCTGCGTCAACAGTCCGACAGGCCGCCCGCGACGTCTCCTTTTCTCTTCGTTCAAATTCCCTTTAGCACGGGAAATGCGTGGTGTTGCTTCAGTGGGCCGTTCAAGCTGCCGATGGTCTTCCTGACCGGTTTGTTGGCGGGACTTTTGTTCGCGCCCCCTTTTCCCTAACCTGATTGCTCGACTGCGCTGCTCATGAGGATGGAACTGCCCAAAGGCTTCTTTGACGACGTTGGCAAGCCGATCGTCGTATCCAGCCATCCGCGTTCGGGCACGCACCTCACCCTCGATACCTTGCGGCGCAACTTTCCCGCCTGCCGGACCAAAACACTGCCCCTGGAGACGGTGCACAACCATTATTACTCGGCGGAAGCGCTGACCCTGGAGAAATACCGCCGGCGCCCGGCCTGGATGAAAAAAATCCTGCAGCGTGGCCAGCGTCCCCTGGTCAAGACGCACATGTTGCCCAATCTGCCGGACCTGGAAACCTACACGCCCGAGGTGCGTGAGTGGCTGCTTTCCGAGGCGGACTTCGTATACGTGGTGCGCGACGGTCGCTCGGTGATGAGTTCGTTCTACTTGTTTCTGCAGAGCTTCAACGAAGACGCCCGCAAGCCGTTTCCGGAGTTTCTGCGTGGGTCCCCGGGCAAGGAAGGCGAGCACGTGCATTACTGGGTGCGGCACGTGAGCGAGTGGTGCGACAAGCCCGGCGTGAAAGCGATCCGCTGCGAGGACCTGCTAAAAAAGACCGAGCCAACCGTGCGCGAGCTGGGCGAGTTTCTCGGGATTGAGCCAGATTTGCAGAATCCGCCCCTGCCGCCCAAGCCGTCCAGCGTCTGGGAGGTCCGCCGCCGCCGTTTGCACCGCATCGCCGACACGACCGCGATATTGTCCTTTTACGGTGGCAATAAGACCGAGGACTGGCGCAAGCTCTTCAGTGACGCTGACATGCAGTACTTCCTGGATATTTGCGGCTCCACCATGGAACGCTACGGTTACCTCAATTCCGGCCAGAAAGCCGAGATGAGCGGCAGATGAAGAAACTCAAGGCGCTGCGAAATTTCTTCCGAAAGCTGGGGGCGCTGATGGTGCCCTACGGGCGACGCCGTATTGCCTTGGTCTGGGTGATTGGAGTCTCTCAGGCAATTTTGCAGGTCACCGCCATCATGATGGTGATGCAGTTTTTGGCCATTGCGCCGGACGCCGCCGGTTTCCTCGAGTCGGGCTGGGGTGAGGTACTGGGCACCTACGCGCCCTTTCTCAATGCCGACAACGTTATCTGGATTTTTGGCATCACCGCCATCACCGCGCTGGTTTTGAACGGGGGTGTCGGGCTGCTCGGAGACTACGCCCGGGCCCGCTTCGCGCACCGCACGGCGATGGGCCTGGCCGCCGAGCTGCTCGATCATTACTCGGCCAAGCCCTACCTGTTTCACGTCGAGAATAACTCCGCTGAATTGATCAAGCGCATCCAGGGCGACGTTCAACTGTTCGCCACCTTTGTGCTGCTGCCCCTGTTGGACACGCTTACGCGTATTGTCATTGCGACCGGAATGGTGCTATTTCTGATTGCGCTCAATCCGGTGGTCGGTCTGGTCGGGATTGCGGTGCTCGGTCTTTGCTACGGCATCATCTTCGTCCTGACCCAGCCGATTTTTTCGGGCATCGGCCGGAGTATGAATCCCCTGATCAGTGAGCGCTTCACCGCCTCACAGGAGTTGTTGACCGGCATCAAGACCATGCTGGTGCATCAGTGCGCGCGACCTTTTCTCACACGCTTTCGTATGTCGGCTATGAGTCTGGCCGGCCTGATGTCGCGCGTACCGCTGTTTGCCGGTATCCCGCGCTACACGCTGGAGACGCTGGCCTTTTCCGGGATCATCGCGCTGATCCTGTACTGGCAGGGCAGCGGGCGCAGCCTGCAGGAGATCGTGCCGCTTTTGGCCGGTTACGGTTTTGCCGGTTATAAGCTGCTGCCGACAGTCCAGCTGATCTACAACCAGACCTCCCACATACAGACGCACAATTTCACCCTGGAAGGCCTGTACAACGACCTGCGTGCGGGCGATGCGCCTTCCAGATACGTGCGGGGCCGTAAGTACGAGCCGCTGCCGGAGCGTCATGTGCTTGAGCGCGCTATCGAGCTGTGCAACCTCTCCTTTGAGTATCCCAACGCCACGCGCACGACCATCCGCGGGATGAATCTGACCATCCGCAAGGGTGAGCGCATCGCATTCGTCGGGCCCTCGGGTTCAGGCAAGTCGACCCTCGTGGACATTTTGCTCGGCCTGCTCGAAGTGCCGCTGGGGCAAGTGCTCATCGATGGCAATGAGCTGACGCCGGAGTTTGTCGGCAAGTGGCGGCAGTGCGTGGGCTATGTACCGCAGGACATTTTTCTGGTCGATGCCACCCTGGCCGAAAACATCGCCCTGGGCATTGAAAAAGAGGCCATCGACCAGGAGCGGCTCCGGGAGGTCGCGCAGATGGCGCAGCTTCAGAACTTTATCGAGAAGGAATTGAAGGACGGCTACGAGACACGCACCGGCGAGCGCGGGGTGCGTCTTAGCGGCGGGCAGCGTCAGCGCGTTGGCCTGGCCCGCGCACTCTACCACCGCCCCTCTGTGCTGCTGCTCGACGAGGCCACCAGCGCTCTCGACAACCAGACCGAGGCACAATTCGTGCGCGCCGTCGACGCGCTTCCGGGTGAGATGACGATCATCGCCATCGCTCACCGTTTGAGCACCGTGCGCAATTCGGACTGCCTTTACTTTTTATCCGAGGGGCAGCTGCTGGCTTCGGGCAATTTTTCGGAACTGGCGGACAAGTGCGCGGAATTCCGCGAACTGGCACAGGAGACCGCCTGATGCAGCTACCCGATGACAGATTCGGTACCAACCGCGCAATTACCGCCAGGGGCGCGTTCAGTGGCGATGCCGCCGTCTGGCCTGGTCAGAGGCTACAGAAGCGCCTGCGCCGTTTGAATTGCTTGAAGGGACGGTTTGGCATTGGGCAAGCTGGGTCAGTGATGCATTACGGCCTTCAAGCTTCGGCCATTTTGACCGATTCCACTGCAGAATTTCCCAAAACTTCCCACCGGCTCGCTAACGATTTTTCTAATACGCCCTCTCGGCCCGTCCCTCGTGCATGAAGGTCACGGGCTAGGCACTACGTCCGACTACCATGGAATCATTTTACAAAGACAAGCCGGTCGCGGTGACCGGTGGCTTGGGCCTGATTGGCTCGTTTCTGTGCACCCGTCTGCTGGACGCCGGCTCGCGCGTCATCCTGGTCGATGACGAGTCCAAGGGCACGTGGAACTTCGTTCCCGGGCTGCGTGAGCGCGTGGATTACCGCCATGGCACGCTGGAGGATCCGGACTTTGCCGAGGCCTCGCTCGAGGGCGCGGAGGTGGTCTTTCACCTGGCCTCCCGGGCCTACGGGGTGGGCTACAGCCAGTCCCACCACTTCGAGATGTTCCGCTTTAATGATCGCATCAACACGAACACCCTCGATGCGATCGCCGCGCACAAGCCCAAGCAGGTCCTGATCACCAGCACCAGCTGCGTGTATTCCGATGATGGACCCACACCCATGCCCGATTCGGTGCCTTGGCACGGAGAGCCCGAACGCGCCAACTGGGGTTACGGCTGGGCCAAGCGCATGCTCGAGATGAAGGCCGACATCTACCGCCGCGAGACCTTCATCCCCATGACCATCGTGCGCCCGTTTAACATTTACGGCGAGCACTACAACTGGGCCGGCGAATACTCGCAGGCCATCCCCATGCTGGTGAAGCGTGTGCTCGACGGGGAGAACCCCTGCGTCATGTGGGGCTCGGGCAACCAGCGCCGCAACTATGTGCACGCCGAGGATTGCGCGCGCATTATGATGTCGCTCGTTGAAAAGGGCTTTAGCGATCGCCCGGTCAACATCGGCTTTGAAGACACCATCGCGATTCGCGATCTGGTGGCGCTGATCGCTCAGGCCGCTGGGCTTGATATTGTCATCGAGGCTGATCGTTCCAAGCCTGAGGGTCGTTTCATCAAGAGCAGCGACAGCAAGCTGCTGACTGCCGTTTTGGGCAATGACTTCAAGTGCAACGTCTCGTTGGAGGACGGCATGAAGCGCATGGTCGGCTGGTATCAGAAGGTCTTTGCGGAGGCCGGCGTCGCCGCCACCTGAGCACCGCCACCGCCCGACCACGGACCGCCACCCGCCGTGAACGCAGCCGCCAGCCAAGGCTCCGCGCCTCGTAAGCTGATCCTCGTCGAGGAGTGCCTGATCGGTCCCTCCGGCCACTTCTTCCAGTGGAACAAATCGGTCAAGCGCTTGAACGAGGCGCGCGGCTACGCAGTCAAGGTCTACGCCCACGGCGAATTGAAGGACGACCTCGCTGAAGAACTGGGCGCGGTGAAGCACTTCAAGCACTCGTGGTGGTTTCGCCAGGGCCCGGCGAAAACGCCTTTACACGGGCTGTATCGGTTTTTTCACTACACTTGGCACAATTGGAGGGAAAACGCCGCCATTGTCCGCCGCGAAGGCCAGGCCGACTGCATCATGATTTCGACCGTGCGCATCCATCAGTTGATCGCGTGGTACTTCATCTGCCGTAAGCACCTGGGCAAGGACTTTCAGCGGCTGTTCTTCTTTGTCATCACCGGGCAGGGCACCTACGAAAAAGGTGATCCCAACCCGAAGTTCGGGAAGTCCGCCGGGCTGTTCCGCTTTTTCCTGAAGAAGTACGCGAAGTGGGTGAAGGAGGGGAAGGTCTGCTTTGCCAACGATAGCGACCAGACCTCTCGAGAGTACGAAATCCTCGCGGGCGTGCCCTTTCACGAGATCCCCTCACCGGCGGTACCGGTCAACGTGCGCCAGTCCGCGGCTCCGCAAAATGGCGATCCCGTGCGCTTCATCACGTTGGGTCCGGTGCGCCACGAAAAGGGCAGCGACGTCTTTCACGACGCGATTTTGAAATACCTCGAGCGCTATCCGGACGACTCGGTGCGTTTCGCCTTCCACTGGCCCAACCAGATGCGTGATGGCGCGGACCAGCCCATGGAGCCGGACCCGAAATTCCACGAGGATGCGCGGGTCGAACTCATCACCGATTTTCTTTCGTCGGAGGCCTACGAAGAACTCTTTCTCAATGCGCATTGCGTCGTCCTGCCTTACCGGTGGACGTCGTACTTTGCGCGCCAGTCCAATCAGGTGGCTGAGGCGGGGACTGCCGGGCTGCCAATGATCGTCACGGACGACACCTGGCTTTCGCGCGCGGTGGACCGCTGGGCCCATGGCCTGAAAGTCCCCGACGGCGACACCGAGGCCCTCGTTACCGCGCTTAAACAGATGCACGACAACATCGCCGCGCACCTGGAGGCAGCCACCCAGCGCCGTCCAAACGCCCAGGCTTTCAATTCGCCCGAGCGTTTCATGGCCTATCTCTGGGGCGAACCCGTTGACGCCGCGCCATGAATCTGCGCCTGCTCGCTGGCACGCTCCTGTCGTGGGGATACACCCACGTCATCGGCTCCTTTCCTGTGCGTTTCGTCCGGCGCGCTTACCTGAAGGCCTATCTCGGGCAATTTGGCCAGGGTACCGGCGTGCAGATGCGCTGCCGCTTTCTCAACGGACGCAGGGTGTACCTGGGCGCGCGTAACGTGGTGAACTTCGGCTGCACCTTCGACGGACGTCATTACGATATCCGGATGGGCAGCGACGTCTCAATTGGCCCGGAGGCGACGATTCTGACCCTGGGGCACGACCCGGATTCGCCGGAATTTGCCAACGCCGGGGGCGCGGTGAGCGTGGGCGATCGCGTCTGGATTGGCTACCGCGCGATCATCCTGCCGGGCGTGACCATCGGCGAGGGTGCGGTGGTGGCAGCCGGGTCGGTGGTGACCAAAGATGTCGCGCCCTTTACCGTTGTCGGAGGCGCGCCAGCGCGTAAACTACGTGACCGTTCTAAAAACCTCGCCTACACCCTGAATTTCGATCCCCCGCTGCTTTGATTGAGCACGGCTGAACTTATCCAATTATGACGCTGCTGGAAATCGTGCTGCAATGGCTCCTGTTGGGCCTGGTCACGGTCGTGGTCGCCTTTCGCGGGCAGCTGACGATTTTTCATCCGGTCACGTACTACCTGGCCTTTCACTTCGTGGTGTTCGTGCTGCGCCCGACGCTCATCTTCGCGGGCGACCTCGACAAGGTCTGGACCTACATGGAGTTTTTTCCGGACCACAACGAGCTCTCGTTGACGCTGCAGGTGACGAGCGCCTGCCTGATCACCTTTGTCTTTGTGTTCAGCTTTTTGTGTCCCTCGCGCCGGATTTTTGACCTCCCGCGTTTTACCGATCTGGCCCCGGGTGAAAAACGCGCCATGTGGCTCATGATGTGCCTGCTGACGCCGCTGGGCTTGTATTCGGTCTTTGGAGCCAGCATGGGCGGCAGGATGACGGAGGGAGGCGTTTTCGTCATGACCGGCAGCAGTGGCTACCTCAACGATGCCCAGCGGGTGTTGATCCCGATCTGCATTCTCTTTGCCTGGTCGTTGCGCTGGCGGCTGGTTTCGCTGATTCCACTGGTCGGTTTTTTGGGCTACCGCTTTACGGAGGGGTGGGGCCGCTGGACGATCCTGTTGACCATGGTGGCCGTCTTTTTGGTCTACATGTGGGACAAGCGCCGGATCTGGTTCAGCGGCCGCGAGCTGGTTGCGGTGGCTGTCATCGGCTGCCTGCTGGCCGTGGGCTTCCACCAACTGGGCAAAAACCGCAACGCCGGCAAGGAATGGATGCGTTCCGTTTTGGAAGACACCACCATCGAAAAAGCCTTTGAGCGTAACACCGCCGTGGTCCGCTTCACCGAGGACGAGATCAACGATCCCGATCTGCTCAACAACATCGACGGGCTGGACTTCGCCAACTTCGATTTCCTGACCTACGTCGTGGCCAAGGTGCCTGAGGAAACCGAAAAGTATGCTTACGGGGTGCAGCACCTGCAGCTGTTCACCGAGCCGATCCCCCGCGCCATCTGGGAAGGCAAACCCGTCGGCGCACCTGTGCCATATTTCAACCTGAACGACTACGGCAACTTCATCGGGCTCACGGTGAGCATCATTGGCGATGGCTGGATCTCCGCCGGGTTCTTTGGCGCCCTCTTGAACATGGTCTTCGCGGCGGCGGTGCTGGCCTTTGTTTATCACATTTTTCTGCGTAACCAGACCTCGCCCTACATTGTCTTCCCGTACCTGATTTTCACGGCGATGCTGATCCAGTTTTTCCGCGACGGCAGCATTGTCTCGATGATGAAGTTCCTACTCTTCACCATTATCCTGCCATTTTCGCTGTGGTGGTTCCTGGCCAACGTCGTCTTTGTGACGCGCGAACAGCGCCCGATTGACCTGGCGGACGACGAGGAAGATGCCGGCTACGACCTTCCTTCCCCACAGGATGCATCCACCGCTGAACCTCAGGGTGAACTCGTCCGATAATCCGGGGCATGAAGCGGATGGTCCTGCTGTGGGGTTATTGGGGCCCCTACCATTACGCGCGTTTTCGAGGCGCGCGTGCCTGCGCGGGCGAGCATTTTTCGGTGCACGGGCTCGAACTGTATAAAAAGAGCGGCATCTACGACTACACCACGCTCGAGGGCTACAACGACATCGAGCACGTAAACGTGGGCGATCACGAGATGGGGTTTTACCCGCTTTCGATGCTGCGGGTTGCGCTGCCCGCGCTCAAGCGGCTCCAGCCCGATGTGCTGTTTGTGCCCTCCTATTGGCATTGGTCGCTCATGATGAACTTGCGGGCCCGACTGGGCGGTGCGCGCATCGTCATGATGAACGAAACCCACGCGGGCACGGAACGCGCCACCGGGCTCAAGCGTGCCATCAAGCAGCAGATCGTCTCGCGCTTTCACGCTGCGCTGGTTGGGGGCTCGCCGCACCAGCGCTACTTTGCGAGCCTTGGCCTGGAGGCCGACCGGATCTTTCCCGGCTATGATGTGATCGACACCGCTTTCTTCGAAGCCGAGGCTGCCAAGGTCCGCGCAGAGGCCGCGGCACGACGGGAGGCCCTCGCGCTGCCGCCCGATTACATCCTGAGCCTTGGTCGCATGGTTGAGAAAAAAAACCTACCCCGGCTTACCCGTGCGTTCACCCAACTGAAGCAGCCCGCCGACCGTCCGCTGCACCTGGTTTTCGTGGGCTCCGGCGACATCGAAACTGAACTGCGCCGCCTCGCCCGCGAGGCGGGTTTGCCGGTTGTCGACCACCTGCGCGCAAAGGACGCGCCTGAGCCCAGACCCGCCTACGACCCTGGCAAACCGGCGGTGCACTTTTACGGCTTTCGCCAGATCGACGAGAACCCGACCTTTTACGCGCTGGCCCGCGCCTTTGTCCTGCCAAGCTTGTACGAGGAGTGGGGGCTGGTTGTGAACGAAGCGATGGCCTGCGGCACGCCGGTCCTGGCTTCGGAAACGCTGGGCTCCGCCGAGGACCTCGTCCTGAACGAGCAGACCGGCCTGAAGGTACCGCCGGAAGATGAGGAGGCCCTGCGCGCTGCGCTCCAGCGCTTTGCCGACGCGCCCGACTGGGCGACGCAGCTTGGACAACAGGCCCAGGCACACATCCGCCAGTTCGGTCTCGATCACTTTGGGCACAACGCCCGGCGCGCCGCCGAGTGCGCACTGTCACGGTAACGTCTGCCCGATGCCCACGCCCGAAGGACACCTGCATTTCGTGCAGTCGACCGAGCCGCTGGAGGGTGGGGGCCTGGGTCGCGCGGCACTCGCGCTCAACGAGGCTTTTCGGCAAGCCGGCCGCAAGTCCTTGCTCGTGAGCACGGACGCCCGCCCCGAGCCACCGCCGCTGGAAGGCGCACGGCTGTTTACCCGCAAAGGCCCCCCGCCGCTCTTTTACGCGCCTGAATTGGGTCGACAGGCCGGGGACCTGGTCCAGTCCCATGAAGTGATCCACGCGCACGGATTTTACGTTTATCCGAACAAGGCGTTGGGGGGCTGGGCGCGCAAGCTGGAGCGTCCCCTGGTCTGTCATCCGCACGGCATGTTCGAGCCCTGGATCCTGAACCGCTCGCGCTGGAAAAAACGCGCGGTGCACCTGCTCTTTGAAACTGCCAATTTCCGGCACGCCCGGCTTTGGCGCGCTTTGACCCAAAAGGAGGCCGACCAGACGCGTGGGCTCGGTTTGCCGGGAGAAATTGTGGTCGCTCCTAACGGCATCGACCTGACGCCCTTTGAGAACCCGGTGGTGGCACCCGCGCCGAAGGGGCGTAAGCGCCTGTTGTTTCTGGGCCGGCTGCATCCAAAAAAAGGCATCGACCTCTTGCTGCGCGCCTGGAAGCAGGCGGGCCCGCTGACCGATGGCTGGGAACTGATCCTGGCGGGACCGGATGAAGGCGGGCATCGCGCCGAACTCGAACAGATCATCGGCGAGGAAACGCTGGAAGCCGTCGTGCGCTTCCCGGGCACGGTCACCGGGGATGAGAAAATCGCTCTGCTCAAAAGCGCGGATTGCTTCGCGCTGACCTCGCACTCGGAGGGCTTCTCGGTGGCGATTTTGGAGTCAATGGCCTGCGCCGTGCCCGTGCTGGCCTCGCACGCGTGCAACTTTCCCGAGCTGGGCACTGAAGGCGGCGGCTGGCTCTGCGAGGCCACGCCCGAGTCCGTGCTCGAATCCCTCAAGCAGGTCCTTGCGTGTACCGATGAGGAACGCCGCGACCGAGGCCAGGCTGGCCAGAGGCTTGTCCGTGAGCGCTACACGTGGCAGGCTGTTGCGCGAACTTTGCTGGAGGCTTGCGATGTCCACTGCCGCTGAAACGGATTCCACCCCTGCCCACACGTCCGCGCCGCCGAGCGGCACGCGCATGCGCCTGGACAGTTTCGATGCGTCGAAGGGACTCGACCGAGGCCGACCGCGCTGGTTCGAGTTACTGTGGTACCTCACCAAGTGTGTTTTTTTCCTCAGTGCGTTGCCTTGGCCCGGAGCCCTCAAGCGTGCCTTGTTAAAAGCCTTTGGCGCGCAGATCGGCACCGGGGTCGTGATCAAGCCGCGGGTCAACATCCACCTGCCCTGGCGTCTGAAACTGGGCGACCATGTTTGGCTGGGTGAGGAGGTCTTCATCCTCAACTTCGAGCCGGTCACCATTGGCAGCCACGCCTGTATCTCCCAGCGCGCCTTCCTCTGCACGGGTAACCACGATTACCGCAAGTCCGACTTTCCTTACCGCAACCGCCCGATCGAGATTGGCGCGGGCGCCTGGGTCGGCGCGATGTGCTTCGTCGGGCCCGGGGCCGGGTTGGCTGCGGAAGCCGTGGCGACCGCGGGTTCCATTGTCATCGACTTTCTGCCTGCGGCGATGATCTGCTCGGGCAATCCTTGTCGGGCGGTCCGCCCGCGCTGGCCTCAACCAAAGGAGCCGGCTACATGAGTTACGTTGTCGCCTTCAACGGCAGCCGGGATTTCTATCAGGTGCCCTGGGCTTTGTCCGAAGCGGGGCAAATGGCCTCCCTGGTCACGGATTTTTATACGCCCGATTGGCTGGCGCAGCTGCCCGGGCCCCTCGGAAAGAAAGCCAGGGCACGTTACTGCCTGGGAATTTCGTCGACCCAGGTACGCGGCGATCTGGCGTCCTTTTTCAAGCAGTGGCAACGCATCTTTGGACGTCTGCCCAAGCCGGAAGCCCTCCGCGCCATCGATGAGCGTCTTTCCCTGCGTGCGCTGGCCGAAGCGCAACGCCGGCAGGCCAGCCTGCTCCTGTACAGCTACTACGCGATGCCCGCCTTCGCGCGTCCGGAAGCCGCTGCTCTGAACAAGGGGCTGTTCATGGTCCATCCGCTAGGTCCACTGGTGCGACAGATCCTGCAGGAAGACTTTGCGCGCTTCCCGGAGGTAAAGGTCTCCTTTGAAGGCGAGGAGGAGACCGGGGGTGACGGCGGGCGCTCAGGCGAAACGCGCGAGGCCTGTCAGGCTGCCGACTTCATCCTTTGCGCCAGTGCGTTTACGCAGCGCTGCGTCGAAGCCTATGGCGTATCCACAAATCGGATGCGTGTGGTGCCCTATGGCTACGATTTCAGCGCCTTGCCGTTTCAGCCCGAAGCCAAGCAGGCTGACCGCTGCCGCTTCCTTTTCGTGGGCCAGGGCATACAGCGTAAGGGCCTGCACCACCTGCTGCGGGTTTGGAAGGACCTGGCCATGCCGCGCAGCGAGCTGCACCTGGTCACGTACCGCATCGACCCGGGCATCCGGGCGCTGGCCGCGGACAACGTGACCATTCACAACAAGCTGCCCCTGGCCGAACTACATAACCTCTTCAACCGCTGCCACGTCTTTGTCCTGCCTTCGCTCATCGAAGGCTTTGGCTTTGTTCTGCTGGAAGCGCTTGGGATGGGCTGCTACACCATCGCCACCGAGCACACCGGACTGGTCGACCTTGCACCGCCCGATGATGTTGGCGCAGTCCTCAAGCCCGGTGATCTGCCCCGGCTGGGCGGCGCCCTCAGCGAGGCCCGCGAACGCTTTGAACGTGGGGAACTCGATGCCGGGCGCATTCGCAACTTTGCCGAGCAATTCACCTGGGCAGCCTTCCGGGAACGCATTCGTAGTGCCTGTGCGGATACGCCTGAGCCTGCGCCGGCTACGGCCGTCTCGCGATGAATGCGATCTGGGCCTGCGCGCAGATCGGCGCCCGCGACGCCTATCAGATACCCCGAGCCCTTGCCGCCGAAAACGCGTTGGCCTTTTTTCTGACGGATTTCTGGAATGACTATCCGCGCTGGAGTCAGCCCGTTTTGCCGTCGTTCTTTGAGTCGGCCCGGCAGCGCGTTCACCCGGATCTTGATAAGACCACGGTGGTGCACCTCGGGCTGGGGCAGGTGCGCTTTGAGCAAACCGCCCGTATCCGAAAATGGGATACATGGAAGGTCGCCCACCAGCGCAGTGCCTATTACCAGCGCAACCTGCTCAAGCAGATCGCGCCCCTGCGCGCGGATCTGAAAGCCAAAGCGCCCGGGATCGTCTTTGCCTACAGCTACGAAGCCGCTCTGCTTTTCGAGTTTTTTCGCGAGGTGGGCTGGCGGTGTGTGCTGGGGCAGACCGATGCCGGCCCGGCGGCTGAGCGTAACGTCGAGGCCGAGGCGCTCCGCGACCCAGCCTGGCCCCGGGATTTCCTGCCCGCCCCCGAACTGCACTGGCAGTTGTGGCGTCGCGAACTTGAACTGGCCGACTGTATCGCCGTGCCTTCGCCCTGGGTGGGCGAACAGCTTGAGGCGCAGGCCTCGGTCGAGCCGGACCGCATCGTTTGTCTGCCGCCTGTCTTTGAAGGTGACCGCACGCCACGCGATCCGCTGCGCGCCTACCCCGGGAAATTTACTGCGGAGCGTCCGCTGCGCATCTTGATCCCTGCGCCGTGCACCCTGCGCACCGGCCGGCGAATCATTCTCGAGGCCGCGCAACAGCTGGCAGACGCCCCCGTAAAGTGGCAAATCACGGACGTACTCGATGCCGCGCAAACGCCCGAGCCGTTTCGAGCCTTGGCATCCGTGAAATGGCTGGGGACTCTAAATGCGCAAGAGCGCCTGCAAGCCCTTCGAAGCGCTGACCTGTTGCTTCACCCAGCACTCTGCGGCAGCGGTGCCGAACCCCAACTGGAAGCTCTGGCCGAGGGCTTGCCCGTCCTCGCCACGGACCGTGGCGCAGCCGTGGTTAAGCACGATACAAACGCTCTGCGGCTCGAGTCTCCCAGTGTTGATGCCGTTGTTGCGGCCCTACGTACCTGCCTTGAGAACCCGGCCGCGCTTGAACGCTGGTCACGCCACTGCACGGTGGACGCCGCTTTCACGCTGCCGGCCCTACAGCGTTCGCTGCGCGCCATCGAAGCGCGCCTCATCGGAATGGAACGTGCTTAATATCTGCATCCCCTATGAAGCAGCCTGTCCGCATTGTTCTGGTTACCTACTATGACCCGGGGGGCGATCTGCCCGGTGAATTCACCCTCTATCGCGAGCGCCTGGGTTTTCGTCGTGTCACCGAAGGGCCCAAGTTGCACTTTCCCGTTTACGAAAACGACGACGGTGTGCTGGCCATCGTGACCGGCCCGAGCGGTCTGGCCACCGGTCATGCTGTCAGCGCGCTGGGCTGGTGCCAGCATTGGGACCTCAGCCAGGCCTACTGGATCCTGAGCGGCGTCGCCGGGGCCAATCCAAACGTAGTCTCCCTCGGCAGCGCCGTCTGGCACGATTGGCTGGTCGATGCGGAGATCTGCTACGAAATCGACTCACAGGAGATTCCCGCCGGCTGGCCCTACGGGACATTTCCCATGGGCATGCGCGGACCGGTCGACGCCTCGGTGCCGGTCGCTGCGCCCGCCGCCAGCTTCCGCGAATACGCCTACCAGACCCCCGCCTCGCTGCTGCGCTGGGCGTATAAACTGACCAAGGATCTGCCCCTCGACGACCCGGCTGACTTGCAGGAATTTCGCAGCCGCTTCATCGAGCAGCCCGTCGCTTTGGAGCCGCCCAAGATCGCCATCGGCACCAATCTCTCGGCTAGTCGCTACTGGCATGGGCCGATTCTGAACCGATGGGCCGAGGATTGGGTGGCGCACTTCACGCAGGGGCAAAGCGCGTTCGCCACCAGCGCGATGGAGGACTTCCCTGCTATCCGGGTGGTTAGTGACCTGACAGCTGCCGGGCTGGCCGACGCTACGCGTTTCCTCTCGCTGCGCTGCGCCAGCAACTTCACTCTGCCGGCTCCCGGCGTGGATATCCTGACCAGCCTTTGCGGCCCTGAGGGTACCGTTGGCGAACCGGACTTTCCGAGTCTGAAGCCCTGCCTGGAAAACGGCTACCGCGCGGTTAGCACCGTAATCCAGGCCCTTCTGGCTGACTGGTCGGCATACGCGCAGGCTCCGCCCAAAGCCTAGTCGGCTATCTTTGTATCCAAGCCGACGATGCGCATCGGCAGGCCCCGGGCGTCCCTGGGTACGTCCCCCTGCGGCAAGACGCGCCAGCTTTGGGGCACACGTGCCACATGGGCCAAAACCGCTGCGTCGAGGATGTCGTCGTCTTCCACCTTCGATTTTGGATAAGCCCCGCGCAGCTCTCTTTGAAGGCGCTTCAGACCGGGCAGTAGCGGGTTTAGATACCGCATCCGCAGCGAAAAGCCCTCCGGCGTTTTCTTTCCCGCGCGTATCCCCGCACCACCATGCAAACCGGCAAAGCAAACTTCCGGATGCGCTTCGACCAAAGTCCGACGCGCCGCTGCCGAGGTGCGCAGCAGCTGGTCGCACTCGGCGATTTTGGGTAGAATAAAGAAGCTTTGCTTGGAGAGTTTGCGGCCGGTTTGCGTGTAATTGATTTGGCAGGCGCGCACGTAATCGAGCGGCTCCTGTTCTACGGTGACGCGTGCGGGGCAGGGGAACACCCGGCTGCCCAACCCCCTGCCCAAAATACGTCTGGCTTCCACGTCGCAGGCGCGCGAGGTCTCCGCCGGCAGGCCGATCGGCATATCGATAAGAATTCTTTGCGCATCGCCGTGAGCTTTCCAAAGTGCTTCCAGCGAAGCGTACACCGCACCGCCAACTTTCGGGCTCCGCTCGAGCGTTTGCCAGAGGGCAACCCAGCCCATGCGGCAGCCATCCACGCCCAGCACGTAGCGCTTTGCGGGCGGGCGGGTGCCAGCGGTTGCAGTCGCACGCATGTGTCCGGGCCTTGCCATGGGGCAGCGTCTTCTTTAATCGCGCATCATGGAGGAGACCAAGCCACAAACGGCTGCCGGAAGCAATGCGCCGCCACGGGTGGGCGTCATCATGGGGAGCCAGTCCGATTGGGAGACGCTGCGCCATGCTACCGCCACGCTTGAGCAGTTGGGCGTGACCCATGCCTGTGAAATCGTCAGCGCGCACCGCACTCCCGAAAAAATGCGCGCGTACGCCCAGGAAGCCGAGGCCCGAGGCTTCGCTGTCATCATCGCAGGCGCGGGCGGGGCGGCGCACCTGCCAGGCATGATCGCCGCGCAAACCCATTTGCCGGTGCTGGGCGTACCTGTGGAGAGCCGGGTCCTCAAGGGTATGGATTCGCTGCTGTCGATTGTCCAAATGCCCGCCGGTATCCCCGTGCCGACGCTGGCCATCGGCAAGGCTGGCGCGATCAACGCTGCCCTCAGCGCCGCCGCCATCCTTGCCCTCAGTGACGGCAGCGTGCGCGACCGCCTCCTGGACTGGCGTCAAAAACAAACCGAAGCCGTCGAAGCCACCGCGCTGCCCGCCGATGAATGAGGTGGTGCTCGGTATTCTGGGCGGCGGTCAGCTGGGCAGGATGACCATTCTGGCCGGGCGTCAACTCGGGCTGCGCTTCCGCATTTTTGACCCGGACCCGGATGCCTGCGCGGGCTGCGTGGCGGACCAGGCGTATCCAAATTCTTATGACGACCCAACCGCGCTGGCCCGGTTTGCCGACGGGCTTAGCTGGGTCACCTTGGAATTCGAGAATGTCCCGTCTGCGGCGGCCCGTTTCCTCAGCGAAAAACTGCCCGTTCATCCAGCGCCCAAAGCGCTGGAAATCTGCCAGCACCGCGTTCTCGAAAAAACGTTCCTGCGTGAGCACGGCTTTGCTTGCGCGCCTTTTGCCATCGTCCACGACCCGGAAAAGCTGCCGGAGGTCATCGACGCCATCGGCCTGCCGGCGGTCCTCAAGCAGGCCGAGAGCGGTTACGACGGTAAAGGCCAGCTTAAGCTCACAGCACAGACGCAACTGGGGGAGGCGGCTTCGCTTTTCAGGGGCGGCTCGTGCGTGCTGGAAAAATGGATACCGTTCAGGCGCGAACTTTCCATCCTGTGCGCACGTACTGCAAGCGGTGCTACCGAGGTCTTTCCACTGGTTGAGAACGTGCACCAAAATCACATTTTACAGGCCACCTTCGCACCCGCGCCACAAAGCGAGCCCCTGCAGGCGAAGGCGTCAGCGACCGTCCGCGCGATTGCCGAAGCGCTGGATTACGTCGGGGTGCTTGCGGTTGAATTTTTTGAAACGAGCGAGGGAGAACTGCTGGTCAACGAACTTGCCCCGCGACCGCACAACAGCGGTCACTACAGCATCGACGCCTGTGCGCACTCGCAATTCGAACTGCACTGCCGGGCGGTTTGCGGCTTGCCGCTGGTTCCTGCGGGCCAGCACACCCACGCCATGATGGTCAACCTGCTGGGCGATCTCTGGCCTGCGCACGGAAGCCCGGATTGGTCCAGTATCCTCGACGAGCCGAGCGCGCACCTGCACTTGTACGATAAGGGTGCCCCGCGCAAGGGGCGCAAGATGGGCCACTACACGGTTGTGCATCCCGACCCGGAGCATTGCCGTAAAACGGCCCGCCAGTTGTTCGTTGAACTTGGCGGAGACCCAGCCTTCTAAGTCGCTGTTTCGGTCAGCATTGAAGTGATTTTGGCCACCACTTCATCCGGGGCGAGCACCCCGGTGTCCAGGCGGACCGCACCCTCAGGACAGGTCAGCGGCGCGCTCTTGCGGCTGGCGTCGGCCCGGTCGCGCTGGGCGATGGCATCGGTCTGACCTTCCTTCTCGCGGCGCACTTGGCGCGTGGCCACATCGGCCTCCAAAAAGAACCGGTAGGGTGCCTCCGGCAGAATGACCGAGCCGATGTCGCGCCCCTCCATGACTAGCCCGGCGAAGTTTTTTTCGCGGGCCACGTCCAATTGCGTGCGCTGATACTGCTTAAGAAAACCGCGTACACACGGTTGCGCGGCGGCCGCCGAGACGACGGCGTTGACTTCCGGCGAGCGCAGTTGCTCGCTCGCGTAGGTGGTGCCGTCCAGTTCAATGATCGATTGCCGGCCTACGATCCGACTGCTCAGGCGCAACTGCTGTAAGCGCGCGTCAACCGCCTCGGAGTCCCGCACATCCACCCCGTTTTGCAGCAGCGCGGCGGTCACGGCACGGTAGTGTGAGCCGGTGTCAACGTGTAGCAAATTCAGCCGGGCGGCCAGGGCCCGCGCGGTGGTGGATTTGCCGGAGGCCGCCCCGCCGTCGATGGCGATGACGATAAAGCCGTCCTTGTTTTCTGGATACGCCTCAGGCATCGCTTCCTTCTCTCAGGGCATCGAGTTTCTCAAAAAAGTCGGGAAAGGTCTTGCCGCAGCAGGCTGGATCTCGAATCGCCAGCCAGGGCCGTCCGTCCCCGTGCAAATCATGCGACCCGAGGATTCCGAAACTCATCGCCACGCGATGGTCTTCGTAGGTTTCAATCTCGAGCGGTGCTTGCGCACTCACGCGTTTCAAGGCTGCCGGGTCGGGCACTATTTTGAGCGAGTCGTCGGTTTCCTCGATGGTTTGGCCCAGCTTGCGCAGCTCCGTGGCCATGGCATGAATCCGGTCGGTTTCCTGATGCCGCGTATGGCCAATGCCGCGGATCTCGGTCGGCCCGTTCAACAGCGGGGCCAGGGCAGCCAGCGTTAAAAAGGTATCCGAGATCGTGTTGAAGTCTGCGGAGAAACCCGCGCGTTGGTCACCTGGCGACACTTGCAGTGTGTTCGAGGTGCGAGTCAGTTCGACCAGACGCTGCTGCGCCATGAGGTCCGCATACGCCGCGTCTCCTTGCAGCATGTGTGCTGGCCAGGGTGTCACCGTGAGCTGTCCGCCGGCAGCAAGCGGCAACGCCAGAAAGTAGCTGGCCGCGGTGGCGTCGGGTTCGACCAGGTATGCGTTGGCTTCAAAATGGTACGCGTCTTGGAGACGGGGCGCGAAAATGCTGCCTGAGGCGGCCTCCGCGTTGGACGCACCGAGTTGTGCCATCAGTTCGCAGGTCATCCGTACAAATGGTTGCGACACGGTTTCGCCCAGAAGCTCAATGCGCGCGGGTTCCCTGGCAAACGGTGCCACCATCAGCAGGGCTGACAGCAACTGGCTGCTAGCCTGCGCGTCGATCGGAGTCGAGCCGCCCTTCAGTCCATCGGTTTCCATGACGAAGGGCATGTGCCAGGACTTTCCCTGAAACGTAAAACGTGTGCCCTGCGCTTCCAGAGCCCGCAGCAGCCCTTCCATGGGGCGCTGGCGCATCGGCGGGTCGCCATCGAGGCTGAAGACACCGCCCGGCCTCAGCGCCGCCAGCGCCGTGACAAAGCGCGCCGACGTTCCCGAGTTGCCCAAAAACAACTGCGCGGTGTTCGCGAGAATATTTCCGGCACCGCCCTGGATAGTGATGCGCTTGGCTTCCGGTTGCAGAGTGACCTTGAAGCCAAGATTCTCGAGGCAATCGCACATAATCCGCGAGTCGCGGGAAAACAGCGCGCCTTCCAGCGTGACGGTCTGATCGCTCAAGGCGGCCAGGATCAACGCCCGGTTAGTCAGGCTTTTCGAGCCGGGCAGAGTCACGCGCTGCCCGGAGAGGGGCTTGCGAAACGGTGGGATGGGAAGCGGGTCTGTCATCGCGACATTCAGGCTTTTTCCAGCTGCGAACGACAACGTTGCCCACCCGTCAAGATGGCTTCGAGGGCGGGATCGTCTTCTGCCTCCACCGCCGCCTGCAGCGCACTCCACGACGCGGTAAAGGTGGACAGCGCCGCGCGTACGGCGGGCCGATTCTCGCGTACGATTTCCAGCCACAAGCTGGGATCGCCGCCGGCTACCCGTGTGGTGTCGCGCAGGCCTGGCCCACTGGCCGCCAGCCATTCAGGCGGGCTTTCCGACAGTGATTGAGCCAACGCTGAAGCCACCAGATGGGGCAGGTGACTCACGTGCGCCACAATCGCGTCATGCGTTTCGGGGGTTGTCACATGGACGCGCATGCCCAGCGCGGACCAGAATGCCTGAGCCCGGGCCGTCATCGATGCGGAAGTCGTCTCAACCGGGGTTATAAAGGCGTTGCGATCGTCAAACAGGTCGGCGCGTGCGTGGTCGATGCCAGTTTTCTCCGAACCAGCCATCGGGTGCGCACCCACAAAAGCGGCCCCCTCCGCGTTAAGGACTGGGGGTAGTGACGCGCAAATTTTTCCCTTGGTGCTGCCAACATCCATCACCAGCGCCTGCGGCTTGAGCGCGGGGGCCACCTCCCTGACCAGGGGTGCGATCCGTTCGACCGGCACGCAGACAACAACGGCGTCGGCCTCGGCCACAGCTGCCTGAGGCGTCTCATAAACCTCATCGCACCAAGCACTTCGAGCGCAGGCCTCCCGGGTCTCTGCCCGTCTGGACCAAGCCGCCGTAACCCGGCAAAGCCCCTTCTCACGGGCCGCCCACAGCAGCGAGCCCCCCAGCAGGCCCGCCCCCAATATCGTCAGACGCTCGAACACCCGCCAACGCTTTTCGGCACTGTCACAAATGTCGAACATTTTAGGGGTTAGGCGGTCTTCCTCAGCAGGCGATAGTGAGGGAGGCAGCCGCCGCACGCTCACCCCGGGCGTCCCTTTCGCTTTTGACTCAACACACCGTTTCGCTTCCCTGTTAACATGCCTTTCGAGGAAGAATCGCGCGGATTTTTCAGCCGCTTCAAAAAGCCGTTTCAGATCATTTTTCTGATCGTCACGGTTGGCGGTACGCTGGGTGGCGTCTACTACCTCACCGAGCGCATGTCGCCCAGCCCGATCGCCGAGTCGACAATCCGTCTCAACGAAGACGAGATGAGCGACGAGGAAATGCTCGCGGAGATCACCCAGATGGAAAGCGAGTTTCTCTCGGCCTGGGAGCTGGGCAACATCACCGAAAACGATGCGCGCAAGATCGCCCGCGCGGTGTACCTGCAGGAGCGTTTCAATTCCAGGCGCGGGTACAACCTGCAGGACGTCTCGCGCCTCACCCAGTTACGCAAGCATTCGCATAACGCACGTGCGCTGCCGTTGCACCGCGAGGTCAAACAGCTGCAACTCGAAATTCAGCGAGCGCGCGATAACGGCGACGATACCCTCGCCATCGCCAAGCTCATTGAAGCCGCCAAACTGCAGAAAGAAATCAATGATAAGTACGGCAGCAGCGAATTCGAAAACCTGCAGCTGGAGACCAGCTTTCGTGCGCTGATCAGCAACATCGAGCTGGCCCCCCTGCGCAAGCAGGCCCTCGACCTCGAGACCGCCGGTCAGCAGGCCGAACAGCAAGAGCGCTGGGCAGACGCCATCGCCAACTACGAGCAGGCTATCGAGGTCCACCGGCAGATCATCCACAAGCTGCCCAACAACAACTCCAACAATCGCGCCCGCGAGAGCGCCCTGCAGGGCCGCCTTGCCTCGCTGCGTTCGGCCGGCCTGCACGAGAAGGTCAATGCGCTGGTCGCCGAAGCCTCCCAACTTGAAATCGATGGCCACCCGCTGAAAGCCGCCGAACTTTACCTCGAGGCCTACCAGACCCAGGATACCATTAATGACGAGTTCCCACGCAGCGACTTTGAATCGCGCGACCGCGCCAAGGATTTGCTGGCGCTGAGCCAGATGGCCAAAAGCCGCGAATTGGCCGACGAAATCATCGCCGATGCGGCCCGCCTCGACCAGCTTCTGCTCTCTGGCGAAGTCAGCCGGGCCAGCCGCCTCGTCAGTGAACTGGCCGACAAGGCCGAGCGCTTCCGGGGCGAATTTCCTAACAGCACCGTCGTCACCGAGGACCACATCCTGCGGCTGAAAATCCTCAAGCTCCTGCGCGGCAACTTCGGTTACCTGCAGCAACACATCGTTTCAAACCTGCGGACCGTGCCCGATTTCGATGGCATCTTTCTCTTCGACCATGAAGTTTCCCAGGCGCTTTATAGCGCGGTCATGCGCTCCAACCCCAGCCAGGACCCACGCGGCGATGATTACCCGGTCAGCGCACTTTCCTGGAACGAGGCCGAGCGCTTTTGCGAACGCCTGAGCTGGATACTCGCGCGCCCGGTCCGCCTGCCGCGCCCCGACGAGTTTAAGTCCGCCATCGGCAGCCTGCGCTACTTGAGTAGCGACCCGCGCGACGCCGGCACCAGCATCAACCTCAACCAGATTTCCTGGAACCTTGCCAACTCCGAAGGGCGTATCCAAAGAGTGGAGACCTCGGCCGCCAATTCCGCGGGCTTTCACGATCTGCTGGGCAACGTTGCCGAGTGGGCCCTGCCCGAAAGCTCCACTGGCGAGAACCGCGCCATCGTGATGGGCGGCAGCGCGGTCGACACCACCGATTCGCTGCTTCGCTTGCCGCAGGAAGAACGGGGCCGTGGCGAGCGCACCCGCTTCATCGGCTTTCGTTTCGTGGTCGAGTGGAACCGCCCGTTGAATCCGGCGACCACCGGCGAAACCACGACCGCTGCCGCTCGATGAGCACGCCCGAACCAGAACCCGACAAACAAGCACCTCCGGTCGATCCGCAGGTTCAAAAGCGGGCCGACCGCCACCTGAAGATCCTCTACGTGGTGATGGCGGTCTTCGCGATCCTGCCTTTTATCCTGCTGATTTTCTTCAAGAAGGACTGAGTTGGGTCCTCTGGCTAGTCCTTGCGGCTGACGCGTTCAAGCAGCTCGTACACGCGCCCAACCATCGCCCGCGGATCTTCCAGCAGCCCGGCAGCCGTTAGGGCATTGTCGAGTACCTGCTGGGCCACCAGTTCGGCCAGAGCCGAGTCAGTTTCACGAAGTATGCTCAGGTTGCGAACCAGCGGGTGACGGGGATTGATTTCCAGATTCACCGCAGGTGGCGGCAGCGGCTCGTCCTGGTCGCCCTTCATCGCTTGCATCAACCGCCGCATCGAGGTCGACATCATCTTGTCCGCGTTCAAAGCCACCGCCGGGCTGCCCACCAGACGCTCCGAAGGTGCCACCCGCGAGACTTTTTCCTCGCCGAGCGTTTCCTTCAGCCAGCCACACAGGGCCTCGACCTGTTCGCGTTCGAGCGGCTCGCCCTCGGGCTCGCTGTCAGATTTGCCCAGGTCGATATCGGCCTGGTCCGCGCTCGCAAACGTCTTCTCCGCAAACGTGCCCAGGTGCTGCACCGTGAACTCGTCCACCGGTTCGTAAAAGAAGAGTACCTCCAGGCCGCGCGCCTGAAAGGCCTCTAGGTAGGGCCCACTTTCCAGCGCCTGGCGGCTCGGTCCGGACAGCGTGTAGATGGTCTTCTGGTCCGGCTTCATTCGGTCCACGTACGCTTGCAGGCTGGTGAATGCGCCAGCTTCGGTCGCGCTGCTTTCGAAGCGCAGCAAGGGCGCCAGCGCGTCCTTGTTGTTAAAGTCATTCACCACGCCCTCCTTCAGGAAATGGCCGAAGAGCTTGAAAAACTTCACGTACTTTTCGGCATCTTTTTTGGCCAGTTCGTCGAGATGCTTGATGAAGCGCTTGGTGATCACCCGGCCCAGCTTTTGCACCAGCGCACTGTCCTGCATCGATTCGCGCGAGATATTCAGCGGCAGATCCGCACTGTCGACGACGCCCTTCAGAAAGCGGCACCACTCCGGCAGCAGTTTTTCTGGGCTCGGGTCGATCAGCACCTTACGGCAATACAGCGCCACGCCAGGTTCGGTCCGTCCGAACCCAAAGCGCTCCTGATTCATGCCCGGGATGTAGACCAGCGCGTTGATCGCCAGCGGTGCGTCCGCGCTGAAATGAAACCAGTCGAACGGATCCTCCGCCGCGTGTGCCTGGTACTTGTAAAACTCCGTGTACTCTTCGGCTTTGATTTCGTTTTTCGCCCGCAGCCAGAGCGCCTTCATGGTGTTTACCTTTTCCCCGTTGAGCTGGATGGGGAATTGCACAAAGCGCGAGTATTGTTCCACGATTTGCTTCACCCGGTGCTCCCGCGCAAACTCCTTGTGCTCGCTGGCCAGCTTCACCACGATCTTGGTGCCGCGACGCAGGCCTTCGGTCGGCTCGATGGAATAGCTGCCCGAGCCGTCGCTGGTCCAAAGCAGGCCCTCGCCGTCGGGCTTCCACGAGCGCGTGTACACCTTTACCTCATCGGCCACCATGAACACGCTGTAAAAGCCCACGCCAAACTGCCCGATCAGGTTGTCGTTGCGGTCGCCGCCGCTCTCTTGCAGCGCCTTCAAAAAGGCCTTCGAACCCGAATGGGCGATCGTGCCGAGATTCTCCACCAGCTCCTCGCGGTTCATGCCCACGCCAAAGTCCTGAATCGTGAGCGTTCCGGCCGTATCGTCGGACGTCAGCGAAAGCTCCAGTCCCAGATTATCGTCGAAGACATTTTTTTCGGTCAGTTGCAGGTGGCGCAACTTTTCCAGCGCATCCGAGCCGTTGCTAATCAGCTCGCGAATGAAAATCTCTTTATCGGTGTACAGCGAGTGCACGACGATATCGAGCACCTGCTTTACCTCGGCCTGGAATTCGTGCGTTTCGGGCGCGGTCGTAGACATGGGTATGTTGAATAGTTCCGGTTGGAAGTCGTAGCTGAGAAACCGCGTAGCTTAGCGCAAATAACCCCGTGAATTCAAGCGCCTGAAGGCGGGGCCAATTCGCGCTTCACACCGGGGCCCGCGCTGCCCTAGGCTCGCGCTTCGAATCCACCCTATGAGCGAATCCTACGACCCCAACGCCCCCGTCTATCCCGCCGGCGAACACATGCTCAGTATCAACGAGCTGCTCGAAAATTCTGTCCACGAAGACTACATGGCCAACGGCCTGCCCCGCATTTCCGACTTCCACTTGAAGGTCGGTCATCCGGTGCGCTTTCGCCTCGACGACGACCTGGAGAGCGTCCCCGACGGGGCCATCCTGACCCCCGAACTCGTCGAAAAGCTGGTCTTCCCGCTCCTGCACCACGAACAGATCGAAGCCCTGCGCAAGGACCGGCTGATCGATATCGATGCCGGCTACGAACTCCCCCACGGTGGCTACAATTTTCGCCTGAATGTTTTTCGCGACCGCGACGGTCCGGCCGCCGTCATCCGCCTGCTGACTCCTTCGGTGCCGCACCCCTCCGAGCTTGGCTTCCCCACAGAGGAGCTTTGGGAAGACATCGTGCTGTCCAAGCAGGGGCTCGTCCTCATCACCGGCATCACCGGCTCGGGCAAGTCTACCACCATCGCCAGCCTGATCAACGAGATCAACCGCACCCGCCGCCTGCGCATCATCACGCTGGAGGACCCGGTCGAGTTTGTATTCAACTCTGAGGAAGCGCTCGTCTCGCAACGCGAGGTCGGCAGCCATGCCCGCAGCTTTTCCCAGGGCCTGTACAGCATCCTGCGCGAAAACCCCGACGTCATTTACGTAGGCGAAATGCGTGACCCCGAGACCGCCGGGCTGGCCCTGACCGCCGCCGAAACCGGCCACCTCGTCTTCTCCACACTGCATACGCGCAACTGCGTTGGCGCCATCACGCGCATTCTCGACATGTTTCCGCCCGAGCGCAGCAAAGAGCTCTCCACTCAACTCTCTTTCAGTCTTAGCTACATCCTCGGCCAGAAGCTGGTCCCCCGCAAGGACGGTCCCGGGCGCGTCGTCGCGATGGAGGTGCTGCGCAACGTCTCCGGCTTGGGTAACCTGATCCGCACCGGCAACTGGCACCAGATTTATTCGCTCATGGAGACGCGCCAGCGCGATGGCATGAACACCATGGAGCAGTCGCTGATCAATCTGCACGCCGAAGGCCTTATCACCCGCGAGGAAGCCATCCTTCACGCCAACGATGACGCCATCATCGACCGCCTCCCGCGCGAGTAGATATTCGGAACGAAAGTTCCTTGCAAAGTCCGGCATTGAGCCCGCGCTCTTTGGCCCGATTGAATCTTCTGAATGAAACGCTGCATCCCTTACCTGTTGGCTGCCGTCCTCGGTGGTGCGCTTACTCTGGCTCTCTTCTTTGGCGGCCGCGCCATCTACGAGCACTTGACTTTCACGGTGCCCGTACCCACCGACCTGCCCATCCCCGAGCCAGCCCCGCTCTCTGGCCAGGCCCTGACCTTTGCCGTGCCTGCGCCCGACAACCGGGAGGGCTGGCTGCAGATTCACACCCGCAACGCCCGCGACCACTTGAACCGCGGCGACATCTCGCCGGACACGGTCGACCTTGGCCTCACTTACTACGATTACGGCGGCATTCGCGAGTGGGTCGAGTTTGCCACCGAGGGCACCCAGCGCGTGACGGTCTACGCGCACGGCGAACCTTCCAAGGGCGGCTACCCGCGGGTGCAACTAGAGGTGCGCGCCCTTGACGGCACGCTCCTGCACGAGCGCAAATTCACCGTCCACGCCCTCGTGCCCACGGCGCACGATCTCCAGTTCGAAGCCCCCGCGGGCCCCGCCGAGGTGCACGTGTATTATATGCGCGGTGTCTTCCCCGAAGGCAAAGGCACCCGTCTGGACCTTGTGCGCGTTTGCGTGGAAGATGCCGCCCTGCTCGCCGAGGCGCCGCCCCAGCTGTCTCTGATTGAGCGCACCGACCCACTCATCCGTCAGCACCGCATGGGCACGCTTAAAATCCTCGCCGCGCCCAACGCGCCCATCTCCGTCCAGCAAACAGGTCACCACTTCCGCTTTGGCGTGAACCTTTCAACCTCTCTGATGAGAGACGACTTGGAGGACCGAGACTACACGCAGGAGGACGTCGATCGCCGCCTAGCCATCACCAAGGAGTACTTTAATTCCGTTACGCTTGCCACGATGTACTGGAACAGCACGGAAAAGTACCTTGGCCAGTATCGCTTTGATAAAACGGATCGCGCGGTTGCCTGGGCGCTCGAGAATGACATGTACACCGTGATGCACACAGTGTTCTGGGGCAGCGACGTGCATGGCCGCATCCGTCCCTGGCAAAAGGAAATGAGCGACACCGATCTGCGCACCGTCATCCGCCAGCGCGGACTACAGGTGGCTGAGCGCTATAAGGGCAAAATCGATGTCTACGATTTTCTCAACGAGATCGTCCACCACAAATACTATCGCTTCCGGATGGGCGATATCGTCTACGACATGGTCTCATCGATGCTGGCTGGTGATCCCGAAGCCGGACTCGCGCTCAACGAGTTCAACATCATCACCCACGCCGCCATCGACGAGTACCTCGACATTGCGCGCGAGTTGCTCGACATGGGCGTGCCCCTCAGCTCCATCGGCCTGCAGTCGCGCGTCAACGGCGACATCCGCCTGGAGCACGCCTGGGATGCCTTCGACCGCGTTGCCGAGCTTGGCCTGCCCATCCACCTCTCCGAACTCGATTTTGTAGTCAAGGACGAGCAGCTGCGCGCCCGTGCGCTCGACCAGATGATGCGTATCGGCTTTGCCCATCCGGCCGTCGAGGCCATGACTTTGTGGGGCCTGTGGGACCCCATCAAGTGGAACCGCGACGCCGCCCTCTGGGACAAGGACTGGAACCGCCTGCCCGCTGGCGACGCCCTCCATAAGTTGCTGCGCGAGGAATGGTGGACGCAGTGGGACGGCACCGCCGATGCCGAAGGCAAGGCTGAGCTCCGCGCGTTCTACGGAGATTATACCGTCACCGTCGGGGATACCAACTACGAGATTACCCTGATACCAGATGAAGGCACCCTGACGCTCGACGCTCGGTAGACCGTACTGCCTAAAAGAAAAACTGCACGCGTATCCACCCGAACACTACGGGGTTATCCTGCAGGTCCAGCACCTGTTGGATAGGGGCATGAGGCCCGGAACTTCTGCATCATCGCTGAGGCTTCATTCCGAGGCGCGGTCGCCAAACGTGTTGGCCGTCGCTTGCTGCATGCGGCTTACGGCTCGACCACGTTTTCACAAGCTTCGCCTTTGGCAAAGGCGGAGATGTTTAGCACTGTCGTATCCGCGATATTCTTCAGCGCATTTGAGGTGAAAAAGGCCTGATGCCCAGTGATCATCACGTTGGGAAAGGTCGTCAGGCGCATGATCAAATCGTCGCGGATAATGTGCGCCGAGTGATCTTCAAAAAACAGCCCCGACTCCTCCTCGTAAACATCCAGCCCCAGGTAGCCCAACTTGCGCGACTTCAGCGCGCGCAGGGCCGCCTCCGTATCGATCAGCGCCCCCCGGGAGGTGTTGATCACCGTCACCCCATCCTTCATCGAATTAAACGCGGCGTCGTCCAGCAGGTGCCGCGTTTCCTTCGTCAGCGGACAGTGCAAGCTGAGGATGTCGCTCCGGGCCAGCACCGTTTCCAAAGCTTCGTACTGGGCACCTTCATTTTTCAGCGCCTCGTTGGGGTAGGGGTCGTAGGCCAGAATCGGGCATTCGAAGCCCTTCATCATGATGCGTGCAAAAATCGCCCCGATTTTACCCGTCCCAATCACCCCGACCGTGAGCCCGTGCAGATCAAAGCCCATCAGTCCATCCAGCGCGAAATTGCCCTCGCGCACGCGATTGTAGGCACGGTGGGTCTTGCGCGAGAGTGTCAGCAAGAGCGCCACCACGTGTTCGGCCACTGCATGCGGCGAATAAGCGGGTACCCGTACCACCGTCAGGCCGAGTTCCTTAGCTGCCTTGAGATCCACGTTGTTGTAACCCGCGCAGCGCAACGCGATCAGCTTCGTTGCCCCTTCGGCCAATGCCTCGAGAATCGGCCGCGAGAGATCGTCGTTCACAAACGCGCACACGCACTCGAAACGCCGGGCACCTTCCACCGTTGAGGGGTCCAGCGGAGGCTTGAAAAATGTGAAGCGATGACCCGCCTCCAGCGCTTCGTTGGTCTCGCTCAAAAAGCGTTCATCGTAGGGCTTGCTTGAATAAACCGCGACTTCCATGCCGCGACATTAGGTCAGCACGACCCGAGCGCCAGCCTTCAGCGCGCCGATGGGCGCTCGACGGCAACCGTGGCCTTGCGCGCATCTTCAAAACGCTTGCGCAGCCGAAGCACATTGCGCCCATTCTGCCGCACGTAGTGCAACTCATCCAGCAGCCGACGCATCAAAAAGACACCCATGCCGGGCTCGGGCTCGCGCGCCTTGGCGACTGCGTCGACAATTGGCTTTGTACCGTTCGGGCGCGCTTCTCGCAGCGGGTCGAAGGGCTTGCCCGCATCGCACAGCACCGCGGTTACGCCCTGCGCGTCGGTCGATAATTCCAGTTCAATGGTCTGCTGCTCCCCCGGCGCAAACGCGTAGGCGAGAATATTGCTAAGAGCCTCGTCCAGACACAGTTGTAGGGCCGAATGCGCCTTGGGTTCCACCCGCTGCTTCGAAGCAAACGCCGCCAGATCCGCCTCGAGCTTATCCAGCGACGATTCCTGATTCGGGTAGGTGAGGCGTAACGGCGGGGGCATGCGAGCGAAAGATAAAATTCGCGGTTATCATGCAAGAAACCCGATCCTTTCCTCGACGCAAGCGCTGACGCCGCCTTTCACAATCTGCCTCCAGCGTACTATCTCACCTCGGCAGGCAGATTTTCATGGAAGTCCGCACCGTTGCCGGAGGCCGCAATGTAGCCTGAGCGCACCACGAAATCACCAAAATGCTCCCCGCCCCGACGGTTCTTGGCGTAGTCTTCTAGAATCGGCTGCAGAAGCCCCTTGATGTCCTCCTGCTTTACCGACTGCCGGTACAACTTGTTCAGACGATCACCCGCAAAACCTGCGCCCAGGTACACGTTGTACTTACCGGGTGCCTTGCCAACGAAGCCAATCTCCCCGAGGTATGGACGTGCGCATCCGTTTGGGCATCCCGTCATACGGATGTTGATCTCTTCGTCGTGCAGTCCGCAGGCCTCGATGACCGTATCCAATTCGTCGATCAGCTGCGGCAGGTAGCGCTCCGACTCGGCCAGCGAGAGCCCGCATGTCGGCAAGGCCACGCAAGCCATCGCCCGGGCCCGCAGACCGGTCACATTTTGCAGCGCAGTAATGCCGTACTCTTCCAAAAGCGCTTCGACCGCTGCCCGCTTGGCCGGGTCGATGTTGCCGATGATCAAATTCTGATTCGCCGTCAGGCGGAAATCCCCATCGTGAATCTTCGCGATTTCGCGCAAGCCACTCTTCGTGCGGTGGGTGCCATTGTCGCGCACGCGCCCGTTCTCAATGAAGAGCGTCAGGCTGAGCCGTCCGTTGGTCTGCTCGTGCCAGCCATATACATCGCCGTTCGACGTGAAGGTGTACGCCCGCGCCGGCTCCAGCTTGAAGTCCAGGTGCGACTCGACTAGCTCGCGAAAACGCTCCAGTCCGAGGTCCTCCACGGTGTACTTGAGTCGCGCATGTTTGCGGTCCGAACGATCGCCAAAGTCGCGTTGCACCTTGACCACGGCTTCAGCCACGTTCACCGCTTGCTCCGGCTGGCAAAAGCCCAGCAGGTCTGCCAGGCGCGGGTAAGTCTCCAGCTTGTTGTGGGTCATCCCCATGCCACCGCCTACGGTTACGTTGTAGCCCACAACCTTATCGTCCTCGACAACCGACATGAAGCCCAGGCAGTGCGCGAAGATGTCCACGTCGTTGCTCGGTGGCACGGCCACCACTGTCTTGAATTTGCGTGGCAGGTAAGTCTTTCCGTACAGCGGCTCTTCCTCGTGCGAACTGTCGGCCACCTTCTCCCCGTCGAGCCAAATCTCGTGATAGGCCCGCGTTTTCGGCGTCAGGTGCGCGCTGATGTTCTTGGCCAGTTCGTAGGCATGCGCGTGCGCTTCGCTCGTGTATGGATTCGGGTTGCACATCACGTTTCGGTTCACGTCGCCGCAGGCCGCAATCGTGTCCAGGCAAACCTGATCGATCTCCTGAATCGCAGGCTTCAAATCGCCCTTCAGCACCCCGTGAATTTGAAAGGCCTGCCGCGTGGTCAGCTTCAACGTGCCGTTGGCCCGGCTGTCGGCGATGGCGTCCATTTGCAGCCATTGCTCGCTGGTGCAGATCCCCCCAGGCACGCGCACGCGCACCATGAAGATGAACGCCTTCTCCAGCTTTTGTTTGCGGCGCTCGGAGCGCAGGTCGCGGTCGTCTTGCTGATAAATGCCGTGAAACTTCGTCAGCTGCGTGTCATCATCGCTGATGGCGCCAGTCGAGGTGTCGGCCAACCCTTCCAGGATGGTCCCGCGCAACAGCCGGCTCTGTTCCTTCAGGCCTTCATTCTTCGACAGCGGCTTATCAGCCACCGTGCTCTCGGTCGTGGACTTGATCATTCTTCAGTCAGTAAAGTAGGTTTCCCAAACAATCTCAACCTCACCACCCTCGCGTCCAGAGTCAAATGCATGTGTGATCAAGCAATCCCGCTACCCCTCAATCTCCGTTCACAACGTCCCAATGCCAGGATGTCTTCTGGTCATGGTGTCCGGATGTCTAGAGGGTCGGGTGGCCAGATGTGTGGGCGTTGGGGGGCTTTTAGAGGCATCTGCGCGCAGAATGGCCACCCTCGTACAGCTGTGTCACAATACGCCAATCCCCTTTTTGCGCTTTTTTGCGGCTAATATCTCCTAAACGCATCCCGCCTCTATCCAACATCCCTCCCTCGCTGCGTTCATCTGCGTCCAAGTCTCTTTTTATTCTTTCTGTGCCTTCTGCGCCTCTTGGCGGCGAATGTTTCTCAAACCCGAATCCGCTTGCGTACCATAGCGCCTCACGCTGATTCAAAGGCATGCCGTTGCTCAACATGAACCTATCCCCGCGCGGCGCTTTAGCTGTCGTCTCCGTCGCCGTTGCCACGCCGCTGCTCACCTCCTGCCAGAACACCGACCTCGGCGATACCGTCGCCAGCCTCCTCGGCTCTAGCGCTGCCGCCGAACTCACCTCCGCCGACATCTCCACCGGCCTCAAGCAGGCCCTCGAAAAAGGCGTGGTCGCGGGCGTTGACGAGCTCTCCAGGGAGGGGGGCTACTTTGAGAGCGCCTACCGCATCGGCCTGCCCGAGGAAACCGAGGTCGTCTTCCGCCGCCTGCGCGCCATCCCCGGCTTTACCGACCTCGAGGGCGAGGTGCTGCGCCGCGTCAACGCCGGGGCCGAGGACGCCGTTGCCCGGGCCGCGCCCATCTTTGTCGACGCAATCACCCAGCTCACGTTTGCCGATGCCCTCGCCATCCTCCGCGGCGAAGCCAACGCCGCCACCGAATTTCTCCGCCGCACCACCTACGACGCGCTCTTCGCCGAGTTTCAGCCCGTCATACGCGACTCACTTGACCGCTTCGGGGCACAGGAACTCTGGAGTCAGGCCATCACCCGCTATAACCGCTTGCCGCTCATCACGCCCATCGAAGCCGAACTCGACCGCCACGTCACCAACCAGGCCCTCGACGGCCTCTTTACCAAAATCGCCGAACAGGAAGCCGATATCCGCCAAAACACCGCCGCCCGCACCACCGATCTCCTCCGCCGCGTCTTCGCCCA